>CAVQAW010000001.1:0-64553 GCA_963710535.1 uncultured Flavobacteriaceae bacterium
CGATATCGTCAACCCGACCAATCCCGTAGCCAGTATTGATCCGACTTCCAATTTATGTTATCAATCTACCAACCTCGCGACCATTGTTGTAGGTGCATCTGGTGGATTGGCCCCTTATTATTATAGCATCAACGGTGGACCCACCCAAACATCCAATACCTTTGCCGATCTTATTCCCGGCAACTATACGTTTACCGTTTTGGATAGCAACGGTTGTTCCGATGATGTAGTACAGGACATATATCCAGAACTAACGGCAGATGCCATCTTGGTAAAAGACCTTGATTGTAGTGCCAGTCCGGATGCCCAAATCAATTTGAACGTCAATGGTGGGTCAGCCCCTTATTCTTATGAGGTTGACAGCGGCTCGGGATTTGCGAGCTATTTGGGGGGTTTCCCATATACCACTTCAACACCCGGAAATTATATTTTCAGGGTCACTGACGCCCAAGGCTGTACGGCGACATCCCAAGTGACCGTGAACCCCATCACAAACCCTGTTATCACAGGTATTGTACAAACACAATTCATTCTATGTTTTGGTGATTCAGGGGCGGCTATCGATGTGAGTATAGATCCAAATTTCGGGGTGGCTCCATTTACCATCAATGTATACAATACCACGACCTCTACCGACTATGGTACCCAGGTGTCTGGATTACCTGCAGGGGATTATCAAATCACTGTAGCGGATTCAAAATCTTGTACCGATACCGATGCCATCACGATAAGTCAACCTGATGCCATCAATTATGATATTACATTGATCCCGATCACCTGTGATCCGGGAACCGGAACCGATCCCGGATCGATCACGGTGGAAAATTTAAGCGGGGGAACGGCGGAATACAGCTATTATTTAACCGGTAACAATGGATACAATGCGACCTATAATACCACCATGGGTGGAGAAGACCATACTTTTGCCATCCTTGAATTTGGTATCTATGAAGTAGATGTCGTGGATGCGAACGGATGTTCCTTAAGAACGACCAATATCATTGCCTCACCCCCAGATGACCTTGACATCGATGTGTCAACCGCAACGGCCGATTGTGCCACTGGAGGTACGGCAATCGTTACGGTTTCCTCTTTGGTCGGAAGCAACGACTATGAATTCGGCATTCTGGATTCTTATTCCGTGCCCTATGCTTCAAGCTATCAGGCACCCGATGTGGCCATGGGCGATACCTCGACCTTCACTGGCTTGGTACCTGGAATTACCTACACCTTTGTGGTACACGACATGGTCACCGATTGTTATTATTTTGAAAGTGCGGCAACGCCTATTGATTCCCCATCAAACCTGACCACTGCTCTTGATGTTGTCGCCAATGTGACCTGTACGGGCAATGCGGATGGCAATGTGAGCTTTACGTTTGACAATTATGATGCGGGCGCAACCGATGTTGAATATGAGATTTTCAATGCCCAATCGAATGTCACTACCGGCATTACAGGGAGTTCCCCGGTAAACCCGCCAAGCGGGCCTATTTCCGTAGGTTCTTTTGGCCCTCTGGGACCTGGAGTCTATTATATTCTTTTCCAAGAGATCGGTGGCGCCTATAACGGTTGTACCGTAGGTTCAGATCAATTTACGATTAGCCAGTCAACCAATGTCCTGGCCGTAAACGTTTCCGCAAGTAACGACAATTGTAACGTGAACGCAGGACGAATTACCGCAGTGGGACAGTATGGTACTGCGCCTTACCAATATCAATTGACCCTTTCCACCGATCCGGCGCCTACAGCTTCAACTTGGGCTGGTGCGGCCACCAATGTATTCAATGTGGAAGGAGACGATTATGTGGTCTACATCAAAGATGCGAACAACTGTATACAAGCTGCGCCCATAACCGTTAATACCGATCCGGTGCCTGCGATATCTGCCGCCATTCTTAACCAATGTGCAGCGGACGAAGGTGATTTTGAAGTAAGGGTAACCTTGGATGTCGCCGGTGTAGGTCCATACTCTATAAGTGTTGACGGGGGTGCCTATCAATCGGCCGCCTTGGTGAACGCCGGTGATTTTGTTGATTTTACAGGATTAAATTCAGGTAACCATACGTTTGCCTTGCTGGACTCTAATGGTTGTGGAGATTCCGACGCGGTAGATATTTACCCACCCTCTTCCTTAACTGCCGATGCCTTGGTACAACCTACCTGCGCCGCAAATGACGGACAAATTGGATTGGTCCCTTATGGTGGGTCAACTATTTATACCTACGAATTGTTCTATGCCGACGGTCCTTTCATAGGCACGAGCGTTACTGGGGCACCTCAGGCATTGCCTTTGTTTACAGGGCTGGCGCCTGGATTGTACACCGCTTGGGTTTATGACAGCGTCGCAACCGGATGTAGTGCCTCGGTCAATATAGAATTGGAGATTCCAGCGGCTGTTTCGTTCACTGAAACCCACACCGATGTTTCCTGTGCAGGGGCAAGTGACGGTACCATTACTGCGACCCTAGATCCCGGGAACAACAACCCTCCTTACATTTATTCGCTTTATGACAGTACGGGGCTGATTTTATTGCGCGGCCCCCAGCCAAGCAATATCTTTACGGGCTTGGCGGCAGCTGATTATATCCTTCGTGTTAGATCTGCCAGGCTTTGCTTTGACAACATACCCGTAACCATTTCTGAACCCCTGCCTGTTGCGGTGAGCGCCACGGCGACCGATTTCGCCTGCAACGCGGACAACTCCGTGGCCAGGGCCGTGATCACTGCCAACGGCAGCGACGGCACCGCGCCGTACGCCTACAGCATCAACGGGACGACATTCTTCGCCTCGAACACCTTCAACATAAGCGACACCGGGGCCGTGCAGAACATCACCGTCACCGTGCGCGACGCCAACGGATGCACCGCCACCGATACCGTGACCATCAACCCCTTGCCGACGATCACCGCCGTGGGCGTGGCCCAGCTGGTCGAGATCACCTGTGCCAACGACGAGACCGTGAGGATCACCGTCACCGGAGGCTCCGGTGACTTCACCTACGAGCTGTTGCCCGGCGGGCCGTCGCAGAGCCTCGTGTCGAACACGGCCGACTTCGACCTGGCCGCGCCAGGGGACTATACCTTCAGGGTCACCGACAACGTGACCGGTTGCTATTCCATCACGGCACCGTACAACATAGCGCCATACGACCTGATAGAGGTCGTGGCGACCGCCACCGCCCCCGTGACGTGCTACGGGGACTCCGACGGGGAGATGACCATCGAGGTGAACGACTACCTGGGCAACTATACCTACCAGGTGTTCGATAGCGCCGCCGCGCCGGTCACCGGCGTGGTGGCCGCCGATACCTCGGTGAACCCCTTGACCATCTCGGGGCTCCCCGCGGGCAACTTCCACGTGCAGGTGATAGCCACCGGTACGCCCTTCTGCGACGACATGTCGAACACGGTCACCATAGGCTCGCCCAATGCGGCCCTGGCCCTGGTGCTGGTGGACAACATCAACGCCAACTGCAACATCGGCGCACAGGTGAGCGTACAGGCCAGCGGGGGCACCCCGGGCTATACCTATGCCTTCGTACCGGACGGCGCGGCGCCGGGGATCTACACGGCAAGTGCCAGTGCGACCCTCGACCCGGCCACCGACCTCGATTGGGACGTATGGGTACAGGATTCCAGGGGATGTACCTTCATGATCGACGTGGCCATAGCCGAAGATATGTTGCCCACGGTAACGGCCCCGGCCTATGCCACCGACCAATGTACCTCTACCGGCACAAGCTATACCTTCACCGTCGCGGGAACGGGCATCGCCCCATTGGCCTATAGCGTCGGTGCCGGCTTCCAGTCGAGCCCGACGATCACCGTCAGCGCCCCGGGCACCTATACCGTGACCGTGCGCGACGCCAACGGCTGCACCGCCACAGACACCATCGACATACTGCCGCCGCTAGGGCTCACGCCACAGGCGACGGTACAGCCCAGCTGTGCCCTGAACGACGGGGAGATCACCATCACCGCCAACGGAGGTTCCGCAAGCTATGAGTACGACCTGTTGGACGGCACGGGGACCAGCGTGACCGCCGGGGCCCGACAGGCCTCCAACGTGTTCGCCGGCCTGGCGCCCGACAACTATACCGCGATCGTCTACGATACCGCCGGTTCGGGATGCGACGCACAGGCGCCGGTAGCCCTTGAGGCCCCGACCCCCGTCGTGTTCACCTTCACCAAGGAGGACGTGTCATGCAGCGGCGGCGCCGACGGCTCCATACAGGTGGTGTTGGACCCCTCCAACGACAACCCGCCCTATACCTATACCCTCGACGACGGGACCAACCCGCCGACGGTGCAGAACAACGGCCTGTTCACGGGCCTTGTGGCCGGGGCCTACACCATCACGGTTGACTCGGGAAGGGCCTGCAGCGACTTCACCGTCGTTAACATTACCGAACCCCTGCCTGTTGCGGTGAGCGCCACGGCGACCGATTTCGCCTGCAACGCGGACAACTCCGTGGCCAGGGCCGTGATCACTGCCAACGGCAGCGACGGCACCGCGCCGTACGCCTACAGCATCAACGGGACGACATTCTTCGCCTCGAACACCTTCAACATAAGCGACACCGGGGCCGTGCAGAACATCACCGTCACCGTGCGCGACGCCAACGGATGCACCGCCACCGATACCGTGACCATCAACCCCTTGCCGACGATCACCGCCGTGGGCGTGGCCCAGCTGGTCGAGATCACCTGTGCCAACGACGAGACCGTGAGGATCACCGTCACCGGAGGCTCCGGTGACTTCACCTACGAGCTGTTGCCCGGCGGGCCGTCGCAGAGCCTCGTGTCGAACACGGCCGACTTCGACCTGGCCGCGCCAGGGGACTATACCTTCAGGGTCACCGACAACGTGACCGGTTGCTATTCCATCACGGCACCGTACAACATAGCGCCATACGACCTGATAGAGGTCGTGGCGACCGCCACCGCCCCCGTGACGTGCTACGGGGACTCCGACGGGGAGATGACCATCGAGGTGAACGACTACCTGGGCAACTATACCTACCAGGTGTTCGATAGCGCCGCCGCGCCGGTCACCGGCGTGGTGGCCGCCGATACCTCGGTGAACCCCTTGACCATCTCGGGGCTCCCCGCGGGCAACTTCCACGTGCAGGTGATAGCCACCGGTACGCCCTTCTGCGACGACATGTCGAACACGGTCACCATAGGCTCGCCCAATGCGGCCCTGGCCCTGGTGCTGGTGGACAACATCAACGCCAACTGCAACATCGGCGCACAGGTGAGCGTACAGGCCAGCGGGGGCACCCCGGGCTATACCTATGCCTTCGTACCGGACGGCGCGGCGCCGGGGATCTACACGGCAAGTGCCAGTGCGACCCTCGACCCGGCCACCGACCTCGATTGGGACGTATGGGTACAGGATTCCAGGGGATGTACCTTCATGATCGACGTGGCCATAGCCGAAGATATGTTGCCCACGGTAACGGCCCCGGCCTATGCCGCCGACCAATGTACCTCTACCGGCACAAGCTATACCTTCACCGTCGCGGGAACGGGCATCGCCCCATTGGCCTATAGCGTCGGTGCCGGCTTCCAGTCGAGCCCGACGATCACCGTCAGCGCCCCGGGCACCTATACCGTGACCGTGCGCGACGCCAACGGCTGCACCGCCACAGACACCATCGACATACTGCCGCCGCTAGGGCTCACGCCACAGGCGACGGTACAGCCCAGCTGTGCCCTGAACGACGGGGAGATCACCATCACCGCCAACGGAGGTTCCGCAAGCTATGAGTACGACCTGTTGGACGGCACGGGGACCAGCGTGACCGCCGGGGCCCGACAGGCCTCCAACGTGTTCGCCGGCCTGGCGCCCGACAACTATACCGCGATCGTCTACGATACCGCCGGTTCGGGATGCGACGCACAGGCGCCGGTAGCCCTTGAGGCCCCGACCCCCGTCGTGTTCACCTTCACCAAGGAGGACGTGTCATGCAGCGGCGGCGCCGACGGCTCCATACAGGTGGTGTTGGACCCCTCCAACGACAACCCGCCCTATACCTATACCCTCGACGACGGGACCAACCCGCCGACGGTGCAGAACAACGGCCTGTTCACGGGCCTTGTGGCCGGGGCCTACACCATCACGGTTGACTCGGGAAGGGCCTGCAGCGACTTCACCGTCGTTAACATTACCGAACCCCTGCCTGTTGCGGTGAGCGCCACGGCGACCGATTTCGCCTGCAACGCGGACAACTCCGTGGCCAGGGCCGTGATCACTGCCAACGGCAGCGACGGCACCGCGCCGTACGCCTACAGCATCAACGGGACGACATTCTTCGCCTCGAACACCTTCAACATAAGCGACACCGGGGCCGTGCAGAACATCACCGTCACCGTGCGCGACGCCAACGGATGCACCGCCACCGATACCGTGACCATCAACCCGTTGAACAAGTTCACCGCGACAGTGGCACAAAATATGGCCATTTCCTGTGCAGGACCTGAACAAGTAACCATTACGGTAACCGATGACGGGAACGCGGCTAATGTATATAGCTTTGAATTATTGCCCATTGGCAACGTGAACGGGACCCAAACCGGGACACCGACCTATAATACGGCTACCTTTGATCTGAATGCGGTGGGCAGTTATGTGTTCCGTATTACCGATACAACAACGGGATGTTACGTCAATACCGCACCCTATAACATTGCCCCTTATGACTTCATCGACGTGGTGGCCACGGCCACTACTCCCGTGACCTGTTTCGGGGATACCGATGGGGCCTTGGAGATCAATGTCAGTGGCTATTCAGGCCCCTATGATTATGAGGTCTTTACCCAGTCTGGAACCAGTGTTCTGACAGGATCCGGAAATACGACCACCAATCCATTGTCAATTACCGGCTTAACCGGTGGCAACTACTTTGTGAGGGTCAGCGAAACCGCATTGCCATTATGCGGGGAAAATTCAAACGTGATTACCATCATTTCTCCCGACATGCCTTTAACGGCCATCGTAAATCCGATTGCCCCTGTGACCTGCACCAATGATCAAGGAGAAATATTGGTCGACCCAAGTGGGGGATATGCGCCCTATGATATTGTTTTGACCAATACCACAACGGGTCAGACATACAATGCAAACAATGTACAGAGCTTTGTCTTTACAGGACTTTCTGCCGGTAATTTTGATGTAGCCATCACCGATAACAGTGGTTGCGTACTCAATGATACCGAAGTGTTGGTGGCACCGATTCCGATTACCGCGAATGCAACGCCCCTGGTAACTGCATTAACCTGTTTTGGGGATACCGATGGAACGGTATCGGCCATCAATACCATTGGAGGAAGTGGTTCTTACCAATATCGCTTGAACTACTACGATTCAACCGGCGCCGTCATCGACTTTACTTCCGGAGGGCAAACCAATGCGACCTTTAATAATCTGGGCGCGGGAATATATAGCATCACCGTTTCGGATGGATGGAATTGCGATGTGGAAACCAATCAGGTAACCATCACCGAACCTACCGAAGTGAGCGCTTCCCTGATCAGGACCAGTGCCTTGACCTGTACTTCACAGGCCCAGCTACTGTTGACTGCCTCAGGTGGAACCGGACCGTATACCTATAGCGTTGATGGCATCAACTATTTCCCAATGTCCGGTGGCAACACCCATACCTTTAATGTAGGTGCTGGTTCATACAGATACTATGTAAGGGATGCGTTCAATTGTGCCTCGGTTCGCTCAAACCAAATCACCGAGAATCCGATCATGCCATTGACCCTTAGCATTGACCCGAAAGCAGCGGTCATCAATTGTGCGGGTGAGAATACGGCAATCATCTATGCTTCGGCAAATGGTGGCCTGGGCAATTACCGATATGAACTGTTCACCGATGTTTCCTTAAGTGCAGGATCACGGATTGCCGGCCCACAGAGTCTGGGACAATTCAATGATCTACTGGCCGGCACCTATTATGTAACGGTTACCAGCCTCGATTGTACCGCGGCACCTGCAATGGTCGTCATTACCGAACCAACGCCTTTGACCTATACCGATTCGGTGACCAACGTAAGTTGCAGCGGGGAAGACAACGGAAGCATTACCGTGACCCTGTCCGGTGGATCCGGCGGCTATCAATATGCCATTTCCCCGAACCTGAACCAGTTCGATGATATCAACACCTTCACAGACCTTCCAGGAAGCGTAACGGGCATTACCTATACCGTTATCGCACAAGATCAGAAAGGGTGTTTTATCGAGCTCCAATATACCATCTTTGAGCCTGAAGCCTTGAGCGCCACAGCGACCTCAACGCCTGAGGTGTGCATCGGTGAGGAAGATGGCACCATCAGTGTGGCCATAAGTGGCGGTACTGCGCCATATTCGACAAGTCTTAACGACGATAGCAACTATGTGCAAGATCGGGTGGACTTTAATGATTTGGCCTCCGGGACTTACTTCGTATTCGTCAAAGATGCCAATGATTGTGAGTTTATCGTGCCCATCGATGTGGCGCCAGGGGTCAACCTCAACGCCACGATTGAGCCCGTTTATGAGTGTACGGGGGATACGCCAAGCAACTACGTAAACATCACCATGGAAGATGATACGGTTCTTGGTGACATCATGTACGCTCTGGATTCAACCGATCCGGCCGATTTCCAGTTGACCCCCGATTTTAGAGACAGCTCTCCAGGGCCACATTACATCGCCATCGCCTCAACGACCAGCGGATGCTTGAAGACCTATGATTTTGAGATTGCGTTCTTCGAACCATTGACCTTGGTTTTGGAGCAGAACAATATCAATGAGATCACGGCGATCGCCACCGGTGGTCAAGAAGATTACACCTTCTATTTCGGCGATGTCAACAATGGGTCCGACAATACCTATTACATCAACAGGACCGACACCTATGTGATCACGGTCGTTGACGAAAATGGTTGCGAGATGACCGCCAGTATCTTTATGGAGTTCATCGATATCGACATTCCGAACTTTTTCAGTCCGGATGGGGATGGCCAAAACGATACCTGGAGACCGAAGAACGATGAGGGCTTTCCGCAGATACTAACAATCATTTTCGATCGTTATGGTAGGGAGGTATACAGAATGCGTTTAAATGATGCCGGATGGAACGGAATCTACCAAGGAAAAGAACTTCCGAGTGGTGATTACTGGTACATTCTAAAGCTCAGGGGAGAGAACGACGACCGCGAATTTGTAGGGCATTTTACCCTCTATCGATAATCATTAACCCAAATGAACATGCGTAATAAAATATTCATTCTTGTCTTTCTTTTTTGCGCCTTTTTGGCCAAAGGGCAAGAGTTGAATTCCCCCCAATTGTCACAATATTTGGCCGATAACCCGTTCGTGCTTTCCCCGGTCTATGCCGGCATCGGAGATCATGTCAAAATAAGGCTGAATGGTCTAACACAATGGGTGGGCATCAAAGATGCGCCACAAACGCAATCTTTGGCCGCAGATATGCGAATCGGGGAACAATCCGGGATAGGGCTGTTTTTATACAACGATAGCAACGGGTACACCAAACAGCAGGGCGCACGGGTATCGTTCGCCCATCATTTGACTTTGGACAAATACGAGGATGAATTCTTGTCTTTGGGCATCTCCTACAATTTCAACCAATTTCGCATCGATATCGATGAATTCAATCTGGCGGGTTTCCCGGATAACGGGGTGATCAACAACAGGCAAACCTCGAACCACAACTTCGATATCGGCGCCCTATACCGTTACGGTACTTTCTATTTTAGCGCCAATGCTTCGAACCTGTTGAACAAAGATCCACAAAGCCTCACCTTCGATGCTGATGAACCCAATGAGCTCAGGAATTATTACGCCTACACCGGGTATCGTTATAAGAAGAACAAGAACAGTAATCTTGAAATCGAACCTTCGTTGCTTTTCAAAATATTTGAAAGTGATGGGCGTTCCGAAACCGACTTGAACCTCAAATTTCGATGGTACGATTTTGATGATTATTATTACGCGGGCATCAACTACCGCTTTTTGAACGATCAAATCGGGGACCCTTTGTATATCGCTCCTTTTGCGGGACTTAAGAAAGGGAATTTCTACTTCGGATACTCCTATCAGATCATCCTCAACGAAATCATTACCTACAGCACCGGAACGCATGTCGTCACCATCGGCGTCGACCTATTCCAGGGCATCAGCAACTGTAGGTGTACCTATTGAAATATACGCTCGAAATTATTCATTTGCGCTGTCCGCGACAGTTGAGGCCTACTTTTATATTTCAATACTTTTCCAATGTGTTCCCGTAATATTCTCAAAGGTTTCAGTTAAGTTTGCAAAAATCCTTTTGTACTTGGGACAGGTAAAACTTGAAAATATAAGGGTATACGCCCATCACGGTTGTTTGGAGGAAGAAACGATCATCGGGAGTCATTACAGGGTTGATGTTTCCCTCTCGGCCGATCTCACCAAGCCCATGTATTCCGATCGGCTTACGGAAACGGTCGATTACGTGCACATCAATCAGATCGTAAAGGAAGAAATGAAGATTTCCTCAAAGCTCTTGGAACATGTTGCCCATCGCATCATCGGCCGTATCTTTTCCGAAATGGAACAGGTGAAGAAGGCCAAGGTATCAGTGTCAAAAATCAATCCCCCCATCGGTGGGGATGTGGAAATGGTAACGATTATCCTTTCTCAAAAAAAAGATGTTTCTTAAAATTATAGTATCTTTGCGCGGCGAAAAGGCATCGTGGCCGAGTGGCTAGGCAAGGCTCTGCAAAAGCTTGTACAGCGGTTCGAATCCGCTCGATGCCTCAACAAAACCTCCATTTTTTGGGGGTTTTTGCTTTATGTAGGGTATTACTTGATATTTTCGATTTGTTCCAAGCCCTTTTCCAAATTGAATTTATCCATCGGTAAAAATCCCTTGGTGATCAATACCAGACCACAAATGATCAGAATAACGCCCAAGGCCTTTTTGACCATTCGTATTCTTTTCGTGGTCAACTTTTGCTTGAGCTGTTTTGCCAACAATATTTTAAAAAGATCGGTAATAAAATAGGCGGTGATCAGTGCGGCAAAGAAAGTAATCATCCTATTTGCATCGTTTCCGAGATTTGGGCCTACCACCAATATGACCCCCAGCCAGAAGACCAAAACCCCTATATTGATGAAATTCAACAAAAATCCCTTGATAAAAAGCCCCAAATAGCCTTTTTTGGTCTTTATCTTCAATTGTCCTTCCGTCACTTGGCTTTTATTTTCCTTTTTCACCAGGATGGTGATGCCATAAACGAATAAAATCACCCCCCCAAAAACATAAAGCCCGGGTTGGTTGCTCAAATTTCTCAATAACTGAAAGCTGCTGAAATAGGCGACCGTTATAAACAAAACATCTGCTACTATAACGCCCAAATCAAATACAAGGGCTGCCCGAAAACCTTTTAAAACACTGGTTTGAATAAGTACGAAAAAAACCGGACCAATCATGAAGCTAAGAAAAAACCCCAAGGGTATGGCCGCCTGTATATCTTCCCACATTCGTTATCGTGCCTTTTTTTGAATTTAATGAAATGGAGTTATGGCTCTTGTTGGGATAAAAAAATAGGTGCCTCTTCGAGGCTGAAGCCATCCATCGAACAGACGTGATCACATCCGCTTGATTTTTCCCCCAAATACCGTTTTTTCTTCCATTTTAGCCGGGTCGCCGTAGACCAGTACTTCTCCGCCCGCCTTAACCGAGGCCTTTACATAATCGGAAGCGTTTATTTCAGCCTTCGATCCGGCATTCACATTTACGGTCGTAAATTTGGTCTTGAATTCTTTCCCATTATAAACCCCTCCGGTATTGATGAGGACGTCTTGCAGGTTCGAAGACCCCGTCGCTTCTATGATGCCCCCGGTAACCGTTTTAATAAGGAGTTGTTCCACTTTCGCCTTGATTACCAGTTCACCCCCTTCTTGGGCCTTAAGTTCCAATATTTCCTGGCTAATGACATCATTGGAAGTAATCCTTGCATCTTCATTGACATCGATAACAATCAAATTTTCCGTGTAATAGACTTCCACAAAAGTACGGTAACCACTGAAAATCTTATCGAGCTGCATCCGAAGTTTTAGAATACCGTCGTTGTTCACAATGGAAACCTTGTTCGTATTGGCCCCCGTAATGACCGCTTTGTTCTCATTCGACCTGATCAGGTTCACCGATAGGCCATCAAAGGCCTTGATTTCGGTGAACTTCTCCAAGGATAACGTAATTGTCCCATTCTGGGCAACCATCAGATGGACGCAGACCAATAGACAAGCCAGTAAGAGTATCTTCTGTTTCATAAGGCCGCACAAGATATGGTTACTTTTCCGCGAAACATGCAAAATCCATCGCGCATTTGCAATAAACTTTGATTTACAATACTCAAAATACAAACATTATTCCAAAAAGCACTGCATTCAAAAGGTTTATGTATGGTGGTTCACTTAAGGCACGCCGATCAAAGCATTTATTCGTGTTTTCCGATCAAAGAAAAATCGAGATGGCGTTTCACCAAATCGGTGCTCTTTACCATTACCACAACCTCGTCGCCCAAGGTGTAAGTTTTTTTGGTGCGTTCGCCCACTATGGCGTATTGCTTCTCATCAAAGATATAATAATCTCCTTTTACATCACGGATACGCACCATGCCCTCACATTTGTTCTCAATGATCTCTACATAGATTCCCCATTCGGTCACCCCTGATATAACCCCCACGAACTCCCTGTCTTGGTGGTCTTGCATGAACTTGATCTGCATATATTTTACAGAATCGCGTTCCGCATTGGCGGCTAGATTTTCCATATCGGATGAATGCTTGCATTTCTGTTCGTAAATATCCGCTTGGGGGGTTTTTCCTTCGTCGAGGTAATTTTGCAACAAACGGTGAACCATTACATCGGGATACCTTCGAATCGGAGACGTAAAATGGGTATAATAATCGAATGCGAGTCCGTAATGCCCTATATTCTCGGTAGTATATATCGCTTTGCTCATGCTGCGAATCGCCAAGGTATCTACCAGATTTTGTTCTTTTTGTCCTTTTACATCCTCCAATAATTGGTTCAGCGAAGCACTGATCGACTTCTTATCCTTAAAATCGAGTTTGTGTCCGAATCTGGTAATAATGGCATTCAACGCCTGGAGTTTTTCCTCATTGGGATTGTCGTGTATCCTGTAAACAAAGGTCTTCTTTGGTTTTTGTTTACCTATGAACTCGGCCACCTTCTGGTTGGCCAGCAACATAAACTCCTCGATCAATTTGTTGGCATCCTTGGCTTCCTTGAAATATACACTTTCAGGTTCGCTTTTGTCGTTCAAATTAAAACGCACCTCTACCTTGTCAAAGGAGATGGCGCCCTGTTTCATGCGTCTTTCCCTCATTATTTTTGCCAGACGATCCATGGTGAGCGTCGCCTCCACAATTTCCTTTCCCACGGTAAAAGCTGCTCCCCGGATGGATATTTCGGACGGAATGTTCCCATTTTTGTTCTCGATGATATGCTGGGCTTCCTCGTAGGCAAATCGCTCATTGGAATTGATGACCGTTCTACCGAACCATTGCTGCTTCACGCCGGCATTTTGATCCAACTCGAAAATGGCAGAAAAAGTATATTTTTCCTCATTGGGCCTCAACGAACATACATTATTAGACAAGACTTCCGGCAACATGGGAACCACCCTGTCTACCAAATAAACCGATGTGGCACGGTTGTAGGCCTCATCATCGAGCAGGGTGTCGGTTTTTAGGTAATGCGACACATCGGCAATATGAATACCTATCGCATAATTGCCATTTTCCAATACCTCAAAAGAGAGGGCATCGTCGAAATCTTTGGCATCCTTTGGGTCTATGGTAAATGTCAAAACCGAACGCATGTCCCTGCGTTTTGAAATTTCTTCCGCAGTGATACGAATGTCAAGCTTATCCGCAAAACGCTCCACCTCCGGGGGAAATTGGTAAGGAAGCCCATATTCAGCCAAAATAGAATGGATTTCGGTATCATGTTCCCCTGGTTTCCCGAGTACTTCGGTAATGATACCAAAGGGAGAATCGGCCTTTTCGGGCCATTCGGTTATTTCAACAATGACCTTGTCGCCATCATTGGCACTGCCCATATTATTCTTCGAAACAAAAACATCGGTATACATTCTGAAATCAGAAGCCCTCACAAACGCAAAATTCTTTTGCATATCCAAAATACCCACGAAACTATTTTTCTTGCGTTCGATGATCTTGGTGATTTCCCCTTCCAACTTTTTACCATTTCGCCTGGGATAGACGTACACTTCCACCGTGTCTTTATGAAAGGCCTTATTTATTTTATTGAAGGGGACGAAAATATCATCATCCATACCTTCCACGACAATATACGCATTGCCGCGACCTGTGATGTCAACTGTACCTATGTGGTGGGTTTTAACCGCTCCAGCCGCTTTGTAATTTCCGCGACTTTCCTCCAAAATCCTTTTTTTCTCCTTCAATTCTACCAGTCTCTTGATCAACTGGTTCCTATCCTGGGCATCGGTAACTCCGATTTGAGCGGCAATTTGTTTATAATTAAAGGCTTTTTTAGGCTCTTTTTCAAGAACAGTAAAAATACCTTTGGTAATTTCATTGCTTCTATGGTTTTTTGCCTTCTTCTTTTTCTTCGACATTAAATATTTATTTGGGCGCAAAATTACGAATTATAATCCATAGCCATTGAAAGAACGATTTTCCAACCAAAAAGTGCAATTAAAATTGTTATCAACAATACTAATTATATTATTATCTTTTTATTGAAATGAAGTATTAAAATGGTGATGATGATGGGGTGTTGATAGTAGGGATAAATAATGTACGGAATCCTTGTTTTGAACCAGCACTTATTTTTATTGACAAAATTTACAATAGAATTACACTTGATTTTGAAGTGGTTAAACCCTTTATCAAGATAAGTTGATAACCTCTTTCAACACTAAATTTTTGATAAGTAAAAGTTAAATCCTTGTTAATCCAAGTTGTTTTTGTTTTGATAACCCGCCATTAAAATAATAGAACTAAATTTTTGGATTCGGTCTTGGTTTTGTAATACAATTTTATCACCCCAACCACAAGGAGAAGTAATATATATTTTTAATTGGCTTATCAACAATTGTTCAACCTACTAAAAAACAGAAATGAACATGCAGGCCTGGGATAAGTTCAAAACCTCGGTTAACGGCAACTGGCATGACCTATGAACCACAACAATTCGTATTTTTGTGTTTCTAATCCATAAAATCATCTGATCATGAAAATTGCGATAGGAAACGACCATGCGGGAACGGAGTATAAATTGGCCGTCATGGGACTTTTAAAATCAATGGGCATAGAAGTGGCCAATTATGGAACGGACGGAACCGATAGTGTTGATTACCCTGATTTTGTGCACCCTGTGTCCAAGGATGTGGGCGAAGGCAAAGTCAAATATGGCATTATTATCTGTGGTAGTGGCAATGGGGCCTCCATGACGGCCAACAAACACCAAAAAGTGCGATGTGCCCTTTGTTGGAACAAGGAGATAGTGGCTTTGGCCAGGGAACATAACGATGCCAATATATTGAGCCTGCCAGCACGGTTCATATCACTGCCTCAAGCGCTCGACATGGTCAGAACTTTTCTCGAAACCGAATTTGCGGGCGGTAGGCATGAACGACGCATCGAAAAAATACCCTGTATATAGAAAAGTAGGGAATCCTAATCGTAATTACCGCCCAGACCTGAACCTTAAATGATCAAAATAGAAACTAAAACTTTTCAGGAATTGAATACCGATGAGCTGTATTCGATTTTACAGCTGAGAAGCGCGATTTTTGTGGTGGAACAAGATTGTGTGTACCAGGATTTGGACGGCAAGGACGCCTTGGCGATGCATGTATTGGGAAAAAAGGAAGGCGAGCTGGTGGCCTACACCAGAATATTTGCCCCAGGGGCATATTTTAAAGAAGCGAGCATCGGAAGGGTAGCGGTCAAAAAGCAGGAGCGACAGTTCGGCTATGGTAGGGAAATCATGCTAGCCTCGATAAAGGCCGTACAAAATTACTTTCAAGAATCAAGGATCCACCTGTCGGCCCAGACCTATCTGACCAAATTTTACCAATCACTTGGATTTGTCGCCCAAGGGGAAACTTACCTGGAAGATGATATCCCCCATATTGCCATGTTCAAAACCAAATAAAAGGAAATTGCCTATATCTTGATGGGTTTTTTGTTGCCCAGATTCAGGTCTTCCAGCATGGTATCGGTAAATTTATAATGCCCTTTGGTGGTGATGATACGAAACCCATGCGAATTCATTCTGCTGATGGTGTCCAAAAAAAGCCATTTCGATTTTAAAAGCTTTGGCTTTTCAGATTTCAAACTGATTTCAAAGTAATATTTCTTACCATTTTTATAGGCCACAATATCGGGCGTAACGTGAGTTTTGCTTTGTTTTCTTAAATACGATTTTGGAGATTCGTAACCTTCCATGTCGGCTTTGATATCTTCAAACCCCGAAGATTCCAAATGCTGAATGGACTTTGCTAAAAACGCACCGTTTTCTTGTTTTTCAATTTTTACCATAACCAACAAGATACACCAAAATGGGAGATATCCAAATTATTTCGCCTGATTAACAAAGGTTTGTGAGTATTGCGAGCTAAAAAAATGGCTTAAAAAACGCAATTTCTAGAGCGGTATTTCAGGCTTTGTTCCGATACAGTGCGGCCCCTATTTTTTCAACAACGCCCACCACCAAGGCATTGCCCATGAAAAATGCCCTTTTTCTATCACTTACACCGTTGAGTTTGGTGTGGTCATCAGGGAACATGTTGAGCCGTTCAAGCTCGACGGGCGTTAAACGTCTGAGTCCGTTTTTTGTTTGCACCACATGTTTGAATCGGGATGCAGATCTGCCGCCCTCACCGGTAATGATGGTCCTTGAGGCCTTGTCCAAGGCATCCGGAAAAACCATTTTACCTTCTGCATAACGGTATTCAAATCCGTTTTTTTTGGAGTTTCGCACTTCTTTTTTAGCCCCTTTGAGATAGTCCCATTTTGAAAGATCTTGCGGACTTAGATAAAAGTCGCCCGTTGCTTCACCATTTTGCAGCACATCGCCCAAAACCATCCTTTTGCCATTGTACTTTGGCAGTGTTTTACAGGTATATGCCTTTCCGTTCACAAAAACGCCCGTATTCAAAAACGGTGACAGGCCTGCTTTTGCATTGAAGCGTTCCGAAAGGGCTACCAAGTCATCTTGTATGGGAAAACTTTCGATCCCATTGGCCGCATCCACTACAGGGAATGCTTGGGCAAGAACACCTGATGCAAGCATCCAGTCGGTTTTGTCGGTGTTAAGCAGGGAACCATGGATTTTCGAACCAAGGTGATAAGCAAGGAAAAAGACACGCTTTCTTCGCTGTGGCATCCCATAATCTGCGGCGTTGATCACGCGCCATTCCACTGCATACCCCAAGTCGGAAAGACTTTTTAAAATGATGGCAAAATCCCTACCCCTTTGTGTAGCGGGGGATTTCAACAGGCGGTCAACATTTTCAAGCAACAAATATTTAGGCCTCGATTTCTTTTCGGAGAGTATTCTGTGGACAGACCACCACAACACCCCCTTTTTACCGATAAGTCCTTTGGCATTCTGCAGGGTACTGGCCACGGAGTAATCTTGACATGGAAAGCCCCCTACCAAAAGATCGGCATCGGGTATTTCGGAGGTGGGTACTTCCGAAATATCACGATTACAGTGGTTTTTGGGACCGAATCGCGCTTCATAGACCTCGGAGGCATGCTGGTTTTTGGTTGACGGTTCCCATTGGTTGCTCCATACCACTTCGTAATGCCCGGTTCGTTCGAGCCCTAAACGAAAACCGCCCACGCCTGCGAAAAGTTCTATAACTTTGAGTTTGTCCATTGAGGACCAAAATTACATAATTCCCTTAAGCAACAAGTACCATTCATCGATTTCTAAAACGATCAAGAAACCGCTGGCTATTGCAATGATGTTTGACATAGCCACATTTTCTGAAGGTGCAGGCGGGGCTATTTTTTTCCAAACACAAGGTCCAAGTGCGCCTCATCCGGCCTTCTTTGATTACTGAGCCGACTCACCAGCAGGTAGGTCAGCATGGAAAAAACAAAGGCCGGAATCACTTCATGGACGTCCCTTAATCCTTCAAATTCAAACCTGAAGCCAAAACGCCAGACCACATTGACCACCATGCCCACGACCATGGAAGCCATGGCACCAAGGTCGGTCCCCCATTTCAGATAGAGTCCGCCAAAAATCGCAGGAAAAAAACTGGCCGCGAACACGGCGCCCGCGAAGGCGGTAAGTTCTACGATTCCCGCCATGGGGTAGAGCGTCATCACAAATACGATCAAACAATAAACACCCATGAACCACTTGGTACGTTGAATAATTTTTGAATCGGGCATGGGCCGCACCACGTGCCAAATATCTTTTACAAAAGCGGTTCCTATGATGATGATTACCGACGCTAGGGAAGACATCCCCGCCGCGAACAATCCCGCCACACAGATACCGTTCACCCATTTGTTATCGAATTTGTCGAGCATAAACCCGATTACTTCGTCGGTGTTGTGGATCAGGTATGCCGCCTCATCTGGCGTGGCCATACCGTGCACCAAGGCACCCAATCCCATGACACAAACCAGGGATATCCCTAAAAATATCGGGGTCCAAATCATCGCAAATCGCATGCTTTTTGCATTGTTGATCGAATAAAAACGGATGAGGTTTTTCGGTTCCGAGATCTGTTTCATTCCAACGGAGAGCCCTATCCCTAAAATATAAAGGAAGGAAACCAGTTCCCCGAAGGTGACCAATCCCGATTGAATCGGCCGACCCGCCCTGGTCAAATGGTCTGTGGTACGTATCGTCTCCCACAAATTATCGATTCCTCCGGTGTACATGAACGGAATGGCGAGCATCAACATGGCCACCCCGAACATGATGATGCCCTGTATCGCATCGGTCCAGAGCACGCTGTACATGCCTCCTGAAATGGTATAGGCGCATGTGATCGCTATGATGGCGAAAGCCCCATATTCATAGGGAATATCGAGAACGGAGGTCAGCACATGGGCACAGCCTTTGGCTATGCCGATCATGTACCAAAGGGTGGCGAACAAAATTATGACGGCAGAGAGCACCCTGATGCTTTTTGCCAAATTGCTCTTGTATCTGAGATGAAAGTAATCGGGAATGGTAAAGGATCTCAGTCGGGCCGTTTGAAACCTCATTTTTGGCCCCAACAGCTGCCAGGAGATGATACAGAATAAGGTCCATATAAAGCCCATCCAAGCCCAGGAAAGGCCATATTGAAAGGAAAGGCCCGCCTGTCCGATATAGGTGTTGGTACTGGCCGAGGTCGAGAAAAAGGCCAAGGAAATGACCCATCCGGGAATCTCACGCTTGGCCACATAATAACCTTCCACGCCTTCTGAGGCCTTTTTTTTGAAATACCAGCCTACATAAAGGCATCCGCCCACATAGATCGTGGTCAGAATCAAGGTCACATAGTGGGCTTCAAAATACGCCATCAATGCTCGGGCCGATGATCTTGTTCATCGACGGTGATGTCGCGTTTCAACACAAGGACGGCATTTAAAATGATCAAAACGATGATGCCCAAATAGGGGAATAGGGTTAAAAAATCCATTGGCCTGTTTTCACTTGATATTTTGGTTTTCCGTTGGCACCGATCTTTTTCGCCATCGGGCGTTAAAATTGGTTTTTGACTTCGTTTTTGGTCACTTTGCCCAACACGTTTCGGGGCAAGCTTGTTTTAAAGATATATTTTCTTGGGATTTTATAAGCGGGCAAATGCGCTTTTAACCATTCCGATAGAACGACTCCCTCAATTTCTGATTCCTGGGTTACAATGCAGGCCGCAACGATTTCTCCCCATTCCTCATCGGGAAGCCCCACCACGGCACAATCATCGACCGCGATATGTCTGCGCAGCACATCCTCGATTTCGAGGGCGGAAATCTTGTACCCGCCCGATTTGATGATATCTACGCTATCCCTCCCCAAAATTTTGTACAATCCGTTGTTGTGCATGGCGATATCTCCGGTCTTGAACCAACCGTCATGGGTAAAGGCATTTTTTGTAGCTTCTGCCTTGCCCCAATATTCCTTAAATACGCTTGGCCCTTTAATCTGAATTTCCCCCGCTTCATTTTGCCCCACGGGATGCTGTTCGCCATTCACCAACCGCACTTGTACACTTGGCAAAGGGAGGCCCACATGTCCTGGTCTGCGCTCTCCAAGATAGGAGTTGGAAAGGCCCATTCCTATTTCCGTCATCCCATATCGCTCCAACAAGGTTTGTCCCGTGATTTCACGCCATTTTTCCAAAACAGGCACGGGCAATGCGGCTGAACCCGAGACCATCAATCTTAATTTGGAGGCCGATTCGGCCATTTTTTTCTGCCGCTCTTCCGGCGCGTGTTCCCAAAACGAGATCAGTTTATAATAAATGGTGGGTACTGCCATAAAAAGGGACAAGCGCCCCGATTCGATAATTTTCCAAACTGCCTGCGCATCAAATTTTGGTAAAAATTCGCAACAGGCGCCGCACCATAGCGCACATGACATGACGTTAATGATGCCGTGAACATGGTGCAAGGGCAATATGTTTAAAATATAGTCGTCTTTTTGCCATTCCCATGCAGTCACCAGGGCAGTGATCTGCGCCTCAATATTGGCATGAGTGGTGACCACACCTTTGGGTTTGTTGGTGGTACCGCTGGTATACAAGATCATGGCCCTTCTCCCTGTATCGATTTTTGGCAATAGCGCGGCATTCTCCCTTAAAATCATACCCAATGGCACGATGGGGGTGCCGATAGTGGTTTCAAGGGGCGCAAGGAATTCGGCAAAATCCGGATGAGCGATGACAATGGTCGCCTGGGCATTATCGATCACATATTCGATCGAAGGTAAAGGATGGAGCTCACAGAGGGGTACCGCAACGCCTCCAGCAGCCCAAATGCCCCATTGCACGGCGGTATATTCAAAGGAAGGGGGTACCAAGAATGCCACCCTCGCCTCCTTAAGATCTTTCTTTCCTTTCAGCAGGTTGGCCGCAACGCAATTTGAAGCCTCTCTCAGGGCTTTATAGGAATAGGCCCTGCCCTTGGAAACCAATGCCATCCGATGCTCAAACTTTTTCGCTCTTTCCAGTACGTTTATCATGGTTTACAATTGGGCCGTTAAAGCATGACGGTCTTCCCCGTCCGATACGATTCGTCCGCGGCCAAAACAATCCTTAAACTGTTTACGGCGTCGCGTAAATGTTCATCCAAATCGGTGTTGTTGGAGATGGCTTTCAGAAAATACTGCTGCTCCATTAAGCAGAGCCCGTCGTGATCGGGCTCGTCCGAGGTGTCTACGATTTGATCGGGTTTGGTGAATTTCCCGGTTTTATCCATGTTGCTATAGTGCAGTTTTAGTCCGCCGGTCTTGGTATGGCCTTCTACATCATCCGAATCGGCCCTGGCCTCGTCAACGATGGAAACGCAACCTTTTGGACCGATAACATCCTTGATAAAAAATGCGGTCTCGCTCATCATCGGACCCCAGCCGGCTTCGTACCAGCCTACCGACCCATCTTTGAAACGTACCTGCAGCTGGCCATAATTATACATCTTCGAATCGATTTCGTCTGTAAGACGCGCCCCAATGGCACTAACGCTAATCGGGCTAGATCTGGTCATCAGGCACATGATGTCTACATAATGCACCCCGCAGTCTACGATCGGCGACATCGAATGCATCAACTGTTTGTGGGTATACCATTGTTCCCCTGAACTTTGTTGGTTGAGGTTCATGCGCATCACCAAAGGTTTGCCAAGGGTCTGTGCGATTTCAACAAATTTCGTCCAGGCAGGATGAACACGAAGGATGTACCCTACCACCATTTTTCTTCGCTTCTCCTTGGCCAGATCTACCAGGTTTTGGGCCTCCCGCACCGTCAGGGCCAGTGGTTTTTCTACGAACACATGGGCATTTGCTTCCAAAGCGGCCCTTACAAAATCGGCATGCGTATCGGGATAGGTATTGATAGACACTGCCTCGGGACGGGCCGTTTTTAGGGCGGTATAAAAATCGCCAAAAGTGGGCAAGCCCCCCAGAGCCTTTGACAATTTTTCCCGGCTTTCGGCTTTTCTGCTCACCAGGCCAACGATTTCAAACCCTTGCAACCGATGGTAGGCCCGTGCATGGGAAGCACCCATATTGCCACAGCCCACGACAAGAACTTTTATTTTTTGCATCTTTTCCTGAAATTTTTAATCCAGCGCAAACGCGATGATTTGATTGCCTTTTTCGGTCCCCAGTTTTTCGCCCCCGCAGGCAATGGCAATATACTGTTTCCCGTTCACTTGGTACATGGCAGGCGTAGCAAAGGCGGCCGCAGGCAGCTTATGTTCCCAGAGCAATTTTCCGGTTATCTTGTCAAATACCCGAAAATAACCATCCCTGGTAGCCCCTATGAAAAGCAGTCCGTTTTTTGTCACTATAGGCCCCCCATAATTTTCTGTTCCCGTTCCTTTAATTCCTTGGGCCACCAATTCGGGGGTTTCGCCAAATGTGACAGACCATTTATAATCGCCCGTATTCATGTCTATGGCATGCAGCGTCCCCCAGGGAGGGGAAATGGCCGGAAGCCCCCTGTTGTCCAAAAATTTGTTATATCCTTTGTGTTTATAGGGCATTTGTGGCACTTTGGAAATGGTATCGTCCATAGCCATATCGTGCTTGATTTCTTCATCGAATAAAAATCTTAAAAGCGCTTCCTTTTCATCTTTTCCAATTTGAGGAAATCCCGTCATCATTCCTTTGCCCTGCGCGACGATCAGAGCCACCTCGTTTTTTGTTTTGGTTGCCCCGATGTTGACCAAAGCGGGAAAACCGCTTGCGGCCAGTCCTTGCCTGTCGGCTTGATGGCAGGAGGCACAATATTTTGAATAGGCCAATGCCCCAGGGGGGGTATTGGCATCGATGCTGTCATTCTTTTCCATTTGCAGGAACCAGGCCATTTCGTTCGAATTCACATAGAGGATTCCCTCCTCTGGATCGGCTGCCGTACCGCCCCATTCCGCGGCACCGTCATAACCGGGCAATAAAAGCACCGGATGTAGTCCTGGAGGAGCATAGATGCGCTTATCGGCTTGGAGCAACTGGGCCAGCAGTTCATTCCGGTTTTCCGCATAGGGGCTGATATCGGCCTCAGTGAGTTGGTCGGATTGCCTTGCAAAAGGTTTGGGTTTTGTGGGTTTGGGCTGGGTGACCGAGGCTTGCTCACCTTCCAGGTCCGATTTTGGGACGGGCACTTCTTCAATTTCAAACAATGGTACCCCTGTTTTTCGGTCAAATAGAAATACAAATCCTTGTTTGGTGACCTGTGCAACGGCGGCCACTTTTTTCCCCTGGTGCACGACGGTAATCAGATTGGGCGGTGCAGGGGGGTCACGATCCCAAATATCGTGATGGGTGAATTGAAAGTGCCAAAGCCGTTTTCCGGTTTTGGCATCCAAGGCCAACAAACAGTTGCTGTACAGATCGTTCCCTTTTCGAAATCCGCCATAGAAATCGGGGGCGGCCGATCCGGTGGGCACATAAAGGACACCTGATTCCTCATCTAGGGCCATCCCGGCCCAATTGTTGGCTGCCCCCGTTATTCCGTCGGCATAGGCTTCCCTGTTTTCCCAGGTCTCGTTTCCTTCTTCCCCCGGACGGGGTATTGTATGGAAGACCCAAGCCACCGCTCCGGTGATCACATTGAAGGCCATGATGTCGCCAGGGGCCGCGCCTGGCCCTTCAGACACGCGAATCGGCATTACGATGAGGTCTTCAAAAATGGTGCCGGGGGTATTTGAAATGACGAAATTATCTTTGGCGAATTCCGGCAGGCCGGAGCGCAAATCAATTTTGCCATTGTTGCCAAAACCCGCAATGGGCTTGCCGGTCAAAGCATTTAACGCATAAAGGTCTGGCCCCACGGTATACAATATCCGCTTGTCGTTCCCTTTTTCCCAATAGGCCACGCCCCTGCTGGTAGAGTGCCAAATTTGCAAAGAATCCCCAAAACGCCAAATTTCCTTACCCGTTCCGGCATGCACCGCAAATGCACGCATGGCAGCGGAAACACCATATAAAATGGTATCCACAACAATCGGGTTCATCTGCATCTGGCCGTAGTCGGGGGAGGCATAGGTCCATGCGACTTTTAAATTTTTTACGTTTTCCGCGGTAAACTGCGATAAGGTGGAGTAGTGGTTTCTGTCGGCCCCGCCCAAATAGGAAGTCCACGTGGTATAATCATGAACCGATCCAGACTCCGGCTCGGATGGCGCACAGCCCACCAAAAACAAGATGCAGATAGCGGCCAACGGAGGTACGGTTTTTAAAAACATTTGGTCGGATAGAAAGTTTCTTAAATGTAAGGAAAAACAAATAACCCAATGGCAGCTCAATTGGGATTCCATTTATGGGTTTATCGAAGCATTGAAATCGCTTGGGGCAAATCCCATATTTCGTGGAAAATCGTTGCGCCCGAAGACTTAAGGAGGAGCAAATTTTTATGGGTGGGCTGTCGGGCGTCATTTCAAAATATTTAACTACATTGTGTGGGCAAACCCGAAATTTAAAGCCAAATCAGGGGCAATTTGCCAACAAGCCAATCGAATAACAATGTTATAACCAACATAAATCCAACCCTTCATGTCTCAGTTTGCCTCTACCGTATCGAAACGGCTATTTTCCCTCGATGTTTTCCGTGGATTGACGATGTTCCTGCTCATTGCCGAAGCGGCAGGTTTCCACCACAATTTTGTTGAACTTACCGAAGGCACCGCTTTTTCGGGATTGGCCATGCAATTGGAACACCATCCTTGGAACGGACTTCGGTTTTGGGATCTCATACAGCCCTTCTTTATGTTCATCGTAGGGGTGGCCATGCCATTTTCCATGCGCAAGCGATTGGAATCGGGCTCCCGGGCCGCGGTCACCAAGCACATTCTTAGACGATGTTTCCTGCTCTTCAGTTTCGGGGTGCTGCTGCACTGTGTCTATTCCGAAGCCCTGGTTTGGGAACTGTGGAATGTATTGGTACAATTGGCGTTTACCATCTTGATCGCCTACGCCATCATGAACAGCTCCCATAAAATACAGATCGGGGTATCGATCGGGCTATTGGTATTGACCGAAATCCTGTACCGTGCTTATAACCCCGGCAGTCCGTATGCCGAAGGCCACGAAAGTTTCGGTTCTTTTGTTGACATGCTTGTCATGGGCAAGATCAACAATGGGTATTGGGTATTCGTCAATTTCATCCCTACTGCGGCCCATACGATTTGGGGCGTTGTTTGTGGACAAATATTGCTCTCGCACCGTTCGGCACAGGAAAAATTGAAACCATTTATTATCTGGGGCGTTGTTATATTGGTACTTGGCTTTGCGATGGACCTGCTGAACATTACCCCGATCATCAAGCGCATCGCAACCTCTTCCTTTACCTTGGCTTCCGGGGGCATCACCATTCTTACCTTGTCGTTGTTCTATTGGTGGATCGATGTGAAGGACAACCACAAAAAATGGCTGAAAATATTTTCCGTAGTGGGCACCAATTCTATTTTCATCTATCTCTTTGCTGAAACCGTCGGAATCCAATGGTTTACCGGGTTTGGTCATATTTGGACCGAAGGCCTGTTGGGCCCGTTGGGGATTTCCGAAAAGGTGATCATGGTGATCAATGCCCTTTTTGTGCTGTTCATGTTTTGGTACATTACCTATTTTCTGGACAAACACAAGGTGTATTTTAAGGTTTAATCAGTTCCCACTTATGAACAGGTTCAATATCCACGATATTAAACGGCTTCTTTGTTTTGCCATGGTTTGGGCAGGCGTCCAAACCGCTGCACAGGAAACCCCTATGCCCAATGAGGGATGGGAACCCTTGTTCAATGGATTGGACCTGAGTGGCTGGACCGTAAAAATACACCACTACGAGGTCGGGGATAATTATGGCGATACCTTTCGTGTGGCCGATGGAACAATCCAGGTGCGCTATGATCGATATGAGGGCAGTTTCAACGACCGTTTTGGGCATCTGTATTATGACAAGCCCTATTCGTACTATCATTTGGTGCTCGAATATCGTTTTATCGGGGAATTATATCAGGGCGCACCGGAATACACCCTAAAGAACAGCGGGGTCATGTTCCATTCCCAGGACCCCAAGACCATGCCCAAAGAACAAGACTGGCCCATTTCGGTGGAAATGCAGTTTCTGGCCGGGATAGAGGAGGGGACGCCCCGCCCCACGGGAAATATGTGTTCTCCGGGCACCGATGTGGTTTATGAAGGCAAGATCAATCCACGACACTGCATCAATTCGAGTTCCGATACTTATTTTGGAGATCAATGGGTCAGGGCGGAGGCCATTGTTATGGGGGACTCATTGATCGCCCACATCATCAATGGCAAAAATGTTCTGGAATACACCCAGCCCCAAATTGGGGGTGGCGTAGCCAATGGTTTTGACCCTGCCCAAAAAATAGATGGGAAATTATTGAAGGAAGGTTTCATTGCCTTGCAGAGCGAGGGCCAGCCGATTGATTTTCGAAACATAAGACTTCGAAACCTAAAAGGTTGCATGGATCCCCAAGCCAAGAATTATGAAGCCTACTTTATAAAATCGAACCCCGCCGATTGCACCTATTGAATGGGCCCTTCGCTTTCCCAACGGGAATAAAGGCCTAAATGCCACATTCCCCTTCCCTTATTTTTCGTAGAGTTCCAGGGGCAGGCCATCGGGGTCTTCAAAAAAAGTAAAACGTTTTTGGGTTTCCACATCGATTCGGATCGCTTCGGTGATAACCCCTTTTCGGTTGAGATGGGCAATAGACTTCTCGATGTCGTCGACCTCAAAAGCCAGATGGCGAAGTCCTGCCGCTTCCGGTCTCGAGGCCCGTTTTGGAGGGTTGGGGAAGGAAAAAAGCTCGATAACGTAACGGCCGTTCAGGGCAAGGTCCAATTTATAGGAATCCCTTTCCTTTCGAAAGGTTTCCGCGATGATTTGAAGCCCCAACACCTCCACATAAAAGTATTTGGATACTTCATAATCGGTGCAGATCATGGCAATATGGTGTACGCTTTTGAGCAATATGTTGTTATGGATTAATAAGATTGCCTTATTGAATATCCTCGGGATATTTCCCTGCGACCGTCCATCCGCCATCAACGGGAATGGTTTGACCATTGATATGGGCCGCTTCTTCCGACAGCAGGAAAAGAACAACTTTCGCGATATCCTCCGGCTTGCCCACCACGCCCCTAGGTATTAATTTGCCCCAAATGCCCTCGTAATCGGGCTGTTCTTTTTTGGTGCGTTCGGTCAAGGTAGCGCCTGGCGCCACCGCATTTACGGTGATCTGGTATTGGCCCAATTCATAGGCAAGGTTACGGGCAAGCATTTGTAGGGCTGCCTTTGTCATCGAATATGCGGTGAGTCGGTGATAGGCCTGAATGCCCACCTGTGAAGACATCATGACCATTCGTCCGCCCCCGCCCCGTGCGATCATTTCCTTGGCCGCTCGCTGTGCCAGGAAAAAGGCCCCTTGGAGGTTCACCTTCATCACTTTTTCAAAGGATTGAGGTGTAAATTCCAAAAAATTTCCAAACAGGGTAATGCCTGCATTGGGGACCACAAAATCGATCTTGCCAAAATGTGCTAGGGTAAAATCGACCATTTTGTTGATGGTATCGACATCTCCGGCATCGCCCCAAAAAGAAAGGCAGCTGCCCGGATATTTTCTGTCCAATTGCGACGCCGCCAGGTTCGCCCGTTCCTCGTCGAGGTCATTCAGGATCACATTGGCGCCCGATTTAAGCAACAGTTGCGCGATTGTAAAACCGATGCCCTCACCGGCACCGGTGATGATGGCCACTTTATTCTTTAATCCTGAGTACAGCATCAAAAATAGTCTATTGGTGTTCCTGCAACCTTGGGCCGATATACAAACAAGCCACCACTTAAGGGAAATTGTTTTAATTGTGCTTTGTTCAACCCACTTCTTGCAGTTGTAATATACAACGAATCGAGCAGTTTGCCGCCAAAACAACAGGAAGTTACATGAGGGGCGTCAACCCATACGCTTTCCAGGACCTTCCCAGTGTCGGGATCCCATCTCCGCACTTGATTGCCGCCCCAATGGCCGATCCATAATTTGTTCTCGACATCAATGCACATCCCGTCCGGACTTCCATAATCCTGCGGTACGGTGAAAGCTACCCGTTGGTTCGACAGGGAATCGGCAGAGGCATCGAAATCAAAGGCCATTATTTGAAATGTGGGCGAATCGATGTAATAAAATGTCTTACGATCGGTGGTCCATGCCATACCATTGGAGATGGCCGTTTCACGCACCAGGACGGCAGTATGTCGATTTTTGTGAACCCGATAGAGGTTTCCCGATTTCGGATGAAATTTTTTGTGCATGCTCCCGATCCAAAAATGGCCATTGGGACTTACCTTGCCATCGTTGTAGCGCATTTCCGGATCGCTGTTTTCCAGCAGTCCCAACGCCGTCCATTTTCCCGAATGCATGTCGAATTCGGCCATTCCCGATTCAAGGGCCATCAAGAGGTTGCCATTGTTCATGGGAACGGCAGCGCCGACCATTTCGTCAAAAGACCAATTTGTATTTTTTCCGTGGTTAGGCTGATGACAGTGCAGTTGTTTCCCCTCAATATCGACCCAGAACAGCCGCGCCCTTTTCCAATCCCAAACAGGGCCTTCGCCCAAAGTAGCTTTGGCATCAAAAAGAAGTTCGGCATGGCCCATCCTTGGTTCCGACATGAAATGTTGAGGATTTGTATTAGGTTTCCAAATTTTTTTCTGGCCTGATCGGAACGACCGCCGTTCGCCTATTTCAAGATGCCGGTATACTTGGTTTTGTTCGCGAGCAGCTCAGTGGCCGCCAATATGGCCTCATCGTTCTTAAGGTTATATTCGTAAAGCCCTTCCCTGTAAAAATAGCGCTTTACGATTTCATCCTTCAATTTCGACTGAATTTCATTTTGATAGGTTTCCAGGGCCGTAATCTTACTTTTATCGAGATCGGACAACAAGGTTTTGATATCATTTTTGATGGCTTCGTTAAAAGTCACCTCTTGCCGCCCGCCCAATGCTTCCTTCAAGATCTTTTCCGTTTGGGTTTCGAACGTAAAGTTGCTTTGGGAAACAAAACTTTTGAACTGTTGGAAATCGCCGTCCGAAAATTGAAAGGCTTTGATATCTGGAAACTGGTGCTGGTAATAAAATGAAGTGGCGTAATCAAATATTACATTGCCGTTGATCAAGGCATTGGTGAGCTCATTGGCCTGGGTCGCATCGATTTCAACATCGGGTAGCACCCCTCCGCCATCCTGGACTTTGCGGCCATTTCGGGTGGCAAAGTCCTTAAAACTGCTGGTTTTAATGGCATTGCCCTCTTCATCCCTGTTCCAATAATCCAGGGATTGTATACAGCGGCCGGAAGGCGTATAGTAGCGGCTGATCGTCACTTTTAACTGCGTGCCGTAGGTAAGCTTCAAAGGGCGCTGTACCAATCCCTTACCAAAAGTACGCGCCCCCATCACCACGGCGCGATCGAGGTCTTGGAGGCTTCCCGACACGATTTCACTGGCCGAGGCGCTGCCACCGTCGACCAGGACCACCAAGGGAATCTCCGCGTCTTCGGGGCTGTTCCGGGTCTTATATTCTTGGTTGAATTTCTTTACTTTGGATTTTGTGGTAACGATCAGTTCGCCCTTGGGAACGAAAAGATTGGTTACGTTGATCGCTTCTGTGAGCAACCCCCCAGGATTGCCGCGGAGGTCGAGGATGATGCTCTGGGCACCTTTGCCTTTCAAGTCGTTCAGCGCCTCCTTGGTCTGCTCCGATGCCTTGGCATTGAATTTGTTCAGAACGATATAACCGGTTTCGTCATCGACCATGTGATAATAGGGTACTGCATCGACTTCCACTGCAGACCTGGTGATGATCGTGGTTTTGATTTCCCCTTGTCGCTTATAGGATACGTTCACCGCAGTATTGTTGGCCCCCTTGAGCAGCTCACTGGCATTGTCGTCGAAGGCGGACACCTCTATATCGCCAATTTTGATGATCTCGTCCCCCGCTTTTAGGCCTGCCTTGTCGGCCGGATAGTCTTTATAGGGCTCAATGATCAACAGCTTGTCTTTGAAGGAACGCACCAAGGCCCCGATACCCGAGTATTCCCCGGCATTGTTGATTTTATATTCCTCCACGTCCTGCTCATTCAAGAACTTGGTGTAGGGGTCTAGATCGTCCAACATGTTCTTGATGGCGGTATCCATGAGTTCGGCAGGGTTGGTCTCGTCCACATAGTTCATGTTGAGTTCTTTGAACAAGGTGGTAAAGATTTCGATCTGCTTGGCGATTTCGAAGAAATCACTCTTAAAACTACTGCCTGCCACCAAAAGACCTATGGCGAGGATCGGAACAATTATTTTTGCTTTAATCGATCTTTTCATCATCAACTTTGTTTATGAATTTCTCTAGAATTTTCTTAACATGCACCTCAATGGTCTGGTATTGGGGCATATCTTTCCCAAGGTATAAAAATAGGAACGCAAAGTTTCCCACACTATTGTTAAAAAGAATCGGTTTGTTCAATCGATAGGCCTCGCGCAGCAACCTCTTGATCCGGTTGCGCTTCACGGCACTCTTAAAGTTCTTCTTGGGCACAGTGACCCCGGTTTTGAACTTCACCTTTTCTTCCGGCCCGGTTTGGAGATAGATCAATTTTATGGGATAGGAGGTCACGGCCTTCCCTTCCACAAACAACCGATCGATCAGTTTTTTGCTTTTGAGTTTTTCTTTTTTGGGGAAAGTGAATGGCATAATGGCGCAAAAGTAAACATAATACGCTTCTTCCGGATTATGATAATTGTCATAGTTGTCTTTATGCACGCTTGTTAAATTAGCCCGAAGTACCCATCATCCTCTAAAAACATATTCATGGGCGAATTAAAAGTTGAAAAGTTGGCGGGAAGCGCCGCAAAAACAAAATACATCAATCACCTACTGCGCGATATCGCGGCCTTGGAACTGATGTTGGAACGGGACATGATCGAAAAATCGCCGACAAGGATAGGGGCAGAACAGGAATTTTGTTTGGTCGATGATTCCTGGGAACCGGCCAACACGGCCATGGAAATCCTGAAAAAACTCGATGACCCCAAATTCACTACCGAAGTGGCCCTTTATAATTTGGAAGTGAACCTAGACCCGCTGACGTTGACCGGGGATTGTTTTTCGAAAATGCACGGCGAATTGAACGGCTTATTGGAAAAGGCGAGAAAAATTGCCGAAAAACACGGATCGAAAGTACTGCTGACGGGAATACTTCCCACCATCGACCAGCGGCATTTGACGGAGGCGTCGATGACCCCGCTAAAAAGATATCAGGTACTCGATAAAACCATAAGGGATTTGAGGGGGGATCAAATTGAACTTCATATCAAGGGGGTCGATGAAATCAACCTGCATCACGATTCCATTCTTTTTGAAGGGTGCAATACCAGTTTCCAGGCACACTTGCAGATCGATGCTGACGATTTCGAAGATACCTACAATTGGGCGCAGACCATTGCCGGCCCGGTGCTTTCTATTTGTGCCAATTCCCCAATGCTTATGGGCCGTGAATTATGGCAGGAAACCAGGATCGCCCTCTTTACCCAGAGCGTGGATTCAAGGGCGAGCACCAATTTGCTCAATGAAAGGGAGGCCCGTGTCGGTTTTGGCAGGGATTGGGCCAAAGGCTCGGTGGCCGATTTTTATAAGGAAAGCGTGGTTCGTTTCAAGAGCTTGCTGAACGCCGATTTCGGCACTGATAGCCTTACCGAGATGGAAAATGGCAAAGTGCCCAAACTAAAGGCGCTCCACCTGCACAACGGCACGGTTTACAAATGGAATCGGGTGTGTTATGGCGTCACGGCCGGGAAGCCCCATATCCGCATCGAAAATCGTTACATGCCTTCCGGACCGACCACCATGGACGAAATTGCCAACATGATGTTCTGGGTGGGATTGATGCGGGCAAGACCCAAACAATACAACGATATCCGAAACAAGATCGACTTCAAGGATGTAAAAAGCAATTTTTACAATGCGGCACGCTATGGGACCGCCGCCCAGTTCTATTGGGAGGGCCGCCTCGTGCCCTGTAAGGAACTCTTGCTAGACGAACTGTTGCCGATGGCCTATCGCGGTCTGTACACGATGAACGTGTTGCCGGAAGATGCGGAAAAATATCTCTCGGTCATAGAAAACAGGATCAAGACCAGAAATGGTGCGCGCTGGATCGTGGAGAGCTATCGCAAACTGAAAAAGGAACACAAGACCCACGACGTACTTCACCTGCTCACCGCGGCCATGTACCAGCATGAGCGTAAGGGCTACGCGATCGATGCATGGGAATTGGCCCGCGGCAACGAATTTAGCTGGGATGCCAACAAGCGGAAAGTGAGGCAATTGATGAATACCGACATCATTTCTGCCCAAGAAGACGACAGTGCCGAACTGGTGCTCAAAATCATGTATTGGAAGAACATCCACCACCTTCCCATTATGGACGCCAAAATGGAGCTGGTAGGGTTACTCACCTGGACGGATGTCAAACATTTTATGGAGCAACCAAAAAGTGCTGAAAGAAGCATCCAAAAGATCATGAGAACAAAACTGGTCACAATCGATGCGGATGCCACGGTGAAGGAGGCCAAAGCATTGATGGCGGCAAACCAGATCAATTGTTTGCCCGTTATGGGGAACCATAAGCTTGTGGGAATCCTGACCACAAAGGATGTATAGCCGCACCTTCCATCCATGACCGAAATAGCGAAGCATAAAGCGAAGGACATACGGCCGGCCCGGTTCATCGGACAGCTGCAAGGGAAGGCCAAAGGCCCTACCTTGTTGTTCTTCGGGGGCATACACGGCAATGAAATGGCCGGGGTCAGGGCAATTGAAAAGGTTTTTAAGGTTCTGGGCCCACATGCCGATCAGGTCAAGGGATCGATTTACGGAATTCGGGGCAACATCCCCGCACAACTCAGCCAAAAACGTTTTTTGGACGATGACCTGAATCGCCTTTGGACCACGGAAGGGGTTGCGGCCATTTTGGGCAAGCCGGCCACGGAACGCAATGTGGAGGAATCCGAACTTTTTGAAATCAACGCCCTTCTTACCGAAGTGATCCGCAGCGAATCGCCCCCTTTCTATTTTATCGATTTCCATACCACTTCGGGCAAGAGCAGACCCTTCATCACCATTAACGATGCGCTGATCAACCGAAGGTTTTCCCTCCTTTTTCCGGTGCCCATCGTTTTGGGAATCGAAGAATACCTGGAAGGGCCACTGCTCAGCCTCATGAACGAGCAGGGCTATGTCTCGCTGGGATTTGAATCGGGCCAACATAGCGAATTGAACGCCGTAAGCAACGCTTATGCGTTCATGTGGTTGGGCCTGGTCTATGCAGAATGTATCCCAAAAACCCTGGTGCCCGATTTCGAAACTTTATATGGCCGGCTCCAAAAAGATGCCAGGGGCGATTCGGGTTTTTACGAGGTGACCTACCGACACCTATTGGCCGAAGGCACCGATTTTAAAATGCTGCCAGGCTTCACGAACTTTCAAAACGTGGAGAAGGGCACCGTGCTGGCCTTGCAGGACGGGAAGGAAATCAAGACCAAAAAAAGCAGCACCCTTTTTATGCCGCTCTATCAAAAACAGGGCAAGGAAGGATATTTTTTAATACGGCGCATTCCCAAATGGGCCTTGCGGGCTTCCACTATAGCAAGAAATCTCAAGATCGATGGGTGGCTCACCGTTTTGCCGGGAATCTCATGGAGCGATGAAAGGAAGGAACAACTGCTGGTGAACACCAGTATTGCCCGTTTCTTTACGAAGTCGTTTTTCCATGTGCTGGGTTATCGAAGCATGACCCTGGGCAAGTCGAAAATGCTGATGCAGAACCGCGAGCGTACCGCCAAAAATGCGGATTATAAAAACGAGTGGTGGTTCAAAAACGGCAAAAAAGCCTAGGGATTCGGTTGCCACACATTGTTTTCGGGATTGATGTCGGCCATCAACTGCGACGGGTCGATCAGCACGGCCTTGATCTGCTGCAAAGGCTTATCGATCACAAAACCATACGATTTGGAGGCCCATGCCCAATCTTCCAAAACGGTACGCTTCAGTTGGGGATATGGATTTTCCTTTTCGCCCCGCATCATGCTCAAGGGCGCATAAAACGTTTCCTGGCTTCCGTCTTGGTAGACCACCAATAGATCGACGGGCATCGGCATCAATCCGAGACGCACCAGATCTACCTTGGTACGGTTTCCATCCGAAGCAACGGCCTCAATACCATAATCGATGGTGTTCGTGGTCTGTGTCCAGTCGGTGAGGTACCAATCGAGTTCCATATGGGATACTTTTTCTGCCGTTCGCTTGATGTCGTTGGGCACCGGATGTTTGAATTTGAAGTCGCTATAGTATTTTCTAAGGGTTTCCATGAGTTTGTCCTGCCCGATCACATACCCCAGTTGGGCCAAAAAAACCGCCCCTTTGTTATAGGCAGATTGCCCATACGCAAAATTGAGTTCGTATCGGTCGGCATGGGTGGTCTGCGGCTGTTCTTTCCCGGAAAGCGCCAGGTTGTAATACCCCGAATAGATGTCCTCAAATGGAAAGGCCTTGTTTTCCTCCATAATTTCGTTCTTGCACAGGGTAGACACAAAAGAGGTAAAGCCCTCGTCCATCCATTCGTGCTTCGACTCATTGGTGGCCAGTACATGCTGAAACCAGGAATGCGCCATTTCATGTACCGTTACACTTACCAGGCTCCCATAGTTTCGACCTCCCGTAATCAAGGTGGCCATGGCATATTCCATGCCACCATCCCCCCCATGGATCACCGAATATTGCTCGTAAGGGTAAGGGCCTATATTTTGGTTGAAAAACTGCATAGCCGCTGCGGTCTTGGGCTGCAATTTTTTCCAATTCTCTATAATTTCAGGGTCGTTCTTGTATAAAAAATGGAGCATGGGCCCATTTTCCACTTTTAGGGTATCGTGCAGGTAGTCGGGGTCGGCCGCCCACATAAAATCATGTACCATGGGGGCCTTGAAATGCCAGGTAAGCGTTTTCCCTTTGATCTTGGCGACCTTGGTTCCGGGCGCCTCGTAGCCGTGACCTATTTCCTGTGGGTTCTGTAAATAACCACTACCACCTACCACGTAGTTTTTGTCAAGGGTCAACTTCACGTCGAAATCGCCCCAAACCCCGTGAAACTCACGGGCGATATAAGGATCGGCATGCCATCCTTCAAAATCGTATTCCGCCAATTTGGGATACCATTGGCTCATTGAAAGGGCAACCCCTTCGGCATTGTCTCTTCCAGATCGCCTGATCTGTACCGGCACCTGCCCGTTGAAGTCCATATCAAAGGTGGTCTTACCGCCAGGCGGAATGGGCTGGGCCAGGTCTACCACCAAAACGGTGCCTTCCTCAACAGCGGAAACGGGCGCGCCATCCTGCTTCAGGGAAGTGGCGTGCAGATATCCGATCTCTGTCTCGGTAAGACCGGCGATACGGCTCTTTTTGTCTTTGGTGGTCATGCGGCTGTCGGGATCGGCAATGGATTGTAGGCGCATATCCATCTCACTTCCCGGCTGAAAAGCATTGAAGTAAAGATGGTAATAAACCCGCTCCAAGGTATCCGGGGAGTTGTTGGTATATACCAGCTTTTGGGTACCGTTGTACCGGAAACTTTCAACGTCTATGGCGACCTCCATGGTATAGTCGACATGTTGCTGCCAATAACAGGCATTGTTCTGGGCATGTCCCCAATTCGATAGGGCCAAAAGCACGATCATGGCGCCGAGACCTTTCAAAATCCGATGTTTCATATCTTCAATTATACTTTGATTTTTCCACTGTTCACCTGATCGGCCAAGATCAGGGCATTATAGGCGTTGACCATACTTCCCGAGGCCGAAATCTCATCCAGGGTGCCCGTTTTGGATGTGTCACCTCCCAAGATGACCTCTGTCCTCGGCGCCAAACCCGATTGCATTAAAATATGCTTCACTTGTGACGCACTCAATTTAGGGTACTGCGACCGGATCAATGCAGCCACACCGGCCACGGCAGGGGCCGCCATAGAAGTGCCCGGCGAAAACTCATATGTATTGTCGGGATAGGTGGAGTAAATATCGGTACCCGGCGCAAAAATATCGACATTGGTTTTGCCATAATTCGAATAGGATGCTACCAAATCGGAACCGTAGTCGGGGTTCAGGGCACCTACCGTTATCACATTGTCGGAAAATTCAGGCCCGTTGTTCACTTGATCGTTCGGATAATTGGCATTTTTTGGGTCGTCGAGGTCATGACCATCGTTACCGGCGGCATGTACGAAAAGCACATCGTTGTCGGCGGCATATTTTAGGGCATCATAAACCCATGTTGCGTTGGGGGAGTACGACTTCCCAAAGCTGCCGTTGATGATCTTTGCCCCGTTATCCACGGCATAGCGGATGCCAAGGGCGATATCCTTGTCATATTCGTCCCCATTGGGCACGGCGCGAACACTCATGATCTCCACATTATTGGCCACTCCATTGGCCCCTTTGCCATTGTTGCGCTCGGCGGCGATGATGCCCGCTACATGGGTACCGTGGCTTTCATCTTCCGATCTGCTCTGTGGATTCCCATTGCCGTAGTTGGTGTCCAAAATGTCGTAGGCATTGTCCCCTACCACCGTTCGGCCGTCAAAATTCACATTATAATTGTAGTTTACTTGGTCGGAGAAGTGCTTGATGCCATCGCCAAGCTCTTCGATCACCTCGGCAATCGTATCTTTGATGCTGAACATCTGCATCAAAATACTGATGTTTCGCTGCATGGCTTCGTCCTTCGGGGCAATGCCCAAAAGGTCTTCTTTGGTATAGGTTTCCTTTCCGAGCGCTTTCTTTACCTCGGCGTCAGAAGTTTTGACCGCCTGGAGGATCTGCTCGTACTGTTGCTTGTTCTGTAGGGCTTCCGCATATCCCTTATCGACATCTGCCTTTGCCTTGGCCTGCATCGCGGCATCGCCCAGTTTTAACCTCAAGATGCGGGCGCTCTCCAATTGTTCATTGTAGGCCTCTCCCAAAAAATTATAGCCGTGGACATCATCGATAAAGCCATTTTTGTCGTCGTCCTTGCCATTGTTCGGGATTTCCCCTTTGTTGGTCCAAAGCACATCGTCCAGGTCTTCGTGCTTCAGATCGATGCCCGAGTCCAGTACCGCGACGATTACTTTTTGGCCTTTTTTGTTTCCGATGATTTCGGAATAGGCCTTGTCGACGCTCATCCCCGGGATGGTATCGGCGACAAGATCTAGGTGTCCCCAATTTTTTTTCTCCGCCTCGGAAAGATCGGAAATCTTGAGCGGGGTGGTATCGATATTCGCAATGGGCGTCAATACCAGGGTGGTTGCCCCACATCCGACAAAGAGTGCCGTTGCGAAAAAGGCGAATATAATTTTTGATAAGATGCGTGTCATTTTATTTTTTGTTTTTAGAATACGTTTTAAAAATGGGCTCCCGGGAATAGGGCCGGAAAGCTTTCGAGACAGCCCCTATCGGCCATGGTCACAAAACAGGTTTTGCCATTTTTGCCCCCAAATGTAATGTTTGACGGCTTTTTTCCCTTAAGAAGTATCTCTTTTATGATTTTTTTATCAGGGGAGACCACCACTACCGTACCCTTATCGTAGCGCGTGATGTACAGGTTTCCCTTGCGATCGCAACGCATGCCGTCCATCCCGAAATCTTCGAAGGTGATGAAGTTGCTTTTGTTCGACAGGCTTCCATCGGGCTTGATATCGTATCGCCAAACCTGGCGCTGCACCGATTCGTTCACATAAAGATGTTCGCCGTCCGGGCTCACTTCTATGCCGTTGGTGGTGCCCATATGTTCTTCCAAGAGCAGGATTTTCCTATCGGCATTGACCAACCAGAGCCTGCCGGTTCCGTCCTTCCAGTTGGGATCGCTCAGGTATATGAGCCCATTGGGGGCCATGGCGAGGTCGTTGGGCTGGCTCATGTTAGGGTCGTGGGCATATACTTCAGGAATTTTAGAGCCTTTCTTGACCCGAAAAACGTTGTGGCCGACATAGTCGGCGATATACATGTTCCCTTCCCTGTCGAACCGAATGCCGTTCCCCACACTCGTGCCCGGAAGTTTTAGGAATACTTCCCCATCCCCTTTGTCGTTTACGATGCCTATGGTCCCCTCTTCCATGAAGTTGACCGCATACAGATTTCCTTCCTTGTCGACCGCGGGCCCCTCAATGCCTTTTGTGAAAGCGAACTCCGACGTAAAATCCTTGCTGTCAATTTGTTGGGCTTTACAGGAAGTTAAAAGGAGCAGTGAGGAAAGGACAAAAAACGGGCTAAATACAAAATTATTCAAATACTTCATCGAAGGTATACAATTGGTTAAGACGGACCCCTCTTTCGGTCTGTTGCAAGGTACAAATTTCATGGTGTGCATCGTGTTCGAAAAACAGATGGTAATCGTTGGCAACCGCCTCGTCCAAAAAAACCTCCTTTTCCGTCAAGGTCAATAAAGGCCGTGTATCATAGCCCATGACATAGGGCAATGGGATATGGCCCACCGTAGGGATGAGGTCGGCGACAAAAACCAACTTCTTCCCTTTGTATTGGATATGGGGCAGCATCTGCTTTTCGGTATGCCCATCCACAAAAAGGATGCCGAAACCCAATTCCGATCGTTGAAGGAAAGGGTTGCCACTGTGGTTCACGAAACGCAATTGACCGCTTTCCTGCATGGGCATCAGGTTTTCTTTTAAAAAAGAGGCTTTTTCGCGTACATTGGGCTGTGTTGCCCAGTGCCAATGGGCTTCATTCGACCAGAAAATCGCATTTTTGAAGGCGGGTTCGTAGGCGGTTCGATCCCGGTTCCATTGGATACTGCCCCCACAATGATCAAAATGCAGGTGGGTCATGAACACATCGGTAACGTCATCGCGATGGAAACCCAATTTATGCAATGATTTATCGAGGGTGTGGTCGCCCCAGCGATAATAGTAGCCGAAAAACTTATCCGATTGTTTATTGCCCATGCCCGAATCGATCAGGATCAAGCGGTTCCCATCTTCGATCAACAGGCAGCGTGCGGCAATATCGATCATATTGTTGTTGTCTGCGGGATTGGTTTTGTGCCAAATAGATTTGGGCACCACCCCGAACATGGCGCCGCCATCCAACTTAAAATTTCCGGTTTCCAAAGGGTGTAATGTCATGTCGAGACCTATCGCTGCTGCAAAATAACGAAACCAATTTCGATTAGCTCCCCTATACGACCAATTTTGCGATCGTTGCCCTGATCAAAATGGATTTCCATCATTTTCACGATCGCACTTCACAAAATTGCATGTATCTTCATTCTTCGTTTCAAACGACATCGGACCAACAGTAAAAACCAACCCCATGGATCGGCTTCAAGAACATTTCGAACTTCCCTTGGAAAATCCTGTCTTGGTTTTTGCGCTGATCTTGTTCATTATTTTACTGGTCCCCATCCTCCTGAACAAAATTAAAATTCCTGGCATTATCGGCCTTATCCTGGCAGGTGTCCTGATCGGCCCGAACGGACTTCATCTACTCGACAAAAGCCTATTTGTAGAAGTGTTTTCCACCATTGGTCTGTTATACATCATGTTCATAGCCGGGCTGGAACTCGATCTGAACGAGTTTAAATCGAATCGGAACAAAAGCGTATTGTTCGGCATCTTTACCTTTATCATTCCCCTCGCCATCGGCTTTCCGGTATTCCATTTTTTTCTGGGTTATGATGTGTATGCAAGCCTTCTGGTGGCCAGTATGTTCTCAACCCATACCTTGGTGACCTATCCCATTGTCAGCAGGCTCAATCTGGCAAAGAACCAAGCTGTGGCCATTACCGTGGGCGGAACGATCTTGACCGATACCGCTGTTCTGATCATTTTGGCCGTTATCGTCGGCGCGCATCAGGGCAATTTATCGATTTCGTTCTGGATCCGCTTGGTGGCGCTGCTCGCCATTTTTGTGGCTTTTATGGTGCTGGTCGTGCCAAGGGTTGCCAAATGGTTCTTCAAAAAAATGCCCACAGAGAAGTACTCCCATTTTATCTTTATCCTTTCGGTCGTCTTCTTTGCCGCTTTTTTGGCGCAAATGTCGGGGGTGGAATCCATTATCGGGGCATTTGTCGCGGGGCTGGTGCTCAATAGGGTGATTTTGCCCTCCTCGGTTTTGATGAACAGGATCGAATTTTTTGGAAATGCGCTTTTCATCCCTTTCTTCCTGATCAGCGTGGGGATGTTGGTCGATGTTTCGGTGATATTAAATGGTCCTGAAGCGGTATTGGTGGCCATTACGCTTACCGCGGTCGCCATCTGCGGAAAGTGGCTGGCATCGCTCGTCACACAATGGGTTTTGAAGTACAGCGTTCTGCAACGACGCTTGATATTCGGACTGAGCAATTCGCATGCGGCGGCTACCCTTGCCATCATTCTGGTGGGGTTCAGGGAAGGGATCATCGATATCACGGTTTTGAACGGCACCATCTTATTGATTCTCGTCACCTGCGTCGTGGCCTCGGTCGTCACCGAAAGGGCGGCCAAACACATGGTCGTGACGTCAGAAACGGACGAGAAAGCGATGGAAGCGCCGACTGGTGGGCAAGAGCATATTTTACTCCCCATCGTGAATACGCGCAACCTTGACCGCATTCTTGAATTTGCAATGTTCATCAAGGAGAAGAAATCTGCGTCGCCCATTTCCATCCTCACCGTGGTGCCGAACGATAAGGAGGCGGAAAGGAACATCGCTATCGCCAAGCACAAATTGGAACATTTGGTCACCGATACCATAGTGCAGGAATCGTCGGTGGAGGTCATCGCCAGTATCGATTACAATCCTTCCAGCGGCATCACACGAACCGCACGCGAGATCATGGCCGACATCATTATTTTGGGATGGCCTCAAAAAACCGGATTTATAGAGAAGATTATCGGCGAAAAAATGGACTTCATCAGTGCCTTGACCACAAAGACGCTCTTTATCTGCACCTTCGAACGACCCTTGGTAGAACATCGCAAAATCGTGGTGGCGCTGCCGTCCATGGCGCATCGGGAGACAGGGTTTCCGCTATTGATCTCGAAGGTGTCCCAGCTTTCGACCGCGCTGAATTTGCCCCTGGTCTTTAGCTGTGACGCGCCAAGCCAGAAGATGATCGAACGGTTCACGGCACTTCGCAAGATCAAGAACGTGTTGATACAGCCGGCTCCGCAACAAAATGACAGCTATTATTTGCCTTCCACCATGGTCGACAGGGATTGCCTATACTTCGTGGTTTCGGCACGGAAGGATTCGGTATCGTATCTCCCGGTCATGGACAAACTTCCCGAAAGAGTAATGGATCAGTTCCCGAACGTGACCAAGATCATCATTTACCCCTAGCGGACAACTCCTTTTTTTGTATTTCCGCACTTCGGTTTAAAAACCTATTTTTAGGCCTGTTTAAAACCTAAAATAAACAACATGATCGAACTGGCGGGCATCATTATCCTAGGGATCATCGCCCAATGGGTGGCTTGGCGGTTGAAATTGCCCGCCATTTTGCCGCTCATATTGATCGGCTTGTTGGTAGGGCCGGTTGCCACCATGTTCACCGATGACGGTACCAAGATCATCGAACCCATATGGAATGGCAAGAAAGGGCTGTTTCCTGGCGAAGGCCTTTATTACTTCGTTTCCTTGGCCATCAGCATCATCCTTTTTGAAGGCGGGTTGACCTTGAAACGCTCAGAGATCAGCAATGTTGGCCCCGTCATCACCAAGCTGATCACGGTGGGGTCATTGGTCACCTTTTTTGGGGCCGGTTTCTCTGCCCATTATATCTTTGGCCTGAGCTGGCAGATTTCGTTCCTGTTTTCTGCCCTGATCATCGTGACCGGCCCCACTGTGATCACGCCCATTTTAAGGAATATTCCATTGAAGAAAGATGTGTCGGCGGTCCTGAAATGGGAAGGCATCCTGATCGACCCCATCGGCGCCTTGGCGGCGGTTTTGGTCTTTGAATTCATCAGTGTCGGGGAAAGTGTGGGCTATACCCAAACCGCCCTGGTAGAATTTGGAAAGATCCTCCTTTTTGGCACCACCTTCGGCTTTACCTTTGCACATGGGCTTGCTTTCGCCATCAAAAAGAAATTGATTCCCCACTACCTGCTCAATGTGGTTTCCTTATCCACGGTGCTTCTGGTTTTCGTGGAATCGGACGTTTTTGCGCACGAATCGGGACTTTTGGCGGTGGTGGTGATGGGCATGGTCATGGGGAACATGAACCTCCCCAACATCAAGGAATTGCTTTACTTCAAGGAATCGCTCAGCGTACTCCTGATTTCCATCCTTTTTATCCTTCTGGCCGCCAACATCAATCTGTCCGATCTAGAGCTGATCTATACCTGGGAATCCCTCTACATTTTCCTGATCATCGTCTTTGTCATCAGGCCTTTGGGCGTTTTCATATCCACTGCCGGCTCTACCTTGAAATTCAATGAAAAACTCTTTATCAGCTGGGTCGGGCCAAGGGGAATCGTGGCAGCGGGCATCGCCTCGCTCTTTGGTTCCAAGTTATTGGCACGGCAAGAACCGGGGGCCGAATACATCACCCCCCTGGTTTTTATGATCGTTTTGGGCACGGTGCTGCTCAATGCCACGACCGCAAGGATTTTCGCCAAGGTTGCCGGGGTTTTTCTCAAAAACTCCCAGGGCATATTGATCGTGGGGGCCTCCAGGTTGTCGAGGATCATTGGGGAATATCTGCATAAGCACAATCGCCATGTGGTGTTGATAGACAACAACGCGACGAATATTCAAAAGGCGAAAAAATTGGGCCTTGAAGCTTTCGATGCCAACATCTATTCCGATGCGCTTTCCGATAATATCGAACTGAACGATGTGGGGTATCTGATGGCCTTGACGGGCAATCCGGACATCAATGAATTCGCGATCGATAAATTTGGGGACCAATTCGGCGAAAACGGAGCTTTCAGATTGATCAACTCCGAAGAGATGAACGACCCCCAGAACAATCCGAAGGAAGGGCTGTTTTCCCATACCGACGATTTTATCAAACTCATGGAAACCACCAAAAAATATCCATCGATCCACGAAATCGACCTGAAAGACAAGGCGCATTACGACCAATTGATCGAAATGACGAAAGCCGACGACGACATCATCCCCATTTTTTTGAAGGCTCCCGATGGCGATCTAAAGATCATCTCCTCTTTCAGCACCGACTTCGACGATATCAAGGAGGGGTATAAGTTGGTGTATCTGGGCAAAATGTTCAACAACGAAAAGGGGGACAAAGAAACGCAGCTCAAAAAGGAAGCCTAGCCTATTTTGCGATCAACAACACCCATGGATTAGAATCGGGCGCCGTGAAACGGCCTTCGGTCACCTTGCCCAGTTTTTTCGGATCCCCGGTTTTGGGATCGATCCAATGGTAGTTGAGGTCGTGGGGCAGGTTTTCGATTTCGATTTCCCCGCCATTCGCCAGATAAGCAAGGTAGATTTCCCCCTCTTTGGCCAATAAGGGCTTTCCCTTGGCGAGGTCCCATCGTTTTTCGATATCGGCCAGATCTTGGCCATCCAGGATTTTTCCTACCAGGCCCACATAATTCGATCCTTCCAATGCCATGGCGCCCTGCCAGTTCATCGGCAGGTCGGTCCAAGCATCCCAACCGGTTTCATCAGGGGCTATTTTCCATTGCCAGAGTCCTGCCGCCCCGTACACCACCCCCATGGTGCCGCCGTGCATCATTTGCATCCAGGCTTCTTCCCCTTGCCACCAACCCAGGCCGTTCTGGCCGTTGTTCATGCCCTCGTAAGTGGGCTCGCCATTGGCCACCGCCTTGGTGGGCAGGTTTTCGTACATTCTCTCTACCTTGTGGTACAGATGATCGCCGCCATGCCCCGTTTGGGCCCATTGAAAATCGAGCCATGCCGCCCCTTGGTGCGTTTTGTTATAGTGCATGCAATGCTTTGAAGGATCGTTTTTGGCCCATTCGGCGAGGTAGTCGTCGCAGGGATTGTAGTGCAGGCCCACGGGTTGGGCGTAGCAGTCCCATGCTTCCAGCATTTCGCCGCTTTCCTTGACCCCCGGATCGTTGCCGTCGTGATCGCCCGCGATCAACCAAATGGCGGGCATGCTCCCATAGCGGGCCAGAAGATATTTGGTGTAGCGCACATATTCCTCCGGGGCGATCGTGGTACCCAGCACCTGTAGCCCTTTCCACCCAAACCCATGAAAGACCGGTTGGTAGACCGGAACGATTTCATGTTCGATCAACTGGGCCACCAACCCATCGAAGTATTGGAAATAGTCGATGTTGATCTGGTTGAGATGCCCTTGCGACAGGTCACGGAATGCCCTTTTAAATCCTTGATCGGTATTGCGGGCATCGGGCCCTTCGGCCTTGGTATCGGGCTGTAGGGTCATCAGCAGGGCCGTGTTGAACCCTTTTTGCTGTCGGTCCTGGGCATAGATCGCCACTTGTTCGGTCGTGGCCCGGAACGGGATGGCCCAAGGGGTATCGCCTACCACAAGAAAGGTTTTTCCCGAACGCTGCACCAGGTTCCTATGTTTTGGCGACATGCCCAAGGGTCCGTTTTTGATCAAGGTATTCGTGCCCGTATAATCGGTAGACACGAAAGTGCCATTTTTGTCGTGCAAGCCCGGGTCTTGGGCGTTGCTGGCAAATGACTGCCAGTTCCAGGTTTGTCCCGAACCGGTAGGCGCGAAGCGTATTTTCCAGGTTTGGCCACCGTCCCAGAAGGCGGGCCGTTTCAAGCTGTCGCCGGCAGCCGTTGTAAACAGGGCCCATACCTCCACATCGGTATAGGGATTGGCATAGGTTTGGGCGGCCGAGAGCACGATCTCATGGGTGGTAAATTGGGGCGTTGCTGCAGGTTGGGCCTGTACCGAGAGCACGAGCGGTAATAGGAAGAGCGAAAATTTCATGGGCTTTGCGATTACTTCGCATCAAGTTATGGAAAAAAGCAAAGCGGAACTAGCCGTTGAAGGGCATCGTTTTCCAGACCGAAACCGTGATATCCTTGAGGGAAACGGGGTAGTTGTTTCCCGCCATCAATTCATAAAAATGCACCGCCGATTCGCGTTTGATCTTGTCTTCCAAAAGGGAGGTATCGATATCGCCGCTCTCCTGGTGCCAGATAAAAATGGAGTTCTGTTCTACCTGGATAATTTTGTGCTTGGCCGTAAATTGGGCAATATATGTGGTCATCGGTGGGAGAAACGGTTACTGATCAGTGATAAACATCCGCCGCGGCAAAAAATGGTGCATTAACGGATTAAAAGTAATAAATAATTAAACTTTTTGTAAGAAAAATATAATAAGGGCCTGGGATGAGGTCTTTTTAATCGTTGAGCTTCAACACCGCCATAAAGGCCTGTTGCGGAATTTCAACATTCCCCACCTGGCGCATCCGTTTTTTCCCCTTTTTCTGTTTCTCCAACAGTTTTCGCTTCCGGGAGATGTCCCCGCCATAACATTTCGCGGTCACGTCTTTTCGCAGGGCCTTGATGGTCTCACGGGAAATGATCTTGGCACCTATGGCCGCCTGAATGGGGATATCGAACTGTTGCCTTGGGATCAGCTCTTTCAGCTTTTCACACATCCTTTTGCCGATGTTCACCGCATTGTCGAAGTGGATCAGGGCCGATAGCGCATCGACGGGCTGGGCGTTCAACAGAATGTCGACCCTCACCAATTTGGAGGTGCGCATCCCTATCGGGGAATAATCGAAGGAGGCATAGCCTTTCGACACCGTTTTTAAACGGTCGTAAAAATCAAAAACGATTTCGGCCAGGGGCATATCAAAATTCAATTCCACCCGATCTGTGGTGAGGTAGGTTTGGTTGGTGATCTGCCCGCGTTTTTCGATGCAGAGCGACATCACGTTGCCCACAAAATCGGACTTGGTAATGATCGTGGCCTTGATATAGGGTTCTTCCACGTGGTCGAGGGTCGAGGGATCCGGCAAATCGGTAGGGTTGTTGACGATCAACGGCACCTCCGGATTTTTCCGGGTAAAGGCATGATAGCTTACGTTGGGCACCGTGGTGATCACCGTCATATCGAATTCCCGTTCCAGGCGTTCCTGTATGATTTCCATGTGCAACATGCCCAGAAAGCCGCAACGGAAGCCAAAGCCGAGGGCGGCACTGCTCTCGGGGGTAAATACGAGGGAGGCATCGTTCAGCTGCAATTTTTCCATGGAGGAACGCAATTCCTCAAAATCTTCGGTATCCACGGGGTAGATGCCCGCAAAAACCATGGGTTTTACGTCCTCAAAACCGGCAATGGGGTTTTTGGTGGGGTTCACGGCATCGGTGATGGTATCGCCCACCTTTACCTCCCGGGCTTCCTTGATGCCCGTGATGAGATAGCCCACGTCACCGGCCTTTACGCTTTGTTTGGGAAGTTGGGCAAGCTTGAGCGTGCCCACTTCATCGGCATAATAGTTTTTGTCGGTGGCGACGAACTTTATTTTCTGTCCTTTTTTGATTTCTCCGTTGATGACCCTGAAATAGGTCTCGACCCCCCTGAACGGGTTATAGACCGAATCGAAGACGAGGGCCTGCAAAGGTTCGTCGACATTGCCCTTTGGGGGCGGGATGCGCTCGATGATCGCCGATAGGATGGCCTCAATGCCGAGCCCCGTTTTGGCGCTTGCCGGGATCACTTCTTCCCTTCGGCATCCCAATAGGTCAACAATATCGTCGGTGACTTCCTCCGGCTCGGCGCTGGGCAGGTCTACCTTATTGAGCACGGGGATGATCTCCAGGTCGTTCTCAAGGGCCAGGTACAGGTTGCTGATGGTCTGTGCCTGGATGCTCTGTGCCGCATCGACCACCAAAAGCGCGCCTTCACAGGCGGCGATCGACCGGGATACCTCATAGGAAAAATCGACATGGCCGGGGGTGTCGATCAAATTCAGTACGTATTGTTCGCCATTGTAGGTATAATCCATCTGAATGGCATGGCTCTTTATGGTGATGCCCCGTTCGCGTTCGAGGTCCATGCTGTCGAGCAGCTGGTCCTTTTTTTCGCGCTCGGTGACAGAGCCGGTAAAGTCTAACAAACGGTCGGCCAGGGTGCTTTTCCCATGGTCGATATGTGCGATGATACAGAAGTTCCTAATATTTTTCATCCAGGTCGTTCCCGATGCTACGGGCAGGTTCAAGTAATACGGTTCGGGCAATGCGCTTGTGCGCTTAAGACCAAAGCTTAAGCAGTTGCAAATATAGCCTAATTAATTGACCCCGTTCCATGCCGATGAAGCAATTTCCATGAAGTACCATGCCCCGTGATGGTAGTTAAAGTTTAGGGGGTTAGTCCAATGAAGTGTTAATATTTTGTTAGATTTGAGGTTCAACCCAAATGAGAAGTGAGGCTTATATATCCGCTTTTGGTATTGTTTATGTTATGCTCGATCCCCCTTCTATCCCAAACCGCACAGGTTTCCGGCACGGTCAGGGACGGGATGAACGAAAGCATTCCCTTTGCCAGCGTATTTCTGCTCCAGGTTTCCGACTCCTCTGTGGTAAAGGGCGCATCCGCGGATGAAAATGGCTTGTTCACCATCGAAAACGTATTGCCCGATCTCTATTTTATCCGCGCCAGTTATATCGGGAAAACTTCCGACTTGATCGCTATTGACATCCGCGGAGAGGTGAAGATCGGCGCATTGATCATCGACCAGGCCGTTGAATTTCTCGACGAGGTGGTGGTGAATTCGGTAAAACCGCTGATCGAGCGCAAGGCCGACCGATTGCTCTTCAATGTGGAGAACAGCGTGGCCTCGCAGGGCAGTTCCTGGGAGGTGCTGAAACGCACCCCGGGCGTCATCGCCGTGCAGGATAACCTGCAGGTGCGCAACCAATCGGTCACCGTATACATCAATGACCGGAAGGTGCAGCTATCCCCGCTGGAGGTGCGCAGCCTTTTGGAAAACCTCTCGGGGGCGCAGATCAAGCTGATCGAGGTGATCAACAACCCGCCCGCCAAATACGATGCGGAAGGGGGGCCGGTACTGAATATCGTGATGGCGAAGAACATTGCCTTGGGCTATAAGGGCAATGTGAGCAGTACCTTTACCCAGGCGATCTTTCCGAAATATACCTTTGGCACCGCCCAATTTTACAAGACCTCCAAATTGAACGTCTTCGCTTCCTATACCTATGGCCCGAGCAAGGAATTCAAGAACGTGGACAGCAACATCAATTTTATCGACGATAGCGGTATTTTTTCGAGATGGGGGACCGATTTTGACAAGACCACCAGGGCAAGGACCCACAACGGGCTGTTGAACCTCGACTATGCCTTCGATGATCGGAACGAGCTCCGCCTCGCCTCCAATATTCTGTTATCGCCCGACAAGACCTTCGACCAAACACAGGTCACCGAAATGCGGAACAGGCTCAACGTGCTCGATTCAACCTTTATCACCGGCAGTCAGTTGTTGGAGGACAAGAACAACCTATCGGCAGACCTTACTTATATCCACCGTTTCAAGGAAGAGGGGAACCTGAGCCTGAACGGGCAATATACCAAGTTCAATTACGACCTTACCCAAGATGCGGTATCGGACTATTTCGATCCACAGGATCAATTCATCAGGGCCTTCGCTTTTTTTACCGATGCCAGCCAAGAGGTCGATATCTATACCGCCCAGCTCGACATCAGCTCGAAAATGGGGAGTGTTTCCTATGAAACGGGGTTCAAGGGATCCTTCATCGATTCGAGGAGCGGCCTGGGATTCTATAACGTTTTGGGCACGGGGCGGGTCTTCAATGCGGCCCTGTCCGACGATTACCGCTACGAGGAGAAGGTATATGCGGGCTATTTCAGCCTCGCCAAGGAATGGGAAAAATTCAGCATCAAAGCGGGCCTCAGGGCAGAACAGACCTTCAGCAAGGGGTCGTCGCTATCGCTCTCCAGCATCAACGACCTGCGCTACCTCGAATTGTTCCCCACCCTGTACCTGTTGCATTCCATCGATGAAAACCATAGCCTCTCTTTCGACTATTCCCGAAAATTGGGGCGGCCCAGGTACGAGGACCTCAATCCGTTCAGGGTGTACATCAACGAAAACAATTTTGTGGAGGGCAACCCAAATTTGACGCCCTATTTCAGCCATAACTTCAACCTGAACTATACCCTCAAGGGGGAATTCTTCTTCGACCTGTATTACCGCGACAACGGCAACTATATCTCCACCCTGGCCTTTCAGGACAATGTGAACCTTACCTTAAGGGACATCACCCAGAACGTGCTGGCCAGTACATCGTACGGTTTTGATTTCAACTATGGAAAGACGGTGGCCCCTTGGTGGTCTTTGTACACCTATCTTTCCATCTTTCACGAAGAGGAGACCTTTTTGGCGCTGGAGAGCAACAACCAAAGGGTGATCAATGAAGTCGATGGCGCCTATATCGATCTGTCGAACTACTTTACCCTCTCCAAAGACGGCTCTTTCAGGGGCGAATTGGGAATCACCTATTTATCGGGCTTTTTGGAGGGCTCCTACAAACAATCGGAGACCACCAATCTGGTGCTGGGGCTCAGGAAATCGTTCTGGGACCAAAGGGCCCTGCTCAGTATACAGGCGAACGACCTGTTGAACAAGGTCAACCCCAGGATCACCTCCAGGTATTTGAACCAGGACAACGGTTTTCTGTCGCGGCCCGAAACCCAATATGTGCGCATGGCCCTGACCGTGAATTTCGGCAATTTCAGGCTGGCCGACAACCAACGCGCCATCGAGAAGATCGAGCGGGAGCGGCTCGAGCCCAAATAAGGGCTTTAGGACTTCAAGCGCTGTTGCACACTTCCCTTTATTCCTGCCACTCGGCGATGAACAGATTCGTGTCGCGGGTACCGCCATTGTTGCGGTTGCTCGAAAAGGCCAGGTATTTGCCGTCGTTTGAAAACACCGGAAAGGCATCGAAGGTCTCCCCATGGGTCACCCGTTCAAGGTTTTTGCCATCGACATCGATAAAATAGAGGTTGAACGGAAAGCCTTTTTCAGCTTCGAAATTGCTCGAAAAGAGGATTTTTTTGCCCGAGGGATGAAAAAACGGGCTCCAGTTGGCATTGCCCAAAAAGGTGAGCTGCCGCAGGTCGCTGCCATCGGCATTGCAGATGAACAGTTCCATTTCGGTAGGCTGTACCAGGCCTTGCGCCAAGAGGTCTTTGTATTCCTTGATGGCCGCCTCGGTCTTGGGCCGGGAGGCCCTGAATATCAATTGGGTGCCGTCGGGGGAGAAAAAGGCGCCGCCGTCGTACCCGAGTTCGTCGGTGATCTGTTTAACATCGCTGCCGTCGAGGTTCATGGTGTACAGTTCCAGATCGCCACTTCTCGAGGAGGTGAACACGATCTTATCGCCTTTGGGCGACACGGTGGCCTCGGCGTCGTAGCCGGGGGAGTCGGTGAGCTGCCCCGTGATATTGCCCTGCAGGTCGGCCACAAAAATATCGAAGCTGTCGTACACGGGCCATACGTATTTGCCATTGCTGCGCAAGGGCACTTCGGGGCATTCCTTATCGGCCAAATGGGTGGATCCGTAAACGATATGCTGGTTGTCGGGCAGAAAATAAGCGCAGGTGGTACGGCCCATGCCGGTGCTGATCATGGGCGGCTTTTTGTCCTTGAAATCCTCGCCCACCTCCATGAGGAACATCTGGTCGCACTGCAGGCCCCAGTCGGCATTGTTCGATTGGAAGACCATTTTTTTGTCGTCAAAGCTCCAATAGGCCTCGGCATTGTCGCCGCCGAAGGTGATCTGCCGGATCGATTTGAAGTATTTTTCTTCGGGATAGATCAGCGTATCGCTCCCGGCCATAAGCGATTTGGGACTTTCCTGCGGGGCTTCCGCTTTTTTGGGATCCGATTTGCAGTTCGCCAGGACGAATATTGCCGCCAACATTAAAAATTTCCTCATAGGATGCTTAATTTTGAACAAAATTACATCCAAAAATGAAGAAATATACCTACTTGGCCCTGTTTTTATGCCTGGCCCTGGGCTGCAAAAAAGAAAAGTCGGCCTCCGTGAGCCTTCAGGAAGACGTCAGTTTTCTCGCCAGCGACGCCCTGGGCGGCAGGGAAACGGGCACGGAGGGCGAACAGTTGGCCGCCGAATACATCCAGGAAAGAATGGCTGCTTTGGGCCTATCGCCCAAAGGCAATGCCGGCACTTTTTACCAGACCTTCACCTTCAAGCCCAAAAAAGATCCCCATTCAGAAGTACAATATACCGCGGGCGACAGCACCATCACCGGCACCAACGTCATCGGGTATCTCGACAACCAGGCCTCGAACACCATCGTGATCGGAGCCCATTACGACCATCTGGGCATGGGGGGCGAAGGCTCGCTGTACCGGGAAGGTAAGGCCGTCCACAACGGGGCCGACGACAATGCCAGCGGGGTGGGCCTGCTGCTGCACCTGGCCGACACCCTGCAGGGCATCGATAAGGGCAACAATTACCTGTTCATCGCCTTTTCCGGGGAAGAGATGGGGCTGCTCGGCAGCAATTATTTCGTAAAAAACCCGACCATCGACCTAAACAAGGTCGATTATATGCTGAACATGGACATGGTGGGCCGGCTGCGCGACGACCAGACCCTGGCCATCAGCGGTACCGGTACCTCCCCGATCTGGGCGCAGGTGCTGAATGCCGCCAACCCCGGCTTTAAATTGGTGCTCGACGAATCGGGGGTAGGGCCCTCCGACCATACTTCCTTCTATTTGCAGGACATCCCGGTGCTCCATTTTTTTACCGGGCAGCACGAAGACTACCACAAGCCTTCCGATGATTCCGGAAAGCTAAACTATGTGGGGATGCAAAAGATCGGCAGCTATATCGTCGCGGTGATCGGGGAACTCGATGACGACCCCAAACTCACCTTTAAGAAAACCAAGAACGAAAGCGAAGAAGTGCCCCGCTTCAAGGTGGCCCTGGGCGTGGTGCCCGATTACCTCTTTGATGGAAAAGGGATGCGGATCGACGGCATCAGCGAGGGCAAGGCCGCCCAGAAGGCGGGGCTTCAGAAGGGTGATATCGTGATCCAGCTGGGCGATAGCGCGGTGGTCGACATGATGTCGTACATGCGGGCGCTCTCCACTTTTGAGGAAGGCAACAGCACCAATGTGATCGTGGATCGCCAAGGCGAAAGGATGCTCTTTCCCGTTAGCTTCTAAATTTTCATTAATTTTGCACCCTGAAACCTTTTAAAAAGTGCCCTTGCCGAAAATAGGAGACATACAATTGCCCGAGTTCCCCTTGTTGCTCGCCCCGATGGAGGATGTGAGCGACCCGCCCTTCCGCGCCCTGTGCAAGGAGCAGGGGGCCGATCTGGTCTATACCGAGTTCATTTCCTCGGAGGGGCTGATCCGCGATGCGGCCAAAAGCGTGATGAAGCTCGACATCTATGAAAAGGAACGCCCGGTGGGCATACAGATCTTTGGGGCCAATCTCGATTCGATGCTGCAGACGGTGGAAATCGTGGAAAAATCGAAACCCGATATCATCGACATCAACTTTGGCTGTCCGGTGAAAAAGGTGGTCAGCAAAGGGGCCGGGGCCGGCATTTTGAAAGACATCGACCTGATGGTCTCCCTGACCGAGGCCATGGTAAAGCATACCCATTTGCCCATTACCGTGAAGACACGCCTGGGCTGGGACCATGATTCGATCAGGATCGTGGAGGTGGCCGAACGGCTGCAGGACGTGGGCTGCAAGGCCATTTCGATCCATGGCCGTACGCGCGCCCAAATGTACAAGGGCGAGGCCGATTGGAGGCCCATTGCCGAAGTAAAGAACAACCAAAGGATGCACATTCCCGTTTTCGGGAACGGGGACGTCGATTCGCCCGAGGCCGCCATGACCATGCGCGACCAGTACGGCTTGGACGGGGCCATGATCGGCCGCGCCAGTATAGGCTATCCCTGGTTCTTCAGGGAAGTGAAGCACTTTTTCAAAACGGGAACCTACCTCAGTCCGCCCAGCATGGAAGAACGGGTAGCGGTGGCCAGAAGGCACCTGCAGATGGCCATCGATTGGAAGGGCGAGCAATTGGGCGTTTTTGAGACCCGCCGCCATTATACGAATTACTTCAAGGGGATTCCCGATTTTAAGGAATATCGGATGAGAATGGTTACCAGCGACCGGGCCAGCGATGTTTTTGAGGCCTTCGATGCGGTATTGGAAAACTTCGCCGACCACGAGTTCGTGCTCTCCTAAAGGCCCGTTTATGGCCTAAGCCAACAATTTTCTGTTCACCCTGCCACTGGCGATTTTTGCCGCGATGACGCCCAGCACCACGATGGTGGCCAGAACGATGAGCACGTTAAATACCTGGAATTCCACCGGGTAGGCCAGGGAGGGTGTGATCCTCAGCCAGCCGAAGGCCAGTTGCGAGAGGATGAGCAAAGATCCCAAGAGCACCCCGATGAGGCCGCCGAAACCGGTCACCAGCACCCCCTGTACAAAATAGATGCGCCGCAGCTCCCTTAGGGTGGTGCCGAGGGCAAAGAGCGTTTTTGAGTTCTGTTGCTTGTCGAGGATCATCATGGTAATGGCCCCCACCACGTTGAAGAGCGCGATTACGAGCACCAGGGTAAAGATCAGGTAGGTGGCCAGGTTTTCGGTGTTCAGCATGCGGTACAGGGTGCTGTTGAGCTCCCTGCGGTCTTTGACGATCACCTTGCCGCCGAAGAGGGTCTCGATCTTGTTTTTGAGGGCGGGGACATCTGCCGTTTCCCTGACTTTAAAATCGATGCCCGAGATCTGGGTACTGTCTTTTTCGAGGAGGGCCTGGACCAGCGGCAGTTCGGCGAAGACGTATTTTTTATCGAGGTTTTCCTCTATGGTAAAGACCCCGCTGAGCACCAGCGGCATTTGGTTGTAGGGCTTCCGTTCCTGGGAGATGGAGCCTTTGCCCGGTTTGGGGGCGTACACGATCATGGGGTTCTGGAACTGGTTGGTGGCCAGGCCGAGGAGGTTGGCGATCTCGAGGCCCGCCACGCCCTGCAGCGCATTGAGCGTCCACTGACCATAGCGCACGATGCTGTCGACGCCGGTGACCTTTACATAGTTGGTATCGACGCCCTTGATCAGGGCGATATGGCTCTTTTGTTGGTAGGTGAGGTATACCTTTTCTTCCAGTTCCTTGGAATAGGCGGCGAGGTCGTAAATGTTGGCCAGGGTTTCCTCCTGTTCGGGGGAGATGCTAAAAAACTTGCCGGTGGCCGGGAGGGCTTTCAGGTCGGGATCGAAGGCATTGCTGAAGGACAGGCTGAAGGTTTTCAGGCCGGCAAAGCCCGAAAGCACGATAAAGAGGGCCGCCGAACCGATGACGATCACGATAAAGGTGATCAGGTTGATGATGTTCACCGCATTCTGACTGCTTTTGGAACGCAGGTAGCGCTTGGCGATATAGAGCGGGAAATTCAAGTTTACAGCTTTTTTCTTTTGGCCAGCAGATCGCGGTTCTCGATGGGGTTTTCCTCCCCTTTGAGCGATTTATCGATGTTCTCGATATAGTCGAGCGAATCGTCGAGGTAGAAAAGCAGTTGGGGCACCCGCCGCAACTGGTGCCTGGTGCGCTGCGCGAGTTCGTGCTTGATCAGGGGCTGGTTCGATTTGATGCCCTCCATGAGTTCCCCGGCCTGTTTGGTGGGAAAGATGCTGAGGTATACTTTGGCGATGGAAAGATCGGTGGTCACCGTTACCTTGGAGACCGAGATGATCACGCTGCGCAGCCCGCCATCGATGGCGGCGCGCTGTAAAATATCGACGATGTCTTTTTGGATGACCCCCGCTATCTTTTTCTGTCGTTGTGTTTCCATAGGGCAAAAATACGGAGAATTAACTGTAAATTAGGGCAGATGAACCCGAGAGGGCCAAAAAACCACGGATTTGAAGAAAATAGAGCACATCGGCATCGCCGTAAAAGACCTTGAAGCCTCCAATGCGCTGTTCGAGAAGCTGCTGGGGGCGCCGGCCTACAAGACCGAAACGGTGGCCTCGGAGGGCGTGCGCACGGCCTTTTTCGGGGCGGGCCCCAACAAGGTGGAACTGCTGGAAGCCCTGAACGATGCCAGTCCGGTGGCCAAGTTCCTCGAGAAAAGGGGGGAGGGCGTGCACCATATCGCCTTTTTGGTCGACGACATCGTGGCCGAGCTCGCCCGTTTGAAAAAGGAGGGTTTTGTGCTATTGAACGAGGTGCCCAAAAAGGGGGCCGACAACAAGTGGGTGGCCTTCGTGCACCCTAAATCGGCCAACGGGGTTTTGGTGGAACTGTGCCAGGAGATCGAATAGCACAAAGGCCTTAAAGTTGTTGTGGCTGTGTAAAATAAGTGGTAATATTGCAGACCTAAAACCGGTCCTATAGCTCAGTTGGTTAGAGCACCTGACTCATAATCAGGTGGTCCCTGGTTCGAGCCCAGGTGGGACCACATCAAGCAGCAAACCCCGCGCAAATGCGCGGGGTTATTTTTTGGAAATTCCCGTACAAAAACTTGTTTTTGTAAGGGAGTGAACAAAAAAGAAACGCAGCCCGCCAGGGCTGTGCGGGTTGCTATTTGCAGGAGCGGGCCTTCTCTGGTCGATTCGCGTAGCGAATGAACCCAGGTGACTTTCAAAATGAATTAAAGAGAAACATTTTGCCGTTTACGGTCAAGGGCGAGAAGTTTAACCTGCCAAGGGAGATGGCCTATAGAGTTAACCCGAGCATTAATTAAATTCATTGTCGAAAACAGTATCTTCGGTACCATCAAAAAAAATGCACCATGCCCGAAAGCAACAAATCCAGTTCTTGGATAAACATTTTGAGCGAACTTGTGGAAGCCTTTTTTAAGAGCAGCCGGCAAAGCAAGCGAGGCAGGACCTGGCACCAGCACGTGGTGCCCTACGAGGACAGGTGGGCCGTAAGGCGTGAGGGGAACAAACGCATCACCTCCAAACACCGCCTCCAGGATACGGCCATCAACAAAGCAAAACGCCTGGCCAGAAAATACAAGGCCGATGTGATCATCCATAGGGAGGATGGGACGATACGGGATCGTATTGGGTATGATTGAAGTATGCCCGAGGGTCGGGCAGGCCATTTTAATTACCCTTTTTTTCTTTTTGTCTCTTTTTGCTTGTCCAAAAAGAGACGCAAAAAGGACACTTTTTCGTTAGGTGTTTCCCATTCGCTGGCGCTCATGGGAACCGCTCGCACGGGCTGAACGCGGTCCAGGGCTTCCCGCGTTCTAGACGCCCCTGATCGCTACACTACAGAAAAAGATAACTCTCCAATGACCTTTTGGGGTAAAAGACCCGGCCTATTTTTGTTTTTGCCAGAAATCAAGGGATTTTCACCTGGGTTTCAGGGAAGCCATCCATAGAGCATTCCGAGCATCGGAAGCGGCCTGGATGGTGCGGCCGTGGAAATCGCGTAGATTTCAAGAAAAGAAAAATCAGCCTAGACTTTTTTGTTTCTTTTTTTGGCGATGAAAAAAAGAAAAGGATATTAAGAATTATTTTTTTCTCTTGCCTCTTTTTGCTTGTCCAAAAAGAGGCGCAAAAAGGACACTTTTTCGTTAGGTGTTTCCCATTCGCTGGCGCTCATGGGAACCGCTCGCACGGGCTAAACGCGGTCCAAGGCTTCCCGCGTTCTAAACGCCCGTGCTCGCTACACTACAGAAAAAGGAACTCCCCAATGAACTTTTGGGCAAAAGAACCGGCCTATTTTTGTTTCTGCAGAAATCAAGGGATTTTCACCCAGAAGGGAAGCCATCCATAGAGCATTCCGAGTTCGGAAGCGCTGGATGCGCGGCGTGGAAATCGCGTAGATTTCGAGCAACGAAAAAGAGCATGTTTTGTTTCTTTTTTTGGCGATGAAAAAAAGCAAGAACCACGGTTTCTGCTCTTTTGCTTGTCCAAAAAGAGGCGCAAAAAGGACACTTTTTCGTAGGTGTTTCCCATTCGCTTCGCTCATGGGACCGCTCTGAACGGTCAAAGGCAAGATGACCCCTATCACTACACTACAGAAAAGTCTTCAAATGCCTCTTTTTGGGCAAAAGAACCGATTCAAACCCACCCCTGGCCCCTCCCGGGAGGGGAATAGTTTTTAATAGAATTTTAATACTAGCATTGAGGCCTTGTCAGGTCGAGCGGAGTCGAGACCGGCGATGCTGGTATACATCATATCTCGTTTTGCTTCGCTAGCTACCTTTGTTCAATTTGTATGTTGAACTCGATAATGCTCGATATAACAAGATATATACTCGATTTTAATTACAGAATTTGAGGAATGTCGCCTCTCGACTCCGCTCGAGGTGACATTGTATTTGGAAAAGACCCCTAAAAGTATCGGGACAGAGCCACTATTCCTGAAAACCTAGCCTTGGCCGGCCAGGATGCTTGTCAGCGTTAAGAATTGACCATGCTCAAGTTTTTTTGGTAACAAAGTACCGACCCTTTCGTCATATTTAAATAAAATGGAAACAACAACAAAAGTGCTTAAAAAACCATCGGAACCTAAGGAAACCTGGAAAACCATCATTATTTTCCTGATTGTGGTTACCATTACAAGTGCCATATTTCACTATGCCATAGTGAATTTGTACCCTTCAAGTATTTATATCGGCGGACTTATGTGGTGCCCTGCCATGGCTGCATTCGTTACCTTGAAATGGATGGGAAGGTCCATTTCTACTTTGCCCTGGGCTTGGAGAAACTGGAAATATATTCGCCTATCTTATTTTATCCCAACCTTGTATGTTATGATCACCTATATCCTCATCTGGGGCTTTGGATTGGGAGGGTTAACCGATGAAACGAATGTGTTGGAATGGGCCAAAGAACTTGGTTTGGTGGGCATGGGTTCTTTGCCGCCAGGCTTGGCGGCAATCATTGCGGTTATTTTACTGGGAACCGTTGGGATCATCAGGGCAATGGCAACCACTTTAGGGGAAGAAATCGGTTGGCGTGGATTTTTTATCTTTGAATTAAGAAAGGTGCTGCCTTTTACGGGCGTTTCGCTTTTTAGTGGAATCGTTTGGGCTTTTTGGCATTGGCCTTTGATCGTATATTATGGCGGAAATATCGCACTAGAGCTGACCACTTTTGTTGTGGTGATCGTATCCATGTCTTTTATGATGACCTATTACACTTTTAAGTCGAACAGCTTATGGCCGGCAGTCCTCTTCCATGCGGTAAGCAATGTATATATCCAGAAAATATTTCCCCCGTTGACATCAAAAAATGTAGGGGCCGAATACTGGCACGGCGAATACGGAATTATGTTTGCCCTTGTCACTTTTTTATTCGGAATCTATTTTTGGAGAAAAGCACGGAAGGAAAATTTATAAAAAAACAGCAAAAGAAATGACAATACTTGTAGCTGGAGCGAGCGGCGCAACGGGGCAACATCTTGTTGTACAATTGCTCAAAAATGGGCATCATGTTAAAGCGGTCGTCCGGTCTGCCGGAAAATTACCGGAAACCATTAAAAATGAAAGCCGTTTGACAATCATCGAAGCCAGTATACTGGGCCTCACCGATGTGGAAATGGCCGGTTATGTCAGCGGTTGTGATGCCGTAGCCTCATGTCTGGGACATAACCTGACCTGGAAGGGTGTGTATGGCCAACCCCGAAGATTGGTGACCGATGCGGCTAGCAGGTTATGTGCCGCCATCAAGGCAAACAAACCGGACAAGCCTGTTAAATACGTATTGATGAATAGCTCGGGAAACAGTAATCGCGATTTGAACGAACCCATCCCTTTCGGCCAAAAATGCGTTCTCGCATTGCTGCGATTATTGCTGCCCCCACATGTTGACAATGAGAAGGCGGCAGACTATCTTCGGACCCAAATCGGCCAAAATGATGCCATGATAGAATGGGCGGCAGTCCGCCCCGACAGTTTGATCGATGAACCCGATGTTTCGGAATATGAGGTGTACCCTTCCCCAATAAGAAGTGCGATTTTTAATGCGGGAAAGGTCAGTAGGATCAATGTCGCCCATTTCATGGCCGCTTTGATCGGCAACGAGGAGCTCTGGCGAAAATGGAAGGGACAAATGCCCGTAATTTACAGCAAAGGGCAGTAGGGTAGCGGTAGAATTCAAGAAAAGAAAAATCAGCCTAGCGTTTTTTGTTTCTTTTTTTGGCGATGAAAAAAAGAAAGAAACATAAAAATATTTCTCTTGCCTCTTTTTGCTTGTCCAAAAAGAGACGCAAAAAGGACACTTTTTCGTTAGGTGTTTCCCATTCGCTGGCGCTCATGGGAACCGCTCGCACGGGCTAAACGCGGTCCAAGGCTTCCCGCGTTCTTCACGCCCTTACTCACTACACTACAGAAAAAGGTAACTCCCCAATGAACTTTTGGGCAAAAGAACCGATCCAAACCCACCACTGGCCCCCTACCGGGAGGGGAATAGTTTCCAACTTCGTCCCTCGTACTTCGTATTTCAAACCTTTTGCCTTATTTCCTCCTAAAAAGTTTCTTAACTGCTTTAACACATAACAGCACAAGCAATCCTACCAGGAGCCCCACCAAAAATTCGACGATCAGATCCGGCACGGCAGGGAAGATATGGTGCAGGAAAGGCAGATTGTGCACAAAGATGCCACCTGAAACCAGCAACAAGGCGATGGTGCCGATCACGGAGAGGGATTTGATCACCCATGGCAGGGCATTCACAAAAAATCGCCCGATCTTATCGGAAATGCTGTTCTTCTCACCGTTAAGGTCGATCAAACGGGCTCCGAACTCATCCATGCGGACGATCAGCGCCACAAGTCCGTACACCCCTACGGTGGCAATCAGTGCTATGAACGATACCACCAAGATCTGATTGAGAAGCGGTTCGTTCATCACGGTACCCAGGGCAATGATCACAATTTCGATGGACAAAATAAAATCGGTGAGGATGGCCGATTTGATCTTTGTTTTTTCCAGGGCGAGGATGTCACTTTTAAGGGGGGCCTTAAAATCGGCTGGAATGGGAGCGTGTGCATGCGGCACGAAGAATTCGTATATTTTTTCGGCCCCTTCATAGGCGAGATAAAGTCCGCCCAGCAGCAGGATCACCGTTACCGCCAAGGGCAAAAAGGCGCTCAGCAAAAAGGCGATCGGGAGGATCATGATCTTATTGAGCAGCGACCCTTTGGTGATGGCCCAAATCACTGGGAGTTCACGTTTGGACACAAAGCCGGAGGCTTTTTCCGCATTCACGGCCAAGTCATCGCCCAGTATGCCCGCGGTCTTTTTGGTGGCGACCTTCCCCATGGTGGCCACATCGTCTAACAGCGTTGCCACATCATCCAAAACAGCAAAAAATCCTGAAGCCATGGTTTTTCTTTTAGGTTTCAAATATAGATCAGGAAGTTGGATTAGATAAATTCGAAGTACAAAGTGGGAAGTAAGAGTTACGAAGTTGGAAGTACCGATTACACAATATCAATTTGCAAAGTATTATATCGTCCCAATAGTTTTTTGTTTCTTTTTTTCTTTGCTTCTTTTTGCTTGTCCAAAAAGAAGCGCAAAAAGGACACTTTTTCGTTAGGTGTTTCCCATTCGCCGGTGCTCATGGGAACCGCTCACACGGGCTGAACGCGGTCCAGGGCTAGACGCCCCCGCTCGCTACACTACAGAAAAAGAAGGCCCTGCAATTGCCTTTTGAGGTAAAAAACTGGCCTATTTTTGTTTTTGCAAGAAATCAAGGGATTTTCACCCTAGATTAGGGAAGCCATCCATAGAGCATTCCGGTATCGGAAGCGGCCTGGATGGTGCGGCCGTGGAAATCGCGTAGATTTCAAGAAAAGAAAAATCAGCCTAGCGTTTTTTGTTTCTTTTTTTGGCGATGAAAAAAAGAAAAGACATTAAGAATTATTTTTTTATTTGCCTCTTTTTGGGCAAAAGACCCGATCCAAACCCACCCCTGGCCCCTCCCGGGAGGGGAATAGTTTCCAATAGAATTTTAATGCAACCGTTGATGCCTTGTCAGGTCGAGCGGAGTCGAGACCGGCGAACCCGCCCAAGGGCCCCCAAATTCCAATTCCGATCAAAACCTTTGCAGGGTTTCTGGCGGATTTCTTATTTTTAGGGTTTCGCAACCCTGCGATCAAAACTTAAAAGAACAAGTCCATGCTAAAAACCACCCTTTCCCTGGGGCTTATCGCCCTGTTGTTCTCTTGTAAGACCGAACCCAAAAAAGACCAACCCGCGGCCCCGCCCGAAGCGGAGGCAGCGGCCCAAGACGATTGGATAACCCTCTTCGACGGCAGCAGCACGGCCGGATGGCGGGCCTACAATGGGGAAGAACTGCCCCCGGGCTGGACCATCAAGGACAGCACCCTGACCTTCGATACGGCCCTGGGACTGGAGCAGAACTATACCGGCGGCAAGGACATCATCTACGGGGCCGAGATGTTCGACAATTTTGAACTCTCCCTCGATTGGAAACTGCCCGAAGGGGGAAACAGCGGCATTTTTTACCATGTAAGGGAAGGCTACGACGGTCCCCCCGTGGTGGCCCCCGAATACCAGTTGATCGATGATGAGAATTATGCGCGCATCCACGACCTTACCGAATACAACCTGAGCCTGGGCTATACCGATAAACCGGAAGAGCTGAAACCCCTGCAGCAGACCGGGGCTGATTACGCCATGCACCCCCCCGATCCGGGCAAGATCCTGCATCCGGTAGGGGAGTGGAACAATACCCGAATCGTTTTTACCCCGGAAATGGTGGAACACTGGCTCAACGGAAAAAAAGTACTATCTTTTGTTCCTTGGACCGAGGCCTGGTATGCCCAGAAAAATTCGGACAAGTGGAAGACCAGTCCGGATTACGGCAAGTTCAAGAGCGGCTATATTGCCCTGCAAGACCATTCGAGTCCGATTTGGTTCAAAAACATCAAGATCAGAAAACTATAACCACCATAACATGAACAAAAGGGAATTTATCAAGAAAAGTGGCCTGGGGACGGTCGGCCTCGTGCTCGCCCCCTCATTTTTACAACATGGCATGCAGAAAACAAGGCTGCGCACCGCCCACATCGGGGTGGGGAACATGGGAGGCGAAGACCTCAAGGCCATATCCTCCCATAAGTTGGTCGACGTGGTCGCCCTGTGCGACGTCGACGCCAACAACCTCGCCGCGGCGCACAAGCTGCATCCGGGCGCCCGTGTGTTTTCCGATTACCGCGAGATGCTCAATACCATGGGCAACGACATAGACGCCGTTGTGGTCTCCACCCCTGACCATACCCATGCACCGGCCTCCCTGATGGCCATGCACATGGACAAACCGGTATACTGCCAGAAACCGCTCACCCACCATGTGAGCGAGGCCCGGGAAATGAAAAAGGTGGCCGAGGAAAGGAAGCTGGTCACCCAGATGGGCATACAGGTGCACTCTTTTTACGACTATAAACTGGCCACCCTACTGATACAGTCGGGCATTATCGGCAAGGTACATACGGTAAGGGCCTGGTCGCCCAAGAATTGGGGCTATGACGGCCCGGTGCCCGAAGGCAGCGACCCCGTACCCGCTACGCTGAATTGGGACCTCTGGCTGGGAACGGCCGCCGAGCGCCCCTACAAGGAAGGGTATTACCACCCCGGCAACTGGCGCAAACTCATGGATTACGGCTGCGGCACCCTGGGCGATATGGGGGTGCATATTTTCGATACGCCCTACAACGCCCTGCAGTTGGACGTGCCCCGGACCGTAAAGAACGATTGCCGTCCACCGACAGGGTACGGCTATCCGGAGAAAAACACCGTCACCTATGAATTTCCTGAAACGCCCTTTACGGCAGAGACCCTCACCTGGGTGTGGTACGACGGGCCAGGGGCCCCACCGGCCCACCCCGACCTGAAATTGCCAGGGGACGAAGCCCTGCACGATCAGGGCGCCATGTTCATGGGGGAAAAGGGACGGCTGTACCTCCCTCACTTCCAGAAACTGCCCCAATTGATCGTGGATGGAAAATATCAGGAAATGGATATCGAATCGTTCAACCTGGGCGCTCCGGTGCGCGATTATGAGAGCGAAGGGAAAAAACACTACCACCAGTTCGTGGATGCCTGTCTGGGCAAGGCCGAGTGCTCTGCCCCTTTCTCCTATGCCGCCCGTTTGACGGAAACCATTTTGCTGGGCGTTATCGCCGGCCGTTTTCCCGGGCAAACCCTGCTTTGGGATGCGGAGAAGGCACAGTTTGAAGTGGAGGCCAACAAATACCTTACGGGAAATTACCGGAAGTTTTAGCCCAGATCTTTACGGATGGGACCACAATCTAAATAGAAGCGGCTTCGAGGTTTTTCAACTTCGAAGCCCTTTTAGCTTGTGCCCAAATTGTAGGTAGATCAAGCAATATTTTCCTTGTCTTTTTAAGTCCGGTTGGGTCCATTGAACCGTATTGGATGGATCTGTGTACAAGGTTTTAACTATTTTGGGGCCTTTATATCATGCCGTGATGGTTATCTTTCCCCATTCGAATTAGAGAGGATCATTAAAAAAGACACCCATGTATCAGCTCATCGCAAAATGGACGATTTTACCAGGCAAGAAAGAAGAAGCCATTATGGCCATTAACAAGCTTGCCACCCTGGTAAAAGAAAAGGAACCGGATACCTTGGCATATCTTCCGCACACGCCCGATTTAAAAGAAATGAACAATCCCACGCCCTTTGAAGGGGAAATTGTTTTTTTTGAGATTTATAGGGATAAATCGGCTTTCGAAAGGCATTTAAACGGTAGGCCATTTAAAGATTTTGTCCAAAATCATGGCCATCTGTTTCTTCGGAATTCAGATGGAAGCACCTTTGTTTTGGTAGAAACATTAAATCCCATGAACGGATTTGTTCGCGAAGATTTGATCAACTGGAATTCATAACGTAATAATATTCAGTGTTTTAGATATTATTGCCGTCATGTGCCAGCGTTCGATATACTAAAGGAAAACAATGCCCTCCAAATGACCTCTTTGGGCAAAGGCCCCGGCCTATTTTTCTTTTTGGCGATGAAAAGAGAAAAGGGCATAAAGAATTGTTTTTTCTTCTGCTTCTTTTTGCCTGTCCAAAAAGAAGCGCAAAAAGGACACTTTTTCGTTAGGTGTTTCCCATTAGCTGGCGCTCATGGGAACCGCTCACACGGGCTGAACGCGGTCCAGGGCTTCCCGCGTTCTATACGCCCTTATTCACTACACTACAGAAAAAGATATCTTACCAATGACC
>CAVQAW010000002.1:0-47413 GCA_963710535.1 uncultured Flavobacteriaceae bacterium
ATTCGTAGGGCGCGGTCCCGCCGGTGACGTTCTGGGCCTGCACCGTACCGTCCTGCAGACAGGTATAGGTCTGGGTAAGGATCGCATCGGCCGATACTACATCGATAGGACCACCGATGGTGAAATTTTCCTGAAGATCACAGGAATTCGGACCATTGGTCTGAACTATTTCCAAAAGGTAATTGCCTTGGGGCAGATTCGTAAATGTGCCTGAGGCATTTGTAATCGTCGTATTATCCGGATATGTTAAAAAATAGGTTAAGGTAAAACCGTTACTGTTGGTGACGTTGACTGAAATAGATCCGTCCTCAACGCCAAAGCAGGTTTCATCGGTGAAGGCAGTGGTATATTCGATTTCCATCTCGGTAAGGGTTACCGTATTTGAAAAGACAAAACAATTGTTATCATCGACCACAACAAAAGAGTAATCGCCAGGAGCGGTAATTTGAAAATCAACACTTGATTGGTATTCCGTAGAAGGAATATCCTGAACTGTGGGGTAGGAAGTAATCGTGGTACCACCTTCATCCACATAGGTCCAAATAGCATAGGAATATGGCGCCACCCCGCCGGCAGCGTCCATTTGCACGATTCCATTTCCACAAATGATTTGCTGGATTACCGTAGCGGTCAAGGCCAAATTGTCCTCATCCACAATGGTAACCTGTTCACTATGGAAACAGCCATCGTCGGTGCGGGCAATGGCAATATAATTGCCCGGATTTAGGTCTGTAAAGGTAAAATTGTTGTCTGGTTGGGCGGCTTCATTATCAACCAAAGTCCCCAATCCGCCATTGGAACCATCGTCCAATCGGATTTCATACTCATAGTTCGGTTCAACATTGGATACTTGAAAGTTGATAGACCCAAGTGCTATGCAAGTCGCCGGCGTGGTGCTGACCGCAACTTGAAAATCCCGTTCCAAAATCCCGATGTCGGGCGTAGTGAAGATGCAAGCGCCTGGTATCGGTGTTCCGGAACCATCCAATTGGGTGACCTCAATGCGGTATCCTCCATTTTGTCCAGGGCCGAAATCAAAGCTTGGACCATTGTTTGCGCTAAAAGGCGTCAAAATAGCATTTGTAGCCGCGTCGACCAATTGATATCCATAACCGTTCCCGAGGTTGGTAATGGTAATATTACCAGGGGTTGTACAGATAATATCGTTCTTGTCGTACTGAAGGTCGAGGGTATTCTGGAATACGTTGAAATAGAATCGATTGGTACAGCCATTTTGGTAGGTAACGGCCAAGCGGTATTTGCCTTCACTGGCTACCGTATAGTTGTTCCCTGCCCCCACTGGGCTCCATGTACAGGAAAGGTCTTTATTGGCACAATCGTCCCCTACAGCGGCACAACTGGCCTCATCCAATTTTTCCCAAGTCAAACTCTGGGCGTCTAGAATGTTTACCTGTAAAAGCTTGGTGTCATTGATACCGCAAAGAAATATTTTAGGCAGCAAGGACCCATCGGTGGAACAGGTAACGATTTCTCCTTCAATGTCATTTGATGGGTCGGCATCGCCGTTCACCGAATTAAAATAGGTAATAATGGGGTTGGCCTGGTTCGATCCATAAGGTTCTACGGTGATGATTTCCTTAAATCCTTTACAGGGATCGGTGGCGATTTTATCGACGATATAAGTGCCCAACTGGGTAACCAAAATGGTACTTGGATCATTATCGGGATCTCCGTCGTTAAGCACGGTATCCGAAGGGTCGATTTGACCGTTGTTATTATCGTCCCTCACCCAATCATAACCATCAAAACCATCACCCGCATCAAGAAGTACGCTACTGCCGCAGAGTTCAACGGTTCTGTTGAAGTTACAATCGGCCAAGTCGTCAAGTAAAAAGTTTGTTGCGCCGGGCACCACGAATCCGCAACTGTCGAAGTCGGAAACACTGGGGTCATCGGTGATCTGGGCCGTATTCTCAACCCCTTGGTAAGTGGCATAGGCCAGGTTTTGGATAAGGTCGGAACAGGCATTTACAAAGTCAAAACAGTTTTCGGCTACCTGCACCCGCATTCGGATATTATATACCGGATCGCCCTCTTCAACACGGTTGTTGGGAACTGTAAAAATTACGGTCCTTGTTCCGGCATCATAGCTATAGGTGACTCCGGGAGGCAAAACGAAGTTTGACTCGTCCAAGGTCACATTGATGGGCAGCACATCCCTAATGGTAAAATTGGCTGCATCATCGTTACCAATGTTTTGGAACGAGAGCACGTAATCCAGAGTTTGTCCCAAGTTAACCCCTTGGCCCGTAATATCGTTCCCGCCAATATCCTCCACGCGTTTTTCCAAAACGATGTTGGGGGCAATGATTTCGACGTCGAACGAGGCAAAGAAAATATCGTATTTGTCTTGCGAGGAACTGGCCCTTAGGATGGCACTGGTGGCATCGTTCGGGATGACGGTATTGAAATTATTAGCGATCTGCATTAGGTCAACATCCCACCCCAAGGTGTTGACACTGTTGGGATTACGGGTGGTAACAATAGCATCGAATATGGTGATGTTTGAATTAAAGAAATTATTGGTGGGATTCTGGGTGTTCCCCAAGGCCGTAAACGTGGGTAGGCCACCGGCCCTGATCGATAATCCGTCTCCCGAAATTCTATTGTCCCCTTCAAGGGCCGCCACGCCGATATTGGCATTCACGGGAAAAGGTGCGGGAAGGGTGGTAAAACCGTTGACAGGAATGTCTACCGTTTCTCCTGATTTAATACCGGCATAACCATCAAATGTGGTGATGAACTTACTTCCGGGCAGGTTCGGGTTTTCATATACCACGACCATGGTCCATCCCCCAGAGACCCCTCCGGATATGCTGCTTCCGGTACTCACCCTGATATTTCCCACGAAATAATCGCCGTTGGGATCAGGCATGGCCGAAACCAGGGAGGTAATGTCTTTGTAGCAGGCGTACGGACTGTAATATCCAAAATCGGCATCTCCGGCACCGTCAAAAATGATTTCATCGGCGGTGATGTCTTGATATGCGCCACCTGGGAGACTCAGTTTAACTTGATTGATGTTGCTCCTGTTGGCGTTGACATATACGGCCGACCAATAAAGTCCGGCATAACGGACCTTTGAACAGCTTGCATCGGGAATGTCGAGTGTGGCACTACTGGAATTGAAGGTTGTTGCATTGCCATCGACGTCGATGTACTGCATGTTTAAGTTGTCGTTGTAATCGGAGGCGTTCCCCGTATTGTTATAGGGGTCGTTGGGGGTTGTGGCGGGGTAACATACCCTTCTTCGGCCACTTCCCACACAATAGGCAGCTTGTTGGGCACTGACAATGTTGTTCGCTATAAAGGTGATTTCTCCTCGGATATCATTTTCATACCGCACGCCAAAATTATTTTTGACCTGCGAAAAGGCCGTAAAACCGCCTATAAACAGAAAGCAAATCAGTAGGAGAAACTTGGGAGACTTAATTTTCATCTGGTAAGCAAGTTTGGTTTTACAAGCAAGCATTTATACAATGGTCTTTCAATTGGGTTTGGCTTATGTTCAAGTTTTAAGGCAGCGACTAATAAAAATGCCATGAAACGGAAACTACCAACCACAAATATTCACCTTATTCACAAGCCGTAGAACTTAATGTTGTGGCATAGTCCATTTATGTTGTGAAACACTATTTTAACAAGGTTTGAATTTGGCAAATACCCTATTTTTAAGGGGTAGATTGAAATTTTATAGGAAATTGAAAAGACGAAAGAACAACAAAACCGCTTTCTTGAGTAAGGAAGAATCCAAGATTATTTGCGTGAAATTACTTCAGTTTTTGAATCATAAAATGGACCTAAAAGGAAGTTTAAAATCTCAAGAGATCGACAAAAAAAAGAACTTTCTACCCTGGTAAAAGTAGTGATAGAGTCATACGAAAAATGCGGTGTTGGCGCGCCACAATGGAGTGGAATCCTGCCGACATAAAAAGAGCGAAGGTTACGAAAAGAACAGGGCAACGATTTCAAGGCGATAGTCCACAAAGGGCACTGCAATATCATGAATCATAGGAGTAGGATAGTTGCAGTTTGGATTTGAATGGATTGATGGTGTGCCCTGCCGATAATGCGCTATGCCAATCGGTTTGGTTTCACTCGCATGATCCACATTTTATCGTTATAGGAATCATTTAACTTGGTATAGTAGGAAATAAGGGCGTTGTTCCATGATTCGTGTCGCTTGAGGTAAACATACCGCCAATTGTTTTCGGGATTGATGAAATAGCTTGCACTCAAGCCATAGGAATTCAATAATTTAATAAATCGGCTGGCGTTGTTCGGGTTGGCGAAAACATTGGCGATGATATAGAATCCGGATCCGACACCATCGATTTTGTAGGTTTTGGAATTAACCTCGTTGGCCGAGACATTGTCTTTGACGACTACATTTTTTCGTAGCACATCAACCTCGTATTTCGATGTTTTCTCCTTGATTTTTTCAGCATTGCTGGCATAGGCTTCGTTGGTGTAACGGTTATCGACGTTCATGATCCATTTTGGCCCGCTATAGTTGCCCCCCAAGTCGCTCCTGTAGGCATTCGCGGCATCTTCCCAAGCATCATACCGTTCGAGATATACATATTTGAGTCCGTTTTCAGGGTTATCGATATAGCTAGATGCGATGCCTTTTTCGTCCAATCCTTTCATGAACTTCTCCATGTATTGTCCACCTTTATAAACATTCGCGACGATGTAATAGCCATCGGCCACTCCTTCAAGGTTCTTGAATTTTCTACTTTTTATATCAACTTCTTCCTTGGAGACGGTACGGGTTTCCTTGGTATCTACCTTGTCTTTGGCGGCAGTGGGCCTTTGGGGCGTTTTTTCAACAGCCGCAATAGCGTCCTGTTTTATAGGCCGCGTCGTTTTTACATTATTTTCTACTGCATTGTTGCGTTTCCCGTTATCGGGCACATATCCATCGTTGCTGTTGTTCTTGGCGAGTGCTTGCGGCTTTTCCTGTCCTGCCAAAAAGAGGGCTTCGGCCTTGTTTTCAATATCCGGACGTTCGCCATTCGTTTCCTGTCGTACCATTTTCATGACCAACTCGAATCTTCGTTCCAGATCTTTCTGTCTGTTGGCTTCCAGTGAATCTTGACGGAACATCAGCTCCGCGATAATAGCATCATTTTCAGCCAGTTTTCTTTTGAGTTCTTCAATGTCCTCGTTGTCTGCAAGGTCGTTTTGGTCGATTTCCCCGGTTTCTGCAAGATCATCATTGCCTTCTTCAAGCATGACCCTGTCTTCGGTAAGATTTGGCGTGAAGGAATAGGCGAATGAGATTTCATGGGTCACTCCCAAATTATCAAAATCGGTGGCCAAGCCTTTTTCCATGGTATATCCAAGGGAAAGTCTTTGGTTGATATTGAAGCCCACCCCTGCCGAAGCTCCGTAGAAACTGTCGTAACCTCCCTGCAACCAACCTAGTTTCGGAAGGTCTAGGATAAGACTGCCCCCTAGGGAGAGATCACTGGCGTTATTCGATCTCGCCCTTTGGCTGTTCATCCGAACACGGCCCAAGGGCATCAAGCGGGCGCTTTCCATAATTCCGGAACCTGTCTCGAAAGTGTGGGTGTACTGTAAATGGGCCGAATAGGCCTTGTCCCCAAAATCGGATAATGACTTGCTGGTCTTTAAATTGTATTCGATAAGGTTCTCCGCATATGCACCAAAGTCGAACTTACCATAGGAAAGGTTAAAACCGGGCTGGAACGACAGTATATTACTGTCTTCAGTGCCGTTCAAAAGAAAATCGTTGACGTCAATGACATCCACATTGTTTCTATTGAGGCCTGTGCTATAGTAGGCCAAGTTGCCTCCGAAGGTAAAATTGCTTTTATCGCTAAGTTTGATTCCATAGGCGTAGTTGGCCAAAATCCCAATGTTTTGAATGGGACCGATTTTTTGGGAGTAAAGGCTAAGGCCCAACCCGCTGCGATCTCCGATCCGGCCACTGTAGCTCAAAAAGTAGGTTTGGTCGTTATCCTGAAATTGTACCGATTGGTTTCTGTGTAATAGATTCACATAAGACTTGTCTTCACGAACGGTGGAGAACGTAGGGTTGATCAGAAACCGGTTGAACTTTAAAAGGTTCTGTGGCGCGACACGATATGGCAAAATGGGGTCATCTTGCTGTGCCTGCACAGTGGTCGTTAGGGCCTGGACGGCCAATAACAAAGGGAGTATGTATTTTAAAAGCTTCATTTCGTATTTATCGAATAACTGTTATGGTGCCTTTTTTAAGGGTTGTTGAAGCGTTCTTCACCACGTAATAGAACACCATATTTTGACTCTGGAACGACATGGAAGATGAAGGCCAGTTGTTTTGGTACCCCATTACGTTGAGTACCTCGGCGCCCCTATCATTATAGATGATGACGTTGACATCGTTTTTGTTCGAATAGGAATTGGGAATGATCCATTGATCGTTCGCTCCGTCCCCATTTGGTGTGATAACGTTCGGTATATTGAAAAGGTCCAAATACACTGCGGTCAATGGTTTGGTAACCTCACAGTTATCAATACTTGATACCAGAATGTATTCCCCTTCTTGGGTAAAGGTCATCGTATCGCTATTGCTCATCAGGGTGTTGTTGGCATCAAACCACTGATAGCTTGTTCCTCCCCTTGCCGTTACCGTTTTTGAACTGCCTTCAGGGAATACGATATCACCGTCTACATCTAGTTGAATAAGACTGTCATCAAGTGTTGTAATGGTGATTTCATTGGAAATCAGGTCACATCCATTTTTTTCTACAACCAAACGGTATATTCCAGGACCTCCAACTTCCAGAGCTAGGCTGGCGGTATCGATCGAGGATCCATCGCGCTCCCAAGAGAAAGTTTCCCCGGTGAGGTCGGTCGCAGTCGTAATACTGAGGGTTTCCGTGCCATTGCAGTAAACGGTACCCGTGCTGTTGATGGTCAAGGTTTCATTGGTCAATAGCTGAACCGATAAGGCATTCGAGGTGTCGGAATAGGTACTCAAAGTGGCATCCAAAGTATAAGTGCCATTTTCATTTATATCGGTTAGGCTGATATTTTTTGAAGTCTCCCCGGTTACATTTGCACCATCTTTTTTCCACTGATAGGTAAATGAGTCTTCAAGGGAAGCGGTAACATCGGTCTTGCTGCCATTGAGTGCAACGGCATTGATGGTACTGACTTCCAAAACAGTGCTGGTATTTACGCATGCGGTGTAGGCCGAAGCATAGTCAACGATAACTTCAAATGAATCGGGAACGGTTACGGTGGTACTCTCCGAATTTTTCTTGGTCCCCGGACAGGTGCCGCCATTTTGGGTGACTTCAACATAGTAGGCGCCTTCTTGGGTCACCGATAAACTGTTGCTATCTGTACCTACCGGACTACCGTTTCGGTACCATTGATAGTTTGGGGAACTCGCTGTGGTAGTGGCGCTAAGGGTTTGGGACTGTGAAGGCAAGACCACAAGGTTCGCGGCATTGTTTCGCGTTACGGTGAAACTGTCTGCATTGGTCATTGTTACTGCAGCAGAGCGTTCATTACAGATGCCGGTAGCCGAAATCTCAACTTGATAGTCACCTTCAAATCCGGCCGTATTGGCATCCACTGTATAGGATGTGCCCGTAGCCCCTGGTATTGCCGTATTGTCCTTAAACCATTGATAGGCCCAGGATGGATCCGTAAGATTGATACTGAGTACTTCCGTATCGCCTACACATAGTGATGTCTTGGAAGGTGGATTGATAGCGATCCCCATTCCGGAACCGCCTATGGTCACCATGGTGAAATTTGAATCGGTATTTCCGGACCCTGTACAGGTCACGCCATAGTCGATAAAGGCTTGGTATACACCATTGGAATCTGCCAAGACCGATGGGCCAGTGGCAGCAAGAGTGGAACCATTTTTTTGCCAAATGTATTGGTATGTGTTCGGGTTCGCCACGTTGTCTACCTGCATGGTCACGGGACCGGTACTACAGACGTCGCCTGAGGTTCCGTCGCCATTCGGACTGATATGAAGATTGGTCACGACATCCATATAATACATATTGTATGCGGCGGATTCGGAACTTGTTTTGGGCGGACTGGTGCTTCTTACACGAATTTTGTAGCCGGCGCCCCTCGTATTGGTCGGAATCGAAAATTCAAATCCTGGGTTCTGTACAATGGCATTGCTGGTTTCCCTGGCCAGTTCTACAGGAGAAGCAAAACTGCCGGAAGCATTCGATAGCTCTAGGATCCATTCATTGTCAAGGTTGGGCGTTCCCACCCAGGAAACCGTGGCAAAGTATTGGTTAAAGCCACCGTTGGCCCCAGCGCAAATGGCGCTCCATGGAGAATTTCCCGGCAAATTAGGGTTATCGGCCGGCAGTGGTGCATTGATCAATACTTGGGCCGAAGCCATTGATGTGAACAACAATAGCAACGTCAACAACGAAAAGGAATTACGGTTGAATAGTTTTGTTCTCATAAGTAGCAGTTTTGGTTCTCTACCCTCGCTATCGCTGTGATTCAGGTTGGGGGGAAAACGGTTCATATTTCATTTTTATGTTCAATTCGTTTTGCCCCAACGATTTCAGTACCTTAATACGGTATTGAACAACAAATATGTCATATAATTATGCGGTGTAAAATTTAATGTTGTAGCATCTCCCAAATATGTTGTGAAACGCGATTAATCTAGGGTGAGCTACGAATATCACCTGCCATATTACCATTTTGCCTACTTTTGTGCCTTCAAAATGAATATCATGGGCGAGGATGAAAGATCTCTCAATTTTATAGAGCATATCATAGAAGAAGATTTAAAAAATGATTTTCCTAAGGAAGCATTGCGATTTCGTTTTCCTCCGGAACCTAACGGATACCTTCATATCGGTCACGCAAGTTCCATTTGCCTGAATTTCGGTCTGGGATTGCGTTATGGAGCAGCTGTAAATCTAAGGTTCGACGATACGAATCCCGCCAAGGAGGAACAGGAGTTCGTAGACGCCATAAAGGAAGACGTCGCCTGGCTGGGCTTTCAGTGGGATACCGAACGGTATGCGTCTGATTATTTCCCGCAACTATATACTTGGGCGGTGAAGTTGATCAAAGAAGACAAAGCCTATGTAGATAGCCAGACCTCGGAAGAAATGGCCGATCAAAAAGGCACGCCTACAGAGCCTGGCACGGCCAGTCCTTTCCGAAATCGGTCGGTTGCCGAAAATCTGGAACTTTTCGAAGGGATGAAATTGGGCAAGTTCGATGAAGGAACCCATGTTTTGCGAGCGAAAATTGATATGTCCTCCCCGAACATGCTCATGCGAGACCCGATCATGTACCGCATCCTGCATCGGGCCCATCACCGCACAAATACCGATTGGTGTATTTATCCAATGTATGATTGGACACATGGGGAAAGCGATTATATCGAACAGGTATCGCACTCACTTTGTACCCTCGAATTTGCCATGCACCGTGAATTGTACGATTGGTTTTTGGATCAGGTATATGAGTCAGGAAAAATACGGCCAAAACAAAGGGAATTCGCCAGGCGAAACTTGAGCCACACGGTGGTCAGCAAAAGAAAATTGCTGCAATTGGTGAATCTGGGAATCGTCACGGGCTGGGATGACCCGAGAATGTCGACCATCTCGGGATTGCGCAGAAGGGGGTATACCCCTGAATCGATCCGGAATTTTGCGGATACCATTGGCATTGCCAAACGTGATAACCTGATCGACGTATCCCTATTGGAATTCCATGTTAGGGAGCATTTGAATAAGATCGCACCACGGGTAATGGCAGTTTTGGATCCGGTAAAAGTGGTACTGACGAATTACCCGGAAGGGAAAGAGGAATGGCTCGAAGCGGAAAACAACCCAGAGGATGAAAGCGCGGGAACTAGGCAAGTGCCCTTTTCAAGAACACTTTATATAGAAAGGGACGATTTTATGGAAGAAGCGAACCGCAAGTTTTTCAGATTGAAACTGGGCGGGGAGGTACGGCTGAAGAACGGGTATATCATCAAGGCCGTAAGTTGTGAGAAGGACGGGAATGGCACCATTACGGAAATCCACTGTACCTATGATCCAAAAAGTAAGAGCGGGAGCGGAACCGAGGAAAGTTTGCGCAAAGTAAAGGGCACCTTGCATTGGGTTTCCATGAAACACGCCATTGAAGCGGAAGTGAGACTGTACGACCGTCTTTTTACCGATGAAAGTCCAGATACGCACAAAGACAAGGATTTTCTGGAATTCATCAACCCAAATTCATTGGAAAGCATCACCGGGTATTTGGAACCGAGTTTTGAGGACGCCAAGGCAGGAGATCGTTTTCAGTTTCAGCGATTGGGATACTTTTGCGTAGATGCCGATAGTACTTCCAAAAAATTGGTCTTTAATAGAACCGTGGGATTGCGTGATACTTGGGCCAAAATCATGGAGAAGGAATAACATAGGCATTCTCTATAGAAAATTGTAAAACAATTGACATATTCTATATGATTTGACTGTTTTATGGCCTTTTTGACCCCATGTTTAGATTCTGCCCTAGGCAAACCCTATCTCAAGGTCTTTGCCTGCGCCAAATGCTTCCCAAATCGATTTATGTCCTTTGAGCGCCACATGTGGGCGGACCAAGCTTGTGCGGATTCCCTTTTAGCAAAAAAAGAAAGCCCCTATTTCCTTTCAGGGAAGAAGGGCTTCCAAAATTGGACCGAAGGCTATTCCTTCTTTTTGGTGTTCTTTTCTTTCATGCTTTCTCCGATCATGTTGCTTGCCGTAAAAGAGGCTACCATGTTATTGAGCATATCGCTTCCGGCTTGCGGCGAGTTTGGTAATAAAATCAAATTCGCATTGGTATGTTCCCCAATCGACTGGAGCGTATCGTAATGTTGTGTCACCACGATAAGGGCCGAGGCTTCCTGTGAGTTGATACCTACCTTGTTCAATACTTCAACAGACTCTTCCAATCCCCTTGCGATTTCCCTGCGCTGATCGGCAATCCCCTGCCCCTGTAACCTTTTGCTCTCCGCTTCTGCTTTCGCTTTCTCGACAATAAGGATACGGGCCGCGTCACCTTCGAATTGTGCCGCAATTTTTTCGCGTTCCGATGCGTTGATCCTGTTCATGGCTTCCTTTACCTGAGCATCGGGGTCGATATCCGTAACCAAAGTCTTTATGATGTCATAACCATAATCGAGCATGGCTTCCTGCAATTCGGCTTTCACCGCAATCGCGATATCGTCTTTTTTCACGAACACGTCATCCAACTTCATTTTGGGAACTTCGGCCCTTACCACATCAAAAACATAGGATGTAATCTGATCATGTGGATATTCCAATTTATAGAAGGCTTCATAGACCTTATCTTTTAAAACGACATATTGCACGGAGACTTTCAATTTTACGAAAACATCATCCAAGGTTTTCGTTTCTATGATCACATCCAATTGCTGGATCTTTAAACCTACACGGGTCGCAATTCGATCAACTAAGGGAATTTTCATCTGCAGTCCGGAATTGCGGATGCTCTGAAATCTGCCAAAACGTTCAATAATGACCGCGGTCTGTTGTTTTACGGTAAAAAAGGATGAAAAAAGAATAATAAGCCCAAAAAAGAGCAGTGGTATAAGAATAAAACTTCCCATGGTTAAATGTTTAAATTTATCGACTTAAGATAGCATTACTTAATGTAATCTGTAGTGTTTTTGTGGGTTTTGTTACAAATACACCGTATTGTAGGGAAATAAGGTTGGCTTTGGAATAACTTAGGTTTCGTTTAAGCGGGTTGCAAGGATTCGATCGCCTTTTGAATCCTTCCAATGGTTTCGTCCTTGCCCAATAGTGCCAGGATATCAAACAAATGGGGCCCTTTCAGGTCTCCAACAATGGCCAATCGCAATCCGGGCATCACTTTACCAAAAGGTAAATCTTCTTTGGAAAGCCATGCTTTGACATCGGCCTCAACACTTTCGGAAGAAAATGTATCAAGGGAAGCCAATAGGACGGCCAATCGATTCATTATTCCGGAGGTTTCGGTTTTCCATTGTTTTTTGACGGCAGCTTCGTTATACTGTTTCGGCGCTTCAAAGAAATAGTCGCCCAATTCCCAAAAGTCGGAAACAAAGGCCGCCCTTTCCTTGATGAGCGAAACCACTTTGAGGAGATAATTTTTATCCTCCAACACGGTACCGTCGATGCCCTTTTTTTTGAGCAAGGTTCGAAAGGAGTCCACCAGCGTTGCGTTGTCTTTTTCCTGTAAATAATGCTGATTGTACCATTTGGTCTTATCCGGATCGAAACGCGCGCCCGACTTATGTACCCTTTCTAAACTAAAGGCCTGTACCAGCTGGTCCAAACCGAAAATTTCCTGTTCGGTTCCCGGATTCCATCCCAAGAGGGCCAAAAAATTAACCACCGCCTCGGGAAAATAGCCGGCTTCCCTATAACCAAGGGATTCATTCCAAGAAAGCGGAAAAACAGGGAATCCTAATTTTTCCCCATCCCTTTTACTTAATTTCCCATTGCCCGTGGGTTTGAGAATCAGGGGCAAATGGGCAAATTGGGGAGCTGTCCATCCAAAGGCATCATATAACTGCTGATGCAAGGCCAGGGAAGGTAGCCATTCCTCTCCCCGAATGACATGGGTGATCTGCATGAGGTGATCATCGACTATATTGGCCAAATGATAGGTGGGCATGCCATCGCTTTTAAACAATACTTTGTCGTCGAGGGTGTTGGTATCGATTTCGATTTGTCCCCGAATAATATCGCTCAAAACCAACTTCTGGTCGGGGGGGGTTAGAAAACGGATAACATGCTCCTCCCCTGCCGACAATCGTTTTTCTACTTCCTGAACAGACAATGAAAGTGAGTTGTCCAATTTGAGACGGTTGTGCCAATTATAGATAAAGGTCTTTCCTTTTTCCTCATGGTTTTTTCTGTGATAGTCGAGCTTTTCATTGGTGTCAAAGGCGTAGTAGGCCTTCCCTGCCTGCAATAACTGGTCGGCAAATTTTTGATAGAGGTGTTTCCGCTGAGATTGCCGATACGGACCAAAAGGCCCTTCCTTTCCGGGACCTTCGTCAAAAGGTATGCCGCACCAGTTCAGCGAATCAACGATATACTGTTCCGCCCCATTTACATAGCGGTTCTGGTCGGTATCTTCTATTCTCAGTATAAATTGACCCCCATGTTTTTTGGCAAAAAGATAATTGAAAAGTGCGGTGCGCACGCCCCCAATGTGTAAAGGCCCTGTAGGACTTGGCGCAAAGCGCACGCGTATTTTTTGGTTCATGCTGAAAAATTAATTAGGGGATAAAGTTACAAAAAAGTGCTGCAGTCAATGAAGATGTCGGGCATCTAAAACAGGGCCATAAGAATATACAGCCTTCCCGGGTATCAGTATTTCATTTCGTCCGGAATCCTAGAGTTCATCAATCTAAACCATAATGGCGGCAAGAACGACAAAACCATGGAGGTGGGATAACCAAAGGGCATTTGTGGAGAAATATCATGGTAATCGAGTAATTGATACTTTTTGGACGATTTGTAATGATGGTCACTGTGCCGTGTCAACTCATAGAGCACGATACGGCCCATGACATGGTTGCTGTTCCAGGAATGAACCTCCCGAACCCTTTCATACCGGCCCGAAGGCAATTTTTTACGCAATAGTCCGTAATGCTCTATATAATTTACGGTTTCCAGTAGCAAAAAGCCAACAATGGCCGCCCCAAGGGCGAAAACGACGGCTGTGGTGCCGAAGAACAGAAAAATACTGGCGAGGTAAATTATTTCAATGATGGTGTACCATAGCATATCATTTTTAAAGGAGAAAGTTCCCAGACCGTCCTGTTGCAACAATTTTGACTGTAATTTCCAGGCATTCACATATTGGCGGCTGACCGAGCTGAACCAAAATGAATATACCGATTGGTTGTATCTTGCGCTTGCCGGATCCTCTTTGGTAGCCGCATGAGCATGGTGTCCAAAATTGTGTTCGATGAAGAAGTGCATATAGAGGGAAGGCAACAACAACATTTTGGCCAGGATGCGTGAACCGAGATCGTTCCTATGGCCCAGCTCGTGCGCGACATTGATGCCATTCGTACCGAGTACAATGCCGGTGGAAAGCATAAGGCCAATAAATTCGAAAGTGGGGTGGTAGTGAAAAGCCACATCCCAAAGGCCGTAAATCAGCAAACCATAAACAATTGGAATGTTCAGGTATAGCATCCAATCGAAAAGCTTGCTTTGTTCCTTCTTATCCTTTTGAGGGGACTCCAGGTTGCGGGAGTCTTGAGGCAAGAGCAGCTCCAGAAGTGGGATGATGGCAAAAGCATAGATAGGGGTGATATAACTCCATCCGCCCTGTAAAACGTAGGCGAATACGGCAGACAGGGGAATGCTAAGGGCGGCCATATACTTTAAATCTTTCAACATGAAGCTTTTAACAAATTATTGATGCTTAAATTTGTGATATCAAGTATCTTGGTATTAAATATAGCTCAAATTGGAGATTTATCACAACATCCTAAAAAAACTGGAAGGTTTTACTAGAAAGTATTATACTAAAATGCTGGTTAAAGGCTTGGTGCTGTTTTTGGCTTTGGGATTGGTTTCCTTCGCGCTGGTCATGACCGTGGAATACTATCTGTGGTTGAATTCCAATGGTAGGTTGATACTGCTGTTGGTGCTGGTTGGGGTGGAATTGTTTTTAATGTTCAAATACATCCTAACGCCGCTGTTCTATTTATTTAAAATAAAAAAGGGAATCACCAACAAACAGGCCTCATTACTGATAGGGAAACACTTTCCTGAAGTGAACGACAAGCTTTACAATTTGCTGGATCTTTTGGAAGACCGGAACCGATCGGAATTGCTTTTGGCAAGTATTGCGCAACGGTCACAGGCCTTGAGCATGGTACCATTTGCGAAGGCAGTGGCTTTCAGGGACAATTTAAAATACCTTAAATATCTTCTGGTACCATTAAGTATATTTTTATTGATTGCCCTAAGTGGCAATCTTTCCTCTTTTTTCGGTTCTGCTAATAGGGTGGTCAATTATGACATGGCCTATGCTCCTCCAGCTCCCTTTCAATTCAAGGTATTGAATAAGGAATTAAGAGCGCTTGACGCAAAGCCCTTTACGGTACAATTGACAACATTTGGAGAAGTTAGGCCCGAAGTTGTTTCGATTATCATTGATGGTAAGGAAACCATGCTTCCGCAAAGGGATGGAATATTGGAGTACACTTTTAATCCCCCCTTGAATGCCATTGATTTTTACTTTTTGGGAAGTGGGATTAAATCGAAGGAGTATAGCTTGGAAGTGGTGAAAACGCCGGCCATACAGGATTTTAGATTGACCCTGGTCTATCCGGCATACACCAACAAACCCACTGAAACCATGGTAAGCGGGGGAAACGCAACATTTCCGGAAGGTACCTCGGTTCGATGGGAAATAATGGGCCAACATACCGACGACATACGGTTGCTGACGCAGGACACGTCCGTTGCCTTTGTTAAGACCGGGGATAAATTTGAATTGACCAAAAAGATATTCGACAGATTTCCCTATACCCTAGCTACTTCCAATAGTAATGTTCGGGATTATGAAAAGTTGGAGTATCGTTTCGATGTGATCAAAGATGCGTTTCCCACCATGAAGGCCAAAGAAGTCATCGATTCCTTGAACCCCAATATACGGTATTACTTGGGAGAAGCCACTGACGATTACATACTGAAGAGTATAAAGTTGATATATTACCCTAATGCCGAACCAGAGTCACAAAAGACGCTGATGCTGGAGAACCCAAATGCAAATTTCAAACAGTTCTATTACACCTTTCCTTCCGGACTTGAATTAACCGAAGGGATAGAGTATAGTTTTTATTTCGAAGCCACCGACAATGATGCGATTCATAATGGAAAAAGCACCAAAAGCCAGGTATTTTCAGTCGCTTTGCTGGATCAGGACCAGTTGAGGGTGCAAGAATTGGCCACACAGCAATTGCTGATTGAGGACATGGACCAATCCCTCGAGAAATTGAAGGAACAAAAGGAAACCTTAAAATCTATCAATCAAGCACAAAAGGAAAAGGACCAACTAAAGTTTAATGACCAGAAACAAATAGCGGATTTTTTGAAGAAGCAACAGCAACAGGAAGGATTGATGGAGAAGTTCAGCAAGGAATTAAGGGAAAATTTGGAAAGAAGTGATGCGGACGACAAATTAAACCAATTGTTAAGGGAGCGATTGGAACGGCAGGAAATGGAGGCCAGAAAGAATGAAAAATTAATGGAGGAACTCAATAAGGTTGCTGATAAGATCAACAAGGAGGATTTGGCCAAGCGACTTGAAGAGATAGGAAAGCAACAACAGAATAACCAACGTAGTTTGGAACAGTTACTTGAATTGACCAAACGGTATTATGTAACGGAAAAGGCTTCGCAGCTGTCAAAGGATTTGGAGCGGGTGGCTTCGGAGCAGGATGAAATGACACAACAGCCCATCGACAGGGATTCAACATTGGAAATACAGGAAAAATTGAATGAAGCGTTCGAAAAGATGGCCGAGGAACTTGAAGAGCTCAGAAAGGACAATCAGGATTTGAAGAAACCCTTATCGCTCGATATAGATAAGGCAAAGGCGGAGTCTGTTAAAACCGATCAAAAGGACGCACTTAATCAAATGGAGCGAGCGGCAGACGGTAATGATAACACGGAATCGGAAGAAAAGGTAAAAGCTCGGAAATCGGTTTCAAAAAAACAGAAATCCGCTGCACAGAAAATGAAGGAGATGTCGGAAGCCTTGGGCGAATCGGCTTCGGGAGGCGAGGGCGGTTCTTCTACAGAGGAGGACGCGGAGATGCTGAGGCAGATTTTGGATAATTTGATCACTTTTTCTTTCAAACAAGAATCGCTCTTTGAAAGTTTGGAGAAATCAGACCCTGAAGCGCCCCAATTTTCCGGAAGGGTAAGGGAACAAAAGGAATTAAGGGAATTGTTTGGCTATGTCGATGACAGTCTCTTTGCACTCTCGTTAAGACAAGCGGAAGTGTCCGAGTTTGTGAATGAGCAAATAACGGAAGTATATTACAATATCGATAAGTCACTGGAAAGTATTGCGGACAATCAGTTATACCAAGGAGTATCTTATCAGAAATATGTGCTGAATGCCTCTAATAGTCTGGCCGATTTTCTGGCCAATTTATTGGATAATATGCAACAGAGCATGAAAATGGGACAGGGTTCAGGAGAAAGCAAGGAAGGGTTTCAACTACCGGACATCATCAAGGCGCAGGGCGAACTAAAGGAAAAGATGGAGGGCATGGGACAGTCTGGAAAGGGAAAGCAGGAAAATGGTCAGGGAGACGCGCAAAAAGGCAAGGGCCAGGCCCAAGGCGAAGGGGATAGTGGAAAGCAAGGGAAAGAGGGCGAAGGCGGTGAAGATGGTACCCAGGGCAACGGCAAGAACGGTCCTAACGGAACTGATGGCAAGGGTGAGGGGAATGGAGGTCAAGGCCAAGAACAACCGAATGAAGCCGAATTACGTGAAATATTTGAAATATATAAGCAGCAGCAGCAACTTAGACAAGAATTGGAAAACCAACTTCAGGATATGATCAACAACGATGATCGCAAACTTGGGGAAAAAATATTGCGGCAGATGGAAGATTTTGAAAATGAACTCTTGGAAAATGGCATTACCAACAGAGGACTGTCAAAAATTAATACCATTCGTTATGAATTGTTGAAATTGGAGAACGCCTCAATGAAACAGGGAAAGAAGCAGGAACGTGAAAGTAACATGAATCAAAGAACTTTTCAAAACCCAATAACCACAAAACCCTTGTTATTAGAGAATTATCGAAATGAAGTGGAAATTTTACAAAGACAAGCATTACCTTTGCGGCAAAATTTCCAGCTTAAGGTAAAGGAGTATTTCAAAAGCGATGATTGAGTTTCATTATGAGATTGATTTTAAAATTGATAGGGAGCCGGAATATGTAAGTTGGGTGTCAAGTATATGTGTTTCGGAAAATGTTGAGGCAGCGAATTTGAGTTTTATTTTTTGTGATGACGACTATTTGTTGGAACTGAACAAGAAGTATTTGAACCATGATACCTATACCGACATCATCAGTTTCGATTACTCCGAAGGACTTACAATTGCTGGAGATATTTTCATTTCCGTGGAAAGGGTGAAAGAGAATTCGAAGTTATACAACACAACATTCCTTGACGAATTGCGCAGGGTGATGGCGCATGGGTTACTTCATTTGATAGGCTATAAAGACAAATCTGAAAAAGACATTGAGATCATGAGGTCGAAAGAGTTGGATAAGTTGAAATTGTTCCACGTGGAACATTAGCTTTGGAATGATAGCGAAGGTTAGGAGTGAAAGTGATTTTAGTCTAGGAGACTGCCAAGTTATTAAATGGCATAAAAGAGATATTGATGTTTAACGAAGGGTATGATGTAATAGTAGTGGGGGGAGGCCATGCCGGCGCAGAGGCTGCTGCCGCAGCTGCCAATATGGGGTCAAAGACACTTTTGGTGACGATGAATTTGCAGACTATTGGTCAAATGTCCTGTAATCCCGCCATGGGCGGAATTGCGAAGGGACAGATCGTTCGCGAAATTGACGCCCTTGGCGGCTATAGCGGCATAGTGACCGACAAGTCGGCCATACAGTTCAAAATGCTCAACAAATCAAAAGGGCCTGCGATGTGGAGTCCGCGTGCTCAAAACGATCGGATGCGGTTCGCAGAAGAATGGCGTTTGGCCCTTGAGAATACGCCAAATGTTGATTTTTATCAGGAAATGGTTTCGGGCATTCTCATTGAGAAGGGGAGAGCCGTTGGAGTGCGCACGTCTTTGGGCGTTGCAATCAGATCAAAATCGGTGGTCTTGACCAATGGAACCTTTTTAAACGGACTAATACATATTGGGGAAAAGCAATTGGGTGGCGGAAGGTCAGGGGAAAAGGCGTCGACAGGAATTACCGAACAATTGGTCTCCATGGGTTTTGAAAGCGGTAGAATGAAAACGGGAACGCCACCCAGGGTAGACGGGAGGTCTTTGGATTATTCGTTGATGGTGCCCCAGCCCGGAGATGAGCATCCTGAAAAGTTCTCCTATTCCGATAGTACCCAAGCGCTGAAGGTGCAAAGGGAATGCCATATGACCCATACCAGTAGCGTTGTGCACGAGCTGTTGAGGGAAGGTTTTGACCGTTCCCCTATGTTCAATGGCAGTATTCAGAGCATTGGACCACGCTATTGTCCCTCCATTGAAGATAAGATCAATCGATTTGCAGATAAAGACAGCCATCAGTTGTTCGTGGAACCTGAAGGATGGAATACTGTGGAGGTGTATGTCAATGGTTTTTCCACTTCATTGCCGGAGGAGGTCCAGTTCAAGGCTTTGCGATCGGTAAAAGGATTCGAAAAGGTCAAATTTTTTAGACCGGGCTATGCCATTGAATATGACTATTTTCCGCCTACGCAGTTGAAACATACCTTGGAGACAAAGTTGGTCGAAAATCTTTATTTTGCGGGACAGATCAATGGCACGACCGGCTATGAGGAAGCTGCTTCACAAGGCTTGATGGCCGGCATTAATGCGCATTTAAAAATTGGCGAAAAAGAACCTTTTGTGCTGCAAAGAGACCAGGCCTACATCGGTGTGTTGATCGATGACCTGATTACCAAAGGGACCGAAGAGCCTTATAGAATGTTTACTTCAAGGGCAGAATACCGAACTTTATTAAGGCAAGACAACGCCGACCTTCGGTTGACGCCCAAAGGATTTGCATTAGGACTCGCAAAGGAGGATCGTTTAAGGAGAATGGAGGATAAAATGACAAAGTCTGATTCCTTGGTGAATTTTTTCCGGGAAACCAGTGTGCTGCCCGATGATATCAATCCAATTTTGGAGGAGGTCGATTCTGCTTTGGTGCGCCAGTCAGACAAGATGTTCAAATTGTTTTCACGCCCTAATGTAACCATGGGCCATATGCTACAACTGGAGACGGTTTCAGATTTTGTGGCCGAAAACGGCATGGGCAGGGAAGTGATGGAACAAGCAGAAATCCAGGTAAAGTACTCCGGCTATATTGAGAAGGAAAAGAACAATGCTGACAAACTGCAACGGCTTGAAAATGTCAAAATCCCTAGCGATTTTGATTATTCAAAATTAAAATCCCTCTCTTTTGAAGCCAGGGAAAAATTGAATGCCATCCGTCCAGTGACCATTGCTCAGGCCGCTCGGGTAAGCGGTGTTAACCCATCGGACATTAGTGTGTTATTGGTATATATGGGTCGATAGCGGCAAGAGGTTCCACGTGGAACATTTCGTTCGACGGCATTTATGCCCTAGGATCTAACATAGAACAAGTGAAGCATGTAATAGGCCTAACTTGTGTTTTGCGATGGATAAGGAGGAGTCAATATCTTCGAATCCAATTAGAATTCAATTCGCCGGTTTGGCATCTTTAAATCGTGTTCCAATGCGTCGTTTACTTGCTTTCTTGGTCCTATTGCAGGTTGCCGGCGCCTGTATTCCTTTAAGAACGGCCCCTGAGATTGCAGACTACAAGGTAACACAAGGAAAAAAATTTTACCGTAAATTGCCCCAACGGGAGATGTACATTTTTAGGGACACCAAAGAGGCCGATGCATTTTATAATTATGTGGATGTGAAGTATGGCTTGAACCAACAAAACGTTTATGACGATGTACCGTTTATGCTAGATGGGACTCAATTTTTCTTTTCGTTTTATGAGGTAGAAATCACAGACAAATCCCTGAATTTATTTCCGGCAATGTTCGACCTTTTTGTCGGAGGGGCCCTTGGCTGGGAAGAACCCATTCTGTCCGATGATTGGGAAGTGGTGAATAGAAAAGGCAATTGGTTTGTCGCCATTGAAGTGTACAATGATTTTGAAAAGGATTGCCTGGCATCGACCTCTCTTTCCAGAGGGTTGGTTTTAAATTATCTTACCGGCTTGAAAGACGACTACATCTCGCATCAGAACATCTTAGAAACCCAAGATGAACATTAAAGACCATGCCGTAACTGGGGAACGCTTTGAGCTGGTTTATGATAAAGCCATGGATCTTTGGCGAACGGTACCCCAACCAGAGGACCTCGCGCCTTATTACGACAGTGATCGTTATATCTCACATACCGATTCCAATAAATCGCTAGCTGATAAACTGTACCAACTGGCAAAAAAAGTAAGCCTAAAACGTAAGCTTAAGCTGATAGCTAAATGCGCCAATGGGAAGAAAACACTTTTGGACGTAGGGGCCGGCACCGGAGATTTTCTTTTGGAGGCCAGACAACAGGGTTGGAAGGTGGAAGGGGTTGAACCAAGTGAAGTAGCCCGACAAAGGGCCAAGGCAAAAGGGATGGTACTACTGCCGGATCTCAATAAATCCAGCGGTGAAAAATTCCAGATCATCACCCTATGGCATGTCCTGGAACATATGCGTGATATTGAAACCCAAATCAAACTTTTGGCATCGCTTTTGGAATCAAAAGGAACCCTGATCGTCGCCGTCCCCAATTTTAAGTCTTATGATGCAAGAATTTATGATGGTTTTTGGGCGGCCTATGATGTGCCCCGACATCTATGGCATTTTTCAAGGGATGCCATAACCACCTTGTTTGCGCGCCACAAAATAAAACTGATCGATACCAAGCCGATGATCTTTGATGCTTTCTATGTATCATTGCTTTCCGAAAAATATAAAACCGGGAAAAACAATTTTATCAAAGCCATGTTCAATGGCCTTATATCCAATATCCGTGCTTGGAAATCCAGAGAATATTCTTCCATCATTTATATGCTTCAAAAGGAGTAGCAAAAACTTTCGTTGCCTAACGAAGCTCCGCCAACGCTGTTTGTGTGGTGCCACATGCCCGTGGAATCAAACATAAGGCCAATCTAATGCCTAAAACCTATTTAGAGCGCGCAGGAGCAACGCACAGCATCGAGAAGGATAATTGCCCCCTGAATTCAAATAAATACGCGCTAAGGCATGGAATTTTAAACGAAAACCAATAGTTTGCGTCGATTGATGGCCCCCTAGACCATAAACAACGCTTATGGCAACTAAGAGATGCCCGTACTGCTGAAGTGCCTATTATCAATTAAAAAAGGAGATACTTCCCTTGGCATTAAAAAAGCTTTCCTATTTTTGCCGCACTTTTAAATACACAAACAAAATAGTAAAAGATGAAAAAATTAATCTTAGCAGGCTTGGTCTTCGGCCTGATGTCTTGTCAACAACAAAAGATAGGATTTGTCGACAACGTCAAATTGATGGATAAGTACCAAGAGAAAATCGATGTGGAGACCAAGTTCAAGGTAAAGGCGGAAGCTTTGACCAAAAAGCGGGATAGTATTTCACAGGCCTTTCAATTGGAGGCTCAAGCTTTTCAGGCCAAGGCACAGAATATGCCCCAACAGAAAGCACAGGAAGAATATGGCCTGATCCAACAAAAAGGACAGTTCATTGGGCAACAGTTGCAAAGGGAAGATCAGTTGCTGCAATCACAGGGACAGACCGAAATGGATACCATTGTCAGCAAGGTTAAGAAGATAATCAAAGACTATGGGAAGTCCAATGGCTATGCGTACATCTTGGGCGGCGGTGACGGCGGCAGTGTACTCTACGGTACCGATGCCAATGATTTGACCGAAGAAATTGTAAAAATGCTCAACGAAGCCTATAAAAAATAAGCTTTAAAGTCCCTCTTGAATCGAAAGGCTCCAAAGAATCTAACTTTTTTGGGGCCTTTTTTAGCCTTGGAGAAGAAATACCAAGAATATAGCGGGAATAAAATAAACCACCAAGGTTTGCGCACCTTGGTAATCCTTTGCGATTCGCTGTCCCAATAAAAGCATCAACAAGGTCAGGCAAGACAAGATTGCCCCGTATAGAGCGATTGTGGTATGCCCATTGATGATGATGTCCCAAATCCCGATCATGCTCAACATTCCCGTGAGCAATTCCGAGATCAAAACAATGCCCAGCAATACGGGAACCACCTGATGAAGCGATGTTTTTGAAAAGTGCTCTTTCAACCAGCCAAGATTTCCTTTCCAATCGATCAGTTTGTCCAGTCCGCTTTGAATAAAAGTGATGACAAGAAAAAGGAGCAACAAAATTTCAGTGGCATTCATCAAGTGGGTGGGCATGGTTTGCTATTTAAATTATTAATGTTAAGTTTTTAGGCCGCTTTTCTGTGGAGCAAGCGGGTTAGTTTGATCGAAAGGTCGGTAAATATGATTCTTGCATTACCATTTCGTTCGATATGGTAAATGGCATTTTCAAGCTCTTGTGAAATTTCACTGATATTGTTCTCATGAACAAAGGCAGCGAATTTTGCAAGTTGAAAACCGTCGTCATGTACCTTCATATAGGCCAACTCTTTCACATTGTAATTGATGAGCATCGCTTGGCGGATGACCGCTAGGCAATAGCTCAAAAATTTTTTCTGAGTTTCCCTTCCCGTGGCGGCCACTTCTTCACTCCAAAGTATCAGTTCATGGATGGCGGCCTTGTTCCCCTTTGACTTAAAAGCACTTCGAACCCACTGTACGAACCATTTCTCAAAAACCAGGTCTTCCGAGTTTTTGTTCATCAGGTCCAAGGCCTTGTTATAATTGCCGTTGGCCTCATGGGCCAAACGCAAGGCCTCCGACCGTGGCAAGCCCTTTTCCTGTATGGCATTGGCTATGGTTTCTTCAGCCAATGGGGGAAAATGAAGGATTTGGCAACGAGATCGGATGGTTTGCAATATTTGTTCCTCTTCCTCGGTAATCAATATAAAGACCGTTTTATTGGGCGGTTCTTCGATCAGTTTCAACAGTTTGTTGGAAGCGGCACTGTTCATTTTATCGGCCATCCAAACCAACATTACTTTATAACCTCCCTCATAGGATTTCAGGGACAGCTTTCTCACGATTTCCTGGGCCTCATCGACCCCAATTTGACCCTGCTTGTTTTCTATCCCGATCCTTTGGTACCAATCGAATAAGTTACCATAGGGGTGTTCATGAATAAATTGCCGCCATTCTTCCATAAAATGATCACTCACCGCATGGCTTTTCACCTTAGGACTGTTGGAGACGGGAAATGCAAAATGCAGGTCTGGATGCGAAATGGTACCGCACTTGGCGTTACAGGCTTCGTCGGGGCCCAAGTTTTCTCCATTTTTATTTCCACATATGAGGTATTGGGCATAGGCCAAGGCCAAGGGCAGGGTGCCACTTCCTTCCGGCCCAACGAATAATTGCGCATGGGATGTCCTGCCCGAATCGGCGCTGCTGACCAAATGATTTTTGAGGTGGGCGAGCCCAAGGATTTGCTTGAATAGCATGTTCCAAAGATAGCGGTTTTAAGCAAATTCAATCCGTTTCAAAAGGCTTTTAGGACGACAAATCAAGAAGGGGCTGGTTAAAGAAAGCCATAATTAAAAAAAGGGGTCCATTCCTTGCAAGTTTTGCTTTTTCGCGACCAAATAAAACACTTCTGCTTTTCCGCCATCCCCAAAAACCTTTACATTTACCACGCAAAAAATATCAAGTATGAAAACTATTGCTGATTTTAATTTCAAGGACAAAAAAGCGTTGATACGTGTTGATTTCAATGTGCCTTTGGAGGGCGATTTCAAAGTTGCCGACACGAATAGGATTGAAGCGGCCAAGCCAACGATCATCAAAATACTCGAGGATGGGGGAAGTGCAGTGCTGATGTCACATTTGGGGAGGCCCGACGGTGCGCCAAAAGCAGATCTATCATTGAAGCATATATGTGAAACGGTATCCGAAATTATTGGGGTTGAGGTAAAGTTCGTTCCCGATTGTGTAGGGGAAAAGGCAGAACGCGCAGTTTCCCAGCTGCAACCGGGGGAAGTTTTATTGCTTGAAAACCTGCGTTTCCACAAGGAAGAAGAAAAAGGAGACGATGCCTTTGCCAAACAGCTTTCCAAACTCGGAGACATCTATGTCAACGACGCCTTTGGAACCGCACATAGGGCGCATGCATCGACCACCATAGTGGCCAAATTTTTTCCCGGCAAGAAGTGTTTCGGGTATTTGATGGCCAAAGAAATAGAAGCCATTGAAAAGGTGATGCGAACAGGGGAAAAGCCGGTTTTGGCAATTTTGGGTGGCGCAAAGGTGTCCTCAAAGATCACGATCATAGAAAACATTTTGGGCAAGGTCGATCATTTGATCATCGGCGGCGGAATGACTTTTACTTTTGTAAAAGCACAAGGGGGAAAGGTGGGAGACTCTATATGTGAAGACGATAAAATGGAGCTTGCCTTGGAAATTTTGAAAAAAGCCAAAGCAAAGGGTGTTCAGATTCATATTCCCGTAGATGTTCTGGCTGCGGATGCCTTCGATAACAAAGCAGCAACCCGGATTGTTCCTGTCGATAAAATTCCTGATGGGTGGCAAGGGTTGGATGCCGGACCAAGAACCTTGGAAAATTTTAGGGCAGTGATATTGAAGTGCAATACAATTTTGTGGAACGGCCCCATTGGCGTGTTTGAAATGGAGCGATTTTCAAAAGGAACCATAGCCATCGGCAATGACATTGCAGAAGCCACGGATAAGGGGGCATTTTCCCTGGTCGGTGGTGGAGATTCCGTGGCCGCAGTGAAACAATTCGGATTCGAGGACAAGGTAAGTTATGTGTCTACCGGTGGAGGCGCCATGTTGGAAAGCCTGGAAGGCAAAGTCTTGCCGGGAATCGCCGCAATAATCGAAGGATAAAGGCGTTATCGATTAAAGGCATCGTAGGATCCATAGGAGCGAATTAAGGTCAAATGTTTTATTCTTTCAAAAAAAAACACGATTTTAGGGGTCCTTCGAAAATTTCAATCTTAACAACACGACACAAATGACAAAGTATTTGTTATTGCTCCCCTCCTTGCTGCTGGTCCTATCCGCAGGCGCACAAGAAAAGGTTTCCGAAGGGATTTCCAGCCAAAATAAGCCCGTTGTGGCAATGAACAATATGGCAAACGATACCTTGGCCATGGATTTGCAGAATTTGGAGCAGATGGATCTTATGGACGCCGAATCTGACCAAGAGACACCTTTTTTATTGGCCCAAGGAAATGGCATTGGGAAATATCATTTGCACGACCATCCACAAGCGGCCATATACGATAGTCTATGGATGAAGGAACTCTATGGAGCAGACGCCCTTTTTGATGATATGTACGAGGAGGTCCAAAATATCGATGTTGTTGAAAATGCCGATATGAATGCCGTTGCCTTGGAGGAAATTTATGTTTACGACCTTCCGACCGACACCTTAAAGGCAAGACTCGAAAGACTCAATCAAAAAACACCTTTTAATGTGGTTTACAATGCCGCACTTGAGAACGTGATCAAAACGTTTTTGACGCGAAAAAGGGGTTTGATGGAGCGCATGCTTACGGTAAGTCAATTTTATTTCCCGATGTTCGAGGAAGAATTTGACCGTCATGATATTCCACTGGAAATGAAATACCTCTCCATTGTGGAATCGGCGCTCAACCCAAAGGCAAGATCTAGGGTCGGCGCAACCGGACTGTGGCAATTCATGTACGGCACGGGGAAACAGTACAAACTCTCGGTGACCAGTTATGTCGATGAGCGCAGCGACCCCATCAAGGCGACCAAGGCGGCCAGTGAATTTCTATCTAGGCTGTATGATGTTTTTGGGGATTGGGACCTCGCTTTGGCAGCGTACAACTCCGGCCCCGGAAATGTGAACAAAGCGATTCGACGCTCTGGCGGACAGCGCAATTATTGGAACATCCGTCGCAATTTGCCTCGCGAAACTGCAGGTTACGTGCCAGCCTTTTTGGCGACCATGTATATCTTTGAATATGCAGAGGAACACGGCCTCAAAAGGAGGAAAATCGAGAGGCCCTTTTTTGAAACCGATACCGTACATGTGAAAAGTTTGATCACATTTGATCAGATTTCCGAGTTGGTCGGGATAAGCGTTGAGGAACTTAAAATTTTGAACCCTTCCTATAAACTAAACGTAATACCTTATATCAAAGGCGAAGAGTATACCTTGCGACTTCCAACCACTGCCATGGGCAAGTTTGTGAACAACGAGGTACAGATCTATGCCCATGTAAAAAAGGAATTGGAAAGCAAAGAAAGCCCGCTTCCCCAATTGGTGAAAGAAGCTGAGGATAACCGGATAAGATATAAGGTTCAAAGCGGCGATTTTTTGGGCAGGATCGCACAGCGCTATGGTGTAGGGGTGAGTCAAATAAAAGAATGGAACGGACTTCGGAGCAATAATTTAAGGGTGGGCCAACGCCTCACGATTTTTCCAAGGAATTATGTTGCGCCAGCCTCGGTGACCAAAACAACCACCACCACGGCAAAGGGTCCACAGCCTTTTTTGCCAGGCACCAAGGTGCATACAGTTCAGAGCGGTGACTCGCTTTGGACCATCTCAAGAAAATATCCGGGTATTTCTGTGGAGAATTTACGAGAATGGAACGGTATTAGCGGTAACAATCTACAACCGGGCACAAAATTGAAACTGTGCGACTGTTCATCGTAAATGAATCCAAAGAATGAAAATTAGCAGAACACTATTCGCATTTATCCTTTTCATCTCCATTTCTTGCAAAGAAGGATCTAAACAAAGCTATCTTCCAGGCAGTATCGGTCCTATCAACGCCCTGGCCGTGGTCATGGAGAACGATCTCTGGCAGGGTGAGGTCGGAGATCATGTGCGGGAATATTTTGCGGCACCGGTCTTGGGTTTGACCCTTGACGAACCCCAGTTCAGTATCAATCACTTTCCACCAAAATCATTCACCGGCACCACACGAAGTTCAAGGTCTATTTTATATGTACAATTGGACACCCTGAATATAGCGCACATAAAATCCGATGTCTACGCCACTCCGCAAAAGGTAGGGGTTATCAAAGGCCGTACAGCGGAGGAAATCATCCAAAATATTGATAAAATGGCCGGGGAGATGATCGTTTCCTTTAAAGAACAGGAGATTCTGGAGTCGCAAAAGAGATTTTTGAAATCACTGAACAAAGAAGGGGTTCTTGAGGCAAGGTTCAATGTTTCCATGAGCATCCCTTCCATTTATAAGGTGGGTAGACAGGAAAGCAATTTCGTTTGGATCGATCGTCAAATCCAAAAGGGCACCATGAATGTTATTGCCTACACCGTACCGCTGAACACTTTGAACAACGATTCTACCTTGGTGCGGGATATTGTAAAAATGCGGGACTCCATTGGCCAATTGTACATCCCTGGCCCCGATGTACCCAACAAAACAACCTATATGCGTACCGAACCCGCTTTTGCACCCCATGTGTTTCCCATTGAAGTTTCGGGAAGAACGGCATATGAAGTACGGGGTATATGGGATATTGCCAATTATCCCATGGCCGGACCTTTTTTGACCTATATTATCGATGACCCTAAACAAAACAGAAAAATGGTGATTGAAGGATTCACATTTGCGCCCGCCACCGAAAAAAGGGATTATATGTTTGAACTGGAAGCAATCTTGAAGACCATAAAATTTAACGTTGCGCCGAAATAGGCAATCGTTTGTAAAAAGAAAAAGGCGGCGCCATGCATTGCATGGCGCCGCCTTTAATTTTTATGGCTTGGCAAACAGATGTTGTTCTAACCAAATGTAAAGCCGGTAGAAAGCCGAAATGCAAACGCATATATCACTACAGCCAATAAAAAGAAACAAAACCAGGAGAAGAACCTAAAATACTTGTTCAGTAGCTTATAGGTCCAGTCCCGAAATGCTTCAACATAAATTTCCCTTACGAGTAGTAATTTCCTCATATACCGTTCTTTTAGAGTTAACTGAAGCAAAGATGTGGAATACAGCACTATTTTGGGGTATTAATTGGATGAACGGAGGTTAAAATTCGTTGATAAATTAGGCAATTGTGAAAGTTGGATGAAGGGTGCATTGAAATCGACAAACGGTGGTTTTGGGCAAGGCACCGTATAAGACATTGGCGGTCTAACGATGTTTTAAGTAGCACGGAAACCGAAGAAGAGTTTGGAAAGCAAGTAAATGGATAAGCACAACCAGGAAGGTGTGCCATGGGAAAACAAAAAAAGCACCCAAAATAGGTGCTTTTCTTGGTTAGGTTGGTTGGTATTTAGTCGAATGCAAAGCCTGTTGAAATTCTGAACACAAATGCATAGAGCATGATTACAAAGCTTGCGAAGCAGAACCAGGAGAACAACTTAAAATAGGATTTGATAAATAGCGATCCTAAGTTTTTAAATGCCTCCATGTAAATTTCTTTAATAAGTAGGGCGTTTTTCATTTTGGTTGATTTGGTTTTGGTTATAGTGATATAACTCAAAATCAAGGGTTTAGGTATTTCATCGGATATTTTTGTTGTGAATCGATGAATTGCTGTGGTAAAACCGGATTTTAGACACTGCGCAATCCTGCCTAGCACATCAAGAATCGCTTGAATATGAACATACCGAAAAGTATTTTAATTGCTTTGATGGGCACGAACTGTGTTTTTGCACACCGAGGTGAAAAAGTTAAACCAATGCTTCGCGCTCACAGACTTAAAGACGGGAAATTGCTATGTCAGAAATGAGGGACTTACTGGGAGTAGGTTATTTATGCCAAAGAAAAAGCCGTGGTACACATCATTGTAACACGGCTTTGAATGGTTCTTTTTAGATACTACATATTCACTATGATAAATTCGGAACGTCTATTGCGGAAGTGTTCCTGTTCGGTACATTTGATCCTTCCGTTACAGCCATTCAGCAAGCGTTCTTCCCCAAAACCTGTTGCGCTTTCAATGCGTCTCGCCTCAATTCCTTTGGAAATGATGTATTCCCGGGTTGATTTGGCCCTTCTATCGGATAGGTATTTATTGTAGGTCGCCGTACCCCTTGAATCGGTGTGTGATTCGATACGAATGACCATCGATGGATATTCGCGCATGACCTGCACCAATTTATCAAGTTCGATGGAGGCATCTTTTCGGATGTTGAATTTGTCGAAATCGAAGAAGATCATTTCGGTCTTTAACTTTTTAATGCCATCTTCCAGGGCGATCATTTCTTGCAGGCGCTTCATGGCCACATCAACTTTTACCCTCACATTATCCTCGGTGGCAACTTCGGTAACCTGATCAAAATATTCTCCATAGGTTGTTCTAAGGGTGTATTTCGTATTTCCTTCAAGGTCTTCAAAAACGAAACTGCCATCATCTTCAGTTACCATCTCCTTGAGTTTGATTCCATTTTCATCCAATAGCTCCACAAGGGCTTTTGGCATGATTTCACCCGTTACAATTTCGGTAACCACCCCTGCGATCGCATTTTCGTTTTCGGGTATTTCCTCGACCACCAGGCGTTTAAATGAATAGATATCATCATCTCCTTTGCCGCCTGCCCTATTCGAGGCGAAGAATCCTTTCTGGGTGTCTTCGTTGACGATATAGGAAAAGTCATCCAATTTGCTGTTCACGGGCTGCCCAAGGTTGGTTGCCTCCCCGAATCCCCCATCTTCACCAATGATGGCTTCATAGATGTCAAGACCGCCCAGTCCAGTATGGCCGTTCGAAGAAAAGTATAATTTTTCATTGTTGATGTAGGGAAACATTTCCTTTCTTTCGGTATTGATTTCCGGCCCCAGATTTTTAGGTTCCGAAAATGCACCGCTCTCCAAGACGTCCACCACGAAGATGTCGGTTTCACCAAGGCTGCCGGGCATGTCTGAAACAAAATAGAGTTTTTTACCGTCTGGGCTTAGCGCGGGATGACCGGTTGAATAGTTGTCGCTGTTAAACGAGACCTCGGTGGCCTCCGTCCACTCGCCATCCACTTTGGTCGATTTATAAATTTTTAGGTGATTGACACCATTTTTATCGCGTTTGAGTTTTTTGCCATAGTTGTTCCTGGTAAAATACATGGTGTTATTGTCCGGGGAAAATGTTACCGAGGCTTCATGGTATTTGGTATTGATCTTTTTGGAGAATTTGATGGCGTTTTTTAAGTCTTGTGACTCCTCATTGATCTTGGCGACATATAGGTCTAAATACGGTTGGTCATTCCATTTATACCTTCTGGTATTTAAAAATGAAGAATCCTTGGCGGAAGCATATACCACCTGATCGTCATTGTAGTACATGGGGGAGAATTCGGAATATTTGGTATTGATCGCCAAATTCTTGATCTCGAATTGGGGTGCGGCATTCAGAATGTTGTCCAAAACAACTTCATTGGGTTGTCGTTTGGCATCCCGAGGGTCTTTAAACGAGGCGGAACCAGCTTCAAGTAATTTCTTGTTGTAGAGCCTCATTAATTTTTTTGCCCTGGCGTATTTGCCGGTACCTTTTAAAGAATGGGCGTACTTAAAAGTGTTATCGGCGGAAAGTTCATCACCATAGCGCTCATAGAGTTTGTTGTACCACTCATAAGCTTTTTCCATGTTGGTATTATAATAGTGGGCATCCGCGACCTTTTGTATGACTTCATAGGAAGAATTCAGACCCTCTTTGCTTAAAGCCTCTTCATACAGGTCGGCAGCCTCTGCATACCACATTTTGTTAAAGTATCCGTCGGCTTTTTGAACCAGCTTGCTTTTATTGGAGGTCTCTGTGTCTTGCGACATAATTTGGGTCGACTTTGGGGCAGTGAGCATATTGTAGGTGACCTCTTCCACGTCAATTGGAGGTTCGACCGAGGTTCGCTCGATCTGGCTGGTTAGCTGGGCAGCAGGCTTTGAAGCAGGTACATTGTCGGCTTCTCCGTTATCGACATTCATGATCCAAATGTCTTCGCGGTACCTGCCATCAAATTGTGACGAGCAGTCCGCAATGACCTTACGCCAGTCTGGTTGATATTCCAAGAATACATAATTAAGACCGTTCGAGGGATTTTTGAAAAATCCGGCCTCAAAATCTTTTTTGTGGAGTTTTTTGACCGTTTTCTTTAGGTTTTTACCATCGCTGAACACTCCTGCAATGACATAATAGCCTGCGGGGATGCCTTCCAAATCTTTGATGTTCCTATGGGCAATATTTGCCCTTTTGGCGGCCTCTTCAAAGCTGGGATCATTTTTTGAACCGAAGGAGGGCGTAGGGGATCTTTCTGCACTGGCAATCGCAGTTAGTCCATCATTCACTTGGGAATGCGTCAAAAAAGCCAGCATCAGAAAAGTAAGTGTCAGTAGGTTTCTCATGGTTCAGGAGCTGAGCGATGCCCGGATTCTCAGTGATTTCATCATATCAATCGGGGTATTTGGCTCGCTTTTGAATTTTAAGGTCATGGCCAAAGGCCAATTCCTATGAATTAATTGATTGTACGGCGCGTTCATCGATTTTGCCGTTTAGTATTAACGCACAATTCCTTAATATGTTATGTCAAAAATATTCGGCAGAAAACAACGAATCTGAATCCATAGGAATCCTAAGTATCGTATGTCCCCACACACATGGCATACCCTAAAAACGCTTATTTTGATTTATCTTGTTCTGCGGATGTGGTTTTGTTGTGAAAGTGCCTTTTTCTGTAGTGTAAGGCCATGATCTTGAGGTGTTGGCGGGAACAGTGCCCAGCTTTCGCGACATGGGTGATAGGCTCGACAATCGAATGCCACTTGATAGGGGGACATCGCCTTAGGGGTTCGGCGGCACAAAAGGTATACAACGCTAAGACCAATCGGTATTAAAAAATGCACAAAAATAAAAAAGCCCCTTCTTTAAGGGGCTATTGCTTATAACTTGGTGTTATTCTTTTTTTTCCGGTAATTTTTCATCCTCTTTGGAGGCATTTTTAAATTCCTTGATGCCACTTCCCAGGCCGCGCATCAGCTCAGGGATTTTTTTGCCACCAAAAAGCAGCAGCACCACCACCACCACCAATATTATTTGTGGTGCACCGATTGCCAAAAATGTATGTAAAGCTGTCATAGTTTATGATTTAATGGATATCAAAGATACTAAAAAAGTTATTAGCTTGTTGATAATACTAACGTTGTTGTGCCTTTTAAATTGTTTGGAAATAAATTCGTTACCGTTCGCAAGGGCTACTGCCAAACCATAGCGTTGAAATTCATAAAATTTTAAAGCATTTCCTGTAATATGCAATAGTAAGTTTATCTTTGTGGGGCAATGGCAAAAAAAGTAAAAAAAAGAGGGGAAATCAAACGGAAGCTTCTGCACAAATACCGTTTGGTAATCCTGAACGAGAATACTTTTGAGGAGAAGATTTCTTTTAAATTAAGCCGATTGAACGTATTCGTCTCCGGATCCCTTTTCATCATCGGGCTCATTGGGCTGACGACACTTTTGATCGCCTTTACCCCCTTACGTGAGTATATTCCGGGATATTCTTCGACCAAACTGAAAAGGCAGGCTACCGAACTTACCTACAAAACGGACTCCTTGGTAAGAACTTTAAATTATACCAATAGGTATTTGGAAAATGTAAGAATGGTCCTTCGCGGGGAGGTAGAGAACAACGAAATGAACAGGGACTCGTTATTCGAGCAATTTAAATTGGATCCGTCATCACTCGACCTGTCTCCCATAAGACAAGATTCGATGTTAAGGGCCGAGGTGGCCCTAGAAGACAAGTACAATCTTTTTGAACGTAGCACGGATGGATCCTCCATGGTGTTTTTCCCACCCCTGAACGGAATTATTTCACAGGAATATGATGCGCAAAAAAAACATTATGCGGTAGACATTGTGGCGCCAATGGATAGCCCGATCAAGGCCATTGCCGATGGCACGGTAATTTTTGCCGAGTGGACCGCAGACACTGGACACGTGATCATCATAGAGCACAAAGAAGGCTTGTTGAGCGTCTATAAGCACAATGGCTCCCTGAGCAAGGCCCAAGGCGATATGGTGAATTCGGGAGAAGTCATCGCTTCAGTGGGCAATACAGGGGAGTTCACAACAGGCCCACACCTTCATTTCGAACTCTGGAACAATGGTGTTCCCGTAAATCCAACGGATTATATCGATTTTAAATAGTGCACATGTCCTTTAAATCGTTCGCAGCCAAAGTATTTGCCGGATATATAGCTCGCAAGACCGCCAATTGGGCCGATAATCCTCTTGCCGCCCAAGAAAGGGTTTTCAGGCAGCTCATCGCCAGGGCTATCTCCACAAAATTTGGCAAAGACCATAATTTCGAGGCAATCGAATCTTATGACGACTTTGCAAAAAAAGTGCCGGTAAGGGATTACGAAGAACTGCGGGATTACATACAGAGGATGGTCGAAGGCGAGCGCGATATTCTCTGGCCGGGCCAACCAGCCTATTTTGCAAAAACATCGGGGACAACCTCGGGCACCAAGTATATCCCTATCACCAAAGCATCGATCAAATGTCAAGTCGAGGCCTCCAGAAATGCCATCCTCAACTACATTCACGAAACTGGAAACGCATCATTTGTGGATGGTAAAATGATATTTTTACAAGGGAGCCCCGAACTGGATCGAAAAAACGGTATTCAAACCGGAAGGCTTTCGGGGATTTCGGCCCACTACGTGCCAAAATACCTGCAGAAAAACCGATTGCCGAGTTGGGAGACCAATTGTATAGATGATTGGGAAACCAAGGTCGACGCCATTGTTGGGGAAACCATCGATCAAGACATGACCGTAATAGCGGGTATTCCATCTTGGGTACAGATGTATTTTGAAAAATTGATTGCAAAATCGAATCAAAAAGTCGGGAAACTATTTCCAAATTTTCAATTGTTCATTTATGGGGGCATCAATTTTGAGCCCTATCGGGCGAAGTTTGAAGATTTGATGGGAAGAAAAGTAGATAGTATTGAGCTATTCCCGGCCAGTGAGGGGTTTTTCGCCTATCAGGATTCCCAGCGCGCTAAGGGCTTGTTGCTCCTTTTGGACGCTGGCATATTTTACGAATTTATTAGGGCCGATGAATTCTTCGATACGCAGCCAAATAGGCTTACCCTGGCTGCCGTGGAGCTACATGTAAATTATGTGATGGTCATTTCTACCAATGCCGGGCTTTGGGCCTATAATCTTGGGGATACCGTTCAATTTGTTTGCTTGAAGCCTTACAGGATAATCGTTTCAGGACGAATTAAACATTTTATCTCAGCCTTCGGCGAACACGTGATCGCCAAGGAAGTGGAGGAGGCGATGCAGGAAGCCATTTCCCAAACCGATGCCGAGGTGAATGAGTTTACCGTGGCACCACAAATCAATCCGCCAGGAAACGAACTGCCCTATCACGAATGGCTGGTCGAATTTGCAGCACCACCGACCGAAATGCAAAAATTTATCAAAGTTTTGGATACCACCTTACAAAATCAGAACAGTTATTACTATGATCTCATAGCGGGCAATGTTTTGCAGACCTTAAAAGTAACCTCTATCCAGCAAGGTGGATTTTTAGCTCACATGAAATCAATAGGAAGACTTGGCGGCCAGAACAAGGTGCAAAGACTTTCGAACGACCGCAAGTTGGCAGATGCCCTGTTGGAATATAAAGCGGTTTGAAGGGCGAATGTCCTTGTCAAAAGCAGATATATTTTCTGGTCCCTTAAGGCACTTTGCTTTGAGTGCCTTCACTTAATACGGTATCGAAGACCCATTTATCGGCATACATGCCATAAACCAATCCGATTTCATTTTCTTGAACGTATTTTTCGTCCTTTCCCAAATCAAAATTGACATTGTAGACATATACTCTAACGCCCTGATTTTTCAGGGCCAACAAAAAGTCGGTCTCTTTGGGGACGATTCTTCTAGATAGGGCAACATATTTAATGTTGTTGATGGCAAGATATTCCAATTTGTCCCCTTTGATTTCGCCAAGCGTTTCCTGGGAGATCATCGCGTTGATCTGGTGCTTGACCGCTTCTTCAACGGCCATAAGGCTAAAGAGCTCCATAATGAGCCTTTTTTTGTCCACAAAACTATTGGCAAACCGTATGGGATCGTTCACTTTGTCGGTGACCAAGATGGCATCGGGATGGGCGGAGAACCATTCATTGATGCGTTTCATATCCAAGGTGGTATAATCGCCATAAATTTTATGCTTCAAAAATTCGGCATGGCTTACCGGCAGCTCGCCTTCAAAATCGGTGAACCTGGCCCACATGTTCCAGTCGTGTGCCGCAATATATTGTCCATCCTTGGTTTCATTGATATCCAATTCGAATAAACGGAAGCCCTTTTTGTAATTTTCATTCAATGCTTCAAGGGAGTTGGTCGAGGCGATGCCATTTACCGATCCGCCTGCATGGGCAATATAGCGGTCGATACTGGGCTCGAAGGCGTAGGTTATTTTAGGGAAATAGGATCGAGTTTTAAGCAAGGATTTTGGGACCGCCATGCTGAGTGTGATAGCAAGTGGGTCGGTCTTTTCCATGTTGATTCCCTCAAAATTATCCATGACATACGCATGACGGGCTTTGAGACTTCCCAAAACGGGAAATCCCAGTATTTTGAGCGTTTGGGAATATTTTTGAAGCTCATTGGAGGCAGAATCATGGGCAAGAATGGCAAATTTGGCGCTGTCCTTGATCATGTTTTTCAAAACATCGATAAACTGTTGTGCCTCCGTTTCACTTCCATAGGTGTCAAAGGTTTTAAATTCAAAACTGTTGGCGGCGGTAAAATGAACAATGGTCAAGCCCCTGCCTACGCCTTCAGTAACACCGTTCACGATAAAACCGCTTTGTTTTTGGGCATTGAATCCGTTGCTGTTGACCTCCAGTACGGCATTTTCTTGCATATTGTCCCCAGAGCCGCGGGGGATAGTCACGATAAGCGAAGACAACAATGCTCCATTCGCTTTGCAAAAATCTTCACTGACCGTTTTGTCGAAATCAAAAGTTGCATAACAAGAGGGCAAAGCGAGCCAAATGAGGATGGCTACTAATCCTTTTTTGGAGAAGCTTCGGTTACGGTTTGTTTTGTTGAATTGCATATCTTTTTGCGAAAACACTGAATGTCATCAGCAATAGGAACGTAAACGAAGCATCCATATTGTGGCCGAAGGGATATAACTGCGGTGAAAACAAGGCATCTGCAATGATGGGATACGATTGACCAATCACTGGGGCACAAAACGCATTTCCTTAGGGGCAGCGATGGAAAACCACGGTTAGTCTGGCGTAAAAGGCTGGGAAAATCTTAATATTTAATTGTAATTTTGCTCGAAATTCTACAATGGGCAAGACAACCGACACCACCCGTGCGCAAGAATCCACCAATGCCATTGAACGCCTGTACATCACCATGCGGCATCTGTTCAATAGGGGGTTTTACAAACCCAATGGGATTTCAGGGGAAACCTTAAAAAATGCCCTGCTGCAATTACGCCCGGAAATATATGGGAGTATCGCGGAGGAAAAGGCAGAATTGAACGGATTGACCTATGTGCTGGAACGTTTGCCCGAAGGTATAGAACAATGCCGATTCATCAACCTTACTTCTGATGAAGGGTATACCAAATCCCATTTTGTTGCCATCATACCGCCCAAACGGCGGCGAAATTGTTATCGGATCGATGATGAACAGATGAACATTGAAATCACCCGGGGGCGATCGGATATCTATGATATTTTAACACATTTGACCTTTTTGTTCATCGAATCGGAAAAAATTGCAAAACGGGTACTTATCGAAGATACCGACAAAACCATAAGGGATTGGAAGAAGTTGGAATCGGCGGTCAAAAAACCAAAATTGACCCAAGCGGAAAAGGAAGTGGCACTGATTCATACCGCCTACATTTTAGGGCGTTCCTTTGAGGAAGTGATGGAAACCTATCAAAAATTCGCCACCAAACGCCAACCGGAACGATTTTTACAAATTGTTTATTGGTTGGGCAAATTGGCCATTGAAGAGGAAGTTACCGGCGAAAAAAGGGCAATAACCTTTAGCGCCTTGTTACGGGAACGACTGGGGCACCACATACATGGCGAACGTTGGGCAGACACCATCAAGGAGACCTTGGCGCAGAATGGATTGCTAAAAAGGCCCATCCATATTATCAGCGCCAACATGCACAGCGTTATGAATTCCCTTTTCGCCAGGAATGCATTAAAAAAGGAGTTTCCTACGAATGGTTCCCTTGAAATTTATGAAGCCTTGAGCATGCCTTCCAATTTGAAACTGAGAAACAAGGTCATCCAGTTCGCTGAAAAAAATGGAATGATCTCGATAAACGATGTTTCCGGCACCAATATCGACGTGCAAATATTTGATATGGCCAGATTGGGAGAAGCAAGTTGCTGCTATGATCTTCCCGTTGGGATTTCCCAAGAAGAAAAACCTGTTATCTTTGTGATGGACTATGCTTTTGGGGAACAGGCCTATGAGACTATCGATGAATTGTTGAAACCTTTCGGCGGGCAAAAAAAGAAAGAGGTATTTCTGAATATTGAGTCGATTTCGATTATGGGCAAGGCAGGTATTCTTGAGGGAGGCAAAGGGGATTTGATGATTCCTACGGCCCATATTTTTGAGGGGACGGCCGATAATTATCCGTTTAGCAACGAGTTATCGGCATCCGATTTTGAAGACAATGGCCTAAAAGTGTATGAAGGCACCATGGTGACCGTGTTGGGGACCTCATTACAGAATAAGGACATCTTAAAATTTTTCCATCAATCGACATGGAATGTAATTGGGCTGGAAATGGAAGGGGTACATTATCAAAAGGCAATCCAATCGGCCTCGAGAATTCGCAAAAGCATAAGAGAAGATGTGAAAGTGCGGTATGCGTATTATGCTTCCGATAATCCTTTGGAGTCGGGGAGTACCCTCGCATCCGGTGGTTTGGGCACCACGGGGGTAAAACCCACCTATTTGATTACGGATAAAATTTTGGACCAAATTTTTAAATCTTAAATATGGCAAACGACTTACCGCCGAGCACCCCAACAAATTCAGGAGAAATAGATTTAGGGAAGCTCCTGCAATTGTTCAGAAGCGGATTCAATCGCATTTTTAGGGGTATCCTACGTATTTTTCGCTATCTCAAAAAGAACGCCCTCAAATTGGGCGTTTTGATCGTGGTAGGGGTCATTATAGGTTTCCTGCTCAATTTGATAGTCGACAAAAAACTGAAGACCGAGGTTATCGTAAAACCAAACTTTGAGAGCAAGGACTATTTGTACGATGTTGTTGAAGAGATTCAAGCAAACATCCTTTCCAAGGACACCTTGTTTTTTAGTAGTTTGGGCATCGATGTGAACGGCTTGCGGGGTTTTGAGATTGGCATTGAGCCAATAGGAAATGTGGAGCAGGATAAGGAAACGGTTAAGGAAGAAAACGACTATCTGGAGATTTTACAGAACTATAAGGACAACGATTTTGTATTGCAGGTCATTCGTTCGGAAATCCTCAAGAAAACCATACTTACCCATAGGATAACTTTTTCCCACAAAAACCCGATAAAGGGAGAGGAATATGTTCGAAAAATGATTGACTATATCAATGCCAATCCTTATTTCAACGAGCTCCGACAGGCATACGCCAATAACGCAAAAGAGCGCATCACAAAAAATACCGAGCTGGTGAAGCAAATTGATGACCTGGTGGCCAGTTATACCCTACAGCTTTCTGAAAAGTCAGATTCTGCCGCGAATCAGGGTATGGTACTTTTCGATCAGGAGAAGAGTTTGGATGTCCCCGGCCTTTTAGGCCTGAAAAATGCCCTTATCAGACAAATAGAGCAAAAACAGCTTGAACTGGTCGAGGAAAAGCAAGCCATCAGTATCATCAATTTTGGAAAAACGCAGGTGGTCAAAACACAATTCCTGAACAAAAGCATGACCATGGTGCCCTTGATTTTATTGGGGGGCTTTTTCCTATGGTCCCTTATCGGTTACCTTAACAGGAAATCAAGTGAGTTGGGTTGAAAACCATATTGCTGATAGGTATCTATTAATTTAAAAAATGTTTTTCTATGAATATTCTAATTACAGGAGGAGCTGGCTTTATCGGCTCCCATGTAGTGCGGCGCTTCGTAAAAACCTACCCAAAGTATCAGATTTTCAACCTCGACGCGTTGACCTATGCCGGCAATTTGGAAAATTTAAGGGATATTGAAAATGAGGCCAACTACCATTTTGTAAAAGGGGATATCGTAGAAGCGGACTTCATCAATACCCTCTTCAAAAAACACCGTTTTGATGGCGTGATACATTTGGCTGCCGAATCACACGTTGACCGTTCCATTACCGACCCCTTGGCGTTTGTTCGGACCAACATCATCGGGACGGTCAATTTATTGAATGCGGCAAAGGCCTTATGGCAAGGAGATTATTCGAACAAACGTTTTTACCATGTCAGTACCGATGAGGTATATGGCTCATTGGGGGCGGAAGGGCTCTTTTGTGGAGAGCACACCCTATGACCCGAATTCGCCTTATTCGGCTTCCAAGGCCAGTTCCGATCATTTTGTTAGGGCCTATGGCGAAACTTATGGCCTGCCCTATGTGATCACCAATTGTTCCAATAATTATGGCCCCAACCATTTTCCTGAAAAACTGATTCCCCTGTTCATCAACAATATTATCGGGAATAAGCCATTGCCGGTGTACGGCGATGGCAAGTATACCCGGGATTGGTTATTTGTGGAAGACCATGCCGTCGCCATCGATTTGGTCTATCACAAAGGTAAAAATCACGAAACCTATAATATCGGGGGTTTTAACGAGTGGCAGAATATCGATCTGGTGAAATTGCTTTGCAAACTGATGGATCAAAAATTGAATCGGCCCAAAGGCGCTTCGGAAAAATTGATCAGTTACGTAAAGGATCGGCCGGGACATGATTTGAGATATGCGATAGACGCGGGTAAAATCAATAGGGAATTGGGTTGGAAACCTTCTGTTACCTTCGAACAGGGCTTGGATTTAACCATCGATTGGTACCTCAAAAATACCGATTGGTTGAATCATGTAACCTCGGGGGATTATCAAAAATATTATGAAAAAATGTACTCCTAAGAGTACTTCCCATTAAACGATATATTATGAAGGGAATTATTTTGGCAGGGGGTTCTGGAACCCGATTGCATCCGCTGACATTATCGGTCAGCAAACAACTTATGCCGATTTACGACAAGCCGATGATTTATTATCCGTTGTCTACCCTGATGTATGCCGGAATCAGGGACATATTGATTATTTCTACCCCCAAAGACCTTCCGCTTTTTGAAGATTTGTTGGGGGATGGAAAAAAATATGGCTGCCATTTTTCCTATGCGGTGCAGGAAGCCCCCAATGGTCTGGCGGAAGCTTTTATCATCGGCGCCGATTTTATAGGGAAGGATAAGGTAGCGCTGATTTTGGGCGATAATATCTTTTATGGTTCCGGATTGGCAAAATTACTCCAATCGAACAACGATCCCGACGGAGGTATCATTTACGCCTATCGGGTACATGATCCGGAACGCTACGGGGTGGTCGAATTCGACGATGAGGGCAAAGTAATGAGCATTGAGGAAAAACCAAAGGAACCTAAATCGAACTATGCCGTACCAGGAATTTATTTTTACGACAACGAAGTAGTGGAAATAGCAAAGAATATTCCCCCTTCGCATCGTGGGGAACTTGAAATCACCGATGTGAACAAAGTGTACCTGAAAAAGGGAAAGCTTAGCGTCAGTATCTTGGATCGAGGCACCGCTTGGCTCGATACCGGTACTTTCCAATCTTTGATGCAGGCCTCCCAGTTTGTGGAGGTCATCGAAGAACGCCAAGGTTTAAAAATTGGCGCCATCGAGGCCGCCGCATACGAAATGGGCTATATCAATAAGGAACAATTTAAAAAATTGGCGGAACCCTTGATGAAAAGCGGTTATGGAAAAAACCTTTTGGGCATCCTAAACAAACATCTATGAAGGTTACCGAGACCAAGTTGAAAGGCTGTTTTTTATTGGAGCCAAAAGTCTTTGATGACGATCGCGGCTATTTTATGGAATCGTATAACGAAGAATTGTTCAATGCCTCGATTGGCAGAAAGGTTCATTTTGTACAAGACAACCAATCTTTTTCTACCAAAGGTGTCGTCCGTGCCTTGCACCGTCAAATCGGGGAACATGCCCAGGCTAAATTGGTTAGGGTACTCCAGGGCGCTGTCTTGGATGTGGCCGTAGACTTGAGAGCCGATTCGCCTACCTGTGGCCAACATGTTGCCGTGGAACTCAGTTATGAAAACAGGAAACAGCTTTTTATTCCCAGAGGTTTTGCGCATGGCTTTGTGGCACTTTCCGATACGGTCGAATTCTTTTATAAATGCGACAATTACTACAATAAAGCGTCTGAACGGGGCATCATTTATAACGATATTACTTTGAACATCGATTGGATACTGCCCCAAGAACAATTGATCATTTCGGAAAAAGACGCCATTTTACCAACATTTGACAAAACCGCCCTATGAAGCACGTATTGGTTACGGGAGGAAAAGGGCAATTGGCGACCTGCATCAAAGATCTGGCGCAAGAGCTGGTCGATTACACCTTTATTTTTGTGGATTATGATGAATTGGATATCACAAAAAAAGAGGAAGTCACTGCCTTTTTTGAAATGGAAACCATCGACTTTTGTGTCAATTGTGCCGCCTATACGGCAGTGGACAAGGCAGAATCCGAGCCCCAATTGGCCAACGCCATCAATAGTGAAGGGGTCAGGCATTTGGTGGAATCCTGCCTGAAACACAATGTGCTGTTGATTCATATTTCGACCGATTTCGTATTCGACGGGAACCAATCCACGCCTTACGACGAATCCGATATGACCAATCCATTGGGGGTGTACGGCCAAGGGAAATTGCAGGGAGAAGAGGCGATCATTTCCAACTTAAGGAAATATTTTATACTTCGGACTTCCTGGTTGTATTCGGAACATGGGCATAATTTTTTGAAAACCATGTTGCGATTGGGCAGGGAACGGGAGCGCTTGAGCGTGGTCTGCGACCAGATCGGAACCCCTACCTATGCAGGAGATTTGGCCAAAGTGATCTTGAACATCATCCAGAATAATACCGATAAGTATGGAATTTATCATTACAGTGATGAGGGCGTGGCCAGCTGGTACGATTTTGCACATGCCATTTTCGATTTGGGGAAGGTAGACTGTGTCTTAATGCCCATCAAAACCGAAGCTTATCCTACCCCTGCGAAACGTCCCGCTTACAGTGTGATGGATAAGTCAAAAATCAAGAAGAACTTTAGATATCGAAATCCCTTACTGGAGGGAGAGTCTTGAACATGCCATTAATAAAATGGATCATAATCAATAATTTATGAAATTAAAGGAGTTGGGTTTTGATGAGAGGAATCGGGTATATATCAATACCGACAAAGTTATTGACTATAGCGATGGCGAAAAAAATGAAGAATATATTTTCGATTCTTTAAAAAATGCAAAGGATACTTCAATTTATTCCATGGAATTGTTCAATTGCATAAGGGATTGGAGCAGTGAATATCATTTTACCACTTACAGATCCAATATTCTTAGGTCTTTAAACATCAAAAAGGGCCATCATGTATTGGAAATCGGTGCCGGTTGTGGGGCAATCACCAGATATCTTGGGGAAACCGGGGCCAAGATAACGGCGGTTGAAGGCAGTTTGTCACGGGCCAGGTGTATCGCGGAACGCTGCAGGGACCTCGACAACGTTACCGTGGTTTGCAGCAATGTTGAAGATATCGAATTTGAAGAAAAGTTCGACATTGTTACCTTGATAGGCGTCTTCGAATATACCGCTAAGTATTCCAGTCGAGACTACCCTTTTTCTGCCGCCTTGGAAAGCTATGCAAGTTTGCTTAAGCCGAATGGGGCTTTGGTAATAGCAATCGAGAACAAGCTGGGGCTAAAATATTTTGCAGGATTCAACGAGGATCATTTTGCCAAAGCCTATTTTGGTTTGGAAGGTAGATATGGAGCAAGGGATATTACCACATTTGGATATGATCAAATAAAGGAAATGCTAGGAGCAAGTGGCTTTGGAACCACAAAATTTCTTTTTCCATTTCCTGATTATAAACTTCCCAAGGTGGTTATAACGGACCAAGGTCTTGCCAGTAAGGAATTTAATGTGGCTGATCTGATCCGGTTCACGAAAGACAGACATTATAATCCGCGCCCTAAGGCAAATTTGCTGAATGAATACTTGGTATGGGAATCAGTGGCAGAAAACGGATTGATAAAGGACCTGTCCAATTCCTTTTTAATAGTCGCCACCAAAAATGAAACCCAGGAATTGGTAGACGACTCACTTTTGTCGCAATACTATACCTGTAATCGATATGAGCCGCACAATACGGCTACGACCTTTTATTCCACACAAACTAAAGGTGTTGTGGTTCGCAAAAATCATCTTGGTTCGGTTGAAGGAAAGAAAGCCATTGCCGGCATATCGCATGACCTGGATGGGGAAACCACCTATATTCCGGGCAGAAATCTACATCACTTGATCACCGGGGCCTTGCTGAGAAATCAATTCCAAGAATACGAAAGATTAATGGTAAAATGGGTCGATTATTTAAAATCGTTCGCAATGGTCGACATGGGTTCCGATACCAATTTGGTGAAACCGGACTATTTTGATGCATTGCCTTTCAATATAATCGAAGACCACAACGGAAAATTGCACCTTTTTGATCAAGAATGGCACATCGAAGAAAAGTTCGACCTCTCTTTTCTTATGGTTAGATATCTTAGCATGCACAGAAGAAATAAGGAAGTTTATGGGGATTATGCCAACGATTTTGGGAATTTTGTAAATAAAACACTTAAATTCTGTGGATTAAATCCACTAAGTGCCAGCACCCTAAAACAATACAGAAGCCGAGATGAAACCATTCGAGCAAAAATAAACCGCGTGGGGGGTCAAGCGCCATTGCAATTAAAGAAATCATTGGTTTTTCTTATGTTGGCCAAGCTGAAGGAAATCAAGGCATATTTGTATTCCGGGCGGTTTGCCCAGCGTTAAAATGTACCGCCATATTGTATTGGTATCGGAAGCAGGAAAACAGCAATAGTAATGTCACGGCAACTACGGTTCAATAATTTTCGTTCCATGATCAATGGTGCCCTAACGCTATTTGTGGCATTTACCTTGATATTCTGTTCAAAAACGGAAGATTACGAACCATTAAGTATTCAGATCCATCACGAATCGACAACAGGATTTCTCCCTTTGGCAATTGGGGGCCTTTTTTGAAGAAGTTCAAATGGGTTATTTGCTAAGAACCGATGAAGGAAATATCATCGTCATAGATGGCGGAGGTACCGCGTCTGCACCGATATTGCAATCCTATTTAAAGCAATTGGGCGGACGGGTGCATACCTGGATCATTACCCATCCCCACACCGATCATATGAACGCGCTATTGGAGATCCTCAACGATAAGGCCATAGGCATCGATCGTATTCTACATGTGGCACTGGAAGACGCATGGGTTTTAGAAAATGAAAAGGTCAACTACGATACTTACAAACGCTATGTCGAGCTGCTAGAAATCTCGAATGTTCCCAAAATTGACGTGGTTCAAGGAGATCGTTTTATATTGGGAGATGGCATAAATTTGGAAGTATTGGGAACTGGAAACCCGGATATTGTTGTGAACGCGATCAATAATTCTTCCATGGTATTCAAGATAAGCAGTAGATCAAAGTCTGATTTTGTTTTTGGGCGATTTAGGGGATTTGGGGGGAGATGCCCTGCTCAGTTCAAAAGGCATCCGCAATAAATTAAAGTCAGATTATGTGCAGATGGCCCACCATGGCCAAAGAGGGGTCAGCAAAGAATTCTATTCGACGGTAAACGCAAAATACGCCCTATGGCCCACCCCAAAGTGGTTGTGGAACAATCAATTGGCAGGCAAGGCCGAAGGTACCGGTACCTGGAAAACCATGGAGGTTCAGAGCATGGATGAACGAATTGAATATTCAAAAAAATTATGTTTCCGGTTTAATAGGGACGGTACAAATCGATTGATAAGCAAACCCTGCTATGGCGACCATTTCCAAAAATATTTTCTGGTCTACCTTTACTTCTATTTTGCAATTGTATACGGGCAGTGTGGTTTTTATTGTCCTTGCCAAATTGATGTCGGTAAATGATTTCGGCATCCTCAGCTTCGGTTTTTCCCTGAATGCCTTGGTGGTGATTGTGGCTGATTTCGGTTTTTCACTCATGGTGGTAAAAGACTATCCGAAACTCCAACAAGGAAATGGGAACTTATCTGACGAACAGTATCCTTGCGAAAATGATCCTTTCGGCCGCTACCTGCGGTGTTTTTTTTGTTTACTTGATTATATTTTACCATGGGGAGTGGTTGATCATAGGTGCTCTTTATGTTTTATTTGCGGTATTGGCTTCCTTTATCATTTATCTTCAGGCCATTTTAAGGGTAAATAACCAATTCGGAGCATATACAGCGACCAATGTTGTCTATGCGATTGGTATTAGTTTCGTGGTGTATGCCTACTGGCAATGGAATTTATCATTGAAACAATTGGTGGGCTATTTACTTTTGGCCAAAACGGCACAATTGCTTTACGCATTGTTTTTATGTCGTAGCACTTTTGGCCAATATAATCTTAAGACGACCATGGTCGCAAAACTCATTAAAAATAGCTGGTCATATGGGGTGTTCAGTATCTTGGGAATCTTCTATTTCATGATCGACACTCAAATAATTTCCATATATCTAGGGGCAAAAGAAGTAGCATTATACCAATCGGTATTTAGAATTGTGCTTATTCTCATGCTTTTTTCAGATATCGTGACCAATGTGTTATTGCCCTATTTGTCGTTTAAATTCCATCAAAGGGAGGATTTATCAATATTGGTTTCCAAACTCTTTCTTTACCTGTTATTGGTAGGGTGTTCCATTTTTCTCGCTTTTACCTCTTTCAAATCAGAGCTCATGGGCTTTTTGTATCCTCCTGTATACCAAGAAGCGCTCCCGCTTATCTTGCCATTCTCATTGGTCCTGATCCTGAGAACCGTTTCCTCATTATTGGGCAATATCCTTACCGTTTCGAACCAGCAGGTTTATAGGGTGTTGGCCGTTGGCACTTCCCTGTTCGTGAGTTTGGTCTTGAACTTGATTTTGATTCCGTTATACGGCATTATAGCTGCGGCTTGGACAAGTGTAGCGGTGCATATCATTTTATTTGGGATGTATTCGTTGTACGGTAAAAGGGAAATCCCTTCTTTAAGAATCGTTTACACAAACGAATCTTATTATCATTGCGATTACCGGATTGATATATTGGGTTTTGCTCCAATTTTCGGAAATGAGTTATGGGGTTTTGGCCGGTTGCCTATCGCTATGGTTTTTGGTGCTGTATGTTATCATGAAAAAGGACAA
>CAVQAW010000003.1:0-415000 GCA_963710535.1 uncultured Flavobacteriaceae bacterium
GTCCCTGAGTTGTTGGCCGACTTTGGTGATGGCCTCTTTGTCGGCGTTGATATCTACTGGACTCAGGGATCGGCCTCAGGGGCGGGTGCGCAGGATGGCGCCGACGAGGAGTACGACGCCAATCGCGAACAAGTGACACTTCACGGAAACCCTCGCTTTCTGCCGGCCCTGAATGGACTCTCCGTGGTCGGTGTGCTTCGGTGGAGCGCGTATTCTATCCAATCGGCGTCTAATTTTCAATGTGACTTTGAACCCCAAAAACTGGTGTGGAGGGCCGTACCATGTAAGGTTCCGGTATTCAACACTCCTGATAGAAGGTGGCAAGCGATGAAAAGCTCTTCGATAGCGATTTTGTCGGTTTCGGTGGTCTCCTTGTTGGCCCTGAGCGGACGCGGACGCTCCTTCAGGCTGGTATCGTGGGGCGGTCCGAATAGGAACTTCCATTTCGGCGTGGACCCGGGCTTGCAAATCCTGGTCGGCCGGTCGTGCCGAACAGCTTTGGAGCCGACCGCTCGGGGAAGGCTCTCCAGCATCGTACACGAGGGCGACGCGCTCTCACCATCTGCACCGAGGAGGACGATGGAATCATCGTTTTCTCTCGACGCGGGGAGCGGCGAGACCATTTGGGAGCATCGATACACGGCGCCTCTTCTCGAGGATATCGACTGCGCACTCGTTTCTCGTGGGGGAGCGGGCCCCTCTGCAACGCCGCTGTTGCAGGACGGGAAATTGTATCGATGAGCTCGACGGGAAAGTTCCATGTTCTCGATCGAAAGACCGCGAGATCCAGTGGTTCCACGATCTGGACGAGAAGTTCGACATGTCGGGCTACCGGGGCTTTGCACCGAGTCCGCTGGCCTATGGCGATACCGTTATCCTCTGCCGAGATTGGTGGTCTCGGTCAAGCCGTGGTGGCCTTTAATCGAGAAACCGGAGAGGTGGCGTGGAAGAATCAGGACTTCCGTATGGCACCCGCCTCGCCCATTTCTGATCAATATCGAGGCCAGGGCGGCTCGTCGTTTTTTCACCTTCGGAAGTCGTGGGGCTCGACCCGAATAACAGCAATTTCTCTGGAGCCATTCGCACGAGACCCAATACGGCCTGAACATCAGCACGCCGGTTTGGGGTGACGGCAACATGTTGTTCACCTCGTCGGCCTATGACGGCGGGAGCCGCATCCATCGACTGTCGCGCGACGGCGGCAAGACCACCGCCGAGGAGCTCTGGTACGACAACCGGTTGCGCCTTCACTTCGGCAATGCCATCCGCATCGGGAATCTGGTGTTTGGCACCAGCGGTAACTCGGACCGGCGTTTCCATTGCGGTCGATGTGGTAACCGGCAAGAGATGTGGCGGGAACGGACGTTCGGTCGATCCCCAGCAGTTACGCCGACGGAATGCTCGTGCTCGTTGACGAAGATGGAGATCTTCGCCTTGGCGACGGTCACTTCCGACAAACTGACCGTATCGCGAGGGCGGAGATCATGACGGAGAACGCCTGGACACCGCCGACGCTGGTCGGCACCAAGCTTTATGTGCGGGACAGGAAAATCTCGTGGCCTTCGGACTTGTGAATAGTTGTTACGTAAACTTAAGGAAAAGTTCTGAGCTTCCAAATGTCTTCATCTTAGATTGCGGCGCCGCCACCTCGTTCGGATGTGATATCGTGTTCGGCCCGGACCCGTAGGCCCGGTATTCATAACTGCATGCCAAAGTCGAGATCCAAACCAAGCTCCCCCGCACCCAACCGGACGCTCAACGCCGCCGACGTTCAGCCGGTCTTGATGTCGTCAACGACCCCGTCCTGGTCATTGCCGGGGCCGGCACGGGAGAAACGCCCTACGCTGATTCATCGCCTGGTGCATCTGGTGGAAGCGGGTGTGCCGCCGGAGTCCATTTTGCTCCTCACGTTCACGCGCCGGGCCGCCCAGGATGATGGGGCGCGCGTCGGAGATCCTCGGAGGCCGGTGTGACCGGGGTCGGGGGAGGCGCTTGGCGCTCTTTTTCGCGAACATGATGCTGCGGCGTTACGGGCCGGCGATTGAGCTGAATCGAGACTTGGTGATAACAATCAGGGCGATTCGTTCAAGAAATCTTCCAAGCGGCATCCGGAGCGAATCGGGTCTTTGTCCAAAAGAGAGCGTCGCTTTCCTTCAGCGGACGACTCCCGTCAGCGCGATTCTGAGCAAAGCGGTCAACAAGCAAGTTTCCATCGAGACGATCCTCGACGAGGATGTCCTTCAGTTCGTACACGAGGAAGAACCGCTGGTCGGGAATCGACAAACGCTACCGGAAGTACAAGACCGAGCGCGGCGACTGCTGGACTTCGATGATCTGCTGGTCGAGCTCGTCCATCTGCTGGAGGCGAGCGTGACGCGGTCCCGCGTCCTGGACCGTTACCGGTACGTGATGGTCAACGGTTGCAGAACACGAACATCCTCAGGGCGTATCACGCGACTCCTGGCCGGCACCGAACGCAACATCCTGGTCGTGGGGGACGACGCGCAGATTGTCTGCGCCTTTCGCGGCGCAAACTACCGGAACCTCTTCGATTTCGATGAAGAGTTCGACGACGCCCGGTTGATCAAGCTGGAGGAAAACTACCGGAGCGCCGACCGGTCCTTGATGTGGCCGATGCGCTGATGGAGCAGATGTCCGAGGCTTTCGAGAAGGAGCTCTTCACTCGAAGAGACGGCAGGAACTTCCGCGGCTTCGTCGAGGCCGCGACTGAAGAACAGCAACCCCGTTTCATGCACGGCGAAATCGAAAGATTTCGTGAAAGGGAAGTGTTAACTCGGAAATGGCTGTTTTGTTTTGGGCCAGCCGTCACGCCTTTTCCTCTCGAGGTCGAGGCTCAGCGCGCCGGACGTCCCTACGTGAAATACGGTGGATTCCGTTTTCTAGAACTGTCACATCAAGGACATTCTGGCGCACCTCCGGGTGCTCGCGAATCCGTCGGACAACCTTCTTGATCCGTGTCTTGATGCTCTACGGGAGGAATCGGAAGAACGGGGGCGCAGAAAATCCAGAGCGCCGTCGCCGGTAAGCCCGCGTCCCAAGGGCTCAAAGAATATCCGGGCCGCGGAAAGGTCAAAGCAAGTGTGGGTGGAGCTTCTGGAAGCTTTTTCGCCGATTGGAAGAGCTCAATCTTCACGGTCTCCTGCCTCGAGAAGTCGTCGAGACTACGAACCGATGCTCCAGGAGCGATTAAATAATACCGGCCCCGAAGGAAACGCGACCTGGAGCGACTCGTGGTCATGTGCGAGCGGTATCGGTCACTGACTTCGATGCTCACCAACTTCAGTCTCGATCCGCCCACCCGTTCGAGTAGACAATCTGGCCGGTGAAACCGGCGAAGACCAGTTAATTTTTCTCCACCATGCGCTCGGCAAAGAGCTGAAGAACTGGAAAGTCGTCTTCATCATTCAAGCGGTGGATGGCTACATCCCGATTCAAATACCTTGGCAGGACCTGAAAAATGGTAGCCTTCCTTTCCGGTTATCTTGGCCACTGCACCTTCTTCTGCAAGGTTTCCGTAAAGGATTCTTAAATGTCCGGTGGCTTTTATGGGATCGCTCAACGGTTTTATCACCTGCTGTCCTTGTTTCAGTCCGGGTAAATCCTTCAGATTCTCGGTCCATGTTTTTCCGGTGACGGTTAAACACTCGCCATGAAGCATTCCATTATCGAGCATGAATTTCAAAACGGCCGGGGTTCCGCCAACGCGATGCAGGTCTTCCATCAGATATTTACCGCTTGGTTTTAAGTCGGCCAAAAATGGTGTATTGTCGCTGATCTTCTGAAAATCGTCCAGGTCAAATTTGATTTCGGCTGCTTTGGCAATGGCCAAAAAGTGAAGTACTGCATTGGTCGAGCCTCCCAAGAGCGTCAGCAGGCGAACCGCATTTTCAAATGATTTTCTGGTGATGATGTCGCTCGGTTTGATGTCGTTTTCCAGCAGGTGTCGCAAAGCTTTGCCCGAGTTTTGGCTATCCTCTTGTTTTTCCTTTCCCGTTGCCGGATTGGAGGAGTTGTACGGCATGGCCATTCCAAGTGCTTCGATGGCCGAGGCCATCGTATTGGCCGTATACATGCCTCCACAAGCACCGGCACCCGGACAGGCATTTTTGATCACGCCTTTAAAGTCGGTCTCACTCATGGTCCCGGCGACTTTTTCACCCCAGGCTTCAAAGGCAGAAACCACATCCAATTTTTTATCTTTATAGCATCCCGATGCAATGGTACCACCATACACCATTACCGAAGGACGATTCAAACGTATCATGGCCATCAAAGCGCCGGGCATATTTTTATCACATCCCACTACTGTAACCAAACCGTCGTAGTTCATTGCCTGAACCACCGTTTCCATTGAATCGGCAATAATGTCCCGTGAAGGTAGCGAATAGCGCATCCCAGGGGTGCCCATTGAAATCCCGTCACTAACACCAATGGTGTTGAACACCAGACCCACCAATCCGGTGGAGTTGATCCCTTTTTTTACATGTAATGCCAAATCGTTCAGGTGCATGTTACAAGGATTTCCCTCGTATCCCGTACTACCTATCCCAATAAGGGGCTTCCGCATATCTTCCTCGGTCAGCCCTATGGCATACAACATCGCTTGGGAAGCGGGTTGGGTCTCGTTTTGGGTAATGGTCTTGCTATATTTGTTAAGCTCCATTAATTATGGTTTTTCATGATTTCAGCTGTATTCTCCAACCAAAGATAATAGTTTGGCAAGCGCGGGGAAGATTCCCAACTGATGCCATCTAAATCCAATGCCTCAAAATATTATTTATATATCTGATAATGAAATAGTTAGATTCTTTTTTTTATCATATCCAATTCGCTGTTGACACTGTTGTGAGCGCTATTGGAACGGATAAATCTGGCAAGATTTGATCGGGAAACACCATAGATGCATCGAAAAGCATCGCATATCGGGCATTAACCCTACGCCGCGTTCCAGTATCAATCTCCGTATCAGAGCAGTTTTATGGAAACGACATCCCCGAATTTCTTTTGTGCCAGGATGGATATGGCCTTATCGGTAATCTGAAGTATTCTCGGATACCCGCCGGTGGTTTGGCCGTCTTTCATCAAGATGATCAACTTGCCGGCCGGAGTGAGTTGTACGGTACCGGGCAAGGTGGCGGAAGTGAGCATGGAATATATGGTGTTCGCCAATCGTTTGATTGAGTTGATACGCCATTCGGTTGTTTTCTTTGGCAATGGTGAAATCCTTAAAAAAAAGACCCTCCAACTGTTTGTCGTGGAGTATCTTGAATTCAGGGCCCGGATGGGCTTCCAAAACTTTCTCATCCAATAGGTCGTCTAACTTATATTCGGTAATTCTTGGTTCGAAAATCTTATTGACTTGATAAGGTACGTAAGGATTTGTCATCGAGATGGTTGCTTTCGGTTATGGGCAAGAACATCGATTGGCTGCCTAAAATTGACTTGCCCCTAAAACCGTCTTTGATGGCCAAATAAGAACGAAACCCCCTTTCCAATTTGCCGTAGGAAAGAATATCCCCGGCTTCAACCCGATATATCTTATGGTTCTGTATGGGTTCATTATTGAGGGTTGCCGACATTTCTGCCCCGCCCAGAGCGATAAAGGAGTCTTCTTCAAAAAGCAGCGTCGGGCCCGTCATGGTGATTTCGATCACGGCCGCATTCCCATCGTTCTCGAGTAACATGTTTAGATTTCTAACCGTATGCCCGTCCATGGCCCCAGCAATGGGAACCCCCTTGTCCCTATACCCAAATCTACCTGAATCCTGTACCGATGTAAAAAAACCGGATTTAAGAACCTTTAGCATCCAATTTAATTTTTTCGATTTTATAAATACCCACTTCCCCTTCTATCTTATGCAGGTCGTACTCCGCCCTCGAGATGGGATAGAATTGAATCTGATCGCCGACGGTAACAAAGGAAGGCGGGTTTTGGTTTGCATCAAAAATGGGAATACTGCAATTACCGATGATATTCCAGCCGCCTGGGGACTCTTGTGGATAGATGCCGGTTTGTTTTCCCGCCATTCCAACCGCACCTTTTACCACCTTGAGTCGAGGTGTCGCCCTTCTGGGTACTTCCAAAACCTCTGCCAAGCCGCCCAAGTACATAAATCCCGGCAAAAAGCCAATACCGAAAACGGTATAAATATTACCGGCATGTAACGCAATTATTTTAGGAATCGGCAGCTGCAAACGTTCCGCGATCTCCGGCAAATCGATCCCAAAATCGAGATCGTAGCAAACGGGAAGTCGCCATAGGTATTTTTGCCTCGGCTTCACCGCCGCCTTTTCTTCATACCATTCCAGCAATTGTCCCTTTAACACTTCGAATTCGATTTGACTGTTTCGCTGGATCAAGGTCAGCGAATTGTAGGCTGGTACAAATTCCCATTGGTTTGGATCCAATTTTTGCTTCAAATATTCCTGAAATTGAAGGATGTCCTCTAAAATGGAATGTAATACCTCATTGGGCCATTCCACTAATATGGCATGGACCCCAAATGGTTTCATTTGAATCTGGAGCTTTTTCACTTTTCGATTTGGATATTATGGTTCGGCAACCGTTTGGAAAGATACATCAATATTTGTAATACTTGGGGGTTGTCGCCGTGTATGCAATAAGTATCTGCCTTGATATCGATCTTCGACCCTTCGATTGATTTTACTCGTTGGTGCATTGCCATCGAAAGCATGTGTTCCAAAACCGATTCGGGATCCGTTATGACCGCATCGCCATGTTCCCTTGACACTAGTGAAAGATCGCCGTTGTAGTTTCGGTCGGCGAAAGCTTCATATTTGAAGCTGAATTGGTTTTTCAGGGCTTCCTCGGCTATGGCGGAAGCAGGTGGAACATAAAGCCAAACGTCTTTTCTATAGTCATTCACGGCCTTGAGAAAGGTCGTTGCAAGATTTCTGTCTTTGGCGATGTCATTGTACAAGGCACCGTGTGGTTTGATATGGAAGAGTTTTTCCTGACTTGAAGTTAAAATCGTTGTGAGGTTTTCGACCTGTTCAGCAATCGAACGAATTAGTTTCGGTTCCGACAATTTGATCGATTTCCTGCCAAAATTTTCCCGATCCGGATAGGACGGGTGCGCCCCAATCTTCACCTTGTTTTTTATGGCCAACCGTACTACTTCAAACATCGTTTTATGATCCCCTGCGTGGCCACCGCAAGCGATACTGCATGAAGATATAAAAGGAAATATTTGTGCCTCGTTGTCCAAACCTTCCCCAACGTCGCAATTGATATCAATGGCTTTAATGTTGTTCTTCATAACAGCTATCTTTCAATACAATGCGAACTATCTGAATCTGGGCAAAAAAGGGTCCTAGTCCAACACCTGGCCAATTCCTTTGGCAAAGGAATCAAAACCATATAAGTATTTGTGATCGCCGCCTTCAATGGTAAATAAATTTTTGTTTTTCCCCGGAACGGCATCGAATAAGCGCTGTCCCTGTTCGAAGGGGACGACCGAATCCTCGGTCCCATGCAATATAAAAATAGGGCAATTTATCTTCTGTACATATTCGCTCGTGGGAAACTTGTAACGGGATAGCCATTGAACGGGCAAGAAGGGAAAGCGATACTTCCCGATTTCCACGCCGCTATAAAAGGGAGACTCCAAGATCAGTTTTTGGGGATGGTTCGCCGCTGCCAATCCGCTGGCGATCGCCGTTCCCAGGGAACGTCCATATATGATAATATTGTCTTCCTTATACGTCCTAAGTGCGAACTCATACAATAATTGCGCATCTTCCTTTAAAGCTTTTTCACTTATTTTCCCGGTGCTTTTGCCGTAGGTTCGATAATCGAACAAAAACAGATCATATCCTTTTCCATAGATCAAATTGGCCACATGGCCCAGGTTCGAGATATTTCCCGAATTTCCATGAAAATAGAGGATTGCCCCTTTCGTATGTTCCTGTTGAAAATAAACCACATTCAGCTTGGCCCCGTCATTGGCCGTGATGAAAAATTCTTCGTAAGGTTGACAAAATTCAAATTTGTGATTTGATGGCAGCACTTCTGGAAGAAAGATCATTCTTTCCTGAAAACCATAGGCCAATAGCAGCAGTACCGCGTAGAGTACCAGAAGCACGACACTGGTTATTTTAAGCCTTTTCATCAATTCCGTTTTTGCGATGTGAAATTGATATGCTGGATCCCTTCAAACTCATTTTTTCCGGTTTTGAGGCGATGATCTCCCCCAGCATTTTATGATAGGATTCAAAGGTGTTCAGGTTTTTATGGCCACCGCCGATGATGGTATACAACCGGGTGGATTTTGGTTTGATCTTCGAAAGCTTAACACTGGTGCGGTAGGGAATCAACTTATCATCGGTGCCGTGCAGGATATGTACCGGACAATTCACGTACTTCATCCATTTATAGGTGGGCATTGGAAATTTAATGAGTAGCGATAGCGGCATAAAAGGGATATATTTTTTGGCCACTTTACTCAGACTGTAATAGGGCGCATCCAAAATCAGCATTTTCGGGTCGTTCATGGAGGCCAGTTTGGTCGCAAAACCGGAACCCAATGACCGCCCATACAGAATAATGTATCTCTCCTCAACTTTTTCCTTGATTTTATCATAGACCAACTGCAGATCCCTTTTTATGGCCTTTTGGGTACGCCTGCCCGTACTTTTACCAAACCCCCGATAATCGACCATCAACACTTCATAGCCATGACGGGTAAAATCAACAGCATATTTGCCCCAGCCTTTGATGCTTTTTGAATTTCCCTTGAGATAAAACACAATGCCTTTGGGCTGACTCACTTTAAATCGTAACCCATTGATCGTGGCGCCATCACGGGTTACCACGTTGTACTCTTCCGTTTCCTGATTTTCATAGAAAAACTGGAAGTCTTTGGGCAGCTTTTCAGGCTTGAACATCAAATAATCCTGTAAAAAATACAATAGAACACTGATGGTGAAATACACCCCAAGGATAAGCAACACAATATAGGCCCAGTCAGACATCCATTATCGTTTATCACAAGATACAAAATCTACTCCCCCGAAGAATCGCATCACTTGATCAGAGCCACTTTTTCCTTTTAAAGTAAATAAGCATGCCAAGGAAAAGCACGATCATAATTCCCCAGACTATGAAGTAACCATACTGGGACTGCAGTTCGGGCATGTTCTCAAAATTCATCCCATAAACCCCGACGATAAAAGTCAAGGGTATAAATATGGAGGCCATAATGGTCAATACCTTCATGACCTCGTTCATTTTATTGCTCATGTTGCTCATATACATTTCCATAAGGCTCATGCTCATTTCTCGATATACCTGAAGACTTTCATTGATTTCGATACAGTGGTCGAGCACATCCCTTAAAAAAAGCTTGGTATCTTTCGATATCAAAGGGTTTTCGGTATCGATCAACCTAACCACTAGTTCACGGACCGGAGATACACATCGCCGTATTTTCAATACTTCCTTCTTTAATTGTTGGATGTCTTGGGCCACCTCGGAAGAGGGATTGTTATAGACCTCTTCTTCGAGCGCTTCAATCTTGTTGTTGAGGTTCTCGAGGACCAGAAAATAATTGTCGATGATTGCATCGAGCAAGGCAAAAAACAAATAATCTGCTTTTCTGGTGCGTATCCGTCCTGTCTTCCCTCTGAGCCGCTCACGCACGCTTCCAAAAACGTCCTCGTTCAGTTCTTGGAACAGGAGTACGCACTTTTCAAAGAGCACCAAAGCCACGTGTTCTATGACCAAATTGTTATCCTTGTCAAGGTATAGCATCTTAAAGACCCCGAAAATATAATCACCATAGTCGTCGATTTTCGGTCTTTGATGCGGATTTACCGCATCTTCGAGCAATAAGGGATTAAGACTAAAGGACTTTCCCAATTGCTCTATAAACACCTCGTCATTTATTCCTACCACATCGATCCACGAGGTTGGATCTTCATCTTTAAATCGCTTGGCTTCCAGAATATCGGTCAGTGTAAATTCCTGTATCCCCGATTCATCATAATCCATGACCTTTATCGTACTTGTAGTTTTCTCTCGCTGGCCCAAATAATTAATGGTGCCCGGCGCCTTGCCCATTTTCCGGGAAGCCCTGGATAATTTCTTTTTATCTGATTGGATTTTGTTTTTTCGTTTACCCATATTTATCTTACTTCTTGCACCAAAAATAACAAAAGTCTCTATTGGTATCGTTCGAATTCCAAAGTGCTCAGATGTAAACCGGAACCGGGAGCGACATAGGTCACCTGAAAGTTAGTATTTTCCCTGAGGGATTCCTCAATGTCCTCAAATTTTATCTCACCCTTGCCCAAGGATATCAATCCACCCATGATCATGCGAACCTGATAACGTAAAAACCCAACTGCCTTGATTTTAAGTAAATAGCTTTTTTCCGGGAAAAAACTGGCGGTAAACAATTGGTTATCCTGAATAACACATTCAAGTACTTCGCGCACAAATGTGGCATTTTCCCTTGGGCGTGCCGTAAAGGCAGAAAAGTTATGGGTTCCCTTAAAAAGTAAGGCGGCCTTTTTCATCGACTCAATATCCAGCTGTTCCAAAATATTGGCCATGAACGGTGCCGCATAGGGGTGGTTCTTGGAGCCGAACGAAAAGATATAAAGATACTCCTTCACTTTGATACTTTGGATGATATTGAATTCCCTTTCAATTTCTTCCACCCCGGAAACCCTAATATCGGCAGGGAGGTTCGCGTTAAAAACGTTTATAAATGAAGGTATATCGGTTATGGGCCGACCCTTTATGAAGAGTTCAAAGGCATAGTCCAATGCGGAGACCTTGGCATCTGTCCTTCCTGTGCCAAGCACCTTTACACTCTGGTCGGGAAGAATAAATTTCAGGGTTTTGACCAACATGCCTTCGATGGTTTTCTGACCTGGCTGTTTTTGCCAGCCACTATAGCGGAATCCCAAGAACTGAAGTCTTATCAAGTAATGGTTGACCTTGGATTGCATGAATATTTTTTAGTGCTAACAGGATTACCTGAGGAATCTTTTTCGTTTTTTTGTAATTTCAATATGGCTTAGGCAATCTAATCAATATAAATATGACGGATGTAACCCTTTTGAGTACCGGGCACTTGAATTTTCATCATCATCATCATCATGCAGGAATTGGTTACAATCAGCCTTTGGTGAACTTTAAAAACCCACTTATTTTCCTTTTGTCGCCTGTTCTGGAATTTTTATTGGGTTTCCTAATTATCTTTCGAAGGGTTTTCGCAATGCTTTTTAGTGCATACCCAACATTCTCCGTATTTTATCGATTTTTTCCAATAAAAAATAACCCCTCCCGTTTTATATATTTCGGGGATTGCACCAATCCTTAAAAGTAAGGTTTATATGAATGTAATATTACAGATTTTGCCGTGGAAACGCGGTCTTTACTTATCCATAGGTATTTTGACCATCCTCTTTGTTTTAAGCTTTTATGGTCTTTATACCAATAAGTTTTATTTTTTCAAATTTGAGAATTATATCATTCCCATCTTGTCCATTGTCCATTTTGGCTTCTTATACGTCCTTAATTTCAAGATCAATGAGCGGGAAGTCGCTGACCTGCCCATGCGGAATTTAGAATATGGACTTTATGTGATATTGCTTGTCTACGTCTTCAAGCTCATCGATACATTGTTCATATTAATTGGCATGGAAGATTTTGAAAACCATGTTATACCCGACACTTTTATGCCTATGGGCATCTTCATATTTGCCCTCTACCTTTTGTTGATACTTCTGACGTTACTGACATTTCAGTATCGAAAAAATTTTGTCGGCAGTTATAATTTTGATGAAATCAATCAAATCGATTCCTGGGAATAGTAATGAATACAAGAAAAGAATCATAAAAAAACCTGACCGTTTCGGTCAGGTTTTTTTTATACTAAAGGCCGCTGATAAAACTGCCATAGAGGTCTTTGAATTGATACCCTTCGGTAAACCTGTGTTTGCTCAGTTTTTTATTTGCCACCAAGCCCCATAACAAAATTTCCTTCAAAAAATAAGCATCCTCTTTTGGAAAATCAGGTTGATATTTCTTGATCAAAATCCGCAAGCCCGGAACGCTGTCCAAAGTTCTTTTATATTCCTCGTCGGTGAAATCATCCAACAGCTCAAAGCCTTCACCTTGAAAAAACCAATGCAACAGTTCATCATAAGGGGTTTCCTCGTCTTTCTTTTCCAATTTGTTGATCTTTGGGAAATACAAGGGAAAAATAGTCTTTACTGCCTCGTCTATCAACATGGCGGCAACGGTATCGGCACCTTCTTGTTCGCCTTCGTAAACCAATTCAATTTTCCCGGTAATCGACGGAATTACCCCCAAAAAGTCGCTTAACCGTACCATGGTATTGGTCGCGCCCGACATCAGCGACCTGCGTTCGGCAGTGCTGAGTAAATTTTCATACGCAGTGATACTGGTTCTGGCACTCACCCCGCTCTTCGCATCGACATACTCACTTTTTCTGGCTTCAAAACTGATCTGTTCCAAAAGGTCTTTGGCCAAATCGGGCACATATACCGAGGCTATTTGCCGTTCATCCAATCGGGATTCCTGGGAGGTAATCTTACGGGCGGTTTCAATGTCATCCGGGTAATGCGTCAGTATCTGTGATCCAATACGATCTTTCAAAGGGGTCACGATACTGCCCCTATTGGTATAGTCCTCTGGATTTGCCGTAAATACAAATTGAATATCCAATGGCAACCTTAGCTTAAAGCCACGGATCTGTATATCGCCTTCTTCCAGGATATTGAACAGAGAAACCTGTATCCGTGCCTGCAGGTCGGGGAGTTCGTTGATTACAAAAATACAGCGATTGGCGCGTGGGATCATACCGAAATGGATCACACGGTCATCTGCATAGGAAAGCTTCAGGTTGGCGGCCTTTATGGGGTCAACATCGCCGATCAAATCGGCTACGGTGACATCAGGGGTGGCCAATTTTTCATAAAACCGCTCATTGCGATGCAGCCAATTTATGGGAGTGTCATCCCCTTTTTCCTTGATCAAATCGAGCGAATATCTGGAAATGGGTTTTAAAGGGTCATCATTAATTTCCGATCCTTCGACCACCGGAATCCATTCATCCAACAAATTCACCATCAACCTTGCCAAACGCGTTTTTGCCTGGCCCCTTAAACCCAATAAGTTGATATTGTGCCTTGAAAGAATGGCCCTTTCCAGTTCTGGGATCACGGAACTTTCGTAGCCCCAAACCCCGATAAAGGTTTCCGATCCCTTTTGGATTTTTTCCCTTAGGTTGTCTCGAAGTTCATCTTTGATGGTCTTACTTTTGTAACCGGCTTTTTTAAGTTCGCCCAGTGTCTTTATTTTTTGATATTCCAATTTTCTTTTTTTATTTGGTTCGAGCTCCGATCATGGTTTTGTAATCTTTATCCCTTCCATGACCGGGTGCAATACTATTTATCTTTTCTTAGCTTTTTTTATCCCTTCAATCGTTTTTTCCGATTGGCTTCATAATCTTCAAATATCATTTCCCCCAAACCTTTGAGACCGGTAAAAAAGGCCTTCCCTTTATTGGCCTCCGTAAAGTGTCTAATAAATTGCATGAGGTAGGGATCCTGTGCGATCATAAAGGTGGTGATCGGAATATGCAACTTCCTGGCCTGCCGTGCCATATTATAGCATTTTTCCACGATATAATCATCGAGCCCTACGCTGTTCTTATAGTAATTCCCATCGGGAAGTCTTAAACAACTGGGTTTCCCATCGGTGATCATAAATATTTGCTTGTTCGTATTCCTTTTCCTTCGCAACATATCCATCGCGAGCTGAAGGCCGGCAACAGTATTGGTGTGATAAGGACCTACTTTAAGATAGGGCAGGTCTTTTATCGGAATTGGCCAAGCATCATTTCCAAAAACCAAGATTTCCAATGTATCCTTGGGATATCTGGTCGTGATCAGTTCGGCCAATGCCATGGCTACCTTTTTGGCGGGGGTGATGCGATCTTCGCCATATAAGATCATGCTATGGCTGATATCGATCATGAGTACGGTACTCATCTGTGCCTTGTACTGTGTATCTTCAACCACGAGGTCTTCTTCACTCAAAGAAAAATTGCCTATCCCATGGTTTATCTGTGCGTTTTTAAGGCTTTCGGTCATGGAAATATGTTCCAGTCCATCTCCATACCGATATTCCCTTAAATCACCGGTGTGCTCATCGCCTTGGCCGGATTTTCCGGTTTTATGGTTTCCGCTCCCGCTGCGCTTGAGTTTTCCAAAAATCTGATCGAGTGCCCTTTGCCGAATAATACGCTCCATTTTGGCAGTAATCGACAAGGTACCGCCACCATCTCCATCTTCTCCTTCCTCACCTTCTTTGGCGCCACCTCCATCTTCGAATTCCTCCCGGATAAAGCCTTTGGCCTTTAAATCTTCTATGAAGTCGTCGATGGTATAGTCTTCATCGGTCAATTGGTATTCCTCATCCAGTTCACGGAGCCAATCCAAGGCCTCTTCCACATCGCCTGAGGTGTGGGTGATCAGTTCCTGAAAAATGTCGAAAAGCTTCTCAAACGGGGTCATTTCCGGCGCCTCGTAAGGGGAGAACCGAAATCCTTTTCTTGTGTTCATAGCCATGCCATAAAATTAACATATTTCGATTTCAAAAGGCGTGTTTTAATGAAATCTTAACTGTTTGGCATATCTAGTGCGTAGTCCCTACAAAGCCATACCAAGAGGTCCTAGCTTTTTTCCCTGCTTTTCAAGAGCATTGCCACGTCGTCCAATCCAAAACCTTTCGCCTGAAGTAAAATCAAATAATGGAACAATAAATCGGCACTCTCGTTGAGGAACAAGTCGTCATTGCTATCTTTGGCTTCAATGATGACCTCTACCGCCTCCTCTCCAACTTTTTGCGCGATTTTGTTTAGACCTTCTTCAAAAAGCGAGGTCACGTAGCTCGATTTTTCGCTCTTGCCCGGGCCATTTTCGGCCCTCCGCTTTCGGTCGGCAATGGTTCGCTCCAAGGTGGTCAAAAAACCATATTCCTGTCCGTTCGTACCCCCCCAACAGGTATCACTTCCCTTATGGCAGGTCGGTCCGTCGGGAATGGCCGAAATCAGCAAGGTATCTTGATCGCAGTCCGGCTGCACATCCACAAGGTTCAAAAAATGACCGCTCTCCTCCCCTTTGGTCCATAATCTGCCCTTGGATCGACTAAAAAAGGTCACCTTTTTGGTTTCTAAGGTTTTGGCAAGTGCTTCTCGGTTCATATAACCCAACATCAACACATTTTTGGTGGACGCATCTTGGATGATGGCCGGTAAAAGCCCGTCTTGGTTCTTTTCAAAGTCTAATTTCATTGCTGTTTCTTTTTGAGTCCTTATTTTGGGCCTATGCCTTATCTCCAGCGATTCAACTTGGCCAACATACGATGGCCTTTATAGTCGTACCGGTATGCCATGCAGCCGCAGTTCCTTTTTTAGTTCGTTGATTTCGATCTCCCTGAAATGAAAGACACTGGCCGCCAGGGCAGCATCGGCCTTGCCATTGATAAAGGTCTCCACAAAATGCCGGCTGTTGCCTGCACCGCCCGAGGCAATGATGGGAATGTTCAATTCGGTCGATAGTTTTGCCAGTGCCTCGTTCGCAAAGCCTTCCTTGGTGCCATCGTGATCCATCGAGGTAAAAAGAATTTCACCGGCCCCCCGCGACTCAACTTCTTTGGCCCATTCGAACAGATCGAGATCTGTGGGCACCTTCCCCCCTACCAAATGCACCTTCCATTTGCCATCGACCAATTTGGCATCTATGGCGACTACAATGCACTGTGAACCGAATTTAGCGACCAACTCATTGATCAAATCGGGATTTTTTACTGCGGATGAATTGATCGATACCTTATCGGCGCCGTTGTGGAGCAAAATATCCACATCGCCCACCGAGGAAATCCCACCTCCTACGGTAAATGGAATATTTACCTTTTCGGCCACATGATATACCAGATCGGCCAATGTTTTCCGTTTTTCCTCTGTTGCCGAAATATCGAGAAATACCAATTCGTCGGCCCCGTCCGCAGCATATCGTTGTGCAAGTTCCACCGGGTCGCCTGCATCGCGCAGCTCCACAAAGTTCACACCTTTCACGGTGCGGCCGTTTTTAATGTCAAGGCATGGGATGATTCGTTTTGTAAGCATATCAATCTTGGTTTTTAATGGAGAGGTCGATGCCCCCATAAAATTTCAGGTCTTTGTTTTTCAACAGTTTCACCCAAAAAGCGATTTGTCCTGTATGGTACGAAAGATGCTCCACGACATGGATAATAATTCCTATGCCGGATAGATCGAACCCCTGGACCTTTCGTTTTTTCAACAACTGTTCTGCCGTTGCGTTCGCCATTATTGCTTTTGCCGTCTCCACGGTTTGTTCCAGATTTGAGATCAATGCTTTTCCATCGAGCTGACTACTGGTTGAAAACTCCAAATCGCGCTGTCGAACATCCATGGTTTCCCCCAAGGAGGAAATGGCATACTGGGTGATGTTCCCGTTCAGGTGCATCAAAAGATTGCCTATGCTGTTCAAAGCGGCGTTGGGTTTTTTCCAAAGTTCCTCCGGTCCCAATTCTGCCAAGGCAATATTGATCATACGCATGCTTTCATCTATCCTAAAAATCGATTGTTCGATAAATTCTTGGACGACTATATCACCCTTCACTTTCATGGGCTTCGATAAACTGTTGCAACTGTTTCATACTGATCTTATTCTCATAAATGGCCTTCCCAATAATGGCCCCCTCGCAGCCTATGGCCGCCAAACGCGGCAGGTCTCCAAAAGTGGCGATGCCGCCGCTGGCAATAAGATGTAGCGAAGTGGCCCTTTCTTCGGATCTGCCCTTTTGGGATGCATTTGGTTGATGCGGCATTGATTCCTTGACGATCTTTTCATAAAGATCGAAGGAAGGTCCTTGAAGCATGCCGTCCTTGCCGATATCCGTGCATATGACATACTTTATGCCAAGGCCCAGGTATTTTTTGATAAATGGCAATAATGCTTCTTGTGATTCCTCCTGCCATCCGGAAACCGCCACTTTTTCGTCCAAAGCATCCGCTCCCAGTATTATTTTCTGAGCACCATAGATTCCGATCCATTCCGTAAACAACCGTTCATCCTTCACGGCGATACTGCCGCCAGTGATTTGACTTGCTCCGTTTTCAAAAGCAATGCGCAGGTCGTGCTGGGTTTTAAGTCCACCGCCAAAATCGATGGATAGTTCCGTCTTGGATGCAATCTGTGCCAGAATCTTGTGATTTACGATATGCTGCGACTTCGCACCGTCCAAATCGACCAGGTGCAGGTACTTGATGCCGTGAGCCTCAAAAGCCTTGGCCACTTCCAGCGGATTTTCATTATATATTTTTTTGGTAGCATAATCCCCTTTTGACAAGCGGACACATTTGCCTTCAATGATATCGATGGCCGGTATGATTCTCATGTTGTTTTCTTGTTTCTGATCATCCAAGTCTCCGGTTGCTTGATCGGAATAAATCCAAAGGCCTCGTAAAATCCATGGGCGTCGTTCGTACGCAATCCGATGCCATTGACATTCTGCAATTCGGGCATTTCCACAATATACCGCAACAATTTTTTGCCCAAACCTTGTCCGCGAAGCGCATCTATCACGAAAAAATCCATGAGCCAAGCGAAAACCACATAGTCTGTAACAACCCTGGCAAAGGCCAGTTGCTGGTTCTTACCATTGAACAGCCCGAAACAAATCGAATTTTCCATCGACCTGATAACAGCTGCTTGATCACGTCCTTTTGCCCAATAGGCCTGGTTTGATAGAAATTCATGGATCAACTGGATATCCATTTCAGATCGGTCCGTCGTAATTCGAAATTCTTGTCCCATCACATTTCCAGAAAATTACGAAGTATTCGGGAACCTACGGTACTGCTCTTTTCCGGATGGAACTGGGTTCCATAAAAATTATCCTTTCCCAATGCCGCGCTATACCTTAAACCATATTCCGATTCAGCGATGGTGTCCTTGCATATCGGCGCATAAAAACTATGCACCAAATAGATATGTTCTTTTTCGGGTATGCCATTAAACAATGGTGATTTTAAATTTTCGATCTGGTTCCATCCTATTTGTGGAACCTTAACTTGCTTCGAAAATTTTACCACATCAACATCAAAGATTCCCAATCCCATGGTATCGCCTTCTGCCGAGGAATGGCACATGAGCTGCATCCCCAGACAAATGCCCAATACGGGCTGCCGAAGCTTTGGGATTTGCTTGTCCAACCCACTCATCATTAGTTTTGCCATAGCGGTTCCCGCCTCGCCGACCCCGGGAAAGATGACTTTGTCGGCTTCCCCAATTTCTTGTTCACTGTCGCTTAATGTTGCGCTATAGCCAAGTCGTTCTATGGCAAACTTGATGCTTTGGATATTTCCCGCACCATAATTTATGATCACGATCTTCATAATAATCCTTTTGTTGACGGCAACACCATTTTTTCCACATCGCGCTTTACCGCCATTTTGATCGATTTTGCAAAGGCCTTGAATATTGCCTCTATTTTATGGTGTTCATTGTCGCCTTCCGCTTTAATGTTCAAATTTGCCTTGGCCCCGTCGGTAAACGATTTGAAGAAATGGTAAAACATCTCAGTGGGCATCTGCCCGATCATCTCTCGTTTGAATTCCGCATCCCAAACCAGCCAGTTGCGCCCGCCAAAATCGATGGCCACCTGGGCCAGACAATCATCCATCGGCAAACAGAAACCATAACGTTCAATGCCCATTTTATCGCCCAGTGCCTGCCGAACTACCTCCCCCAGTGCAATTGCCGTATCCTCTATGGTATGGTGTTCATCGACCTCCAAGTCCCCGTTTACCTTGATCTTCAGGTCCATTTGTCCATGACGGGCCAATTGGTCCAACATATGGTCAAAGAACGCTAGGCCCGTTTCAATTTTGCTTTTCCCGGTACCATCCAGGTTCAATTCGATCATGATATCCGTTTCATTGGTTTTACGGTGAATTTGGGACGACCTGCCCTTTAATTTTAAAAAAGTGTAGATGCTTTCCCAATCATTGCTTTCGAGCCCGATATAAGCATCGAGTGCTTCACGTTTTACGGTAATTTCCTTGGTGCCCAAATTGGTGTTGTCATTAATAAAAATGCCCTTGGCACCAAGATTTTTGGCCAGCTCCATATCGGTCAACCGATCGCCGATCACAAATGAATTTGCCAAATCGTAATCCGGTGAAAAGTATTCGGTCAACAGTCCGGTTCCCGGTTTACGGGTTGTGGCATTTTCATGTGGAAAGGTTCTATCGATAAAAACATTATTGAAAACTACCCCTTCATTTTCAAATACCTTAAGTATAAAATTATGTACGGGCCAGAAAGTAGCCTCCGGGAGCGAAGCCGTTCCCAATCCGTCCTGATTGGTCACCATTACCAATTCAAAATCGAGTTCCTTGGCAATTTTCCCCAAGAACGTGAGCACCTTCGGATAAAAATCTATTTTATCAAAGGCATCTACCTGTTCATCCTGGGGTTCTCTCACCATGGTACCATCGCGATCGATGAACAAGACACGTTTTTTATTTTTGATGCTATTCATTATCTATGGATTTTAAAACTGCTTTCAATTTTAGATTTTCTTCTGGCGTGCCTACCGTAAAACGAAGTGTATTCGAGCATAGGGGTTGTGTTGACCGATTTCTGACCACGATACCCTTTTGCAATAATTGTTGATAACGTTTTTCGGCATCGTCTACCTTGACCAGGATAAAATTGGAATCTGAAGGATAAACATATTCCACAAAGCGCAATTGCCGCAATACAGAGTCCAAAAGGGCGCGTTGTCTCAATAATTCAGTTACTTCAGCTTTGACCGATTCCGTTTTGGCTATCCTGTCTAAAGCACGTTGCTGTGTGAGTTCGTTGACGTTGTATGGAGGTTTGATCTTGTTGAGCACTTTGATGATTACCGGGGAAGCCGCACAAATTCCCAGGCGAATCCCTGCCAGTCCATAAGCTTTGGATAAGGTTTGGGTTACGACCAGATTTGGAAAATCGGCCAGTCGCAATATCCAACTTTCATTGGGGGCAAAATCAATATAGGCCTCATCGATGACCACCAACCCATTGAAATTGCTCAACAAGGCTTCGATTTTAACGGCATCAAAACTGTTGGCCGTAGGATTGTTGGGGGAACAGAGAAATATTAGTTTGGTATGGCTATCGATCGTTTTTAAAATTTGATCCACATTGGGCTGGAAATCCCGGCTTAAAACCACCTCGCGGTTCTCGATATTATTGATTCCCGCCAAAACCTGGTACATTCCATAGGTAGGTGGCAACGTAATCACATTGTCTGTCTTGGGTTCACAAAAGGCACGGAACAGCAGATCCAAAACTTCATCGCTACCATTGCCCAAAAGTAATTGATCGGTATCGATGCCCAGTCGCAAGGCCAAGACCGATTTCAAATTCCGCTGCTGTGGATCGGGATAACGGTTCACGCCATTTTCAAAAGGATTTTCGTTGGCGTCTAAAAACACCATCTCCGTACCGTTGGCCACATATTCGTCCCGGGCCGAAGAATACGGTTTTAAACCCTTCACATTTTCACGTACGATCGAGTCAATATTGAAGCCTTTCATTTCTTGATGTCTTTAAGTCGAAGGGTCACCGCATTTTTGTGGGCCTGCAGGCCCTCTGCCTCGGCCATGATCTCAATGGCCGATCCTATTTTGAGCAATCCGCCTTCGGTGATTTTCTGAAATGTCATGCTTTTCATAAAACTGTCCAAATTTACCCCGCTATACTGTTTTGCATAGCCATTCGTAGGTAGGGTATGATTGGTCCCGGAGGCATAGTCGCCTGCGCTTTCTGGCGTATAGTTACCGATGAAAACCGATCCGGCATTCTGAATGTGTTTTAGGTAAAACTCCTCGTTTCCCACACAGATGATATAGTGTTCGGGCCCATACTCATTGATCAAATCGATGGCATCGATATCGTTTTCCAAATAGATCAGTTTGCTGTTGTCCATAGCCTTTTGTGCAATCGACTTTCTTGGCAGCAACTGGATCTGTGCGTCGATTTCCCGCTCCACCTTATCGATGAGTTGTTTTGAGGTGGAAACCAAGATAACCTGGCTGTCTGCCCCGTGTTCTGCCTGGCTTAACAAGTCGGAGGCCACATAGGCCGCATTGGCGGTATCATCGGCCACGACCAATAGTTCACTGGGTCCTGCAGGCATGTCAATGGCTACCCCGTATTTGGTTGCGATTTGTTTGGACACGGTGACGTATTGGTTCCCCGGGCCAAATATTTTATAAACTTTTGGAATCGTCGCCGATCCGAATGTCATCCCAGCGATAGCCTGAATACCTCCCAGTTTAAAAATTTGTGTCACACCACATAAAGCTGCGGTAAAGAGGATGGCAGGGTCAATGTTGCCCTCACGATCTGGGGGCGTACAAAGCACAATTTCCTGGCAACCGGCAATTTTGGCCGGAATGGCCAACATTAAAATGGTTGAGAACAAAGGCGCAGTACCCCCTGGAATATACAGACCGACTTTCTGGATAGGACGTTTTTCCTGCCAGCAGCGTACCCCTTCCATGGTGTCCAATTCGATCCGATCTGTCTTTTGGGCCATATGGAAGGCTTCTATATTACTTTTCGCCAAACGTATGGCCTTTTGTAAAGGCTCAGGGACAATTTTGTTGACCTCTTCCAAGGCAGTTGTGGACACCCTAAAATCATCCAAGAGAACCCTGTCGAATTTTTGGGTATACTGCTGAAGGGCCCTGTCGCCAGTTTGTTGTACTTCCTTGAATATGGCCTCTACCGTAGCCTCCAATTCGTCGAGGGTTTGGGTTGGCCGTTTTAGCAACTTAAACCAGTCTTTTCTTGGGGGGTTGAAAATCTTTTTCATCACAGGACCATTTTTTCGATTGGGCATACCAGAATACCTTCAGCCCCAGCTTCCTTCAGTTCATCGATCACTTCCCAAAACTTATCTTTATTGAGTACAGTGTGCACCGAGCTCCATCCTTCCTCCGCCAATGGCAATACCGTTGGACTTCGCATGCCGGGCAGCAGTTTCAAAATTCCTTTCAATTTATCATTGGGAGCGTTGAGCAATATGTATTTAGATTGTCTTGCCTGTAAGACCGACTTAATTCTGAACTGCAATTTTGAAAGGATCTGTCTTCTTTCATCAGAAATCTTTGGAGATACCGCCAAAACAGCCTCACTGGTGAGCATTACCTCTACCTCTTTGAGGTTGTTTTTGAAAAGCGTGCTGCCACTTGAAACAATGTCGCAAATTGCATCGGCAAGGCCTATATTTGGGGCGATTTCCACCGAACCATTGATAATGTGCAATTCGGCCGACACGCCTTTTGCCGTTAAATATTGTTGTACCGTATTGGGATATGAAGTGGCGATACGTTTCCCCTGTAAATCCTGTATAGATTGATATCTGACCGATTTGGGAACCGCTAAGGAAACCTTACATTTAGAGAACCCGAGCTTTTCCGCTACGGTGATGTCCTCTCCTTTTTCCACCAGTACATTTTCACCTATGATCGCAATATCAACCACACCGTCTCTCAAATATTGGGGGATATCACCGTTTCGGAGATAAAAAACCTCCAACGGAAAGTTGCGTGAAGAAGCCTTCAGCTGATCCTTGCCATTATCGATGGAGATGCCACAATCTTTTAATATATCGAGCGATTCTTCATTGAGCCTGCCCGCTTTTTGAATGGCAATTCTAATTTTCATCATTTATAACTTTTTTGTTCCTTACGGTTATTAACTCTTTTAAAATGGATTTGATCTGAATCATCCTTAAAAACAAAACCCGTTTGATTTCTCAAACGGGTTGTAAAATATGTTGTACTACGACAATACACTTTTACCTCGCTTGAGCGCAGTGGTAAAAATGATGATGTGTAGTTTTGTTTCTCATAGAGCCGTAAAATTAAAACATTTTGGCTTTCAAAAAAAGTCCGATGTAAAAATTATTAATTATTTCCCAGAATTATTGGCATACCGGTATCGCCGCTACCTATGATCACTACTTTCGAATTGGGAGACTCGGCCAGCTTTAAAGTGGCCTCTATACCTTTGTCCCTCAAAATTTGATCGTTCAGGGAGGCGCTCAAAATGCGGTTGGCATCCGCTTTTCCTTGGGCTTCTATACGTACTTTCTGTGCCTCTTTATCTGCTGTAACCAAACGAAACTCGTATTCCAACGATTCTTGTTCCTGCTTCAGTTTGCGTTCAATGGCTTCCTTAATTGTTGGGGGCAATGTTACATCGCGCACCAAAACGTCGTTGAGCTGAATATACTGCGGTTCGAGAATCTTCTTGGTTTCTTCGTAAATCTCATTTTGAATGGCATCGCGCTTCGTCGAATATAACTGTTCTGGGGTATATCGACCTACAACGCTACGGGTTGCAGAACGGATGGCCGGAATGATCACGCTGTTCAAATATTGTTCCCCTCTGGTTTGGTGCAACAAACCAACAGTTTGGGCCTGAGGCTGGTAAAGCACGGAAGCATCCAGTTTAATTTCCAGGCCGTTGGAAGATAAGACCGACATTTCCCGTTCGAAAAGTTCCTGTTGCCTTACGTTATAAGTAAATACTTTGTTCCAAGGGGCCACGATATGAAATCCCTCTCCCAAAGCAGGTTCATCGGTGACCACCCCTTGCCCGAAGGTCTGGTAAAGCACGCCTGCCTCCCCGGAGCCAATGGTCACGGCCGATTTGGTTATTAAGATGATCAAGGCGATGATGATGAAGATTGCCGGTAGGGCAATTTTTGGTAATTTGTCCATTTATTCTATTTTTTTTTAAGTTAAACCGTTGTATTTCCTGATAAACCACTCTAAAGATAGTGCGGCTACTATCATTCCCAATAAGTATCGGAAATCGATTAAAGGTACGACATTTTGTTCGCTTTTCTGTGTCGGTACAAACTGATCGGTCTTGAGCAAATCAGCGACCATCCGAGCGGTTTCCGAAGGAGGATAGGATTGACCATCGGTACTTGCCGAGAATCGTTGCAATTTTCGGTAATCGCTCGATAACAACTGTTGCTCCAAATCAAAATCAAGGATAACAAAATGACCCGTCTCTTTAAGGTCTTCGGTTTCCACCAAGGCCGTAAATGCATATTCACCTGGAGGAAGACCGGTTAAATCGGCCTCATAATATCCGTTTTTTAGCAGCATGGGTATTTCCAATGGGGCGCCCGATTCTTTTTGTTTTAATTGAAGGATAATAGTGGCATTGGAATCGAAAACATAGGCCGCATCGAAATAAACCGCGGTAAGTTTGGCTTGATTGCTTTCCTCATAAACCGGTCGGTAGTCTACTGAAAACCTATTTTTGGACTTATTTGTGGTGAGATAGAGCACCAATTTGCCCATGAAGTCATCGAAGTTGTCAAAACTCTGGGAATTGCGATACGATTGCATCCGCCATTTCCAAATATTCTCGCCAAACAATACAGCCTCGCGCTCCGGACTTGAAGACATCAGCACCAACATCGGCTCTCCCATATCTATTCCCTTGATGCGCTGGGTGATCAAAGTTTCATGCGACTTGTTGATAATGGCTTCGCCCAAATCGTTTTCCAATGGCGGATAGTCTTCTATCGAAACATCAGCGATATTGAATAAAGTAAATCCACGGTTGATCTGGGGGGTGACCTCTTCAGACTGGAAATAGCTTTTATAAGTAAAACTGTTCTGAATCAAATTTAAAAAGTTCCAATCGGTCTGCGGACCCGTAATGGTGAAACTATTGCCTTTTCTCTGTTTTATATGTTGATAAATCGGTCTAAAGGAAGCCGTTGGCTGATACAGCACGAAAAGATCTATTTCTTCCAAAGTATTCGGATTTACCGTAGGTTTTAAAATAGATACCGATCGCTGTTCATTGCTTTCAATGCTCTTTTTTATCGCCCCCAAATCGGGATGCATGATTTCTGAAAAAATGGCAACGTTCGTCTTCTCATCAATGACCTCTATGGCAAGCTGTCTTCGATTGTTGACCGTATTTCTTTCATTTTCAAGACTTTCTACCGAGACTGAAATATTCTTCAATCCCACCGACCTGGCATCGACCAGGGTATTGATGGTTTTACTTCTTTCCGATTTTGTTAAATCGATACTTTCCCTATAAACCGATGTACCATCAACAGCGACGTTGAGCGTCGTGGTTGCGGTACCGTTACCTTCATAGTTGACATATACCTCCAGCGGGAATTTATTGTTTAAAAAGGCATAGCGATTGGCAATGACTTGTGAAATGCGAAGGTCTTCATATCTGGTGGTGTCTCCCACAACAATGGAATATACCGGTCTGTTGAGGCTATTGCCGTAATACTCGTAGTCTTCTCCCAAGGTTTGATTGCCATCAGAAATCAGGACGATGGCTCCAGGGGACTTACCTGCGATGGCCTGGACCGATTTTAGCGCTTTTGTTATGTTGGTATTGTTTTCATCGTATCTGAGACTGTCGTTGGAATTCAAATCATCCCCAAAACCGTAAAACTGCATATCGAACCTTTCCGACAGCGCTTTGGCTTGGTTTAAGATCTCCAGGGGTTTTTGCACATCGGCCTCATTTACGGATGACGAATTGTCGACAAGCACCCAAAGCTTCGACTTTTCCAGAATGTAATTGTTCCTTTTAAAAAGGGGATTGATCAATAAGAGAAGAAGGCCAAACCAACTTAAAAAACGAAGTGAGGAAAGCAGGATGCCTAATTTTCCGATCGCCTTATGTCTATATCGGTATTGAAAAAGGACGAGTCCCAAGGCCAGAATAGCGGCCAATATTATAAATGGTACAGGTTGTTGCATAGGCATGGGCATCCGAGGGTGTTTTTGGGTCTGGGAAGCCAGTTACATTTGGGGCCGGAAAACAAATTTTGTTAAGACACCTTCAATAGTGTCAAGTATTACAAAGGAAGTGTTCAGGTCAGCATTCCCCCATCGACGTTCAATACTTGTCCGGTAATATAGGCCGACAGATCCGAGGCCAAAAACAAACAGGCGTTGGCCACGTCTTCAGGAGTGCCGCCCCTTTTGAGCGGAATGCCATCGCGCCATCCTTGTACTACTTTCTCATCCAATTTATCCGTCATTTCGGTTTCTATAAAACCTGGAGCAATCGCATTGCAACGAATATTCCTAGACCCCAATTCCAATGCCACTGATTTGGTGAAACCGATCATACCTGCCTTTGAAGCTGCGTAGTTGGTCTGGCCGGCATTTCCTTTTACACCGACCACGCTGCTCATGTTAATGATGGACCCTTTTCGTTGTTTGAGCATGGTGCGCTGAACGGCTTTTGTCATGTTAAACACCGACTTCAGGTTGGTTTCGATGACACTGTCGAAATCTTCTTCCCCCATGCGCATCAACAGGTTATCCTTGGTGATGCCCGCATTATTGACCAAAACGTCGATTCCTCCAAAATCTTCCAAAACTTTCGTGATGAGTTCCTCGGATTGCTCGTAACTGGCCGCATTGCTTTTATAGGCTTTGGCCTTAACCCCGGTCGACTGCAATTTCTTTTCCAATTCCAAAGCCGGGGCTTCGCTCGAGCTATAGGTAAAGGCAACATTGGCCCCATTTTCCGCAAAAACCTGAGCAATGCCCATACCAATGCCTCGACTGGCACCTGTAATGATCACATTTTTTCCTTCGAGTAGTTTCATGATATTTTTTTATTGGTTCGGTGATTTAATTTAGTGTTGTCTTGGGTAAGGAGCACAAACAGTTGTGGGGCCTTTTTTTGAATAAACAAAAATCCATCGAACTAAAAGTAAGGCCGATGGATAAAATGCAAGGCTTATTTTGATAATTTTTAACAAAATGAAGCGATCAAGCCATCACTTCTGCCACCTTTTTACCGATCTCGGCGGGGGAATCGACCACATGTATCCCACATTCCTTCATGATTCTTTTTTTCGCCTGGGCCGTATCGTCACTTCCGCCCACAATGGCACCGGCATGGCCCATGGTGCGTCCCGCAGGTGCAGTTTCCCCGGCGATAAAACCTACAATGGGTTTTTTGCTGCCACTGGCCTTATACCAATTCGCAGCATCGGCTTCCAATTGTCCGCCGATTTCCCCGATCATTACCACACATTTGGTTTCCGGATCGTTGATCAGTAGTTCAACCGCCTGTTTGGTGGTGGTGCCGATGATGGGATCTCCCCCTATTCCTATGGCTGTCGTGATGCCCAATCCTTGGCGAACCACTTGATCGGCAGCTTCATAGGTGAGGGTGCCTGATTTTGAAACGATTCCTACATTTCCTTTTTTAAAGACAAAGCCTGGCATGATACCTACCTTGGCTTCGCCTGGCGTAATGACTCCCGGGCAATTAGGGCCTATCAAGCGGCAATCCATATTTTTTATATAATTGGCGACCATAACCATATCAGCTACCGGTATACCTTCGGTGATCGTAATGATCACTTTGATCCCGGCACTGGCAGCCTCCATAATGGCATCGGCCGCAAAAGCGGGTGGCACAAAAATAATCGTCGTATCGGCCCCGACTTTATTGACCGCTTCCTCCACCGTGTTAAAAACAGGTTTGCCCAAGTGTTTTTGCCCTCCCTTACCTGGAGTTACGCCCCCAACCACATTGGTTCCGTATTCTATCATTTGTTCGGCATGGAACGTACCTTCACTGCCTGTAAAGCCTTGTACTATGATCTTGGAGTTTTTATTGACTAGGACACTCATTTCTAATGGGTTTTCGGGTTTAAGTAATTCTTTTCAGGGTCGGGTATTTTTCTCAATAGAGCAAAAATATGGGATTATCGATAATTTTTAAAGCATTGGCGCCGATTATTCCTTCAATCGCTTCAATATATCCGGAATCATCTTGGCATATGCCATTTGTTTCAATTTCTCCCTAGATTCCTCTATGGGGGTACCGAAATAGCTTTTTCCTCCAACCACCGATTTTGTTACCCCGGTCTGCCCCATGATAACGGCTTTTTTTCCAATGGTGATACCGCTGGTGGTACCAACTTGGCCCCATAGGGTCACTTCGTCCTCGATCACCACACATCCGGCGATGCCAGTCTGTGAAGCGATCAAACATTTTTCACCGATAATCGTATCGTGGCCCACGTGGACCTGATTGTCTAGTTTAGTTCCTTTTTTGATTGTCGTATCTCCTGTAACCCCTTTATCTATGGTACATAAAGCCCCTATTTCTACAAAATCCTCCAAAATCACACGACCCCCTGATTTTAGCTTATCAAATCCCTCCGGTCTGTTTTTATAGTAAAAAGCATCAGATCCCAAAACCGAGCCAGAATGAATGACCACATGATTGCCGATCACACAATTGTCGTAAATGGAAACATTGGCATGGATCAGACAGTCATCTCCTATGACCACATTGTTGCCGATAAAGGTATTCGGTTGCACTATTGTGTTATTTCCAATCTTGGCGGATTTCGCTATCAGCCCATTTGCTTTGGTAAAAGGTTTAAAGAATTCGATGAGCTTGTTGAAATCACGAAAAGGATCGTCGGATATCAAAAGTGCCTTGCCGTCGGGGCAGTCGACCTTTTTGTTGATCAATATTACGGAAGCCACTGAGTTCAAGGCCTTATCGTAATACTTGGGATGATCCACGAATACGATATCGCCATGGGTGACGACATGAATTTCATTCATTCCCTGAACCTCAAAGTCATCTTCTCCTACATATTCGATATCGAGTATGGCTGCAATTTGCTTCAGGGGATATGGACTTGGGAACTTCAATGTTTTATATTTTGATTAAGATTTCGGCCATTAAGAATTCACAATGGGAAAGGTCGGCATCTGCCTTCCTACGCGGTTATTCCTTGACCCTTTCCATATAACTTCCCGTTGCGGTATCGATCTTTATTTTGTCACCCTCATTGATAAAAAGAGGAACGTTCACATTGGCCCCGGTCTCCACCTTGGCTGGCTTTGTGGCGTTTGTGGCCGTATTTCCCTTTACCCCCGGCTCTGCATAGGTAACCTCCAACACCACACTTGCTGGCATATCTACCGATAAGGGCATGCTGTCCTCCGTATTGAAAAGGATGGTGACCACCTCGCCTTCCTTCAGAAGGTCGGGGGCATCCAAGGTGCTTTGCTGGAGGGTAATTTGATTGTAATCATCGGTGTTCATAAAATGGTAGGTTTCTCCATCAGCATACAAAAATTGATAGGAGCGGGTCTCCACCCTTACGTCTTCTATTTTATGGCCAGCGGAGAACGTATTGTCCAAAACCTTACCATTGGTAACGCTCTTGAGTTTGGTGCGAACAAATGCCGGACCCTTTCCAGGTTTGACATGCAAAAACTCTATGATTTTATAGATGTCGTTATTGTACCGGATACATAATCCTTTTCTAATATCTGATGTTGATGCCATAAATAAGTTTAGGTTGTACTGAAATAGCCTTTCATGATGCCTCGTTGCGAATCCCTTATAAATTGAAGGATTTCATCCCGTTCCGGCGTTGCTTCCATTTCAGCTTCAATGATTTGAACAGCTTGCGAATTGTTATAATTTTTTTGATAGAGGATTCTATAAATGTTCTGAATCTCACGGATCTTTTCTGACGCAAAACCCCGTCTTCGCAAACCAACCGAATTGATACCGACATAGGATAAGGGCTCTCTCGCTGCTTTAACATAGGGCGGCACATCCTTCCGAACCAAAGAACCCCCGGTAACAAAGGCATGTTGCCCGATCGACACAAACTGGTGCACCGCTACCAATCCGGCCAAAATAACATTGTCTCCTATGGTGACATGGCCAGCTAAGGTAGAATTGTTCGAGAAAATACAATTGTCGCCCACAACACAATCGTGGGCCACATGGCAGTAGGCCATGATCAAACAATTTTTGCCGATCACGGTCTTGTTTCTGTCGGAAGTGCCCTTATGGATGGTGGCGCATTCCCTGATCGTGGTATTATTTCCAATGCTCACTGTTGTTTCTTCCCCATCATATTTCAGATCTTGTGGTGGGGCGGAAATTACTGCGCCTGGAAAGATATTGCAGTTTTTACCAATTCTGGCACCTTCCATGATGGTCACGTTCGAACCGATCCAGGTACCATCCCCTATGGTAACATTGTTGTGGATGGTGGTAAATGGTTCGACCACTACATTTTTTGCGATTTTTGCGCCAGGATGAATGTAGGCAAGCGGTTGGTTCATGCTAGTTTTTTTTGACTATTTGAGCCATCATTTCGGCCTCGCATACCAATCGGTCATTGGCATAGGCATAGGCTTGCATGTGACATATTCCCCTGCGAATGGGGGAAATGAGACTACAGTGGAAAATAAGGGTATCTCCTGGCAGTACTTTTTGTTTGAACTTCACATTATCGATTTTCATAAATAAGGTGAGGTAATTTTCTGGATCGGGAACCGTGCTCAAGACCAAAATACCCCCTGTTTGCGCCATGGCCTCTACCTGCAGAACGCCCGGCATTACGGGTGCGCCTGGAAAGTGGCCCACGAAGAAAGGTTCGTTCATGGTTACGTTTTTCATGCCGACCACGTGAGAATCCGATAATTCCAATATCCTATCGATCAGCAGAAAGGGTGGTCTGTGCGGCAACATCGCCATAATTTGATGGATGTCCATCAAAGGAGGTTGGCTTAAATCGTATTTGGGAACATTGTTTCTTTTCTCCAATTTGATGATTTTGGATAGCTTTTTTGCGAATTGTGTGTTGACAAAATGCCCCGGCTTATTGGCAATCACCTTGCCACGAATCCGGGTCCCGGCCAAGGCCAGGTCACCGATGACATCCAATAATTTATGTCTCGCCGCTTCATTGGGATGGTGCAGCGTAAGGTTGTCCAAGATACCATTTGGCTTTACCGAAAGCTTTTCTTTGCCAAACGCCTTTTCCAACTTTTTCATGGTGGCCTCGGAAATCTCCTTATCTACATAAACGATGGCGTTGTTCAAATCCCCACCCTTTATCAAGCCGTTTTCCAACAGCATTTCGAGTTCATGTAGAAAACTGAAGGTACGGGCATTCGCAATTTCGGACTTAAAATCACACATGTGGTCCAAGGTTGCGTTTTGTGTGCCCAATACCTTGGTGCCAAAATCGACCATTGTGGTAATTTGGTACTCATCGGATGGGATGACGGTGATTTCACTGCCACTGGCTTCGTCCCTGTAATTGATGACTTCCTTCACGACATATTCATCCCGATCCGCTTCCTGTTCCACGGCACCCGCAATTTCCAAGGCTTCCACAAAATATTTGGAAGACCCGTCCATTATAGGTGGTTCGGGGGCATTCAATTCTATAAGGATATTGTCGATATCCATACCCACGAGGGCGGCCAATACATGTTCGGAGGTCTGTATTTTCACCCCCATTTTCTCCAAGTTGGTGCCGCGTTGGGTATTTACTACGTAATTGGCATCCGCTTCAATGGTGGGCTCGCCCTCCAAATCCACGCGCTTGAAAACATAACCATGGTTCTCAGGTGCGGGAACGAATTTCATGGTAACATCCTCGCCTGTATGCAAGCCTACTCCTTTAAGGATGACCTCTTTGCCTATTGTCTTTTGTTTTTTTGTTTGGGTACTCACTGTCCAACTTTTTTTTCCAGTTCGGTTATTCGGTTCGTAATTTTGGAAAGATTTTTAAAATGGACGTAAGACTTATTAAAATCGCCATAACTGAGTGCTGGCGACCCTTGTAAAACCTCATCATCCTTTACATTTCTGCCAATTCCCGACTGCGCCTGTATTTTTACGCGGTCACCGATCGTGATGTGGCCAACGATGCCCACCTGCCCTCCAATCATACAATGCTTCCCGATTTTGGTAGATCCAGCAACGCCGGTTTGGGCTGCAATTACGGTATGTTCGCCAATTTCTACGTTATGGGCTATCTGAATCTGGTTATCGAGTTTTACCCCTTTCCTTAAAATCGTAGATCCCAAGGTAGCGCGATCTATGGTGGTTCCGGCCCCAATATCTACATTATCTTCCAAAACCACATTGCCCGTTTGCGGTATTTTACTGAATTCCCCATCTTTTCCCGGCACAAAACCGAAGCCATCCGCGCCTACAACCGCGCCGCTATGAATGACACAATTATTGCCTATCACGGTTTCGGAATAAATTTTTGCTCCCGCGAAGACCACGACATTATTACCCATCAAAACATTATCGCCGATATAAACATTAGGATAGATTTTAACATGGTCACCAAGCTTCACATTATTGCCCAAATAAGAAAATGCGCCTAAATAAAGTCCTTCACCAAATGATGCCGATTCAGACCTATAAACCGGTTCTTCAATCCCCAACTTGTTGCTTTTGACTTGGTCGTAATAGGCCAATAATTTTGAAAATGATTTATAGGCGTCATCAACCTTGATCAATGTCGTTTCCAATAGTTGTTCCGGGACGAAATCTTTGTTCACGATGGTGATCGAAGCTTTGGTGGTATAGATATGGGAAGTATATTTCGGATTTGCAAGAAAGGTTAAGGAACCATGAACACCTTCCTCGATTTTGGCCAACTTATGAACGGCAATATCTGGGTTTCCTTCCAGTTCGCCTTCCAAAATCCCCGCAATTTGGCCCGCCGTAAAAATCATGGGAACAAAAGTAAGAAAAATTGTTATACCGCATCTTTGGGGTAACACATATAATATTTGGTCACTGTTTTGGATAGTGCCTTTAAATTCAAATGGTCGGAGGCCTTCGCCACATCCAGCAATTTACCATTGCTTTTAAGGATATAAATGTTCTGACGATCTTGGTCATAGGCTTTGTTTTCAATTTTATCGGTGAACACGAAATAGGCTGTCTCCTCCCTTGTAAGGCTGTTTTTTTTCTTAAACTGTTCAAAATATTTTGTTATTCTCGCCGCTTCAGGAGGTTTGCTTTTGAGTTTAATTTCCAGTAGTTGTCGATTGAGCAACATGGCGCTAAGTTTTGACAATACAAAATCTTCATGGTGTTGCCATTGTTTTAAGGCCGCGATAATGTCAATATCATCCAAAAGTGAGAATCGATGCAGCACATCTTCATCGAAATTGGCTTTGGTTATCCGATGACTTAGAAAAAAGTATAGCGTTCCACTGCAGGGAAGGTCTTTGCCCAAATGAAATAATTCCTTGGCCCTTCTTAAGGTCCGGATCAATAACTGTTCCGCAACCAAACCTGTTTTATGCAAATAAACTTGCCAATACATAAATCTCCGTGCCATCAAAAATTTCTCGACGGAATAAATACCTTTTTCCTCCACCACCAAATTTCCATCCACAACGTTCAACATGGTAATCAATCTTTCAGCATTGATGTTTCCTTCGGCCACGCCGGTATAAAAACTATCGCGTTTCAGATAATCCATTCGGTCCATGTCGAGTTGGCTGGAGACCAATTGGTTCAAAAAGGGTTTGGGATGGTTTCCAGTAAAAATCGCGATGGCCGTAGTTAAACTTCCGTTAAACTTAGCGTTCAACGCTTTCATGAACAGCAATGAAATCTGTTCGTGATCGATGTTTTCAACGATGCTATTTTCCATGGCATGGGAGAAGGGACCATGACCTATATCGTGCAAGAGTATGGCCGCCAAAAGACCTTGCTCTTCATCAACATTAATGGCAATTCCTTTAAAGCGAAGCAGTTGTATGGCTTGCTGCATCAAATGCATGCTGCCCAATGCATGATGAAACCGGGTGTGATGTGCCCCAGGGTATACCAAATAAGAAAGTCCCATTTGGGAAATTCGCCTTAGCCGTTGGAAGTATGGATCGGCAATCAGATCAAAAATGAGCGTATTGGGAATACCAATAAATCCGTAAATTGGGTCATTGAAGATTTTGAGTTTACTTGACGGCATCAAATTAAATGGCTTAACTGTTTCACTCCTATTGTGTAACCGTGGGCAAAGTTATGCAATTGAAATGAGACCCTAAGGGAAGTTATCAATGCCTGGCCCCTAAATGAAAAAGCGTTGAAACACGCTTCCGATCTTCATAAAATAATCGTGAACATGAACAAAATAACAATTTTGTGGGTCGATGATGAAATTGACCTTTTGAAACCGCATATACTTTTTCTCGAAGGAAAAAATTATGAGGTGATACAATGCCGAAGTGGACAAGAGGCTTTGGAAGAACTTGTAAATACAAAGGTCGATATCGTTTTTTTGGACGAGAATATGCCAGGTATTTCAGGATTGGAAACCCTGAGCGAAATCAAACAAATGGATGCTTCGTTACCCGTAGTGATGATTACCAAGAGTGAGGAAGAATTCATAATGGAGGAGGCCATAGGCTCAAAGATTGCCGATTATCTGATAAAACCGGTCAACCCGAACCAAATTTTGCTTTCCCTCAAGAAAAATCTGGACCACTCCAGGTTGGTTTCCGAAAAAACGACGAGCAACTATCAGCAGGAATTCAGAAAAATAGCCATGGAACTTTCTATGGTAAGAACCCATCAAGAATGGGCGAATCTATACCGAAGGCTCGTTTATTGGGAAATGCAATTGGAGGAAATAGAGGACGCCGGGATGTTCGAAATTCTGGAATCACAAAAGATAGAGGCCAACAACCAGTTTGGAAAATTCATCGATCGAAATTATGCCGAATGGTTTGAAGATCCTGAAGGCCCCATTATGTCGCACACCCTGTTTAAAGAAAAGGTCGTACCAGAACTAAAGGATGCGTCAGTGCTTTTGGTGGTCATAGATAATTTAAGGTACGATCAATGGCTCGCTTTCGAAGACTCCATGGCATCCTCTTATAAAAAAATCAAAGAAGAATCGTATTACAGCATCCTTCCAACCGCCACGCAATATGCCAGGAACGCTATATTTTCGGGATTGACCCCATTGGACATGCAAAAAAAGTATCCGGATTGGTGGAAAAACGATAACGATGAAGGGGGAAAGAATTTGTTTGAAGACAAATTTCTTGAGTCGCAGATCAAACGATTGGGTCTTGATATAAAGTGGGAATACCATAAGATCAACAATTTGAAGCAGGGTAAACAGCTATCGCAAAACTTCAAATCACAAAAAGCCAATGATCTTACGGTCATTGTCTATAATTTTGTGGATATGCTCTCCCATTCAAAAACAGAAATGGAAGTAATCAAAGAGTTGGCCGGTAATGATAAGGCGTATCGCTCTTTGACCAAAAGCTGGTTTCGTAATTCCCCGCTACTTGAAATCATACAGCAGGCGCAGGTTTTGGACATGAAATTGATCATCACCACCGACCATGGTACCATTAACGTAAAACAGCCTTCAAAGGTTATTGGTGACAAGGAAACCAGTTTAAATCTTAGATACAAGACAGGGCGCAGCCTAACCTATGATGAAAAGGATGTTTATGAAGCAAAAGACCCAAGAAAGATACATTTACCAAGTATCAATATGAGCAGTTCCTTTATTTTTGCCAAAAACGATCTCTTTTTTGCCTATCCCAATAATTACAATCACTATGTCAGTTATTACCGTAACAGTTATCAGCATGGTGGGGTTTCCCTGGAGGAGATGATCATACCCTTTATCGTTTTACAGCCTAAATGAATTTTTAACTTGAAACGCTGAAAGCCATTTTGTTCATGAAAAAAATAGTGCAGGCATATTTCCTTCTTTTTATCACGTTGCTTTGTGCCCAAACACAGAACGTCAGCGGCGATATCATGGATACTTCTGCTTATTTGGAAAGCTTGACCAACCCCATTTACGATAAGATAGAAGGTTCCCCATACTTGCAAGAAACATTTGTCCCAGCAAGAATAAATGGGGCGGAAGAAACCAAGTTCGTACGTTTCAATGCGTTTGACAATGCCATTGAGATTAACCTAGGCAATGGACAAATGATGATTTTGGACAAAAGAACGACCTATCTTATCGATGTTTTGGACGGTAGTAATAGGGTTTATCAAACCCTTTCTTATCGCAATGATGAAGATCAAATTGAAATGAGTTTTTTCGAAAGGATCCATGGAGATGAAATGTTTTCCCTTTTCCTGAAAGAAAGGGTGAAATTGGTTCGTGGCGTTAAGGACCAACAGGCTTATGGAGGCGAAAAGGCGGATAAATTTTTAAAGGTCAATGACGCTTATTTCATCAGCAATTTTAGATCGAAAATACCAGATTTACTTGAGGTTCCGCGCAAAAGAAAGGACTTCTTCAGATTCTTTCCCAAGCGCGAAAAAGAAATTGAAAAATTCGTTAAGGACAAAAAATTGGATGTGAATGCACCTAAAGACATCCTGATAATTTTTGAATATTATCTGGATACCGAACGGAAATGATCAATCGCTTTTTTGGATTTTTGTGGATTGGTTGTCGCATGGTAAAATATCGAGATGCAAAAGAAGGATTTTAAAGAATCGCAAATAAGGGAAATCGCCAAGTATGTCATTGATTCATCCCCCTCAAAAACAATCTGTTTAAACGGACCGATGGGTGTGGGCAAAACCACCTTAATCAAAGGTATGGTGCAGGAACTAGGCGGTATTGATGCGGTTAGCAGTCCGACTTTCGGCATTGTCAACGAATATCATGGGGCCAACAACGAACTTTTGGCATTTCATTTCGATTTCTATCGCCTCGAAAAAGAATCGGAGGCTTTAGACCTTGGTTTGGACGATTATTTGAACCAGGATGTATGGATTTTCATTGAATGGCCTGAAAAAATCGCTTCCCTCATACCAGAAAAGGCAGGTCATATATTTTTAGAGCTTAAGGACGAGCATACAAGGCGTCTTATTATTGGGCTAAATTCCCCTTGAACTTAATTTGACCCCTAATGACTTCACTACCAAACACATATCCTAAAAGTGGGGCAATTTCAAGGGTGCTTCAACAGATTTTAAGATAATCGATGAACGGTACAATATTCGATGAAAGGTTCACTTTTTACGATAAAATGTAAAGTTTTAACGATAAAATGCATTTTCTTCCCTGCAATTTTCTTACATTTACCAAAGAATATTTGTCCGATTTCTAACTTAAACCTATTTAGATGAACACTAGAAAAATGATTTTTGCTATTGTAGCAAGTACAACTTTAATGGCTTCATCCTTAATCATCACACAATCTACCGATGATAATAAAACCCATATGCCGGAATAGAAAATGAAAAAAATTATTTTTGCAATTTTGGCTTGCGCAACTCTGTTAGCCGCATCTTACGATTATACCAATTCTGAAATTACTAATAAATTAGGAATTGAAAAAAATAGACTTGATAGAAAAATATAAAATGTTGTAAGCATTTTAACGAGGGACCATGCAAATTGTCCCTTTTTTTATACTATTTAAACTCCTTTCTCGTTAGCACCATTATAGAATAGTATAAATAATGGTCAAAAGTATCCCAAGAAGAAAGGCAAAGCGTAAAATTTATATAGAATCTGCATTTGTAGTCTTTTATTGCAATTTCTCCTTTTTTATATAAGCTCTATGACTATCTTACCTGACAATCCAGAAGCAACCATTTCTTTTTTAGGTTTTACTATTGACAGACAATGGTTTCCATGACATTTCAACATATGCATGGTTCATAATGAGTAAAATAGTACCACTTTATCTTTTGTTTTTATGGTTTTTAACTTCCAGAAATTGGTGGTACCATATATCCTTGATTCCTATAGCCATGTATGCATTTCAAGTCTTTGAAGTGCTATTCGACTCAGATAATAATATTGATACAGAAAATATTTGGTGGCTGTTACCGATATGTATGGTCGTAATTCCGTTTGTATACTTTATCCGGATCAAGCTTTACGACAAATATGTACATGGTATTGATCTGGAAGCCATGGAGGCCGAATTGGAAGCGATCAAAAAGAAACAAGAAAACAGGTTGTCGGTAGAAAGGGAGAACAAAATGGAAAACCCCAATAGCAACAAGAATAACACCTACGAATACAAAACACTTTCCGAAAGGCTCGAATACGGACTATCCACCCAAAATATCGAGAATTATTTCAAACGCTTTATGGAGAGCCTCAGGAGCCTTTTGCACCTGAGGTTTTAGAGGTTTTATTGTACATGGAACAGGATTAGACCTAGTGCCGCAATTCAATAAATTATCGTAATTTTACTTGAAACGTAGCCTTTTTCGGTAAGCAGTACTCCGTATGAATCAACCTAGCTCACCCTTTAGCAAACAGCAATTGCTCCCCCAGGAAGAAACCTTGGAAATCCTTAAACAAAAACGCGAGTTGTTTATCGGTATACCCAAGGAAAACCAATATCAGGAAAAACGGATTTGCTTAACTCCCGATGCAGTGAACGCCATCACCGCCCATGGCCATCGGGTATTGATCGAAGCAGGCGCGGGGGTGGGCGCCCATTTTTCAGATACCGATTATACCAATGCAGGGGCTGAGGTGAGCAGGGATACCAAAAAAGTATTCGGCTGCCCCCTTTTGCTCAAGGTTGAACCGCCTACCCTGGCAGAAATCGAAATGTTGAATCCCCAGACCACAATCATCTCGGCTCTTCAAATCAAAACCCAAAACAAGCAATACTTTGAACACTTGGCCAAAAAACGCATTACGGCCATTGCATTTGAGTATATCAAGGATGAAGATGGCAAATTTCCGGCCATCCGTTCCCTAAGCGAGATTGCGGGAATAGCATCTGTGCTCATCGCCTCAGAAATCATGGCGGCAACAAATAAGGGCAATGGACTCATGTTCGGAAACATTAGTGGGGTTCCTCCCGTAGAGGTGGTCATAATCGGAGCAGGAACCGTCGGGGAATTCGCAGCAAGATCGGCCATAGGCCTGGGGGCCAACGTGAAAATATTTGATAATTCCATCACTAAACTGCGCAATATCCAAGCCCGGCTTAGACAAACGGTCTATACCTCCACCATTCAGCCAAAAAATCTCTTAAAATCCCTCAAAAGATGTGATGTTGCCATTGGCGCCATTAGGGGAAGAGATCGGTCGCCTGTGGTCGTTTCAGCCACCATGGTGGAACACATGAAAAAAGGGGCCGTAATCATTGATGTTAGCATCGATATGGGCGGTTGTTTCGAAACTAGCGAGGTGACCGACCATAACAAGCCCACAGTGGAAAAATATGGCGTAATTCATTACGGCGTGCCCAATATACCTTCCCGCTATCCCAAAACCGCATCAGTGTCCATCAGCAATATCTTTACCCCATATTTACTCAAATTGGGAGAGGAAGGTGGACTGGAAAATTCGCTTCGATTCGATAAAGGCCTCCGTAACGGACTCTATATGTACCACGGGATTCTTACGAACAAATCGGTTGGAGAATGGTTCGACCTGCAATACAGCGATATTAACTTTCTTATTTTTTGATATGGCATTTTTAAAACGATTGGGTTTTTACCTTATCGGCTTTTCTATTGGTGTTTTTTTTCTGGCCCTCTTTTTTAAAAAAAAATCTGAAGAAACGGGGGTCTATTTTTGCTATTTCCCAAATTGTCGAACTTTAAAAGATATACGTTCCAAACCGCTATCCTATTCCGAGGCAATACGAACAAGACTTCAAAACAAGGATTTTGATTCCATAGCGATAGATAACATTTTGATGGATGGAGATGTCGATTTTGCAAAAAGCAATACCAGATCGACCCCTTGCAAAACCTACTACATCAGGGGAATGGTAAAAGAAAAGAACGCCGTGCTGGTCGTTCGGAATTGTGAAAATGAGGCTATAGCAGAAAGCATTGCGTATTAAATCAGCAACGTCAAGCGTCTAGATTTTTCGCCTTTTCCTTTCCCTTTTTAATAGAGCCAATTCCCTACTGGTCTGTCCGGCCACTGAAGTGTTCTCCTCCGCCCTTCTGATCAAGTAGGGCATCACGTCCCGTACAGGTCCAAATGGCAAATATTTGGCCACATTATAACCATGGGCGGCCAAATTATAGGAAATATGGTCGCTCATTCCATAGAGCTGACCAAACCATATTCTTGGATCACTGTTACTAATTTTATTTATCAGCATCAATTGCATCATACGGTAGGTACTATCCTCGTTATGGGTGCCCACAAACAATGAGATGGTCTTGATGTGTTCGACCATGTAGGCTACCGCAGTATTGAAGTTATCATCGGTTTCCGCCTTATTGGCACAGATAGGGGTCCGATATCCTTTCTCCGCCGCCCGTTCGTTTTCTTTTTCCATGTAAGCCCCCCGAACCACCTTGATTCCTATCTTAAAACCTTCCTTTTCCGCTTTCTGATATAGTTTTTTTAAATAATCCATCCGATCCCAACGATACATCTGCACTGTATTATAAACGATGGCCTTTTCCCTGTTGTATTTGCGCATCATCTCCTCCACCAAGGTATCGGCAGCATCCTGCATCCAACTTTCTTCCGCGTCTATCAGCAAAGAAACCCCTAGATCGAAGGCTTTTTTGCAAGTCTTATCAAATCGGGCCACTACCCTATCCCACTCCTTTTTTTCATCCACATTAAGTACTTTGCCTGCGCCTATTTTCTTGAATAATGCAAATCGTCCAAAACCAGTTGGCTTAAATACCGCAAACGGTATGGCTTCTCTTGCCTTCACGAAATCAAGAATTTCAAGTACCTTCTTCAAAGTACTATCCAAGGGATCCTCTTCTTCCTTCCCTTCTACTGAATAGTCGAGTACCGATGATACGTTTTTAGTCCACATTTTATCAACCACTTTCATGCAATCAACCTCATTGACACCGCCACAGAAATGATCGAAAACCGTGGCCCTTATCAACCCGTCTACGGGAAGATGGGCTTTAATGGCAAAGTTGGTCATAGCAGTGCCAATACGCACCAAGGGCTCATTGGCTATCATCTTAAAAAGAAAATAAGCCCTTTCAAGTTCCGAGTCGGTTTTCAGTGCAAATGCGGTGGCGGTATCTTCAAATATATGGTCCATTGAATGTATTTAGAAAAACGGTTAAAGATAAACACTGCAAAAATATTCCATTCATTAAAAATTACCTTTATTTTGTGCCCTTGAACAATATCGGTTTTAGCATGCAATCAATTCTCACACCATCCTATTCTGTACATTTTAATGATACTGCCTATAAAGCGTTAAACCAACACCTTGGCCAAAGTCGATATTCCAAAATATTTGTCCTGGTGGATGAAAATAGCCACAATTGCTGTCTTCCCAAATTTATGTCGCAGGTTAACGGCGATGTGGAAGTTGAAATCATCGAAATTGAATCGGGGGAAATCAATAAAAATATCACCATCTGTACCCATGTTTGGGAAGCGTTATCCGACTTGGACGCCGATCGAAAAAGCCTATTGATCAATTTGGGCGGTGGGGTCATTACAGACATGGGCGGCTTTATTGCCTCTACCTTTAAAAGAGGGATTGACTTTATCAATGTGCCTACCACACTCCTTTCGATGGTAGATGCCTCCGTTGGTGGCAAAACCGGGGTTGACCTAGGTGCACTGAAAAACCAAATCGGAGTTATCAATCATCCTATCATGGTATTGGTAGTGAGCGATTTTCTCAAAACCCTCGACGATAGACAAATGCAAAGCGGTTTTGCCGAAATGCTGAAACATGGATTAATTCAAGACAGGAAATACTGGAATGATCTAAAGGGAATAAAGGATTTTGAACGAATTGACGTGCAGATTTATGAATCGATTTCGATCAAGAACAAAGTGGTACTTGAAGACCCGACCGAACAGGGTCTTAGGAAAATTCTAAATTTCGGTCATACCCTGGGACATGCCATCGAATCTTATTTTCTAGCCCATGAAGATAAATTGCTATTGCACGGCGAGGCAATTGCGATAGGCATGATTTTGGAATCGTGGCTATCCAAGGAATTACAAGGTTTACCAAAACAAGACCTTGAAGATATCAAGCAAACTTTTCTGCAGCGCTATCCAAAAATAAGTTTCTCAGAAAATGAAATCGAACAGATTCTCAATCTTCTAAAATTCGATAAAAAAAACGCCTTTGGGAAAATCAATTTTGTCTTGTTGCGAAATATCGGAAATCCCGTTATCGATGTCCAAATTGAGAACAATTTACTTCATCGGGCCTTCGCTTACTACTCGGAATAATACCTACATATACTAAAATTGCACTTTGACAACTCTTTGGCACCTCCAAAGAAAATAAACTATAGTTTAGAATAAGCTATAGATCGCCGCCTTTCATAAATCATCGTGATGCCGTTGACCTAGGCTATCAAACGGAAACATTAAATCCCTTTTTAACCAGAGGGCTTAAACAACCTACTTATGATACGCAAACTTGTGGATTACAAAAAACTCGACCATCAACTGGCCGCATTGTTGATAGAGACCTATCCGGATGGTTATGGTGATGAGGATATCATCTGCTTCAAGAATGCCAGTGGAGAATTTGTGGAAGCGGTTGAAATTAAAACGACCGATACCATTTATTTGGTCAAAATAAGCAAAAGCCTGGCGAATTTCATTTCCAATTTCGAAGATAACATGGAGAAAGAACTGGAAGACAAACCAGAACCCGTTCTAGAGGAGGTAGATTCGTTCGATATGGATGTAGACCTTTCGGAAAATGAAATGGATGAGGAAATGGACTATGAATGATTAAAGGTATCGCTCCCTAATTACGTCCCTATGGTGCTTTTGATGCCCTAGCATCACAAATCCTAAGGCGGCCACGCTCATCTTAAAACCGTTGGCCGTGCCCCATCTCTCCAAAATGACTTCATCAAATGAAGAAAATAGAGCAATACTTGATTTTCGAATACTTCTATACTCTTCAATAATACTTTCTTTACTTCTACTATTCGCGTTGGATTCAGGAACATATTGATCTTGGTCGAATCCTGGTATGGGTGTACTGTCATTACGCCCAAATCGCAAGGCCCTATATTGAAAAACGCGCTCTGTATCCAACACATGTAAAAGCACTTCCGCTATGGTCCATTTATTTAATCCATAGGCAAAAGTCCATTTTTCATCCGGTATGCTATTGATGAATTCAGGAAAATTACCCAATTGATTCTGCATCATAACCATCAGATCTACATCACCAAGCTTATCGATATAAGTCTGATAATAAGGATTGTAATCGGTACTGGGCAATGCTATAGATCGCATATTGCTGAAATTGAATGAATTTGAAATTCAAGAAAGTTTACAGAAAAAGCACACCGCCCTATAATTCGTTAAATATCATATGCATCAACCGTTTCTTGTCATTGATACTCTCTTCAAGTGAAATCATGGTCTCCGTTCTGCTGATACCATCGATGTCGTCGATTTGAAATATGATGTTTTTTGCATGGTTGGTGTCTTTTGCCCGAATCTTACAGAAGATATTGAATTTACCTGTGGTAATATGTGCAACAGTAACATTGGGTATCTGTTCCAGCCGTTCCAACACAAATTTGGTTTGGTGGGTTTTTTCTAAGAAAATTCCTACATAGGCAATGAAGGCGTATCCCAATTTTACATAGTCCAACGTCAATGAAGAACCTTTTACAATACCGGCATCTTCCATCTTTTTTACGCGAACATGCACGGTCCCCGCGGAAATCAACAATTTCTTTGCGATATCCGTGAAAGGTGTTCTGGTATTGTCGATTAACATGTCCAGAATTTGATGGTCTATCTCATCCAGTTTTACTTTTCCCATTATAACGATATTTTTGCCAAAAATAAGAAATTAAGAAAATATATTCAGTAAAACTTGATATCTTTTAACGAAAACGTAATTAAACGTAGATTTCTTCCAAAATATTACAGACCTTAGATTACGATTTCTGACCAAAAAGACTGACTTTTTAACACTTCCAAAGCCATCGGGTCATCACAGTCGAAGGTTTTATGGCCATAATGAATACTGTCCTTGCCTAGCACCTCTAGCTTAGGAATGAATTCAATGGCGTTCCTATCCAGTTTTTCCTGAAAAAGGATACCCAAGTCTGCACCCTTACTGTATTTGGGATGGGCGTGATGCACATTTTTGATCAAGATATCGAAAAACAATTTGTTGTTCTCAGGAATCAAAAAGTAGTCGTCTGCCACAAAATCGGCCAATCTATCGGTTGCAAGAGTTTCCAAAGCCCTTAACAAAGACCAAAAGATCAACTCGCGGGTAAATTCCCGATCATAGTCTTCCCCAAAATGACCTGCTTCTATCAATACAGTAGGAATTCCCATCATTTGGAGAGTATCCCCGATACAATTGACATTGAAACTATCGTCATATCGACCCACCTGTCCAGGTATCATCAACTGCAATGCCCTGTTCATCGCCACGATCAACCGCATCGCCAACAATCGATTTCCTGAAACCGTTCTGTCGACATCAAAAGTAGGAGCAAGAAAAGAAACAGTGGCCGGCCGTTCCGTGTCGCCTACATTGAATATGGTTCTTTGATCGTGCAGATTAAAGCAGAAATCGGGCTTGAACAACCTATAGACAGCCTTCAGGGCTTTGCTTTCTGGCTGGGTCAATGTTTGTGCGTCACGGTTAAGATCAACAGAGTTGGCATTTAACCTGGTATATGCCTTGGCCCCATCCGGATTTAATATGGGGATAATCCGGAGCTGACATTTTTCCAGAATCGTATTGGACAACAACCCATCTGACGACAGGAAATTCAACAGATCCAATATGGCCTTGGTGGTGGTGCTTTCGTTACCGTGCATTTGAGACCACATCAAAATCTTCAACTTGCCACTGCCCATAGTCAAGGATTGGATGGGAAGGCCAAGGACAGAGCTACCCACATGTTCCAGTTTGAAATGTGCCGACATCGAACCCAAAAATGGTAAGATGTGGTCAAGGGTCACATAACGGCCTTGAACTGATATCGCTTTGTTCTTGATATACTCTTCTGGCTTTACCTGCATTGCATTTCATCGATCCAGACAAAAATAGTATCATTATAAATTACATATGTAAATACTAATAGTTACTTTTGTAATCAATAATAACCTTCAAATGCAGCATGGAATATACATTTGTAAACATTTTTTGAATGATTAACTATTATTAATTTAAAATATTGTTATTCAGTATTTTATATAATTTTATTTAAAGTAAAATATCATATTTTTTATTTCAATTTAAAGGTTTATAGGCCATTTTAGGGTTATTTTTCCGCAGTAAACTTTCAACGATTTTATCATGGTAAACACAGAGGAATTTGTTGTGAGATTGGAACTTCTACTAGAATATTATGGACTATCCGCTGCGGCTTTTGCCGATAAGATTGAAGTGCAGCGGTCGGGAATTTCGCATTTGTTATCGGGCAGGAACAAGCCTAGTTTGGATTTCGTCATGAAGGTTGTGCATACCTTTCCCGAAGTTAATCTATATTGGCTGCTCAATGGAAAAGGAAGTTTTCCTACCGATCTAAAAAAATCTCCCTCCTCCCCATCGAATGAACTTCATGTCAAAAACAAAACTTCAATGGAAAAAGCTCCTATTGGGAAAACCATTGAAAAAATCGTGGTTTTTTATTCCGATGGAAGTTTTAAGGCCTATAGTGGGAATTGAACCCCAAATTCTTAATTTTGCGGGAATGCGCAACCAGATCCTATTATCCATAATGGCCATCAGTCTTCTGGCGGCCTGCTATCGACCTGAACGTAACTGCCAACAATTTATAAACGGCAGCTTTTCTTTCACATCTACCGTTGATGGTGTGGAAATGACGACCACCTTTATGCGGAAAGACGGTTTGGAAATCGACTATTTCAACGGAAAAGCCGATTCTGCCTCGGTCAGGTGGATCAATGATTGCGAGTATATCGTCAAAAAATTGAACCCGAAGAACAAGGCCGAAGAAAAATCGGTACAGATCAAGATTTTGTCAACTACCGATAATTCCTATACCTTTGAGTACGGACTTGTAGGAAGCAGCAAAAAATCGAGAGGTACGGCCTTTAAAACGAACTAAATTATGTGGGATATCTTTTCCAGCGTCGATGCTTGGGTCGCTTTGTTGACCCTGACCTTTTTGGAGATTATCCTGGGAATTGATAATATCGTTTTTATCTCCATAGCGGCGAATAAATTGCCGCAAAAAGACCAAAAAAGAGCTACCAACCTGGGGCTGCTTTTGGCTATGGTACAACGCATTATTCTGTTGTTCGCGGTGTCCTTCCTTATAGGCCTCAAGATTCCTTTTTACTACATCAAAACCTCCTGGCTCACAGTAGGGATAAGCGGCCAGGCCATGATCCTTTTTTTCGGCGGACTTTTCCTGTTGTACAAAAGCACTTCCGAGATCCATGAAAAAGTGGAATTGCCGGAGCACGATGAAGATGCGATCAACGCGAAGAATATTACCAGTTTCTCCAAGGCCATCGTTCAAATTGTTATTATCGACTTTATTTTTTCGATCGATTCGATATTGACCGCAGTGGGGATGACCAACGGTTTAGGCGAAAAGCCGATGGATGCCTTGATATTGATGATTATTGCCGTGGTGATTTCCATCGTTATCATGATGCTCTTCGCCAATCCGATCAGGGTTTTTATCAACAAGCACCCATCCATGCAATTGCTGGCACTTTCGTTTTTGATTTTGATCGGGTTCATGTTGATAGCCGAGGCGGCGCATTTGAGCCATACCAAGGTGTTCGGACAGGAAATTGGGGTTATCCCCAAAGGATATCTTTATTTTGCCATTGCTTTCTCCTTACTGGTTGAGTTTCTCAATATCAAAATGAGAAAGAAAGAAAAAGCATTGCCCAATGATGATCACGCATAATGTGCACCAAATTCGGTTTACCGGCATTTAAGGCTCAACGTGGGATATAACAAAACAATTATAGGAAAAGCATACTTACTCAGGGCAGGAGTTACAGACTAGTTGGGCCTGCTGAAGGCTATTTCAGGATGTTCCATTTTTTGCTTCTTGAACAATCGCTGTTGTTGTTTTACCGTCATCGTACTGCCATCATGGCTCCATCCCGGGGGACCGAAAATATACATCAAGGCATGGGACAACTTTTTGGATTTTTTTACGTCCTCCCAAATATCCTTGAACTCATGGGTAAGGATAACAATGGGATTGTGTGAATTTGGGGCGTGAATTACGCCGTATTTCACGTCGATATCATCATCAAGTTCTTTCCAAGTGCCAAATAACTTATCGAATATGTTCAAGAATCCGCCATGGTTCTTATCCAAATACTCCACATTTTGTGCATGATGTACTTGGTGCATGGTATGGGTATTGAAGATTTTTTCGATGAAACCCATTTTTGGAATGTACACCGAGTGCAGTTGAAACTGCCAGAGCGCTTCTATTCCCAAGCAAACGACTACCATTTCGGGCGGGAATCCCAATGCGGGCATCCACATATAGAACAGGGGTTTGTAAAGGATGGTAAACCAGCCGTTACGCACCGCTGTACCCAGATTGAAGTTCTCCGAAGAATGGTGGACGATGTGGGCTGCCCATAAAATACGCACTTCATGATTGGCACGATGGAACCAATAGTAGGTAAAATCATCGGCCAATTGGCATAACAGCCAAACATACCAAGCATAGCCAAAGGATTCATATCCCATAATATTGGTGCGGACCCCTTCCACCATTGGATTGAACAGGTTATAAGTGAATTCGAAGATGACAATTGCCGAAATGAGCTTGATCAAAGGTGCGATGATGGCCGATCCAACACCCATGAACCCACTTGCAAACAAGTCTTTCCATTCATAGAGATGATCATCTCCATGGGTCTTGCTATAAGTAAGTTCTAGAAGAATAAAAGCGATGAAACAAGGTACACCGTATACCAGGGGGTTGGTAAAATCCATTAAAAAAATAGTGTTTTGGCTAAGATAGCGATTAAACTTGCCAATCATTAGTTCTTTAACCTTTTCGCACCGGTTTTGGCTAAGATTTGGCAATTATTTTGGCAACATTAAGAATTATTTCTTAAATGCTAGCTCGATTTACTTCCAACTTTAAAAAATTTTGCGGGGCGATGTTCGAAGCGCTATGTATTGATCGATCAAAACCCTTCTGCAGTTCCCAAATATGATACTTGAACTTCACATTCTCCCATGCCATAAATACATTAAATAACCACCGAAACGCGATTTCAGCAGCTGTTTTCTGTCAGATCTTCGTATCTGGAGTGAAAAATCAAGGCTTTAGAACAGTTTAATTTGTCCATCGCCATCTTCATCATCTTCATTCGGATCTTTTGATTTGTTTGGACCATCCTTAAGAGACGATTCCTTGTCGTCGTTCGCTTCCACATTCTCCTCATCGACCACTTCAATTTCCGCCGGTTCATGGGGTGCAGGTTCTTCAAAGGGGAGCGACTCGAGTATATTTACATTTTTTATTTTTTCCGAAGTCAATTGATTACCTAAAGCTTTTATTCCTTTAATTGATATAAAAGATTCTATATCAACAATTTGATTTGGTTTTGCATCTTTCCCTCTAGGCTTTGCGAACTCTAATTCAACCACAGGTCGCCAATCGGTCAGCACCAGCTCCAGGAACGATTTTGGATGTTCGGATATAAAGGTTTCTTCCTTGTTTTCGTTTTCTATCACAAATCTCTTGACATAATAACGCTCCTTATCCCCGTCGTAGTAAATTGCAGACAAGGGCTTGTTGTGGTGCCATTTTTCAAGAATGATCATGTCCTCGTCAAAGTGGGTCGACATGGTAGGCGCCACTGTTTTTGCCGCACCTTTTTGGGTGACCACCAATAATCGGTCATCGCCCCGAAAATCTCCCAATAGTTCTCCGCGCCCGTCGACATTGAGGCGTCGAACCACATCGTCGAACCAGATTTTTCTTGGCTTTAGGGTCGAAACCCCTTTTTCCTTTAGTTCGATCCGCTTTACGGAATATTTGGTGACCAAATTGCCTTTTGAGGCGCGCCCTTTGATCAAAACATCAGCAAAATCAAGGTCCCATTTTAATTTTTTTATGCTACCCGATTGTCTTAAGAGTACCGTTATGACCTCTGCCTCCCCGTTCGGGTTTGCTGAAAAATACAATACTTCAGAATTGGGTTTGCCACCTGTCAACGGGTAAGTTTTATCCCTGGTGGTGGAAGTAACGTTAAACCGTTTGATAAAGGATGGTCCACCTTTCCCGGCTTTGTAAATCATATTATAGATGGTGCGGCTATCCTTTTTCTTGAAAACTGCCACGTGAATGATATTTTTACCGACAAAAGTTTTTGAATCCACTTTGGTCACCATCATATTTCCATCACGGGTAAACACGATAATATCGTCTATATCACTGCAGTCGGTGATGTATTCATCGCGTTTCATCGATGTCCCCACAAAGCCTTCCTCCCGGTTGACATATAGTTTCGTATTTCGTATGACCACCTTGGTGGCCTCAATATCGTCGAAAGTCCTTATTTCTGATTTACGTTCCCTGCCCTTACCATATTTCTCTTTTAAAGATTTGAAGTAATCGATGGCAAAATCGACAAGGTGGGCCAAATGGTGTTTTACCTCAGCGATCTTTTTTTCCAAATTATCTAGAAGTTCCTGCGCCTTGTCCAAATCAAATTTTGAAATACGTTTGATCCTAATTTCGGTAAGCCTTACGATATCCTCTTCGGTAACCGCTCTTCTCAAGTTTTGGGTGAAGGGCATCAAACCCTTATCGATGGCCTCAATAACGCCTTCCCAAGTTTCCTCATCCTCGATATCCCGATAAATCCTGTTCTCAATAAAAATGCGCTCCAAAGAAGAATAATGCCATTGTTCTTCCAACTCCCCCAGCTGTATTTCCAATTCTGCCTTCAACAACTCCACCGTATTGTCGGTTGAGCGTTCCAACATTTCAGTAACCCCGATGAACAGCGGTTTGTTGTCTTCTATGATGCATCCCAATGGCGAAATACTACTTTCACAGGCCGTAAAAGCGTAGAGGGCATCTATGGTTTTATCGGGAGATATACCGGAGGGCAAGTGAACCAAAATTTCTACCTCCGCTGCCGTATTGTCATCTATTTTTTTGATTTTGATCTTCCCTTTGTCATTGGCTTTTAGGATGGAATCGATCAAGGTAGAGGTGTTGGTCCCATAGGGTATCTCATTGATGACCAAGGTATTTTTGTCTAACTGTGAAATTCTCGCTCTTGTCCGTATCTTTCCACCTCGAAGTCCGTCGTTATAATTGGCCACATCGATGATGCCCGCTGTGGGAAAGTCGGGGTATATCTTAAACCGTTGTCCTTTAAGGTGTTTGACCGAAGCGTCGATCAATTCAATGAAGTTATGCGGCAATATTTTGGTGGAGAGCCCTACTGCGATTCCTTCGGCACCCTGCGCCAGTAGCAATGGAAATTTTACGGGAAGGTTTACGGGTTCCTTCTTTCTGCCGTCATAAGATTGCTGCCATTCGGTAATCTTCGGACTAAATACGACCTCGAGGGCAAATTTTGACAATCGGGCCTCAATATATCTCGAGGCGGCCGCCCCGTCACCTGTCAATATATTTCCCCAGTTCCCTTGCGTATCGATCAACAGGTCTTTCTGACCGATTTGCACCATGGCATCGCCAATACTGGCATCCCCGTGGGGATGGTACTGCATGGTGTGCCCTACCACATTGGCCACCTTATTGTAGCGCCCGTCGTCCAATTCCTTCAACGAATGCATAATGCGCCTTTGAACCGGTTTAAAACCGTCTTCAATGGCAGGTACGGCCCGTTCTAAAATAACATAGGAAGCATAATCTAGAAACCAGTCTTTGTACATTCCGGAAACCCTTGTCAGCGCCTCCTGTGTGTCATCTGTATTTTCTTGATGGGCTTCGTTCAGATCCTCATTTTCCTCCATTCAGAGAATTCGTATTTACTTGGTTTATTGTTGGTCGGCTTCAACCAAATCAACTTCTACTTTAAGATTATTGATTATAAATTCTTGTCGGTCGGGCGTGTTTTTGCCCATATAAAATTCCAGCAGGTTTTCAATTGACATTGCCTTGTCGAGCATGACGGGTTCGAGGCGGATATCATCCGCAATAAAATGTTTGAATTCGTCAGGGGAGATTTCACCAAGGCCTTTGAACCTTGTGATCTCGGGCTTTCCCGAAAGTTTTGCAATGGCGCTTCTCCTTTCGTCCTCACTGTAACAGTAAATGGTTTCCTTCTTATTGCGAACCCTGAACAAGGGGGTCTGTAAAATGTACAGGTGGTTTTCTTTGATCAGTTCGGGGAAGAATTGGAGAAAAAACGTAATCAACAATAACCGTATGTGCATGCCGTCAACATCGGCATCCGTGGCGATTACGATATTGTTGTACCGCAGGTCTTCCATAGAATCTTCTATGTTCAATGCCGCCTGTAAGAGATTGAATTCTTCGTTCTCATAAACGATTTTCTTTGACATGCCATATGAATTCAATGGCTTGCCCCTTAGACTGAAAACCGCTTGTGTATTTACATCGCGCGACTTGGTAATCGACCCGGAGGCAGAATCGCCTTCGGTGATGAAAAGGGTACTCTCCAGCCGTCTCTCACTTTTCATATCAGTTAGATGTACCCTACAATCCCTAAGCTTTTTATTGTGCAGACTGGCTTTCTTAGCCCGATCTTTGGCGAGTTTTCTGATCCCTGAAAGTTCCTTTCGCTCCCGTTCGGCCTGCATGATCTTCCTTTGAAGACTTTCGGCGGTTTCCGGATTCTTATGAAGATAATTATCTAAGTGCTTGCCTACGAAATCGTTGATGTAGGTTCTGACGGTGGGAAGATCGCCGCCCATGTCGGTCGATCCCAATTTGGTTTTGGTCTGACTCTCGAAAACCGGCTCCATTACTTTTATGGAAATGGCAGAAATGATCGACTTTCTTACATCGGAAGGGTCATAGCCCTTGCCATAAAAATCACGGATGGTCTTGACCAAGGCTTCCCTAAAGGCAGCCTGATGGGTCCCCCCTTGCGTAGTGTTCTGTCCGTTTACAAATGAATGGTATTCTTCGCTGTATTGGGTCTTGCTATGGGTAATGGCCACTTCGATATCTTCCCCTTTAAGATGGATGACGGGGTATAGCATATCCTCTACATTGTTGTTGTCCTCCAATAGGTCCTTCAATCCGTTCTCGGAAAAATATTTTTCACCATTGAACAAAATGGTCAGTCCAGGATTGAGGTACACATAATTTTTTAGCATGCGTTCTACATACTCATTGCGGTATTTGTATTTTTTGAAGATGGTTTCATCCGGGGTAAACAATACCTTGGTGCCACTTCGTTTGGTACTGTCGGTAGGGCCTTCTTCGGTAACCAGATTCCCTTGTGTGAATTCGGCTGATTTTATGAGATTGTCCCTTACCGATTCTACCTTAAAAAAGGAGGAGAGGGCATTTACGGCCTTGGTACCGACACCGTTGAGACCTACGGATTTTTTGAAGGCCCGGGAATCGTATTTACCGCCGGTATTCATTTTGGAGACGACATCGACTACCTTGCCCAAGGGTATGCCTCGCCCATAGTCACGGACCTTGACCACATTATCCTTGATGCTGATATCAATGGTCTTACCGGCGCCCATCACAAACTCATCGATACAGTTGTCAATGGTTTCTTTGAGGAGAATGTAAATGCCGTCATCTGCAGACGAACCGTCGCCCAACTTCCCGATATACATGCCAGGCCGCATCCGTATATGCTCTTTCCAATCGAGCGAACGAATGTTATCTTCGGTATATTGGGCGTTTTCAGACATGCTTTGGGGTTTGTTCGAAAGTGTCGCTAATATAACACGACTTGCAAAAAGATGAAACCCCTTAGGGTTAAAGTAATTAACAATGGAAAACCACGATTGTTGATAGCAGGCAAGTAAAAGGTCGGAAAAATCCATGTAATGACCAAAAACTTCCCCAATTCAATGTCATTTGGGATTAATTTGATATGGAATGCCAAACGTAATTTTACACATTGAACCTGAAATGCATCACGTCCCCATCTTTCACGATATATTCCTTGCCCTCTACACGCATTTTGCCAGCCTCCTTCACTTTCAATTCACTGCCATAGGCTATGAAATCGGCATAAGAGATGACTTCTGCCCTGATGAAGCCCTTTTCAAAGTCGGTGTGGATCACGCCTGCGGCCTGGGGCGCCGTGGCACCAACGGGAATCGTCCAGGCGCGCACTTCCTTGACCCCGGCCGTAAAATAGGTTTCAAGGTTCAAAAGCTTGTAGGCGCCGCGGATCAATTTGGCAGAACCGGGTTCCGACAATCCGATATCTTCCAAAAACATTTGGCGTTCTTCAAAGGTTTCCAATTCGGTAATATCGGCTTCGGTAGCCACCGCCAAAACGATAAGCTCGGCATTTTCTCCAGCGATCGCAGATTTTACTTGTTCCACAAAGGCATTGCCGGTCGCTGCAGCTCCCTCATCAACATTGCATACGTACATTACAGGTTTGTCTGTAATAAACTGCAAGGGTTTCACAAATTCATTTCGATCTTCCTTTTCCACTTCAATCGCACGGATTGAGATTCCTGCTTCCAAGCCCGTCCTTCAATTTCTGTAATACTGCTTCCTCTTTTTGAGCCTCTTTATTGCCTGTTTTTGCAGCCCGTTTCACTTTTTCGAGTTTCTTGTCGACCGTTTCCAGGTCTTTCAACTGCAGCTCCATATCAATGGTCTCCTTGTCACGAATCGGATTCACGGTACCATCAACATGAACGATGTTCTCATTTTCGAAGCATCGCAAAACGTGTAAAATGGCATCCGTTTCTCGAATATTGCCCAAAAACTGGTTGCCCAGGCCCTCTCCTTTGCTCGCCCCCTTGACCAAGCCGGCGATATCAACAATTTCAACAGTCGCAGGCACTACCCTTTCCGGATTGACCAAGCTTTCAAGCTTTTGCAATCTGGTATCCGGGACGTTTACCACCCCGATATTGGGTTCTATGGTGCAAAATGGAAAATTCGCACTTTGTGCCTTGGCATTGGAAAGACAATTAAAAAGAGTGGATTTTCCAACATTGGGCAATCCAACGATACCTGCTTTCATGTATTCTTAATTTGAGGGTGCAAAGATAGTTCTTACGATCGTAATTGAAGGGAATTGATCTTGCCTAAGGTATTTATTTTAACTCCAGGTCCAAATTCAATTTCGGAGGAACGGAGATAGTCGCACATGAAAATTTAATGAATTATTAACATTTTAGGAATTTTGGGTTATATTTGGTTGATTTCATCCACGGAATCACTTGGAATGTTTGCTGATGGCTCAACCAAGGCAAAGCATGATAGGAGTTCATGTTTATGCCTTTCCCTCCAAGCCCGGTAAATGCTTTCCCCTTGTTCTAAGGAAAACGATAAGAACTCCTATTTTGATAAAGTTGTTTATCAATGATTTACATTTCAAGAATGAAGCATACGCATACACAAAGTTGAATAGCATTGCTCCAAAAATAAAATGACTGGAATTTTTGGGCTTTTGAAGATGTTTATGAGAATAGGCAATTTCTTTTGCTCGTTTCATTGACAATTCTGAAACTTGGTTAAGATTCTCCAATCCTTACCGCAATGGATGTTATTTCACATTAGTTCTAACTTAAACACACTATTATGAGAAAAATTACTCTTTTGAAGCTCTTGTTGACCGCCTTGTTCATTATAGGTTTTGGCAAGATAGAAGCTTCCCCTACTTTTTTATCGGAAATGGTCCATCCATCCAACACGATTTTACAAAATACGGTAAGGGGTACCGTTACCGATGAGGATGGTGCGCCACTTGCCGGGGTGAATATCGTGGAAAAAGGGACCACCAATGGGACGACCACCGATTTTGACGGAAATTATGAAATAACCGTTGGGGTTGGCGCTACCTTGATATACAGTTATATCGGTTTTGGAACCCAAGAAATAAAAGCAGGTGAACAGGCCATTATCGATGTAGCCCTCTCGGAAGGCATGCAGCTTGAAGAATTTATCGTAACGGGTAGTCGTACGGCCGCTCGTAGCAATACCGATACGCCATTGCCGATCGATGTACTGCCCGCAGAAGAACTGGTTTCAACCGGTCAGGCAACCTTCGACAAGGCCTTGCAATACCGTATCCCATCCTTTAACACGGTGCAGACCCCGGTAAACGATGCGACTTCATTATTGGACCCCTATGAAATTAGAAATATGGGTCCCAGCCGAACATTGATTTTGATCAATGGCAAAAGAAAGAACCTCAGCGCCTTGCTGTATACCCAAACTTCCCCGGGTCGTGGTGAGACGGGAGCCGATATTTCGGCCATCCCCACCGACGCGATCAAAAGGGTCGAAATATTGAGGGATGGGGCTTCTGCACAATACGGATCTGATGCGATCGCAGGGGTAATGAACATTATTCTGAAAGACAATGCCTCCATGGGTTCCGCAACCTTGCGCACAGGTATCACTTCGGAAGGAGACGGCGAAATGTATGGTATTGCCGTCAACAACGGGTCGAGCATAGGTGACGATAAAGGATTTGTGAACTATACCGTGGACCTATCAAAGGTGAATTTGGCAAACCGTCCAGGGACGGTTGACGCAGCCGGGGAGGCCGCCGATTTTGGCGCCGATATCGCCGACGTCAGGGCATTTTTGGCACGTAAACCGGATGCAGGCAATATCAATGGCTCGCCTGAGACCGCCGCAGCCAAGTTTTCCGTGAACATGGGCGTTGACTTAAGTGACAACACCCAACTTTATGGTAATGCCGCCTATGTCTATAAAAAGGTGAACAGTTTTGCCAATTACAGGACCCCTTATTGGAGGACCATTGAGGATTTCCCTTATTTGTCAGATTTTTTCCCAGCACCTGGCACGCCCAATAATTATGATGGTTATGTACCTACTTTTGAAGGTGATCTTAGTGACTATAATGGTACGATAGGATTTAAAGCCAATTTAAATGATTGGAACGTGGACGCCAGTTTTACCACTGGTGGGAATACACAAACCTATAAGGTAAACAACTCGCATAACAGAAACTTCGTTTACTCCCCTTCCACTTGGTTGGATGCCAATGGCAACGGGACGGTTGATCCGGGCGAACTTACCGAAGGATCTAGCTTATATCGCGAAAACAGCCCCATCAGTTTCGATCCGGGAGGAACCAAATTCAACCATAATGTGGGGAACATTGATATATCAAGGGTGTTGTCCGATCAAGTCAGCATCGGTTTTGGTGCTGAGTTTAGGACGGAGACCTTTGAAGTGATCGAAGGTGGTTTGGCTTCCTATGACGGAGGTGGTGCGGATTCGTTCGCGGGCAACCAGCCTCAGAACTCAGGTAAGTTCAGCCGTTATAACCTGGGTGGCTATTTCAGCTTGGATTTTGACGTGACCGAAGATTTCTTGCTCAGCGGTACGTTAAGACAAGAAAATTATTCAGATTTCGGGAATGCCTTTGTCTATAAGTTCAGTTCGCGCTATAAGTTCGCAGAGGACAAGGTTACCTTAAGAGGATCTATATCTACTGGTTTCAGGGCACCGACCTTGCACCAGATCTATACCCAAAAAGCACAATACAGCTTTGTTCCAGGACAGGGCATCCAGGTAGGTGGCTTGGTTAACAATGTATCGCCACAAGCCCGTTTGTTGGGTCTTGACCAATTGGATGCTGAAAAATCGACCAACTTCACCGTAGGTATCGGTTCAAGGATAAGCAGCTTTTTCAATGTAACTGTCGATTATTACAATATCGCAGTGAAAGACAGGATCGTTTTGGGTTCAGAAGTGGCGCCACCTGCCGGGGGTGCATTTGAGGGGCTATCAGATCTTAGTTTCTTCGCCAATGCCCTTGATACCCGAACTTCGGGAATAGATGTCGTTGCGAATTACAGAGGCATCGTTTTAGGATCGGGTACTTTGGATTTCAACTTGGCTGGTAACTATACCATTCAGAACGAAAGGAACGGTGCCGTTAAGGATCCCGCATTCCTACAGGGCACCGGACAATCAGTGGTGACACCAACCCAGGAGGCCTTGTTCTTTACCTCCAGACCAGTAACAAAATGGATATTGGGCGCCAATTACGATATCGACAAGTTCGGATTTTCCCTGAACAACACGTATTTCGGAAAAACTACCTTTAAGCAGCAAGGGATGAGCGATGACTTGCGCACCGAATTTACCCCAAAAATCGTAACCGACTTGGGTGTCAATTACAGTGCTACCGAGCAGCTCACCATTGCCTTGAACCTGAACAATATCCTGAACGTACTTCCTGAATGGAAGTTTGTGGCCGAAAATGCTGCGGGGCAAGCGATCATCAATGATACTTCCACCAATGCCTTTGGGGTGACCCCGATTCAGAATGAATCGAATTTGATCACCTTTAACCAACGCTATTCTCAAATGACCTATGACGGCTACCATTTCAGCCAATTGGGCGCCATGTTCAATTTGTCGGTGAACTATAAATTTTAAATGTAAATCATTACAAAAGCAAAAGCTGCCCTAGTTAGGGCAGCTTTTTTTTATGGTGGAATGACTTTCGACTTCATAAAATAACGAAATCCACGGCTTGGTTTTAAGGAAGATGGCTGCTTCCGCTTTTTTCCTTAAACAAATTTAAACCGCCATCAATCTTGGAAGTCGTTCTAACCGGAACAACCTTGGGCCAGCATTAAAGAATTGGGCATTTGTTATCCTTCCGGATGCATGAACTTCTGTTTGGCCAAAAGCGTTTCCTCCGATTCCACATGGTCTGGGTCGGGTACACAACAGTCTACAGGACATACGGCCGCACATTGTGGTTCTTCATGGAATCCCATACACTCCGTGCATTTATCCGGGGAAATATAATATATTTCATCACTGATAGGCTCTTGGACTTCATCGGCATTAATCGCTTTCCCATCGGGGAGCACGACATTGCCTTTGAGCGACGTGCCGTCGCCGTATCGCCATTCATCCGCACCTTCATAAATAGCTGTATTTGGACATTCGGGCTCGCAGGCCCCGCAATTGATGCACTCGTCAGTTATAATTATTGCCATCTTTTTTCAACGTTAGGGTGAATACCACTCTGCTGTCGAGCAGTGCGGGTAGTTCATACAATAACCAAAATCGTTAAAGTATCCTTATTTTTGCGCAAAGGTAGCCCCTAAACGCATTTTGCACAAATATATGAACGCGCATTACAAAACATTTAAAGCTTTTGTTAAACTTGGGACCTTTCTTGACCGTTACTGTAAAGGGGAATTGAAAGAAGACCCATGGAAAGAACGCCTGGATGCCTCCATTATTTTGGCCGGGCAGCAAAACGGATGGTTCACTGAGGAAAACGTACTATTTGCCCTTCAACATTGGGGCCGTTTATTGAACGAAAAGTCATTGGAAGCATGGCTCTCAAATTATGAAATTCCGAAACGCCAACCCTTAAAGGTAGCCATTATCATGGCTGGCAATATACCACTTGTGGGCTTCCATGATTTCCTCTGCGTCATGTCAACCGGAAATGTTGCGATGGTAAAACTTTCTTCCAATGATCGTGCCCTCTTCCAATTTTTCAGTGATTATCTAGTGAACATCGAGCCCTCCTTCAAGGATAGGATTTTGATCGTCGAAGGGCAGTTGAAGGGGTTTGATGCGGTAATCGCAACCGGAAGCAATAATACGGCCCGTTATTTTGAACATTATTTCGGAAAAGGGCCCAATATTATCCGAAAAAACCGGAACTCCGTAGCGGTGCTCTCCGGGAAAGAAACGCCTGATCAGTTATTGGCCCTGGGTGAGGATGTTTTTAGATATTATGGCCTTGGGTGTAGGAGTGTTTCCAAATTGTTGGTACCGCAAAATTATGATTTTGACGCTTTTTTTAAGGCCATTTATCCCTACCGCACCATCATTGACCAAAAAAAGTATCAGAACAACTATGACTACAACAAAGCGGTATACTTGATGTCTGAGTTTAAGATATTGGACAATGGCTTTTTGATGCTCAAGGAAGATCGAAGCAACGCCTCACCCATCGCCTCCTTGTTCTATGAAAAATATGATGATCTCAATGACCTCGGTGCTCAACTTTCCAAAAACAGGGAAGATCTACAGTGTATCGTCAGTGATGGTTTTATGAAGGGGGAAGTGCCCTTCGGACAATCTCAGTTTCCGTCGCTCACCGATTATGCCGATGGCATCGATGTTGTTGATTTCCTGTTGAAAATATAGTGGATTTAATGTGATACCTTAGCCATAAATCCCTCTAAATTTAAGACCTTTGATTCCTTAATCAATATTGTAAAATGAAGAAGCATAATTTTAGTGCAGGCCCATGTATTCTGCCACAGGAAGTGCTATTGAAGGCCTCTGAAGCCGTAATGGATTTCAATGGCTCTAGCCTTTCCCTAATCGAAATTTCCCATCGCAGCAAAGACTTTGTGGCCGTGATGGAAAAGGCACAGGCCCTTGCATTGGAACTTTTGGGCTTGGAAGGTCAAGGTTATAAGGCGCTCTTTCTCCAAGGCGGCGCCAGCCTACAGTTTGTGATGGCCGCCTATAACTTGCTGGAAACCAAAGCCGGTTATCTCAACACAGGAACTTGGAGCAACAATGCGATCAAAGAGGCGAAGCTTTTTGGAGAGGTCTTGGAAGTAGGGTCATCAAAAGATGAAAATTTCAGGTACATCCCCAAAGGTTATGCCGTGCCATCGGGCTTGGATTATCTGCACTTGACTTCCAACAATACCATATTCGGAACACAAATAAAAAAATTTCCTAAAACCGATGCCCCTGTTGTCTGCGACATGAGTTCGGATATTTTCTCAAGACAACTCGATTTTTCGGGATTCGATTTGATCTATGCGGGTGCCCAAAAAAATATGGGCCCTGCCGGGGCAACCTTGGTAGTCATCAAGGAATCAATACTGGGTAAAGTCAGTCGGGCAATCCCTTCCATTCTGGACTATAGGGTTCAAATTGCCAAGGAAAGTATGTTCAATACCCCTTCGGTGTTTGCGGTTTATGTATCGATGTTGACGTTGGAGTGGTTGAAAAACTTAGGTGGTATTGCGGCGATCGAGACGGTTAACGAAAAGAAGGCGAAATTGCTCTATTCGGAAATAGACCTGAACCCATTGTTCGAGGGTTACGCCAATATCGAAGATCGATCGAACATGAATGCGACTTTTAATCTGGCTGAAGATAAATTGAAAGATGTTTTTGATGCCATGTGGAAAGAAGCCGGAGTGGTGGGCCTTAACGGACATCGTTCCGTTGGGGGTTACAGGGCGTCAATGTACAATGCACTTCCCTTGGAAAGTGTCGGGGTCCTGGTAGAAGTGATGAGCGAATTGGAACGGAAGGCCTAGCGCTTAGAATGGTATTCACTGGTAGCAGGCTCCGAGGGATTAAGTAAAATTTTTAGTAATTCGCTCAAGCTAAGAATCAACCTAAAAAATAATGAAAATTTTAGCAAACGATGGCATTTCAACCTCCGGTAAATCGGCTTTGGCCACCGCAGGTTTTGAGGTCATCAACGTTCAGGTCGCCCAAGAGCAGCTGGTCAATTATATCAACGAACATCAGGTAGCGGGACTCTTGGTGCGCAGTGCGACCCAAGTCAGAAAAGAACTGATCGATGCTTGTCCCTCGTTGAAGCTCATAGGCCGCGGTGGAGTGGGCATGGATAACATTGATGTGGCTTACGCCAAGCAAAAGGGTTTACATGTGATCAATACTCCTGCCGCCTCTTCAGAATCGGTCGCTGAATTGGTGTTCGCCCATTTGTTCGGGGGAGTACGGTTTCTATACGATGCCAATCGCGCTATGCCACTCGAGGGTGACAGTAAATTCAAGCAGCTCAAAAAATCTTATGCCCATGGCATAGAACTCAAGGGCAAGACCTTAGGTCTGATCGGCTTTGGCCGTATCGGACAGTCCACGGCGCGCATAGCCCTCGGTCTGGGAATGAAGGTTTTGTATTGCGATCCCTTGATTGCAAAAACGACGCTCCAATTAACGTTTTACGATGGTCAGACCATCCATTTTAACCTGGCATCGGTTTCGAAGGACGAGGTATTGAACAAGGCCGACTTTATTTCGCTTCATCTTCCTGCCCAAAAGGAATATGCCATTGGAAAGAAGGAATTTGAAAGAATGAAAGACGGTGTTGGTATTGTCAATGCAGCAAGAGGGGGGGTTCTGGACGAAGTGGCCCTGGTGGATGCCTTGGAAAATGGAAAAGTTTCGTTCGCCGGACTGGATGTCTTTGAATCGGAACCGTCCCCTGAAATCAAAATTCTGATGCACCCCAAAATTTCATTGACTCCCCATATCGGGGCCGCTACACTTGAGGCACAAGATAGAATCGGGGTGGAACTTGCCGCTCAGATCAAGGAACTCCTGGGATAATTTAAACAAATTCGTAGCCTTGGATACCATACAGTTTTTGTAACTTACCCCTTCAACTCAAAATCGTTATAAATGGCAGGATTATTAGATTTATTGAACAGCCCAATGGGCAAACAACTCATTAGTGGGGTCGCGGGACAAACCGGGCAGCCAGAAAATAAAACGGCAGATGTGTTGAGTATGGCTATGCCCCTACTCCTCGGCGCAATGAAAAAAAATGTTTCCTCACCACAAGGGGCGCAGGGCCTGATGAACGCCCTTTCAAGCAAACATGACGGAAGTATTTTGGACGATCTTGGCGGGCTATTTGGTGGCGGAGTGAACGAATCCGTAGTCAGTGATGGTGCAGGAATATTGGGCCACGTCTTCGGTGGTAAGCAAGCTCAGGTAGAAAACGCATTAAGCCAAAAATCAGGGTTGGATGCAGGTTCGATCGCCCAAATCCTTAAAATCGCAGCCCCAATAGTCATGGGCTATGTCGGTAGGCAAACGGCGCAGAGCAATGTGAAGGATGCCAACAGCATGAACAGTTTGTTGGGAAGTATGCTGGGCGGACAACCAAAGCAAAATCAAAGTCTGATTACCACGCTTTTGGATGCGGATGGCGATGGAAGCATTTTGGATGATGTTGCCGGCATGGTCATGGGTACCAGCAAAAAAAGAGGTGGGCTAGGCGGACTCCTTGGAGGCCTGTTCGGTAAATAGATGCCATTTTACAATAGTAAATGCCGATTTTTTTTAATCGGCATCTTTTGACTTCAAAGCATGATTAAAGCCTTCTTCAAAGGATTTCTTTTACTTTCAATCGTTACGATGGTAGGCGCGAGTTGCAGCAATGCGAAAAGCGCGATCGCGACTGCTGAGCGTGAGACCCGATTTTTTAATCAAACGGAGGGCGATACGGTCGCGATTCGCAGTGACAAAACGGAATATGAAATCATCATCATTGAACCGGGATTCAATTATTGGTTGGCAAGTATCGCCCGTCCTGAGGGTTACTACGGCCAATCTTGGCTCGAAAACCGAAATCGTATCTACGTGCTGAACTGGAACCAGCGGGTCTTGCAACCCCAGGATTTTGATCCAGGATTATACGAAATGCAAATTAACTATGATGCCAATATCGACTATGGCTACGAATTGAATTATAAGCTATATAACTACTTTATCTATTTCCAAAGAAAATATAAGCAACAACTGGGTCCTTTTGTGCCCCGTATATAATATTTATCATTGATTAAATTAAAACAATTCATGGTCGGATTAAAAAAACGCTGGGGCGTCGAATCGAATTTTCAAATAGCGATCATCTTCTTGGTCTTTGCCATTACCGGTTCTGCAGCTGCAAAGTTGGCCTCACCGGTTACCGCATTTTTTGGTATAAATAGGGACACATCAAACATCTGGTTCTTCTGGACCGCAAGAATCCTGCTCATTTTCCCGATATATCAAATCCTTTTGGTCGCTTTTGGATGGCTTTTTGGGCAGTTCACTTTTTTTTGGAATTTCGAGAAGAAGATGTTGCACAGAATGGGTCTTGGATTTCTCTTCAAATAATTTACATTTTCGTTAACATAAGAAGTCCCCAAGCTCTCATTAGATTTGTAATATGAGGCGAGTTTATCAAAAAATTATTGTTTCTACCTGTGCGATAGTCCTGGGGTTGTGCTTTTTGGCACCTTCCTTTCTTCGCCTTGCCCATATGCTTCATGAACATAGTGACTCAATTTGTCAACTGGAGGGCAGCGTTCACATCCATAAAACCAAAGTGGTATGCGAATTCCAAAAAATTAAGCTTACCCCCAACTATTACCATCCCTTAAAATCGATTGCCATCTTCAACAATGCTGTTGTCAAAGCAAGACCCTTTCCATTTCTTCAGCACATTAAACCAAGTTTTGAGTCTTATTTCTCCCTTAGGGCACCCCCTTATAATTCATAACTTTTTGACATCCTTTTTAACGTAAAAAATTCATTTTAAATAAGTTATGAAAAATATTCTATTGATATTCTTTTTGGTCAATTTATCTATGACAATGCAGGCGCAGAATGCGGTTTCAGGCACAGTGAAAGACGCTTCCAACAGTATGCCCCTTGAAGGGGTGGAGGTCTATTTTCCCCAACTTGAAAAAGGTAGTGTCACCGATAGCAGCGGCAACTTCAAACTGAACAACCTCCCCAAAGGCAATTATAAACTGCTGGCTTCCTATATCGGGTACGAAACCTTTTCCAAGACCCTGTTATTGGAAGCAGGTGCGAACAAGATCGATATTGTCCTCTCGCCATCTGCCATAGAAATGGAAGAGGTGATCGTTTCGACCCCCTTCCATAAACTACAACGTGAAAATGTAATGAAAGTTGAGCGCGCGAACATTTCGGAACTGAGAGCAAGCGGGGCCGTTACCCTATCTGACGGCCTCACCAATATTCCAGGGGTAGAAAGCGTTACCACAGGTATGGGCATAGGCAAACCCGTGATCAGGGGCCTAAGTTCGAACCGTGTAGTGGTATATACCCAAGGGGTACGCTTGGAAAACCAGCAATTTGGGGACGAGCACGGATTGGGCATCAGCGATGCCGGTATCGAGAGTGTCGAGGTCATCAAAGGACCTTCCTCCCTGCTATATGGTTCAGATGCCATGGGGGGCGTACTCTATCTGAACCCAGAAAAATTTGCGCCCTCGAATACCACTCTTGGTGACCTTAATCTTAATTATTTTTCCAATACCATAGGTCTGAACGGAAATGCCGGACTTCAGACGTCGGGCGAGAAATTTAAATTTTTGATACGGGGCAGTGCGGCATCCCATGCCGACTATAAAACCGGCGAAGGCGATCGGGTTACCAATACACGGTTTGGTGAATATGACCTCAAGACAGGGATAGCCTACCAACTTTCAAACTTTAAAACGGAGCTCAGGTACAATTATAATGACCTGAAACTCGGAATACCGGAAGAAATCGGGGCTCAGGAAAAAGATCGAACCCCGGTTGCCCCCTATCAGGAAATCGAAAACCACATCCTAAGTACCAAAACGAATATTTTCTTTAAAAATTCAAGTTTGCAGGCGATTTTTGGTTATACCTTCAATAACAGAAAGGAGTTTGAAGAAGAAGACCTTGCCGTGGTCACCGCCCTTGACATGGAATTGAAGACCCTGAGTTATAACGTGCAATACAATCTCCCCAAATTAGGGGAATTGGAGACCATTTTTGGGGTACAGGGCATGCACCAAAACAATGCCAATTTTGGGGAGGAAATATTGATACCGGATGCCGTTACCAACGACATTGGTTTCTTGGGCACTTCGCACTTGCATTTTAAGAATGGGCACGACTTGCAATTGGGGCTCCGATTCGATCGAAGGGCCATTCAAGGAGAAGCCAATGGCAACCCAAACGAAATGGACTATATTGCCCCTTTGGATCGCAGCTTTAACAGTTTTAATTCCGCCATTGGATACAAATGGGATTTTCTGAAGAATTTTTTGGGGCGTATTAACCTTGCATCCGGGTTCAGGGCCCCCAATTTGGCAGAACTCACCTCAAACGGGGTTCATGAAGGCACCAATAGATATGAAGTAGGAAATCCCGACCTCAAGAGGGAGCGAAACATACAAACCGATCTGTCCCTTGAATATAACAACAAGCATATAGAGCTTTATGTCAATGGTTTTTACAATAGCATCCAAGACTATATTTTTATTGAACCCAATGGGGAATTTGTCGGTGCCGACGCGGTTTTTTTGTACACCCAACAAGATGCCAATCTATATGGAGGTGAAATAGGGGTTCACCTTCACCCCCACCCGTTGGATTGGTTGCATATGGAGAGCAGCTTCGAAACGGTTACCGGAAAAACCAAAAGTGGAGATTTTCTACCCCTGATTCCCGCAAACCGATGGACCAATACTTTCAGGGTTGAATTCTCGAAGCCACAGAAAACATTAAAGAACAGTTATTTGTTCGTCACGCTCCAGTCTTTCTTTCGCCAAAATAATACCAGCTTTTTTGAAACGGCCACTGCAGGTTATAATTTGCTGAATATGGGTCTTGGTGGTCGACTGCTGCTCGGAAAACAGCCGCTTGAGTTTCGGATAAGTGCCAATAACATCCTTGATAAAACCTATATCTCACATTTGTCGAGGCTCAAGATAGATGGCATTCCAAATATCGGCAGAAATATCAGTTTGGGCCTGAGCTTACCGATATAAAATGGTTCTTGGGAAGTTAGCCGTGAATAAAATTCTTAATTCAAAAAGGAAACAGGTCCTATCTTGTCAAGCCAATTGGCATCTTAGGATCCGTTTGCCTTTGATTTGCCAAAACCATATCTGATTTGGCCCCAAAAGGTTTTGGGCACCGTAGCATCTCCCGGAAACCCGAGCGGAATGGTGCCACTTGCTTCGGGAATATAGTTGGTCTTAAAAAGATAATCCCATAAACTCAGGCTTATCCCAAAATTGACCCCGTATTTTCCTTCGGGCAAGTCATGGGCATGGTGGTAGAGGTGCATGACCGGATTGTTCAACAGATATTTGAATGGACCCCAAGTGATTTTGATGTTCGAATGGTTGAAATGCCCTATGGCGATGGCGGCAAAATGGACAATATACGCCTGTTCGGGCTCAAATCCGCCCAATAGCATCACCCCCATGGTTTTCAGGGGCTTGTAAAGGATATTTTCCATCCAATGATAACGGAGGTGGGCCGCAAAACCCATTTCCTTTACACTGTGGTGAATTTTATGAAATTGCCACAAAAAACTATATTTATGGAGTAAAATATGGGTGAACCACTGCACAAAATCGAGCACGATAAAAAAGACCACCAATTGCGCCCATAACGGCATTGATTGTAAGGGCAGCACGGCCAGGCTTTTAGCAGTCAATCCGAACTCCAAAAACAAAAGTTCCAATATTTTGTAAAACCCACTGATCACAATGGAAAAAACGAAGAAGTTGAAAAACATATAGAAACCGTCAAGCCAGAAATCCTTTCTGAAAACAGCTTGACTCTTGCGCCATGGGAACAGGATTTCCAACATCCAGACCAAGAGTGAAATGAGCACCAAACCCCAAAAATAATTCGTATACCAAGGCACTTCGAAACAAATCGATTTCCAAGTCCAGGAAACGTTTCCTAGAAATGCATCGACAAAGGCTTTCCAATAGGCTTCCATTTGAAATTCTCTAATTCTTTAATTCGTACCATTCCACATTGTCGAGATTTTCCCGCCTTCCCTTTTTACCCGGTGGATAGTTGGTCACCAAATAATTAACGATAATCTCCTCATTCGGGCCCAAATCCCATAAATTCTGTGTCTTTTGCATCCATCGGATGGTGGCTATCCACCGCTCCCTGTCCATCCTGTTTTGGGTCACCAGTTTGGCGGAATGGCAGGTAGTACAGTTATTTATGGTTTCGGTAAGCCCTACCCCTGCTTTGAGTCCGGTGCGCAAATGAATTCCGTTTTCAATTCGATCAACATCATTTATTGGGGTTTCGATATAGCTGTCTCCTTGTTCGGTATCCCATTTTAAGTCGTTCCCATATTTATAGAACATGACCACGGAAACGATCAAGGCACCGATACATATAACGATCAAAAACCGATATGCGTCCCGCGACCATTGCCAAAATTTTTTCTGTGGAGCCATAAGCTATGTGATTTTAACGGCAATGCGATGACAGGCATTGTTCAAATAGCCTTTTGGATTCCATCCCGGCAATATCATCGGTTGGGACACCCCGTTCGCATCGGTTGCTTTGGCCCAAACCTCGTAATACCCCTTTTTTGGAAAAGAAATATTGGCAGAAAACCGTTGCCAAGCGAGCCTGTTGCTCGGTTTTTGCAAGGAACATGGCTTCCAGGTTGCCCCAAAATCGATCGAATATTCCATCTTGCCCACCTCCAATTCCCCGGCCCAGGCATGGCCTCCGATGTCCAAGGTTTTTCCCATGGCCAACATAGCACCTGATTTGGGATGGGTAATCAAAGATTTTACGGGCATTGATTCTATGATGCACATGTCTTCATCGGGTATCGCTTCTCCTGGGGCAATGGGTTCACATGGCATTCTGTAAGAACTGCCCTCCATTTTTTCGCCATCATGAACCTTGTTCCGTACGCTGATCCGGGTCAACCATTTACCCGAAACGGAGGCCGGCCAACCTCCGGCTACCAAACGCAAAGGGTGGCCATGTATGAGGGGTATGTCCTTGCCGTTCATCTGAAATGCGATCAGCGTTTCGTCCTGTAGTGCCTTGCTGATCGGAACGCCCCTAGAAATCGGCTCTTTTCCCGGTGCTCTTGTGAGGTGCAAATCGGCCGCATGGTAACCGACATAAACGGCATCGGCTCTTATGCCAACATCCTCCAATACGTCTCGAAGTCGAACCCCGGTCCATTCGGCACAGGATACCGCGCCTATGCTCCATTGGTTCCCCTGCGCGGGAGGATCGAATTCACTTCTACCATTGCCACCGCATTCCAAGGTAAGCTGATAACTATACGATTTAAATTTTGATTTTAATTCAGTTAGCGAATAACTCTTTTGCTGTTTCACCGATTCCCCATCGAAGGTCAACCGCCAGGTCGACAAATCGATTTGTTCGGGGACAATTCCGTTATTGCGAATGAACATGTATTTGTTAGGGGTGATATTATCGTCCAACAAATGCGCCCTAGCTTCCATATTCCATGGTTTGTCGTTCAGCAAAACCATTTCGGGGTCTTTGTCGAACAAGTCAAAAGGATCGGGATCTTGTAAGCCCAGAGGCACATAGCCTAGGGCCATTTTCGCGCCAAACACAATATCTGTTCCGATAAGTCCGGCAAAAGTGGCCAAAGCCGACCGCTCTACAAACTTTCTTCTATTCATCTGGGGTTAAGGAGTTACGGTTTGGTAAAGTTAGGGTTTTTTATAGATTATTTACGGTAACTTTGGTTACACAGGAAAGTGGAAATTGGTGGTAAAGCGTTGTCGATTTATTATTCTATGCCAATGATTTCGGAGGCTTGGGTTTTTTTGAAGACGTAGGTATACAACCACATCAAGGTAAAGGTGGGAACTACATCCAAACCGGGTATGATTTCCTCTATGAACGTAACGATTCCTGCGGCTTGGCCTATTTTTCCCTTGTACATCGTGCTGATCAACCATCCGGCGATCGGGGCCCACACCACATCCGAGAATTCTCCTATGAAGGGCAGGGCGAACGAAAGCATTCCAATGGCATCGAAGAGCAGGCCAAGGAACAGCTTTTTATACTTTTGATCTTTTGAATTCGGCATTTCTAAAACTAATCGTTTTACCTTTAAATTGCAATAAAGGTGCCAAAAATTGAAGCATGTCGATTTTACTTAACAAGGAGCTGCTGCTATATTTCAGAAAAAACCAAGCGTCAGCTTTTAATAGGATGCTTCGCTCATGACAAATCGGAAGACACCAGTTTCAAAAATTCGTTACGGGTCTCAATTTTTTGGAATTGTCCTCGAAATCCGGAAGTGGTGGTCACCGAGTTCTGTTTTTGAACCCCGCGCATCATCATGCACATGTGCGAAGCTTCGATAACAACGGCTACGCCCTTTGGCTTTAACGTATTATTGATGCATTCCAATATGTCATGGGTAAGACGTTCCTGTACCTGTAACCGCCTTGCAAAAACATCCACGACCCGTGGAATTTTGCTCAGGCCAACGATATAACCATTTGGGATATAGGCGATATGGGCCTTCCCGAAAAATGGTAACATGTGGTGCTCGCACAACGAATACAGTTCGATGCTTTTGATAATGACCATATCATCATAGTCTTCCTTGAACATGGCGCCCCTTAATATTTTTTCGGCATCCTGTTTGTACCCCTGGGTCAAATACAGCATGGCTTTGGCAGCCCGTTCAGGGGTTTTCAAAAGACCTTCGCGATATACATCCTCGCCGATTTCATCAATGATTCTCGAAAATCCGTTCTTGACGTCATTCGTTACATCGATGTTATAATCTTCTAAATTTTGATATGGTGCCATGAAATGTACGATTGAATTTATTTCTGTTCACTAATTAAATGTAAAGATCAAACAAATTCTCGGATTCTTTAATCTTTAATTTGAATTTAACCTTTAATTGTGAATCAGCCCCGGTACCAATCCAAGGGGATTAAGTTCAAAGAGGCTATTTTTGTCATGTCTGTTCTAATCCGTACTTTCGAACGGCAAAATCGAGCACATGATCAAAGCGACGAACATCCAGAAATCCTATGGAAACCTGCAGGTCCTTAAAGGGGTGAACCTTCATATCGAAAAAGGGGAAATCGTATCGATAGTTGGGGCTTCAGGGGCTGGAAAAACCACTTTGTTGCAGATATTGGGTACCTTGGATGTGCAATCGAACAAAAGCGGGAGTACGTTATTGATCAAAGATATCGAGGTCAGCAATCTCAACGATCGGGAAATGGCCAGGTTCAGGAACCAACATATTGGCTTTATATTTCAATTTCACCAACTATTACCAGAGTTCAACGCCCTGGAAAATGTATGCATCCCTGCTTTTATCAAGGGCACCCCCAAAGCTATGGCGGAGAAAAAGGCTTCCGAATTGTTGCATTTTTTGGGACTTGCCGATAGAATGCACCATAAGCCCAATGAATTGTCGGGCGGGGAACAACAACGCGTTGCCGTCGCAAGGGCTTTGGTGAACAATCCCGCAGTTATTTTTGCAGATGAGCCCAGCGGTAATCTCGACTCGGAAAGCGCTGATAAATTGCACCACCTATTTTTTGACCTTCGCGACGAGTTTGGACAAACCTTTGTTATCGTTACGCACAATGAACAATTGGCCGATATGGCGGATAGGAAGTTGACCATGGTCGACGGCCGCATTACCTACGAAGCAAATAGACCCGAAGCTAAGGCCTCAAAGCCATGACCAGGCACTTGAAACAATAAAAGAGCATGTTACTTAAGGAGGTTTTGTATTTTTTAAAAAAGCCTGTTTATCAGGTAGATGAAAATACTGATCTTAAGTATAGATTTGTTATTTTTAAAAGTTTGCTGCTCTATTCCCTGCTATTCAGTTTTGTGCTAGGGGTGCTTTTGGCACTTTTGGAAAATGGTTTTGATTTGGATTTGGGCCAACATGCCTTGGATACTTTTTTATCTAAATATCCACCCATGTTTTTATTGTTTGTAGCTGCGTTCCTCGCGCCCTTAATGGAAGAAATTTTCTTCAGGGGTCCCTTGATTTTTTTTAAAGGACATCGCCGGTTCCCGTTTGTGTTTTATCTGATTACCCTGATTTTTGGGTTCGTGCATCTTTCCAATTTCGGGATCAATACCAAGATTATTTTGCTATCGCCCCTATTGGTAGCGCCTCAATTGTGCGTAGGGCTGATATTGGGCTTTATCAGGGTACGATTCGGACTTATATGGTCCATTGGCCTGCACGCATGCTATAACCTTATCTTGGTCGGGCCCGTCCTTGCCTTTCACCTTATCGAATCATCGTCCAAATGAATCAAAAAACACTCCAGGAATTTCTTGATGCGAAAGTGGAGCAATATAACCGGCCACTGTTTCTGGAAACCGATCCCATTGTTGTGCCCCATCGATTCACCTTAAAAGAAGACATAGAGATCAGTGCCTTTTTAACGGCCACTATCGCTTGGGGCAATCGCAAAAGCATCATCCAAAATGCCGGCCGTTTAATGGATTTAATGGATAATGCGCCCTTCGATTTTGTCATGAATCACCAAAAAAAGGATCTACTTACCCTTGCGGGTTTTGTGCACAGGACCTTTAATGGGGCTGACCTACAATATTTTATCCAAGGCTTGCGGAACATATATGAAAAACATCATGGCATCGAAGCCGTTTTTTCGAAGTACCAGGAACCGAAAAATCTACAACCGGCCATCTCTACCTTCAAACAGGTATTTTTTGAACTTGCCCATCCCGAGAGGAGCAAGAAGCACGTGAGCGATCCCATGCGCGGATCTGCGGCGAAACGGATCAATATGTTTCTGCGTTGGATGGTCAGGGACGCTTCCACTGGGGTCGATTTTGGATTGTGGCCCCGGATAAGTCCTTCCCAATTATCTTGTCCCTTGGATGTACATTCGGGCAGGGTCGCGAGAAAACTTGGGCTATTGAAAAGGAAACAGAACGATGCTAAAGCGCTGGTGGAACTTGACCATGGTCTAAGAAGTCTCGACCCCATCGATCCGGTGAAGTATGATTTTGCACTCTTTGGTCTTGGGGTTTTTGAAAAATTCTAAAGCAGTGGATAAAACAATATCCTAAGACTATCCAGTTCGCCTACCCGAGGATTCAGCCAACGATTCCAAGGGTGCCCAAATCAAGCGCCACCTTATTTCCGCCATCTTTAATCGATCGATATATAGCCTCCACAATGATCATGTCGCGTTTGCCCATTTCCCCCGGGGCCTTGTTTGGCGTGCCCATTAAAATATGACTTGCAAAATCATCCATCTGTAATTGCTGCTGGCTCTTAAAAGGAAATTTTATTTCGATACCCTCAGAGGTCCGTCCGGCCAGCGGGCCATAGCTGTGGCAGGGATTCAATTCTGCCCATCCGCTTTCAAAGGAGACGAAAAGCCTGTTGGCATTGGCGTTATGGGAAGTAAATACATGCCCTACCACGGCATCGGGAAATTCCATTTGAGCGGTAATCGTCTCGTCCGTGTCCTTAAAATATTCCGGTCGCGAACTGAATTCCTGTGCCGAAACCGAAATCGGGTTCTTTCCGGTGCCGTAAATATTGCTCTGGATAGCGTAAACGCCCATGTTCATCAAGGCACCCCCTCCAGATAAACTTCTGTTCAATCGCCATTGCCCTGGGTTCCCTCGAGAAATATAGGCCGCATCGGAAGATACATACTGTACGGTTCCATAAAGCTTTTCCTTTACCAGCCGTTTTATTTCATCGGTATAAGGATCTGATTGCATGCGGTAACCCACACTTAATTTTACACCGGCACTGCTGCAGGCCTCGATAATCGCATCGCATTCCGCGACGCTCACTGCCATGGGTTTTTCACAAATTACATGTTTACCCGCCTTTGCCGCTCGAATGCAGAATTCGGCATGCATACTGTTGGGCAAAACCACATAAACGATATCGATATCCTTGTTATCGGCTATCGAATCGAAATTGTCATAGTTATAAATATTCTGCTTCGGTATCGCATATCTTTCGGCCCACATTCTTTCCTTTTCCGGAGTCCCGGTCACGATGCCCGCAAGATAACAGTGTTCGGCATTTTGAAGTGCGGGCGCCAATTGTCCCCCACTGTAGCCGCCGAGCCCTACCAGGGCAATCCCCAACTTGCTTTTTTGTGCGCCCAGGCCCATACCGCAAGCCCACGGCATCCCTGCCAAAAGCACCGTACCGGTGACGCCTTGGGCCAAGCGGCTGTTAAAAGTCCTTCTGTCGATCGATTTCATAGTGTATTCCATTTAAGCTTGTTTCTTAAAATTACAAATAATATGGCAAGGGTTGATATTCTTCCTAGACGTAGAAATCGGGTTCCTTGGATACCCAACAGGGCAGCAGGTTTTTCGGTTTAGCGAAGTGCAAGGGGAATATCATCAAAAAAAAACCGTCACCCCAAGGGGTAACGGTTCTGCATATATATCGATGTAAGATCATGGCATCACTACCGTATCGATAGCGTGTATGATTCCATTGGAAGCCATCACATCGGCCATAACCACTTTAGAGGTTCCTCCTTTTGAATCTTTAAGCATTACATTACCATCGACCAGGGAAAGTTCTATGGTTTCGCCCTGTACCGTTGTTACCGTGAAAGTTCCGTTGTTCGCCGTAATGGCATCTATGACAGCTGCAGCGTTGAAAGCGCCTGATACCACATGATAGGTCAAGATACCGGTTAGGGTGGATTTACTCTCGGGCTTTAATAGATTATCCACAGTTCCGGCGGGTAACTTTGCAAAAGCCTCGTTGGTCGGGGCAAATACCGTAAATGGGCCTTCGCTGCTCAAGGTAACAACAAGATCCGCAGCCTTTACCGCGGCAACAAGGGTGGTGAAGTTTTCATTCCCGGCAGCCACTTCAACTATATTCGGAGTCTCCATGATGGGTTCCACAGCTTCCTTTACTTCTTCCATGGCTTCTCCGGCAACTTCTTCCACTTCTTTTTTCTTTTCGCCGCATCCCACGAACAGTAGGGCCGCGAATGCAAATAGGGTAATTGATTTAAACATTTTCATAAATTATAGTTTTTAAGTTTGGGTAAAACTAATGGGAAATATTGGATCGAAGTCTTAAAATATTGTTTAATTTTTTGATAATTTTCTTAAACAGTATAAAAAATTTGTTGTATTTTCCGAAATGCATATTTTTAGCGTTCAACAAATACCACAAATCATGAGGACCTCAATTAATCTTATTTGCTTGATATGCATTCCGATAACTATAATCTCCCAGAACAGAAAACTCCCAATCGACACCATGGTGACTACCCAACACAGTGTCACCATCGATGGCATACTGGTCAATTATACCGCCCAAACGGGTACACAACCTGTTTGGGATGAAAATGGAAAACCCATAGCTGCACTTCATTACACCTATTACACCCGAGATAATGTGAAGAATCGGGACGAGCGCCCTCTACTGATGTCATTTAATGGAGGACCCGGCTCAGGGTCTGTGTGGATGCACCTGGCCTATACCGGTCCGCGTATTTTAAAAATAGACGATGAAGGATATCCCGTTCAGCCCTATGGGGTAAAGGAAAACCCTTTTTCGGTTCTGGACGTGACCGACATCGTTTATGTAAATCCTGTCAATACCGGCTATAGTAGATCTATTCCTGAATCCGGTGAAGAAGTTGACCGGAAAAAGTTCTTCGGTATCAACGCCGATACAAAATACTTGGCAGAATGGCTCAACACCTTCGTAACAAGGAATAACCGATGGCGTTCTCCTAAGTATATCATCGGGGAGAGCTATGGGGGTACCCGGGTAATGGGTCTGTCACTGGCCTTGCAAAACCAACAATGGATGTACCTCAACGGTGTGATCATGGTTTCCCCTGCCGATTACAAAATATTGAATGCCGACGGCCCTGTTTCGGAAGCGATCAACCTTCCTTATTTTACCGCAGCGGCTTGGTACCATAAAGCCCTGCCCCAGGCTTTGCAACAAAAAGACTTGCTGGAAATTCTTCCCGAATCTGAAACATATGCCATCGATACCCTGATTCCAGCCTTGGCAAAAGGTGGTTTCATCGACGAGGCGGAAAAAAATGCGGTAGCCGAAAAAATGGCATATTACTCTGGGCTTTCCAAGCAAGAAATCCTTGATCTTAATTTGGCGGTGCCCACTGGATATTTTTGGAAGAACCTTTTGAAAGCAAAGGGTGGCTACAATATCGGCCGGTTGGATAGCCGATATCTTGGCATCGACCGACAGCTTGCGGGGATACGTCCCGATTATAGCGCCGAACTCACTTCCTGGTTGCACAGCTTCACGCCTGCAATCAATTTTTATCTGCAAGAAGAGCTTCAATTCAAGACCGATGTAAAATACAACATGTTCGGACCTGTAAGTCCGTGGGACGAAAGCGACGACAATACCAGGGACAACCTAAGGCAGGCCATGGCGCAGAACCCTTATTTGAACGTGATGGTCCAAAGCGGCTATTATGATGGCGCCACCAATTATTTCAATGCAAAGTATACCATGTGGCAAATCGATCCCAGTGGCAGAATGAAAGATCGCTTCTCCTTTAAAGGGTATAGAAGTGGTCACATGATGTACCTGAGAAGGGAAGATCTAAAAAATGCAAACGACGACATCCGCAATTTTATTGAGCGTACCATGGCCCATGGGAAATCGGCCAAATATTGAATTCCCCCAAACATTAAATGAATCCCTTAAACAAGAATCAGAATAAGGCCTAAACCATTTCAAATGTTAAAATGCACATACTCCATCGAAAATAAAGGAACCTATTTGGACCTAAAGGTGGAGGGCTACTATTTTTTCAAAGACTTTATAAAATTCCCGAAAATCATTTTGAACCATTCCCAAGCCACGGGGATCTACAGGACCCTGTTCAACGGCGCATTGCTTCAAGATACCGACGCCTCGATTGTTGACAGGTTCTTTCTGGGGGAAAAGATTGCTGAAGTATTGCGTCATAAGGTGAAGCTCGCCATCGTTTGGCCCACCAAGGATATCGGTCAGTTCATGGAAGTCGTCGCCATGAACCGGGCCGCATATGTGAGGATTGTTAGCAGTCCGCAAACCGCTCTGCAGTGGCTGATGAGCGAAACCGAAGGGGAAACCGAAACAGCCTTGCTGAATTGAGCCGCCATGGCCGTTAAGGTTTTTTGTAGATTGCTTCAGATTGAGCACCATTACCCCAACCTCTTTTCAGAATTCCAAAAATATCCGTGTAGCTTTTTAGATTTCTTTGCCTGAAACCACGGTTCGTTTGCCTGCACCGTTCCAAGTTTTTACCGAGAAGTACTCCGTTTTGAAAATTATCGGTATCTTTAAAAGACATTCCGGTACCTAAGAACCTTGGGTACATGGAAAGCCAAATTGGGCCGCATCTTTCGCAACGGCGAATATCCCTAAAATATAATGGATGAAACCATGGCGATAGATGATAATACCCTATGATCAAAGCATTTGAACCACCAATAACTCCCATACCGATGAAAACGAAAAAATTTTACTTTGCCGCAACGCTCTTCCTGACTTTGGCCATGAGCTGTGGTCAAAATGTTCCTTCCAAAGAATGGCAAATAGAGACGGCAATGATGGCCGCCCCTGAAGAATATAGGGCCGGGGCCAAAATCTACGGATATGCCCCCGACGGAAGTTTTGTAACCTTAAGGGAAGGCACCAACTCCTATGTTTGTTTGGCAGATGATCCCACCAAGGAAGGCTTTTCCACTGCCGCCTATCAATCGAGTCTCGATCCCTTTATGGCCCGTGGCCGGGAATTGAAGGCCGAGGGCAAGGAAGGGCAGGAAGTTTTTGATATCAGGGAGGCCGAGGTAAAGGCCGGTACCCTAAAGATGCCCGATAGGGCGACCCTCTGTGTGTTTACCGGAACGGTTGACCCGGAAACCCAAAAGATTGAAAACCCCTACTTGCGATATGTTTTCTATGTGCCTTATGCCACTGGGGAATCAACCGGCCTGCCCACCAAGCCCACCCCACCGGGCCATGCCTGGTTAATGGATCCCGGAACCCATAGGGCCCATATCATGATCAGCCCGCCGAAAGAGGAGCCAGGGAAGGAAAATAAAGGAAATTAATCGTAAAGGCAATGTTTTAAAATGAAACCTATCACCTTCACCAACCCGCATCGCAAAAAGCATTTTGACTTTTTCAATGCGATGGACCATCCCCATTTTAACCTTACTGCCAATGTGAACATCACGGCACTTCACGCCTTTATTAAGAAAAATGAACTTCCCTTGACCCCTTGTATCGTATACCTCATTGCGAGGGCTGCCAATGAAATTCCGGAATTCCGATGGCGCATCCATGGGAAGCAGGTCAATGAACATGAGACGGTACGGCCTTCTTTTACGGTACCTACTGCCGAAGCGGATGTTTTTAGTTTTTGTACGGTGTCTTATGAGCCGTATGCACCCACCTTTATAGAAAATGCGCAGGAAAAAATATATGAAATGAACCACAGCCCATCTTTGGAGGATGATGATGGTCAAGATGATTATCTTTTTCTGTCTACCATACCTTGGATAAGCTTTACCGGATTACAACATGCCATGCACTATCATCCAGTTGATAGCGTACCCAGGATCACATGGGGCAAATTTTTTGAACAGGACTGGAAATTGATGATGCCCTTAAACGTGCAAGCGCACCATGCCTTGGTGGATGGGCGTCATATCGGGGCCTATTTTGACTTGTTGGGGGAAATAGCAGCCAAGCCCGCCGATTATTTTACTTAGACCATAAATATCAATATCTTACCGCTTCGAATTCATGTAATCGATCATAAGATCAACGAACGAAACCAACCCATCATGTCAAAACTCCATTTTGCAATATTCGCAATTTCTTTATCTGTTTGCACCCTGCTGTCGGCACAGTCTACCCCCTTCCTTTTTGGGGATGCCTTGCCCGATGCCCCGGAACTTGCGGCAAGGGGGCAATACAAGGTCGGCGTCCAGACGCTCCAATTGGTTCATAAGGGGCAAATCGATGTGCTGAAAAGCCAAAATGGCAACGATCCGCTCTATGATCGTCCGTTGACGGTTGAGGTCTGGTATCCGGCGCAACTCGCCGAAGGAACAGTGGAACTGGTAGCATATGATCAGCTCTTGGGAACCGCAAACGATTCCCTACGACCACTTATTCCCATTAAAACGATGGGAAGATCGATGCGTGCCGCCGAACCCTTGGCAGACGCCTCCAAATATCCGCTCATAGTGGTTTCCCATGGCTACGTGGGCTCACGCTACCTGATGACCTATCTCACCGAAAATTTGGCATCGAAAGGGTATGTCGTAGTCGCCATCGATCATACCGATTCGACTTTCGGCGATGCGGGGGCCTTTCAAAGTACATTGTTGAACCGTGCGAAAGACATCCATTTTGTGATCGATGAAATCGAATCGCTTACCGCCGAAGATTCTAAAAGCTTCCTTCGCAATTTGGTCGACACACAAAACACGGCGATCATCGGTTATTCGATGGGCGGCTATGGTGTTTTGAATGTTGCGGGTGCTGGGTACAGCAATCAGCTTGGCGCTTTTTTTGTCGGGATGACAGGAGGTAGCAAAGCGATCGAAGTACTTACCGCCGGCAATCCAAACTACAAAGGGGGGCAAGATCAAAGAATAAAGGCGGTCATCGCCTTCGCCCCATGGGGCATGGAGCGGGGCGTATGGGATACAGAAGGGCTGCTAGGGCTGAAAACACCTACTTTTTTTGTGGCCGGGAGCCAAGACGATATTTCAGGTTACGAAAAGGGCATCAAGGCAATTTATAATGGCGCCCGCAATGCCGACCGTTATTTGCTCACCTATCGCAATGCCCGCCATAATGTTGCGCCCAACCCTCCACCAGTGGAATCTTTGGCCCCGGGACTTCCTTTGGATGAGTATTATCGCTATGCAGAGCCATCATGGGATGAACGTCGTCTCAACAATATCAATCAACATTTTGTGACCGCTTTTTTAGGGCTACACCTCAAAAATGAAGATTATGAAAAGTACCTTGACCTTGAAGAAGACTCCAACGCAAAAGGCTGGCTGGGTTTTCTCCCCAGGTCTTCTACGGGAATGGAACTTCTGCATTCGGCTGCTGATTAAATGATAAATGCCCCCCACTCGTTAAAATTAGTGGGGCACGGAAGACCAAGGCCATTTTATGCTCGAAGCATGGTCTCCATAACGACGATGAGATAAATCTTTTCCAAAAAATCACAATAATGACTGGCCCGAGACCCAGGGTTTAAGTGATCTTGAAAATGTTGAAGGCAGAGAGGCGAGTTTTGCGAACAACGTATTGAAAGAAGATTTCGATCGGATATTATAAGGGATACCAAAAAACAGATAGATATGAATAAATTAAAAACAATTTTGATGGCGTTGGCCGTAACCATTGGAACATTATGCAACCTGAATGCGCAAGACTGGCCCAATCTTGAACAATTTAGGGAAGCCAATGCAAAACTAAAGGCGCCAAATGCCGACGAAAACCGCGTGGTGTTTATGGGGAATTCGATTACCATTGGATGGCTGAACAAAAGGCCAGAATTTTTTGAGGGAAAACCTTATGTCAACAGGGGCATCAGTGGCCAGACCACCCCGCAGATGCTGCTGCGTTTTCGACAAGATGTGATCGATTTGCATCCAAAGGTCGTGGTCATCTTGGCCGGCACCAATGATATTGCCGGCAATACGGGACCTTCGACCATAGCAATGATAGCCGACAATATAAAATCGATGTCCGAACTGGCGCGTGCCCACGGGATAAAGGTCGTGCTCTCCTCTACCCTGCCCGCCTATGATTATCCGTGGAAGCCCGGCATGGAACCTGCCGGTAAGATCTTAGCCCTGAACAAGTTGATCCAGGCTTATGCCGAGGAGAACGGCTTTGTATACCTCGACTATTTTACTGCCATGGCAGATTCAAAAAACGGATTGCCCAAAAATTATGCTGAAGACGGAGTGCATCCCACTGTGGAAGGCTATCAAGTGATGGAACCCATGGTGGAAGCGGCCATCGCAAAAGCATTGGAATAAATATTTTTGACGAGGCCCGAATTTCATTGTCTTTAAATGGGCCACCTTGGTGCAAACAAAAAAATATAGGGGTTATTTTAAATCCACCGAAAGCAAGTAGTCGTCTGCCGTCATAAACAAGGTCTTTTGATCTGGCGTAAAGGCACAATTGGCGGTAGCCTGGCCGGTATGTATGCGGGCCAATGCCTTGCCGTTTGTGTCAAAAATCCAAATGCCCCCAGGGCCAGTGGCAAATAAATATCCCCTGTCGTTCACCTTCATCCCATCAGGGAGACCCGGTTGATCCGGTTTCCCGACCCATTCGGTAACTTCGTGCAAAAGCCTTTTGTTTTCGACCTGGCCCGGTGAAATCAGGTCATAGGCATACCATACGGCAAGCTGGGGATCTGAAACGGCGACGTATAAAACATTTTGCTCAGGAGAAAGTGCAATTCCATTTGGTCTTGTAAGGCGATCCACCAAAACGAGTTCGCCCGAAGCCAAATAACAGTATACCCCCTGAAAATCGAGTTCTTTGTTGGGGTCGTCCATCCCCTTGGGAAGTCCGTATGGCGGATCGGTAAAATACAAGTTGCCGGTCTTATCAAAAACTCCATCATTGGGACTGTTCAGTCTTTTGCCTTCGAAGCGATCGACCAAGGTGGTAAAATTTGCCTGGGGGTTTTCCAAAGTGGCATTCATTTTTGCAACCCGTCGATCACCGTGCTGCATCAAGATCAATTCCCCATCCGGATTCAACAATAAGCCATTGGAACCGGGTTCCTCCCCAGTAAAATTACTGCCGGTAAATCCGGAAGGCTCCAGATAAGTGGTCGTATCGCGTTTAGCGTCCCATTTAAACACCTTATTGTTCGGGATATCCGAGAACAACAAATAATTGCCGGAGGGTACCCACAAAGGACCTTCCGTCCATTTAAAACCGCTGGCCAGGATTTCGATCTTCGACTTAGGGTCAATGATTGCCAGGGCTTCATCATCCAAAACCTCAATATAAAAGGCAGCCGAAATGTCATTCCCTTCCCTTTTTTCCTGTTTCGGGGCCTCCTTGCAAGCCTCCAAAAAGATAAAGGTGAATAAAATACCTAACCAAAGAGATTTCTTTAATGTCATCGTTTTGTTTTTTGTGGACTACAGTTTTAAGTCCTTTGCCCTTGGCCTTCTTAATTATGGATACAACAATGGGAAAAATTTGCCCTCCATTTTTTTGCCTTTGCGAATGATCGGCACGCCGGCCAAGAGTTCCTCATCGGTATTGCTCACCGTGCCATCGGCAAATACGTTGAGCACAAAAGCCCGGCGGCTCATCTCGGACTTATTTTCATAAGAACCATGCACCAACAAAGGGTGGTGAAAAGCGGCATGCCCTTTTTTCAATTCAATGGCCACCGGTTTGAAATCGGCCTTTTGTTCCTCGGTCAAATAGGCCATTAAGCCGTCCATATCCCCCGCCAGTGAAGGAGCGTCCAACAATCCCCATTTATGGCTTTTAGGAACATAATGCAGACATCCATTTTCTTTGGTGGCGTCATCAAGTCCTGTCCAGCAGGTCAAGTGCTGCATGGCGATGGTACGCGTCCAATAGGAATAATCTTGGTGCCAGGCCACCACGCCGCCATGTTTGGCGGGTTTGCAGAACAATTGATCGTGCCAGAAACGCACCGGTTTGTTCTCTAGGAGTTGATGTGCTGCCATTACAAAGGCCGGATTCCAAAGCACATCGTGAAACCCGGGCGTGATCCGCCAATGCCCCAAGGAATGAAACAAGACCGCATCGGGATTCTCTGACTCGTTGCTATGGAATTCATAAAACAAATCATGGGCCGAATGGGCCGGGTCCATCACCTCCTCCAGTTCCTTTCGAAGGCGCTCAACTTGTTTTTCATCCAATAATTTAATGCCGGACAAATAGCCATTTTCATGAAAATGAGCCACCTGATCATCGGTTAAACGATATTGTTCCCATGCCTCCCGAGACTTCGGCCATTGAAAAATATCCGAAATAAGCCCGTGGTGATCTGCCAAATCCTTTATAGTTACCATACCCTTAATTTTAAATCCTGTATTCCCAAATTTAAGCATTCAAAATTGTATTTTTATCAATAGGATGAAATATATCGTTTGCGAAAAGCCCGGGCAGTTCCTACTCAAGGAAAAGGAAGTGCCCATTAGAAAACAAGGGGAAGCTCTTGTCAAAATCAGACAAGTCGGGATTTGCGGCACCGACCTCCATGCCTATCAAGGCAATCAGGCCTTTTTCACTTATCCTAGAATACTGGGGCATGAGTTGGCCGTGGAGGTGTTGGAAATCGAAAACAATCCCAAAAAAATAAAACCAGGGGATCATGTGGTGGTCATGCCTTACGTAAGCTGCAATCAATGTATCGCCTGCAGGAACGGGAAAACGAATTGCTGCACCAGCCTCAAAGTATTGGGCATCCATACCGATGGCGGGATGCAGGAACTGCTTAACGTTCCCATTGAACTGTTGGTGCCGGCCAAAAATTTGAGCGATGTTGAAATGGCCCTGGTAGAACCTTTGGCCATAGGTGCCCACGCCGTTAAAAGGGCTTCCTTGACCCACGGCGATACGGTGGTGGTCATCGGCTGCGGTCCGATAGGAATAGGTATCATGAAACTCGCGCAACTCGAGGGGGCAAAAGTCATCGCGGTCGATACGAACGCTCAGCGCCTTGATTTTGTCAAAAATGAGATTGGAATCGCACATACCGTTTTGAGCAGTACTGGGGTTCAGGAAGAAATCAAATCGATTACCCATGGCGATCTGGCCCAAGTGGTTTTTGACGCGACCGGGCATAAAGGTGCCTTGGAATCAGGACCAAGCTTTATGGCCCATGGTGGCAGCTATGTTCTGGTGGGGCTTTCCAAGGGCGATCTTACATTTCACCATCCGGCCATACATGCAAAGGAAGCCACCATACGCTGCAGCCGAAATGCAACGATGGTCGACTTTGAACAAGTGATCTCGATGTTGCAAAAAGGCGATTTTCCGGTGCATGCCTATGTCACCCATCAGGTTCACTTCGGCGAAATGATCCAAAACTTTGATCGATGGTTGGAGGCTTCCAGCGGGGTGATCAAGGCGATGGTCGCTTTTTAGACTTTATTGTTCGGAAATAAACAGCACACAACCCATGGCACAACAATTCTTACAAATACATCCAAACGACAACGTTCTGGCCGCTTTACAGGACCTTTCCGAAGGAACTTCCATTCACCACAACGGTAAAACTTTCCATTTGGCAGGCCATACCCGTGCCAAGCATAAATTCACGACTGTGGCGCTGGCCCCTGGCGACGAGGTCGTGATGTACGGTACCCTTGTGGGCAAAGCCGTACGGCCCATCCAACAAGGGGAAACGATCACTACCGAAAATGTGGTCCACGCCGCTTCCGAATACACCGTGGGCAAGGAAAAAATATCCTGGAAGGCACCGGATATCGACAAGTGGAAAAACAGCACCTTTGATGGATACCACCGTGCCGATGGCAGCGTGGGAACAGCAAACTATTGGCTTGTGATTCCCATGGTATTCTGCGAAAACCGGAATGTGGAAGTATTGAAGTCTGCCCTTCTCAAGGCCCTGGGCTATCAATCGAACAGTGATTACGTGGTTGATACTGAGACTCTGGTACGACACTACAAAAATGGCGCAACGGTCGAGGAACTCCTCGGTACCACTTTGATCCGTACCTCTGAAGAAATCAAACAGAACAGGACTTTTCCAAATGTCGATGGCATCAAATTCCTGACCCATGAAGGTGGTTGTGGTGGCTTTCGGCTCGATTCTGAATCGCTATGCAGCCTGCTGGCGGGGTACATTACCAATCCGAACGTGGCAGGAGCGACGATATTGAGCCTTGGGTGTCAGAACGCAGAAGTAAAAAATGTGGAGGAAGGCATCAGAAAAAGAGACCCTAACTTTTCGAAACCACTATATATCCTAGAACAACAAAAGAGTGCAAGCGAGCGGCATTTTATTGAAGAAGCCGTTAAAAAAACATTTTTGGGATTGATCGAGGCGAACAAAACAAAACGAAGCCCGGCCCCATTGAACCAATTGGTCCTAGGGCTTGAATGTGGTGGTTCCGATGGTTTTTCCGGTATTTCGGCAAACCCGGCATTGGGCTTTGCCTCCGATCTGCTGGTGGGATTGGGCGCAACCACCATGTTATCCGAGTTTCCCGAACTCAATGGGGTAGAACAGGAATTGATCAATCGCTGTGACTCGGAACCCATCGCCCAAAAATTCGCCCATCTGATGGATACCTATTCCGCCACTGCCGTGGCCCTGGGCTCGGCCTTTGCCAATAATCCCTCCCCTGGAAACATTAAAGACGGACTGATTACCGATGCCATGAAATCGGCAGGCGCGGCCAAGAAGGGCGGTACCTCACCGATAACGGAGGTATTGGATTATACGGAAAAAACCACCAAAAAAGGGTTGAACCTATTGTGCACCCCGGGAAACGACGTCGAGAGCACTACAGGCCTGGCAGGTTCGGGCTGCAACATCATTGCCTTTACCACAGGCCTTGGAACCCCTACGGGAAATCCTGTGGCTCCGGTCATCAAAATTTCCAGCAATAATGTCCTGAGTGAACGCATGAAAGACATTATCGATTTCAATACGGGATCAATCATCACGGGAGAGGAAAGTATTGAGACCATGGGCGCAGCACTTCTGGATTATATCATTGAGGTGGCCAGCGGGAAGAAGGTCCCTGCAGCGGTGCGTTTGGGCCAAGACGATTTCATCCCTTGGAAAAGGGGCATTTCTTTATAACAAAATGGTAACGCTCAATCGAAAAACCATAGCTATCCATCCCGTGCTTCCCTCAAAGGTCATGCAATTCGGGGGCGGAAACTTTATCCGTTGTTTTGTCGATTGGATCGTTCAAATCTTGAACGAGGAAGCTGATTTCAATGCAGGTGTTGTTATTGTTAAACCTACTTCAAAGGGTGATTACCATAAGCTTGACTCCCAAGACGGGCTCTTTACGGTTGTCTTGAACGGCAACGATCATGGGGCCTTGGTTACCAAAACCAAACTGGTGAGCTGTGTACAACAAGTGCTAAATCCTTATACTGATTGGGATGCATACCTCGATTTGGCCAAAAATCCAGATATCCAATTTATTGTCTCCAATACCACGGAAGCGGGCATCAAATTCAATCCTGAGGATCATTATGTTGATGCCCCACCAAAGGAATTCCCCGCCAAATTAACGGTATGGCTTTATTATCGTTTCCAACACTTTGGCGGCGGCCTCGATAAGGGCTGCGTGCTGATGCCGTGCGAGCTCATCGAAGATAATGGTGACACCCTGAAGACCGCAATCTTGAACTATTCCAAAACATGGCGATTGGGTGACGATTTCATGTCATGGATCAACAATGCCAATCATTTTTGCAATACCCTGGTCGATCGAATTGTTTCCGGATATCCTTCGGGCATGGCCGATCAATTGCAGCATCAACTGGGTTACATCGATGAATTGATGGTGGTGGGGGAACAATACCATAGCTGGGTCATCAAAGCACCGAACGCGGTGCGTCTGCTATTACCGATTCACAAAACCGATTTAAAGATCACATTTGTTGACGATATCGGACCTTTTCGGGAAATGAAGGTGCGACTATTGAATGGCGCGCATACCGCCATGGTTCCCGTTGCCTATCTCTCGGGCATGGCATACGTCAATGAAACCATGCAACATCCAATTTTGTCCGGTTTTATTGAAAATTGCCTAAAAGATGAGGTCAATCCCACCCTACCCTTCCCGGAAAATCACAAGCAGGCCTATATCAATGATGTCCTAGATCGGTTTCGCAATCCTGCTTTAAAACATCGACTGATCGATATCTCCTTGAACAGTACCTCCAAGTTCGTGACCCGATTGTTACCTACACTTAAAGATTTTTACAGTCGGGAAGGACTACTGCCAAAAAACATCGTGTTCGCGTTTGCTGCCCTTATACAATTTTATGAAGGTGAATTCAAAGGCGAAAAAATAGATCTGAAAGACGATGCCCGGACACTGGATTTTTTTGAAGATAATTGGATCAAATTGAACAGCGGATCGTTATCTTTAGATCAAATGGTGCATATTATTTTGGGCAATGTATCTATTTGGGAATCGGATTTGACCCAATTCCAAGGTCTTTCCAAGGCGGTCAGTGCCCATTTGACCGCCATCAAAAAATATGGTATGCTCCAAGCCTTATCCCTCTTGAGCGAAAATATAAAACCAGCTAACAATATCTGATCCATGGTGATAGACGCACACCAACACTTTTGGAACTATGATCCCCAACGACATTCTTGGATATCGGATGATATGTCGGCCATCAGAAGGAGTTTCACGCCTATCGACCTCATGGAGGTCTATGCCAGAAACGAAATTGATGGGTGTGTAGCGGTGCAGGTCGATCAAACCTTGGGAGAAACCGATTTTCTTTTGGAATTGGCTGGGGAATACCAGTTCATCAAGGGAGTTGTCGGATGGGCCGATTTAAGGTCAAGTGGTATTGACAGGGTGCTCGAAAAATATGCCAACATCAAAAAGTTGAAAGGGTTCAGGCACATCGTGCAAGGCGAATCCGATCCCAATTTTATGATAAGGCCCTCTTTTTTAAAAGGGATCGCCGCACTAACATCCTATGGCTATACCTATGATATTCTGGTGTTTCCGCACCAATTGGGAGCGGCCCTGGAACTGGTGAAAAGATTTCCGAATCAAAAATTTATAATAGACCACCTGGCCAAACCATATATAAAGGATGGCTTTTTCGAGGGATGGGCCGTTTTGATGGGGGAGATCGCAAAACACGATCATGTATATTGCAAATTGTCCGGCATGATCACGGAAGCGGATCATAAATCTTGGAGCCCGGCACAAATGCTGCCCTATATGGATTTCGCCTTGAACAGTTTCGGCGCGAATCGGTTGTTGTTCGGTTCAGATTGGCCGGTTTGCCTGTTAGCGGGAAGTTATGGACAGGTGAAGTCATTGGTCACCAATTTTATAGCATCACTCTCTAGATCCGAACAACAGGCCATCATGGGCAGTAACGCAATTCAATTTTATAATCTAATCCCCTAAAAGATGGATCTCGCTTTGCAAAAAAAAGTTATCGTGGTGAGCGGCGGTGCCGGAAGGGTAGGTAGCATAGGGGAAACGCTTTTGCACCGACTGGTAGCTGAAGGCGCAATCCCCGTTATTTTAGACATAAATGAAAGGGGCGCCCATTATGCGGAAGCAATTAGGCAAAATGGCGGGGAGGCGCTTTTCTGCAAGACCGACCTGACGAAGCCTGAGGAGGTGGAGCATGCCATAAAGATCATTGAACGGAAATATGGGGGAATAGATGCAATCGTCAACAATGTGGGGTTGAACGACGGCGTGGGATTGGAAGCATCGCACGAACAGTTTTTGGATTCGCTCAAACTAAACTTGGTCAGTTATTTTTTAGTCGTCAAATATGCCCTGCCCCTACTGAAAAAATCGAAAGGAAATATTTTGAATATCGGGTCGAAAGTAGCGCTCACGGGGCAAGGAAAGACCTCAGGTTATGCCGCAGCCAAAGGTGGGGTGCTAGGACTCACCAGGGAGTGGGCCGTAGACCTTTTACCCTTCGATATTCGATGCAATGCCATCATCATAGCCGAAAGCTTTACCCCTATGTATAAAGATTGGATCGATGGCATGGAGGATGGGGCGCAAAAACTAAAAACGATCGCAAAAAAAATACCCCTGGAAAACAGAATGACCACGCCCGCTGAAATAGCCGATACCTGTTTGTTCACCATTTCTGAACGGGCTTCCCATACTACCGGACAGTTTATTTTTGTCGATGGCGGCTATGTACATCTCGATCGGGCCTTGTTAAACGATACCAACCCATAGACCAAACCACCCACCAAAAATGAAAGCCATTCAAAAAACCCCGGTAGTCTCGAAGACCATACTGCTGCCCTTTATCCTGATCACCTCCTTATTCGCCCTCTGGGGTTTTGCAAACGACATTACCAACCCCATGGTAAAAGCGTTTCAAAAGGTATTGGAACTTTCGAATGTGAAAGCCTCCCTGGTACAGGCTGCCTTCTATGGGGGCTATTTCACCATGGCCATCCCGGCAGCCTTGTTCGTGAATCGATACTCTTACAAAAAAGGGGTATTGCTCGGTCTTGCCCTATATGCCTCCGGGGCACTCTTGTTTTATCCCGCCGCGGCCAACGAAAGTTTCGGATTTTTTCTGGCGGCCTTGTATATCCTAACGTTTGGACTTGCATTTTTGGAGACTACTGCAAACCCTTATATACTGTCGATGGGTTCGGAAGAAACCGCGACGCAGCGTCTTAATTTTGCCCAAATGTTCAATCCGGTGGGATCTATCATGGGATTGCTGGTGGCGCAGCAGTTCGTTCTGGGCGCTTTACAGTCTGACGATACCACTGCCGAGGGCATCCCTATTTATGATACCATTTCGGAAACGGCAAAAGCTGCGATTCGAACTTCCGACCTGTCCGTGATTCGAAATCCCTACGTGATACTCGGCTTATCGCTCATCTTATTTTTTGTATTGGTCAGTATCGTGAAGATGCCACAGAACAAAGACCAGGAAGCGAAGGTGAATTTCTTCGCATCGGTGAAACGATTGTGGGCCCAGCCCAAATTTGTGATGGGCGTGGTCGCCCAGATGTTTTATGTAGGGGCGCAGATCATGTGCTGGACCTACGTGTACCAATATGCGGAAACCCTTGGCATTGACAGTCAGTCTGCCGTGTGGTATGGCTTGGCCGGCTATATTGTATTCTTGACGGGAAGAACGGTCGGCACCGCCATGCTGCGGCGCATCGATGCGGGAAAATTATTGATGGTCTTCTCTTTCGGGGGGATGATCACTATTTTGGGAGCGATATTCCTGCCGGGAATGTTGGGCATTTATTCCCTGATCGCCACTTCCTTTTTTATGTCGATCATGTTTCCGACCATTTACGGCATCTCCTTACGAGGTCAGGGGGAGGATGCCAAATTTGGTGCGGCATTTTTGGTCATGGCGATTGTGGGTGGGGCCGCAATGCCTCCATTGCAAGGCTTTATCCTCGATTTTGGGGGTGCAGGCTATTCCGACGTTGAGTTTTTAGGGGTTTCTGAAATACGTTTTTCATTTTTCCTCACCTTGATTTGTTTTTTGGTCGTTGCCTATTATGGAAAGCTGGTACTAAGGCTCAATAACAAAGAATAACGAATACCAAGGATAAAGTATCGAAACCCTTTGGGATCAATAGTTTCTATTTTCACGTTTGCGCAGCGCATTGGCCTGTGCATCTCCCTTAAAATGTTCCTCCATGGGATCCCATTCCAAGTTACGGCCCAATTGATAGGCAATATTGGCAATATTACAAATGGTAGCGGACCGATGTCCGGTTTCCACATCACAAATCGGGTCGGTTCCATTTTTTATGGCATCGAGCCAATCTTGGTAGTGGTTATCATTGGAATGGTACAGCCGGGTATCGGAATCCTTTAGGGTCACAGTCAGAATGCTCGCAGGGGTCGTTTCCAAATAACTTCTGCTGATATCCATAGTGCCTTCCGTACCCATAAATCTAACGCCCCATCCTCTATCGAAATCTTCATGAACCATTTCTATCCCGTTTTCATAAAACATTCTAAGGCCTCGTACCGCATTCCTGTCGGTTGGTGGAATATATCGCACCGGGCCGGAACGGTCCATATCAAGTGCCCATTGCACAATATCGAACATATGGGCGCCCCAATCACATAGGATTCCGCCTCCCGTTTCCTTGAATTTTCTCCAATCGGGCCAAAAATCGATATCATTGCTCGAGGGAGCCAACCGATGGTTATAGGCCAACAAGGGTGCAGGACCGCACCAATGGTTCCAATCGATTTCTTTGGGCAAGGCTTCTGCCGAAAGATTATAATCGATTGCCGGATCACCCACATTAACCAATATCTTGGTGATTTCGCCCAAGTAGCCATTTCTGACCAATTCACAGGCCCTTCTGAAATTTTCCCAAGACCTTTGCATGCTTCCCGTTTGCAATATTTTTCCGGTTCGCCGAACGGTATTCACCAAATCGACGCCCTCGGCAATCCTATGCGTCAGGGGTTTCTCGAGATACACATCCTTTCCACTATTGAGGGCGTCAATCGCCATGATGGCGTGCCAATGGTCTGGGGCTGCAATCACCACGGCATCTATGTCGGTATTGGCAAGCAGTTCTTTATAGTCACCATACATGTCTACTCCGTTGAACGTTTCTGTCTTTCGCTTTTCGGCATACAGCCCCTGCACATGATTTTTGAACCAATCCATTTTTGTGGTCCATACATCACTTCCGGCCACGATCTGGGCCGCAGTACTCGATACGAACCGATTGGCCAAACCACTGTTTTGCCTTCCCAGACCGATAAAGCCCAGGTTGATTTTATCACTGGGAGCAATATACCCCTTCCCCATGACGTGCCGGGGGATGATGCTGATGGCGCCTGCCGTAAGAACCGATTTGGCAATAAACGATCTTCGGCTAAGCAAGGGCTTTGAATGGGACGACTTCACTGGTATGTTCGATTGTTTTTTCATGTTCTTTTCTGTTAGGCCTTCATTTAATTGGACGGATGCTTGCGATGTCAACGGTATCTTTGAACTGTTGCTGTAACTTCAATAAATCATTCAACAGGGAATCGACCTTCATCTGGTAGGCCGAACGGGAAGCCAAATCATTTTGCTCTTCTGGGTCCTTCTTTAGATCAAATAGCAATAATTTCTTCAATTTAGGATATGCAATCAACTTAAATCCATTTTTTCGGATCATTCTCTGGGTATCGGTATAGGCGCCATATATCGCCGTGTAATGACTTTTCAGTCGTTTCCCTTTCGCCAAATCGATCAGGCTGTTGAAAAATACATAATCGGGTTTTTTTATTCCCGCCAGTTCCAGACTGGTCGCCATGGCGTCTTGAAGATAAATGGGTTCCTCTATTTCGTTTCCCCCAGGGATGCCAGGACCCATAATCATGAAGGGTACCCTAATACTGTGGTCGAATAGTGATTGTTTCCCCATCAATCCGTGACGGCCCATGGCAAGTCCGTGATCTGCAGTAAAGATCACAAAAGTGTTTTTCAATCCGTCATTGGCTTCCAATTTATTGAGAATTTCGCCTATTTGCTGATCCATGTGGCTGATCAAGGCATAATATTCCTGTGTATGTTTTTTGATGGCATATGCCGTACGCGGAAAAGGCGCCAAGGCTTCGTCCCTTAAATCCGGGCCATTTCCTATGCTATCCTTAAAAGGGTATTCCGGCAGCCAGCTTTTCGGAAGGGGTATTCGGTCAAGGGGATATTGGTCAAGATATTCCTTAGGTGCCTGTCTGGGGTCATGCGGGGCATTGAAGGCGAGGTACATAAAAAAAGGCTTTTCCTTTTCGGTTGATTGTTCAAGAAAACCAAGGGCATCTTCCTTGAGCACCTCACTCCAGTGCTTCCCCCCTTCCCAATATCCGCCCATGGAGGTGTCGGAAGCAGACCATAGGGTATCGTTTTCATTCAATGGCCGGTTGTATCCCAAGGGCATGATATCTTTCATGGGGATATTTTTGGAGGAGGCCTCCATTATTTTCCGTTCCATCCCGGGATTGCCGTTCCACGCATCTCCAGGCATTCCCGGTCGTACATGGACGGTATTTTGAAATATGGAGGCTGCCTTGGCATCTATATGCCACTTCCCCGTCATAAACGTAGCATAACCGGCAGATTCCATCAACTTGCCCCAGCTTTTGTCGGTATCTGCCCCCGTGATCCATCCCTTGCGAAATTGGTTGGCTTCCCATATACTCCTTCCGGAAATGATCATGGCCCTTGAAGCCACACAGATCGCCCCGTTCCATCCGCCCATGTTGAAGGCATGTGTAAAGGTGGTACCCCCTTGTACCAATCGGTCGAGGTTCGGGGTGTAGATTTCTGCATGGCCCAAGGCGCTGATGGCGGTATAGGTCATGTCATCTGCAAAAATGAACACGATATTGGGTGGCGAGGTTTCCCGATGCCCGTCTTTCAGCGGGAACCACAACAAAAGAAGAACGAAGATATATTTCGGCATTCGATATACTGTTTTGAGGGCCTCTATATTTTTTTTAACCTACCACATTCACCAAGGTACCAATATGATCTATGCTGATTCGCACCTCATCGCCCAACGCCAGGCTGAAATCATCAGGTGGCACAATCCCGGTACCGGTCATCAGAAAACAGCCCTTGGGAAAATCGCACTCCCTGAACAAAAATGCAACCAATTCGGTGTGTTTTCTTTTCATTTGATCAATACCGATTTCGCCCGTGAAAACCGCCTTTCCATGCCGATTGATGACCAGCTTGATCTTAGTGTTCGGTGCGATAGGCCTCTGCGGCACATAAATGCATGGCCCAAGGGCAGCACAACCCTCATAGGTCTTGGCTTGGGGCAGGTACAGCGGATTTTCACCTTCAATACTTCTCGAACTCATATCATTGCCGATGGTATAACCCTCTATCGTCCCTTTCGAACACACAAACAGTGTGAGTTCCGGTTCAGGAACGTTCCATTGAGAATCCCTCCTGATACGGACCGTACCCCCATTTCCGACCGTTCTATGTGGGGTGGCCTTGAAAAAAAGTTCCGGGCGTTCGGCATCGTAGACCTTATCATAGAAACTGCCGCCCCCCGCTTTTTTGGATTCCTCCATCCTGGCCTGCTTACTGCGCATATAGGTTACCCCAGACGCCCATATTTCCTGAGATCCAATTGGGGCCAGCTCAATCTTTGGCAAAACATCATCTTGGAGCACCGTTGCGCTATCAAGATCGTGTAATAGGGCTTCATACAGGTTTTTTCGGTTGATAAAGGCGTCCCAATCCTTGACTGCCTTCATGTAGTATTTGTTTTCTTTACAAATGATGGCCCCTTTTTCGTATTTATAAATTTGCATCCTGCAAAATATTTTTACTGTTTTTATAAATGTAAGGGTTTTTTTGAGCACAACATTAACCTCTTGCAACGTGATTATATATTATTGCGATATTGTTTTATCTTGGACGTTCATAAAACCCAAAAAACGTATGTTCGGGCTTAATAACAAAGTAGCCGTCATTACAGGTGCAAGCGGTGCGCTCGCCGGCAGTGTTGCCAAAAGTTTGGCGAAAGCCGGGGTCGCATTGGCCTTGCTTTCCCGGAACGAAGATGCCGTTGCTCCGCTTTTAAAGGAAATCTCGAATCTTGGAGGTCGAGCGGAGTCCTACTCGACCGATATTCTTTCCGAAACCTCCCTACTTACGGTAAAAGATGCCATAATACGGGATTTTGGTCGCATTGATATTCTATTGAATATCGCCGGTGGTAACCTTCCGGGAGCAACCATTGCTCCGGATAAAACCATTTTCGATCTTTCCATGGATGATTTTAAAAAGGTGGTGGATCTTAATTTAAACGGTACCGTGCTCCCTTCTCTTATTTTTGGCAAAACCATGGCAGAACAACAGTCGGGTGTAATTATCAACTACTCCTCCATGGCTGTTGACCGTGCCATTACCAGAGTAGCTGGTTACTCCGCCTCCAAGGCGGCCATGGAAAATTTCACCCGGTGGATGGCTGTGGAAATGGCCACAAAATTCGGTGGTCATATACGGGTCAATGCCATTGCTCCTGGTTTTTTTATTGGCAAACAAAACAAGGCGCTATTGAGCAATCCCGACGGTTCATATACCGATCGGGGCCAGACCATTATAAGAAACACCCCTATGGGGCGATTTGGAGAAGCCGAAGAACTCAATGGGGCCATTCATTTTCTGTGTAGCGATGCCGCAACATTCGTAACAGGAATCGTTTTGCCCGTCGATGGCGGCTTTAGCGCCTTCAGTGGCGTGTAACAGATTATAAATATTTCATTATGGGAATGGAACAAACCTGGCGCTGGTACGGCCCCACTGATCCGGTAAGTCTAAAGGATATCAAACAGGCCGGGGCAACGGGAATCGTTACCGCCCTGCACCATATACCCAATGGGGAAATTTGGCCCATCAACGAGATTGCCGAACGAAAAAAACGGATCGAAGACCAAGGGCTTCGATGGAGCGTTGTGGAGTCGCTGCCCATCCATGAAAGCATTAAAACACAAAAAGGGGCTTTTCAAACCCATATCAAAAATTACAAGATAAGCTTGGCCAACCTGGCACAATGCGGTATCAAAGTCGTATGCTACAATTTTATGCCCGTTTTGGATTGGACGCGTACCAGTTTGAACTTCGTTGTAGCGGATGGATCAAAGGCGTTGGCCTTTGAAATGGACGCTCTTGCGGCATTCGATCTTTTTATCCTGAACCGGCCGAATGCGGAAAAAAATTATGACAAGGCCCAAATTTCAAGGGCCAAGGTCTATTTTGAAAGATTATCGGATACCGATCAATGGGAGCTGGTCAAAACCATTATCGCAGGTCTGCCGGGTTCTTCCGAAGGCTATCCCGTTCCTGAAAAAGGTTATGATTTAAGCAAGTTCCAAGCGATATTGAATACCTATGAAGGCATCGGGGAAGAGCAAATGCGAAACCATTTGGTCTATTTCTTGAAGGAGGTGGTGCCCGTGGCCGAAAAAAACGGGGTACTGTTGTGCATCCATCCCGACGATCCTCCCTTTTCAATTTTGGGGTTGCCCAGGATCATGGGAACGGAAGCCGATTATGCCTATATTTTTGAACAGGTGAAATCCAATCACAATGGCATTACATTTTGCACGGGTTCTTTGGGAGTTCGGCCAGACAATGATCTGCTGCAAATGTTCGATCGGTTTGCCGAAAGGGTGCACTTCCTACATTTGAGAAGTACGCAGCGCGATGGCAAGGGAAATTTCTTTGAAGCCAACCATTTAGAAGGGGATGTTCCGATGTATGCGCTGGTCAAAAAAATACTGATTGAATCGAAGCGGAGAAAGCAGCTGGGGCGAACCGATTTTGAGATTCCCATGAGGCCCGATCACGGCCACCAAATGTTGGATGACCTTCATAAAAAGACAAATCCGGGATACTCTGCCATAGGCAGGTTGAGAGGACTTGCGGAGCTTAGGGGACTGGAATTTGGGATCAACCAAGGTATGGCGGATAACCCTGCTTAGGGTCGCAACTTTCGGATGGTCGCCAAGCCGCTTGCCACTCGGTGTTCAAGGGCACCAAAATCTTTTTGGGAGAGTATTTCCTTGCTGATCAATTGCGAACCCATGCCCACACAAATCACCCCCGCATCGAACCAAGCCTTAAGGTTTGCCTCATCGGTGCTCACGCCCCCGGTGGGCATAATGCTGGTCCACGGTTGAGGACCCCGTATCGCCTTTACAAAAGCGGGGCCATAGGTATCCCCTGGAAACAATTTTACGATTTCACAGCCCAATTCCTCGGCCCTGTTGATCTCGGTCAACGATCCACATCCCGCCGACCATAATACCTTACGGCGATTGCAAACAATGGCGATATCTTCCCTCAAAGAGGGAGTGACGATAAAATTCGCACCCATCTGAAGAAACATGGAAGCGGCCCCCCCGTCGGTAACAGAGCCTACCCCCATCATCATTCCCGGAAGCGTTTTCAGCGCATATTTATTGAGTTCCGAAAACACCTCAAAGGCGAAATCGCCCCTGGCGGTAAACTCCATTAACCTTGCCCCGCCATCGAAGCAGGCTTTCAAGACTTTTTTGCCCAATTCGACATCGGGATGATAAAAAAGTGGCACCATTCCGGATTCCCGCATTGCCATTGCCACTTCGATTCTTGAAAATTGGGCCATTCTATTTTAGAATTTAATTATTGATAAAGAAATGTTTATAAATATGCAGCACCAAGGTCTTTTGCAATCATTTATCGGGAAACCCGTCCGGACGCATCACCGCCCATCAATTTTTCCACTTCGTCAACGGAAACCAAATTGGCATCCCCTTTAATGGTATGTTTGAGACAAGAGGCAGCAACCGCAAAATCAAGGGCGGTTTGATCTTCCTCAGGCCATTGCAGCAACCCATAGATCAGGCCACCCATAAAGGCATCACCCCCACCTACCCTATCAACGATATCGGTAATCTGGTATTCAGGCGATTGGTACATTTTTTTGCCGTTGTACAACACCCCGGCCCAGCTATTATGGGATGCCGAAATAGAACCTCTCAAGGTGATGATCACCTTCTTGGCGTTCGGGAATTTTTTCATCATTTGCTGGCAAACAGATAGGAACGCCTCCGCTTTTACCAATTCGCCTTGGGTAGTGATATCCAATCCTTCGGGTTTGATGTGAAAATGCTTTTCCGCGTCTTCCTCATTCCCCAGAATGATATCGCAATATGAAGTGAGTTCGGTCATGATCTTTTCCGGGGCAACTCCATATTGCCATAATTTGGCGCGGTAATTAAGATCGGTCGAAACCGTCAAACCCATTTTTTTTGCGGCCTTTACCGCTTCAAGACAAACATCTGCGGCTCCCTGTGAAATGGCGGGTGTGATCCCTGTCCAATGAAACCATCCGACGCCCGAGAATACCTTCGACCAGTCGATCATCCCAGGTTTGATTTCGGCCATCGCCGAATGCGAACGGTCATAAACGACCTTGCTACCACGGCTTACCGCACCGGTTTCAAGAAAGTAAATGCCCAGACGTTGGCCTCCATAAATAATTTTATCGGTTCCTACGCCCCGCTTCCGCATTTCCATCATCGCACATTCCCCAAGGTCGTTTTTGGGCAAACGGGTCACAAAATCAACGGGGACACCATAATTGGCGAGGGATACGGCTACATTCGATTCCCCTCCCCCGTATACCACATCAAAACTCTCGGTTTGGGAAAACCTTAAAAATCCAGGGGGCGACAAACGCAACATAATTTCCCCAAAAGTGACTACTCTTTTCATGTAAAGCCGATATTTATTTTCATTTGATTTGCCCTCTTTAGGGCAGGTGAACAAAACATACCCTAAAATAGTTTTTTATGTTCAATTGATGGTCATTTCACCATCAATTTGTGGCCCAGCCTCCTCTTTTACGGGCCTTTCGTGCCAATAGGAAGCAAGAATAGATCCCGTAATGTTCATAAGCGGCCCAAATACCGCTGGGGCCAGACCCATGGTGGCAATTTTTCCAATCGAATTCGCTATTCCGGAAGCCAAGCCGCCATTTTGCATGCCCACTTCGATCGCAATGGTACGGGAATCGCGTTCAGACATCTTGAAAAGTCGAGCAAACCAATATCCGATGGTGTAACCAAATAAATTATGGACCAAAACCAACAACATCAAGATACCCCCGATCTCAAGGAGACTGTCCCTTCCAGCGGCCGTGATGATCGCGATAATCACCCCTATGGCCAGCATCGAAACCATAGGCATGGCCCTGTCGAGCCACTTGGCCCCGTTGCCTCGGAGATGGTTAAATAGCAACCCTGCTCCTATGGGTATCAATATCATTTTAACAATGCTCCACATCATGGCAAGGACTTCAATTTCGATAAATTCCCCAGCCAAAAGTTTCATCAGAAGCGGTGTGATAAATGGCGCCAATATGGTCGATATGGAGGTAATGGTGATTGAAAGGGCAATATTTGCATTGGCCAGATATGCCATGACATTTGATGCAACACCGCTGGGGGAACAACCGATCAGCACGATTCCAGCGGCAATTTCCGGGAGGAAAATGGCTCATTTTGGCCAAAATAAAACCAATGATGGGCATAATGGTCAACTGGGCGCACACCCCGATCATCACTCCCTTAGGGGTTTTAAAAACCAGGGCGAAATCCTTGATGCTCATGGTCGTACCCATCCCAAACATGATGATTTGGATAAAAGGAATGATCAGTCCCGCAAGTTGGTATCCCCCGACCTCCAGAAGCAGGTTCGGATAATATAACGACAGGGCAACGCCCGCAAAGATCATGATCGTGAAAACCAAACCCCGTAGTGGTCGGTAACCACTGAACCCAAAAGCCACGGCAGCAAAAAAGCCCAAAATGGGCAAACCTGCCTTAGATAGATTGCCGCCGATGATCAAAAATAGGATAAAGAGCAGCAATACGGCCGCAAAGACCAAGGCAAGGAAATAGATATTTATTTTTTTCAAAACGGCATTGGATTAGTTCAAAAATCGGCAAAATGTGGCGCCCTTATCCGGAAGCGACCGTTCACAGCTTATACCCCTGCCTGGCCAACAGTTTCCAGGCTTTGCCCTGCTTCTGGAACACCATCAACACCCCTAAGGTGAGGGAAGCAGGAGCACCATCATTGGTGGCCTGCACATTGAATCGGTGTCTTACCACCGCATTTTTTCCAGCAATGGTAATGGTCTGTTCTTCGGTGGTTATGGTCAGATAATCATAAGGCCCATCAACGATTTCCTTGATGAACGCTGCCTTATCTTCCGTTATACCGCTTGAATGGCCATAAGTCAACTCATCCGCGGTCAATTTTTGCAAGGTTTGGCCGTTTCGGTCCACCATTGCAGTATACAGCTCGGTTACCGTTGCGGCCACTTGGTCACTTTCAGAAACCCCTTTCTGGGCAGAGACCAGCTGTAAAAAACCAATGGAAAGCAATAGACATAACAATTGTTTGTTTTTCATCAGGGGTGGTTTTAGGTCGTTCATTATTCTTTGTTGCTGTTCAAATAGTCTTCGAGTTCTTTCCTGGCCATGGGCAGCTTGCTATCGGGGTATTTGTTGATCCATTCCCGGAAGTCGGCCTTGATGGCATCGGTCCATCTGGTATCGATTTGTCCCGGGGTATATTTTTTTTCCCTGAGCCTTTGAAAACCGAAGATATCGCGAAGTGCGACCACTTCGGAAGACAGTACCAACTGGATCGACTAGATATGCGGGTATAAAAATCGTTCCGTGACGATTGGCCAAAACCACGTCGCCGGGGAGCACCGTTGCCCTGCCGATACGAATGGGCGTATTGATACTGGTCAACATTTCTTCCTGAAGGTACGAAGGGTCTTCGCCACGGAACCAGCCGTTGAAACCTTTTATATCGAGCAGGCCTGCTAGGTCTCTCACCCCCCCATCGAAGATGACGCCGTTTTTGGAATTGGCATAAATGGCATTCCCCAAATTGGAACCGATCAAAGTGCCGTCGATAATCCGGCCATAGCCATCCGCTACGTAAACATCGCCCGGTTTAAGGATTTCTATGGGCCAAGAATTGCTTCCCCCTATGGTATCACGATTTTCCTTGCCCCCCTTGAGCTTCACCAATCCTTGAAAATCGGGCCTCAAGGGCATGTATTGGGCGGTAACGACACGGCCCGTCATGATGCTATCGGGATGTACGATTTGCCATCCGCCTTCATACTGGTTGTGATAGCCCTTGCTTCTTAAAAATCCCCAAGCCTCTTCGATCTGAATCTTCTTCAATCGTTTCAAAATGGCATCGGAAACCATGGGCCTGCCATCCGCAAAACGTTCGCCTTGCCAGTTCGCAGTCAATTCTTTAATATATTCGGCAGATGCTGCGACGCCCTGCGCACGAGGCATAAAACAACAAAGTATCCCGAACAGGCAAAAGAGTATTTTTTTAGGCATAACGGTAGTGATTAAGGTGTTGGTAAAAACAGTTTTAAACGGCGCTGTAACAAATATACTTTTATTCTCCCATTGCCCGTTCCGGGCAATAATCCCTGATATTGGTCCGACTTTTTCATGAAGGCCCGTGAAAATCTTTCCTACCTAGCTGAACACCCGGTCGTGCGACCGCAATTCGTCCCATTCCTTCGTTGGCGCAAAATAACTCTTGTCCCTTGGGTCGAGATGTTGTTTCAAGACCTCTTCATTCAATTCTATGCCCAATCCCGGTGCCATGAGCGGTACGGTGGCAAAGCCCTTATCGATCATCTTGAAGCCGCCAACCGTTTTTACCAGGTCTTCCCACCATGGCAAATCAACCGAATGGTGCTCGAGCGCCAGGAAATTCTGCGTGGCCGCCGCACAATGAACACTGGCCATGAACGAGACCGGGGTGCCCGCTTGGTGCATTGCCATGGCGATACCAAATTCTTCCGCATAATCCCCTATCCGTTTCGTTTCCAGAAGTCCGCCGGAAGAAGCCAAATCGGGATGGATGATGTCGACCGCCCGTTCATGGATCAGCGGTTTGAAATCTTTAAGAAGGTAAATATCCTCTCCGGTCGTCGTCGGGGTTTCGATTGCGTTGGTGATGGTTTTCCATTGTTCGGTATACTGCCACGGAACCATATCCTCAAACCAGGCCAACCGATATTTCTCGAGCGATTTTGCCAATCTGATACAATTGTTCAAGTCGAAATGGCCGTAATGGTCTGTCGACAAAGGAATTTCATATCCCACCATATTGCGCACATTCTCAACGATCTGCGCCAATTCCTCCAAACCCTTCTCAGTAATCTGTACCTGGGTAAAAGGGTGCATGGTGTTCCCATAGGACATAAAATTGCGTTGATCGCCCCATTGCGAGAGATTACCGTTTCTGTCTTCCCAAAACTTCCCATTGACCACCGTATCCGGTTTCCCCTTGAGTTCGGCTATCGAGACGTCCATTTTTAGCCAGGTATAGCCTTGTTCCTTGACACGAAATTCGATCAGCCTTTTTTGCTCTTCGGGGGTATCTGCCTCTGGGGTATCGGCATACATTCTGATCATATCGCGGTATCTGCCGCCGAGCAGTTGCCATGCGGGAACGTTGTAGGCCTTGCCACAAAGGTCCCAGAGGGCCATCTCAACGGCGCAAACGCCGCCTGCCTGGCGGGAGATTCCCCCAAATTGCCGTATGCTTTTGAATATTTTTTCGACATTGCAGGGGTTTTGGCCCAAGATCCGACTTTTTAAGAAGAGGGCATAGCGCACATCGGCAGCATCCCGCACTTCACCAAGTCCGTAAATCCCCTGATTGGTATCGATTCGAATGATTGCGGTACCGCCCATAACCTTGGTCAACACATACCGCATATCGGTAATTTTCAATTCGGAGGGTGCGGAATTCCGGTTCACCTTACTGGTGGCCTGAGATAGGTTGTCTTCCAACGAATAACCCATTAAACCGGTCAAAGCCATGCCTCCCAGGGCCGTTTTTTTTAGAAAATCCCTCCTATTGGCAGGCGTCTTTGGATGATCGATTTCGGCTTGCCGAATTTCGGCATGCTGCTGCTCTTCAATTTTATTTTTGTGGATAAGGTGGTGCAGGTGGCTTTTCATAGTATCCTCGGTTAACCTTTTATTTCAGATGGATGGCTAAACAAGATAACAAACAATTCGCTCATTTCCACTGCCCTGGAAAAAAATGGTTTTGTGCAGGTGGTGCTCAAAAAGGTGGGACACAAAATTTTGAATTCCCTCCAGCATATATCTTTGATGGCCCAACTGTTGAAGGTTTTTTTTACCTTTCGTTTAAATTTATCCCTATGAAAAACATGCTGGCAGTCCTTTTCATCATTACACTTTCATCCTGTACCCATCAAAGTTCCGAAAAAGAGGATGTCCTTGCGATTCGTACGATTTTGGAACAACAGCAAAAAGCCTGGTCGAACCATGATCTGGAAGGATTTATGCAGGGCTATTGGAAATCGGATTCCTTGACTTATTTCAGTAGGGGGAAGATTACCCAAGGTTGGCAGACCACCCTTGATAATTATAAAAAGGGTTATCCCTCCCCAGCGGAGACGGGTACACTGAATTTCAAAATCGCCAATATTTCCAAAATCGACGCAGATGCCTATTGGGTCATGGGCGAATACTTTCTCAGTCGCGAAGTCGGCGATGCCAACGGTACCTTTATGATCATTTTTAAACGCATCGACGGGGAATGGAAAATCGTAGGGGATTCGTCTTGTTAATTTCTAAAACCTACGGTCGGGATCGAATGCGGTGATATCCATCGATGGCGTTCTGCCGTCGATGATTTCAGAAACCAATTTTCCGGTGGCGGGGCCCAAGCTCCATCCCATCATGGCATGGCCGGTCGCAAAGGTGAGGTTATCGAACCGTTTTGATTTGCCGATATAGGGCAATCCATCGGGCGAGACGGGCCTCAAGCCGGTTTTCGCATCGGCGATTTCCTCAGGATTGATTTCAAGTTCGGGATAAAAATTATGGGCCCCTTTGGCAATGGCCAATACCCGTTCTTTCCTGACGATGTTGTTGATACCTGAAAATTCCATGGTGCCGGCAAAACGCGTAAAACCCTGCATGGGCGTGACCGCCATTTTAGATTCCATTAAAATGGCAGGCAAACCTATACCTGTAGGCCGTTGCACGTTGATACGATAGCCTTTGCCGGCCTGAAGCGGTAAATCAACTTTCAATTTCTTCGAAAGCGCCCCGCTCCATGAACCTGCCGCCAGAACCACCTGGTCTGCCGCATAATCGCCTTTGCAAGTTTTTATCAAATTTATTTTCCTGTCGGAAAACGACATATCCAACACTTCTTCATTTGTCTTGACCGCCACCCCCACTTTTTTGAGGTAAGCCAACATTTTGGGCATAAATTCGGTAGGCGTGGTATGGCCGTCACATTCGTAATGTATGGCCCCTTTGGCATCGATCTTTACGTTGGGTTCGATTTTTGCGAGTTGAGAGGCATTGAGTTCCGCTACCTCAAGGCCCAAAAAGCTGGCTTTTCTGGCCACCTCCATTTCATGTTCAAAGGCGGCATCGGTTTTATAGAGCATGAGTAGGCCCCTTCGTTCCAGTTGAAAATCGCCCAGATCTCCTGATTGCTTGATACTTGCGAACAGTTCACGGCTCAGGATATTGATATCCTTGATCACAGGTATGGCCTTTTCCACTTTTTCCTTGGTGGAAGATCTATGAAAATACCAAGCCCACTTAAAAAAATCGATGTCCCATCTGGGTTTCATATAAAACGGACTCGCGGAATTGAACATCCATTTAAGTCCTTTGGCAATCATGCCCGGCGATGCCAAGGGTATGATGTGGCTTGGGGTGATGTAGCCTGCGTTCACGAAAGAGGCGCCCGCCGTGATATCCGATTTCTCGATGACCGTAACTTGATGGCCTTCCTTCTGCAAATAATAGGCACTGCTCAATCCTACGATTCCCCCGCCTATGATAATGATCTTCTTTCCCATATTATATTACTTGAAACCCATGAGCATAAGGGTCTTCGTCGTCAATAATGATTGTGTTGTAACCATAAACCTTGGCCCATCCCTGAATGCTCGGGATGATTGCCGGCCTTCCAGCCAAGGGATTTTCCGCTTCGATTTTACCAATAAACTGGGATCCGATGATGCTCTCATGAACAAAATTGTCACCGACCTTCAACTTGCCTTTTGCATGCCATTGTGCCATACGCGCCGAGGTACCGGTACCACAGGGAGACCGATCGATAGCTTTATCCCCGTAAAATACTGCATTTCGGGCTGTGGCCAGGGGAGAAATGGTCTTGCCGGTCCACATGATATGGCTCACGTTCCTGATGGTAGGGTCTTCCGGATGGATGAACTCATCGGGATATTTTTCATTGATCTTATCCCTGATCTCCTGGCTGAAACGGATGAGCTCGCTGGCCGAGTAGTCTTGTATCCCCGTAAAGTTAGGCTGTGTATCCACAATGGCATAAAAATTACCGCCATAGGCAACGTCAAACCTCAAAGTGCCCAAAACACTGCTTTGGACGGTCAATTCACTTGCCGCGAGATAGGATTTAACGTTGGTAAGCTTCACCCAATCTACTTTTTTGCCGGTTTGTTCGTATTCGATCATTACCAGGCCTGCCGGGGTTTCCATACGCACCTTTCCGGGGGTTTTGGGATGCAGCAGGCCCTCTTCGATACCAATGGTAATAGCGCCGATCGTGCCATGGCCGCACATGGGCAAACAGCCACTGGTTTCAATAAAGAGTATGCCGAAATCGTTCATGGGATTGCTCGGGGGATAAAAAATACTGCCGCTCATCATATCATGGCCACGAGGTTCGAACATGAGCCCTTTTCGGATCCAATCGAATTCTCTAAGGAAATGCTGTCTTTTCTCGCTCATGGTATTGCCCGATAGTGTCGGACCCCCACTGCACACAACCCTTACCGGATTGCCACAGGTATGTGCGTCGATGCAAACGAAAGTATTACGACCCATTCTTAGTTTTTTGGATGTACGAGTTGATCCTGTCTTCCAGAATCGACAGGGTAACGGTGCCTTGACCCAACACCACTTCATGGAAATCACGGATATCGAATTTGCTGCCCAATTCGTTTGCTGCTTTCTTTCTGAGTTCCCGAATTTTCAATTCCCCGATTTTGTAGGATAAGGCTTGCCCGGGCCAAGAAATATAGCGATCGGTCTCGGTATTGATCTCGTGCATCGATAAGGCGGTGTTGGAAGCCATAAAATCGACCACCTCCTCACGTGTCCATCCCAAAGCGTGAATTCCGGTATCGACCACCAACCTGCAAGCACGCCACATTTCATAGGTCAATTGCCCAAAATGTTCATAAGGCGTGGTGTACATGCCCATGTCCTCTGCAAGGAATTCACAATACAGGCCCCAACCTTCGCCATAGGCCGATAAATAGAGGTTTTTCCTGAATTGGGGAATACTGTCTCCCAATTCCTGGTTCAAAGCACCCTGCAAATGATGGCCGGGTACAGCCTCATGAACGGTAAGGGCTGGCAAGGTATACAACGTACGGCTTGGAAGATCATAGGTGTTCACCCAATAATAGCCAGGGTCTGTGCTGTTTTTATCTGTGCCGACATATCTTCCCCCCGTATATTTAGGAGCTATGGCGTCCGGAACCGGGGCCACACCATAGGGTTTTCGGGGAAGGGTTTTAAAAAACCGGGGCAGTTGTGCATCTGCCCGTTTAGCCATATCCCGAGCGATCATCAACAATTCTGTCGGTGTTTTGGCATAAAACTGTTCATCGGACCTTAAAAATTTTAAAAACTCGGCAAAGCTGCCCTTAAAATCGAGTGCCTTGATGATCTGTTCCATTTCGGCTTTTATGCGGGCCACCTCTGCTAGGCCAATTTCATGAATGGATTCTGCTGTATACAGCTTACTGGTGGTATAAAAATCAATCCTGTTCTGGTAGTAGGCCTTTCCTTCAGGGGTCTCGGAAACCCCTAAAGAAGTTCTCGTTTTTGGCAAGTATTCGTTTTCAAAAAAGGCCTTTATCCTTTTAAATTGGGGTACGACAATACTGGTAATCGCTTTTTTGGCCTCCGACAATACCGAATCCCTTTGATCAACGGTAAGGCTTTCAGGGAGGTTTTTGAATGGCGTATAAAAATAGCTGTCTTCGTATCGACCGACGATATGATCATTATAAGAGCTTTCATATCCATCAAAAATAATGCGCGGCTGTGAAACCCCTTTCGTCAATCCCACCCTCAGGTTCACGAAATGTTGGTCTACATAGTCTGGAATCGCCTTAATTTTGTTCAAATATTCCTTGGTCTGCAGATAATTGTTCAGCGGGAGTACCATATAGGGCAGGCTGCTGTGAAAACCCGAATCGGAGAGCAAAGGGTTCAGGTATCGTTCCCAAACAAAATAGTCTATTTGATCTTGCAGCACAAAGTTCAGCAGTTCCCAAGATATTTTATCGGTTTCCGGCAATCGCGCCGTGTCAATTTCTTTCAAGCGTGCCTGTAATGTCATTGCATAGTCGGCTTCCGCCTGATGGTACGCTTTGGTGTGAAGGCCCAAGGGATATTGTGCTGGATCGTAACCCTTGTGGTCTTGATAATCTTCGATTATTTTTTGGAGTTCGACCGTTGCCGTTTCCTGTTGGGCAAGCGTATCAACTGCGAAAAATACAAAGAGCAAAACGGAAAACGTATGAAGCTGAAGATTTCTTATTGAGCGCATTTTCATAAAGTGGCTTTGGTCTCCAAATTATTTACCAGCCTTAGGATCTGCAACGGGTTCCCGTTCTTTAAAGCATCTGGCAACAGGGCATCTGGCCAATTCTGATAGCTAACGGGACGCACCCATCTTTTGATGGAATGGATCCCTACGGCAGTGAACCGGCTATCGGATGAGGCTGGATAAGGTCCGCCATGCTGCATTGCCGGGCATACTTCGACCCCTGTAGGCACCCCATTGAAAATGATCCTGCCCACCCTGCCCCGCAAGGCTGTCACAAGCTCTGAATTTGATTTTACTTCCTCTGCACTGCCCAAAATGGTCCCTGTCAACTGTCCTTCCAATTGTTGCACGATCGATATGAGTTCGCTCAGGTCGCTGCATCGCACGACGATGGAAAACGGACCAAAAACTTCCTTATGCAGGGTCGGGTTCTTTAAAAAATTAGAGCCGTTTACCGTCACTACTTTCTGCTTTGCAAAATTGGCTGGAACGGTTGCTTCATAGTTCGCCGCCACGGTTACGCCGCCTTGTTTGGCGAGTTCGCTCTTGCCTTTTTCATAGTTTTCATGGATGTTGGGATGCAGCATGCAACTGGGTTCCAATTTTTCCATTTCAGCACCCAGTGATCGTATGAAGCTGTCTAGCGAAGTGCTTTTGACCGCTAATATCAGGCCTGGATTGGTGCAAAATTGTCCTGCCCCCAGGGTAATGGAAGAGGCATATTGCCTTGCCCAATCATCACCGTTCTGAAGCAATGCCGATGGCAGGGCCACAACGGGATTGATACTGCCCATTTCTGCGAAAACCGGAATAGGTTCCGGTCTTTGGGCGGCAAGGTCGAACAAGGCCCTTCCCCCTTTGATGCTACCGGTAAATCCAACGGCTTTCACCTGTGGGTGTTTCACCAACTGAACCCCTACCGCTATACCGCTGCTGTTAAGGTTTGAAAAAACGCCGTTGGGCATTTCGGTGCGTTTGGCCGCCTTGATGATTGCCGAGGCAACCATCTCGCCCGTTCCCGCATGCATTGGGTGGCTTTTTACGATCACAGGACAGCCGGCGGCCAAAGCGGCGGCAGTATCGCCCCCTGCCGTCGAATAGGCAAAAGGGAAATTGCTCGAACCAAAAACGACCACCGGTCCCAAAGGAAACATCATTTTTCTCAAATCGGGCTTGGGTGCCGGAACGCGGTCGGGTATTCCATTATCAATGGTGGCCTCGACCCAAGATCCTTCGTCGACCAATTCGGCAAACGAACGCAATTGCCCCACGGTTCTTCCCCTTTCCCCTTTGGCCCTGCCTTCCGGAAGTCCGGTTTCAGAACAGTACATCTGGATCAAATGGTCGTCAAGTGCCAGTATTTCTTCGGCAATGGCATTGAGAAAGGCCGCCCTTTGCTTTCCGGTCTGGTCAGCGAACCGGTCAAAGGCAGCTGTGGCCAAAGTCACTGCTTCATGCACTTCCTCTGCCGAGGCCTCAGTAAAGACGGTTTCATTCGCAATATTCAGTATTGGATTGAAAGTTCGATACGTGATGTCTCCTGAAGCTTTTACTTCAGAACCAATATAATTTTTACCTGTTACCATGGGTCATATCTCTTTTGGGCGTTGTGCTAGTCGATCTGCTGTAAGTTAAAATCCGGTATTAAAGGCCGTGACTTCATCGCTTTGTTGATAATGCCTTGCACCCTTTTTCGTTCTTCTCCCGATAAGGGAAGTCTGGGCGGCCTTACAAATTCGGATCCAATACCAGTTGCAACTTCCGCCAATTTGATGTTCTGCACCAATTGTGGACTGATATCGAGTTCCAACAATGGCAGGAACCATCGGTATAGGGAAATGGCCTCTTCGGTTCTGCCTTGTTTGGCCAATTCATAGATGGCTACGGTTTCGGCAGGAAAGGCGCATACCAAGCCGGCGACCCAACCATCGGCTCCGATCAATAAGCTCTCCAGGGCCAGCGTATCGACACCGCATAATATCTTCAAGCGATTTCCGAAGCGATTGCGCAGCCTACCAATATTGGTGATATCACGGGTCGATTCCTTAACCGCCTCAATATTGTCATGTTCCAACAACTGTTCGAACATCTCTGGGGTCACCTCAATTTTATAATCAACGGGATTGTTATAGATCATGATCGGCAGATTGCTATTTTTTGCCACTTCCTTGAAATAGGTGATGGTTTCCAGATCGGTCGATTTATAGCGCATGGGCGGCAATACCATGAGCGCATCAGCTCCGTGCTTTTCGGCACTTTGTGCCGCTGCAATGGCCATTTTGGTGGCCTGTTCGGCTATGGTCATCACCACAGGGACCTTACCATCGACCAAACCTCGTGTTTCCCGGATCAGGCTATTTTTTTCATCGGCCAACAAGGTGCTTGCCTCACCCAATGAACCGCCCAAGATAATGCCATGTACCCCAGCATTGAGTTGTGCCTTAATATTGGTGCCGAACAACTTCATGTCGAGTTGGTCATCCGGAGTAAATTTTGTGGTCACTGCCGGCATAATGCCTTGCCATTCAATTTTCATATGGTATTGGTTTTAGTTTGATCAATAAGTTATTCCGTGCCAAATTTATACACGCAGGTTGAGGTGTATTTTATCCCGGGCCGCAGCAGGGTACTGGGAAAATCGGGCTTATTTGGAGAATCGGGAAAATGCTGGGTTTCAAAACAGAAGGCACCTTTATTCACATAGGCTTTGCCGCTCTTGCCAAGCTCAGATCCGTCCATAAAGTTGCCCCCATAGAACTGTACCCCCGGTTCATCCGTATAGACCTCCATGGTTCGACCACTGGCAGGTTCCAAGACTTTTGCGGCCAACACCAAGCCTTCTTCGTTTTTAGGGCCGTTGTTGAGCACATAATTGTGGTCATAACCCCTGCCTTTTAATAATTGATCATCTTCCATGGCAATATCCCTTCCAATCGTTTTTGGTGATCTAAAGTCGAATGGGGTGCCCGCAACAGCCTCTATTTTTCCGGTAGGGATCAATCCCTCGTCAACCGGGGTATAGGCATCCGCGTTGATCATAACCACATGATCGTTCACATTGCCGTTTCCCTCCCCTTTGAGATTGAAAAAAGAATGGTGGGTTAGGTTCACCATTGTTGGTTTGTCGGTCTCTGCCTGATAACTGATCTTCAGCTCATTCGCATCGGTCAAATCATAACTTACCCTAACCGACAAATTGCCTGGGTAGCCTTCCTCCATATCTGGGGATGTTCTGCTGAAAATGATGTGGTGATCGCTGTGTTCGTCGACTTTCCAGACCACACTTTCAAATCCTTTGATACCACCATGTAGATGGTTTTGGTTATTGTTGACCGCCAAGGAATATTCCGTACCATCGATGCTGAATTTGGCATTCCCTATCCTATTGCCATACCTGCCTACCGTGGCCCCATAGAAATTTTTCTTGTCGGTATATTCCTTAAGGGTACGATACCCCAAAACAACATCTTCGAACGTTCCATTTCTATCGGGAACCATGAGACTGACCACCCTTTGCCCATAATTGGTGATGGTCAAGGACATGCCATTTTTGTTGGTCAGAGTATATAAATGCACCGAATCTCCATCAATGACCTTTTCAAAGTCTTTTGAATCGATATTCGGCTTCGCTTGTAATGTCTGTTCTGTTTGGTCGGCATCCGCTTTTTTTTCATCGGACGATTTACAATGCACTAAAAAAAGGGTACACGATAAAATAGGAATCAATATTCGGGAGGCATTGAACAGCTGTTTCATTTTATCGATATTTTTTATAAACGACAAGATACTGAAAAACTCAGAATCACTTTTAAAATAAATGCGGGAAGCTAAACCTGTGGGCCCGACTTTCACAAAACTATGATAACAACCGAACTAATCCTTCTCGATTTTACTATTTTTGTCCAATCTTGACATTCAATTCCCACACCGATGAAAATCATCTTTTCGCTTTTTTTAGGCTTGTCCCTAAGCTGCCATTCTTCACAGCAAATCACATCGGAACCTTCGCAGGATCCAGCGGTTCCGGTAAGTGCCATGCAATATGCCGAAATCATAAAGGAAGAAAATTTGAAGGCAATGCTCTATACCTATGCCTCCGATGAGTTTGAAGGCAGGGAAACGGGACAGCCCGGGCAAAAAAAGGCGGTCGAGTATTTGAAATCACAATACATCAAAATGGGCATCCCGGCCGCCAAAGGCGGGCAGAATTATTTTCAGGAAGTTCCCTTGGAAGTTGGTCAAATCCCCAAGGGGGAAATGTTGTTGAACGGCACACAATATGCCTTGGGAGATGATTTCCTGACCTTTGAAACGATCAATGCCTCCTTTGGGCAAATTGTGTATTTGGGTTATGGTATTGAAGATCCGTTATATAGCGATTACGACGGCTTGGATGTAGAGGGCAAAGTGATTTTGGTAAAATTGGGCGAACCACTGGCAAAAAATGGGCAATATGTTATTTCTGGCAGCATGGAGAAATCGGTTTGGAGCAATATGTCCGAATCCCTTGAAAAACGCATCAATATCGCTGCTGAAAAAGGGGCCGCTGGCTTGATCTATTACGACCCGGTGAACTATTCCCGTTTTAAGGCGCGTTTCGACTGGTTGAATGAAAATGACAGCGGTAGGATGCAACTCAAGGTCAATCAAAATCAGCAATTTTTCAATGTGTACGTCGATACCCAGCTGGCAAATGAGATCTATCCTGAAATCGATTCGAATGCTGGTCCCAAAACCATTGATTTTAAAATGGAAATGGCCTTCGAAAGCCAGAATCAGGATATCGACTCCGAAAACGTGGTGGCTGTGATAAAGGGAACCGAGCTACCCAATGAATATGTGGTTATATCATCTCACTTAGATCATATTGGCATCTCTGCGAACGGACAAATCAACAATGGAGCGGATGATGATGGATCGGGAACCGTCGCCCTCCTGGAGATCGCCAAAGCCTTTAAAGCGGCCGAGGCAGAAGGCCATGGACCCAAACGCTCGATTGTTTTCCTCCATGTCACCGGGGAAGAAAAGGGCTTGTTGGGTTCACAGTATTATACCGATGTCGAACCTTTATTTCCCTTGGAACAAACCGTCGCAAACCTCAACATCGATATGATCGGGAGAATAGATCCCAAAAGAAAGGGAGGACGCAATTATGTTTACTTGATAGGATCCGACAAACTGAGTTCTGAGCTGCATCGCCTATCGGAGGAAGTGAACGACAAATATGCCCATTTGGAACTCGATTACGCCTATAACGACGTCAACGACCCCAACCGATTTTACTATAGGAGCGACCATTACAATTTTGCCAAAAACAACGTGCCGATCATATTCTATTTTAACGGAACCCATGACGACTATCATCGGCCGGGAGATACCCCCGACAAAATCAACTATGACTTACTCCAAAACAGAACCCGTCTTATTTTCCTCACCGCATGGGAAATAGCAAACAGAAAGGACAGGGTATTGGTGGATAAAGCGAGCAAATAAAATATCCAAGACTTAAACTCTTAAAAAATAAAGCCCTGCACTTCTGAGAAGAAGCCAGGGCTTTCGTTATTGGGTGGAAGACCGGGCTCGAACCGGCGACCTCTTGAACCACAATCAAGCGCTCTAACCAACTGAGCTACAACCACCATATTAACGGGTGCCAAAGATAATTTTTTTTGAATGATCTATCAAAATAAATAAGGTCTTATTTTGAATCCCAAAAAGTACATTTCACGGTCGTGGTCTTAAAAGTGAAACGCAGCTTTATGGCCATTCCAAAATTGTACGAAAATCGACCAAATACATCATTATAGCGTTTAAACACACAAAAATTGCCCTTTCACAACAATTATTATACTGCGTCGAAGGCTAGGGGTATTTTTAGTCTTTAATCCAAAACCGAACAATGGCCGGGGTCAAATCACGTTTTTTTGCTTACTTCTTACAAACAGAGGCCTTTTCCCTTTTGCGATTGCGATTGCTGTTGCTGACTCTAATGGCCACTGTGTTGTTGCACGGCCAATCAAGCGAACAGCAAGAAGTACTTTCAAAGATCGACAAACTTCGTGCCGGGGCAGGCCTTAATGTGAAAGATACCGTGTATATCGATTTGTTGAATGAACTTGCCAAAACGCAACGTTACTATAACACCGACAGCCTCTTATTGGTTTCGGAGCAGGCCTTGAAACACAGTAGGAAAGCTTCTTACAAATCGGGCGAAAGTGTCGCGCTCTTGAACCTTGGCGACTATTATTCGGACAAAGGAGAATTCAAAAAAGCCATTTCAAACTACAAAGAATCATTGAAGATTGCCGAAAGTATCAACAATGAAAACCAGGTACTAAGAGTGCTCAATAATCTTTCCGGGGAATATGGGTATATGGGGGACTATGCAAATGCCTTGAACGGCTATTTGGAAGGGGCAGAATTGGCACAAAAAATCGGTAATAAAAGGATGCTTTCTATCATGAACGAAGATATTGCCAGTCTTTACGCTTCCCAAAAAGACTATGAACAGGCCTTGGAATATTATAAGATTGTTAAACGGATCAATGAAGAAATCAACCAAGAGGTCAATTCGGCAGAAACCTTTAGCAATATGGCCTCTTTATATGCCGATATGGGCAAATTGGAGTATGCCATGTTCAACATCAATACCAGTATCGCCACCTTCGAAAAAGAGGGCATCACCGATTGGCTTGCATACGCTTATGAAGTGAAGGGCAAGATTTACCTCAAACAGCAAAAATTCAAATGGGCCCTATTCTGGTACAATCAAAGCGAGTTGCTGCATCAGCAATTGGAAGACGAACGTGGCGAAATCGATTTGTTGAACGGGATGGCAGAAGCCTATTATGGCTTGGAACAGGATAGCATTTCCAAGCGATACGCGCTCAAAGCCTTTGCTATATCAAACGGTATCAACTTTTTGGAAGGACGGCAAAAGTGTGCAAAAACACTTTACAAAATCAGCAAGAAGAACAAAGAGTACGATACTGCCCTTTCCTATCACGAAATTTATCAACATCTTTCGGATACCCTTTCGAGAAGCGAAAATCAAAAGAGTCTGACGCTTTTAAAAACAAAGGTCGAACATGAGCGACAAAAAGCAAACCTTATCATAGAGAACGAAAAACAGCTGGCTACCCAAAGATCTTATGTAAATGCGGCACTCGCCATTTTACTGATTTTTGTCACGGTCACCTTTTTGGTACATCGAAGTGAAAAAATCCAAAAGAATCTCAATGCTGAATTAAAGGCCAAAACAAAAGATTTGGAAGAGAACGAGCTAGAGCTCACCGCACTCAATGAAACCAAGGATAAGCTGTTTTCAATCATCGCCCATGACCTCCGTGGACCTATCGGTGCCTTTCAGGGCCTTTTGGATCTTTTTAGAAATGGGGAAATGGGAAAAGAGGAATTTATCGATTTCATCCCAAAGCTGGGACACGACATAGATCATATCTCTTTCACATTGAACAATCTCCTTACCTGGGGACAATCACAGATGAACGGATCTGTAACAAGACCGGCGGTTATCCCTGTGGAAAACATCGTGGAGGATAATTTCAATCTATTGTCTGAAATTGCAGAGGGAAAATCGATCAAACTGGTAAGCAATGTACCCAGCAATACTTTGGCATGGGTCGATGGCGATCAGCTCGATATCGTGATCAGGAACTTGATCAGCAATGCCCTTAAATTCACCAAAGCGAATGGCCTGGTTTCGGTCGCAGCCCAGGAAAAGACAGATCATTGGGAAATTGCGGTGCGCGATACGGGGATAGGCATGCCCAAGGAAACGGTAGATAAGATATTCTCAAATAACACCAATATTACCACCTATGGCACCAACAATGAAAAAGGTACCGGACTTGGACTTTCCTTATGTAAGGAAATGGTGGAGAAAAACAATGGTACCATCTGGGTCGACAGCGTCCCGCAACAAGGAAGCTGTTTCTACTTTACCGTGCCCAAGGCGAAGAGCAGTTACCAGAAAGCAGGCTAAATCAGATCAATTGATCTAGACTATCCACCGCAACCACCCTTTCGGTGGTAAATCCCTCTGCATAAGCAACCCCCACGATACGGCCCAAATCTCTGGCGCGATAGGTGACACTGTCGATGAAGTTTTTGCTGCTGATCGGGGTATCGGGCTCCTTACTTTTTGGATCATAAAACTGTGATCGATAGGCCATGATGGCCGCGGTCTTTGTTTCAATATATCCAGTTACATCGACCACAAAATCAGGATTTAGGTTTTTCCATTGTATGAAATGGTATACCTGTTTGGGGCGCCATGGCTCTTGCCACTGATCCTCCCCTTCAAATTTTGTGTCTATTTTTACCAAACCGCTTAAAAAACAGGAGTCGCTCACCAATTGACTCCCCTTGGCATGGTCGATGTGCCGGTCTTCCACGGCGTTGCAGAGCACGATTTCAGGCTTGTATTTTCGAATCATCTTGATCACCTCGAGCTGGTGGGTTTTGTCGTTGGTAAAGAACCCATCCGCGAATTCCAAATTCGAACGACATAGGACGCCCAGAATCTTTGCGGCTTTTTCTGCCTCTTGGTCTCGAATTTCAGCGGTTCCCCTGGTACCGAGTTCTCCCCTTGTCAAATCTACAATACCTACTTTCTTGCCTTGGCCGACCGCTTTGGCGATTGTGGCGCCCGCACCCAATTCCGCATCGTCGGGATGGGCGCCAAAAACTAAAATATCTAATTTCATTATGAATTTTTACTAAAAAAGTTGGTTAACGATCAAATTGCTTTTTGGTGCTTTGGTTACCCCTATCCGCTTAATTTGTTGGCTACTTGCGCAAATACTACGCATTTTAGTATTGGGGCGTCAATGACTTGCTGCCACTTTTTTTGAACGGATCTTCTCCAAAGCCTGTTCAATGTCGGCCATCAAGTCTTCCGATTCCTCAATCCCCACGGAAAAACGGATCAGGCCATCAGCAATACCCTGTCTCTGACGTTCTTCTGGAGTCAATAGGGAATGGGAGGTCTTCCTAGGGGAAAGTACCGTACTCTCCACACCGGCCAAGCTCATCGTTGATTTAATCAGTTTGAGGTGTTTTTGAAATTGGGCGGCATCAAGGGAATTGTCGAGTTCAAAAGACAGCATGCCGCCAAAACCTTTCATTTGTGATTTGGCCAGTTCATGATCCGGATGGCTTTTCAATCCAGGATAATAGACTTTATGGATATTCTTATGCCGGTATAAAAATTCGGCCATCCGCTGCGCATTTTCATTTTGGGCCCTTACCCGGATGCCCATGGTCTTCATGCTGCGCTCCAGGAGCCATACGGTATAATCGCTGAGGCTTCCGCCAAAATTCTTGGCCAGACTAAAAATGCGTTTCATGTTCACTTCACTCGAAGCCACGGCACCTGCGCAGATATCAGAATGCCCGCCCATATATTTGGTAGCGCTATGGATGACCACATCAATACCAAAATCGATGGGGTTCTGGTTCACCGGACTGGCAAAAGTGTTGTCGATCATCGATACCAGACCATATTTTTTTGCCACCTTGGCCACGGCCTTTAAATCGGTGATGGTCAACAAGGGGTTTGAAGGGGTCTCGATATAAATGACCTTGGTGTTTTTTTGTATTTTGTCCTCAAAATCTGAAGCGCCCAAACCATCGGTAAAGGAATAGGATATGCCATACTTGTTAAATTCTTCTGTCACCAAATTATAGGTGCCGCCATATAGCGTTTTTTGCAATACAATATGGTCTCCAGCTTGTAAAAAGGCCAACAAGGCGGTACTAACTGCCGCCATTCCACTGCCAAAGATCAGCGCGGCCTCGGCATGTTCCAGTGCGGCGATCTTGATGCAAAGCGCTTCTTGGTTGGGGGTATTGAAATAACGTGGATACCTTTTCACATCCACATCCTCGAAAGCATAGGAAGTACCCATATAGAGCGGGGAAACCGCACCTCTGTATACCAAATCTTCCAACTCCCCTACATGGGTGCAAATTGTATTCAATCCTTTTTTATGCTGGTCCATCCTATATTTTTTTGAGAAGCGTCTAAGTTACAAAAATAGGCCTATACCATCACTTTTTTCCAATTCCCTTTTTTGAACCATGCAATGGAAATTCCGGCCAGAAGTACCTCCGCCAAGGTTATCGCAACAAAAATTCCGATCGGCCCCAGCCCCAGGGTCATCGAAGCGAAATAAGCCAATGGCAGCTGAAATAGCCAGAAGGCGATCAAATTAATTTTGGTAGGAGTTCCTGTGTCCCCGGCCCCATTGAAGGCTTGGGTCAATACCATCCCATAGGCATAAAATATGTACCCGCCTGCCAATATTTGAAGGCACAAACTTCCATTCTCGATCACCAACGGGTTTGTATTGAACCATGTGATGATTTCTTTGGCAAAAAACAGATATGCCAAGGATACCGTGACCATGAAATATGCGTTGTATTTGCCCGTTTTCCAAACCGAAATTTCGGCCCGCTCAGGCTGGTTGGCTCCCAGGTTTTGGCCCACCAAGGTAGCGGCGGCATTGCTCATGCCCCATGAGGGCATTAAGGTGAACAGAATCACGCGAATCGCGATGGTATAGCCTGCAAGCGCCTCGCTCCCGAACTCCGACATCAAACGCATCAGGAAAACCCAACTGGAAGTGCCGATGAGGAACTGGGCGATTCCACCCGATGAAACTTTGATAAGGTTCCACATCACCCCTAAACGGATTACAAGGTCGTTCCAACCTATTTTGATTCGACTCCAGCCAAAAAAGAGGATGCAAAGTTGAAAAATCACTGCTGTTCCCCTCCCGATATTGGTGGCTATTGCGGCACCCATCACACCATATTCAGGTACCGGGCCCCATCCAAAAATGAAGATTGGATCTAAGATTATATTGAGTCCGTTCGAAAGTACAAGAGTCCACATGGCCATCGATGCATCGCCGGCTCCCCTAAAAATCGCATTGATGAGAAAAAGCAATACAATGGTGATATTTCCGCCGAACATCAACCGGGTGTATCCTTTGCCTTCAAGGATCAAATCGTTTTCAGCCCCCATTAATTGCAATACTTCCTCTGCAAACAAAAAACCCAAGAATCCCAAAAAAACAGCCAATGCCACCCCGAGAAAAATGGCTTGGACCGCGGCCTGTCCTGCGGCTTTGAGATCTTTCTCCCCTATTCGTCGCGCAACAACCGCCGTGGCTGCCATACTCAACCCGATGGCGAAAGCATAGACTAAGGTGATTACCGACTCTGTAAGGCCTATGGTGGCCACCGCATTGACGCTTACCTGTGAAACGTAGGCGATATCGACCAAAGCGAAGATCGATTCCATCATCATCTCCAAAATCATGGGAATGGCCAGCAAAAAAATCGCCCTGCGGATGCTTATGGCCGTGAAATCGGTTTCCTTTCCGGAAAGGGCCTCCATAGACGCGTCCCAAATTTTTTTAAGCGGATTGATTTTTTGAGCGGTCATGGCAATGGAATTAAATTACCTTATAAAGCTTTCCAGTATATAAAACCGATGATAGTCTTTTCCCCCAAGTCATGGAACCCTGAACTGCCATGGTATCTATAATTCCAGATCAGGGGTTCCACAAAGATGCAAAAAAATAGAAGATCCCTTTTCAGTACCGCAGCTGTATTGCGATAGGGAAACGCATTGCTGGCCAACATTAACGTTGCTTTTCATACTAAACTCGAAGATGCCCCGTTCGTGTTACATACGAACACTTTAATCGCAACTTTGATGTCTCCAATTAAAATTATTTTTTCAGCATTTGCGCTGACAATGATCTTTTCTTGTTCCACTGATAGCGGTAATGAAACGACTGTTATCGATGACAATGGGAACCCCGTGACCATCGATGTATCCGCAAACAGAAAATCGGTCGGCGAATCCTCGAACGAACTCTTATCGGATAATGCTTTCCAAGCTGTTTCCTTGGAGATTTTTTATGTGGAGGGACAACGGCCAAATGCCGGTGCTATCGAGAATTTCGAATCGTTTTTAAACGACCGGTTGAACAAACCCAACGGCGTTCAAATTCAATTGAAATCCATAGCCTCTCCCCAACAAGCGGTTTATTCGATAACCGATATCCGCAATTTGGAAGATGAGATACGCACGCTGTACAACAAAGATGGAGAAATCGCCGTATTTGGGCTCTATATCGACGGCGAGTACTCTGAGAACACCGAAAATGGATCGGTCTTGGGGGTCGCCTATCGCAATACTTCCTTTGTAATATTTGAAGAAACCATTAAATCTTTTGGCGGACAGCCATTAGGACCGAGTACAACAACGCTGGAATCGGTGGTGTTGAATCATGAATTTGGCCATCTTTTGGGTCTGGTCAATACGGGTTCCGCCATGCAGAACCCACATCAAGACGTACAGAATGGACGGCACTGTACAGACGACAACTGTTTGATGTACTGGACCGCGGAAACCGGTGAAGGATTATTGAATGCCCTTAGCGGAGGTTCCGTGCCTGCTTTGGATGGAGACTGCCTGGCCGATTTAAGGGCCAATGGCGGGCGTTGAATTCACACCAGTGCCAAAATGACGTTATTTGAGATAGTTGGCACGGTATCGCCAATAACTGATGGCGCCCAATAACATTACCCCCAAGGCGATGTACCAAATATAATTGGGGGTTATCGCGGCAGCACCGCTTTGCCCATAACTATGCAAGCCCACCAGATAGTAGTTTACACCGAAATAGGTCATCATGATACTCCCGAATGCCACTACGCTCAAGAAACTGAACGTCCATTTGCCCCTAAGACCCGGTACCAGTCTGGTATGAATGACAAAGGCATACACCATGATGGAGATCAAGGCCCAGGTTTCTTTAGGGTCCCAGCCCCAATAGCGGCCCCAGCTTTCATTTGCCCATTGGCCTCCCAGAAAATTGCCAATGGTGAGCATGATCAATCCTACCGTTAAGGTAACTTCATTGATGATGGTCAATTCCCTTAAGCTCATTTCCATCCTTACCTTGTTCTTTTTATTCGTCAAAATCATAAGGATCAAAGAAACCAAGCCTAATATCATCCCCACGGTCAAGGGTCCATAGCTACCGACGATCACGGCCACATGAATCATCAACCAATAACTGTCAAGTACCGGAACCAGATTTCCGATAGAGGGATCTACCCAACTCTGATGGGCGATCCAAAGCAGCATTGCGCTCACAAATGCGGTGGCAGCGATGGTCATATCGCTTTTTCGCCCCAAAGAAAGCCCCATGGCCATGGTAGCCCAAGATACATATAGGATACTTTCATAGGCATCACTCCAGGGCGCATGTCCCGATATATACCAGCGCAGAACCAATCCGGCCGTATGCCAAAGAAACAAAACGATGATGGTGCCCTTCAAAAAATAAGTGGCGACCTTCCAGATTTCACGGTCGCGAAAAATCTGAAAAACAAGGACGAAAAACATGAATATTCCGGATAGTGCATAGTATTTATAAATGCCGTTGAAAATGTTCAACTTGTTATAGATCACCTCGGTATTCACTTTTTGTTCGGACGGCAGCACCTCACTCCCATGGTTCTTTTGATTTTGTTGGAAGGCCTTCAACAATTTATCTGCTTCGCCATAGTCCCCGGTCTGCTGGGCCTGCTGAAGCGACATCAAATAATAGGGTACCGCGTTTTTTACAAAATTGCCATAGAGGGAGTCCGCAATTTGGTACTGACCGCCCCGATATTCTACTGCGGAGATCCATTTATTGTTTTCATCGTTGAGCAAGGGAAAAATCTTTACTATTTCCCCGCCCAAAGCCATGTTCAAAAGACCTAGACGTATGTTGGCATCCTTGAAGTCTTGCTGAAACTGGTTGGGATTATTCGTGGCCGTGGCATCCCTTAGATAGGGCTCGAGCTTATAATTGCCCTGGGCGTCGAAGAAATCGATCGCCTTGACATATTTTTGTCCTTCGGGCACCCCGATGATTTTACGGATACTGTCATTTTTTCCTTTTTTGTCCAAAGCGATGAATTCGGTATTGTACCAAACCGCCGGATTGATCATCATCGACAGGAACACCTGGTCCGAATTCAAACCGTTATACTTGTCCTTTAAACTCAATTTTCGCAACAATTCTGAAGAAAAGGTATTGATCGGCTTCATTCGACCTCCCTCATCCTGAATGACCAATTTGCCAAATTTCGCGGCATGTTCCTTCCCCACGGTGGAAGCATCGATAAGCGAATCAATTTGGGCTTGGGTGGGCATGGCATCATGGTCGTGGCCATCATCCGATGTATGTTCTTGGGAAGAAACAGACCAAACAAAACCTAAAACCAAAACAGCGGTCATGGCCTTTTTTTTCGATTTAAGTTTATCCAAGGAACCGGATAGGTCCTTGAATCGGGTCTTACCAAAAAACATAATGCCCAGCAGTCCCATATACAATAAAAAATAACCGATATAGGTAATCCAAGTGCCCCACTGGTCGTGGTTCACCGATAATATCGTCCCCTTTTCATCGGGATGGAAGCTGGACTGAAAAAAGCGGTATCCTTTATGATCGAGCACATGGTTCATGAAAATATCATAATCGAATGGCCGGTCGTCCTCTACCGAGATCTTGCTCATAAAAGAGGCATAACCTTTTTCGGTGCCTGGATATTTTTCCGCGATAAAATCGTTCAGTTTGATCGCAAAAGGCAATTCATAGACCTTGGAACCATAGGCCAACATAAAATCGAGGCCGCCTACCGTGAATTTATCGGTGAAATTGGTACTGCCCTTTCCCCCCAATATCTTTTTCTGAACGACCTCTCCCCCAGCGGCCACTTCGACCACCAAGGCATCCTGGGTAGCCTCCGATAGCTCATTTTTTGGAACTTCCACCACCCCATAAGACCCCTTTATGGGCGGCTCCGGAATTACGAACTGCATTCCGGCCGTGCTGTAGAGCGACCTTAGTTGAAGACTTTGCAGGCTATCCTTCACCAACTGTCCCTGAAACTGATCGGCCATGCGAAGAAAACTGCCTTCAAAAGCCGATTTGATTTGATAGGTACTATCGTTGATGAAAAGATTGATGGCCCCATCGGTAGGCTTGTTGAGCGCGAAAAGCACATTGTGGATATTGGCCACCTGACCAACCTCCAGGTAATGGTCATGTCTTTGACCGTCACCGGCCTCCACGATTTTCAGGAATTCAATACCGTTTTCGTCAGGCACTACCCCTTCCTTGGCCCCTTTGATAAAGTCGACATAGGAAATGGCAAAGTCCCTTCCGTTGTAATCGGAATTCCATGGAAGGTTCGATTTGATGGCCTCTGGGGTAACGATCAGATCGTTTTGTAAAATTTTTCGTCTTGGCTCGCCGTTGATCTCACCGTCGACATGGGCGGTTAAATAGGTCTTGTCCGAAAAAAAAACCTTTTCTGTATTCCCTTCCCGAATGGGCATCATCCCTTCGAAGCTGATGTACCGGGTGACAAATGCCCCTAGAATGATCAATATCCATGACAGGTGCAGTGTCAATACGGGCCATTTTTCCCATCTCAAAAGGCGGTATCTGAACATATTACCAGTAAAGTTGATGACAAAAAAGACCATGATGGCCTCAAACCAAGCGGCGTTGTAAATCCATATTCGAGCGGTATCGGTACTGTATTTGCTTTCGATGAATGTGCCAAAAGCCATGGCGGTCGCGAAGACCAAAAACAAAACCGCCATTAAACGGGTGGAGAAGAAAATCTTTTTAAAAAGTGCTGTCATTAAGGACAATTTGCTTTTACGAGATGCAAAAATACGGTCTTTTTATGAGTTATAGGCTGGTCGGCACCGCTTAATAAGTTAAACGGAATTGTTAATTGTTTCCCAAGTCGACCGAAATATTTTGTCGTAATTTTGAGCATGCTGAAGGTAGTCATCATTGGTACTGGCAGGGTTGCCCAACATTTGTTCGATGCATTCCGCTCGGGCACTGTTGCAAAAGTGGTGCAGGTCTTCGGGAGACAATCCGCTTCGCTGAAGCGTTTTAATGGTGCGGCCACCCATTTAATCGGCGATGGCCGGCTGATACAGGCCGATGTGATTATCATTGCGGTATCGGATAGCGCGATTTCCGAGGTAGCCCAACTTTTAAATACAAGTACCGGTTTGGTCGTTCACACATCAGGCGGCATTCCGGTCAATGCACTTTCAATCCATGACCGGCGAGGGGTATTCTATCCCTTGCAATCCTTTAGCAGTGATAGGGCGGTCGACTTTGGAAAGGTGCCCATTTGCATTGAAGCCAAAGATCCAAAAGATTTAAAACTACTTCATCATTTGGCGTCCTCCATTTCAACTATGGTTTATGAAATCGATTCCGATCAGCGAAAACATCTTCATCTAGCTGCAGTTTTCGCCAACAATTTCACGAACCATATGTATGTTTTGGCCCAACAAATCTGCGAAGAAAACGGCCTGTCTTTTGACATGTTGAAACCCTTGATCCTGGAAACCGGCAAAAAGATACAACACGATAGCCCGCTTATGATGCAAACCGGCCCGGCCATCAGGCACGATGTTTCGGTTTTACAGTTGCATGCCAAATTGTTGGGTGGCGGAACCCGAGGCGCCATATATGAATTGCTCAGTAAATCGATTCAAAATCAAAAACATGGCTTGGAATGACGATTGCCCATCGAGAATGAGGGTCGCCGGTATCGAAATAGGGGATATCGCTTCCGAGCGTCCGTTTTTTTTCTCTCGCCATTTTTCTTTAATCTTGAATAAAAATTAATCCTTGGAAAAAAGTTATAAGGTTTACCTAAAAGAGATCACCACTTTTGTATTTGACGTCGATGGTGTATTTACCGACGGCACTTTGTTGATCACAAGTGAAGGTGAAATGCTCAGAAAGATGAGCGTAAAGGACGGTTATGCCCTCAAAACGGCTTTGGATAAAGGATACAAGGTCTGCATCATTTCCGGAGGTACCAATGAGGGGGTCCGCAACCGACTGAAAGGATTGGGAGTGACCGATATCTATCTAGGGGCGCACCATAAAGAAGAACCTTTGAAGGAATTCTTGGATATTTACAATATCGACCCCAAAAATGTACTCTATATGGGGGACGATCTGCCAGATATCCCTCCTATGCTGTTGGTAGGCATGCCCACCTGTCCTCAGGACGCCGTCGCCGAGGTAAAGTCGATCGCAAAATATGTTTCCCAAAGAAAAGGGGGCGATGAATGTGTTCGCGATGTGATCGAACAGGTATTAAAAATGCGTGGGGATTGGTACGGCAATTTTGATGCCCAAAACGCCTGATTCCCCATGTATACCGAACGACTAAAAAATTATCGGATCATACTGGCCTCCGGATCACCCAGGCGTCAGCAGTTGTTGGAGGAGATGGGCATACCGTTCGAGGTACGCCTCAAACCGGTCGATGAAGTATATCCGTCCACTTTGAAGGCAGCAGGGATTGCAGATTATTTGGCCCAATTGAAGGCCGCCGCCTTCAAGGGTAACTTGGCCGAAAACGAAATCCTGATCACCTCGGATACGGTCGTCTGGTTCAAAAATAGATCCTATGCCAAAGCGGGTAGTGAAGCGCTCGCTTTTGAGATGCTCCAGACCCTCTCCGGAAATAGGCACCAAGTGATCACTTCTGTATGTTTTACCACTTCCACCGAGCAAATCACTAAACATGACATCACCGAGGTGAAATTCAGGAATCTGGAGGATGCGGAAATACGATACTATATTGAACACTTTAAACCTTTCGATAAGGCGGGTGCTTATGGCATACAGGAATGGCTGGGGTTGATCGGTATAGAAGCTATTCAGGGTTCCTATACCAATGTGGTCGGATTTCCTACCCATTTGGTGTATAAAACGTTAATGGATATGGCCAAATAATCGATTTTAGGTAGTTTTGCACCAAACAATTTTGCTATGGTCCGTTTCTTCTACAAAAAAGCCGCTTTCCCAGTTTTATCGGTGTTCCTGCTCACCATACTCGCCTGTAGGAAAGTGCCAAAATTGGAACAATCCGAAGTCGTGGCGCCAACCGAAATTGCCGCTCAAGCAGTACCGGTTTCAAAGAAGGTCCTTACCAATGCTTTTAAAGCGTATTGGTACGCAGGGGAGGCCGAGATCACGTCCTATGAATTGGAACAAGCGCGTTACGGCGAAATGCGGGAGGGCAAGGCAGTATTGATTTTTGTGACCGAACCATTCTTGGCCGAAAAACAGGTAAAAGCAGATGGCAATCATCCCGACAATATCCCGGTCTTGAAATTGAACACCACAAAAAATTACCTTACAGGAATCTATCCCTATTCGATAATGACCAGCAGTTTTTACCCGGTAAATGATGACCGGCATGCACTGAAGGTTTCGTTTTCAAGCCAAGAGTGGTGCGGCCATGTTTATGCCCAACTCAACAATCGAGATCAATTCGAGGTGATGTCCCATTCCTATTTCGAGACGGAGGCCGATGAAACATTACAATTGGAAAAGGCAGTGCTCGAAAATGAACTCTGGAACAAATTGCGGCTCGATCCAACGGGCTTGCCGGTCGGAAATCTTGACATCGTTCCCTCCTTCGAATATATCCGCCTGTCCCATAAAACCTTTAAAGCTTACAAGGCCAATGTTAAATTGACCCAAATCAATGGACTGTATGCATATGAAATCAATTATCCTGAACTCGAAAGGAATCTCACAATTTATTTTAATGCATCCTTTCCCTATTCCATTGAAGGGTGGACAGAAACCTTCAAAAGTGGTTTTGGCCCAAATGCCACGGCAATGACCTCAACGGCAAAAAAAATCAAAGCAATTAAAAGTCCGTATTGGCAACAAAATAGCAATGGATATTTATCTTTGCGCGACAGTTTAGGATTATAACCCATGGAGCAATATATCGAAGCCCACACCACCGAGTTGTTTTGGACAGCGGTCACCGTCGTGCTACTTCTTATTTTTAGGTTTATCAGCAATAAGGCCGTTCGCCGAATTGGAAGATTGAGCGATATTGTGGAAGCCAGGACCATTTTGATTACCAAATACATCTCCTATGTCACCACTTTTTTGGGCGTTGCGGTACTAACCTTTGTCTGGGGCGTGAATCTCGAAAAATTGGGTTTGCTTTTTTCTTCGATCTTTGCCGTTATCGGTGTGGCCCTTTTCGCCCAATGGTCTATTTTGAGCAATGTGACCTCCGGGGTCATCCTCTTCTTTTCATTTCCCTTCAAGATTGGCGATCAAATAAAAATAATGGATAAGGATATCCTGGATAAACTGGAACCGGATGATACCATATTCGTCATCGAAGACATTAAGGCCTTTCATGTGCACTTAAGAAGCCCGAACGGGGAAATCATGACTTACCCCAACAATTTAATGCTCCAAAAGGCCGTGGTTCGAATAAATACTTACGAGCAGGTGATGGAAGGCACGGAGGCCTTGTAGGGAGTGTTAAAGAAGTTCTAAAACGGGGGTTGGGCCTCTATATCTTCCTATATTTGAAAGCCAACTAAAATCAGCATATGCGCGCGTTGCTACTCTTATCTATCCTCTTATTGACATTTGGCACCCCGGTTTTGGCCCAAAAACCGAAAAAGTCAACCCCATCGGATATTTACCATGCGGTTCAAAAACTGAACTTTTTGGGTGCCGCACTTTATATCGCTGCCCATCCAGATGATGAAAATACCCGACTGATTTCCTATTTATCGAACGAATTGAAGGCAGAGACCGCATATTTGTCGATAACGCGTGGCGATGGCGGTCAAAATTTGATCGGTACGGAAATAAGGGAATTATTGGGGGTACTGCGTACCCAGGAACTCCTCGGTGCCCGGCGGATCGACGGGGGGCAACAATTCTTTACCAGGGCTATCGATTTTGGATATTCAAAACATCCCGATGAAACCTTGAAAATCTGGAATCGCGAAGAAGTTTTGTCCGATGTGGTGCGCGTCATCAGGGAGTTCCAACCAGATGTCATCATCAATAGGTTCGATCATCGATCTCCGGGCAGTACACATGGTCACCACACCAGTTCTGCCATGTTGAGTTACGCCGCCTTCGATATGGCCAATGATTCCAAAGCGTATCCAAATCAGTTGACACATTTGAAAACCTGGCAACCTAAACGCCTCTTTTTCAATACTTCATGGTGGTTCTATGGCAGTGAGGAGAAGTTCAAAGCAGCAGACAAAACCAATATGTTAAATTTTGACGTGGGCGTTTTTTACCCCATGTTGGGATCATCGAACAACGAAATCGCCGCTTTGGCCAGCAGCCAGCACCTGAGTCAGGGTTTTGGCAGGCTTTCCTCGAGAGGCAGTGAAAATGAATATTTGGAACTATTGAAAGGAGAACTGCCCAAAGAAAAGAATAACCTTTTCGATGGGATCGACACTTCATGGTCAAGGATTTCGGGCGGGGAAGCGGTTGGGAAAATACTATATGCCGTTGAACGCAATTTCGATTTTAAAAATCCAGAGCATCATTTACCTGAATTGATCAAAGCACATCAAGTCTTAAGTGCATTGCCAGATGGGCATTGGAAAAATATCAAGTCAAAAGAACTGGAAAGCATCATTGCGGCCGTCTGTGGCCTATATTTGGAGGTATCTTCGGAAGACCCGTATTCCTTCGGGGGCGGTATGCTAAAAATCAAAATGGAAGCCATCAATAGAAGCAAGGCAAATATTGTGTTGCAGTCCGTTGAGATCAACAATATGAACATTGCCTTTGAAGGCAGGGCTTTAAATGACAATGAGGGTGTATCTTTCGAAACTTCCATTGCCATCCCCCAAAATATAGGCTATTCCGCCCCTTACTGGCTTATGGAAAACGGTAGTTTGGGTATGTATCGAGTCAACGATCCGAACTTGATCGGAAAACCCGAGACCCCAAGGGCCTTCACCGCAAAATTCGACCTTAGCTTCAATGGCTACCTGATCGCTTTGGAAAAAGCGGTGATCTATCGCTATGCAAAGCCCGATAAAGGCGAATTATATGAACCCTTTGACATCTTGCCGGAAGCAACGGCTAGTTTCAGAGATAAGGTGATGATTTTCTCGGATGGCCGCGCCAAAGAAATTCCAATTACGGTAAAAGCATTTAAAGACGGTGCCCAGGGCGAACTGATGCTGCAAATTCCCGATGCCTGGCAGGTAGATTTAAAGTCAAAACCCTTCACCATCGCAAAAAAAGGAGACCAACAAATATTGACCTTTACCGTAACCCCGCCCAACTTCGAAGATGAAGGGAGCATCGGAAGCATCATCAGTATCGATGGCAAGGAAATCACTAAGGAATTGGTCGAAATCAATTACGATCACATCCCAAAACAATCGGTATTGCTGCCCTCCGAAGCAAAAGTGGTACGGTTAGATATCCAAAAAATGGGCAACGACATCGGCTATATCATGGGTGCAGGCGATGATGTGCCCAGCAGTCTCGAGCAAATAGGCTATGATGTGCATTTGATCGATCCAGAAACGATCACTGTAGGCTCATTAGATCGATATGACGCCGTGGTGACGGGAATCAGGGCCTACAATGTGGTCGACGCCCTCCAGTTTAAGCAAAAATATTTGTTGGATTATGTAAAAAATGGAGGTAACCTTATCATACAATATAACACCGCAGGAAGATGGAACAAACAATTCGAGGGCATTTCACCATACCCATTGACCTTGTCGAATGACCGCGTTACCGATGAAAATTCCCAAGTAGCCATTTTGGCGCCAGATCATCAGTTGATCAATTTTCCGAATCCCATCGGGCTGGATGATTTCAACGGGTGGGTTCAGGAAAGGGGGTTGTACTTCCCGGAAGCGTGGGACGCGAACTTCACCCCCATCCTATCGATGAAAGATGAGGGTGAACCAATGCTCAATGGCAGTCTTTTAATTGCACCGTATGGCAAAGGCAACTATATTTACACCGGACTCAGTTTTTTTAGAGAGCTCCCGGCAGGTGTTCCCGGCGCCTATAAATTATTTGCCAATATGCTTTCCATTGGGAAAGAGAGCACTTTAAAGCGCGACAACGTAAAAGGCTGACATGGAAGAAAAATTTGTTTGGAAAAGAATGTATACCCTGGTCGTAATCCTCAACATTCTCTACGTTCTTGTATTCAGTTATCTAATGACAGCCTTTACTTAAATGGGAGCACTGGATTGGATCATACTATCGGGAACACTTTTGTTTATTGTAACTTATGGAGTTTGGAAAACCAGGGGCAGACAAAATGTTGAAGACTATGTTGGTGGTGGCAAGGACGCCAAGTGGTGGACGATAGGACTCTCGGTAATGGCGACCCAAGCCAGTGCCATCACTTTTCTTTCCACGCCCGGTCAAGCCTTTCATGATGGGATGGGATTCGTTCAATTTTATTTCGGACTTCCTATCGCGATGATCATTATCTGTATGGTATTCGTACCCTTATACCATAAGTTACAGGTGTATACCGCATATGAGTTCCTGGAGAACCGCTTCGATCTCAAAACCCGCTCCTTGGCTGCCATACTGTTCCTCATTCAACGGGGGCTTGCCGCAGGCATCACCATATTTGCGCCTTCCATCATCTTGTCAGCCGTTTTAGGGTGGGATCTGCGAACCCTAAATATCATCATCGGAATTCTTGTGATCATTTATACCGTTTCCGGTGGTACCAAGGCGGTAAGCATGACCCAAAAACAGCAGATGTTCGTGATCATGACGGGAATGTTCATCACCTTTTTTTATATTCTGGGCTATCTGCCGCCCGATATCACTTTTGCCAAAGCACTAAAAATTGCCGGGGCAAGCAACAAACTCGAAATTTTGGATTTCAGCTTCGATCCCAAGAGCAGGTATACCTTTTGGAGCGGCATCACAGGGGGTTTGTTTTTGGCCTTGGCCTATTTCGGTACCGACCAGAGCCAGGTACAACGATACTTAACGGGCAGGTCGTTACGGGAAAGCCAACTCGGTCTCGTGTTCAACGGGGTCCTAAAAATCCCAATGCAGTTCTTTATCCTTTTGGTGGGGGTGATGGTATTCGTCTTCTACCAGTACAACGCATCTCCCTTGAACTTTAACCCGGCCGCGACATCAGCGGTTATGGAATCTCCTTATGCCGAGGCCTATCAGCTCTTGGAACAAAACCATAGGGAACTGGAAATGGAAAAAAAAATGGCCCAGAACAAGTTTTCAGTGGCCCTTGGATTAAAGGAGTACACGGCGGTGGAAGAGGCCAAATTGCATATCATCGACATCAATGAAAAAGAGCGGTCAAGCCGTGCCGCCGCGCGGGCAATGATCAAACAGGCCAACGACTCGGCCGAAACCAACGACAAGGATTATGTGTTCATCCATTTTATTCTGCATAACCTGCCGAAAGGACTAATAGGCTTGTTACTGGCTGTCATACTATCGGCAGCGATGTCTTCCACCGCCTCGGAACTCAATGCCCTAGGTACTATTACAGCCCTGGATCTGTACAAACGCAACCGACAAGGAAATTTTAGCCAAAAACATTATGTGCTGGCGTCGAAGGGTTTTACCTTATTATGGGGCATCATAGCCATTTCCATTGCCTGTATCGCCAACCTTTTCGATAATTTGATTCAATTGGTGAACATCATCGGTTCCATTTTTTACGGAAACGTGCTCGGGATCTTTCTGCTGGCATTCTTTTTCAAATTTGTGAAGGGAAATGCCGTATTCTTCGCGGCCATACTTACACAGCTCATCGTCTTCATCGTCTATTACTACCTCATTCATATCTATCCTTCAGGACAGGAAAAATTGGGCTACCTCTGGCTTAATTTTATTGGATCGGGACTTGTAATCCTTTTGGCCATCGCTTTCGAAGGATTTGACCGTCTCCTGAAAAACCCTCCGATCAAGGCCTAAAAAACAAGCCCAATCATACTCTGTGGCGTTTACCCCCACGAAATTAAAAGTGGATTCACCGTGGGATGAATCAATACCTTTCACAGTCGATATCAGTTAATTCAAATTGCTTTCATAAACCCTTTCACAATAAGGCAGTAATGGATGTCACAATCAAAGTTTGGGAAAGCAGTAGTGCCCTTTAACCAAAAAAAATCCCGGAAGAGGCCTTCCGGGATTTTTGGTGTTGTAAAGTGACCGTTTACATGGCGCCCCATTCTTTTAGGGAATCCTTGTTCATCTTCACATAATCCATATTACCTGCAGTTTCTGCTGCGGCCAATGATTTTTTGGCGGTTTCGATCGCAGCTTTCTTGTCCCCAGCCTTGGCATAGATCAAAGATTGCTGGCGAAGTTGCCAAAAAGCGGGCTTTTCTGTCATCGACATCGCTTTGTCCATCCATTCCTTGGCCTTGTTGATATCCTTGTTGGCATTCATGTAGTACACTGCGGCGGCATAATAGTCCCCTGCTCCTGGACCCGCCATGGCCTTGTCGATCGCGGCAGAGACCTGTGCATCTGTCGGCACCTCAAATTTCACGCCTACATATGTTTTTTCCCAAAGCATGCCCAACGTAGCACCATTGTCATTAAGGTCGTCTATATCGATGGTAAAGGTTTCCACCGGGGTTTGCATTTGGTTGACCGGTACGGTCACCTGTGCGACTACCTTGTTGTCATCCCAATCACTCGGGGTTCCTCCTCCTTGGGTATCGGTATAGAAGAAAACCTCCCAAGTGGTTGTACCAGGTTTGGTGAAAATGGAATAGGTGCCAGCCTTCACGTCTTTACCGTCTATCTTGACATCTGAACTAAATGTAATCAAGGTATAGGAATTGGCTCCGGTACGCCATAACTTGTCATAGGGAACCAAATCCCCAAAAATGGTTCTGCCCCGCATGGACGGTCTTGAATATTCTACCGTAACATCAGATAATCCAACTTTTTGCTCCAATCTGGAGAATGGGCTCGGTGCCGGGGTGTCGATCTGTGCTTGGGCGGCAAAAACACCCAACATAATAACTAAAAGAAGTGAAAGTTTTTTCATTGGTAAATCGTTTTTTGGATTTATACAAAACTATGTATAAACCCAGGTAGCATTTGTTAAGATCTTCTTAAATAAAGTCTTGGGCAAAGGCTCAATATTTGGCAAAAGGTTTGGTCAAAACCTCATCGGGCAAATAAAGGGACAAGTAATAAATGGCGGTATGTAAAGTAGATATGTCAATATATTCCGGAGTTACCGCAGTTCCGGTATTAAATCGGATTCTTTTACCTGAAACATCAAAAACGGCCTGCCCCAGCACGGGCTTGTCCATAGACATCCGGTATTCCAATAAACCGGCACCCTTATTTCCAAAAAGGATCAGCGAATCTACCCCGGGAACGGGTTCCGGATCGGGAATTTCATTATCGTCGGGCGCATCATCCACGGTAAAAGCAAACAATAAGGAGGGCAGATGGATCATCGGACTCTCCAAGGTAAATTCTTCCGTAGAAATCAAATAACGGTTTCCATCGGTATGGGTAATGCCCTCGGCCTGGGCGAATCCCAGATCAAGGTTGGTTTTGGTGACCATTCCACCGAAAATAGCACTGGACGTTAAGCCGGAAGCTCGAAAAACAAAGGGTTCAAGTACCGAAGTATATCCCAAAATGTAGAGGATCTGTGTGACAGGGTTATAGGTGGCTCCCGTTACCAAACCTTCCGAAGAAAATCCATCGAGCCTGGTGGCCGAATAACTGCCCGGCAATTTGGGAACCGCATAGGCAACCGTTCCGTTGGTTTTCCATTGTTTCGTCAAGATCACCAATTGTTGGTCGAGCACAAAAATGGCTTCGGCATCCCAATCACTATTGCCACTATCGCTGAAATCGGTTTGATCTTCATAGGAATATTCGATTTTTTCAGCAGTGACCGTATCCGATTGTTCGTAACTGCTCTTGAGGATACGATAGACCGTAAGATCGAGGCGGGTTCCCAGGTTGTTGCCAATGTCGGCAACGTAGATATAGGTATCGTCCTGGGCAATATCCTCCCAGTCGATATTGTCCGCATTCGATACGGTCACCGTCCTGGTGATGTCCAATGAAACGGTATCGATTTCAAAAAGTTGGGGCAAGTTCCCCGAATCGTTGTGGGTAATCGCATTGCCATTGAGGAAAATAAGGCCCGAAGTCTCGAAAACTGCCTCCGGAAGCTCCCCTAGTTCGGTCAAGTTGGTTTGCGCTGGCAACGAATGCAGCACAAATGCGGACAGCAGAAAAACAATCGTTTTATTCATATTCAAAGCATCCGTGAAATTTACGAAATTGGGGCAACATTATAGGATATCGTGCCTGCAATACCGCATCAATTGCTGTTCGCAGGATAAATTGAGGTGTTCGTCGATATTTAAAATTATTATTTGTTTAACTTCAAATAGTTTTTGATAAACAAAATTGACCTTATCTTTGTACAAAACACCAACATGAAGTTGTATCAATTGCATTCAAAGCAATCGTTGCCCATAACCCAACAACAAGCTTGGGATTTCCTTTCGAATCCCGCCAACCTAAAAGTAATCACCCCTGAACATATGGGTTTTAATATCCTTTCAGGTGCTGACAGGCCCATGTTCCCCGGGCAGATCATCCAATACAATGTATCGCCCTTTCCCGGCTATACTACCAAATGGGTTACGGAAATCACCCATGTGAAGGAGGGCGAATATTTTGTCGATGAGCAACGGTTTGGCCCTTATGCCCTTTGGCACCACAAACATTTCCTCCAATCGATCGACGGGGGGGTTTTGATGGAAGATATCATCGATTACAAAATTCCCTTTGGTTTCCTGGGCCAATTGGCCCACCCCATCCTGGTTAAAAAGCAATTGATGCAGATTTTTTCGTATCGGGAACAAAAACTCATCGACCTTTTCGGTACAGTTGATAATACCCCTAAAGAACTCCATTTTAAATCTATCTAGAAATAATGATTAAAAATATTTTGATGATTGGCGGCTCGCACGGAATAGGCCTTTCCATGGTTCAACAAATGCAAAAAGATAATAAGCTGTTCGTGGCCTCCAGGAGCAAGGATGCCTTGGCGGGGCTTTCCGTGACCCATATTCCTTTTGATGCGGCCACCGATGAATTGGATCTTGCCTTGCTTCCCGAGGAAATTCACGGATTCGTTTATTGCCCCGGAAGCATCAACCTGAAACCGTTCAAAATGATGTCTTTGGACACTTTTCAGGAAGATATGCAGGTCAATTTCTTCAGTATGGTCAAGGTATTGAAAACCATTTTACCCAAATTGGCCGACGGGGCGAGCGTCGTATTGTTCAGCACGGTCGCGGTGGGAACGGGAATGCCTTTCCATACCAGCGTGGCCTCGGCAAAAGGTGCTGTTGAAGGGTTTGCAAAATCCATGGCTGCAGAATTTGCCCCTAGACTAAGGGTGAACGTCATAGCACCCTCCTTGGTCGATACCCCGCTTGCCGGGCGCTTGCTGAACAACGACAAAAAGCGTGACATGATGGCGGACAGGCATCCGCTTAAAAGAGTTGGTACAGCTGACGACATCGCTCATATCGCCACCTTTCTCCTAAGCGACAAAAGCACTTGGATGACTGGTCAAATAGTAAGCGTAGACGGGGGTATCGGCAGTTTGAACGTGAACTGAAATTAGCGAAGCCTATCCTTTCTTTGATACCAAAACCAAAGAAAGCTTTGTACTTTAGCAACACTGATGAAAGAAAAAGTTTCTGTTTTTTGGTTTCGTAGGGACCTACGGCTCGACGATAATGTTGGACTTTTTGAAGCTTTGAATGGCGCATTCCCCGTGCTACCCATTTTTATTTTTGACAAGGACATCTTAGAAGGTCTTCCAAAGGAAGACCCCAGGGTCTCTTTCATCCATCAAAATCTGCAAAGTCTCCGTGCTATTCTACAACAGCAATTCAGCAGTTCGATAGCTATTTTTCACGGGAAACCCCTTGAAATCTTTAAAGGGCTTACAGATGAATATGCCATCGATTGTGTTTACACCAATCACGATTATGAGCCCTATGCCATCTCACGCGACAATGCTGTAAGGACCTTGTTGGAGACCTCCGGTATTTCATTCAAAACATTCAAGGACCAAGTGATTTTTGAAAAAAACGAAGTGGTCAAAGAAGATGGCAACCCCTATGTGGTGTACACGCCATTCAAGAACAAATGGAAGGAACATTTCAATGCGGAAAAGCATTTGCAGCTCCATGATTCTAAGGGGAACCTTCGTAAATTGATGCCGATTGCCAACCTACCCAACCTTTCATTGAAAGAATTGGGGTTTGCGCCCTCCAAAATTAAGGTTCCCGACTATGTGATTACCCCTACCCTGATCGATGATTATGAGAAAACCAGGAACTTCCCGGCAAAGCAGCAGGGCACCTCGCGTTTGGGCCCCCACCTTCGCTTTGGCACGGTCTCGATTCGCAAAATGGTGAAAAAGGCCATCGCCGAAACCAATGAAGTATTCTGGAGCGAGCTTATTTGGCGGGAATTTTTTATGCAAATACTTTGGCATTTTCCCAAAACGGTGAACCATTCCTTTAAACCCAAATACGACCGGATCGAATGGCGCAACAACCCTTCTGAATTTGAGCTTTGGAAGCAAGGCCGAACGGGTTATGCCCTTGTGGATGCCGGTATGCGGGAACTCAACGAAACGGGATATATGCACAACCGTGTTCGCATGCTGGTGGCTAGTTTCCTTTGCAAGCACCTTTTGATAGACTGGCGATGGGGCGAGGCCTACTTTGCAGAAAAATTACTCGATTATGAAATGGGTTCCAATGTCGGGAATTGGCAATGGGCAGCGGGTAGCGGTGTAGATGCCGCTCCTTATTTCCGCATTTTCAATCCAATGACCCAATTAGATAAGTTCGACAAGAACCATGAATATGTTACACGCTGGATACCTGAATTACAGGGTTTCGGTTATCCCGAGAAAATGGTCGACCACAAAATGGCCAGGGAACGCTGCTTAAGGGTTTATAAGGCCGCGGTCGGTTAAAATTCGACCTTGACAAATACGATAACTATCTCGATAATTGTCTGTGGAGTTCCTCCTTTTCAGCCAAGCGATACCGTAGCTGGTTCAAATAGCGCAGTGCTACCTTGTTGTTGTAGTCTGAATAGGATCTGGATGCCAGGTCCATGGCTTTTGCCAGGTCACCATTGATTTCATGGCTAATGGCCATGTTATAATAGGCACGCCCTGCCACTTTCGATTTGGGATGGTCCAGGTCTTTCTCCCATAATTGGGCAGCACCGTCCCAATCCCCGGTTTGTGCCCTTCTTTTGCCCATTACGAAATTATCGGTTCCCCTGACGAAATATTCCCTGGCGATTCTTTTGCTGAGCGGCCTGATACTGGCAGCATAGCGGTTACCGCCATAGGTACTTTGCTGCAAAACGGCTTCCTTTCTACCGATTACCGCCTCTATGGCACGTACCGGATTGATACCTTGGCCGCTCGATGTAATATGGTCATTGGTGAGCCATTCGTCCAACACCGATCGGGTAACCGGGTCGTAAATTCGCCAGCCGGCCTTGATCAAGGTGTTGAGGGTTACTTTATGGCCCGGAACGGCGGCATTGATTCCCAAATTGTTGGGGATGTTGACCATTGCCGTCTCATAATTGACCTGGGTATCGGTATCGTATAGTTCAAGTGAAAAAAGCACCTCAACATCATTGGCCTCACAAATGGTCTTCACCGTTTCCCAATTCAAAGGGGCCGGAAACACCCCCAAGCCTTTGCGCTCGGCTTCCGTTGATTCGAGTAGGGCTACCGATTCAAAACGATCGTCCCGGCCAAGTTCATCGAACAACCCAGTTACGGCGGCATTTGCACCTTCCTTATCCAATCGGAGGCCTTCCAACGACAGGATTTGATCGAGCTTGTCGATAGCCTTGTTTCCTTCTGAGGCTACACTTCGGTTGATGATGCCAAGCTTGGATACCTCCGCGGGAATATATACCCGGGCAGGTTCAACAGCGCCCATGGTCAGCTGGTTGGTGGCACTGCATCCCCCAATAAAAAAGAAAATGCCTAAAATCGGTAAATACTTGAATTTTAACATGTCTCGGTTCTTGTTAGTTGGATTTTTAGTAACACGCTCCCATAGGATGTGCTTGGTAATTAACAGTTTAAACTACTATTTTATTGTGTGACATCGATAAAAACAAGTTTTCAAAATACTCGGATTGCCCCATATCGCAACCCAATAAGGGAAATATTGGGCAATTCCTTATCCCCAAAAACAACTTTCCACCTAATCTTGGAAGAATATAAATGGAAGTCCGTCCGATAATTAGAAAATCTTATATTTACAAATGGCGCTCATGTTTCCAATTGGGCCATCACGTCCTTAAAAATCAATAAATCCTAATCCGACCCATCAATGAGAAAAATTGTCTTCACCGCTTTAATGCTGTTCACCATGACCACGGTTACAGCACAAAAAATGTCGAATAACAAAAAAGCCATCATCGCTTCAATTGAAAAACATGAGGCCGAATTGATCAAAGCAAGTGATGCCATTTGGGCCTTGGCCGAAACCGCTTTCGAGGAAACAGAGTCTTCCAAAATATTGGCCGACTATGCGGAAAAGAATGGTTTTACCGTCTCCAGAGGTGTGGCGGGAATCCCCACTGCATTTACGGCCACCTATGGTTCGGGAAAGCCCGTAATCAGCATCCTGGGTGAGTTCGATGCGTTGCCGGGCATCTCCCAAAAAGCACAACCCGATAAAGAGGCACTAAATGAAGGCGCCGCTGGTCATGGTTGTGGCCATAATCTTTTTGGTACCGCCAGCCTGGGAGCTGCCATAGCGGTGAAGGAGCTGATGGAAGCCGGAAAGATAAATGGGACCATCAAGTTCTTGGGAACACCCTCGGAAGAAAAATACTTCGGGAAGATATGGATGGTTCGGGAAGGGCTATGGAATGATGTTGATGTGAACCTAAGCTGGCATCCCGCCGCAGCCACTGAAGCCGATGTGCAAAGCACGTTGGCCCTGGTCGACTTTAAGGTCGAGTTTTTTGGGCAGGCCGCCCATGCTTCCATGGACCCTTGGAACGGACGCAGTGCGGCGGATGCCTTGGAACTGTACACTACGGGCATCAATTATTACCGAGAACACATTCAACCCACTGTACGGATTCATTACCACATTCAGGATGGAGGCCAGGTGGTTAACGTGGTCCCCGATTATGCCCGTTTGTGGGTTCGTGTCAGGGACACCAAGCGAAGTGGCATGATGCCCGTGTATGAGCGGGTAATGAAGATGGCCGAAGGAGCTGCCATTATGGCCAATGTAGATTATAAGTTATCATTGATCTCTGGCATCTATGAGGTTTTGGTGAACCGGGCCGGGGGTGAAATCATGCAGGGCAACCTGGAACTCTTGGGCCCAATATCGTACACAGAAGAAGAAACCGACTTCGGAAAAAAAATTCAGGCAGCAACGGGCAAACCACAGATAGGAATGGATAGCGGCATTAAACCCCTCCTGGCGACCAAGGAAAACCCAGGTGGCGGCTCCACCGATGTAGGGGATGTTAGCTGGAATGTGCCCAACATCAATTTAGGGGTTACTGTGGCCCCGAAAGATACCCCATGGCATTCATGGGCCGTGGTGGCCTGTGGCGGGATGAGCATCGGTCATAAAGGCATGATCTATGCGGCAAAGGCATTGGGCATGACCGCGGTGGACTTATTTGAAAATCCCGAATTGGTAGATAAAGTAAAAGCGGAATTCAAGGAACGAAAGGGTAGCGAAGTCTATGAACCCATCATCCCTGATGGCCCCCCACCCATCGGAAAAAATTAAGATGTAACGATATGAGCACTGGAGAAATCATAAAGAAGTACGACCACGGAGAGATCAAAGTGATTTGGAAACCCAAAAAATGTATTCATTCCGGCATTTGCGTGACGACCTTGCCAAAGGTATACCATCCACAGGAAAAACCATGGATAAGGCCTAAGGAAGCCTCCGCAGAGGATTTGATCGCACAGATTAAAAAATGCCCCTCGGGCGCGTTGGATTATGAAATGGCCGATGGGCCTGAAAAACAAACTATGGCGTCTTCACAACAGACCGAGATAAAGGTCAACGCCAAGGGTCCCTTATTGATTAAAGGCGAACTTTCCGTGACCTTGCCCGATGGATCGGTTGAAATGAAGTCGAACTCCACCGCATTTTGTCGCTGTGGTGCGTCCACAAACAAACCTTACTGCGATGGCACCCATCGGAAAATTCAATTCGAGGGATAGGCCAGCGTTGTTAAATCATTTTACCTTTGAACGAATGCCAGTGATGACCGAGAAAGAAAAAATGCTTTCGGGCAGCCCTTACAATTCCAGAGATCCGGAATTACTAGCCATGTACCATAAGGCGAGACGCCTGTTCCAGGAATACAACCGACTTGAATCCACGGAAAGCGAAAGAAGGGAGGAACTTTTGCGGCAATTGTTCAAATTTAAAGGTGAAAGGGTATGGATAGAACCCCCTTTTTATTGTGATTATGGCGAAAACATTTCCATTGGGGAAGGCACCTTTGTGAATGCCAATTGTTTTTTCCTCGATAACAATACCATAACCATAGGCAAGAACGGACTAATTGCCCCTTATGTCCAGATTTATACTGCAAAGCACCCGGTAAACGCAAACGAACGCATTATTTTCGATGCTACGGGAAAATCGGGCTATTTGACAAAAACCTGTCCGGTCACCATTGGGGACAATGTCTGGATAGGCGGCAATGCAATCATCATGCCAGGGGTAAGTATTGGGGACAATGTGACGATTGGCGCCGGTTCGGTGGTCACAAAGGATATCGAGAGCAATATTTTGGCCCTGGGCAATCCGTGTAAAGCAATCAAAAAGATCTAGGATGTTCCTATTTGATATATCAGAATCGGTTTTTGAGACCTTGGGGGTCATTTTTGGGATAGGGGCCTGCTTTGTGATCGCCCTCCAAGTGCATAAAGAAAAGACTTCCGGCAAACCGAGCAGCCTTTCAATGGGATTTTTAATAGGTTGGATTTTTATTTACTTGTTTTGGGGGCTGTACGGACTTCGATTCGATGCCGTTGCCCTTTGGCTCACCAATGCCATAGCCCTGGTATTGCAGATTGCCATGTTCATCGTGGTACTTAAGAAGAAAAACAAAATCAAAATCGGATAGCAAAAGCAGCTGTACCGTCCGTTGCGAAAAGCCTTGTCCATACTTGGTTTCCCATTCCGATTATAATGGATATATTTAGCTTGGTAAAATTTGTAGCACCGCAGCATCCTATAAATTGACAGTGCAGCGAGAAAAATACCGGCAGGGGATCGCTCAATGGCGTGGAAGAATTTTAAGGTTCCCTTGCTCATTCAAATATTAACCTTGTTTAAAAAAGAAAAAATGAAAATACGCAACGTAGTGCTCTTGTTCCTGATCTTTAATTGCGGGCTGCTCAGCGCCCAATCCTTTGATTTTAAATACGATCATTACTCCTTTATCGTCAAGGATTTGGACAAGGTCGGTGATTTTTATGCCAACATCCTGAACTTGGAGGAAATACCGCATCCTTCGGCCACATCCGGTTTTCGTTGGTTCAAGATCAACGGAAATTCTCAACTGCACCTTATTGGAAAAGACAGTGTCGCCATGGAACACAACAAAAGTGTGCACCTTTGTCTGGCCACACAACATTTGGATGCCTTCATAAAGCATTTAGATGATTTGCATATCCCCTACTGGGATTGGCCCGGGAAGGAAAATGCCGTTACCGATCGTGCAGATGGGGTGAAACAGATCTATGTCAAGGACCCGGAGAACAATTGGGTTGAAATCAATACAGCAATGCACGAGTAATTGGGCTTAAATTAGATAAATGGCAAATTCGGTTAAAACGATATTCAAGTTGGGTTTCCCTTGGCAGACACAGGACCCTTTTTTGTTCTGCGTTTATCATTTGGATCATTTTCCTCAGGCCAGGGAAGACATGACCCCCGATGCCTCCTTGGAGGGCAGAATGTTGGGAAACGACTTTACGATCAAAGATGGGTGGCGCATGTACCATGGCGAAACCGTTCCCGGCTTTCCCGCTCACCCACATCGGGGATTTGAGACCGTCACCATTGTGAATAAAGGCTATTGCGACCATTCCGATTCATTGGGCGCCGCAGGCCGATTTGGCGAGGGCGACGTGCAATGGATGACTGCTGGAAAAGGCGTACAACACTGTGAAATGTTTCCCTTATTGAACACCCAGTCGGGCAATACCCTCGAACTGTTCCAGATATGGCTGAACCTTCCCAAAAAAAATAAATTGGTGGCGCCGCATTTTGCCATGCTCTGGCATGAAGACATCCCGGTGGCACAAACGAAGACTGCGCGCGTAAAGATCATCGCCGGCACCTATCAAAACCAAAATGCCCCCGATCCGGCCCCCAATTCATGGGCCGCGGATCCCGGGAATGAAGTTGCCATCTGGAATATCCATGTCGATGCGAATTCCGAATTCATAATACCCGGGGCTTCTTCGACGGTGAACCGAACGCTTTACTTCTATGAAGGCGATTTTATAACCCTGGAAGGTCAACGGATCCAAAAAGATTTCGGGATCGATCTGGAGGCAGACCGTGATATTCGACTCAATACGGGTTCCCAAACAGCCCATCTTCTAATGCTACAGGGCAAACCAATCGCCGAACCTGTGGCAAAATACGGGCCTTTTGTCATGAACACCGATGAAGAAATACGCCATGCCATGCAGGAATACCGAACCACGCAGTTCGGCGGGTGGCCCTGGCAACGTCACGACCAAGTTCACCCCAAAAATAAAGGGCGATTTGCCAAATTTCCCGATGGAAAACTGGTGGAGAAGTAAGCCTCACCCTATGGCATAGCCCGGGGCCAAAATATCCTTTGCCATTTCGGGATGACGTTTAAGATAAGAGGCCAAAAACGGGCATAAGGGGGCCATTTTCAATTGCCGTTCTTTAATATGATTTAATACCTTGGATACCAGCGCACTCCCAACACCCTTGCCTTCAAGTGCTTGAGGTACTTCGGTATGGGTCAGGTAGATGATGTTTTGTTTGGAAAGGATATAGTCCATGAAGGCGGTTTGATCGCCGATCTTCAATTCAAATCTTTTTTTGTCACCACCGTCATTGTTGATCAATGGTAGCTTTTTCAACATTTCTTTCTCCATGGGTTTAAAGGTCAATTCGCCAAAAAAATCGGCCCTCCTCCTATTCCAAGATGCAATTGGTTTCAATGGCAACGGTAGACCACGGCGATGGGCATCATACATTTCACAACTTAAAAATAGCACATTGTTCAACGGTATGCAAGAGCATAAATGCAAGGTAAGCCGTGCTCTGGTTGGATTTAAACCCTGACTATTTTGGCGCCAATGGCACGAAGTCTGTTGTCGATGTCCTCATAGCCACGATCGATCTGTTCAATATTATGGATGGTGGAGGTACCCTTGGCGGAAAGTGCCGCGATCAACAACGAAACGCCCGCCCTGATGTCAGGGGAGACCATGATGGTTGCCTTTAGGGTGGATTTGAAATCATGGCCTATGACCGTGGCCCTATGGGGGTCGCAGAGGATAATTTTGGCCCCCATATCGATCAGTTTGTCCACAAAGAACAATCGGCTTTCAAACATCTTTTGGTGCACCAATACCTCTCCTTTGGCCTGTGTGGCGACCACCAGGATAATACTCAACAGATCTGGGGTCATTCCTGGCCAGGGTGCATCGGCAATGGTAAGGATGGAACCATCTATATAATTTTGTATTTCATAGCCGTTCTTATGTTCGGGTATGTAAATATCATCGCCCTTGCGCTCGAGTTGTATTCCTAATTTGCGGAAGACATTGGGTATCTGCCCCAAGTCGTCCCAGCTTACGTTCTTTATGGTGAGCTCACTCTTGGTCATCGCGGCCAATCCGATCCAACTGCCTATTTCGATCATATCGGGCAACATGGTATGTTGCGTTCCTCCCAATTTTTTCACGCCCTCTATGATCAGCATATTCGATCCAATGCCGGAAATTTTTGCGCCCATTCTGTTGAGCATCTTGCACAACTGCTGCAAATAGGGCTCACAGGCCGCGTTATAGATGGTGGTTTTTCCTTCTGCCATCACCGCTGCCATTAAAATATTGGCCGTCCCGGTCACCGAAGCTTCGTCGAGCAGCATATAGGTGCCCTTTAACTTTTTGGCCTCCACCCCATAAAAATGCTCCTCCTTATTGTATCTGAACGTAGCACCAAGCTTGATGAACCCTTCAAAATGGGTATCGAGCCTTCGCCTTCCGATCTTATCCCCTCCGGGTTTGGGTATATAGCCTTTTCCGAATCGGGCGAGCAGTGGTCCAACCAACATAATGGAGCCCCTTAGGCCTTTGCCATCCTGTTTGAACTGTTCGGATTGGAGATACGACATGTTAATGTCGTCGGCTTTAAAAGTATAGGAACCCTTGCCCTTTTTTTGGATTTTGACCCCAAGGTCCTCCAAAAGGCTGATCAATTTATTGACATCGATGATGTCGGGTATATTGTTGATGGTAATTTCTTCGGGCGTGAGGAGCACCGCGCAAAGAATTTGCAGTGCCTCGTTCTTTGCCCCCTGCGGGGTTATCGAGCCAGAAAGTTTATGGCCCCCCTCAATTTTAAATGTCCCCATTTAAGGTTGAAAGATTAAAACCGTTTCTTACCCCGGTTGTTATTGTTTCGTTGTGATTTTTTGCCCGAAGTAACCCGTGGCGTCTTGGCTATACGGTTTTTAAGGAACTGTCCGCTCTCGGTTAGGTTTTCGCCCGTAAGATCGATTTGGCCATTGCTCAGTTCATAAAGATGGTTGAAAATCGCTTTGTCGTCGACCGTGTCCTTGTTCCAGTTCAAATAGCATTTTTTCATGTGGTTCGCGATGGCGTACTCCAATCCGTCACGCATATCCCCTTTTTCCCATTTTACCGCCACATCGATCATTCGCTTGATATTGTTCCCGTAAAAACGATATTTTGGATGGTTTTGGGGATAGGCCAAGGGATCGGGCCGCTGTTGTAAAACCTCCTTACTGGTGATCGGGAATGGCGAATCCACATCCAATTTGAAGTCTGACATGATGAACAGCTGGTCCCATAGTTTATGCTGAAAATCGGGTACATCACGCAAATGGGGCTGCAAATTGCCCATAACGCTGATAATCGATTTTGCCACCTTGTTGCGCTCTGCTACATCTTCGATGGAGACAGCGTGATCGACCATTTTCTGGAAATGACGACCATATTCCGGAATGATCAATAGCGATCTTTCGGTATTATATTCTAGATTTTCTACTAAGTTCAAATTGATATGTTTTAGAAAAATGTAATGGGAAGTATCCTATGATAAACGCCCGCAAATTAACAAAATTATGCCAAACTACCTATTTTACAGTGAGATTACCCCTTTAATGGCCCCCACCTCCTTATAGATTTGGATTACAGCGTCGGGGCCCTCAAGGCCTACTGTAATCGATAGACTGGTATATTTGCCCGTCTTCGATTTTTTTGATTCTATCACGGCCCCTGTATTATCGAATATTTCATGAATCCTATTGATTTTATCGACTGCCGTGGGTACGATGAATTTATAAAGATAGACGGATGGCCATGGCGTACTCTCGATCAATTGCACCCTTAATCGATTGTAGAAAGCTTCCGATTTTTCCTTATCCATGAATTTTTTTTACAAAGATAGTCCAAAACCCTAATTTTTTAGGCTTGCCCATATTGATTACTTTTGTGGGAACAATCCCAAACCGTTTGAATCCAAAAAAAATTGTCATTACAGGAGGCCCCAGTACCGGAAAAACTTCTCTGATCGAACGATTGGGCAAGGAAGGTTTCCATTGTTTCCCGGAGGTCATCCGCAGTATGACCCTCGATGCCAAAAATGAGGCTGGCCTGTCCAATTTTACGACAAATCCGATTGCGGTGGTCCCCGACCCCCTTGAGTTCAACAGAAAAATTATGGATGCCAGGATGAAACATTTCAAAGCATCGACGGGGATGGCACTTCCCGTTGTTTTCTTTGACCGGGGAATCCCCGATGTCTTGGCCTATATGGATTATTTTGACCAGGATTATGGCCAGGAATTCATCGATGCGCTTGATAGCCACCGCTACGATTCCATTTTCCTGCTCCCGATGTGGCAAGAGATCTATACTTCCGACAGCGAGCGTTTTGAGAGTTATGAAGAGGCGCTGGAAATTCATAAGCTGCTGCACCGAACATATACCCGATTTGGCTATCGCGTTGTTGAAGTGCCCAAAGATACGATAGACCGAAGGGTGGCATTTATCAAAGACCAGTTAGATCGGTAAAAGTGAGAAATCCAAAAGACATATTAAAGGCCCATTGGGGTTTTGACCGTTTCAGGGGATCACAAGAACGGATCATAGAAGCCCTCCTGCAAAAAAAAGATGTCCTGGCCCTACTGCCAACGGGAGGTGGCAAATCGATTTGCTTTCAAATCCCGGCCCTCGCCCAGGAAGGCATCTGCATCGTAGTGTCTCCATTGATCGCTCTGATTCAGAACCAGGTCGACCAGCTCAAACAGATGGGCATTAAAGCCGTTGCCCTCACCGGAGGCATTCCTTTCAACGAGGTCATCGACCTGTTGGACAATTGCTGTTTTGGAAATTACAAGTTCCTGTATCTCTCGCCCGAACGATTGATGCAGGAAATGGTCAGGGAAAGAATACCACAGATGAACGTGAACCTGATCGCCATAGACGAGTCGCACTGCATTTCGCAATGGGGCCACGACTTCAGACCGGCCTATCTCCAATGCGGCCAGTTGAGGACATTACTCCCCGATGTGCCGGTTGTGGCCTTGACCGCTACGGCCACCGACAGAGTTGTAAAAGACATCCTCGGACAGCTAGAGATGAACGCAACCCTTATTGTGAAGGATTCCTTTGCAAGGAAAAACATCGCATTCAGCGTCGTATGGGCTGAAGACAAACCCTTTCGCCTGAAGCAATGCTGTGATCAATCCGGGAAGAGTGCCATTGTCTATGTCAGAACAAGGCGTTTGACCGAAGAATTGTCGCAATACCTCAATACATCGGGATACAGCAGTGCGTTCTTCCATGGAGGCATGGCCAAAGCGGAAAAGAAAAAAAAGCTCCAAAATTGGTTGACAGACAAGGTAAAGATCATGGTGGCCACCAATGCCTTCGGTCTTGGTATCGATAAGCCCGACGTAACCCTTGTGGTGCACTACCAAATTCCCGATTGCATCGAAAATTATTTTCAAGAAGCCGGAAGGGCCGGGCGGGATGGAAACAACGCCCGGGCAGTGCTCATCACCAATGAAACCGATATAGGGCAGGTAAAAAATCAATTTTTGAGCGTATTGCCAGATACGGCCTATATCAAAAATGTATACCATAAGCTCAACAATTACTTTCAGGTGGCCTATGGCGAAGGGAACGATGCGACCTTTCAAATCAATTTCAATGCCTTTTGTGAAACGTATCAACTCAATAGGCTGCTGACCTTCAATACCTTGCGCGTACTCGACCAACAGTCGGTAATCGCCTTGTCGGAGTCGTTCGATCAGCGGAACACGGTGCGCTTCGTGGCGGACAAGCAAACCATTTTCGACTATTTGGAAAAGAACCGGGCCATGGCGCCCTTCATACAAACCCTTTTGCGCACTTATGGCGGCCTTTTCGATTTCGACACCAAAATAAATACCCATTTGATCGCTAAAAAATCGGCTATTTCGGAAGCCGATATCGGGAAGCTTTTGCAAAAGCTCCAAAAAGATGGCCTGATCGAACATCAGGCCATAGAAAGTGATCTAAGTCTTACTTTTTTGGTGCCTCGCGAAGACGATATCACAATCAACCGTTTTGCCAAGGAAGTAAAGGAGTGGCACCAAATAAAGATCGCCAACGTGCAAAGTATGTTGGATTATGTCAATGGGGACAACGTTTGCCGGGCGCAACAGCTGATGGCCTACTTCGGCGAAAGCAAAAGCAAGCCGTGCGGGATCTGTGATGTTTGTCTCGAAAAATCCTCGGTACATAGCGCGGCCGACCGTTTGCTGCCAGCACAGATCATTAAATTCCTGACCTATAAAAGCAGCGATTCCAGGACCTTGATCGATGCCCTTGATTTTGAAGAAAAACTGGTTTTGAAAACGATACAGGGGTTACTGGAAGAGGGCAGCATCGCCATAAATTCTAAAAATGAATATGAAATCGTATGAGGGACATTAAAATAGTATTCATGGGCACCCCCGAGTTTGCGGTGACTTCCTTGCAAATGTTGATCGAAAAAGGTCATGAGGTGGTCGGAGTGGTGACCGCTCCCGACAGGCCGGCAGGCAGGGGCCAAAAACTGCAAAGTCCAGCGGTCAAGATCTATGCGGAATCAAAGGGATTGCCGGTCTTGCAGCCGACCAACCTGAAAGATGTCGACTTTCTGGCAAGCCTTCAAAAACTGGGGGCCAACCTACAGGTCGTTGTGGCCTTCCGCATGTTGCCAAAAGCCGTATGGTCGATGCCGCCATATGGCACATTTAACCTCCACGCATCCCTTTTGCCCGAATACCGTGGTGCGGCACCCATCAATTGGGCCATTATCAACGGGGAACGCAAAACCGGGGTGACCACTTTTTTCATCGACGACCAGATCGATACGGGCGAGATTATCCTTCAAAAGGAAATACCGATAAACGAAAACGATTCAGCAGGCGACCTTCATGATCGGTTGATGCAACTTGGTGCAGAATTGATCATCGATACCGTTGAATTGATCCGAATGAACAAGGTGACGACCAAAAAACAGGCCATGAATACCCGATTGAAATCGGCGCATAAGATCTATAGGGAAGATTGCGAAATAAAATGGGACCGGTCGCTTGAAGAAATTCATGACCACGTAAGAGGCCTGAGTCCCTATCCTGTCGCATGGACCCACTTGATCCATGACGGCCAGCGTACTTTGCTCAAAATCTACAAAACCGCCAAGGAAACTGCATCCCATACCTTGAAACCGGGGCAACTTTTGGCAGATAAACATCAGATCAGAGTGGCCGTCAAGGGAGGGTACCTGCAACTGCTCGAAATACAGTTTCCCGGCAAACGGCGAATGAAGGTCAAGGAAGTGCTCAATGGCCTTAAATTGGAAAAAAGCGCTTATTTGGAATGAAGTCCCGCTATCATTGGGCTACGCGAATCGTCAAAAAAGACTTACTTTATCAACAAACGTCTTTAGTTATCAACAAAAACGCTGATTTCCCCTTATTTTACTTGCGTTCACGGTATTTCCGTATAAATTTGTTCAACCATTAAAAATTATATTAACAACAATTAATTTAATTACATTATGAACAAAACAGAATTAATCGATGCAATGGCTGCTGACGCGGGCATCACAAAAGCCGCGGCTAAAAAGTCATTGGAATCTTTCTTGGGACATGTACAAAAATCCCTTAAGAAAGGCAATCGCGTATCACTGGTAGGTTTCGGATCATGGTCCGTATCCAAAAGAAATGCAAGAGAAGGCAGAAACCCATCTACGGGCAAAACCATCAAAATTGCAGCTAAAAATGTTGTAAAGTTTAAAGCGGGAGCCGATTTGGGCAAAGCGGTAAACTAGTCTCCATACTGATTAAATTCGAAGCATCCCGAATCATCGGGATGCTTTTTTTATGGCAAAGTTTGGTTTTATTGGGAATTGTTTTATTTTAGAGGGACATAGCACGCTCGTATGGTTATCATTAAGCCAAAAAAAGGTAAGTTGTTGATTGCGGAACCCTCACTTACTGGTGATGTGTCCTTCAACAGGTCGGTCGTTCTTTTGGCGGAGCACAATAAAGAGGGGTCGGTTGGGTTTATACTTAACAAACCGCTCGAATACCATATCAACGATCTTGTCTCCGAGATCAATATCCCCTTCAGGGTCTACAATGGGGGGCCGGTTGAACAAGACAATCTTTATTTCATACACAAGGTACCCCATCTCATAGATAACAGCATCGAAATTTCGGATGGTATTTATTGGGGCGGCGATTTCGAGAAAACCATTGCACTGATCAACCAAAAATTGATATCGGAGAAGGATATCCGATTCTTTTTGGGATACTCGGGCTGGTCTTCTTTGCAATTGGACAAAGAGCTTTCCTCAAAATCATGGATCGTGGTAAAGAACGAATATGAAAGTGCGATCATTCAAAAGCCGGCCACGGCGTTTTGGAAAGAAAAAATGATAGAATTGGGGGGCAATTACCTGTTATGGTCGAATGCGCCCGAAAACCCCAGCCTCAACTAGTCTACACTCGGTTGTTCCAATCGCGCTTTGGCATTCAAAGCGGCCAAAAGTTTCCTTGAAACCTCGATATCGTAGCTTTTTTTTCTGTATTGGGTGATCGGCCGAATACCCTTCCAGGTGTTGGCCACAAATAGTTCATCCGCTTTTTGAAGGTCAAAGGGAGAGATGGAATCTTCGATCAGCGTGAGTTCTTTGAGATTTCTTACGATTTCCATCAGTTTTTTTCTGATGACCCCATTGTCACAGCCATCAGCCAAAGGGGGTGTTTTTATGGTGTTGCCCTGGCGCATGAAAATATTGCCGTTGACCGATGCCACCACCTGTTTGTTATGGTTCAGCAGCAGTACATCTTGATAACCATTTTCCTTGGCATAAATTGCGCCCAAAACGTTGATCAACTTGTTGTTGGTTTCCAGGGTCGAGAGCATATCGGCGTTCACATAAAAGTCTTTGAACAGTTCAACTTCGTACCGCTCGGTTTGCAGGAAAAAAAATGGATCGGCAAGCGGTTCCGATTCGATGATGTAGGAAATGTTGTTGTTCTCTGGCGTGTATTCAGCGCCCTTGGCTCGAAATATGGTAATCCGAAGGCCTGCACTGGCATGTTGCAAGTTGTTCGCTACCAATACATTGTTTAGCGATTGTTCCAGGAATTCCATGGTGAACGACATGGGAATGTCCATTCTCAATATCCTCATTGACGACATCAGCCTGAGGTAATGGTCTTCCCAAAAGAAAATTTTACCGTTGACGGCGCGGACCGTTTCGAACAATGAATCCCCGAAACGCACGCCCCGGTTGCGGTGGTTTAAAAAGTAGTTTTGGTCTTGGACCATTTCACCATTAAAATCAACCATAAAAAAAGCCTTGATAATTCAAGGCCAAAGATAAGTTTAATATGAGAAAGTGCTTATTTGGAACCCAATACCTGTTTCAGGCTCGATACTTGGTTTTCCCAGAGCATTTTAGCTTCTTCCACCTCATCCTCTTCGGCAAAGTCTGTTATGAAAAGGGATACGTCTTGGGTGATTTCATCCACAATGATCTTCAGTTCAAAATAGGTGTCGTCTTCGCTGTCGACCCAGGTGAATTTTACGAATTCATCGCTTTTTCGTTTGATGAGTTTTGCCTGTTCTTCTGAACCGTCCCAAATAAAACTGAATATTTCGCCTCGGGAATTCACATTATCCGCAAACCATTCCGAAAGACCGGAGGGCGTTGATAAATACTGGTACAACAGCTGGGGGGATGATTGTATTACGAATTCAAGTTCAAACTTTGTTTTATCGTCCATCAAGCGTATTATGTATTTCTTCGGGCAATATATCGATTTCCATATGATAAAAAAATAAAAGGCCGAGAATATTTTTTTAAGTTGGTAAAGTTGATAGGGACAGAATTTAACTTTATATTTGCAGCCGTTTTAAAAACCGATGGCGAGGTAGCTCAGTCGGTTAGAGCGCAGGATTCATAACCCTGAGGTCGGGAGTTCAAATCTCCCTCTCGCTACTACTAAAAATGGCCGTTGCACAAAAATGTGACTGCCATTTTTTTTTCAGGTACAACATAGGTACAACATTTTGTAGTATTTCAACCGGACCATTTTATTTGAAAGGTTTTGTGCTAATTTTGGTTCTTGTCCATATAATCTTGCCATGTGACTTTAACTTTGAAAACTATGTGTCTTTTCCGTTATCATTTTTACTCAAAAATCCGTACTCGTAGACAAAAAGATATACCTCTCCTTTTTTGTTCTTCCAATAGTGTGTAAAAAATTTGGGATTAAAGCCTTCTTCCAATAGTTCATTTTTTCGAATGATTGTATAGCCCGATTTGTTATTCTTTTTTAAAATCTTTCTGTTTATTTTCAATTGTCTTTCAACTTTGAGATAAAACCATTCGGTTTTCTGTCGATTCTCATATTGATTAATGGATTTACACTTTTTAGAACAGTATATCTTATCAGATCTACCCTTTACCTTAATATCACAAACGGGACAATTTTTTGAATTAATCATTTGCAAACGCATATTATAGACTTAATATACTGTTTAATATTTAAAACAGAAGTAAACTTGTGCTATGAATGTATTTAAATCCATAACGCTATATCATCTAATGATTAACAATCAAAAGATGATAGGTATTAAGTTTTCTCCTGATAAATTGATTCAAGGATTAATCAAAGGCCTTCCAAATTCAAAATGGAGCAAAGAATATAATATGGCCTACATTGTCAATACCAAGGATAATCTTGCAATCATTTTCAACACGTTCAAGGGTGTTGTTTGGATAAATTACAATCGATTTTTATCCAACAAACCCATGAACACCAAAAATGAAACGGTTGATGTAGAATGGTATAGAAAAAGAAAAACTACTCCTGAATGACAGAGTCTGCCCGGAAGAGTACCTTTTAAAATTGGAACTGAAGAGGTATGCTAACAATACGGTCAGAATCTATGTTTCATTTTTTGAAATGTTCATAAACCATTATAAAGAAAAAGAGTTGAATACGATTAATGAAAGTGATATCAGGGTGTTTCTCCAAACTCTTGTCCGAAGGAAAGTATCCAATTCCTACTTAAATCAAGCAATTAACTCCATTAAATTTTACTACGAGGTTGTTTTGGGCATGCCAAATCGTTTTTATGAAATAGAGCGGCCCAGAAAAGAATCAAAACTACCCCAAGTAATTTCAAAGGAGGAAGTACTCTCTATCATAAAAAACACGAACAATATTAAACACAGATGTATCGTGGAGCTCCTATACAGCTCGGGTATTCGGCGAAGTGAACTTTTAAACCTGAAAATAACCGATATAGATAGCAATAGAATGTTGGTCATGGTCAAAGGTGGTAAAGGGAACAAGGATAGGCAAACGCTATTATCCAAAACTACCTTGGAGGATCTGCGTATTTATTTTAAGAGAATGGAAACCTCAAAAATATCTGTTTGAGGGACATAAGGCATCTAAATATGGTGCTGTAAGTGTATTAAATATAGTTAAACGAGCAGCAGCCAAATCTGGAATTAGGCAAACTGTCACTCCCCATGTTCTACGTCATAGTTTTGCGACACATCTATTGGAATCAGGTGTTGACCTAAGACAAATTCAGGTACTCTTAGGGCATGGTTCAAAGTAAGACAACCGAGATATACACCCATGTAGCGACCAACACTTTTAAAGACATTAAAAATCCTTTAGATTAGTATTTCTAAAATAGATATATAGTAACTTGTTACCATACACAATCGTTAGGCACAAGCTAAAAAATACTTAGAAGTTACCGTTTTGGTAACTTTTTTTGTATCTTTGTCCTAAAGAACATATTTTGAGGGTAATTGCAAAACGGACTTTGAGGGATTTTTGGGCAAAGCACGCGGATTGCGAACAACAATTGACGGCTTGGTACAAGGAAACCGAAAAATCGGAATTCAAGAACCTGAACGAATTAAAAAAGGAATATCCAAGTGCCAGTATATTGAAGGACAATCGGATTGTTTTCAATATTAAGGGCAATAAGTACAGACTTATCGTAAAATTCAATTTCGACTACCAAATCTGCTGGATCCGCTTTGTTGGGACCCACGCGGAATATGACAAGATAAACGCAAACGAAATTTAAGATGAAAATAGCACCAATTAGAAACGAAAAAGATTATCAGAACGCACTTGATAGACTCGAACTGATTTTCGACGCAACAAAAGGTAGTGAACAAGGCGACGAACTCGAAATCCTATCTATTTTGATCGACCGTTATGAAAACGAGAACTTCCCGATTGGAATGCCGGACCCTATCGAGGCAATCAAATTCCGAATGGAGCAGATGGGTATGAAACAAAAGGACTTGGCAGAAGTAGTGGGATTTAAGAGCAGGGTAAGCGAGATTTTGAGCAAAAAACGTAAACTTACATTGGATATGATAAGAAAACTCAACACGACTTTACATATTCCAACAGAAGTATTGGTTCAAGATTATTAATAATAAAAGCCTGTGCCTAACAATACCTATAATTAATTGCTACCCTTTCCCTATTTAGGAAATTCTTACATTTAAACGGCTTGATCAGAAGATGGAAAACCCTAACAGGTTTTACCGCAACTAATTATAGCCCAACCGTTGGCAACAAATCACAAAAATTTGCAATTGGTTCGTTTTTGGTGTAAATTAGCATCAAAATATCTTTATCATGGCAAGACAAAGCATATCGTTTACACAACCAAATGATGAATGGTTAAAGACACAAGTCGATAATCAAGAATACTCAAGCAAAAGCGAACTTGTGAATGATTTAATAAGGCAAGCAAGAAGCCAGCAAGTGCAAATTGACTGGATAAAGGCCAAATTAGAGAAAGCCGAAAATAGCGGATTTACAAATGACTCAAAGTCTGAAATCTTAAAGCAATCCAAAGCCATGCTTAATGGCTAAATACAGACTGAGCAATTCTGCCAAAGAAGACCTGATACGGATTCATCAATACGGAGTCAAGAAATTTGGCATGACCCAAGCGGACAAATATTTCGATTCATTTTTTAAATATTTTGACATTATTGCCGAAAGTCCTTATTCCTTCGAATCAGTAGCGTTCATAAAAGAAGGTTATAGGCGCTGTGTTTGTGGCTCTGACAGTATTTACTACAAAGTAAATGATAACCTGGTTGAAATTATGGCAATTGTTGGTAAGCAGGATTTAAAAAATATCCTGTAAACTATCGTGCAAAAATACTGTTGCCAACAATACCTAAAATTAATCGCTACCCCTTCCCTATCTAGAAAATTCTTACATTTAAACAGCTTGATCAGCAGACGGAAAACCCTAACAGGTTTTACCGCAACTAATCATAGCACTAAACCGTTTCTTCACTTATAATAAAATACTTATCTTTGACGTTAGTAACGCGAAAAGATATGATATTATCCTTTGGTTCCAAAGCAACCGAACAAATTTGGAACGGAATTCGAGTTAAGAAAATGCCAATCGAAGTTCAAAACGTGGGACGTCGGAAACTAAGAATGCTGAATAACTCGCAAGACATTTCGGATTTACGGATTCCGCCATCAAACCGACTTGAAAAATTATCCGGAAAATTGAGCAAGTTTCATAGTATAAGGATTAACAAACAATGGCGGATAATCTTCATTTGGGACAAAGGAAACGTAAGCGAAGTGGAAATAATTGATTATCACTAAAAAGTAAGAAATGGAAAAGTTAGCAAATGTACATCCTGGCGAAATCTTGTTTTACGAGTTTCTCGAACCTCTTGAAATTACAGCTTATCGACTATCAAAAGATTTGAAAATACCCCAAACACGGATTTCGGAAATCGTAAAAGGTAATCGCAGAATAACAGCCGACACAGCTTTACGATTAAGTAAATATTTCGGGAATTCCGCCAAGTTCTGGCTCGGACTTCAAGATGATTACGATATTGAAGAAGAGAAAGAAACAAAGGAATCAGAACTGAATGAAATCAAGCACTACGAGAATAAAAACGTTGCCTAACACAACCTATAAACAATACGGACTTCGGGCTTGTCCGTAAGGTTTGTGTGTTTTTATGATGACCGCAAAATCTTTGGGATTTTGCTTTAAACAAGGAAAAGAAAAAACAAAATTAAAAGATTTCGCTACGTGTATGGCGGAAAGCAAACGCCAGTTTGCTCCCGTACTGTTCATAGCTAAAACGTTATGTGCAAGCGGAAAAAAATTGAGTAATACCATCAAACTTCTTCTCTTAAACATTAAAATTTAGAGCCGATTTCTTCACTATTAAAAAATTTCTTCAAAAAAGTGTGATTTTTGAAACCATTGTGCGAATAATTAAGAAAGGAATAATATTTCTTAATAAAATCTAACTAAAATGGAACACAAAAACATCAGCTTAATTATTGTTATCGTTACAGCTTTTACAATACTCGCAACAGGTTGTAGCATTTCAATAACGAGAAATTATTATAGTGCAAAACCAAAAGCCCCAATAAAGACAGACAGTACAACCTATGTTTTAAAATTAGGTTCTCAAACGCACAAACCGAATGATGGACAAAGATAGAACAGCCAATTTTCTCGTTATTGTTGAGAACAATAAAGGTATTCTATTTAAAGTAGCAAACTCATATTGTCGGAACATTGAAGACAGGAAAGACCTCGTTCAAGAAATTATTTTGCAGTTGTGGAAATCATTTGACAGCTACAACGAAAAATTTAAATATTCAACTTGGATATACCGAATTTCCTTGAATGTAGCCATTTCGTTCTACAGGAAAGAGAACAGTAGAAAACGGATTTCAAACCCGATTACAACAGATATTTTCGATTTTTCCGACAAAGAAATATCTGATGAAAAAGAAACCAACTTGGGAATATTGAATCATATAATTTCAGAATTAAATGATTTGAACAAAGCCCTAATGTTGCTATACCTCGAAGAAAAAAGTTACAAGGAAATTTCAGAAATCATCGGAATTACAGAAACCAATGTTGCAACAAAAATCGGCAGAATTAAAAGCATACTAAAAAAGGAATTCAATCAACTTAAAAATCAATAAAATGGAAAATATAGAACTTATAAATATTTGGAAAGAGCAAAATGTCAAAATAGAAAAAACATTGACAATTAATAAATTACTTTTAAAAGAGACTATTGGCAGAAAGGCAGAATCTACTTTAAACGGCTTGGTTAAATTAAAAACGGCAGGAATAGTAGCTTTTGTATTTTATCTTCTCCTCTTAGGCTACGCCTTGTTTTATGCTATTTCAAATTATTCTTCGGCAAGTAATTATTTTATTGTTTCAGTTTCAGCAATCGCTTTGATAAATATAAAAGGGTTTGCAGACTATATTAAACATCTTGCTTGGACAAAAAATATAAATTACGATGGTAGCATAATGGAAATTCAGAAACAATTATCAAGACTTCAACTTTCCATAATTGACCACGCCAAAATTATGTGTTTGCAATTTCCCTTTTTTACAACATTTTATTTGAGTGACAATTGGTTTCCACAAAACGTGGGATTACCATATATTATCTTTCAAATAATCCTAACAGGTAGTTTTATTTACTTTTCCTTTTGGTTGTATAAAAATCACAAACCCGAAAACTTGAATAAAAAATGGTTTAGAAAGTTAATAGCAGGTTCGGGCGGAAAATCCGTTGAAAAAGCCATTGAATTCTACAGAGAAATAGAAGAATTTGAAAAGGAAAATGGTTGAATAAAAAAAGCCAGCACATAACAGTGTATCTAAAAAAATAGGCGAAATAGTAATAAATTCAAGGTTTTTGGCTCGTATCAAAGTTGGTACTTAACCGAAAGTTTAGAGCTTCGAAATCGCCTACTTTTCATATACGAACCGTTAGTGGCAATGGTCCCGCACCGCTACGTCAAAGCTTGATTTTTGATACTTGAAGGGCATCAAATTGATACCTTTATACACTTTGTAACATCTTAAGCCTGACTCTCGTCTTATCAGAAAATATTAATTTCATGATACAAGACAAAAATCTCCCAATTAAAATTGGAATGGTGCTAGGCACAACCTTAGGCATAGTGGTGATCAGCATTGGCATCATACGATATAAAACAGGTATGATTGTTCGAAACGAACAAACACTAAACTATGTATATTGGACAATATTTGCATTGTCTGTATTTTTTGCCGTGTCCCGATTTAGAAAACTTGACCCTTCCTCTTTTTCATTGCGTAAAACAGTGAAAATTGGCATATTAGCCGGACTCTTGAGCGGGGCATTATATACAATCTATATTATCATCCTTAACAATTATATTGTTCCAGACCTTTCTTCTCAAGTAGTCGAGTATTATAAGCAGGAGCTTGCCTCAAATAGCTCCGAATTATCTAAAGAAGACATTCTAGATTCAATAGCTGTAACAGAATTAAACCCAGCCATTAGGGGCTTTATCTACATTTTTGTGTGTATGGTTTTCGGAACCTTATATTCTATATTGAGTATCATAGTACTGAAGCGATTCCATATGTTCCGAATTAAATAAAATTTAAAACCACTGCCACTAACACCGGCTATAATCCATTGCTGCTTTATCACTAAATTTAAACCTATTAACCATTAACACGGTCCGATTTCTCCCGGACAATTTCCGTTGGAAATGTCCACACCGTAATCATAGCTTTAACGTTGGGTGTAATTTTGAAAATTTGACTATTGTACCAATTTTTGGTATATTTGATTAAAATATACTGGAATGAGCAAAAACACATCAATATCACTCGGAACTTATTTCGACCAATTTATCCATAATCGAATTTCGGAAGGAAGGTTTAAAAACGTTAGCGAAGTCGTTCGTGCTGGACTCAGACTTTTGGAAGAAGAAGAAAACAAGGTCAAAGCACTTCGAAGCGCCGTTCAAGAAGGAATTGACAGCGGAATTGCACACGATTTCGATCCAAAAAAGCATTTGCAATCGTTAAAAGCCAACAAGCGTTAAAATGGCTAAATACAATTTGACCAACAGGGCAGTTGAGGATTTAGCTGATATATGGAATTATACTTATGAAGAGTGGTCGGAAAAGCAAGCTGATACTTATTACGATATGTTAATCGACAATTGTAAAAGGATTGCGAAAAATCCGAGTTTGGGAAAAAACTATGACGGGATTGTAAAAAATCTGTTTGGATTAAGGACTAATAGACATATCATATTCTATCGGCAAATAACGAAAAATGAAATTGAAGTGACCAGAATTTTGCACGAACGAATGGACTTGGAAAATAGAATACTAGAATAAAAACTACACCCAACACAACCTATAAACAATGCGGGGTTCATGCCTTATCACAGGGTTTGCGCATTTTTATAAGGTCCGCAAAATCTTTGGGATTTTGCTTTTTAGCGGGCAAAGAAAAAAGAAAACCAAAAGATTTCGCTATGTGCGTGGCGGAAAGCAGACGCCAGTTTGCCCCCGTACTGTTCATAGCTCAGGAAATTATAAAGAGAACTTTCAGTCCGCTAAGCAGGAGTTTACAAAGGTTTTCAGAAAATATAGGTATCCCGAAACAGGTACATACCGACAACGGAAGTCCGTTCGGATCTGTAGCCGCCATCCAAAGATATACCAGATAACCAAACACAAACCGTTGTGTGCAATTAATAGAACAGATTCTAAAATTCAATTTAAAGTAATAAACAAACAATATGAATAAGAATACCAAAGCGTACATATATCAGCCTGATGAAAGCGAATTACGTTGGATGGGGAAAACATCAACTAATTTTCTGGCTACAGGAGTACTAACTGGCGGAGTCTTTGCCCTCGTTGAAGAGCACTCAATACATGGTATAAGTGTCCCATTGCACAAACATGATAACGATGTTGAGTCTTTCTACATACTCGAAGGTGAAGTGACTTTCTTTCTTGACAGTAAGCCCGGTGTGCGAGCCATTTCGGGTGCGTTCGTCCATATTCCGCAGGGCACAGTACACGGCTTCCGCATCGAGTCAGAGACAGTACGCTACCTAATATTGACAACCCCACATCATGCAGAGTTCTACCGGGCTATAACCTTGCCTACGACAGAAGGAACTGTAGATGATGCTGTAATTGGTAAAGCTTGTCAGGAATATGGTGTTGAGTTCATAGGGCCGCTTCCTGAAAAATAATCAAGTAGGAGCTAATTAAAGATTTTTAGGTGATAGATTGGAACGAAATAAAACCAGGCTTTAACTGCACACAACAAGGGGTTTGCGAAAGCGGGGGTTATGTGCTTCGTAGATACATTTGTGCAAGGTGGATGTTCAGTTCTCCGCATGAAGTTTAGTGCAAAAACAACCCCGCCATCGCAAACCCCCGAAACGTTGTGGTGCATTATCCCACTTTACCGAAAAACTTCACAAAACGGTGTTAAATTCAAAAATATAATGTAATTTTGTATCCAAGTAGATACACTTTTTATGTATTTTATTGAGAAAACGATTGAATTCGATAAATGGATTAGAAAACTGAAGGACTTGAAAGCCAAGGCGAAAATCCTGTTCAGGATCCAGAAAATAGAAAGTGACGGACATTTTGGAGATTGTAAACCTGTGGGTGCCGGAATTATGGAGTTGCGAGTGAATTTTGCAAAAGGTTATAGAGTTTACTTCAAAGAAAAAGACGGGAAAATAATTGTTCTGCTGATTGGTAGGAGATAAGTCAACCAGCAAAAAGATATTGCGAAAGCAAAAGAAATCTGGAAAAAATTAAAGAAATAGAAAATATGGGAACTTCAAAATTTGACATAGCTGATTATTTGGACAGTAAGGAAATGATTGCCGAGTATCTCAATACAGTTTTGGAAGAAGGAGATAACGCAGATGTAATCAATGCGATCGGACATATTGCAAAGGCGATTGGAATGACCAAAATAGCGGAGGAAACAGGATTGAGCAGACCGAGTTTGTACAAAGCTTTATCGGACGGGGCAAAACCTCAATTTGCTACAATAATGAAAGTTTTAAAAGCGATTGGAGGCCAAATCCAAGTGAATCCAATGTCCGCCTGAAAAATAACGACACCACAACACCGGCTATAATTCATTGCTGCCCTCCCCTAATTTGAAAATTCCTACTTTTATAAGGCCTGATTTCTAAACTGGAAAATCTTTCGGATTTCCCTCTGGTTCGTTCCCTTTTTAGTAAGTTAGTTGTTTAAACACGCAACTATCCTTACACAAACCGTTGTCGGTCATTTAGAAAACATACATGAAAATAAAACCATTCAAACTCGAAAGGTATTACACCTTGCACGAACATACTGCAAAATATTCGCTCTGCAATTCTGATTGTGAAGCAATGACAATTGCCGACTTACTCTCTTTAGAAAAGGGAGCAAAAGAAGCATTCGATAATACATGGTTAGGTTATACGCATACGCAAGGTAGTCCAGAATTAAGACAAGATATTTCCACAATTTACAGTAAAATAACACCAGAGCATTTAACAGTTTGCACAGGCGCACAAGAACCAATTTTCTTGTTCTCTCATGTGTGCTGAACTCAGACAATGAAGTAATCGTCCAAACACCTTGTTACCAATCTTTACAATCTGTACCAGAAAGTATAGGCTGTAAAGTTTTGAATTGGAATGTACATTATGAAGGTAATACACCTTGTTTTGATATAGAGGCATTAAAAAAAATGATAACTAACAAAACCAAAGTTATTTACTTAAATGCGCCTCATAATCCTACCGGGTTTCTTTTTACAAAAGAAGAACAACAAGCAATTATAGAACTTGCAAGAATCAACAATATCATAATTTTTTGTGATGAAGTTTATCGAGAATTAGAACACAGTCCTTCATTTGCAATTCCTGCTTTTGCAGATGTTTATGAAAATGGTGTTTCAATAGGTGTTATGTCTAAAGCTTATGGTTTACCTGGATTAAGAATAGGTTGGCTAGCAACACAAAACCAAACTATTTTAGAAAAAGTTGCCATTCTTAAAGAGTATACAACCATTTGTAATTCTGGACCAAGCGAGTTTTTAGCAGGCGTTGCATTAAGAAACAGACATATTATTTTAGACAAAAACCTGAAAATTATACAAAATAATTTACCGTTTTATGATGCTTTTTTTGCAAAATATGCAGACTTGTTTTCGTGGTACAAACCTAATGCTGGACCAATAGCTTTTGTAAAAATGCACTTTGATACTGATGACATGATTTTTGCCGATCAAGCCCTAAAAGAAAAGGGCATATTAATACTTCCTGGTGGCATTTATGATTTTAATGGCTATTTTAGAATAGGTTTTGGTAGACGAAAAATACCTCAAGCATTAGAACAATTTGAAGCCTTTGTATTAGAATATTTAGTCGCTAAATGATACATGTAACCTTCGAACAAATAAACGATTTACTAAAAATAGAGGATTTATTTGAACCTATAAAGCAAGCATTTATTGATTATAATTCATCATCTCTAATTGGAGTACCAGTAAGTTTACTTCACTTTCCTAATAATGCTGATACCCACATAAAAACAGCTGCTATAAAAGGTTACGACTTCTTTTCTATAAAGGTAGTTTCTATGTTTCCAGATAATGTAAAGTTAAATTTATCCCCTTACAGTGGCGCTATTTTTCTTTTTAATGGTAGAACAGGTTTTCCTGCAGCCATTTTAAATGATAAAGGAATTATTACAGATTTAAGGACTGCAGCAGCAGGAGCTATGATTACTGCTTTTATAGCCTCTAAGTCTTCAACATCTGTTGCCGTAATTGGAACCGGTATTCAAGCGTACCATCAAGTATTTGCTTTAAGCAAACTAAGACAAATTAATAAACTTGCCATTTATGGTCGAAGTAAGGAAAAAGCACTTTCATTAAAAGAAAAACTGACTCATTCTTATCCTGACTTGAAAGTAGATTTAGTCGATACCACAGAAAAAGCAGTAAAAGAATCTGAAATTATTATTACTACTACGTCAAGCAAATCCCACTTATAAAAGGCAAATGGTTGCAAAAAGGACAACATATAACTGCGGTTGGTTCTGATGATGTTTTTAAAAATGAAATCGATGGTGATTGTTTTAATTACGCTGACAATATTTTTATTGATAGCCTTGAACTAAATAAAAAATATGGAGAATTTTCGCATGCAATAAAATCTACACCAAATCTAATTGATAAAACTATCGAGTTTGGTGTTGCTTTTCAGAATAAAGCATTCGAAAATTCTGAGTATAAAATTACGGTAGCAAAACTTGTTGGTGTAGGAATCCAAGATTTGGCAGCTTCGCTTGTGGTAATGAACAAATTAAAGAACTCTCATTGATTCTTGAATCAAAACGAACCGACAACAACGTGTAAAAATAATTGATAGGTTCTTGCCTACATGGAAAATCTTTCGGATTTCCCTCTGGTTCGTTCCCTTTTTAGTAAGTTAGTTGCTTAAACACGCAACTATCCTTACACAAACCGTTGTGTCGAATTTAGCTGAAGCTGACCTATGGTGCTATACTTTGCTCCGCAAAACCGCGCACCACAGGAAATTCGACAAATCGCCCCATTAAACCAAACAAACCAATTCACAAAATTAACTTTGTTGAAAACTTTCATTTTTTTTGTTAGTTATCCTAACTATATTTGTATCGACAATAATGTCGTAACAAGTTAAATTCATAAAAAATGAGTAAAACAGTTTTCTATCACGCAGGTTGTCCTGTTTGCGTTAGTGCAGAACACGACATCATTAACCTTTTAGGTCAAGACAAAGTTGAAGTAGTCCATTTTGGCAAGGACAAATCACGAATTGACGAGGCAGAAAAAGCAGGAGTAAAATCTGTTCCGGCTTTGGTAACACCTAACGGAAATGTATTACATATTAACTTTGGCGCATCAATGGCAGACGTAAAAGGCTAAAAAATTGCCCCATAAAGTTAGGATAACTACCTTTGTGGGGCAATTTAAAAAATGTAAATTGAGGGTAATATTAAATTTTGTTTTGCTACTAATCTGTTTTCAAGGTTGTAGTCAAACTACGAATAAAAATAAAATGAAAGTAGCAGTTTGGGACACCTATGTAACAAAGAAAGATGGGGCAATTATGCACTTTGACATTCTTGCACCTGAAAAAATGATAGACACCTCCGTTATCTACAACTACGGAAATGATTATTTAAAAGTTAAAGGACAAGAAGGTCAGCCTTTAACATCAAAAGAATGTAGATTTTGCCACTTTGAAACAGTAAGACCTAATTGGGAAGAAGCAATAAATAAACAAGGATATTTCATCATTGAAATGGAAAATTGCAATTAAATTTCTTTATGAAAAAATCAGCATTTGATTTAGCACATCAAAATTCAAGAATTGAAAGCAAAATTGTTGCTTCATTAGAAAGGGTATCACAAGCATTTAGAGTTTTGCTATGGAATGAAAGTAAAGAACATTCATTAAGTCCGATTCAAGTGCAAGTTCTAATATTTTTGTTACACCATTCTGACCAAAAGAGAAAAGTAAGTTATTTGGCTGACGAATTTAATATGACAAAAGCAACCATTAGCGACACAATAAAAACACTTGAACAAAAACTTTTCATTCGAAAGGAATATGAACAGCACGACGCAAGAAGTTATATCATTCACTTAACCAAAAAGGGAAAAGAAATTGCAGAGCAGACATCACTTTTTGCAAAAGAAATTCAAATTCCTATTGACAAACTTCATACGACAGACAAAGAAAATCTCCTTTTAAGTTTATTAGCCATAATTAACCATTTAAACAAAGCAGGAGTTATTACCATTCAAAGAATGTGTTTTACTTGCCACTTTTATAATGCAAACAAAAACGGACAAGGGCACTTTTGCAATCTTTTAAACTCGACACTTGCAGACAATGAATTACGAATTGACTGCCCGGAACACAAGCAGAAAGAAACGGTATGACAAGAACACCAGCAGGTAAAAGCAAATCAAAATTAAGCGGGCAGACTCGGCACATCTCGGCGAGCAAATAGGCCGCTTCGCGAGAATATTTTTGCCGCTGCTAATTCACTTCCGTATCTTTTAATAAACGTTTGTAGGTAAAATTTGGAACGATTTCAAAAGCCCACCCAATATTGCTTGTAGAACGTCGGCATTAATAATAAAAGCCTGTGCGCAACAATACCTATAATTAATCGCTACCCCTTCCCTATCAGGAAAATTCTTACATTTAAACAGCTTGATCAGCAGGCAGAAAACCCTAACAGGTTTTACCGCAACTAATCATACACGAACCGTTGTGTGTCATATTGATATACCTGACCTTTCAATTTTAGTACATAAAACTTTCATTATTTTGCTGAAGATTTTAAAAAAACTTAGGTGATTCTTTAAATTAGTTTTTAAATTAAATATCCGCAATTTGTTTTATGACCTTTAGATGAAAATCTAAATTAAAGACTTAATATCCTGATCTATTAAATATTCTTATAACACTGATAAGAATATTTAATATAATCAATTCCCTAGCCTTCCGTTTTCTTAAAATATAAACCAAATAAAAATAATATGATAAATGTAAGATTTTTAAAAATTGCTATGTTTTTAATAACCGTTATTTCAGTTGTTAGCTGTAACAAAGATGATGACGCGTTCGCCACTGTAACCGTAAATGGTACTTTGCTGGTTGGAGACCGTTCAGATTTTAACGGAGACATTGATGCCAGTTTTACGGGTAACGGCGGTTCTGCCTCTCGTTCCTTTATCTGGAATAATAACCTCAATACGGCAGACTATAATGCGGACATAACTTCTAATGCTCAAGGTACATTTCGCATTATTGTCGAGGATTCAGAAGGAGTTACAGTCCTTGACCGTACCATTGATGGAGGCACTGAGCCTGATTCTATAGATGGAGTTACATCATCGGGAGCTTCAGGTATATGGACAGTTAACATTCAGGTTACCGACTTTAAGGGTGACGGTAGTTTCTCCCTAAGCGAAGGAAACTAATTAAAGTAAACGCATAAAAATTTAACCCTGTCAAGTGTCTTGACGGGGTTTTTGCTTTTTAATATAATAGCAAGCATGGATTAAAATAAATGCTACACAACAACACCTATAGCAAATAGGGCAAAAAGCGCTAAATTTTAGGGCTTGGGGTTATTTACTAAGTCCGCCAAATCTTTTGGATTTGGCATTTAAATAAATGAAAAAAATTACAAAACAAAAAGCTTTGGCGATGCCGGTTCAAACCGACCACTCCACACAACAATCGCTAAAAGCAATTTGGCAACGTCCAATCCGTCTTTTAAATCTTATATGTATCTTCGATACACAACGATTTAAAATCCAGGACGTCACTGCGATTAGCGGGGCGTTGGCAGCAATTAGGTTACGAAAAAATAAATAAATGAAAGAAACACCCTTCACTCCTAAATTGTTTTCAATAATAAGGGGTGGAATCACAAAAAAACAATTACTAAAAGACGTAACAGCAGGACTGATTGTAGGTATCGTTGCACTTCCTCTTGCCATTGCATTTGCCATTGCATCGGGTGTTTCACCGGACAAAGGGCTAATTACTGCAATCATTGGAGGGCTAATTATTTCGCTATTGGGCGGGAGCCGAGTTCAAATTGGCGGGCCTACAGGAGCGTTTATCGTAATTATTTATGCAATCGTGCAGGAGCATGGCGTCAATGGGCTGACAATTGCTACGTTCATGGCTGGCTTCATTTTAATTGCAATGGGACTGGCACGAATGGGAAACCTGTTAAAATACATTCCATACCCACTCATTGTTGGCTTTACAAGTGGTATTGCAGTGATTATTTTTTCTTCCCAGATAAAAGATTTCTTCGGTCTATCCATTCAAAGTGTTCCTGCTGATTTTATTGACAAGTGGAAAGTTTATGCCTTGAATTTCGACCAAATTAACTGGATAGCTGTTGTTATTGCTGTGAGCACAATACTCATTACCTTTCATTTTCACCGGATAACTTCAAAGATTCCTGGCTCCTTAGTAGCCATCTTCTTAAGCACTGCGGCAGTGCATTGGTTAAAGCTTCCGGTAAACACCATAGAAACCACTTTTGGCGACATCCCAAATCACATTTCCCTGCCATCTTTTCCACAAGTAGATTATGATACCGTTAAGGCATTAATACAACCTGCCTTGGCTATTGCATTACTCGGTGGCATAGAATCACTGCTTTCCGCTGTAGTGGCGGACGGTATGATTGGTAGCCGGCATAGATCTAATGCAGAACTTGTAGCACAAGGAACAGCTAATTGCTTTTCAGCCATGTTTGGAGGAATACCTGCTACTGGAGCCATTGCCCGCACAGCTACAAATGTTAAGAACGGAGGGCGTACACCCATAGCTGGGATTACACATGCTGTTGTATTGTTACTTATCATGTTGTTGCTTGCTCCTTTAGCCAAACTAATCCCAATGGCCTGTCTTGCGGGTATCCTGATGGTTGTCGCCTACCACATGAGCGAATGGAGACAATTTAAATCATTGCTTAAGGGAAATAAATTGGATGTGCTTATTTTACTTGTTTCCTTTTTTCTTACCGTCGTTTTTGACCTGGTGATTGCCATTGAAGTTGGGATTGTTCTATCCAGTTTTGTGTTGATGAAAAGAATGAGTGAATCATTAAGTATTAAAAGTGAGACTGATTTATTTTTAGATCAGAATGGCGATTCTGAAAAATTATTTGAGGATGAACTGCCAAGGTTGCCAAATGGTGTAGCAATATTTGAAATAAATGGGGCTTTATTTTTTGGAGCTGCTCAAACATTTCAGGACACTATTAACAGGTTGCAGAAAAACCCGAAAGTGCTGATACTGAGAATGCGTAATGTGCCTTTTATTGATGCCACAGGGGTTTACCGTCTTAAAGAAATGATAAAACAATTCGACAATCAAAAAGTCAGTATTCTACTCTCTGGAGTGAATCCACAGGTAAAAGCGGATTTGGAAAAATCCGACATCTATACTGTGCTAAACAGGGACAATTTACTTGACAACATTGATGACTCGATGAAGAGAGCAAACGAAATATTAAAAAAAGAATAACTGCTGTCAACAAAGGCTAAGAAAACATGCGGGCTGACAAGGTAAAATGAACATTTTAACACTTAACAAAACTTGGTACTCGGCTGACAAATACGTGTTCCAAAACCCGCACGTTTCTTAGCCAAACCGTTGGCAGCAAGCTGAAAAAACAAAATTATGAATATAACTAAACTGTTATTCCTTTCGATTATTTCACTATTTCTGGTTAGTACTGATAAACCAAATCAAACATTTGATTTTAGAATAAGGACAATTACAGCAGGTATAACTTTAGAAAATCTTGATGATTTAAATTCAATAAAAAAGGCAATCACCTTTTTGGAAAAAGCCAAAAGTATATACATCAACAATGGTTATGAAGTGCAGGACATAAGAATTTCTACGCAGAGCTTACACGAATTAGTCATACATAAACCAAATGAACATACAATAAAACAGCTCAAAGAAATCGACAAAATATTGGTCCAAAGTAGCGTAAGTCTATCTATCGGCGAACTCATATCTGGCAACCAATATGATGAAAACCTTGCTGAATGGACAGTTGAATTAATTAAGGAGACTTCTAACATTAATTTTAGTGTTTCTATTGCTTCAGAAAGTCTCGGAATTCATCATAAGACAATTGAAACAGGATCTGAAATTTGTCTTGCACTATCCAAGAACAGTAAGGGTGGTGAAGCGAATTTTAGATTTACTGCTTCCGCAAATTGTCCAGACGGAATACCCTTTTTTCCTGCCGCATATCACAAAGGGGGAAACAGTTTTGCTATTGGATTGGAATATCCCAATCTCATTACCAAAGTATTCGAAAAATCTGATTGGACGAACGCAGAAGTCAATTTGAAAAATGTGTTGAACAAACAATTTAAACCAATTGAAATTTTAGGACAAAGCTTACAAGACTCCGATTGGAACTATGACGGAATTGACACTTCACCTGCGCCTGGTTTGGATGCAAGCATTGGGCAGGCAATTGAGACTTTGACTGGCAAACCATTTGGGAGTCCAACCACTTTGAGTGCTTGCGCGATAATTACAAAGGCCATCAAAAATTTAGACTTAAAATCTTGCGGTTATTCAGGACTTATGCTTCCCATAATTGAGGATATGGTTTTAGCAAGAAGAGCAGTGGAAGACAACTATACTGTTGAGGAATTGTTGTTGTTCTCGTCTGTTTCAGGAACAGGTTTGGATGTTATTCCAGTTGCGGGAGATATCTCGAAAGAAACGATTGAAGGAATATACAGAGATGTGGCAACTTTATCGATCAAATATTTCAACAAAGCATTGTCGGCAAGATTATTTCCAATTCCCGAAAAAAATGCGGGCGACACTATTGATTTTGATAATCCTTATCTTACTTCTTCGGTTGTTATGAAATTGAATTGACAGTATGAAGAAAAGCCGGTTGCCAACAATGTGTACAATGAATTGAGGGCCGATTTCACAACACCTTTGCCGAAGGCTTCGGTGTTCGAGGGTGGAAATCCTTGCAATCAATGTTTTTAAGAATGGCGGACACCTTCCAGCGGAAATGTCAGCAAACAGTCATAAATGGGCTGCTGTAAAAAATTTAGAGTTAAAATTCATTTAAAATATTGAACACCAAAAATATAATTATGAAAAACATTTTCATTTATGTATTACTTGTAATGGTGACTTCCGAAGTTTCATATTCTCAGAATGTATATAAGAATTTCAAATGGCCTGAAAACAAAAAAGCCGCTGTGTGTTTGACATTTGATGATGGTCAAGATTCCCATCTTGATAATGCCATTCCTTTACTTGACTCTTTAAATTTGAAAGCAACTTTTTATTGTCCTGGAAATAAAGAATCTTTACATAATCGCACTTCTGAATGGAAAAAGATCGTTGAAAACGGTCATGAACTTGGCAATCATTCGTTGTTTCATCCATGTGATGGTAGACAATTTGATTGGGTTAAACCAGAATATGACTTAAACCGATATAGTTTAGAGCAAATACGAATGGAATTATATACAGCCAATACGCTGCTCAAAGCTATTGACGGAAAAACGGATAGAACTTATGGGTATACCTGCTCAAACTTTAAAGTACAGGGCGATTCGACCTATGTAGAGGTAGTTAAGCAACTATTTTCGGCCGGAAGAAGTGATGGTCCGATACCAAACACTATGGAAAATATTGACATTAATTTTATGCCAAGCTGGTGTGTGGACAGTCATACTGGCAAAGAACTAATTGATTATGTAAAAGAGGCAAGAGGAAAAGGAACAATTGCCACATTTATGTTTCACAGTGTTGGAGGTGGTTACTTAAACGTATCCAATGAAGCACTCCAGGAATTATTAATTTATCTTAGGGAAAATGAACAGGATTATTGGGTAGATACATTTTTTAATGTTACAAAATTTATATCAAACCAATCATTAAATACTAAATAAATCAGTGAACTCAGATTATTATCCGGTTTACAACAATATGGTACTTTATGCTTGCATTAGCACTTCATTTAAAACCGTTTTATTTGGTATCTTATCGGGCTAGCTGAAATCCTTCATGGATTTTAAGATGCACCAATCATTTACAAAACGTTGTAAAACATTTTGACATCATATTTTGACAAAACGTAAGACTTTTATCGCAAAAACCTAAAAGAATCTAATTTCCAAAACCAAACCAAAATATGAACACCACCGAAGATTTTAAACAATTTAAAGATCTTGACGAAGAACAATTACCAGTAGCCAAACATAAATTACATGATTGGACCCATTTTGCCGGACTATATGCCGCCGAGCATGTAGCAGCAACAGAGTTTGTCATCGGGGCGACCTTTGTCGCGCTTGGAGCCAAGACGATGGATATTATCCTTGGTCTTTTGATCGGCAATATCTTGGCCGTACTGAGCTGGCGGTTCATCACCTCCCCTATTGCCGTCGATACGCGCTTGAGCCTCTATACCTATCTGAATAAGATTGCGGGTGATTCGATGACCAAGCTGTACAATTGGGCCAATGTCATCATCTTTTCGGTGATATCGGCGGCGATGATAACGGTCTCCTCGACGGCGGTTCGTTTTGCCTTTGATATTCCTGCGCAACTCAATTGGTACCCTACCAATGCCTGGTTTATTTTAATTGTGTTTGCGGTGGGGATTTTTGTGGTTTCCATTGCTCTATATGGTTTTAATGCGGTTTCCGAATTTTCAGGTATTTGTGCGCCTTGGCTTTTTGTCATGTTCACCAGTGGGGCCATGGTGCTCCTCCCCGCTCTGTCTTTGGATGTATTGGATAAAGCCTTACCGGGAAGCTGGGCCGATTTTTTGACCCTGGGCGACCAAAGTATCTGGACAGGTATCAACAGTGACGGAGCACCCGGCATCGGATTGGTCGAAGTCATCGGCTTTGGTTGGGCGGCCAATACCATCACCCATTTCGGATTGATCGATATGGCCCTCTTGCGTTTTGCAAAAAAGAAATCCTATGGCTATGCCACGAGTACCGGTATGATGTTCGGTCACTACGTGGCATGGATAGCTGCCGGAATCATGGGCGCCGGCGCCGCCGTCATCTTAGGAAAATCCATCGTGGAACTCGACCCGGGTGATGTGGCTTATTATGCTCTTGGTTGGTCCGGTTTCGTGATTGTGATAGTAGCAGGTTGGACCACCGCCATTACCAATTTATATAGGGCAGGATTAGCCGCGCAAGCGATTTTCTTTAACCACTCCCGAAAGAAAACGACCATTGTAGTAGGTTTGGTCACCGTTGGCATCGCTTGTTTCCCCTTTGTATTTTCACAAATCCTGCCGTTGCTTACCTATGCCGGACTGCTGGTAGTTCCTGTGGGGGGCATTGTGTTTGCAGAACATCAGATTTTTCCTAGAATTGGCTTTACGCGCTACTGGTCATCCTACCGCCAGCTGACCTTCAGTATGCCTGCTGTCGCGTCATGGGGCTTGGGATTGATCTTCGGTTTCGGATTGAATGCCTTGGATGTGATTTCCTTCTATTACCTTTTTATCCCCACTTGGTTTTTTACCATCGCGGTGTATACGTTGCTCGCATCTCGCTACGGGGCGAAGCAAAATTATCCTGAGAAAGAAAAGGAAGAAGAAGTTCGGAAGGAAACGATCGAACGCTTTCAAGAACAGCAAGCAAAGGAGGAACCTAAATCTATAAAAGATGTTTCATTTTTCTCTAAGGGATTAAAATTTATTGCGATTGTCGCTTTGGTCGCCACCTTGGTGTTAGCTAGTAATGTAATGTTCGGAAGTGCGTCGGAAACTGCCTATATCGAAAATCGGGAACTCTTTTATACCTACGCCTTCATCTGCACCATCATTTATTTTGCACTTGCCTATTGGGCGCTACTGCGCGGAAAATCAAAAAAAGCTATACACCAATGAAAACACCAATACAACTCCAACAACAAAATTTAAAAGAAGTGGGTAGCCGTATGCCCGTGCCGACCTACAAGCGTACGGACAATAAAATTGGAATCGTGCATATCGGCGTCGGCGGCTTTCACCGTGCGCATCAAGCCTATTACCTACATCAACTTCGACAGCTGGGCGAGGCATCGGACTGGGGAATCTGCGGCATCGGTTTACGTGAAGCGGATACCAAACTACACGATATTTTCAAAAAACAAGACCACCTGTATACATTGATGGTCAAACACCCTGATGGAAAAATCGAACCCGAAGTCATCGGGTCGATCGTGGATTTTAAAATGGGAACCAATAACCCAGAACAAGTAATCGAGGTTATGTCAGCTGCCAACACGAAGATTGTTTCCTTGACCATTACCGAGGGTGGGTACAATTTTAATCCCAATACGGGCGAATTCAATTTTGACAACCCGGACATTCAACACGAACTGCAGCACCCACATGACCCTAAAACGGTTTATGGTTTTTTAACAGCAGCCTTAAAAAGACGCCGCGAGGCTGGCCTACCCGCTTTTACCATTTTGATTTGCGACAATATCGAACACAATGGCGATATGGCCCGCAAGATGCTGCTCATCTTTGCCGAAGCACAGGATGCGGACTTGGCAACATGGATAGCCCAAGAAGTCCAATTCCCCAATAGCATGGTAGACCGTATTACGCCGGTAACTACGCAAGCGGATATCGAAACCCTCGCACAGGACTATGGCGTACACGATGCCTGGCCCGTTACCTGCGAACCCTTTATACAATGGGTGGTAGAGGATAAATTTTCCAATAGTCGACCTTCCTTTGAAAAGGTAGGCGTACAATTCGTGCGCGATGTGGGTCCTTATGAGAAAATGAAACTGCGCCTGCTCAATGCCGGGCATTCAGTCTTAGGGCTTTTAGGAGTCCTGCACGGCCACCCCACTATCAATGCCTGCATGGAAGACGAAACTTTCGTCACCTATTTACGTGCCTTTATGGATAAGGAAGCCACACCTATTTTAGGGAACATTGAAGGTATTGATTTAGAGGACTATAAAGACAGTCTCCTGGAACGTTTTGCCAACCCGAACATCAAAGACAGCGTCAGTCGTATTTGTATGGAAAGCTCCGCCAAATTGCCTAAATTTTTAATTGCCACCATACATGATAATGTAGCGACTGGTGGCAGTATCGAATTCGCCACTTTGGTTATTGCGGCTTGGTGTTACTGTTGTGATAGGCAAGTTGACCAAAACGGACAGCATTTGGAAATTAAAGATGCCATGAGCAACGAGCTTCATCAAGCAGCCAGACAAACCAAAACCGATCCGCTGGCCTTTATTAGACAAGAATCACTTTTTGGTAATCTTATTAGAAATGAGCGGTTTACAAAGTTGTATACGGAGGCGGTTCAGAAAATATATATGGATACCCATATCAAAAAGTATATGAGGGAGATGATATCGATAAAATAGGTCTACATTTTAAAGTCGTTAATTTTAGTCATTTTACCTATGGAAAATAGAAAAGAGCAGAATCTTTGGAATACGCACTAGTTCGTGGTGAAATAAAATCGGGCCATGGTGTTGCATCTGGAAAAGGCAAGGATGAGCGATATCCTGAAGGAACTTTAAAACAACAATTAAAACATTTTCTGAAACAAGGTCTTGATTTGAGCAACTATTTCATGGGCACCATCAATTTAGACATTTCACCATGCTCATATGAAATAAAGAAGCCAAAACACTTTTTTAAGAACATAGATTGGTCCGATTATATTCCTCCAGAGAATTTTTATTTTTTTGATGTAACCCTCTATTATAAAGATAAAACCTATAAAGGATTGGTTTATATGCCCGATCCCGAAACTAAAGAAGATCATCTTCAAAAGCCGACCATCCTCGAATTAATCTTACCAAAAATAGAAGGTTTGGAATATGGCGTTATGGTCGAGATAGCTCTAAAAAAAGACCAACTTGAAATAATCTCCAACTAACCAATGGAGAATAGAACCAAGAACTAGCATAAATATGCATTAGGATAACAGAACATGACGATATCAGACATAGGGTCGAGTGTTAAGAATATGTCTGGTAGACATTTTTAAAGAAGAAGCCAGCTTGTGCGCTGGCAAAAAAAAAGATTTCGCTTTAGGCGTGTTGGAAAGCAAACGTTGTTTGCCCCCGTACTTTGCATAGCTAAACCGTTCTAATTCATTATGACAAACTGCTAAACTATGATAAAATTCTTTCGGAAAATACGTTACGACCTGAGGGAGAAAAACAAAACTGGAAAGTATTTGAAATATGCCATTGGAGCGAATGGACTTGGAAAATAGAATACCGGTTTAAAAATACACCCAACACCAGCTATGATTAATAGCTGCCCTCCTATCCTTAAAATTCTTACATTTAGGTGGCATGAAACGTCTCGAGAAAATGCTTATGCCTTTGTCGCCATGGTTATTGCTAACCCATATCGGCAGCGATCGAACGATTATAGAATCCTGTACTGGAAACATTTAATAATATTGAAACAAAGTGCAACCATCTTTCTTCAGGCAGTCATCGTGCTTATCGGCTTGGTAGCACTCGCCATTTTGATCCGGCTTCCCTTAATCGAGGGAAGAGCCGAAAACCTAGACTTGTTCAGCATTTACTTCGACCCATTCATCTTTTATGGCTACGCAGCATCGGTCGCTTTTTTTGTTTCGCTGTATAAGGGGTTCAAATTGCTTGGTTATATCGCACAAAATAAAGTATTTTCAACAAATTCGGTTAGGGCCATAAAGAGTATAAGGCATTGTGCAATTGTATTAAGTATCCTAATTGTGACGGGCGGACTATTCATTGGGCTGTTCCATGATAAAGAGGACGACCCTGCGGGTTTTCTTGCTATTTGTATAGTGACTGCCTTTGTTGCCATTGCAGTTGCAACCGCTGCGGCAGTGTTTGAAAAAATCTTGCAAAATGGCGTGGACATAAAATCAGAGAACGAACAACTTTCGGGCGGACAGAAAAACAATTTGACCTTAAAACAGGAAAATTGAGATAAAATCGCTTCGAAAAATTTTATATCGACTTCTGACCTGACCACTTCGTGGAGGGCGTTCGGTGATGATGATAGCAGCGGGTTTAAGATAGGGCGGCGGACGGGTAAATCGAGAATGCATGAAATTAGTATACTTTTGAAACGGGGGCACGGTGACGCGGATTTATTCCGGAGATCTTTAGAATGGATTTAGCGGATGAAATAATTGCCGTAAAAGATGAAGACGCTTACGAAACTGCCAGAAAATTGGCAAGAATAGAAAGAATTTTTGGAGGAGTTACTTCTGGCTCCAATGTTTGGGCCGCTTTACAAAGGGCAAAAATAACTGGATAAGGAAAAACAATCCTAACCGTTATTTGTGATACGGGCCTAAAGTACTTGAACGGAGATTTATATCAATAAAAACAGTTTGGAATGAAAGCTATAATTCATCACGCCATGGGCCTAACGACCTGCCGGCAGACAGAAATCATGGCTACTTGTGGCGGCCATCGCTCAAAAATAAATAGCAAAAAAAACTAGTTTATGGTAGCCTTAAGAAACTATCACCTAGAAATTGCCGAACCATTTACCGAGTTTAGAAATCACCCCATTATTTATGAAAACGGCTATGATCGGGTCCCCAATCCTTTCACCTTAAAGGATGCTGAAGAATTTATAGCAGTTCAACTGGAAAAAAAACCTGCCCAAAGAAAACTAATCTATTGGAATGACCAATTTGTAGGGGAGATTGGAATTGTACTAAAGGAAGACGTGTTTAGATTGAGTGCCGAAATGGGATATTTTATTGGGGAACCGTTTTGGGGCAAAGGAATTGCCTCCCAAGCTATAAAACAAATGTTAAGCTACGTATTCAACAACTTTGATATCATAAGAATAGAAGCCGGAGTTTTTGATTTCAACAAGCCCTCCATGCGGGTACTCGAAAAAAATGGCTTTCACTTAGAATGCATTAAAAGGAAGGCTGTTATCAAAAATGGTAAAATAATGGATGACCATATTTACGTTAAATTGAAGGAATCGACAAAATAAATACATCGCCATCAAGGTCTATAAAAGCTTACGGAATTAGTTCTAAATCAAAAGAATAACCCTAAATTTAGGGTCAAAAATAATCTGAAAACCAGTGGTTTATGCCGCTACTTCAAAGAGAAGAGGCCGTCGCATCAAGTTGCTTTTATCTTCTTCTCTTGCACGGCTTCGGCACTGTCGGTTCAAACCATAGGCAACCACATAAAATTGGATGATATGCGAAAAATAATTTCTTTCATGCACATTTCGCTTGACGGCTTTGTAGCCGGACCAACCGGAGAAATGGATTGGATCAAAGTGGACGAAGAAATTTTTGAGCATGTCGGTAAGCGGATAAGCGAAGGCGACACTGCATTATACGGACGGGTAACTTACAGGATGATGGAAAATTATTGGCCTACCGCAGCTGACAAACCGAGAGCGACCAAGCACGACATCGAACATTCAAAATGGTATGGCAAAGTGCACAAAGTAGTTTTATCAAAAACATTGAAAGACACGGGTTTGACCAACACAAAAATTATAAGCGACAACCTTTCAGACAGCATCAATGAAATAAAACAACAACCAGGTAACGACATCCTGCTTTTTGGCAGCCCGACGGCAACACATTCGCTTATCCAACTGAATTTGATCGACGGCTATTGGCTATTTGTCAATCCAATAATTCTTGGACGGGGTATCCCGTTGTTTGTAGACATCAAAGATCAAATAAAACTAAAACTGCTGACTTCCCGACAATTTGCTTGTGGAGTTGCCGAACTGAATTATATGGTCGACAGACACTAAAAACGAGCTATTAAAAAAGTGTATAAAACCAGGCCGGGATTGGGTAAATTTATTGTTAACCTCGTTATCCCAATTTGCCGACTTCTGTTACCTTAGCAATTGGCCAAACCATCGGTTTTGCATGCAAATGTTGGACTTCATTGCAACCTCGTTACACCATTTACCGACTAGGTTCACTTAGCCCCTAGGTATGAGAAAGCACCACCAGAGGGAAACACGCGTTTAAGGGCTTAAACATATGATCAATAGGAACCATGATTAAATTTTTTAAGCGTATCCGCCAAAGACTGCTTACTGAAAATAAATTCAGCAAATACCTAATCTACGCCATCGGGGAAATCGCTTTGGTAATGATCGGTATTTTGTTGGCACTACAAGTGAATACTTGGAACGAGCAGCGAAAAGATAGGATTACCGAACAATTGATGCTTACCGCCCTAAAAAAAGACCTATTGATCAACATTGACCGTTTAAAAAAAGATATTATCCTGGAGCAACGAACCATTGACCAGGCAGCCAAAATCATCAAACACCTGGATGAAAGAAAACCATATGACCCTTCTTTGGACGCCGTTTTTTCAGAAGCTATATACTCGCCCGATATCATCATTTCAGCATCGAGTTATGAATCGCTGAAATTTAAAGGCATTGATATCATCCGTGAAGAATCATTGAAAAGAAGTATTGTCAATTTGTTTGATGTCGTGTATTCCAATTTAATGGCCGAGACCGTGCGTTTGGAAAACCAATTTTGGCCTTCTTCGGTGCTGCCAATGATACATAAGCATTTTCGGCAAACCGGTTTTCGCGAACTCACACCAACCGACTACGAGGCTTTGCTGGATGACGCCACCTATAAGAATATGGTCGCGCACCGAAGTCATTTTAGGGAACTGGCCCTGATTTGGAAAACCAAAGCTTTGCAGGATACAGAGGAATTGGAGGAAAAGATAGCGTCAGCATTAAAGTAAAAACGATCAGCTTGTATTGCTATGAAAAATATACTATTCGTGGCCTTAATGATGTCTTGTCTGTATTCCCGTTCGCAGTCGCATGACATTGCCGGAGGGTATGAAACAAAAAGTGCATCGAGTATTTTTTTATTAAAATTACACCCAGACGGTACTTTCCTTTTCGATTCCTATAACAAGGGATTCCAAGGCTTGCCCGCTGAGCCCAGTATGAGTGGCAGGGGCACCTGGAGCATTGCGCACGGAATCATCTCTTTCGAAACAGATCCTGAGAAAGATATAAACCATAATTATACCTTGAACTTCAACGACACGCAGGCAAAGTATACTGATGGAATTTCTGAAGAACCCGCCAATGCAGACACCGCCGCAAAGCTCGAATTCATAGCATCAGGTATTTTCTGGATCAACGGGATTGAACTAAAAAAAAGAATTTGAAACCACACTGCGGCCAAGCGTATCATTAATTGCTGGCAAATCTTCCAATTTCTTTGCAAAAGACTTCGGGGTACGGGGTAAAAATCCTTGTGATCACCTATCTTTAATATTGGTGAAATTGTCTAACAATCGTTTTTCCTAAACTAATTACAGCTAAACAATATTTGGGCATCGTCAAGAAAAGCTAAAAAAAATAGGTCCGCTATGGCCAAAAAAAATAAGACATTCGAAACAGAAATCAATGTAACAGATTTCCTGAACGCCTTTGTAGACAAAGATCAAAAGAAAGCAGATAGTTTTCAATTGATCGGGCTAATGCGCGGTTGGTCTGGGTTTGAACCTAAGATGTGGGGGCCGACCATCATCGGATTTGGCAGTTATCATTATAAATATGCAAGTGGACACGAAGGAGATGCCCCTCTCATTGCTTTTTCTCCACGAAAAGCGGCGTTTTCATTGTATGTTTATTCAGAAACCGAAAAAAGTAGGCGCCTGTTAAAGGATTTGGGCAAGTTCAAAATGGGAAAGGCCTGCATTTATGCCAAAAAACTTTCGGATATCGACCTCTCGACCCTGGAACAACTATGTCGGGAATCGATTGCCTATGTCAAAGAACACCACGAATGTGCTTGTAGAACAAAATAAGAAGCCTATGAGGAACAAAAACATTGTCGAGCCATAAATGGCCATAGGTATCAACTAGGAGCGGATTCTCCGAGGCCGGTCGTAACCAATCCTACTCGAACCGTTGAGCACAATATGAAAAAATGAAATATCTAATTGCTTCAATGGTATTGTTTTCCATTGTGGGGTGTTCCAAAAAAACGGGGCACAACCAGATTCAACGAATAGACGGCTCATCGGTAACAATAAACATGCTGGATGAGCGTATAGGCACCCTGGTCGATACTGCAGGTGTTTCCGGTTTTACGGTTACCATTTTCAACAATGACACTATAGCCTATCAAAAAGCCTTTGGCTATTCAAACTATGATAAAAAAGATAGCTTAACGATCAACCATTTGTTTTACGGCGCTTCGCTAAGCAAAGCAGTCTTCGGTTTTATCGTGGCACAACTGGTGAATGAAGGCCTCATTGACCTTGATAAGCCCTTACAGGATTATTTGGACGTGCCTATACCGGATATGCGTTTTGAAAAGCAATGGAGAGAATTTAGAAATTTGACCAATGATGTCCGGTATCAAAAAATAACCGCACGGATGTGTATGTCACATACCACCGGCTTTCCGAATTGGCGATGGATCAGTAGAACAGGTGAGTTTTATGAGGAAGGCGATATTGAAATTTACTTTGACCCGGGAACGGAATACAGCTATTCGGGAGAAGGCATAAGATTACTACAAATAGTTGTTGAGAAAATCTTGGGAAAAGGATTGGAGCAAATTGCCAGAGAGCGCGTCTTTGACCCGCTGGAAATGAACATGACAAGCTATGTGTGGCAAGAACGCTTTGAAAACAACTATTGCTTTGGTCATACAACAGATCAAAAAACCATTGCTAAAGATACCGAAGATGAGGCCGGTGCTGCAGGTTCTATGGAGACTACGCCTGTTGACTACTCGAAATTCATGGGAAGAATATTGGACATGAGCGCCAATGGTTCCAAAGTAACCAAACTTATGTTCGGGCCCAATATTCCGATCCGTTCAAAGAAACAATTCGGACCGATGTCACTTGAAAAAACGACAGCGAATGATACCATTGGTCTGAATTATGGCCTGGGATGGGGCATTTTAAACTCGCCCTATGGCCAAGGATATTTCAAAGAGGGCCACGGAGAAGGCTTTCAGCACTATTCAATCCTATTTCCGGAGAAGCACATTGGGATGCTCTTAATGACGAACAGCGATAACGCGGAAAGTATTTTTAAGGAAGTCCTTGAATTGGGAATTGGAGATATTTATACGCCATGGTACTGGGAAGACTATATTCCGTATGATATGCAATAGGGAACTTAACGCTAACCATCCCCTGAGATCTGGCTTTCAAATCACTCCATCACTGCCCGTTTCTTGATTTCTGGAAGACAAAGGGTTCACGGCATTTTCACTTAAAATTACCTGATGCATCATTTGGCGCTTTCCCTACCATCGATAATTTTCATACATTTAATAAGCAAGCGGGCGCTAAAGAATCGTTGCCTTAACACAAGAATAAAGCTAAATCTAAAGTTCGTCGCGATATGGCATATGCCAAAGACAAGATTTTGAAATCGAATCAATACATCAAAATATGGAAAGGGAGTTGTCTCCGGAAAAGCAAATGGTACTGATCGGCACATTAAAAAGCCGTTTTGGGAAAAATATGCACCGGCATAAAGATCTTGAATGGACAAAAATTCAAGCCAAATTGGAAGCAAATCCTGCAAAATTGTGGTCATTGAACGAAATGGAAAGCACTGGCGGGGCACCCGATGTAATAAGCCAAGATAAAAAGACCGGAGAATACATTTTTTACGATTGTTCAGAGGAAAGTCCCAAAGGCCGCAGAAGTGTTTGTTATGACCTTGAAGGACTGCAATCGAGGAAAGACTATCCACCAAAGCACAACGCAGTGGATATGGCCATTGCCATGGGCATCGAAATGTTAACGGAAGCAGAATACCGTGGTCTACAACAACTTGGAATTTTCGATGCGAAAACATCGAGCTGGCTGAAAACCCCGATTGAAATCAGAAAGCATGGTGGCGCGATCTTTGCCGATTACCGGTACGGCCATGTCTTCGTATATCACAATGGCGCACAGTCTTACTATGCAGCCAGGGGATTCCGTGGCTCGCTTAAATTGTAAATTGGGTTTGGTGCCATATAGTGCTTGAAAATCGATCGCATTCGCTCGTATGTTCCGATAAAAGGGTATAATGATAGAAGTCCGATAGCTAATTGGCCGTAAATACATTTTGATTTTGAATAAAAAAAGACTTTTGATCATCATACTAACATCTGCACTGCTGTTGTGTATACCATTCATAGCGATGCGGTTTACAGAGGAAGTACATTGGACCTTGTCCGATTTTGTTGCGGCAGCTGCGTTACTGTTGGGTACAGGTTTCATAGGTGAGCTAGCCATAAGAAAAATAGCCAGCATGAAGTATCGGATTATGGCTTGTGTGGCAATCCTGCTCGTCCTCCTGCTCCTTTGGGCAGAGCTTGCCGTAGGCGTGTTCGGGACACCGTTGCGCGGACAATAACAATGCGCAATGGACAGTAAAACATATAGGTAACCTTGCCCAACCGATCGGTCGCCCCAATGGAGCAAGGCAACATCATTACTCAAATAAAATAGTTAAAATGATTGCAATGAAAATAATAAACAAAGGGTTACCGGCCCAAATGCTGATCCTTGCCATGCTGGTTTTTGGCACTACCCATATGGTAATGGCCCAAGAAAACAACCAAAAGGTGCGATTGGCATTGTTGGAAATTGATTCAACACAGTTGGAGCAATACAAGGCGGCGCTCAAAGAGGAAATCGAAGCCTCCGTTCTACTTGAACCAGGGGTGTTGACCCTATATGCGGTTTCTGAAAAAGAAAACCCTACCCATATTACGATCTTGGAAATTTATGCCGATGAAGATGCCTATAAAACACACTTGGAAACACCACATTTCATAAAATATAAGACCCTCACCAGCAAAATGGTAAAGTCGCTCAAGCTTATGGAGACGATTCCCTTAGTACCGGGAATGAAAATTAAATGATTTTGTTCCATCCAATGGTACTGATTTAAAATCACAAATTGTTTGTTTTTTCTTTTGTGCGATCCCATTCTGAAGTAACTTTAGATTTAATTTCAATGGATGAAGAACAGCATATCTGAAAGGGTGGCCGACTTTCTTGAAAATTTTCCACCTTTCAACGAACTACATCAAAACGATCTCCAGCTTCTTGCTTCGGAAGTTTCCATTGTCTATAAAGAAAAAGATAGCATCATCTTCAAAGAGGAAGAATCGCCCCACGAATTCTTTTATGTGGTGCACAAAGGAGCGGTAGTACTCAAAAAAAGCAGCGATAGCACCATTGTCGATTTGTGCGATGAAGGGGATATTTTTGGCCTTCGGCCCCTTATGGCAAACGAGTCCTACAAAATGGATGCATCGGCCTTTGAGGAAAGTATTCTTTATGCGATACCCATTGTTGCATTTAAACCATTGGCTCAGCGCTATGAAGAGGTGGGTAACTTTTTAATTGAAAGCTTTGCCTCCAATACCCGAAATCCCTATTCAAAAACACATCGCGGTAGCTTATATGGTGAGGCTACCAAGCCCGAAAACAACAAAACAAATCCGGTCGTTTATGATCTTCAACCGATAAGTTATTCGAAGAAAATCGTTTCCTGTGCCCAGAACAGCAGTATTAAATCGCTAGCGGAGTTGATGGACCGTAAACAAGTGGGAGCCATGCTTGTTCTTAAGAACAAGCTGCCCATCGGCATCATCACGGATAAAGATATTCGCAATCAAATAGCGACCGGGAAATTTCCAATAACCGCCAAAGCCAAGGAAATCATGACATCACCGGTAATCACCTACGGCAAAAAAATGACCGTTGCCCAGGCGCAGATGGCCATGATGAAAAGCAATATTAGTTATTTGTGCATCACCAAGGATGGCACCCCGAACACTGAAGCCATAGGGATACTTTCCAAGCACGACCTGATGCTCGAAATGGGCAACAATCCTTCGGTATTGATGAAGGAAATTAAACGTACTGCCAAAATCAAAAAAATAAAACAGGTGCGCGTGCATATCATGCATCTCTTACAGGCCTATTTAGACCAGAATATTCCCCTGACCCTCATTTCCAAAATCATATCTGAGCTGAACGATGCCAGTATCAAACAGGTTATCCGCATCAGCTTAAAAAAAATGAGTGCACCGCCGCCGGTAAAATTTTCATGGTTGGCCATCGGCAGCCAAGGCAGAGGGGAACAATTGCTGCTTACCGACCAGGACAATGCCTTGGTTTTCGAAGATGTGCCTGATGCCAAGTTGGCCCAAACCAGGGCCTACTTTCTAAAATTGGCGGCACATGTCACAAAAGGCTTGAGGGATATCGGATACGAATATTGCCCGGCAGATATGATGGCTTCCAACCCCAAATGGTGCCTCAGTATTTCAGAATGGAAAGAACAGTTCACGCATTGGATTGTCAACCCTGGGCCCGATGAAGTACTCTTATCATCCATTTTTTTCGACTATAGCTTGTCATATGGCGAACAAAACTTGGTCGACCAGCTGACACAAACCATTATGGAAAAAACCCAGGACCATCCCAACTTCTTCCTGCAACTGGCCAGCGGTGCGTTGCAGAGCCCCTCCCCTTCAGGCTTTTTTAGGCAGTTCTTGGTCGAAGAAGATGGGGCCCACAAAGACTTTTTCGATGTAAAACGGAGGGCCCTGATGCCCTTGATCGATGCCGCAAGGGTATTGGTCATTGCCCATCAAATAAAATCGATCAACAACACTGCCGCTCGCTTCGAAAAATTGGCGGAAATAGAGCCTGCCAATGAAGAACTGTTCCTCTCTTGCTCTTACGCCATCAAGGCCTTACAAAAATTCAGGACAAAACAAGGCCTGCTTCACAACGATTCGGGTCGTTTTATCGCACTGGACATGCTTACCAAAGAAGAAAAAATGAAACTGAAGCGAACCTTTAAAACCATTAAGGCACTGCAAGAATTGATAAGGATCAGGTTTAAGGTCACCAACACGGTCAACTAATGAATTTGTTTAAACGAAATGAAGCATCCTTTCCCGATTTCTGGACAAACTATGCAAACAGTTTTTCGGCAAAGTTACCAGCCGACCTGAAAGATGTGCGATTCGTGGTACTTGATACTGAAACCACCGGACTCGATACGGAAACCGACCGTATGCTCTGTATCGGGGCCCTCGCCCTAAAAGACAAAACCATCGCGATTCAAGAAAGTTTCGAAGTATATATCAAACAGCCGCTTTATCACCCTAAAAGCGTACAAATACATGGTATCCTCAAAGATGAACACAAAAAATGCCTTACCGAACCTGATGCCCTCAAACAATTGTTGGCATTTATAAAAGATGCTGTAATCGTGGCCCATCATGCCGGTTTTGATTTGGCAATGATCAACAATGCGTTAAAACGACAAGGCTTGCCAAAATTGAAGAACAGCGTTTTGGATACGGCGGTGCTCTATAAAAGAACCTTGATAAAATCGCCCATTTTGGAAAGGAAAGAACAATATTCACTGGACGATTTGGCCGACAAATTCAATATCTCGAAAAAAGACCGACATACCGCCTTGGGAGATGCCTATATCACCGCGATTGCCTTTATGGTTATTTTGGGAAGGCTCGAACAAAAAAAACAACTGAACACGAAATCATTGCTGAGGTGAACGCTAATTTTAATCTTGTTGAAGATGGGATGTTTTATTGAGAACATACCGCGCATGGCTATTATCAGGGCTCCAATAACTGACCCCTACTGTAATCAATATATTAGTAATCATTCCGACCAAGGCAGCATCTATTCGGGTTTCAAAAATGCTGCACAATGTCCAAACTGATGCACTGGTGATAATACCCCACCATACGGCAACCACCGAAGTTTTTTTCCAGTATAACCCAAGGGTAAATGGAACCACAATACAAACCAACATGGGAATTATTGAGTTTACGACCAATTCATGGATACTCGTGTTCATGTAGGCCCAAACCGCAGAAATAATAGCGACCAGAACGACCGATAGCCTGGTGTAACGCAGCAATTGGGCGTCGGTGATTTCTTTTTTAGCCGGCCTGATCAAATTTTCTCCTATTATCGTGGCGGGTGCCAAAAGGGCTCCGCTCGACGTGCTTAAAATAGCGCTGATCAAGGCGCCGAAAAACAAGATTTTTAACGGTATCCCCATATGGGTATTCACCATCTCGGGAATAATGCTCTGCCCGTCGTTCACCTGCATCAATTCAGGGTATAATTGACTTGATGCCAATCCGATGACCAGCGGCAACGCCCCTATAAAAAACAAGAGACCCGCGCTGATATAGGCGCCTTGAGCACCCGATTTGGCACCCTTTGCCGATAACACCCGCTGATATACCTCCTGGGCCGCAATGGCCCCTAACCCCACATAAATCCATTTCGAAATATGGTCGGTCCAATCATAAAACCCTCCCCCCTTTGGAAATAGTCGGTAAAACCCTTCCGGGGTATTGTGGAGCACATACGTTAACCCACCTGCATCCGACAAAACGGTCATTGCCAAAACCAGGAGGCCTATGACAATCACCACCGATTGAAAAACATCGGTTATCGAAACGGCCCACATCCCTCCAACATAGGTGTAGGTCAATACAAATCCGGCACTAAGCGCAATGCCAAGTGCAAGTGGCATGCCCAACAACAGCTGAAATAGCAATGCCAAGGCCAGAAATTGGGCGGCAATCCAAGAGAAATAGGTTAAAATGTTGACTATTGTCGTCAACATTTCCAGGCTTTTTCCATACCGCAACCGAAAAAAGTCATTGATGGTGGTGATTCTGAGTGCATACATCTTTCGCGCATAGAAAGTACCCACTAAAATGAGGCAAAGGGAATTGCCGAACTGATCGATAATAACGCCCTGAATACCTTCATTAATAAAAAGGGTGGGAATCCCCATGATCAGTTCCGGCCCAAACCAGGTGGCAAAAATGGTCACCCCAACAACCAAAGCAGGCAGGCTTCGGCCTGCAAGTGTGAAATCCTGAGTATGTTTAACTTTTTTTGAACTGTAAAACCCGACTGCCAGCGTTAATAGCAAATAGATGATGATTGCTATTTCCAGCAGTCCCGTCATTTAGTGGGGTAGTTTTCCAAAAAGTGAAGCACATTGCGTTCGATTCTATCTTGAATATTCGATAAATCGGCCTTTACAAAAGTCTCGCCTGTAATATTTTCATAAAGTTCAATATACCGTTCCGAAACCGTATTGATGTAGGCATCTGACATTTCAGGTACACTTTGGCCCGTTAGACCCTGAAATCCATTACCGATGAGCCATTGTCGAACGAACTCCTTTGAAAGTTGTTTTTGGGGCTCCCCTTTCTGCTGCCTTTCTTGATAACCCTCGGCATAAAAGTAGCGTGAAGAATCGGGTGTATGAATTTCGTCGATCAACAAAATTTGTCCTTGCTTATTTTTGCCGAACTCATATTTTGTGTCTACCAAAATAAGTCCTCGTGAAGCTGCTATTTCCGAGCCTCTTTTGAAAAGTGCTCTGGTGTATTTTTCAAGAACCGAGTAGTCTTGTTCACTAACAACGCCCCGTCGCAGTAGATCTTCCCTGGAGATGTCTTCATCGTGATCGCCTTTTTCGGCTTTTGTAGCAGGCGTGATGATAGGCTTGGGGAAGCGGTCATTTTCCCTCATCCCTTCTGGCATGGGCTCTCCGCAAAGTATTCTTTTACCTGCAGCGTATTCCCTTGCGGCATGGCCCGACAAATAGCCACGGATTACCATTTCCACTTTAAATGGTTCACAGGCGTGGCCAATGGCCACATTGGGATCTGGGGTCGCCAAAAGCCAATTCGGAACGATATCCCTTGTCGCTTCCATCATCTTGGTGGCAATTTGATTCAGGATTTGGCCTTTATAGGGTATGCCTTTAGGCATCACAACATCGAATGCGGATAACCTATCGGTGGCGACCATGACCAGCAGCTCGTTTTCCAGGGCATAAACCTCCCTGACCTTGCCCTTATAGACCCATTGTTGTCCCGGGAATTTAAAATTGGTGGCTGTAATTGTATTGCCCATGATCGGTCTTAATTCTGATGTTCGATGTCTTTATAGGCATCGATTACTTTCTTGACCAATTTATGCCGTATCACATCCTTGTCGTCGAGGTATATCATTTCAATGCCCTCCACATTTTTTAAGATGAGCAATGCCTCCTTCAATCCGGAAATGACCCGTCTTGGAAGATCGATCTGTCCCGGATCGCCGGTAATCATAAACTTGGCGTTTTTGCCCATCCTGGTCAGAAACATTTTCATTTGCGCATGGGTGGTATTCTGCGCTTCGTCCAAAATTACAAAGGCATGATCTAGGGTACGGCCACGCATAAAAGCCAATGGAGCGATTTGAATTGTACCGTTCTCGATGAAATGGGCCAATTTTTCACCAGGAATCATATCCCTCAAGGCATCATACAGGGGTTGCATGTAGGGATCTAGCTTTTCTTTCAGGTCGCCAGGGAGAAAACCAAGGTTTTCGCCCGCTTCCACGGCCGGTCTTGTAAGTATGATGCGTTTCACCTGTTTCTCTTTCAAGGCCTTTACTGCCAATGCAACCCCGGTATAGGTCTTCCCCGTACCTGCCGGGCCTATGGCAAAAACCATATCGTTTTTCATTGCCGCATCGACCAGTTTTCTCTGGTTTTCGGTCTGCGCCTTGATCAGCTTGCCACTTACACCGTGAACCAAGGTCTCACCGCTGCTGGCCGGAGATTGATCGTCTTCAATCCCATTGCGGGTCAGTACCCGCTCAATGGCGTTTTCATCGAGCTTATTGTATTTCACGAAATGATCGGTGAGCATATCGAAGCGCCTATCGAATTCTTCCAATAGATCCTCGTCGCCATAGACCATTATTTTGCTGCCTCGGGCAACAATCTTCAATTTCGGAAAGTACTTTTTAAGCAGATCAATATTCTCGTTTTGTTGTCCAAAAAAATCCCTCGGACTGATGTCGGTGAGCTCTAGAATTAGTTCGTTCAATGAATATCGATTTTTTTAGGGTTGGGGCCTTAAAGATAAATTTCGAAAGGCTATTTTTTTGTTTAATTTTGTTTAACAAACTTAAGTAAAAAATCAGTTTGCATAATCAAAAACATATCAACATTGCTGCATGGCAATCATCACCTTAACGACAGATTTTGGACTTAAAGACCATTTTGTAGGTGCATTGAAAGGGAGTATATATAAGGAATTGACCGAAGCTAAAATTGTTGATATTTCTCACGAGATCGGCCCTTTTAACATTCATCAATGCGCATACATCCTTAAAAATGCTTACAAAAATTTCCCGGAGGGCACTATTCACATCGTAGGCCTGGACGCAGAGCCCACTCCCGAAAACCAGCATATCGCCATTTTGGTCGATGGCCATTATTTTATTACCGCGAACACGGGGGTAATCGGTTTGATCACCTCCGAAATCAATCCGGAAAAAGTTGTCCAGATCAATATTCCAAACCCTGAGAACGGTTCGTTTCCCGTGATGGATGTATTTGTGAAGGTAGCCTGCCATTTGGCCCGTGGTGGCACCTTGGAAGTCATTGGGAGGCCTTTTAACGAATTGACAGAGCTCAAGACCTATGCGCCCATCATCACCGACAACGGAAATAAAATAGTGGGCAGTGTCGTGTATATTGATAACTATGGGAATGTCGTGACCAATATCCATAAAAATTTATTTGATGCCTATAGAAAAGGCCGCACCTTCGAATTGAATGCCCGCACCACCAAGATCAGTCAAATTCACAATAGGTACAGCGATATCATAAACTTCGACCTGGACAAAGCCAACCGCAGGGGCCCCGGAGACCTCATGGCGCTGTTCAACTCAGCAAACTATATTGAGCTTGCCATCTATAAAAGCGATTTGAATACCGTAGGGGGTGCCTCTACCCTACTGGGATTGGATTACCGCGACACCATTACCATCAGTTTTACCTGATAGGCGCAACTCGAATTAAATAAAGTTTTGAAAATATATTATTCTTAGTTTTGGCATTTGTTATTAAAAACCCATCGGATTAAATGCTATCGATCTTTAAAAGAGAAATCCGTTCCTTTTTTACTTCTCCTATAGGCTATCTGGTCATCGGACTTTTTTTGGTGCTCAACGGTTTGTTCCTTTGGGTGTTCAAAGGGCCCTTTAATATCTTCGATGCCGGTTTTGCCGACATGGGCAGTTTCTTTTTACTGTCCCCTTGGGTATTTTTGTTCTTGATCCCCGCCATCACCATGAGGAGCTTCTCCGAGGAGAAAAAAATAGGCACCCTGGAACTGCTTTTTATTAAGCCCATATCGATTTGGAACATGGTTTTGGGGAAATTCCTGGGCACCTTTTGCCTTGCGGTCATTGCATTGTTGCCTACCTTACTTTATGTGTATACGCTATCTGAACTTGGAACTACGGTCGGCAGTATAGATATGGGCCTTGTAGTGGGGTCCTATTTTGGCACCTTGTTCCTGATTGCCTGTTATACCTGCATCGGTCTTTTTGCCTCCACCCTATCCGAAAATCAGATCGTGGCCTTCCTATTGGGAATGCTATGCTGCTTTGCTTTTTACTATGGATTTGAAGGGGTCGCTTCCCTATTCTCTGAGGGTGAGACCACCATTTTTATTCAAAAACTTGGGATGAAGGCCCATTTCGAAAGTATTGCCAGAGGCGTTCTGGATACTAGGGATTTGGTGTATTTCGTCTCACTGTCGACCTTCTTTCTTTTTCTGACCGTAGTCCAACTTAAACAGCTGAACAATCCATGAAAAAGAACATCATTTCTTGGATAAAGGCATTGGTCTTTTTGATCGTGGCGAACGCACTTGCGGGTTTGTTCCCCGTTCGGTTCGATTTGACCGAAGACCATAGGTTTACTTTGGCCCAGCCATCGGCCAATACCGTTAAGGACTTTAAAAACCCGGTCATCGTTGATGTGCTTTTGGCAGGGAACCTTACACCGGAATTTCAGCGACTACAGGAAGAGACGCGGCAAATTTTAGAGTCTTTCGCCTCAATCAATCCGAATATCAAATATAGCTTCGTAGATCCCTTACAGGGTGTCGAACAAATCGAGGGAACCATTACCGAACTGCAGGCGCTGGGCCTAACCCCTACCCGTGTGACCACAAGTGATAATACCAAGGTGTCACAAGAAATAGTATTTCCTTGGGCAATGGTCAACACCGACAACAAAACCATCAGGGTACCCCTCCTGAAGAATAAGCTGGGAGCCACGACGGAAGAACGCGTGAACAGCTCCGTGCAACAATTGGAATATGCCTTTGCGGATGCGTTCACCAAAATAGCCCTGACCGATAAGAAACGGATTGCGGTCATCAAAGGGAACGGTGAACTGCAAGATATTTATCTGGCAGATTTTCTCAGCAGTATCAGGGATTATTACAACATTGGTGCAATTACGTTGGATTCTGTCGCGATGAACCCTCAAAAAGTCTTGGACCAACTTAAAACATATGATCTCGCATTGGTGGCAAAGCCTACCCAACCCTTCACCGATGCTGAAAAGTTCGTCATGGACCAATTTATCGTGAGCGGGGGAAAATCGGTTTGGCTCATCGATCCCGTGGCCATGGAATTGGACAGCCTTTTTAATGAAAGCGGCAAAGCGATGGCTTTGCCATTAGACCTTAATCTAAACGATTTTCTTTTTTCCTTCGGCGTCAGGATCAATTCCGATCTTGTGAACGATATGTATTTTACCCAAATTGTCCTTGCCACGGGCGAAGGGAACGAGGCCCAGTACAATCCCGTCCCATGGTTGTACAACCCGATGGTCTTTTCTAAAAATGACCATCCCATCAACAATAATATGGAAGCGCTGAGATTTCAGTTCGCAAGTTCAATGGACACCTTGCCCAATGCCTACAAAAAAAGCATCCTCTACAAAAGTTCCCCGCTTTCAAAACTGGACAAAATACCCAGACTGATCAGTTTGGACCTTATCAATACCCCGCCACAAAAAGATTTGTACAATGATGGCAACCAGCCATTGGCAGTGCTGATCGAAGGCGATTTCAGTTCGGTCTATGCCAACCGGATCCAACCTATTCAGCTGTCAGGCTTTAGGAAAAAAGGTCCCTCCAACAAAATGTTGGTGGTGGCAGACGGTGATATCGTCAAAAATCAATTGCGCAATGGTCGGCCCTTGGAACTGGGCTATGACAAATGGACGAATAGTTACTATGGGAACAAGGAATTTTTGATAAATGCGTTCAATTACCTTTTAGATGATAGTGGACTTATAAACATTCGCAATAAGAAGGTAGTGATTCCTTTTTTGGATGAGGTCAAGACAACGTCACAAAAAACAAGATGGCAGATAGTAAACATAGGTGTCCCCATAGGTTTGATGCTCCTTTTTGGGTGGGGCTTCAACTATTTTAGAAAACGGAAATACGGTCAGTAAGTGTTAATAAGTTTGTTTCGTTAAAAAGTCCAATTAAAATATATTTGTTTGTTCCATAAAATGGATGATTTCATCTAATTTTAATGACATTTTTAATGACGAAGTGGAATGGGAACCCCTCACTTTTTGGCGGTCAATTCACGTTTCTGCCACTTCTAAATTGATGGACAGCCTATGTATCGTCCAATAAAAAAAAACAACCAATGAAGTTTATCGTATCCAGTACCTATCTCTTGAAACAATTACAGGTTTTGGGCGGCGTGATCAACAATAGCAATACGCTCCCAATTTTGGATAATTTTTTGTTTGACCTAAAGAAAAAAAAATTGACCGTTTCCGCTTCAGATTTGGAAACCACCATCAGTTCCTTGATCAAGGTGGAATCGGACAATGAAGGGCTTATTGCGGTACCTGCCAGGCTGTTGCTTGAGATTTTAAAAACGTTTCCGGAGCAGCCTTTAACCTTCGTTGTAGAAGACAACAATACCGTGGAAATCAGTTCAAATCACGGTAAGTATGCCCTGGCCTATGCGGATGGAGCTGAATTCCCAAAAGCGGTGGCACTTGCAAATCCAAGTTCAACAGTGCTCTTGGGAGATATTTTGGCCACTGCCATCAACAAAACCATATTCGCTGCGGGGAATGACGACCTTCGACCGGTAATGAGCGGGGTGTTCTTTCAATTTTCACCCGAAAACCTCACATTTGTGGCTACGGATGCCCATAAGTTGGTGAAATACCAAAGGTCGGATGTACATGCTTCCCAAGTCGCTGAATTTATAATGCCAAAAAAACCCTTAACCTTGCTCAAGGGCATTTTAACCGGAAGTGAATCGGACGTTACCATTGAATATAATGAGAGCAATGCGAAGTTCAGTTTCGACGAAACCCAACTGATCTGTAGATTGATCGATGGTAAGTATCCTAATTATGAAGCAGTCATTCCAAAGGAAAATCCCAATAAATTGACCATTTCAAGAAATCAATTTTTGAGCTCGGTAAGGAGGGTATCTATTTTCTCGAATAAGACCACGCATCAAATCCGATTGAAAATTGCCGGTGCCGAATTGAATATCTCCGCGGAAGACATCGATTATAGCAACAAGGCCGAGGAACGGTTAACCTGCTCCTATAACGGCGACGATATGCAGATAGGGTTCAATTCCCGTTTTTTGACTGAAATGTTGAATAATTTGGGATCTGATGAGGTTTCACTGGAAATGAGCCTGCCGAACCGCGCTGGCATTCTTACTCCTATCGATGGATTGGATGAAGGCGAATCGGTTACCATGCTGGTCATGCCGGTGATGTTGAATAACTAAGCGCAGACTTAATTGAAATAAAAAAACCGCCTTGCTCATATCAAGGCGGTTTTTTTATGAATCCTTTTAGTCTTATGAGATAAACTTGATGGTCATCAAGTAGGTTGGCGATTCCCCGTTACTGGCTTTTACTGCATTTACGATGGGCAATACAAAAGCGATGACCCCTATAAAGATCAGGCTAAGGATACCTAGACCCAGCAACAATATGGCCGGTATGCTCAAAATGGTAAACAACAGCATACTCAGTTGAAAATTTACGATGGCTTTCCCGTGCTCATCCATTCCCAGCACTTTGTCCTTTGAAGTAAGCCACAGTATCAAGGGTACAATGAGTCCTCCAAAACCAGTGGCATAGGTAAGCAATTGTGAAAGATGTGTCAGTACCAACAACTGATTATTGATGGTAAGCGAATTATTTTGATTGATGACTTCCATTTTTTGATCGATTTAAAAGGTTGTACACCAATATGACGATATTTCGTCCGAAATGTTACAAATATTCAAACCGCCATTATTGCTTCCGCTCTAATTTGGCCAGTTTTTCACGTTCTTTCGCAATATCGATTTTTAGTTTTTCGATTTTCTGATTGAGTTTCATCTCATCTACCGGAGACAATTTGCCTCTGCTCTTACCTTTGGTAAGCTGGTTTTGAAGCTTTACGATTTTGCTGTCACCCTTGTCGATCGACTTTCTTTTTTTATTGATGTCTTTGGCGAGTCGCTCCATTTTCTTGGCTTCCTTTTCAGCCTTCTTCTGGGCCTTTTCGGCCTTTTTTCTCTCCTTTTCGGCCTTTGCTATCTCTTTTTGAATCCTTTTGTCCTCCTTCAATTGCGCCTCGATAAGTGCAGCCTGTGCAATGGAGGTAGAGTCTTGTGGTTGCGGCGCCTTTTGTGCATACGTAACAAGGTTAAGAAGCAATATGGAAGCTACTGTTAAAATTATCTTTTTCATGATTATAAATTAATAAAAACATTGTTATTGTTGATCGGAATTAGTTCTTATAATGCTTAATAATTCCTGAACGAAGGTATAAAATTTACCGTGTACAAGTTCTAAAGAACCGATAATTTTAACGTCTGTTCCTGTGCTGGGCATGTTCCTCCTATTTTGCCTATTTTTGCCGCAAAAGAATTGAATGATTCCGAATGACACCATTATAGCGTTGGCCACCCCCCCGGGCAGTGGTGCCATTGCGGTTATTCGAATTTCTGGGAAAAAGGCCATAGCAATGGTATCGGCCCAATTTAGTTCCGTTCGGGGCAAAGACCTAAAATTACAGAAGAGCCACACGGTTCATTTAGGCCATTTAAAGGACAATGACCTTATCTTGGACGAGGTTTTGGTATCCGTTTTTAAAGGGCCGCATTCCTATACGGGAGAGGATGTGGTGGAAATTTCATGTCATGGATCCCCCTATATCCAGCAACAGATCATCCAACTCTTCTTAAGAGAAGGATGTCGCATGGCAGAGGCGGGGGAATTTACCCTCAGGGCCTTTTTGAATGCCAAAATGGATTTGAGCCAAGCCGAAGCAGTGGCCGATCTGATCGCTTCTGAAAACGCAGCGAGCCATGAAATCGCCATCAACCAAATGCGGGGCGGTTTTAGCAACGAGATCAAACGCTTGCGGGCAGAACTATTGAATTTCGCCTCCCTGATCGAGTTGGAGCTCGACTTTGCAGAAGAAGATGTTGAATTTGCCAATCGCGACCAGTTTAAGAACCTGCTTCAAGAGATCACAATATTGCTGAAGCGTCTCATCGATTCCTTCGCCCTCGGCAATGTGATCAAAAATGGGATACCGGTCGCCATCGTCGGCGAACCGAATGTGGGGAAATCCACCTTGTTGAACGCGCTTTTGAGGGAAGAACGTGCCATTGTTTCGGAAATTCCGGGAACCACCAGGGATACCATAGAGGATGAAATCAGTATAGGCGGTATCGGGTTTCGATTTATAGACACGGCCGGTATTAGGCAAACCATCGATACCATTGAAGAAATGGGCATCCAACGGACTTACCAAAAGATGCAACAGGCCCAGGCCGTGATTTACTTGGTGGATGGTTTTCGATTGAGGTCGAAAGGTGGCTTGTTAGAAAGCCTGGATCAAGTCAATCATGAAATTGTAAACCTGAGGCTGAATTATCCGGATAAAAGCGTGTTGACGGTCATTAACAAAGTTGACCTGCTTGAGGATCAAGAGCATTTGATAATCAAGGAAACCCTTAAGGACGTATTGTTATTGTCGGCAAAAAATGGAGAAGGCATTGAGGAACTCAAAACCGATTTGATCAGCTTGATCGATAAAGGGGTTCTTGGCAGTGGGAGTACTATAATTTCCAATACCAGGCATTATGATGCCTTGATCAAGGCGCTACAGGAAGTACAAAAAATACAAAAAGGATTAACTGATGGCATTTCGGGGGATTTGTTGGCGATCGATATCCGTCAAGCGCTCAATTATCTGGGCGAGATTACGGGCGAGATCAGCTCGGACGAATTGTTGGGCAATATTTTCGCCAATTTTTGCATCGGGAAATAGCTTTCAGAATTACAACAAAAAAACTAAAAAAGGGACACCATATAAATGTTTCACATATTTAAAAAGAAAAAATTTTTGGTCGATTATTTGGAAGGCATGGTGGATATCCACAACCATATTCTTCCTGGGATTGACGATGGGGCAAAAGATGTTGTGGAATCGGTTGAACTGATCAAAGTGTTTTCCGAAATTGGAATCCAAAAATTTATCGCCACGCCGCATATCATGCACGATTATTACCCTAACGATAAGGGAACCATAGGCCAAGCCCTGATTAAACTCAACGAGGCGCTTTTATCTCATAGGATGACAGAAATTTCCGTGTCGGCTGCTGCGGAACATATGATCGATTCCAATTTTGAAACCATTTTGGAACAAGGTAAGGTGATGCCGATGCGGGGCAACTATATCTTGATTGAAATGTCGTATTTACAAGCGGCCATCAACTTTAACGAGGCCATACAAAAAATCGCTTCAGAAAGGCTCTTCCCAATTTTGGCGCACCCGGAACGGTATGTATTCCTAAAAAGCAACTCGAGAAGGCTCAGGGAATACAAAAAACAAGGTGTTTTATTTCAGTTGAATCTTTTGTCTTTGGGGGAGTACTATGGTAAGGAAGTGCAACAAAAGGCCTTTAAATTAATAGACCTGAATATGATTGACTTTTTGGCCTCCGACGTGCATAATATGGCGCAGCTTCAAAATTTAAGGGAAATAACGATCAACCAAAAAATGGCCGAATCGCTATTTCCCTTAATAGACAATACCGTAAATTCTTTTTATTGAATTAGAATTTCCACCATTTCTTGGTACTCTTACCGTAACCATAGCCATAGTTGCCGCCATAGCCCAAATTGGAATCCTTAACTCCGTTTACGACAAACGACAAGCCTCTCAATTTACCCTCCGCTTTAAGTCTGAGCGGGAAATCGATTACTTTGGTTTCTGTCACACCAGCGCGAAGCACATAGATGATATGATCTGCATATTCGCTGATCAAGAGCGTATCGGTAACCACCATCAAGGGTGCCGTGTCAACAACAACATAATCATATTTGAGGGACATTTCCTCCAATAAAGAACCCATTCGTTCGCTCATCAACAATTCCGAAGGATTGGGTGGGATTTTTCCAGAGTAGATGACATCAATGGTATTGGTATGCACCAATAACGGATTGATGATGTCTTTAGAAGAGAGGGTTTTATCATACAAATACTCGGTAAGCCCTGCATCTCTGGTCTCTACCCTGTTGCTTTCCAAGTTTGTCAACATCATAATTGGTAAAAAATGCGTAAAACTTTGGATTTCTGATATCTGCACCAATCAATAATACCTTTTTGTCTGTATTGGAAAATATCAAGGAAAGATTTGACGCAATAAATGTTTTACCCTCGCCCGGAACACTGGAAGTAACAAAGATTATATTGTTTCTTCCACTTTTGGATTTGATCAAGTAATCTAGATTGGTACGCAAAATCCTCATGGATTCACCCAAAACAGAGCGATCTTCTTTGCGCACCAATTGAGCTTCCTTTTTGCCAAGTCGAGGCAATTCGGCCAGCACCGGTATATCCATAACCAGTTTATCCAACAATGCTTTGTTATGGATTTTATTATCCAAAAGATCATGTCCATAAATAATGGAAAATGGAATCAACAAGTCCTAAGAATAATGAAGCCAAATAGATTAGAGGCTTTTTAGGGCTCACCGGTAGCTCATCGACCAGATAGGCACTGATCAACAATATCAGATTTCGCAGGACTTGAGGCAGCAGTAATTTGAGATTCCTCCCTTTTTTGCAATAAATATAGGTATAGTGATTCCGTAGTTTGTTGTTGTCTTGTAATATCCCGTAACTGTCTTGAATTTTTTGGGGCTGAATAAATGGTGGAATTGATCCTTGCCATTTGGCCGGACAGACTGTTGACCTGCATGCCCAGGTTACGTTCCATACTCCCTAAACTGGATTTCATGCTCTCCTTCAGCGAATTCAATTGCTGATCCAAATTAACGATGATCGGGTTTCTTTCATCGGCACTTTTGAGCAATCTGTTTCTTTCCAAAACCAATTCATTGTACTTGGCAGTCGTATTGGCAATGGTTGGGTCTGCCAATCCCAACGTTTGAAGGCAAAACCTCATAGCCACTTTCTCCAGAAACATATTCCTTCATGCCCTGCGCAATATTCAATTGGGTTTTGGCATTTTCCAGTTCTTGCCGATTGGCGGCACCCACATTCAAGGCAATATTGGTTTCGGTAGCCACATCGGATATGCCTTTGGTCGTCATTAAATCTTCGGCACTTTGATCCACAGATGTTAAATTGGAAGAAATCAAGCTGAATTCGGTCATCGATAAAATCAGAGGTTTTGTCGGCAATGATCTGTTTGTCCTCAATGGCGTTCTTGTTATAGGTGTAAATAAATTAGCGATAATATCAATTGCTTTTTGTTGTAATGGGATCGTTCAGGGATATGTTAACAATATTTGACAATTCCTTGGCCGGCGAAACCATATTATTTCTTTGTAAATTTCTGCGACAACAAAAATCGGTTCAATCGACACACTGTATTTTTTCATTCTTATACTTATCAAAATAGTCGCATATTTGGGGTAATCACAATATCTCCTATTGGCGTAGGTATGTTTTTCCCATAAGAATAGACTTTAACGGGATCGTCGCGCTTTAAACTGATAACCGAAACTTGTATCCGATGATCAGCTCTATGAAAAATTCGAAATTTCGATTGATCAATAATAGAGTCGTTGGCAATGAAATTGATCTTTATGGGCCTATTTTTATAAATTTCAGACGATTCTTAACATTCCCCAGTAACGGTGAACCCTGACATTAAGCTTTAAGGTTTTTAGCAACCTCCAAAAAATTGGATCGTGAATTTAATATTTCAATTTCATCATCAACCTTATTTTTTATACCCCCGAAGAGATTCAAGATCTTGAAATGCTGCAAGTTCCGAAGAGGAATTTTTATCTTCCAAAATTTGTATTTTGGCCTTGGCCGCATACTGTGGCGTAGCATATCTGAATATATACATATCCCAACATTAATGCAATGAAATGCGGAGAAAGACAAACCATTTCCAGTGCTTGGTATAATTTGGAAATGACATCCTTTAAATCCAAATTATCATTGGATAAGTATCTTGGAATTCGTTACCATATATTGAAAATTATTATTTGGAAAAAAGATTTATTGAGCTAATTTAGTTTCTTGTAATGATAAGTACTGTATGAAGTTATAAGCACCGATGCAATCGAGACCCAAATGGAGGCCCTGTTGTCCAGAGCAGATGAAGTAACCGCAGATTGGTTGGGCTCTACATAAACGACATCATTCTGGCTTAAATAATAAGCAGGGGAATTCAACGATTCCTTTTTGGTCAAATCCACTCTGTGTATATACTTTGGTTCCATTAAAGTCTCTGATGACCATCACATTTTTACGTTGACCTTTAATGGTAAGGTCATTGGCGAGGCCAATGGCCTCCAAAATTGTGATTTGTTCCCCATTAACTGGATAAGTTCCAGGACGTTGAACTTCTCCCAAAATCGTCACCGTAAAGTTCTTGAGTCGAATGTTGATTATGGGATCTTTTAAATAAGGCAATGAGTTTTTCCTTTAACAACGTCTTGGTTTCTTCCGGGGTAAGACCTGCTATGTTTACAGCTCCCAAAACCGGAAAATCAATATCTCCATTTTTGTCGATAATATAATCTATTTGTTCAGGCCTATAACCATCTTCGGAAGCTGCCCGATAAAGGTTGAAGGGCATGCTGGCCTGCGGATCCAAGGTAGAGACATAAATGCTGACCACGTCATCTATTTTAAATTTATTATTATAGGTATTATTACTAACAATGGTTTCATAGTCCGTAGCATTCTGGAAGTAAACGATGTCCTTTTTGGAGGCGCAACCAAAAAGAAAAACAGCCACAAAAAGTAGAATAATATTCCTTGATTTTAACAATTTAAGGCCCATTTGAAATTGGTTTAAGGATTTTCAACAAGATTAATGAAATTTTATGATTGCACAACCTTTAACGTAGTTTTCTCTACACTTTTTGCGGTGTCTTTGTTATCCAATTCACAAAATTCCGAGTTCTTGGAAACAAATTCGGGAACAATGGTTTTCATCAATTTCACCGTATCCCCATTAAAGAACATATTGTTGATACAAAGTTCGTCAATTTTAGAGCGGACAAAAGCGTAATCCAATTCCCTGACCTTGCTTATCTTTATTTTTTTATGATAGGTGGGCAGGGTATTCTCGCCATTGGCCAATAATTCTTCGAAAAGTTTTTCGCCCGGCCTCAAACCAGTAATTTTTATATTGATGTCTTCAGGATAGTTGAGACCTGAAAGTTTGATCATATTCTTGGCCAAGTCGTAAATCTTGACCGATTCGCCCATATCGAAAATAAAGATTTCTCCTCCTTCACCCATGGCGCCAGCTTCCAACACCAATTGTGATGCCTCAGGAATCGTCATAAAGTAACGTGTAACATCTTTATGGGTCAAGGTCAAAGGCCCACCCATTTCTATCTGTTTTCGAAACAATGGAATAACCGACCCGTTCGATCCCAATACATTACCAAACCGGGTGGTAATGAACTTGGTCTTCATCTCTTGCTGGATACAGCTGATATACATCTCTGCGATCCGTTTACTTGCACCCATTACATTCGTTGGGTTTACCGCCTTGTCAGTAGAAATGAACACGAATTTATCAACATGATGTGCTACAGATAGATCCGCCACTATTTTGGTCCCTGCAATGTTGATTTTAATGGCCTCGTAAGGATTATATTCCATTAGCGGCACATGTTTATAAGCCGCTGCATGGAAAACCATATTGGGTTTAAATTCTTGAAAAATGGCGTTTAACCTATTCTTATCCCTAATATCGCCCACTATCGGAACAAAATTATGGAAGCCGTTCAATTTTAACTCTTGTTGTAGGTCGTAAAGTGCAGATTCAGCTTGATCGATAATAATAAGCGATTTATATTGATAAGAGCATATTTGCCTCACAATTTCACTCCCTATCGAGCCAGCTCCACCCGTAACCAGAACGACCTTATCTATTAATTCCGATTCAATTTTGTTATTTTTAAAGCTGATGGGAGCCCGATCTAAAAGATCCTCGATTTGTACCTGCTTAATTTGTGATGCCTTCAACTCCCCATTGATCCAATCTTCCACAGGAGGCACAATTTTCACCTGCACCGCAAACTCTACGACGCCTTCGACCAATGCCCTTAATTGTTTGGGATTGATGTTCTGTATCGAAAAGATAACTTCAGAAATATTGTGTTTTTTAAGAAAATCGCCATTGAGATCATCTTTGTGATACACTTTGACCCCATTGATCTGCTTACCCACTTTTTGATTGTCGTTATCGATATAACCCACTACCCTCGACCTGCTTTTCGAGTGATTGGTAATAGCGTTATAGGTCAGTATCCCGGATTCCCCGGCACCATATATCAATACATTCTTGTTCACTTTTAAATCCCTTACCATATATGTGTTGTATAAGGACTTAAAAATATATCGGGAAGCGGTCAAGCCAATAAATGCCAACAGGCTATGAATTATAATAATGGAAAGTGGAATGGTAAAATTTTCGATAAAGACGAATTCCCTGTTCACCATGACCATGGTAATCATCAAAATACTGGAAAGGCAGATGGCATTAAAAAGCTTGTACACATCAAAGACCCCTGTATGACGAACCACCCCTTTAAAAGATCCAATGATCAAAAAGGACAATAAGGACACCAATACCACAAAGGGCAATTGCACATATAATTTCTGAACATCAAAATCGAAGGAAAGGTTGAAACGTATACAGTACGACAAAACGAATGAAACGCTTACTGTAGACAAATCAATAAACAGAACCAACCATTTGGAAGCGTATCGATTCACATTATTTGTGAGGTAATTTTGAATCATTTAGCTGTTTTTAAGATAATTTCGGTAATTCTATGCAAGTCTGCTTCTGTCAGATCAGAACCACTGGGAAGACATAACCCGCGTTGAAAAAGATCTTCGGAAACCCCATTGACCACATTGTCACATTTGCTGAACACCGGTTGTTTGTGCATTGGTTTCCATAGCGGCCTGCATTCGATGTTCTCATCGGTCAAAGCAAGCCTAATGGCTTCTCGCATTTCGAGATTTTCGGTCAGTATACAGGTTAACCAACGGTTTGAAAAAAGCCTTTTTGGTTCTTGTAGAAATTCGATTCCTTCTATGCCTTCCAAAGCATTTTTATAATATTGAAAATTGTTTCTCCTGGCCGCCACACGGTCGTCCAACACCTCCATTTGCCCTCGTCCTATACCCGCTAAAACATTGCTCAAACGATAATTATAGCCTATCTCGGAGTGTTGATAAAATGGCGCTTCGTCCCGGGCCTGAGTCGCCAAATAAATGGCCTTCTTTTTAATTTCAACATTCTTGGTGATCAAAGCACCTCCGCCTGAAGTGGTAATGATCTTGTTGCCATTAAAGGACAATACCCCGATATCGCCGAAAGTGCCGCATTTAAGACCGTAGTAGGCACTACCCATAGCTTCTGCTGCATCTTCAAGAATTGGAATATGGTATTTTTGGGAAATATTTTTTATCTCTTCCACTTTAAATGGCATTCCATACAGATGTACCGCAACTATGGCTTTGGGTTTGCGGCCATTGGCAATTGACATCAATATGGCCTCTTCCAAAAGCAAGGGGCACATATTCCATGTGGTTCTCTCGCTATCCACAAAAACGGGGGTAGCTCCTAAATATTCGATGGGATTCGCCGAAGCTGAAAACGTAAAGCTTTGACATAAAACAATGTCCCCTGCACCGACACCCAACAATTTTAATCCGAGATGTATTCCTGCTGTACCAGAACTTAAGGTAGCGGCAAAACTGCCCTCTCCAAGATAATCCGCAATGTTGTCTTCAAAAGCACTAACGTTCGGACCTAATGGGGCAATCCAGTTCGACTTAAAAGCATCTTGGACATAAGCAAGTTCCGACCCACTCATATGGGGTGAGGAAAGCCAAATTTTAGTTTTTATCACTGCTTTCGTACTCAAAATATTTGGTTTAAGATTTGGATTCTTATGGTAAAATTAACCATTGTTTGTGATTGGCCACAAGAAACTGGACTTATTTCGTTTAAGATTTAAATTTCTCGTTTAACGGCCATTTATCTCAAATATCAATATCCTAAGGCCATTTAATTAAAGCCCTTTTGAATATTCTAAATCAATTTCTTCATTATTTGTACTTAAATCATCCTTGCGAAAATGCCTTGTCTGAAATGAACAAGATGAAAATAAACACGCTCTTGCTTTATCAATCTAAAGGATGTTAAGCCTTTAAATAAAGTTTATCAAATCTGGTCAATGCAATAAATTGCCCTGTTTTATGTATAATTTACAACTAAACGCGCTATAAATCAAAGACCCTGTTTGTATTTATTTTAACCACTTGGGGTGTTGCGATATCAATCCTTTGAAAATCGTCCTATTCGGCTATACGTACGGAAATTAATTTTCCGCGGTTTTGTTTCCCCTTTATAAGAATACATGCGATGATTATTACCGTGCAAATTTACATTCGGCAATCGGTCGTGCGCAGCGCCATTAGTTCTTTTATAAATAATTTATAAACATTTCATGGTATTTATCAGCATTCCGGACAAATATGCTTCCCAATAATTACTTTTGCAGCCTGAAAAGAAAGTATTGCATTATTTATTGAGGTTACATCGTCAGTTTAATCGATTAAAATTCAGGCTTTATCGTTTAAATTAATTCATCCTGTATAATTAACCTTAATTTTGAGCCATTACATTAAAGCCCAAAATCGCTATGAAGAAAAATTACACGATTCGAATTATTGTTGCTATTGTAATAACTGCAGTCAATATTCAGGGAATATTCTCGCAAAGTCCCGAACAGGATGGAGCATGGAGTTCCCCAATTGGATTTGAAATAGTTCCAGTGGCGGCCGCCAATTTGCCAGATGGCCGATTGATTACCTGGGCCTCCAAATTTAGGGATACCTATACCGAAATCGAGGATGGTATGACCTTTACGCAAATTTTCAATCCGGCAACCAACTCCACCGAACCCTCTACCGTCACCCAGACCAATCACGATATGTTCTGTCCCGGCATCAACAACTTGCCCGACGGTCGTATCTTGTCGGCGGGAGGTACCAGTAGTGAGCGTACCAGTATTTATGATCCCGTATCCGGGACTTGGAGCAGGGCGGCCGACATGAACATCCGTAGGGGATATCAGGGAAACACGACCCTATCCGACGGTTCCGTTTTTACCTTGGGCGGATCTTGGAGTGAAAGTACAACCATCAACGGAGAAAAGGACGCCGAACTATGGACGCCCGAAACAGGATGGATCTTGTTGCCGGGCATTGAGGGAGAAGATATCTGGAATAACAATGATTTGGCCACCGAAGCCAGAGGACTTTACCGTATCGACAACCATCTTTGGTTATGGCAGGCCCCTGATGGAAGAATATTCCATGCCGGTCCCAGTGAGGAAATGCACTGGATCGAAGTAGCGAACGGTGGATCCATTGTTTCTGCGGGAAACAGAGGCAGCGATACCTATTCGATGAAAGGTACCACCGTGATGTTCGATATCGGGAAAATTTTAAAAGTAGGCGGGTCCAGATCATATGACAGCGATACCCCCGGCAAAAATACTTCCTTTGTTATTGATATTAACACGGCAACTGCACAAGTAACCCAAGCTGGCAACATGGCTTTCGAGCGAACCATGCATAACAGTACGGTTCTGCCCAACGGACAAGTGTTGGTGACCGGTGGGATAGATCATGCAGAGGTATTCTCCGATACAGGGGCCCAACTTCCAGCCGAATTATTTGACCCGATAACCAATACATGGAGCACCGTAGCGACCATGGCAACACCAAGAACCTACCATAGTTTGGCCATTTTAATGACCGATGGCCGCGTTTTTGTCGGCGGTGGCGGTCTTTGCGATAATACTCCTGGTTGCGTGAACCATGAAGATGCGGAAATTTATAGTCCCCCATATCTTTTCACTACTGGTGGCGCATTGGCCACAAGGCCTACGATAAGTGCGCCTTCCGAAGCTGATTATAATACCGCTATTCCGGTTACGGGCAGTACCAACATCAGCGAATTCAGTTTGATCAGGTTTTCCGCAGTAACCCATAGCACCAACAACGAACAAAGAAGAATACCGGTATCGTTTTCGGGTACAGGAGGAAGTTACGATGTGAACATTCCCGATCGAAATCTATTGCCACCAGGGTATTACATGCTCTTTGCGATAGACGATAACGGCGTTCCCTCTGTGGCAGAAACCATGAAAATAGGCAATGCCATACCGCTGGAAGACAATCCCAATTTGGTATTGCACCTGGAATTTGAAGAAAATTCCGGATCTACGGCTTCCGATAGTTCAATCAATGGCAATGATGCCACCATTTATAACGTCAGCAATAATGGAGCCACCAAAGTTGCCAGCACGACCAACTGGACCTCCGGACTATTCGGAGGGGCCATTCAGATGGATGGTTATGAATTCGTCAGTAATACGATTGTGGATGTGCCCTATGACGCTTCCTTTGCCCCTATTGAGAACTCGGTAACGGTAATGGCATGGGTCAACCGCAGCGACCTCCAATACAATGTTGGGATCATGTCCCATGATTATCCCGCCATGTTCTTCGGCTTCCATAATAGCTTGTATAAATGGGAGTTCCCGACCGATTCGGGCGGTTCCGTGAATTGTTATGCAGGCTATTCCCCGGCCGATGAATGGGTGCATATCGCCGCCACTTATGACGGCACCACTGCCAGACTCTTTGCGAACGGTGTGGAAATCTGCACCCAACTTGCCTCCGGTAACATAGAAATCAATCCTGCCGATCCTAATTTTTCTTCCTTTACCACTTCTGGTTTTTATGAAAAACGCAGCGTAGCCGAGCTATCGGGCTTAGTGAGCTATACACCTAATGGTAGTGGGGTGACTGACGAAATTACGGGAAAAATAGATGAGTTAAAAGTTTATAACAAGGCATTGGGCGCGGAAGAGATCAAATTGTTCTACGAATTGGGCGTTGGCCTTCCAGATGTGCCAAATTGCCCTCCAGGGACCGTCACGGTTGAGTACACGTATTGGTTCTGGTGCATGGATTACCAGCAATAACATCAATGCCTCGGAAGGGGCTGAAGTTTATATCCGTGCGGTACAAGGTGGTTCGTATTTTGTCACCACCCCCCAAAACGATAATGACAGTCCAACTTTTGAATCTACCATCGATTTTAGCCAAACCAACGGGTATAGGATCGACACGGGGGTAAGCCCTAATGGCATCCCTGGCAGAAATGATGGCTTAGTGGATGCCAGCAGCATTGGTCAATACGTACTCACGACCGCTGGCGGTTGTTCAACCGTGGTGAACTTAAATGTTGCAGGAATTTGCGATCCGGGCGAAACTGTGGTTGCTGCAGAATACAGAATCAACAATGGGGCTTATCTGAACGGTGCTCCTGGAGAAGATATTGCCATTGATGTCAATGTTGGCGATAATTTAAGATTCAGTCTGTTGCCCAACAATATAGGTGGTGATCCGGGTAATCCAGCCCTGCGTTTCAGCGTGATCCAGCCCAACGGCGGAATGATCAATAATGTAACTGGGGACCATATCATCAGCGGCATAATGATCGGGCAGTCAGGCCCCTATCAATTGGTATCGGAAGAAGGCTGTTCCGTGATCATCGACGTTACGGTGAACCCGGTGAACTGCGACGAAACCGTGCTAAAAGCGGAGTGGCGCTTGAACGGTACTTATTTTGAAGCACCTGATGAACAGCCTATAACCGTCGAAGTCTTCACAGGGGATACCTTTGCGATCAGCATGGTCCCTAATTCAACCAACTTTACGGTATCTTTTGGAGGTAGCCAAGTTTACAGCGGGCAAGGGGATTATGTACTTGGTGCGGTCGACCCTTCCGATAGTGGGAATTATTTTATTGCTTTGGCCAGTGGCTGCAGCACAATCCTCACCTTGAATGTGACCGATCCCAGCTGTGATGCCACGAACATCAAAGCGGAATGGCGCCGCAATGGCACCTACTTTGAGGCCCCGGACGAATTGCCGATTACGGTGAACGTGCTTACGGGAGACATTTTCGCCATCAGTATGGTACCCAATAATACCCCTTTTACCATTTCTTACGCAGGTACGCAGGTATACAGCGGTCAGACCGATTATGTTATGGGCGCGGTAGATCCTTCGGACAATGGGGATTACCTGATCACTACTGCTGGCGGATGTTCCACCACATTAACTTTGAACGTAACGGAAGTAATCTGCGATGGCACCAATATCAGGGCAGAATGGAGCATCAATGGCGTTTATTCCAGTGCACCGGATGAACAGCCCATTACGGTGCAGGTCGACAATGGTGAAGCCTTTCAAATCAGTATGCTGCCCAATGGGGTTGCCTTTACGGTGAGTTATGAAGGGGTCCAAGTGTACAGTGGGCAGTTCGACTATATTGTTGGAAATGTCACCCCTTTTGACAATGGTGACTACGTCATCACCACCTCCCAGGGCTGTGTAACGACACTAACATTGGACGTCCCCTGCCCAAGCGGGCCTTTTACACCGGAATATACCATTGATACAACAGTTGGTAGTGGCCAAGAGTTGATTACGGTAGATTTGGGGACCCAGGTCCTATTGAGCACTGTTGAAAAGAATGTAGCTTTCTCGATAACAGACCCCGATCAGAATACAACAAACGGGGATTTGGATCTTGGGGCCATCACCGAAGCCCAGGCCGGACTTTATACCTTTACTTCAGTCGAGGGATGTACCGCCTCTTTGACCATCGTAGTCACCGATCCCTGTGCGCCAGGTACTTTCACCCCTTCCTATACCATTAACGGGGTCACTGCCAGTGGCTCAGATACGATTACGGTGAATGTTGGGGATATTGTTAGTCTAGGAACCGTGCAAGGTACGCCGGGCTTCACGATTACCCTGCCCGATGCCACGGTCAACAATGGAAATTTGGATTTGGGCGCTATCACCATGGATGATGCCGGCTTATACCTCTACACATCCCCTGATGATTGCAACGCCTCCTTAAACATTGTGGTGGTCGATCCCTGTACCCCAGATCAATTTACTCCGCAGTATACTATCGATGGGGTGGCGGGCAGCAGCGAAAGCACCATCTCGGTCATTGAGGGAACGCCGGTAATGCTCGATTTGGTCCAAACCACTGTCAATTATTCCATAGCGCCACCAGGGGGCAACGCTGCTCCTGGCCCATTGGATTTGGGTGACATTACCATGGGCCAAGCTGGGGTTTATACCTTTACTTCGGATCAGGGCTGCGAAGCATCCCTGAACATTGTAGTAACCGATGCCACCGATCCATGCCCGACTGGCAGTTTTACACCGCAATATAGCATAGATGGTGTAGTGGATAACGGCACAGGGTCGATCAACGTAGCGGCAGGCAGTACCGTAATCCTTGATATTGTGCAAACGGCTATTGAATACACCATTACGCTTCCGGATAGCTCAACGAACGAAGGTTCTTTAGATTTGGGTGTCATCACTACCGATCAGGCCGGACTTTACACATTTACATCAGCCGAAGGTTGTACAGCTGCCCTTACCATCGTTGTTACCGTACCTTGTGAGCCAGGAACATTTACTCCTGAATACACGGTGGATGGGGTCTCCGGAAGTGGTGAAGCATCCATAACGGTTGTCGTTGGAAACTCTGTGACCTTGGGTATTGTTCAAGGTAACACCAACTTTAGTATAACTGCGCCGGATGCAACCGTGACCAATGGCAGCCTGGATTTGGGCAATGTAGAATTGATTCAGGAGGGCACCTATACCTTCCTGTCAGAGGCAGGATGTAGTGTCACACTTATTGTCAATGTTGAAGCTGCGCCGGAAGTTGAAGCAAAACTGGATGACATTGTCATTTATCCGAATCCGGTCACTGATGGTATTGTAAGGATCGTATTGGTCGATTATCCCAACGAAATGATGTTTGTCTCTTTCTTTGACATCTATGGAAAACTGGTCATTCGACAAATGATTCCGACCACCCATGCCGATGAAGAGTTAATCGATGTGAGCGGCTTGAGTGGAGGGGTTTATATCGTGGAAGTAGCCCGCAGTAAAAACGATGACAATACCTATAAAAAGGTTATCAAATTGCGATAGCCTAATACTAAATTAGAAAAAACCCCATCATAGCTGATGGGGTTTTTTGTTTGTACTTTTATTTGTATTTATCTTTCGGTGCAATAAGCTTGTAAAATTTGCTACATAATATTGGTCATATGACAATACTGGTTACCGGAGCCGCAGGTTTTATTGGATTTCATCTGGTACGGCAACTGCTGAAAAATGGGCATCACGTTATCGGATTGGACAATATTAACGATTATTACTCGGTCGACTTGAAATATGATCGTTTGGCCAATTTGGGTATCGATAAAAACCAAGCTGAAGAATTTCAAGGGCTTTGTAGCAGTCATATCTGGCCTAATTTTCATTTCGTTAGAATGTCGGTCGAGGACAGAAAAGAATTGCCGATTCTATTTGAAAATTTTAAGTTCGACAAGGTCTGCCATCTAGCCGCCCAAGCCGGCGTGCGCTATAGCTTGGAAAATCCTGAAGCCTATATCGACAGTAATGTAGTCGGTTTTTTGAATATCTTGGAGTGTTGTCGTCATTACCAAATAAAGACCTTGATCTATGCCAGCAGTTCAAGTGTTTATGGAGATAATCAAAAGATTCCATTTATGGTTTCCGACCAAGTCGATCAACCGGTTAGTCTGTATGCGGCTACCAAAAAGAGCAATGAACTGATGGCGCATGCCTATAGCCATTTATATGGCATGACCACCATTGGTTTGCGATTTTTCACTGTTTATGGTCCTTGGGGAAGACCAGATATGGCGTTATTTTTGTTCGCCGATGCCATTGCCAAGGATAAGCCGATCGATCTTTTTAACCGAGGAGAATTACAGCGCGATTTCACTTATATCGATGATATCGTGATGGGTTTGGTATTGATCCTTGAATCAAAACGGCAGCATGATAATTCCTACAACATCTACAATATCGGAAATGGTCGAGCCGTAAAACTAATGGATTTTGTAGCGGCCATAGAAGCTGGTTTTAATAAAAAATCAAAGCAAAATCTGTTACCCATGCAACCGGGAGATGTAAAGAAAACATGGGCCAATGTGGATGCTTTGGTACAGGACTATCATTATAAACCCAATACCAGTCTCCAAAAGGGAATCTTGGCATTCATTACATGGTACAAGGCTTACTATAAGGTTTAGCGGAAGGCCATATCAATTACTTCATAGGTTGTATCGAGTTCATCGAATTAATTCACTGCTTAAAAGAAATAAAAGGCCAATTAATTAGTTTTCTTCATCTTTGCACCTTAAAACAAAGATGGCATGGATATTTCGCGTTTAAACCTTGATTCCAATAATAATATTCTGGTCACCGGTGGTGCAGGGTTTATAGGATCAAATCTATGCGAAGCGCTGCTGAAAAATGGCAATGAGGTGGTTTGTTTGGATAATTTTGCCACTGGCAAGATGGCAAATATTGAACCTTTGCTTTCCCTTTCAAATTTCAAGCTGATCACCGGTGACATCAGGGAGATGGGCGATTGCCAAAAGGCCTGTGAAGGAGTCGACTATGTGCTGCACCAGGCAGCCCTGGGCTCTGTCCCACGCTCTATCAAAGACCCCATTACCACCAATGCGGTCAATGTAGGTGGTTTCCTGAATATGTTGGTGGCCGCTAGGGATGCCAAGGTAAAAAGGTTCATCTATGCGGCGAGCTCCTCCACCTATGGCGATTCCACCAATATGCCCAAAGTGGAAGATATTATTGGCAAACCCCTGTCGCCATATGCCATTACCAAGTATGTCAACGAACTCTATGCCGACATCTTTAGCAAAACCTACGGTTTGGAAACCATCGGCCTTAGATATTTTAATGTATTTGGTAGAAAACAAGACCCGCAAGGTGCATACGCCGCCGTTATTCCAAAATTTGTGATGCAGTTGATGCGCCATCAGTCACCACAAATCAATGGGGACGGCAGCTATTCCAGAGACTTTACGTATATCGACAACGTCATACAAATGAACATTCGGGCCATGATAACGGATAACAAGGAAGCCGTTAATACCGTTTACAATGTAGCTTGTGGGGAGCGTACCGATTTAAACCGGTTGGTGGCTCTTTTAAAGGAATATCTGATTGAATTTGACTCAGAAATAGCCGAAGTTGAAACAATTTATGGCCCTGAACGCCAAGGAGATGTGCCACATTCTTTGGCATCGATAGAAAAGGCGGTAAAATTATTGGGTTATCGACCCGAATTCGATATTAAATCCGGTCTGCGCCATGCGGTTCGCTGGTATTGGATGAATTTAAAATAGCGTAAAAATGAACCTAACAGTCATAGGAACTGGTTATGTAGGATTGGTCAGCGGGACGTGTTTCGCCGAAATGGGAAATAACGTCACTTGTATCGATGTGGATGCCCAAAAAATAGAAAACCTAAAAAGCGGGCATCATTCCCATTTACGAACCGGGGTTGGAAGCCATGGTCAAACGCAATTATGAGAATAAGACCTTACGATTCAGTACCTCTTTACAAGGATAACCTCGAAAAATGTGATATCGCCTTTATTGCGGTCGGTACGCCTATGGGCAGTGATGGATCGGCAGATTTAAAATACGTATTGCAAGTGGCCAAAACCATTGGCCAACATATGAGCCATTCCATGGTCATCGTGGATAAATCTACCGTCCCCGTAGGTACTGCCGATAAGGTGCAGGCGACCATTCAAAAAGAATTGGACCAACGCGGACTGGATTTGTCTTTCGAGGTGGTATCGAATCCTGAATTTTTAAAGGAGGGTGACGCCATCAATGATTTCATGAAACCTGATCGGGTGGTCATTGGATCGAACAACGAAGAGGCCACAGAGAAAATGAGGACCCTCTACTCCCCTTTCTTTCGCAGCAGTATGGATCGATTGATCACCATGGACGTACGATCGGCTGAAATGACCAAATATGTGGCGAATGCCATGTTGGCCACAAAAATTTCTTTTATGAACGAAATCGCCAATATTTGCGAATTGGTAGGGGCCGATGTGAACAAAGTAAGAATCGGCATTGGATCGGATAGCAGAATTGGGTACAGTTTCATTTACCCAGGTAGTGGTTATGGGGGATCCTGTTTTCCAAAAGATGTAAAGGCCTTGCAAAAAACGGCAGAAGAACATGGTTACAAAGCCCAACTGATCGGATCGGTGGAAGAGGTGAACAACAGACAAAAACTGGTGATTGCCCAGAAAGTGGTACATCGATTTGGAGATGATTTAAGTGGAAAGACCTTTGCGGTCTGGGGCCTTGCATTTAAACCAGAGACCGACGATATGCGGGAAGCTCCGGCCATTTACATCATCAAGGAATTGGTAAAAAGGGGCGCGAAGATCAATGCCTACGACCCCAAAGCCATGAAAGAGGCGCAGCATTATTATTTAAAGGACGAAACAGGTGTAACCTATTTCAGTTCTAAATATGAGACCCTACAGGGCGCTGATGCCATGATTTTGTTGACGGAATGGAAGGAATTCAGATCGCCGGACTTTGAAGAATTAAAAAAGCAACTCAATCAGCCCATTATTTTTGATGGCCGCAACCAGTACAATCATGAGCGGATGGTAAAACTAGGGTTCGAATATTTTCAAATTGGTAAAAAATAAATATAAGAAACATGTCAAACATTAAAATTGGAATTATTGGTCTTGGTTATGTAGGATTGCCTTTGGCGCGTTTGTTCGCCACAAAATATCCAGTCATTGGGTTTGATATCAATGAAACCAGAATCAAGGAACTGCAGTCGGGAACAGATAAGACCCTTGAGGTGGAAGATCATGTTTTGCAAGATGTTTTGCGCGATACCCCGAATAGTATAACGGGCCTATTTTGTTCCCACAAGTTGGAAGATCTGGAAGACTGCAACTATTATATTGTAACCGTCCCAACGCCCGTAGATAAAACCAACAGACCCATATTGATTCCGCTCTATAAATCGAGCGAAACGGTGGGAAAAGTACTCAAAAAAGGGGATACCGTCATTTATGAGTCGACCGTCTATCCTGGTGTGACCGAAGAAGAATGCGTGCCCGTATTGGAACGTGTAAGTGGCATGAGGTTCAACGTAGACTTTTTTGTTGGTTATTCTCCCGAACGCATCAACCCGGGTGACAAGGAACATACCGTAGAGAAAATTCTCAAGGTAACTTCGGGATCTACGCCAGAAGTAGGGCATCAGGTCAACGAGCTTTACAAATCGGTCATCACCGCCGGCACCCATTTGGCGCCTTCCATTAAAGTGGCAGAGGCGGCCAAGGTCATCGAAAATTCCCAAAGGGATATCAATATTGCCTTCGTGAATGAACTGGCCAAAATTTTCAACCTGATGGGTATTGATACCCATCATGTGTTGGAAGCAGCGGGCACGAAGTGGAATTTCCTTCCATTCAAGCCAGGATTGGTCGGGGGCCACTGCATCGGGGTTGACCCATACTATTTGGCACAGAAAGCACAGGAATATGGCTATCATCCAGAGATTATTCTAGCAGGAAGGCGTTTGAACGACGGTATGGGCAAATATGTTGCCGGGGAGGTCGTGAAACTGATGGTTCAAAACGATATCAAGGTGAAAGGTTCCCATATTTTGGTTCTGGGCATTACTTTTAAGGAAAATTGCCCCGATGTTCGGAACACCAAAGCGGTGGACGTGATCACCAATTTACAAAGCTATGGAAGCCATATTACCATTTACGACCCATGGGCTTCCCCCGAGGAAGTGAACCATGAATATCAATTGGACATTTCCAAGCAATTGCCCTTAAGAAAATACGATGCGGTGGTGCTCACCGTGGCACACAAAGCCTTTCTGCAACTGGATTTTCAAGATTTGCTTACCCCTGAGGGGATCTTATATGATGTCAAGGGCATTCTCGAAAACAGGGTCAACGGTCGGTTGTAAGAGTATTATTAAGATCGGAACAACCTTTGGCGCTTCATGTGCTTGAATGTATGCTTTTCGATGCAAGGGGATTATCTTGCATTTTGAATATCGACAGTCTGATTCTAGTTCTAGACTACCACTAGATTCCCATTCATAAACATCTTCTATGATGAATGTTGATATATGTTTTTTGTTCCAATTGTTTTTTGGGACATACTTCCGATCAACCTATGGTTGGCCTTAAGAAATTCTTCATTTTTTTATTTTTATAACCGTTCCTTTCAACTTCCCTCAAAAACCGGTGAGAACTACTTCTATTGAAGGGAATCCTACCTCGTCCTACAAAATGCGAAATTCTCTTTTTTGTTAATAGATGTTAACAAAAAGTGCATTTCGTCGAATTTACAGGTACATGGCCGTCCAATTGTTTTCTTTGTCCGTATAAATAGGAATGCAAGAAGTCAATAGTGCATTTCATCGAAAAAAATTGTGGTTTCATCGATAATCAAAAAATTTTGAATAGTATTGTAACCCGAAGTCTTTTGTCAAACATTTTATTAAAAAATTAACCTACTTATGGTCCATCCCCCAAAGAATTCAATTTTGTTGGTATCTGCTATTGCCTCAATACTAGCTATTTCCTGTAGTAAAGATTCTGACCTGCTAGCGGATTACGTTGTTGCCGATGATGTAATTTCGAAAGAAATTCGCCTTTATGTCATGGATGACACCTTCTCTACCATTCCCAATAGTACCATTGTTTTGGACGTATTGGCAAACGACACTTTTACCGATCCCGATAAGGTAAAGATTATTGAAACCTCCACGCCGGCAAATGGAATAGTGCAGATCAACGAAGACAAAACCCTTACCTATATTGCTGGTCCTACTGAGACAGAAGCGACTCCAGAAGAAACCGTTGCCGAGGAAACGGTAACCGATACTTTCACTTATACCACCGAAACAGTAACTGAAGAAAACGAAGTGGTTACTGAACAGGCCACGGTAACCATCACAATAAATGAAGAAGTAACTTATTGGAAAAATAAATTTGATGAAGGTTGGAGTTATTTATTCAGCTGAAATAACAGAATTTTCACAGAAGTGCCAACAAAAATCAGGAATATTATTATTATGCCTATTATATCGATGGCATCATTAGTATGTGGCAAGCTACCGGAGACAATTCCTATTTAGATACTGTTATCGATTTGATTGATGAGACCATTAACGATGCGGTTCCCGTCGGTAATGGATATTTAGGATGGCCTTCTGCAGCAGGAGAACAGGTTCCGTTATGGGATAGCTTCTATTGGCGCTTTGTTGCTACTTTGACAAGAATTATGCACCAATCCCCTAATTTAAGGCAGAATCAAAACTATCAGGCTGCCTATGAAAGATTTCTGAATTTTTCTGAAAAAAACATTTGGGAACGATATGAGGGAAATCCTAGCATCCAATATTTATAGAGTAAATACCCATATGGCTTCCCACTGGGCACGAATTGGAATGGAATTATATATTATTACGGGCAAACAAAAATATAAGGACGTATTTGATAATATTTCTTTCGGCGACGATGATTGGAGAGCCTTCCAATTTAAGAAATCAACTAAAATCTAATTCAAATGTTACCTACTGCCTATATCTGGAGCTCCGGTTGGAATGGTAGTAGTGCTCAAGATACCTCTCATGGAGGTGCAATTGTTAGCTTTTGGGTGACAGCTTATGAAAATGAAATGTATTGGAATCGTAATGACATTGATGCGTTGATAGCAACCTTTACAAAAGTGGTATGTCCAGGAGAGATTTACACAAGCCAAAGAATTTGTGAATGGGACTGGCGGCAATAATACCGATTACTACATTGGTTACATGAATGGCTTAATCTTGGTAGGTACAGTCCAAGAAATTCAAAATAAAATTAGAGTTGCACATATGAGAATACGACTCAAATTTAGGATATGTTGGACTTACAACCCGTAGGCATTGCAGCGCTAAATGCAAGAATTCTGGCTGATGGACAGACCGGTATATCCCGAAAATTACTAAATTTTGAACCGAATAACGTCTAAAAAGCACTTTAATAAATAGAAATTACCCGGTCGTGAAATCCCTGTCGGGTATTTTTATTTTAATTTGACACCTTAACATCTAAGAATAAGTATTTATACCAAAATTCCTATATTATTTCATTTGTTTTGAAACAATAAATCGAACAAAACATGGTTTGAAGTTTAAACTTTTTGGATTTAGATGAAACATATTGCGGCGCTGTATACTTGCCATAATCGAAAACAAAAAACAATTCGAATCTCTTGGCACCCTTATGAAGCCCATAAAGCGGCTTCAAAAGAATATACATCTGGAAATTTATCTAACGGATGACGGATCTACCGATGGTACCAGCGAGGCCGTAAAGCAAAAATTTCCAGAAGTAAATGTATTGACAAGGTGACGGCAAGCTATTTTGGGCGGAGGGCATGCGGCATTCCTGGGCGGAAGCCTTGAAAAAGCCTTATGACGGATTTTTATTGTTGAACGATGATGTGGAACTCTACCCCAATGTGTTCGACCAATTATTGGCCACACATAGTCATAGTTTGTCGCATCACCAACAAGGGGGCATTTATATTGGAGCCACTGAGGATCGTTTTAAAGGGAAGCTTACCTATAGTGGTTCTGTGTTCAGGAACCGGTTTTTGGCAACGTATGATCGGTTGGTCCCTAATGGAAAAGTACAGGCATGTGATATGGCCAATGCCAATATCATGTTGGTTTCCAAAACAGTAGTTGATTCAATCGGAATTCTAACCCATGGTTATAGCCACGGTATGGCCGATTATGACTATACCCTAACCGCCAAGCAAAAAGGGGATTCCGGTATATTGGTCGCCGCAGAAATTTGCGGACATTGCGTCAATGATCATAATGATCAAATATCTTGGGATTTGCTCAAAAAACCCTTAATGAACGTAAGAGCTCAGTTATACAATCCAACAGGTTTGGCATTCGAATCCTATAAAAAATATATGAGGAAGTTCTTCCCGTTTCGTTATCCATTTGTAGTTTTCTTTGGCTGGCTTAAACTTCATTTTCCAAATTTTTATTTGAAGTACGTTCGATCGAGATAAATGAATTAATTTCAACATGTACTTATTTTAAAAGGAGAAACTGATTTTTTTTAAACATATGAAAAATTACCTATGAAATGTCTTCATATTTGTAATGATTTACTTGGGAGCAAAGTTCACTTGAAGTTATACACCAAATTAACTCAATTGGGTCTGGATCAAGTAATATATTACCCTATAAGAAAAAGTACAATCTCTAAACATAAAGTCTATCTGCGGAAACCAACTTGGACGCAATTGCTTCATCCAAACCTTTGAATTATTTACATCGACTTTTTTTTAGACATAAAATTTCATATTTATTTAAGGATATGAATCAACTTTTAAGTTTAGATTCTTTCGACATCTTACATGCAACAACACTTTTTAGTGACGGGGCACTTGCATTAAAAGTTTATAAAAAATACAAGATTCCATACATCGTAACAATTAGAGAAACTGATATTAGCGTTTTTCTAAAATATCGGCCTGATTTGGTGATATTGGCTAATGAAATTCTTAAGCACGCAAAAAAAATTATTTTTATAAGTCCCACTTTAAAAATTAAATTTTTTCAGAATTGGTTTCTTAAATCGAAAGAGGAAATTTATGAACATAAATTTGCCCTTATTTACAATGGTATAGATACATTCTGGTTGAATAATCTGGCTAAACCAAATATTGTGGTGCCTACTAAGATATTATTTGTTGGAAGATTAATTAAAAGGAAAAACATCTTCAACTTGGCCAAGACCATTCTATTGCTGAACCAAAATGGGATTAAATGTGAACTTAATATTGTTGGTGAAGGTATCAAAGAAGAAAATAAAATTAAAAAATTCTTGGTGGATGAAGACAATAAGATAAATTTCTTAGGAACTGTCAAAGATCTAAATAAGCTGAAGAAAATTTATAGAACCAACCATATCTTTGCTATGGTCTCCTATGCAGAAACATTTGGCTTATCCTATATTGAAGCCTTAAGTCAAGGACTTCCAATTTTATACAATATTGGCGAAGGTGTTGACCTTGTTTTCGATGATAATGTAGGTGAGAAATGTGATGGAAATGATATCGATGATGTTTACAAAGCATTGAAAAAGATGATATTGAATTTTCGGGATTACGATACAAACTGTGTTGATTTTTCAAAATTCAGTTGGGATTTAATTTCACACAAATATTTAGATATATATAATTCCCAAGTTTAATTCGCCTGTTTCAAATTATTAATAATTAAGTCCTTAGTTTTTTTAGTTAAATCAATAACTTAAAGTAGGTTCAATGGATTTACCAAGAAGATATTCCTCAATATTTTAAATTTTTTATCAATAAGACTTAAGCATAAACATGATTAAAAAGAAAATAATATACATACATCAGTTCTTTTCCCTTCCAAGTGTAGCGGGCAGCACCCGGTCTTATGATTTAGCGAAGAAATTCATAGAAAGTGGACATCAGGTGGAGTTTATCACAACCAGTAATGGTTTTGAGGAAAATTTTGAAAAACTTTGGAATTACAAAGAAATAGAGGGTATCAAATTCCATATTTTGGGAAATACCACCATGCATAATAGCACGCCTTATTTTAAACGAATGTGGCTCTTTTCAAAGTTCTTGTTTTTTTCCAGTTTTAAGATCATTAAAATCCATGGTGATGTCGTACTTGCAACCTCAACGCCTTTGACGGTGGGTGTTCCGGCGATGATTAAAAGATATCGGCATAGAACGCCTTATATATTCGAAGCGAGGGATATTTGGCCAGAGACGGTCATCGCTATTGGTGCGATAAAAAATAAAATATTCCAAAAAATACTATATGCTTTGGAGGCAAAAATTTATAATCACGCGGCAGCAATTGTTCCGCTTTCCAGTGATATGAAATCTTCAATAGTCAATCGTTTCCCTCAATTAAGTTGCCCTATCAAGGTAATAGAGAACATTTCAGAGCTTGCTCGCTTCCAGAACAATCTAGATTCTGAACATTCAATTTTAAAGGAAAAAATTGGCTTTAAACCTAGATATACCATTCTGTATGCCGGTACTTTTGGTCGAGTGAACGGTATAATGTATGTTATCGATCTGGCATTTAAACTGCTGCAGATAGATCCTTCAATTGCTTTTGTGCTTATAGGAAAAGGCGCTGAAAAAGAGACGGTAATCCGTGCTGCAATGAGTAAAAAGGTGTATAATGTAAATGTATTTTTCATGGATCCAGTGCCTAAAAATCAATTGCCCCAATTGTATTATGAAGTGGATATGGGCAGTTCTTTCGTGATTCCGATCAAGGAATTATGGGCCAATTCAGCCAACAAATTTTTTGATACTTTGGCAGCAGGGAGACCTATGCTAATCAACCATGGAGGTTGGCAAATGCAAGTACTGACTGAACAAAATGCGGGATACATATTACCAGCCGAACTTGACCAATTATCAAATTCAAAACTTCAGGAATTTATAGCTTACACAAATGATATGGAACAACAATGCAGACAGCGGAAAAATGCCTTGGACTTAGCACAGCGATATTCTTTGGAAGAAGCTAACAGAAAATATCAAACCCTTTTAGAAAACATAAACTAGCGAATTCAATTTGGTTTAGTTCAACCAGATAATGGGTATTCAAAAAAAATCGTAGAAACAATGGTTATCATTAAATCCAATCATTAAGATTAAAAATTTCTTGCAATATATTATATGAAAATTGCCCTACTTCTTAGCAGAATTGAACAGACCGGTGTAACTACCCATACCTTGGATCTTGCTCAGGGCCTGATTGAAAAAGGCCATGAAGTTTGCCTGATCACCGGGGGTAAAATTGAAAATGCGACCGATAGGGTCGACCACTTTTATAACGCTTTTGTGGACCTTGGAGTGATAATAAAAGAATTCAAAACACCCAAAGGAATGCTCCCCCAAAAAATAGTGGACTCTTTTGTTGTGGTTTACAAAGTGATGAAAGACCTTAAAAAATTCGACCCGGAAGTCATCCATTCCCAATCGCCTTATATGACCTTTATCCCATGGCTGATGGGTAAGAAATTCACCACCACCATCCATATCCTTTATCTAAAGAAAAATTTTAAATTTAAGAATCCGCCACATTTAATCGCCATCAGCAAGGAGTCGTATGAATTTAGCAAAAAGGTTTTTGGGATGGCCGAAGAAAATATCAGTTTAATACACCACGGCGTTTCCGATCGATATGCACGTTCCATATCGGAGCTAGAAAAATCAAAGCTCAAGGAGCGGTTGCAGATTTCAGAAGGCAAATTGATCATAGGCTTTGCAGGCAGTATTTCCCTTCGAAAAGGAACCGATATATTGGTCGATGCCATAAAAAATCTATCTTCCACTACCAAGGCCAAAATCCATGTGATCTTCTTAGGAGGCGTTCCAGGTAGTGAGGAACAACTTTGGCTGCAGGGCCTTATCGATGATGCGGGGATTGGAGAAATGATGACCTGGGTACCTTTTGAAGATCCCAAACCATTTTATGATATCTTCGATATTTTTGTGCTGCCCTCCCGTATGGAATCTTTTCCCTTGGTAACCTTGGAGGCCATGATGTCAGGTTGTTGCCCCATCAGAAGCAATGTGGAGGGGGCCTATGAACAGATAGAGGACGGCGTCACGGGGTTGCTTTTCGAATCTGAAAATACGGCAGAATTCTCAAGTGCCCTAGAACGTCTTGTGCAAGACGATAAACTAAGGCAACAGTTGGCCAATAATGCCAAGGCAAAAGCGTTAAAGGAATATACCATTCCCGTGATGACGGAAAAGACCTTGGCAGTCTATGACAAAATCAGAATCCGCTAACTTTTTAGGTTCATGTACAAAAATGGCATTAAAAACATATTGGACTTTCTTACCGCCTTGGTGGCAATAGCCGTCTTCTCCCCTATTATACTCCTCATTACCCTTATTTTATGGATCAATAATAACGGCAAACCTTTTTTTGTACAGCAAAGGCCGGGCAAAGACGAAAAAATATTTCGAATTCTTAAATTCAAGACCATGAATGACAAAAAAGATGCCCATGGCAACTTATTGTCCGATCATGAACGAATGACCAAAATCGGTAAATTGATAAGGAATTCCTCGTTGGATGAATTACCGCAATTGTTCAATGTATTGACTGGCGACATGTCGGTCGTGGGCCCTCGGCCCCTTCTGGTATCCTATTTGCCTTTTTACAATCAGGACGAAAGAAAAAGACATCTCGTGAAACCCGGAATTACCGGATGGGCACAAGTGAATGGCCGTAATGCGATCAGCTGGAAGCAGAAGTTTGAATATGACCTATGGTATGTGGAACATCTGAGTTTTAAAACCGACCTGAAGATTCTTTGGAAAACCTTGCACAAAGTATTTAAATCTGAGGGTATATCGGCCAGTGACGAAGTCACCATGGAACTATTTACGGGTACGGAAGACTGATATGCAAACCCATTTAGAGATACAATGATCAAAGTGATAGAAGACGGTACAAGTTGGAAAAAAACCCTAAAACTTATTTGGGGCCTATGACTTTTACCATACCTACGATTACCACCAACTTTCAAAAAAAGATGGGGAAAAACCCATTTTATTGGTGTATGAGGAGGAAAACCTGCGATTGGCAGATCCCCTTTCTGAAACGCGACATCAAAGACACGCAATATGCGGATCTTACTTCGGTTTATGGCTATGCAGGTCCTATTGCAGAAAAATTTGGACCAGAACTATTCCAACAAGGGACTTCAGGGACGCCTTTGATACATGGCTAAAATCAAATAATATAGTTTCGGTATTTTCGAGACTACATCCTTACCTTGAGGACCAGTTAAAAATATGTTCCGGCATCGGGGAAACTCCAACTTTAGGGAAAGTGGTGAACATAGACCTCAGCCCTAAGCCTTGAAGAACAACGTACCCAATATGGTAAAAGCACCAAAAATAGGACGAACAAGTGCCGCAGGCTCTGCACGGTAAAAAAAGCGGTGTCCGAGGCAGATGTCAATACCTTCATCGATATCTATTATGAAAACATGGACCGCTTGTCGGCCTCAAAAGACTATTATTTTTCCCGCCAATATTTTTTTGATTTCTTGAGCTGTTCCGACTTCAAAACCGACATACTTTTGGTGGTTCATAATGATACCCAAGAGGCCATAGCTGCCTCCATGTTCATCAAAACAAATGACATCGTACAGTTTCATCTATCGGGAAGCCGGACCGACTATCTTTCTTTGGCCCCCGCCAATGTCTTTTTGGATGAAATGCGAATACGCGCCACTGAGGAAGGATATAAGATATTCAATTTGGGGGGTGGATTGGGCAGTAAGGAAGACTCTTTGTTCGATTTTAAAGCGTCATTCTCCAAAGATCATCGAGAATTTAAAGTGTGGAAATATATTGCCGACAAAAAAATCTATGACCAGCTGACCGAAAAAAGTGGCACTGTTCAAAAAGGTTTCTTTCCTGGCTATAGGGGATAAAATATAATTTTATAGCATTGTTTCAATGAATGGGAACAATTGTCTAACTATAGATGAAAAGCTTACGCTTAACGATTACCATAAATGAATAAAATAACCAAAGAAAACCAACTTCAAGGAACGCTGGAATGGCAGCTTTCAAATCCTGCTACCCAAAGGGAAATAGAAGGATATGCTTCCCATACCAGTATCAACAAAGGCGAATCCATCAAATTGTTCATCAATACGGAAGCCAGCGAATATACGTTGAGTGTTTTCAGAATGGGGTGGTACAACGGGTTGGGTGCGAGGTTAATTTCAGGACCCCATATATTAACTGGTACACGTCAATCCATACCTGAACCCGATACAAATACGGGCTTGGTGGAGTGTAACTGGGTCCATCCCCATACCTTAAACACAAATACACAATGGACTACCGGGGTATATTTGGCCAAATTGGAAGAAAACCATACGCAAAAACAGAGTTACATTTTATTTGTGGTTCGGGACGACGATTCCAAACCCGAAATCCTTTTTCAACTGCCGGTGACCACCTACCAGGCGTATAACTTTTGGGGCGGTAAATCATTATACGATTGGGGAAGTGGGTCGACTACAGCCTGGGGCACCGTTTCGGGTAAAACGGGCGAGCAAAGTGAGCTTTAACCGGCCCTATGTACGAAGCAATAACCCCAAAGCAGCCCATGGCATGGGTGCCGGCGAGTTTTTGACCAATATACAGCCTGTGACCACGCATTTCTATCCCATCAGCAGTGCTTCATGGGATTACAATATGGTACGGTGGCTGGAAAAAAATAATTATGATCTTTCCTATATTACCAATATCGATACCCACAATAATATTGTAAGTTTAAGAAATGCCAAAGTTTTTATGTCACATGGGCATGATGAATATTGGTCCGGTAAAATGCGCAATAATGTAGAAGCGGCAAGGGATGGCGGTACCAATTTGGCCTTTTTTTCCTCCAATACGATGTTTTGGCAAATACGGTTGGAGCCCGACACCTTGAACCAAGTGGAGCATCGAACCATGGTCTGCTATAAAGACCTGAGCGATCCGATTTCCGGAAATAGGGCTACGGTTAACTTTCGGGATAACCCCGTTAACAATCCGGAATCACGTTTGATCGGGGTGCAATATGTTTTGGACCCTGTGGATGGTGATATCACCGTGACCAATGCCGACCATCCCATTTTCAAGGGGACCAACCTGAAAAACGGAGATAAAATTGAAGGGGTATTGGGCTATGAAATAGATGGTATTACCCCCGATTCTCCTCATAACATTGAAGTTCTGGCCACTTCCAAAGGCATAAATTTGATGGACAAAAACCAAGTGATATCTTTTAATAGGACTTCTTAAATGGCCGCTACGCAAATTGCGTTCAATATTTCTTGTCATAAAAGGGAAGGGCCCTTTAACTGTTTTAATGGCTATACTCATGCCTTTTCTGCTCCTCTATTTCATTTTCATTGTTTTTGGAATGGTGGGTTTTTTAATGTTAATGATATTGTTGTTCTTGGGTTTTTTGATTATGCTAATCAAAAAGCGGACTGCCTTAATGAATCTGTTTTCAGCTAAATCGAAATATGGTGTTTCCCATATGACATTATATGAAACAAAAAATGGTGCGAAGGTTTTTGCCTCGGGTTCAATGCAATGGGCATGGGGATTGGACGATTATAATGCGCCACAGCTTAGAACCTCCAGAAAACAAGAAGTTGCTGAAATCATAACCAAAAACCTGCTTGATATTTTAGTCGACTGAGAAAGAACATTAATATCATTTGTAAGGATGATGAAATGGATCTTAAAGCACACAGAACCAAGATTTTTTATGTTTTAGCCATTTTATTTCAAGCGCTAAAACTTTAATGCGATATTTGTCGTTAACATTTTTATAATTAGTGATTTCCTTATTATCAGGAAATCCAATAACACAATCAATTAATGAGCAAAGTAGCATTGATCACAGGGGTCACGGGACAAGATGGTGCCTATTTAAGTGAGTTTTTATTAAAAAAGGGATATATCGTTCATGGCCTCAAGCGACGGTCTTCCTTGTTCAATACCGACCGAATCGACCATTTGTACCAAGATCCCCATATTGAAAATCGAAATTTTATCCTTCACTACGGGGATATGACCGACAGTACCAACTTGATACGACTTATCCAGGAAATTCAACCGGACGAAATTTATAACCTGGCCGCCATGAGCCACGTACAAGTGTCTTTTGAGATTCCTGAATATACTGGAAATGCCGATGGTCTTGGGACCTTAAGGATCCTGGATGCGGTTCGTTTATTAGGGCTTTCAAACAAAACCAGGATTTATCAAGCATCCACCTCCGAACTTTATGGCAAAGTACAAGAGGTGCCCCAAAGTGAAACCACACCGTTTTATCCCCGTAGTCCGTATGCCGTGGCAAAAATGTACGCCTATTGGATCACCGTTAACTATCGGGAAGCTTATGGAATGTTCGCCTGTAACGGCATTTTGTTCAACCACGAATCCCCCATCAGGGGTGAAACTTTCGTGACCCGCAAAATAACCAGGGCCACAGCGCGCATCGCGCTTGGGCTTCAAGACAAACTTTACCTCGGTAATTTGGATGCACAGCGAGACTGGGGCCATGCCAAGGATTATGTGCGTATGATGTGGATGATCTTACAGGCAGACGAAGCGGAAGACTGGGTCATCGCCACGGGCATTACCACGCCTGTGCGGGAGTTTGTACGCATGAGCTTCAATGAGGTGGGCATATCCCTTGAATTTAAAGGGCAGGGCGTGGATGAAAAAGCCTTTGTAAAATCCTGTAGCAATCCGGAATACCAATTGGAAATAGGAAAAGAAATCTTGGCGGTAGATCCAAAATATTTCAGACCTACCGAGGTGGATCTGTTAATCGGGGATGCCTCCAAAGCCAACAATAAATTAGGCTGGATTCCTGAGTATAAATTAAGTGATTTGGTCAAGGATATGATGGAAAGTGATGTGAAACTGATGAAAAAGGACCGCTTTCTGCAAAAAGAAGGTTATCAAACCTTAAATTATTTCGAATAAAGATGGATAAAAAAGCCAAGATTTATGTGGCCGGCCATCGCGGTTTGGTAGGCAGTGCCATCGTTAAAAACCTATCGGAAAAGGGATATTTAAATCTGGTCACACGTACGCATGCCGAACTCGATTTAAAGGATACAGCTAAGGTCGTGTCATTTTTTAAGGCCGAAAAACCCGACTATGTTTTTTTGGCCGCTGCCAAAGTGGGCGGCATTGTCGCCAACAACATTTATCGGGGCGAATTTATCTATGAAAATCTGATGATACAAAACAATGTGATCCATCAGAGCTACCTCAACGGGGTGAAGAAATTAATGTTTTTGGGCAGTACCTGTATCTATCCCAAAAATTGCCCACAACCCATGAAGGAGGACTACCTGCTCACCGATGTGCTCGAATATACCAATGAGCCCTATGCCATCGCCAAGATTGCTGGTATCAAATTATGCGAGAGCTATAATATCCAATATGGTACCAATTTCATTTCGGTGATGCCTACCAACTTGTATGGTCCGAACGACAATTTCGATTTGGAAAAATCGCATGTGTTGCCCGCCTTGATCCGAAAAATCCACTTGGGTAAAGCCTTGGAAACTGACCGATGGAGCGTTATCAAAAAAGACTTGAACCGTTTGCCGATAGAAAATATTGATGGCGATTCGAATGAGGAATCCATTTTGGATATCCTTACAAAAATATGGGATTACCATGGGATGCGGATGGCAAGGTAGCCGTTGAAATTTGGGGCAGTGGCAAACCTATGCGCGAATTTTTATGGTCGGAAGACATGGCCGATGCCTGTGTTTATCTGATGGAACAACGCAATTTTAAGGACACCTATCCAAAAGGGTCTAAAGAAATACGCAACACCCACATCAATATAGGTACAGGAAGGATATTTCCATTGCAGACCTGGCCCATTTGATTAAGGAAAAGATTGGCTATCGGGTGAACTCGTTTTCAATTCGATACAAAGCCAGACGGTACCATGAAAAAGTTGACCGACGTACGAAAATTGAATCCCTTGGGATGGAAGTATAAAGTTGGATTTGAAGAGGGAATCAAAAAACAATACAAATGGTATTTGGGAGAATTGAATTAAATGGTTTACCCACGATGATTACCTAGAATTTTATTAGCCATTTAATGGCATTTATTTTCTAATATGACGCTGACGTTTTTTTCCAATTTCCTCAACCACCACCAAAAACCACTTTGTGATTACTTTTATGATGTACTAGGGGAGCATTTCAAATTTGTGTCGACCATAAAAATACCACAGCAATTCATCAAGAGCGGATACGACGACTTATCAACTGTACCTTACAATATTAATTCGTATCAAGGAACCCATTCCTACAAAGAGGCACTGAGACTTGGCCTAGAATCAGATATTGTGATTACAGGCTCAGCACCCGAAGAATTCATAAAAACACGCTTGGCAGCTGATAAAATAACCTTTAGATATGGGGAGAGGGATTTTAAAAAAGGCAATTATCAGAAATTTGACCCAAGAGTATTTCGAATTTTATTTCTAAAACATACTAGATATAGAAGAAAAAATTTATACATGCTCTGTAATAGTGGGTATAAAGCCAATGATATGGCTTGGGTTTTTGCTTACCCCAATAAAATATTCAAATGGGGATATTTTCCTGAAACAAAGCATTTGGATATTGATTCCTTGATCGATAAAAAGAAAGGGAATAAAACTTTAAAATTACTCTATGTTTCCAGATTGATCGACTGGAAACATCCAGAAATGGCTTTGGAATTGGCCAACCGATTAAACCAACACGGGTACGACTTTTCATTGGACATCATCGGGTCTGGACCCCTTGAAAACAAATTAAAACAAATGAGCGCCGATCTGAACTTGAAAAAGACGGTCAATTTTCTGGGCAACATGGCCAATCAAGAAGTGGTAAATAAAATGCGCGACGCGAACATATTCATTTTCACCAGTGACAGAAATGAAGGTTGGGGGGCGGTCGCCAATGAGGCTATGGGCAGTGCCTGTGCTTTGGTGGCAAGCCATATGATTGGAGCCATGCCCTTTCTTATTAACAATGGGGTAAACGGACTAATCTTTAAATCAAAAGACAATGACGATTTGTTTGTTAAAGTGCAAAAACTGATGGAAGATCGAAATCTATGTGAACAACTCGGACGCAATGCCTATACAACCATTACTACAAAGTGGTCGGCAAAAACCGCCTCGCACAATTTCCTTTTGTTCGCTCAGGGACTTTTGGAGAAGCGATTGATTGAAATAGTTGAGGGGCCATGCAGTGTTGCCCGCCCAACTCCAAATAATTGGTATAAGAAATGAAAGTACTGTGGGTGACCAATACGATATTTCCCGAGTTTTCCGAAGCTCTGGGCCAGCCTCAGACTGTGGGAGGCGGTTGGATGTATGCTTTATCGCAAAATATGATAGACAATGGGATTGAACTAACCGTTGTTACAGCAAAAAACCATTCAAACCATGTTCAAAAAAAGATAAATAATATTAATTTTTATCTGCTTGGCAGTAAACGACCCGTTACTGAATATGATATTTCCTTGGCTGTACAATGGAAAGAGGTAATCAACACCATTAAACCCGACCTTGTACATATACATGGTACGGAAAATGGGTATGGCCTCGTTTTAATGAATACCTTTCCACAATTGAATTACGTAGTTTCCATTCAAGGCTTAATTGGAATTATATACCGTTATTACTATGCGGGCATCACGATAATGGAAATTTTAAGGAACATCACGATACGGGATATTATAAAGCGCGATACTATCATCCAAGCCAGGAAAAATTTCCATATCAGGAGTAATCGAATCGAAAGAAAATATTTGGATCAAACATTCCATGTCATTGGCAGGACCCAGTGGGACCATGACCAAGTTAAAACTTTGAATCCTTTGGTTCACTACCATTTTTGCAATGAATCGTTGAGGGAATCTTTTTATAGTTCCAAAAAATGGTCTTCAAAAACCAAAGTAAACCATACCATCTTTTTGAGTCAGGCAGGGTATCCAATCAAAGGCATTCACAAGGTTTTGAAGGCGGTGGCCTTGATCAAAAATGAATTTCCAGATTTAAAAGTGCGCGTTGCAGGTAAGGATATCCTTAGAAAATCAAAAAGTCTTAAAGAATCCTTGAAACGTGATGGTTATGGCAAATATGTTCAATCTCTTGTTCAAAAATATGGATTGGAAACGCAGATTTCCTTTTTAGGATATTTAGACGAACAGCATATGATTCAAGAATATCTAAATGCCCATATCTTTATATGTCCCTCAAGTATCGAAAATAGTCCAAATTCACTGGGTGAAGCACAATTTTTAGGAGTGCCATGCATCGCCTCTTATGTTGGGGGAATTCCCGATATGGTCACTCATAATGAAACGGGGCTGCTTTATCGTTTTGAAGAGGTGGAAATGTTGGCGCAATCGATAAAGCGTATTTTTAATGCGGACGCCTTGGCCAAAAAATTATCGACGAATGGAATAAGACAAGCTACTGAAAGACATGATAAAGATATTAATGTAAGACAATTGTTAAGTATTTATGCCAAAATACATTCACGTTAGCCTCAATCTTTTTATGTTTTTGGGCATAATATGATGAATTGAAACTCCAAAGCGAGTTCCTTCAATAATGTTTGGATTGGCATGTTAACTGGCAAATAATTTAACACCATTGTTTGCCGTGTACTTTTTTTGATGACTCAATCTTAGGTATGCATAGCTTTGCAGTCATTATAAAGGAATATCAACTATTGGAATACAGAAAATAGAAATTTTCAATACAATTAAGGGCCATGGGCATAAAATCATGGCAAAAGCCCTTAATTTAATCTATGATAAGCTTAACACGCCATAAACTATGAGCCAGGGAGACAAAATGTTTCATGGAATGGCATGGAGCGCGCTGGAACGGGTAGCTGTTCAAGCTGTTCAATTTATACTTGGTATCATCCTTGCCCGTATTCTGACCCCAACAGAATATGGTATATTGGGCATTCTAATTGTTTTTATAAGTATCTCAAATGTCTTTATTGATAGCGGCTTCACAAAAGCATTGATCCAGAAAAAAGATCGGTCCGATATTGACATTTCTACGGTTTTTCTGTTCAATATCGCCATAAGTATCGTTTGCTATTTGACGCTGTGGGTATTATCGCCATTTATAGCTGGCTTTTATGAAATACCATCCTTAACGCTTTTATTAAAGGTAATTGCCATATCACTAATGATCAATGCGCTTTTTACCGTTCCATATACCCTTTTCACCATTAACCTCGATTTTAAATCGATTACCAAGATCAATTTGATCGCTGTGGTGATTTCAGGTAGTATTGCGATTGGTCTGGCATATGCCGGATATGGGGTTTGGGCCCTGATTTGGCAAACACTACTTAGATCTTTGTTGACAGCCCTCTTTATGTGGATTTTTTTGCGGTGGACTCCAAAGCTTATTTTTTCAATGGACTCGTTTAGGCATATGTTTTCATATGGGTCTAAACTATTGGTATCATCGTTGTTGGGCACTTTTTTTAGCCAACTGAATGCCTTGCTCATAGGCAAATATCTGAGTGCAAAAGATTTGGGATTTTATACAAGGGGAATTCAATTCTCCGATGTGGTATTCGGGATTCTCAATGCTGCGCTAACAAATGTCTTGCTCCCCGGCCTTGCTCCAGTTCAAGATCAGCGTGAAGTATTGATAATGCAGACCAAAAAAATAATCAAGGCATCTACTTTGGTCATCGTGCCCATATTTCTGGGGTTGGCTGTAATGGCCGAACCCATTATTCGGCTTTTGTTGACCGAGAAGTGGATGATGGCTGTTCCCATCATGCAGATTTTTTGTGTCGCACGTCTCATCACCATTATTTGTGGGGTAAATATAAATTTGCTGTATGTCATAGGGAGAACCGATTTGGTTTTGAAACAGCAATATTGGTGCATTTCCATACGGGTGCTCCTGCTTATCGCGGCTCTCCAATTCGGAATTGTTTACATCGCTCTCGCCGAATTGCTGGCGACCACCATCCACTTTTTCATCAATAGTTATTATCCAGGAAAAATAATGGACTTTGGCGCTACAAAGCAATTAAAAGCAATTTGGCTGATCTTACTCTCTGGATTAATAATGATTGCCCCGCTTTATCTTATAAATCAAGTTCTTGAAAATGATGCTGTTAAACTGGGACTTGCTGCGATTATTGCTTTACCCATCTATTTTCTTTGCATGAGACTTTTTCAAATTAAGGAGTTCTCCGAAATCATTGAAAAAACAAGAAAAATGATTCGTAAATAATCATTAATCCAATAGGACTCTAATGTATTATTTCGCAGTTACTTCCTCGATCTTTCCAATATCTGCAGCCGTTTGACTAAAAGAACTTTGATGAGATCCAATGACTTTCAAAGTTCTTGACAAACAATAAAGATCAACCACGGCCTCCTTCACCGCCTCTTCATTATTTCTATCATAACTACTGATTTCATTTGTGATAATCTTTGAACCATGGGCCGCGAGCAATGATTTTTTAGTGGGCCCATCATCGGTAGACAAGAAAAATGAATATTCAGGATTTTTTGTTAATATTTCATTGGTAATCTCTAAAAATCGATCTGTTGTGCTAAAACTTTTTGAAACCTCATGGTCCGATCTTCTAATGTGCAAGCCTATGGTCTTTTTGAATTTTTTGGCCATTCTTTCAACATTATCAGTAATACCCTCGACCGGAATAAAATAGTTGTAATGACTTTGCATTGGGTAAAGCCTGTAGCAAGAAGAAATGAATTTGAGATCTTCCTTACTTTCCATAAAAGAGGCCATTTTTTTGCCGATTTGCGTTATGAAACCCAAATCCATATCCCTGCCCGATTTGGCAATGTCCATTTCCTGAGCTGCATATAAGTTCGCTAATTGGTTGTTCAAAAGAACATCCTTTTCGTTTAATTGTAAAAGAGCCTTTTCAATTTTTTTTAGATCTGGGTTTAGAATCCTCCCCTTATAGATGTTTTTGAGCTGTCGGAATGTCCGGTCAAAAATTGTGGGCCGAACATTGGAGCCACCCAATAAATGATTATTTTTTGCAAAATTTTCCGGAAATCCTGTTGGGCAATTTATGACTTGAATCGCAACGCCAGGATGAAACAGAGGTTTGAAAAGCTTCTCAAATGCACAATTCAAGGAAGAATCCATTACCCAAAGAACGGTGAGGGCATGTCCATATTTTTCGCATAGGGATATAATGGAGTCTATGGTTCTCATTCTATTGCACAAACCTCCCAGAGGTTTTAAATAAATCATAGTCATAATTTAAATTACAATAACGTTCAAAACTAAAATTTTATTCTTTAGTAATATGACTTATTGTGTCGTTTGAAACATTAAGTTCTCCAAAGCTATTGCTCTTATTCGATGTTTGGTTTTATCTTTCTGGTCATATTTTCATATTAACCCATATTTTGCATATTTAAACGAACCCATATAATGCACTAGTTAAAAACGTTTTATCTTTGCTCGGTAATTGGGAGATAATGCTAAAGATGTTTATTTCATCTTATCATTTGTCTTTTTTATAATTTGCTTCATAGTTTTGTCCAAAGTTAAATCATGGCCAAGTTATTATCTCATTTAAAACGAATTGGCTATCTAAACGCCTTGCTTTTACTCGGATTTTTGTGCATCCCAGGTAGTCCGGGATTGCTTTTTGGATATTTCTTGGTTTTCTCACTAATGCTGAATAAACAATTTATTAAGAGCAACTTGGATATAGATTTTGTGCTGATCATTTTGTTCAGCACAACATATGCGCTTTTTTACGCTACCAATCCCATTGCTGGAATCCAGTTTATCTTTATTTATTTGCTCTTCCCGCCTACATTCTATTTGCTTGGTAAATTCATAGGCAGAACTTTAAAGAAGTCGGAATTTAAATGGTTTTTGATTTTCATGGGTATTGCTTTTTCATTACTTGCCACAATATCGGTTGTCCTAGATATCTATAAGGGCGGTTTAGGTCAAGCTTCACGGTCTGTTCCTTTTTTTTGGACCACTTCTGCGCGAAATGCCACAGGCATGGCAGCATTATTTTTGTTCAACATGTGCATTCCAGCCTTTTTGCTTAGTAATCCAAAAGGCATACGCTTGATTTCTAAACTGTTTTTAGCATTTGTGTTTTTTATATCATTGCTTTGTGTTATTCGGCTTGGGAGTAGGACACAAATTGGGGTTATGGTCTTTTCATTCTTGTTTTCTTTATTGTACCTCTTACCCCGTCAAAATTTTAAACAAAACTTTGCCTTATTCATTGTTTTGGGAATACTTTTCTTTATAATCTCGAAGAAGGTTTCATTTGACTTAAATGCCGACTGGTTATCAGCCTTCGAATCAAGAATAAAAAGTTCCAACAATACCGTAGCGAATGCCGGAAATCGGTCCCATGTTTGGTCAGCCTCCATAAAAAACATTATCGAAAAGCCCCTGGGATGGGAATTAAAGGAATTGGGCTATTCGCATAATGTCTGGCTTGATGTAGTAAGGGTGTCGGGTGTTATTCCATTCGTCTTATTGGTATTTTTCAGTGTGCGTTCAATATAGAAAGTAAAAAGGTCCATATTTATTGATTCCAAACAATTGTCTACCAATATTTTGTTTTTAACCTATCTTATGGCGTTTTTCTTGGTTTTCATGGTAGAACCCATCATTGATGGTCTTTTTGCACTATTCGCCATTATATTGTCTTTTCACGGGAATCGTGACCAAGTATATTGAGAACTTCAGTGTTGGAAGCTGAAAGTATAGATGGGGAAAGATACATAGACTGGACTACTGTTGATGAAGAAAAAATAACACCGTAAAATTCAACTATAAACTTTACCAATTGAATCTATGATAAATATCATTAAGATCCCTTATATATTTTTTGGTCCGGTTGCAGAATAATACTTATAACCGGCTTATTATTAATCATAAGAATGTTGGTTTTGAGCAGTTTCCCAAAATAAATGGAAGAATCTATATTTATAAAACTGGAAGAATAAGCTTAGGCAAAGGTATTGTAATCAACTCAGGCGCCAAGTATAATCCCATCGGAGGCGACACCCGTACAAACCTTTCGGTCGCGGCAGATGCTGTTTTGGAAATCGGTGACCATTCTGGAATCTCCAATTGCACTATCGTATGTCAGAACCAGATTAAAATAGGCCAATATGTCAATATCGGTGGCAGTGTAAAGATTTATGACACCGATTTTCATGCCTTGGATTTCGAAAAGAGGAAGTCGAAAAAATCCGATATAGGGAACACGAAGCCAATCTTAATAAAGGATCATGCATTCATCGGAGCGCATTCCATCATTTTAAAAGGCGTTACCATTGGCAAAAATGCAATCGTTGGAGCTGGATCGGTCGTAACAAAATCTGTTCCGGACAACGAAATCTGGGGTGGCAATCCGGCTAAATTCTTAAAAAGAATATAACCTTGTATTAATACCTACATGAAGTAGTTGATTTATATTTTATCAACTGAAGTTCTTTCTACCAATGCAGAATCAATAAACATCCTCAACTTTTTTGACAAAGAAAAACTCATTTTGATCTAACAGATCTGCGAAAATAATCATTTTGATGACCCAATAATGCTTTTGCACTCTCTTTGGCAAAAATTTCAAATGCGCCTCTCCAATTTCTCCAATCCGTATTAGGCCTCAAATTGTGCATAGCCTCAAGTGCAAAATATTTATCGTTTTGCACATGCCGGTCCAAGTAAAATGAATAAAGGCTTCTTATAGATATATTGTCACTTTCAAAAACAGGTGGGACAGTGATTGAGGTACGCATGTTACCAAAAGGAGAGGCCTGCCGACTATGTTTAGGATGGTTGGAATATAGTAAAAGGTTAGCATTAACTACTTTTTCTCTCTTTAATGCTTCAAAGAGAGCCCAGGATGAAACTTATGATCAGAGTGAGTATCCAACTCTGGAAATGGGGTAATAATGTTTGTTGGTTTTATATTCCTTAATACCATTTGAATGTTCTTGACCAAACTTTCCCAATTTGATTCCGAAATTATACTGTCTTTTAAAGGCGAAATGTTGAAATGATGGTGTTTTGTTATATCTGTTGTTTTCAAATATTCTGAAGGCACTTTTTTGTTGCCTTTAACATTATGAATGGCCAATAATGAGTTGTTGAAAAACCCTAGGTTTAATGTATTTTCAAAGGGAACACCGCCCAACTTAATGGCTATGCTATTCCATGTCCGCAGCTCTCCTTTTTAAGAAATGTAAGACAGAATCTGTGTAAATTTCATCATATTTGAATTCGCCAGCCTCTCCATTGGTTATGGTCAAAATAAATACATTGTGATAATTACTATAAGAGCCAAATGCAGCTATTTCTGCATCATCTGGGTGGGGGGCTATCACTAAAAGGGGGCCTCTTAATGAGGGTTGGGAGATACAATTAGTTCCGCTACTTGGTCGGGGACTTTACAATAGTTAGCTTCAAGTGTTAATATTTCCGAATTTGTATTCATGGCATCCGTGATGTTCAAAAAACGAATACCCCGAAAACCATGTTCGAAAGTATTCAAATTTATATAAGGATCGGCCTTGACTTTAATCTTTGGCTCCATAATATATCCAAACAAGTTGGCATTGGCCCGTATTTTCAAAAAATACGACGCATTCATTTGACGTACCGAATCCGGAACTACCAGCTGCCCCTCCGGCAACGCTTACTGAATATTTATCAACGCTTGTAATTATTGGGCTATAGTCCTGTTTTGTGTTGTACTCGTATTGACTATATTTGAGAACCAAAAAAGAAAGAAAATAAACAAAAAATAAAAAGATAAAAGTTATAACTATATGTTTAAAACGCAATCTGATATTTTTATCTGCCATTTTACGAAAGGTTGTTTGCAATTCGAAAATTTAATACTTAAGGTTTAATCTAAATTCCCTGAACCTAGTCCAATTAACCCGCTATAGGTTATCTGAACGATTTTTTTTCTCCAATAGGGCCAATAGTATTTACTTCGTATTTTATTATACCGAAATATAAAAGTAACAGGTTTAAGCCGACAAAACTTCTTAATAGACCATATGGAAAAATTTATCGACTTCAAGAAATATATTCCCAAAATAGCAGCTGTTCCTAAAGGGGAATATGTTTATACATTTACGATATTTGTCCCGGCTTTTAATGCATCCAAGACTATTGTGAATGTATTGGAAAGTATCAAAAGTCAAACATATCAGGATTTCGAAGTTATCATTATCAACGATGGCTCTACAGATAATACCACCCAAGTCGTCAATCACTATATCAAAGATTGCAAATATCCCATCAGGTTTATAGACAACAAAATTAACAAACACAAATTTGCGCTGGTCAAGCAAGCCATAGACTTAGCAAAAGGGGCATTTTTTCTTCCTTTCGATGCAGATGATATTTGCAAAAAAGAAGCGCTTGAAATATTCCATTCCGAGTACGAATCCATTGAAGAGAACCTGAAACCAAAAATATCCGGTGTTACCACCCTCATGGAAGATCAAAATGGCAAATTGGTTGGGGACAAATACCCATATAGTCCCTTTTTTAGCAATACTTTGGAAACCAAACACTACTATCGTATCCTTGGAGATAAATGGGGCTTTATAAAAACCGATATACTTCGTCAGATCGATTTTGCACAATCCATTGAAACGGGGGAATTTTTTCCTGAAGGAATTTTATGGCTTTCCATTGCGAATGCCGGTTATTTGACCAAATATGTAAACATCTATACGTATACCTACAACATGGATGTCCCTAATAGTATCACCAAGGTTGATTATTCCAAAAAATCGATGGGGTTTGCCATTTACGGTATTTTTTTTCTAAATACTTTTTACAAAAACCATTTATATCGAATGCCCAAAGAATTTTTAAAACGCTTGGTTTCGGTCTTGATGGCATCATTAGAACTCGATTATAGGAAGGATGCATATGTGAAAGCCATCGACAGTAGATTATTTAAATTGATGGTCCAGATATTGTGGCCTTTCAGGGAAATGGTTTCCAAGATAATTTCCAAGTAAGTCTTAATTCAAATAACTGTTACAATACCATTTTTGAAAACAATAAAGCGCCCATACGGTTGACGAGTTGTCTTTTTTTCCAACAATATGCTCCCTGACAAGATTTTGTGCGAATTCGATGTTGAAAAAACCTTGCTTCTGCAAAAATTCTGTTTCAATATAGGATTTTAGTTCTTTTTTCAAACCTTGTCGCAACCAATCTCCTACCGGGGTTTCAAAACCCTGTTTGCTTTTCATTAAAAATTGACTCGGAAATTGATTCTTGAAAGCCTCTTTTAAAATATGTTTTTTACTCCACCCCTTGATCAGAAATTCTTCTGGCAGATTATTGGTAAAATTCCATATTTTCTTGTTCAAAAAAGGAGCGCGGCATTCCAAGGAGGTTAACATGCTGGTCCTATCAACTTTTGGCAACATCCCTCCCTCAAGGCTAATAATTTTATCAATAAACCTATATTCGGTAAGAGTATTAGGTTTATAAATATTCAGTTTTTCTTTAAAGTAGGCAAACAAATCCCTCTCAATATAATTTGGATGAAGTAATTTTTTAAGCTGATTTTCAGTGTTCCCCAAAGAAATGATGTCCCAAAAATAATTCCCATCATAATTTACGGTATTGAGCATTTTCCTTATGACAAACCTTTTATCCCGGCGGTCGTCATTGGTTAGTAACATCGGGTAGAAGTAATTCATTATACCATTGTGCAATGTGTTCGGAACGAGTGCAGTGTATTTTTTATTGATTTTCCCAACATAATATTTATTATACCCACCAAAAACCTCATCCCCTCCATCACCAGTCAACGCAACTTTTACGTGCTCTCTTGTTTTTTTTGATACCAGGTAAGTTGGCAATGAGGCGGTGTCTGAAAAAGGTTCATCAAAATTCAAAAGAATTTCAGATAAGTTATTTTTAAAATCACCTTCGTCAACAATGAATTCATGATGGCGACTGTTTATTTGTTTGGCTACAAGCCTTGACTTATCGGTCTCATCAAAGTCATTCTTCTTGAAACCTATTGAAAAGGTATTTATTCTTTCTTGTTTGATTTGAGAAAGACATAACGATATGATGGAAGAATCTACACCGCCAGATAAAAAAGTTCCGATTGGTACATCTGCAATTGAACGGCTTTCCACACTTTCATATATCAAGTCCTTAACCTTATCTTTTGCAGATTCAAAATTTATCCCTCCTCTTTGCACATCAAATTCATTCTCAATTTTATGAATTGAATGTTCATGAGCGATTAAATCATAGCTCAAGTAATGGTTCGCCTCAAGCTTATGGATGTTTTCATAAATCGTAAATGGCGCCGGTACATAGGTAAGTCGAAGAAAATAGTTTAAACTAATTTTTGAGATTTCTGGCTTATTTTTGATTATTTTGAATATCGATTTTAGCTCTGAAGCCCATAAAAATTTGTTTTCATACATAGTATAATACATGGGCTTCTCACCAAAAAAATCACGCGCGATGAATACCTTATTTTTCTTCTTGTCAAATATGCTGAAAGCAAACATACCGTCCAATCTTTTAAAGCTGCTTTCCCCTTCCTTTTCATATAATTTTAAAATGACCTCCGTATCGCTATTAGTAACAAAATCTACCCCGCTTAAGGCTAATTCATTTCTTAGGTCAAGATAATTATAGATTTCACCATTGAATACTATAGTAATTTGGCCATCTGCGGTGCTAATAGGCTGTTTTCCATTAGCAAGGTCTATTATGGACAACCGCCTCATCCCCATCGCAATGCTTAAATTTTTACGATTTACCAAATAAATGCCATCATCATCAGGTCCCCTATGAATAATGCTATCATTCATTTCCATGATGAAATTCTTTAGGGATTCTGGTTCAATATCCGCTTTGCTAATTATTCCGTTAATACCGCACATAGGCTATCTAGCTCGTAATAAATTGGTTGAATTTTGTATATATTTTGTCTAACTCATAGTCTTTTGCCCTCTCAAGACTTAATCTGCTAAAGCGTTCTCTCTCACTTGCTTTGTTTGCTAAATAAGAAATTGCTTTAGACAAACCAATATGGTCGTCATTATTTACCAAAATTCCATATTTAGCTTTAAAAAAACCTCCTTCCGGAATTTCAATTGGCTCCTGCTGATGTAACAATTCTAAGGGCCCGGATAAACAATTGGTTGAAATACAAGGCAATCCAATGGCCATTGCCTCAAGCAGTACATTAGGAAACCCCTCAGTAAATGATGACAATATAAAACAATGACTTTTCAGCAGATAATCGTCAATATTTTTAGCCCGTCCCTTAAGGAATACCTTATTCATCAAACCATTGCATTCAATTTGTTTGCCAAGATATTTTTCAAGAGGTCCTGCACCATAAATATCAAAACTACATTCAATCCTATATAATAACCTTAAAGCCCGTATTACCATAATTTGGTTTTTCCTTTTGTCAACCGAGCCAACGGTTATCAACTTAAAAACAGGAAATTCTTGGCTCAGCGATGAAGGGTGTATAGTTGCTTTTGGAATGATGATTGGATTGTAAATTACATCCATGGGTATGGTAATCTTAAAATTTTCGCGCAAATCCTGGTTGATGTAGATTGAGTTTGAAAATAATTTGTCGCACCTATTATAAAGAATGGGATAAAAAATTTGTGAAATCATTTTAGACAACCTTGATGTAGTATTGTCAGAGGAAAACCCCTTTCGCTGATCAGTGTCCTATATTTTCTTTTCTTGGATGAAACAATACCATTTATGAAATTTGGAAACGCAAGAAATGAAATGGTAAAATCAATTTTTTTAACTTTTAGAACCTTTCTATACTTCTTACTAAAAAGAAATAAATCTTTTAGTTTGAGCCAAAAGGGTTTGTAGGGAAGGTTTTTGTCAAAAACTACGAGATCAACTTCTTGAGGAATTGGAAAATGGATTTCATTATAAAATAAAATAAGGGTTACATTATAGTTTTCAATGAGCTTTTTTAAGAGGAGACTTATGACTTTTTCAGCGCCCCCACTTCTTAGACTGATTGATAAAATGCTAAGATTTCTTTTTGAACTGTTCATTATTAAAGATTGTATCACTTAATTTCAAATCCTGCTCCATTCTCTTTAAGCCATTTTTTGAGCACCAAGAGCTTCCAAATTGTAGTATAATGATTCCACTTGCTTAGCATATGTTCATTGATCATGTTGATGACCATATTCACTTTAATCCCAGGTATCATGGTCAATTGCTGACTGCTCAATTCGTCAAGGACAAGTTCTTTAAGCTCATTTCTAAACCATTCTTGAAATGGCATGGTAAATCCTGCTTTTGGCCTTTCGAACATTTCCTTAGGGACATGTTCGTACAAAATATCTTTTAGGATTCGTTTTTGTTCATTCCCCTGGTACTTAAAATTAGTGGGGATTTTACGGCCAAATTCTATTATTCTATAGTCCATTAAAGGGGATCTTGCCTCCAATGAAAATGCCATGGTAGCCCGATCTACCTTCGTATTGATGTGCCAATTTAAGTATGCTTTCAAATCAAAATCTGAAATGCACTCTAGGATCGGTTTATCACTGTATAAATAATCGTTTTCTTCGAACTCCCGACTAGTCCATTTTTTATCTATCCAATCTAAGTATGTCCCTGTTAGGGTATAGGGATAAAGATCTTTTAACGAAGTTGATTTTAATCCCTTCGCGATGGTTTTCAATCTATAGTTTGGGGCAAGCGATAGGGAAGCGGAGATCAATTTCCTTATTGGCGGGGACATCTTGTAGATTGGCGCAACCTGTTTTATCCATTTGTACCTGTGGTATCCAAGAAAATTTTCATCACCTGCGTCGCCCGATAAGGCTACCGTAACATGTTTACTAGTATGTTTCGCCAAAAGCATCGATGGTATTGCCGATGGGTCTGCAAACGGCTCGTCATAATATTGTCCAAAAGAGTTTATCAAATCGAGACCTTCATTATAGTTGCATTCAATTACATGATGATCGGTTTTTAGATGGTCAGCTACCTTTTGGGCATAAGCGCTTTCGTCAAACCCTTTCTCGTTGAACTTAATTGAAAAGGTCTTTACTTTTTGAGTAACAGTCTTGGTGGCGATTGCCGAGATTAAGGATGAATCTATCCCCCCAGATAAAAACACCCCGATCGGTACATCGGCATACATCCTTAATTTTACCGCATCATTTAATAGATTTTCCAGTTCTAGCTTGGCCCTGTCATAAGTACCTGTAAAAGACGGTTCATTTTTATGATTGATATCCCAATACTGCCATTCTTTATAATTTCCATTAGATAAATTGTAAAAAAAGAATATCCAGGTTTTAATTTTTTTATCTCATTAAAAATGGAAAAGGGTTCTGGTATGGCGCCCCATTTCAAATATTCCAATATGGCCTTTTCTGAAATGGAAAGATTGGTATTGAAGAGTTGTATGGATGAGATTTGGCTGGCAAATTCGAAATCCATCCCTCTGTGATAATAATAGAATGGTTTTTGTCCCAATCTATCCCTAGCTCCAAAGAATAGTTGTTTTTTTATATCATAAATTACAAATGCAAACATTCCGTTAAAATGGTTAATGCAATTTGCTCCGTATTTCAGATATGCTGCGCAGATTACCTCTGTATCACTTGTAGTATTGAAAGTATAGCCTTCCTTTTCCAGTATTTTCTTGATTTCCTTAAAATTAAATATTTCACCATTGAAAACGATTTCAACAACATTTTCATAGTTGAAGGGTTGATTAGATCTAGGGTCCAGATCTACTATCGATAATCTGTTGTGCCCCAAATTAATTGCTCTTCCGCTTTTTTGTGTTAGTGCTTTCCAATCCAACATATCGGGGCCTCGAAAATTTACACGTTCTAATTTTGCCTTGACCTGATTTTCATGATATTGAATGGTTGTACCGTAAATTCCACACATTTATTTCCTTATTTAAATTTTAATTGAAATGTCTATTTATTGGCAAGTGACAGGAACAGATTTTCATATTTACCCAAAATCGTTTTGGAGTTGTATTTTTTTATGACCGAATCACTGACTTCGGACGGCCCAAACCTATCGGACAATAGAACCTTTTGTATGGCTGACTGTAAATCATCTACTTTTTTAATAATGAGACCGTTTACGCCCATTTCAACTATCTCATTGATGCCTCCTGGTGCATCAAAGGCTATAACAGGAGTGCCCACAGCCGAGCTTTCAAGAAGTGCATTGGGAAAACCTTCTACATATGAACCTTGAATGAATACATGACTTTGTATCAAATAATCACTGACCCTATCGGTGTAAGGTATATGTTCAACTTGGTTCTCTAGATTTAATTCCTTTATTCGTTTATTAATGATTTCTTTCTGAGATCCATTACCAATAATCGTATATATAAAATCCTCTTTAAATAAGGCTAGGCCGTCCAAAATTCTTAGATGGCCTTTGCGAGGTTCCAGGCTGGCAACAGTAATAAATCTAAAAGGTTTAATGTTTGCGGTCTTTTTTTGTTTCGTCGTGAAACTATGCGTTATTGGGTTATTGATCAGGTGAATCCTATTTGCCATTTTTGGGAATTCTTTCAAAACATCATTATACATATCCAATGACTGACAAATTATTGCATCCAACTGAGAGTAACCTAGGCGATAAATAAAACTGGGATAGGTTCTGTCATTTTCCTCGGGATAATTATCCAAAACAGACATTACATTTGCTTCCCTAGCCACAAACTTTGTCTTAGGAAAAAAAATGGAAATCAGTCCCATTAATGCGTTCAAATGACGAATGGAACTCATTGCAATATCATATTTATTGGTATATAGTAATTTTGGAATAGTTTTAAAAGCTGAAAGTACCCTTGGTTTATTGAGGTAGATTACCTCAATACCCGTGACATCATATTTGGAGTCTTTTTGATAACCAATAATTATCAAAGTAACCTCAAATATTTCCTCGTTCAAGCTTTGAGATAGAAATGATATTATTCTTTCAGCACCTCCAGCTGTTAAACTTGGCAGAAAAAAAGCAATCTTAATTTTTCCGTTTACCATAATGAGTACTAATTTTCAACCAGTCGTTTGTCTCTATATCTTTTGATTCAATTTCATTTTGTAAATTTTTTTCATGCCACATGAGCAATAAAACCAATAGGAAGAAATAATCTTCAATTAAAATAAAGTTGTTATGAAAAAAAATGTGACAAAAATAACCTAGTAATGCCATTCTAAAAAAAAGTCTATATTCCTTGTTCAATTCTTTGGTCTGTTTAAACAAAAAGTAAATATAGAAAGTAAAGAAAATGTATCCCAGGGCCGAATAATGAAACCCAATATTAATTAGACCATTATGGGAGGGCATAGTCAGTATTTCAGGATAACCATACGAGGAATACATTTCTGCCTTTACTTTTCTATATTCTTGCTCAGATATTCCAAAGGGATTTTTTGCTATCGCATAAATTCCCGTATACCATAGATAAGGTCTACCGTCTTTTTTTCCATCGGAGCTAACTGTTGTTACTCTAGTGCCGGATAAACCCGGTTCATATTGTCTTGAAACCCATAAAAATGCAATGCCCAAGGTGGCCATAAATATTAATTTAATCTTATAGAATTTTCTTTCTGCATCAGATAAAAAGAATAAATATCCAAAAACGAGTACAATTTCTGCAAGAAGCAATGATCTTGTTTGGGTAAGGATCGATGCAATAAAAATTAGTAAGAGATAAATCACATATATTTTCTTTTTATATCTTAAATACATGTACACATTCAAGGCGAAGCTCGTAAAGGCAAAATAAGAAAACTGCACAGTATCTGAAAAAGGCCCGGAAAGCCTGAACCTGTCCGCATAGCCTCCTTCGATATATTCGTTTTCCATTTGAAAAGTTTGGGATGACTGATCCGCTGTAGTGAATAAAAACTTTTTGATTTCGAACATCTCTGAAGCTATTGGGGAAATGGGGTGTCCAAGCAAACTAAATACGCAAACTAAAAAATGGACAAAAAGAAGCACGTTTAAATAATACACCCCCTTCCTAAGAATCAAAATAAACAGGAATGAAAAGACAATAAATGAGAAACATTTAACCAAACTTGTAACAAACTGCATTACTTCTATATCATTAAAAAGAGCCAATTTTAAGTTTACAAATGCTTGAAGTAATGCAAGCGCAATAATATAGTTCACCCATCCCCGAAAAAAAGAGTTCCTTTGCATTTCCTTAATAAAGGATGTAAAAAAGACAAAGAAAAGCGCAAACTCAAGTAACCTATCATAGCTTATTGGTCCAAGTCGAAAATTTACAAATACATTGTTCAACCCTAAAAGTACTGCAATCGCGATGTATAGAAATCTGGACATTTAGCGCATTTCTTTTGTATTCCAAAAATTGTTGGCGTATTCCATATTAAGAATAGTACTTGTTGAAAAAGTTAAATCTCATCATCGTTTTCTTCATAATAGATGGCAAAGAGTTAACGATCAATGATATCATGTCATGATTGTTAGTATTAAAAATGATACTTCGATTGAATAAAAAAAGAAAAATCATAATAGGCAAATAAAGGACTAAGCTGAGGAAAAAATGATGCCATAAATTTGTTTCGAACAAATGGTTTATAAATATTGTCAATGCTAAGAAAGGAAGATGGAAGAGTAAGGCCTTAATCTGGATTTCAAAAAAAACATTATTTGAAGTTTTAAGTTCTTTCCGAATTTTAATACTTGCTAAAAAATAATTTATTACTGTACTTAGCAGTACTCCATATGCTATACCTTGTAATCCATTCCACATACTTCCAATTATGGCGCCAGCCAATATCATTACTGCAAATAGTAGTTGATACCAAGCCCCAGTATAAACAAGCGCCATTGATTTAAAGTAGGACTTGTTTATTCTCGTTCCAAAACGATAGGGCAGGCCAACTATTAATATTTGCAGGAGTACAATCGTTTCTATCCATTGCTTGCCTAAAACAATCAAAACAATGGACTCTGCATTTATGAAAATTATTATTGATATGGGGAACAATATTCCGAAACAAACAGCACTACTAAAAAGGTAAAAATCGCTCAATAATTTTTTGTTTTCCGATTTTTTGGAAAGAATTGGGAATAATACTTTGTCATAAATACCGCCAAAAAAACTAGCAGGAATCGATAGTAGCTGGAACGCCTTTGAATAGATGCCCAGTGAAACCGGTCCTAAAAATTTACCAACTACAATGTTATCAGTATTCTCGGCAAAGTAGTTGAATACGGTACCAAGGGTATGGCCTGATCCAAAAAACAACAATTGATGGCTTACCTTCTTATTAAAGGAAAAAGTGAAGACCGGTTTTTCTACAATCATCATAGAAATAGTCAACAATAAAGCTGAGGCAAAATATCCTAAAATAAGCGACCAATAACCAAAATCAAGAAGAGCTAAGACAATTGAAATAAGTCCAGTTCCAAAGATATATGAAAATATATTGCATTTCACAATTGCTGAGAACTTTAGCTTACGGAGCAGAGTAGCATGTGACATTGCATTTATCGAATTTAATGGCAGAAATAAGGAAAAAAAGCGAATTGGTGCCTCCAAATTATCCATACCAAAAAATGTTCCGATAAGTGGGCCAAAGAAAAAGAAGAGCACTCCTAAAAAAATACCAATAAAAGTAGAGAAAGTATAGCCTTGGCTTATGTGCTTTTTTGTGATGTTTGGCAGTTGGACCACAGCACTGGCTATTCCTAAATCGATGAAAAGATAAGAAAATTGCACCAAAATTAGAATTAGCGCTACGATTCCAAATTCTTCAGGTGTCAGTAATCTAGCTAATATTCCAAGAACAATAAATTGTAAAACTATTTGAACAAGCGATCCAGATAAATTCCATAGGATACCAAATACCCCTTGTTTTGTAACTGTTTCATTTTCGTTATTTTTTTTCAAGTCTTTTGATTTATTGAAATTTCAAGAATAACAATACCTATTGTAAAAGTTATATTTCTTAAAAACCTATTATCCATCATAATTGTCGATAGCAATAATAATATGCCCTTCAATTCCAATTAATAACTATTCAACAAATGATAATGAAACGAAAAAGAACTACTTACATTTCATTGTAATAAGGTTTAAATTTTTTTAGTCCAACCTTAAATAGTCCCATGCATAGCATGTGGAGATGAGACTAAGTTCAATTGCACTAAACTGGATTATGCTTACTTCATTGATTTTAAACAAAAAACATAGTTTTAAGAACTCGTTATTTGTGATAGTATTGTTTGTACCATTTAATAAATCTTACAACCCCAGTCTTTATATCTGTACTAGGTGAGTAGTTATAATCATTGATTAGGTTATCGACGTTGGCCCATGTTTTTTCAACATCTCCAGGTTGCATGGGTAGTAAGTCTTTTTTGGCTTTAACACCAAGTTCATTTTCTATTGCTGTAATAAAATCCATTAACTTAACTGATGAATTATTGCCGATATTATATATCTTATATAAAGCTTGAATTAATTTTCGGGACGTTTGCTTGTTTTCGATAATTTTCACAACTCCCTCAGTAATATCATCCACATAGGTAAAATCCCTTTCCATGTTTCCCTTATTGAAAACTTTAAGGGGCTTGTTGTTAAGAATTGCATCAACAAATAAAAACAACGCCATATCTGGTCGACCCCAAGGCCCATAAACGGTAAAAAAGCGTAGGCCTGTTGTTCGCATACCATACAGGTGACTGTAGGCATGGGCCATTAACTCATTGCTTTTCTTAGTGGCGGCGTACAGACTGATTGGATGGTCGACTCTATCCGAAGTTTCAAAAGGTATTTTTTGATTAGCGCCATATACGCTTGAGCTACTTGCATAGACCAAATGCGATACTTTGTTATTTCGGCAACATTCCAATACATTCAAGAATCCTACAATATTACTATCAACATAAGCAAAGGCATTTTCCAAACTGTAACGTACTCCTGCCTGGGCGGCAAGATTGCATACAACTTCAAAATTTTCATTTTTAAATACCAATGCTAGATTGTCACGGTCTTCAAGAGCACATCTTATAAATTTAAAAGCGGTTGGATATTTTGAACTTTGGATTTGTGTGTTGAAAGATTCAGCATCCTTTTTATGGATTCCCAACAGTTGCAAACGGCTATATTTTAAATTTACATCATAGTAGTCATTAATATTGTCAAGACCAACAACCTCATGTCCATTTTCAACAAGTTTTTTTGAAACGTGATAACCTATAAATCCAGCTGCACCTGTCACCAATATTTTCATAGTCTTTCAATTTGTATGCAAATAACAGAATGATTTTTGTATTAACGGCTTTTTAGGGATATAAGGCATTTTTTTTTGGTCGAAATAGAAAAAAGTAACTTAATAATCTTCCATCTACAAAAGTTAAATTAAAAATCGCTAGCATTTAGATTTTGAACTTAACCCATAAATCGATTATAGTATAACGATGAACGAAGCTGTCTAATTTCGAAAAGATATTGGGATGAATTTAATGAGCATTTTATCGGTGAACAACAAAATGCTCAAAAGACGAATTAACTTAATCGTGGTATAGCATTGATATTATTATTTATGAGGTTAATGAATGTTAACAAAAAGAGTGTTTCATCGAATAAGTTGATCTTAAGAATCCGAAAAGTAAATTGAAACGTATTGACATTATGAGCTTTTTGACCGTTCATCGAATAAATTCCACTTACAACGATAAATTGTTATTTTTTAAATATTATTGTAATCCCAATGATTGTGATTTTTTGATAAACTAACCTACTTATGCGATTCCCTCCTAAAATTGTCAATAAATGTTTTATAGTTTCCATGGCCATCCTGCTACTCAATTCATGTAGTAAGGATTCAGATTTGCTTGCTGATTATGTGCTCATGGATGGAAAAAGTACTTTCGCATTGAATAGATATATTGTAGATGATAGGTTCTACATTGCGCCAAACCAAAGCGTAGTCTTAGACGTATTATCCAATGATGCCTTTGAAAATCAAAATAATGTTAAAATTATAGAAACTTCAAATCCATCGAACGGAACGGTCGAAATTCTAGAAAACAAAACAATAAGCTATACTCCAGGACCAAGCGATAGCACAAATAATTCTAATGAGGAGACAATTGTTACAACGGAAGATACTTCCTCGTCTACCACAGAACCAACTTCTGAAGTAATTGAGGAAACCACTTCCGCGACTCAAGAATCTACATCCACTACAGAAGCTATCGACACCTTTACCTACACCACGGAATTTATTGATGAAAATGAAACAGTAAGTACCGAAGTAGGCACGGTAACGGTTAATATAACTGAATATGGTGAAGTCAGAGCTTTCCCTACCGCGGAAGGTCATGGAAAGAACGCAACCGGTGGCAGGGGTGGTGGCGTCCTATTTGTAACGAATTTGAATAATAGTGGCCAGGGAAGTCTTAGGGCCGCTTTGGAAGCATCGGGTTCAAGGTATATCGTGGTAAGGGTGGCAGGTTACATAGACCTTGCAACGAACATCAACATAACAAATCCCAATTATACTTTTGAGGGAAACACGGCCCCTGGAGATGGTATAATCATCAGAGGAAAGGGAATAACCATAACCGACAAAGGCGATAATGGTATTATTAGGAATCTCACTATGATGCTCGGACAAAACGGGATATTTAATGAGGATGACACCTTTGCAATGACAGGTTCAGACGCAGATAAAGTTGACAATGTTATTTTGGACCATTGTAGCTTTTCACATGGAAGAGATGAAAATGTCGGGATAAATTCGGTAAGCAATATCACAATTCAGAACAGCATCATAAGTAATGACGAAGGGAATGGAGGGTTATTAATAGGGAATTGGGATAAAACCCAATCTAATATGTCAGTTCTTAATAATATTTTTGTTTGGAACGAATACAGGAATCCGCTAATTGGGCAGTACGCAGAACTGGAATATATAAATAACTATCACTATGGATTTATAGAGGTATGTGATCTGTTCTATGGGGCGGATATTGATTTTGTCGGTAATGTTTGGGAGAATGAAGTTGATTCAAGGATGGGGGATGGCGACATTAGGGCTTTATCAAGGGATCAATCACCTTCAGCCACAAAAGCGTATTTTTTGGACAATAAATATGAAGGTGGCAATATAACGGTGGATGCGACAATTCCTGCACAAAGTTCGAGAACGCAAGCCAGTGATTATATACCTTTGGCATCAAGCCTTGTAAAGGCTAATGTTTTAGAAACTGCCGGAGCAAGACGGGCGACAACTTTGGGACTCAACGATTACGATTTAAGTTTGATATCAGACATTAACGGTGGCGTTTCCAACAAATTCGATTCAACCCCATACAACTATCCAACATTGCAAGGTGGTTCTGCCTACACGGATTCAGATAGCGACGGAATGGCTGATTCTTGGGAAATTTCGGCATTCGGTAATCTTGAGCAATCCTCAGCAACCGATTTTGATGGTGATGGATACACAGATTTGGAAGAATTCTTCTTTTTTTTAAATAATGAATAAAATCCGCTCCTACTGATTTCTTCATTATTCCCTATATTTACTCAATTTTAAAAGCCGTTGTTTGAAAATTTCAATTACCTCTTCTTATACCATTACGATCTGATTTGATTTAGGATAATGAAAAAGTTTTTTGTCGTGATTTTAGATTGACTGGATTAATTCCTGGGTAATAATAACTATTCAAAGTTACCTTTAAGCAACATAAGAGCGTGCAAAACGAAAAAACATAATTTTGTAAAGCATACGGCAAAATTCATTTGAGTAGATGCGATCCTCATCATTTCAATGTTTGGGCTTAAAAATTCTTAGAAATCATAAAAGGAATAATACAAAAATTCTCAGCCTTCATACAGTTCTCCTTTTTATTGTTCACTCAAGAATTGCCAATTTATCTAACTTTCTTTTTAAAACAATAGATTCAGAATTGATATTTGGTCAATGGAACATTTAGATAATTTTTGAATGTTCCATATATTATATATAGAATTACATTATCGGAATAAATCTTTATGCCATATATTAATTTTTAGTCTTTGGGATATGGCTATTGTCGTTATTTAAAATTACCGTTCAATCCGTGCAGATGGAAAAGAAACTTAAAATATGCCTTGTTGGAGGAGAAGATGCCCATAAGCGTATAGGGCTTTCTGAAAAATTTATTGCAAGGGGGTACGAAGTTACTATACTTGGTTCAAAGGCATTTAATTATCCAAAAAATATCGAATTTATCCAATACGACTTGAATCGGAAGTTAAATATAGTTTCCGACGTAAAAACAGTCTTAAAATACAAAAAAATATTTAGTGTAAACCAATTTGATATCATCCAGACATTTGATACAAAACCCGCATTCTTGGTTCCAATATCTTTACCAAAAAGTAATACCCAAGTCGTTAGGACCATAACTGGTTTAGGAACGCTATTTATGTCGAGCGGGATAAAATTTTCATTGCTCAGATTTATCTACAAATCATTACACAGAATTGCAAAATCGAGAATAGCACACACCACTTTTCAAAATGAAGAAGACAGATATTATTTTTTACAAAACAACTTAGTCACCAAAGAAAATAGCTCACTTATCTATGGCAGTGGTATTGAATTGGATAAATATAACTTGCCAAAACAAAAAACGAAACGATTTACCTTTATCAGTGTCGGCAGATTGGTATATGAAAAAGGTATAGTGAATTACCTGGAAGCTGCGGAAATATGTCACAGTAGGGGTTATGACTTTCGGTTTTTATTGGTCGGTCCTTTAGAAGAAAAATCTAAAAAGTTAAATGCCAAAATATTGGCAAAATATGAAAAACATGTGGAATGGTTGGGTCAAAGGAATGATATTCCCCATTTACTGTCACAATCGGATGCCTTTGTGTTACCTACTTTCAGAGAAGGATTTTCAAGGGTACTATTGGAAGCGACAGCAATAGGCATCCCTTCGATTACGACCAACGTTCCCGGCACACGGGAAATTATACGAAATAACAAGGAAGGTCTTTTGATTGATGTAAACGATTCCATAGGGCTCGCTGATGCGATGATAAATCTTGCTATTGATGTGAAGCAGTATGGGTTATTTGTAAGAAACGGGCGAAAACACATTGTTCAATTCGAATTAAACGAAATTAGCATGGCCTATAAAGACCTTTATCAGAAGCTTTGCAAGTAGCGCAAGTTATTCAATAGCGTCTTTCGGTTCAAATTAACCCAATTTCTAAATAGTAACACACTTCAAGTCTGGTTCGATCTACAAATCTTGCTTCTCTTTTCTCATATCGTCTAATATCACACCTACATCGCCCATTGAATGACTCTTCATTCCATATTCTGATTGTAGCTTACTAAAATGACTTAAAACATCTTCAAGTATTGCAAAGTTTTCTTCAATATCTTTCCCAAAATTGTGCGGGTGCCACCATAAGTGATAAAGCAAGTTATTTTTGGCTGCATAGGTCATGCTATCCTTTATTCTATTCAATTGTAATTTCCTCAGAATTGGATACTTACTATGAAATGGCCTTAGAAATCTACTAGATGGAATATCATAGGGTACATCTTTTTTTCCCAATTCTGCAAGAGCATAACAATGATGTCCTGAAATATTCAGATAACAATTTGCTGTTCTAAACATTCTTTTTAACAATGTCGTTTCCTTTTCACTCTGATAACTGTGAAACCAAATCCGTTCATTACCCCTAAATGTTTTGATTTTGAGTTCCTTTAGAACACTTTCATATTCTTTGTTATACTGATTTCTAGGCACAACTAAAGAAGTGATCTGAATACCATGTGGTACTGCTATATTTATTGCTGCTTCAATATCGGCCTTAAAATCATTAACCGTTTGACCATCTTCCAAACAATAGTAATGTGAAAAAGTATGACTTCCTATCTCATGTTTTGAATCATCATTTACCATTTTAATCAAACTTAGGGCAAAATGATAGGGATCTAAATGCTCATTTTCCCCTACTTCTTCAAAATTATTCTCATAGGGGGAAAGCTTAGATTCTACATAATTAGGTTTTAAATTTGGGCAATTTTGAATTAAATGTTTCTTGTTTTCAGCAAACAAAAACCCTACCGTTGCGAAGGTGGCCCTAATATTATATTGGTCAAAAACATCTAAAAGTCGAGGAATAACTTGTTTAACCTTAACTATTGAGTCTCCATATTCGTTTAAAGTCCTTTTGTCTCTCACTCCCCAAAAAAGTTCAAAATCGAGAGAAATTACTAATATTCCGGGGTTTATTGCTTTCTTTTTCACTTCGATTATTTTAATTTATTTTGGTGTTATTTTTGGTCGGTCCTTAACAAGGATAGCTAAATTTTATTTAACTATTGGAATTGTTACAATTGAGCCCATTATAGCAACAAGTTGCAAACAAAATGGGGCACAATAACTTCAAGCTAAAATATTGAGTTTACAATAGTTTGCCAGAAACAAGGCCAATTATGGCTCGCATAATTCAATTCGGTGCCTTCCATGAACATAATTCATGAATCATATAGATAAAGGTAAATAATTAACCTAAGGCTAAATGATTCTTCAATTTTATCATTCACAAAATCTGAACATCTTTTTGAAAGCTTGATGATGGCGCCATCGTTACTAATAATTCAAATTATTAGGTTTCTCCTATAATAACAAATAATGAAAAGACATTTTTTGCGATTGTTTAATACAAGTTTTAAAATTATAAATCTTTTGATAAACTTACCTTGCTACATTTTTTAAAAAAATGATGTTTCACAAAATCAACCTATTGCTGATATCATTATAAATTAGTCTTGCCTGAATTTTAAATTCGGTTCTTGCCTTTAGTTAATAATGTAGTGATTGATAAAATGAACATTAGAAATCTGCAACTGATTCGAATAAACAATAACACAATTTAAGTCGTCACTTTAATATTCCATTTATGATGGATTTACTTTATGCAATTTTTAATAGTCCAGCCCATGAGTTGACATAATTAGACCAAGATTTATTCTTTAAACTAAGAAATTATGTCAATGTGATATCCATTTTGAGTACTTATCCCAATAACTATGCGTTATATCGATAAAGTGTTAAAATTTTTAATATATAAGATACATTTACCTCAAAATATAGCCAATGATTCCATTTTCACCGCCTTATATAAGCGATAAGGTTATTGATGAAGTTGTTAACACTTTAAGGTCTGGTTGGATTACTACCGGACCAAAAGTAAAGGCCCTGGAATCAGAAATCGCGGCTTTTATTGATGTTCCAAATGTACTTTGCGTGAATTCCTGGACTTCTGGAGCCATAATGATTCTCCATTGGTTAGGATTAAAGGAAGGTGATGAGGTCATTATTCCTGCCTATACTTATAGTGCAACGGCCCTGGCCGTAATCCATGCAGGGGGGAAACCTATCATGGTTGACGTAGGTGATGACTTCAACATTGATCCGGATAAATTGCAAGATGCGATAACGCCTAGGACCAAAGCCATTATCCCGGTAGATTTTGGCGGCTACCCCTGTAATTATCTCAAGATAAACCATATCGTTAATAGTACGGAGATAAAAGCCAAATTTTGTCCTACTTCTGACATTCAAAAAGAGTTGGGAAGAATATTGATTCTCTCAGATGCGGCGCATTCGCTTGGAGCCACTTATAAGGGTAAAAGCCATGGGTCTTACGCCGACATCACCATTTTTTCCTTGCATGCCGTAAAAAACGTAACTACTGCCGAAGGTGGGGCCATTGGGATCAATATGCCAAAACCTTTCAACAATAAAGAACTCTATGCCGATTTGAGATTAATGACCTTGAATTGCCAAACCAAAGATGCTTTTTCAAAATCGCAGGGCGGCAATTGGAAGTATGACATCATTGGCCTGGGAATGAAAATCAACATGGCGGATCTTAATGCCGCTGTAGGATTGGCCCAAATGCGTGAATATCCCTTTTTATTGAAACGAAGAAAAGAAATATTCGAACGTTACCTAAATGCATTTCAAGAACAGGAATGGGCTATCATTCCACCAATGAAATCAAGGGAAAATTCCTCTTCATGCCATTTATTTGCCTTGCGTATCAAGAATATTTCAAGTGACCAACGCGATATGATCATCGATGAAATGACTCAACTGAAAATTGCAGTCAATGTTCATTTTATTCCATTACCGTTACTTAGCTATTTTAAGGGTCTTGGGTACAAGATTAACGACTATCCAATGGCTTACAAAAACTATGCTTCCGAAATCAGTTTACCCATTTACCCCCAGCTAACGGATGAGCAAGTTGACTACATTACCGCCTCGCTGATTTCCATCCATTCAAAAATTAACGTATCCTATTCCCTTAACATGGGCTAAGAATGATTCGAGCTTTTGATTTCGTCAGCGCTCTTTTAGGGTTAACCCTATGGTCTCCCTTTTTTTTACTTTTTGCCATCATTATCAAAATAGATTCCCATGGCGGAGTATATTATCTTCAAAAAAGAGTGGGTAAAAACAATGAGGACTTCTTACTGTATAAATTTAGATCAATGTATTCCGATGCCGATAAAAAAGGACAGCTTACCATCGGTAACAACGATTCAAGGATTACCAGGGTAGGACAATTTCTCCGTAAATATAAAATTGATGAGCTTCCACAACTAATCAATGTGCTCAAAGGCGATATGAGCTTGGTGGGTCCACGACCGGAAGTTCGGAAATATGTCGACCTTTACAATCCCGTGCAATTAAAAGTCCTTACCGTAAGACCCGGTATCACCGACTACGCGTCGATTGAATTTAGCAACGAAAATGAAATACTTCAAAATCAGGCCCACCCGGAACAATATTATATAGACTTCATCATGCCCCGCAAACTTGATCTTAATTTAGAATACATCGCTGAAAGAAGCCTTTTTTCCAATATCAAAATCATATTCAAAACGTTTTCCAAAATACTGAATTAGATTTACAAGGCGTTCTTTTTAGTCCTATTGCTCTACCACAATTCCCTTCCCATTTTGTATTGCTTTATGCTACTCTGAATAACGCTCCCTATCCAGCGCCAAATTTCGAATGAATGATCAAGTTACGAGTATTCCAATTCCTAACTATATTGAAGTACCGGAGAAACAGATACCTCAATCACCATGATTCAACCGCACCTAACGCAAATGCTTGTGTGGAAATCATAACATTGGCGGTCATCCTTAGGCCCAAACATGACAAGAAAAGCGAAATCCCTATTTATAAGACGCTCTACGACTTCCCCTTGCGCTTGGTATCGAATGAACAAGACCTATTACAATTGCTATTATAAGGCCTGAGATTGGTTTTAAATACGGTTTATTGAATTGCCAGAGCCATTGGGAACGCTGAAAAGCGGAAATACAGATTATTAAAATCACAAAGGTTCCCCAAACCAACCTACCCAGCCAAACCATCAAATTGATCGTGGGTAACATTGCCACATCGTTCAAAAGGGTCAAAAAAAAACCAGCCGATGGGGCTGGTTTATCTTAAGATGAATTTATCCTTTCTATAGCTTGATCACCAAAAATTCGGATCTTCTGTTCAATTTGTGTTTCGAATCGGGACAATAGGTATTGTCATCGCATTCGTTCAACAACTTGGTCTCTCCAAATCCTTCAGATTGCATGCGGGTGGGTGCAATCCCTTTGTCTACCAGATAATCGGTGGTGCGTTTGACCCTTTGTTCGGATAACGACAGATTGTAAGCTGAGGGGCCTCTGGAATCGGTGTAGGAGCTTACCTGTATCTCCGCCTCCGGGGCATTTTGCAATAGCACCGATAAGGCATCCAATACTTCTTTCGATTTTCTGGTAAGAATGGAAGAGTCGAAATTGAAATATACATAACCCAAATCGTTGATCGACTGTTGGAGTTCGGCCTTTCTTTGTTGGGCAGCTTCCAATCTTGCTTTCTCAGCTGCGGCCAGCGCTGCCTGCTCCTTCTCTTTGGCAAGTCGTTCGGCCAGAGCAGCCGCTTCTTTTTCACGGTTTGATGCGGCAATGGAATCCTGTACACGCTGTTTTTCCTTTTCCATGGCTTCGATCAAGGCCAGTTTCTCCTCTCCCTTTTTGGAGAGTCCCTTTTCTATACCAAATCGATAAACCACACCTGCGGCATGTTGAATATGATTTGTCGCATCATTTCCAATAGACCATTTTCCTGAGGAATTAAAATCTAGTCCCCATCGATCGGAGAACCATGTTCTAAAACCAACCACGGCATTGTAGGTACCCCTACCAATATCATTGGCATCGGTATACCCAAGTCCAGCCCCGACATAAGGGTCGAACCAGCCGGTTTCCCCGATCAGCTTGTTCAAATCGTAACTAAGTCGCGTATCAAAACCATAATAACTCTTATCCACCGGATTCACAACGCCATCGATGATGTTTCCTTCCTTGTAATTATTATAGGTGGCAATCGCCTCGAGGCCCAACCCGCTTTCGAAATAACGGCCAATACTCAAGCGCGAAGGAAATGCAACCGCATTCCATTGGTCTTTTATCGTCGTAAAGTCATTAAAGGCGTCTCCGGAATCGTCAACAGCGTTAAAACCAACACCAAACATCCAGGCGCTTTTCACGATGCTGTCTTTGGCCGTTAGTTGTAATTCTTCTTGGGAATAGCTTTGGCCAACCAGTAGAAAGGCCAAAACGCACATTTTCAGTGTAAATTTTTTCATAAGTTTAAAATTTGGGACTTCATTCAACATCAAAGTTATGGCCGTTGACAAGCCTTTCTAAAAATGCGCCTTAAAGCGCCATTATTTTCGATGGAATACACGAATTGTAGGAAAAAACCAATTTGTCGGAAAACATGGATTTCTGATGGTCGATAAAAGCCCGCCAATGGGCGAGCAAGGCCATATTAGAATTTTTTGGAATGCTTCTAGATTAATAAAGCCTAGCGGTGGACCAATTTAAAGACGATCTCTTTCTTTGTCATGGGCATTTTATATACGCTGAACGGGCTGGCATAGGGCAGTATTGCGGACGAGTCAATCCGTATATTTTCTGAGGCCGAAATCACGACCTCATTTTCGGTTTCTTGGGAGATAGCTAACGGGGGCAATTGGGCATCTTTACTGGTACCTGCACAGAATATCAATATCATCTCCTTGGAAAAGTCGACCTCCGGAACGGGTATCCCAGGCTTACGGGTCATATTGATTTTTGAAAAGAAGTTGCGCAACGCCGGTTCATCGCGAATCACCAAGGTTTCCACAACATCTGTGGGCGCATAGTTGTCCTGAACCAAAAGTACCAGGGATTCACCGCTGGCTTCCCCATTCGAATTGGACACCAATGATTTTTTTTGGCTATTGCATGAGAGGATTGCCATCAACAAGATGAACAAGCTGATTTTGATACTAACCAAAGGCATTTTTGAATCTTCCGTCATATGCTTTTTTGTAAATCGCCTCATAACGAGGCAACACCTTTAAAATATCGAACTCCAAGGCTACCTTTCGGGCATTCTCCTTAAATGATTCCAATACCTTATCATCTTTGAGTATTTTGATCGCGTTAGCCGCCATTTCCTCCACGTCGCCGACATCGCTCAGAAAACCTGTTATACCGTGTCGATTGACCTCTGGAATACCTCCAGCATTACTTGAAATAACGGGCACCTTATTGACCATGGCCTCCAGTGCGGCCAAGCCAAAACTCTCAGATTCGGAAGGGAGCAAGAAAAGATCGGAAAAACACAGAATCCGGTCTATTTCATTGCTGTTGCCCAAAAATATGACCTTATTGGCAATTCCAAGTTCCTCGCAAAGTTGCTCCGCTACTTCTTTTTCCGGTCCATCCCCCACCATCACCAATTTCGCAGGAATCTGCTCCTGTATTTTAAAAAATACTGTAATGATATCGGGAATGCGTTTAACTTTTCTGAAATTACTGATATGGGTGATAATCCTTTCATCGTCCTTGGCCATCAAGGAACGTTGGCAATCAGTAAAGGTGGAATTGTATTTTTTCTTATCTATAAAGTTGGGAACCACCTCGATTTCCTTTTTGATGTCGAAAAACTCCAAAGTACGTTCTTTGAGGTTCTCAGATACCGAAGTCACTACATCCGATTGATTGATGCTAAAGGTGACCGCCGGTTTATAAAATGGGTGTTTGCCGACCAAGGTGATATCCGTTCCGTGTAATGTGGTTATCATCGGAATAAAGATATTTTCCTCCTCCAGCATCTTTTTGGCCATATAACCTGCATAGGCATGGGGAATGGCGTAATGCACATGTAAAAGTTCTATCCCATACATTTTAATGGTATCCACCAGTTTACTCGACAATGCCAATTCGTAGGGTTGGTAATGGAATAGCGGATATTCGGGCACATGCACTTCGTGAAAGTGTACATTGCTGTTCAACAATTCGAGCCTTACCGGCTGCCTGTAGGTGACAAAATGAACTTCGTGCCCACGATTTGCCAAGGCAAGTCCCAGTTCTGTGGCCACAACACCACTACCACCAAAGGTTGGATAACAGACGATTGCTATTTTCATATTTCAAATTTACGGAAACCTTGTGTTCAGTCGGTCTTAAAGCCCGAATATTACAATTACTTTAGGCCTTATTTTCAATAAAAAGTAGTAATGCCTTCGAAAATCAAAATCATCGTTCTTGAGCAGTAGAAATGAAAGTGCAAAATGAATTGCATTAATTTAAGATGGCTTCATAAATGGCCTTTTGAATCCGGGTGCGTAACGCAGATTTGGCCAATAGGGTATTGGTTGCCGATGGATAAGTGCGGTTCGATAGGAAAACGTACACCAATTCCTTTTCCGGGTCGGCCCAGGTATAGGTGCCTGTAAAGCCACTATGGCCAAAGCTTTTTCTTGAAACGCAATCACAGGCAGGTCCCCCGCCGTTCAGCTCCGGTTTATCGAAGCCTACTCCCCTTCTTACTCTTTGATCACAGAAGTAACAGGTGTTGAACATTTTAACCGTTCTCGCCTCCAGAAAGCGATCCCCGCCATAATAGCCCTCCTGCAGGTACATTTGCATGATCTTGGCCACATCATTGGCATTGCTGAACAGGCCGGCATGGCCTCCTACCCCACCCTGCATGGCAGCACCCATGTCGTGCACATATCCTTGAACCGTTTGGTATCTGTAATAATTATCGTTTTCAGACGGCACAATCTGGTTTTTGGGATACTTCTCCAAGGGATTGAAACTCGTATTGTATGCGCCCAAGGGTTTGTACAGAAAGGCATCGTCCAGTCTATCCAACCGGTCACCCAGCTTTTTTTCGATATATTTTTTCATCACATAATAGGCCACATCGCTATAGCGATAGCGGTTCGATTTCAGTTCTTGGCGACCAATTCGGTCATAAATGGAGTCTTTATAGGTTTCCGAGAGATATAAATTGTCGGCCACTTTGACCGAATAACCCGTCATCGGTCCGTTGCGATAATACTGGCCCGAAGGTTTCCGCTGCTCGTCCAAAGTGCTGATATAAAATGGAATCCACGCCGGTAAACGGCCATAGTGCGATAACGCCTTCAATACGGTTACATTTTTTAATCCTGATGCGGCATATTCGGGAATGAGCTCGCCGAAAGTATCGTTGAGTCGAATGTTCCCCTCTTCTTCCATTTTCATCACAATTGGCAATGTGGCCAATATTTTGGTCAAGGATGCCAAATCATAAATACTGTTTTGGGTAATACTGTCTTTGGAATCATAGGTTGGTTTGCCAAATGCCTTGTCATAAATGATTTTGCCCCTCCTTGCAATCACGACTTGTGCCCCGGGATACATCAACGAATCGATCCCGTTCTTCACCATTTGATCTACAACGGCCAGTTTTGAAGAACTCATCCCCACACTTTCGGGATAACTATAACCCAATCGGAGCAGTGACGGTAAGGGCAAGCCTGTTTTTACCGGGAATTCTGGGTGGATGGTCACCGGCAATACCCCATTTGCAGGGATGGCTCCAAAAATCAATTGTGCGGTTTTTCGTTGGGCCATTTCACTATTTTGGTAGCCTACCACCACGGCGTCGATAGCATTAAAATCAACGACATCGAACAGGGCGTAGGGTTTTGCGAAGACGGAGAGTATGGTGTTGGCCGTGCGTTCCCTGCCTATTTCCTGTAGCCATTCGAGTTCATTTTTGGTAAATTGATAAGATTTCCATGGACTTTCATTGCTTTTGTGCAGCCCAATGATTACCAAATTGTATTCGGCCAACTTATCCTTTAGCGTTGAAATATCGGCGCCATTGATTTGCGTGACAATGGCATATTTGTTCAGTTCTTCCAAGAAAGGGTTGCTGTCGGCATCGCCGAATTTCACATAGGCGATTTTTTTATTCTGTAACTTTTTTATACCCAAAATAGAAAAGTCGTTTTTTACCACGGTAATCGCATTTTCGATGGCAGTTTCGTAGACCAAATCATCATCCACTGAATTCAAATCGGCATATAGGTTGTTCAGGTCTATGGGACGGTAATCATTGAGGCCTACTTTAAATTTGGCCATAAGAATCTTTTTGACGGATTCCGAGAGCCGCCTTTCCGATATTCGTCCGCTGTTATAAGCTTTCAAAAGTCTTGCTTTTGCTTTCACCACATCCGTAGGCATCAAGAGCATGTCGTTTCCTGCCAAAAAAGCCTCCAGGGCCACATCACCATCGTTGCCAGAAGAGGTTACCCCTTTCATATTCAGGGCATCGGTAAATATCAACCCCTTGAAGTTGAGTTCCTCCTTGAGCACTCCAGAAATGATCTGTTCAGACAGGGATGAAGGCAGGTCTTTCTGAATCTCCATGCTGGGCACGTTCAAATGTGCCACCATGATACTGCTTAACCCTTCTGAAATCAATTTTCTATAGGGATAAAGTTCAATACTGTCCAGTCTTTGGCGGCTGAATCCGATGGTGGGCAAGGACTCGTGGGAATCCATGGCCGTATCGCCATGTCCGGGGAAATGTTTCCCACTGGCCAGAACACCAGCCCTTTCCAATCCCCGCATCAACGCGGCTCCTTTTTGGGCCACATTTTTGGGATCTTCCCCAAAAGAACGGTTCCCTATGATGGGATTGTTAGGATTGATATTGACATCGATATCGGGCGCAAAATTGATATGGACGCCCAATCGCTTGGCGTCCCTTCCGATTTGGTACCCCACGCTTTCCACGATGCTGCTATCTTTTATGGCCCCAAGGGTCATGTTCCATGGAAAGGCATAAGTAGAGTCGAGTCGCATGGCCAGGCCCCATTCCGCATCCATACCGATCATCAAGGGTATTTTTGAACGGGATTGAAAGATATTGGTGAGTTTGGCCTGTTGAACAGGGCCGCCTTTGGAAAAGATAACACCTCCTATTTTTTGGCCGCTGATGAGGGCTTTGGTGCGCTCCTCCGATGCTTTGTCACCGTTGGATGCCACCATCACCATGAACAATTGCCCCAACTTTTCGTCGGTCGACATGCTTGCATATTGTGCCTCTACCCATTGCCGTTGGGCAAGGGTATCTTTTGTCACCAAAGGATCGGTTTGACCCTGTGCCTTAAAAATACCCAACAAAAATAAAGGGAACAGCAAAAAACAGCGCATATCAAAATTTCTATGAAAATAACTACAATCGATAAAATTTATTGCAATTCGTCGATACCTTCTCCAAAAGAAGGGCCCAGTTGCGGCACATGCCATGTGCTTTGCATTACATGAAGCGGGCATGCCAACTTTCAGAAGCGGGAACCTCCCAATGTTCAAGATATTCGCCCTTGTTGTTCACCAGGTTATTGAAAACGATCGTTTTTTCGGAAACCGCTTTTTCTTTTGCCATCTTTTTAAATTCGAGCAAGGGCTTGTAAGCGATATACGCTCCCTGTTTGTAAGATACGTTCATCTTGTCGAGCAGTTCCACTTGGTACCGCTCTTCCAATGACTGTATGAAATGGACCGACGCATCGATGGAACAACCTGATGCCATGTTCATACCCTGATCTAATCCCAATACGATAAAACGGTTGTAGCGAATTTCATAACCAGCCTTTAAATCTTGGCCATGGGCCGTCCATTCTTGAATAAAGTTATCCAGGGCCTTTTCCAATTCAGCGATTTCTGCCTGGGAAAAACTCCTGCTGGCCTGATAAATCCATATTCGGGCATCTTCCGGCAAACTTTCAAATTTTACCAACATATCCTTCTATATTTAAAGATCGGCAGCAGTTGCAATCAGTTCCGCTATATCCAAAACCGCTACACTGGCCTCTTTTTCTTTGTTTTTGATGCCATCGGTCATCATGGTATTGCAAAATGGACAAGCGGCCGCTATGATTTCAGGTTGGGTTTCCAAAGCCTGTTCAGTGCGTTCAATGTTGACGTCTTTATCTCCTTTTTCCGGCTCCTTGAACATCTGTGCCCCTCCTGCACCACAACACAAGCCCTTTTTGCGGCAATTTTTCATTTCCACCAACTCTGCATCCAATTTTTGGATCAATTCACGGGGGGCTTCATAGACGTTGTTGGCCCTTCCCAGATAACAGGGATCGTGATAGGTGATTCGTTTCCCCTTATATTTTCCACCTTCCAAAGCAATTTTTCCGGAAACCAATAAATCGTTGATGAATTGGGTATGGTGCACCACCTCATAGGTTCCGCCGAGTCCGGGGTATTCATTTTTTAGGGTATTGAAACAATGGGGACAAGCGGTGACCACTTTTTTAACCCCATAAGCATTGAGCACCTGAATATTGCCAAAGGCCTGCATCTGGAACAAGAATTCATTTCCGGCTCTTTTGGCAGGATCTCCTGAACAACTTTCCTCGGTACCCAATACCGCAAACGACACGTTGGCCCTATTTAAAATCTTGACAAAGGCCTTCGTTATTTTTTTTGCCCGATCATCAAAACTACCGGCGCAGCCGACCCAAAATAGCACTTCGGGTGTTTGCCCATTGGCGAACATCTGTGCCATGGTCGGTACCTTTATTTCGCTTCCCATAATTCAAATTTCATTGTTGGCAGTTCCAAATTGCTTTCCTCTTAGTTGTCATTTGCCCAATTCAGCCTATCCATTTGATTAAAAGGCCAAGGGGCACCGTTGTTCTCAATATTTCCCATCATATTGTTCAAATCAGATGGGGCGGCCGATTGCTCCATGACCAGATACCTCCTCATATCGATGATGATGGATAAGGGATCTATATTTACGGGACAGGCTTCCACGCAGGCATTGCACGATGTGCAGGCCCACAATTCCTCACGGGTGATGTAATCATCGAGCAGTTGTTTGCCATCCGGGACAAATTTGCCTTTGTTCTTGTCAATATTCTTGCCCACGGCCTCCAATCGATCGCGGGTATCCATCATTATTTTTCTGGGCGATAATTTCTTGCCGGTTTGGTTTGCGGGGCACTCGCTCGTACAGCGACCACATTCGGTGCAGGTATAGGCGTTCATCAATTGTACCCAACTCAAATCGGTTACATCTGATGCCCCAAATTTCTCCGGAACCGCAGCACCATCGGCCGGAGCGGCAAATGGGTCGACCGAGGGATCCATCATCAATTTTACTTCATCGGTGACCGAACCAAGGTTGTCAAATTGCCCCAATGGCTTCAAATTGGCATAAAACGTATTGGGAAACGCCAATAAAATATGAAGGTGTTTGGAATAATACAAATAATTCAGAAATAACAGAATCCCCACAATATGGAGCCACCATGCAGCGCGTTCCACCAAAATCAGCTGGGAGGTGGCCAAGCCATCGAACAGCGGTGCGATAAACTGACTTACAGGAAAGCTCCCGGCCAAGGTGTAATGTGCGGCGCCCAGTTGTTGCAAGGAGTGGTCGGCTGCGTTCATGGTCAGAAAAAGGACCATCAGCACCAGTTCTATGTACAGTATCAGATTGGCATCCTGTTTAGGCCAACCTTTCATTTCGGGTTTTATGAAACGTTGTAACCGCAGGGCGTTTCTTCGAATCCAAAACAATACCACGGCCACAATCACCAATAATGCCAGAATCTCGAAGGATCCGATCAAAAGATCATAGGCCTTTCCCAGTGGGGAGAATAAGCGGTGTGTCCCAAAAATACCGTCGAGGACAATTTCAAGCACCTCAAGATTGATAATGATGAAGCCCAAATACACGATCACATGAAGCATGCCCGCAATGGGCCTGACGACCATTTTGGTCTGTCCTAACGCAATTTTGGCCATATTGCCCCACCGCTCCTTTCTCTGGTCATAAACATCGACATCCTTCCCCAATTTAATGTTCCGGGAAAGGCGTTTTACGTTCCGGGCAAAGAAAGCTATACCCATAATGAGTATCAGCACAAAAATGATATTGGGAAGGTATTCCATACCCGCTATTGATTATCGGTTTTAATGGCGGGATCACTCTCCGGAAGCTCGTATTCTTTTTGCTTTTTCCCAAAAACGGATACGTTGACATATCGCTTCGGGTTCAACCTGAAGTCTTGGAGCAACAGGTCGAGTTCCCTGGAGGCATTGTTCAGGTTTTTATAAAGTTCTTTGTCGTTCATCAATTTTCCCATGGTCCCCTCCCCTTTTTCAATTTTGGCCATCACCTGATCCAACCCCGCAACCGTCGATTGAAGGCTTCTTAAGGTGTTGGGCAGGCCAACATTGTTCAGCGAATCTGCCAATTTGGAAAAACTGGCCGTAAGTTTCTGGAAATTGGTCAAAGCACTATCGAGTTTGCTTTCGTTCGAGCTTAGAATCTTATTGAGTGACCCCGCACTGCCTTGAAGGTCTTGAATCAACACACTTAAACCGGAAATGGCCTTGCGCAGATCTCCTTTCGTTTTGTCGTCGAGCACTTCGTTGACATTGATCAAGACCGTATCAGCGGAGGAAACGGCAGACTCGAACTTTCTGAAGAGCGGCGTAAGTTTCTGCTGTGCCAATTCGGTAAGGCCAGGTCTTGTGTTTGTTACCAAGGTATCCCCGGATTTGGCCAGGGGGCCATCGTCGTATACGGGATTGATCTGAAGGCCTTTACCACCTATGATGCCCGTATCGTACAACTCGACCGGACTATTTCTGGAAAAATTGAAATCGTTGCTCACCGTAAAGGTCACGAGCAGATTGCCTTTTTTATCGATGAACCGGATATCCGCTACCTTGCCCACTGTAAAACCATTGATTGAAACCGGTGTGCCCGCCTGTAAGCCTCCCACATTGGGATATATGGCGAAAAGCTGCTTGCTGTTGTCAAAAAGTGGTGTTGATTTTAAATAACTGAACCCTAAAACAAAAAGGAGGATGCCCCCAATTACGATAATTCCGGTTTTGATTTCCCTGGATAGTTTCAAATGATTCGCTTTTCGGTGCTTAACAAAATTAGAAATAAATTTTAGACCCTGCTCATTTATCCGACAGGTATTTGAGGGCGTCGGGAACCGGTATCCGCTCCCCATCCTTATAGGCAACAATATAGGAGGATGGATATCCTTTTGCGTCGGCATTCGACTTCAATAAAAGGGCCTCGTCATAGGAATCGGTGTTCCCGTACATATAACGATAAAGGTTTTTGTAAGATTCCCGGGAAAGTCTGTTCAGTCCACGAAAATTATCGGATCGGAGGTCCATATCCCTGGCGCTTGCCAGCAACTGAACCTTAAAGATGATATTGGTCGATTTTTTCTCATTGCTGACCGAAGTAGATGGTGTCTCCACTGCAGGTTTGGCTGTTGTTGCATTGTTGCCTTCCAGGTCAACATTGGCCGGCATCTCGAGCACTTCCTGGGTTTTGTTTTCTTGTTTTACAACTTGCAATTTGGCTTGTTGTTCAGCCGTTGTTTCGGACGTTGGAACTTCTTCAACCGGTTTTGAGGCTTCCTCCTGTTTTGTCACTACTTGCTGGACAGGCTTGTCGATTTCTTTTTTGGGCTCCGCCGCAATAGGGGTCAGAGGCTCGTTGCTTTGCGCCATACTCGGCATTACGCTTCCCCTATAAATCAAAATCGCATCGGCTATTGCCTTTCCCATTTCGGCCTGTCCCTTTTTGGAGTTGAGATAGGCTCCTTCCTCATCGTTCGTAAGAAAACCTGTCTCGACCAAAACACTGGGCATAAAGGTCTGGTGCAATACGATAAATCCTGCCTGCTTGACCTGCCTGTCGTTGCGTTTCAATTTATTGGAAAAGTTATCCTGTATCCCTTTTGCCAAGGCGATACTTTGATCTAAAAATTCCTCCTGCATGATGGTCAGTCCGATGATCGATTCCGGGGAATTGATATCGTATTCGGCATATCTTTGTTGGTAATTGTCTTCCAAATAGATCACCGAGTTCTCTTTCTTGGCGATTTCAAAATTTTGCTTATTGGCATGCAGACCCAGAACGAAGGTACCCGCTCCATACGCTTTGGAGGTATGGGAATCGCAGTGCACCGACACGAAAAGGTCGGCGTCAGCTTTATTTGCGATTTCGCCCCTTACAAAAAGGTCAACGAAGGTATCGTCCTTTCTGGTATAGATCACCTTGATATTGGGATCTCTTTCCAAGATGGCGCCTATATTCAAGACGATATTCAGGGCGATATTTTTCTCCAAATATCCATTTCCCAAATTACCGGGGTCATGGCCGCCATGCCCGGCATCGAGAACAACGACAAACTTTCCATCTTTCCCCCTGTCATCCAAATGATTGGGAAAGGACCAAAAGGGAGATGCCAAGGAGAAAATCAGGATTAAAAGAAAATGGTTGAACTTCATTTTGGCCATTGATTTTAGAGCGTTCTATATGGTTAAATTTATGGTAACGTTCCATGAACGGAATAAAAAATATATGTAAGTTTGACCCAAATCCCGTCAGTCAAGGGTCGCCTAACGGTTACAAAAATAGGATATATAGCCTTGCAATCAAACAAACATCTTTTTCTTTTCCTATTCCTACTCATGTTCGGTGTGTTCACCGCTTCATCGCAAGAAGATCAAATCAAGCCTTTACCCATAAAAGCGATTCGGGATACCATTGTAGCGCCATTGTTGACCGCGTCGGACCTCAATGACAGTATAACGGGCACCACCGACGCATCAGATACCCTTAAAACGAAACAAAGCATCTTGCTCGATAAAATAAGGTACAAAGCCAAGGATTACGTGAAATTGAGCCAAAAAGATCAAAAAATATACCTATACAACGAGGCGGAAATATATTATCAGGATACCGAGTTAAAGGCCGGCATCATTGTGATGGATTATATCAAGAACGAGGTCTACGCAGGGCGTCTCAAAGATTCTTTGGGCAACTATTCCCAACTCCCCTTCTTTAAACAGGGCAGTCAGGAAGTAAGGCCCGATTCGATCCGTTTCAATTTCGATACCCAAAAGGCATTGATTTGGAATTCAAGGACCGAACAGCAAGCTGGACTGGGCAGTTTGGGCAGCGATGCCATGAAGGTCTATGCCCAGATTACCAAAAAGGAAAACGATTCGGTCTATTTTCTGAACGAGGGGAAACTGACCACTTCGGCGGATACCATTAATCCCGATTACTATATTAGGATTAGAAAGGCAAAATTTGTGCCGAAAAAAAAAGTGATCGCCGGCTTCAGCAATCTTTACATCGCCGATGTGCCCACTCCCATCGCTTTGCCTTTCGCCTATTTTCCTTTGACGGTAGGACGAACAGCGGGTTTGATGATGCCCACCTTTGGCAATGACCCCAACCGGGGCTATTTTCTGCAGAATGGAGGCTATTATTTCCCCTTCGGTGAATATGCCGACCTCACCTTGACCGGGGATTTTTACTCCAACGGCAGTTATGGGTTCAGGACCCAGTCGGTCTATGCCAAGCGCTATAAATACCGGGGGAATTTGAATTTCAATTTTCAGAATTTGGTGACCAGTCAGAAGGGTTTCAGCGATTACAGCCGTAGTGCCTTGTACAACATTCAAATCTCCCATTCACAAGATACCAAAGCGAGCCCCAATTCGAGGTTCTCCGCCTCGGTCAACCTGGGCAGCAGCCAGTATTTTCAAAATTCCCTTTTGCAACGCGATTTACCTTTAACGCAAACCAATAACCTTTCATCGTCCATCTCCTACTCTAAAACCTTTCCCGAGTATCCTTCGGTAAACATGAGCCTAACGGCCACCCATAGCCAGAATACGAGTGCGAATGCGGATGCCAACAATATTTCGATGACCTTACCGACTTTTCAGGGTAGCGTGGAACGCATCTTTCCTTTCGCCAAACGCGAAGGCATCAAAAAAGGGGCCATACAGAATGTCAATTTTCAATATGATGTGAACGGGCAGAACCGTTTGACCACCAACGATACCGATTTTTTGACCGCAAGGATGTTCGACAATTCCCAAGTAGGCGTTAGGCACAGGATCCCGATAAGCACCAACTTTAAAATCGCCAAGTTTTTCAGTTTCAGTGTCGGGGGCAATTATGAAGACATCTGGACCTTGGAAACTTATGAAAGACGTTTTCAGCCCGGCTTAGATGGGGCCAACGGCACTGTGGTGGTAGATACGATCAGTGGTTTTGACCGATTCAACAAGTACAACTTTGGCGCAAGTTTGGGAACGACCATTTATGGCACCTTCAATTTTGGGGAAGACAAAAAGATCCAAGCCATACGCCATGTCTTGCGGCCTTCCATCAGTTATGGCTACGCCCCCTCCTTTGAACAGTTTTTTGATGAGTATCTCAATGCCGATACCGGAGAAGTGGTACAGTACACAAGGTTCCAGGGAACATTGAACGGGGCACCGAGCCTTGGCCGATCGAACAGCATCGGAATTTCCTTGGCGAATACTTTTGAAGCCAAGGTCAGGGACAGGGATTCCACAAAATTGGAACCCAAAAAAATACCCTTGCTCAGCAATCTAAACCTTTCGACCTCCTATAACATCGAGGCTGACTCCCTAAGGCTCAGTCCGCTTTCCCTCAATGGAGGAACCACCTTATTGGAAAAAAAGATGAACATCAACTTTTCTGCCGCCCTGGACCCCTATGCCATCAACAATAACGGACAGCGGATCGATAAATTCAACATAGACAATGGAGGAAGCTTATTACGGTTAACGCGGGCCAATATGAACGTCGGCTACTCGATCAATAGCGATACTTTTGGCAAAAAGAAGACCGACGATGAAGAGGAAGAGTTGGAGGAAGGCGGATATGACTATGTCGCGGCGAGCGGCGGGAGAACCGATGATCTTTTCGGGCAAGCCGATGATTTTTATGATGACGAACTGAGCAATAGGGGTAAAAAAGGCTCCGAAGATGTGGAAAACCCCTATTATGGCACCCAGATACCATGGGATTTCAGGTTGGCCTATTCCGCCACTTATTCCAATCCCGCGAGACAGAATGAATTCAGCAGCCATTCCTTGATGTTTTCCGGCAATATCCAACTATCCCCTCGGTGGAAAATCGGTGGTTCGTCGGGTTACGATTTTAAAAATAAAGGCTTTACCTTGACGCAGCTGAGATTCGAACGCGATCTGAAAAGCTTTAACCTACGCTTCAATTGGACCCCTTTTGGACAATATGAGCGTTGGTACTTTTTTATCGGCATCAAGAGTTCGGTGCTGAAAGACCTGAAGTGGGAGAACCGAAGCCAACCTTCAAGACAGTAGACTTTATAGCCAGCAACATTAACATAATGTTCTTGAAAGCGCTGAAAGCATTACATTTAGCCTTAATCGCAGTAACGAAGTAGCCAAAACAATTATAAACCTTTGCGACCATGAAAAAAATCATCAAAACGCCCCTAGCGCCAGCGCCCATAGGACCTTACAATCAGGCCGTTATGGCCGGCAATATGTTATACATCTCAGGACAGATCCCCATCGACCCGCTCAGTGGCCAATTGATCGAAGGCGATATTCAAAAAGAAACCAAGCAGGTGATGGAAAACCTGAAGGCCATTCTACAGGAGGCCGGAATGACTTTTGAACAGGTGGTGAAAGCATCGATATTTGTGAAAGACATGCAGCAGTTTGGTCAAATCAACGAAGTATATGGGGCCTACTTTGATGCCGAGTCAGCCCCGGCTCGTGAAACCGTGGAAGTTGCCAATCTGCCTAAATTCGTCAATGTGGAGATATCGATGATCGCCATGCGCTGAAAACGTTTGCACAATCTTCCAAGCGAATACGTCTAAATATGGCAATGGAGTAGCAAACGCCAGTATAATAATTGGAAGCCTTAAAAAAACTTAGAGATTCTCCTTGTGAAATTCCATCAGCCCTTCGATCGGCCTTTGTCTTATGACCCCAACGATCAAATCGTTGCGCTCCAGCACCATGGAAAGTTCCTCCCTTAAAAAATAGGCGATACTGCCCACGAAATGGATCGGCACCTTGGTGGCCAGCTCGAACTGCATAATATAGTTGTTGACAAATTGTTGTAATCCCTTATCAATAACGCCCTTGCAATACGGATGGTCTTTGTTCTCTATCAAAAATCTGGCAAAAGTTGCCAAATAGGTGTTCGGATTCGGTTGTTTGTATAGGTTTTCCTTGATGGCATCGGCATCCAGGTTATAGCCCTTGGCGAATTTCATGCCCAAATCCTGGGGCATTTTGTGAAAATAATAATCACGGATCAGTTTTCTTCCGAAAAAGTTACCGCTCCCATCATCCATGGGTATGTAGCCCAAAGAGGCTACTTTTTGGAAGAGCTGGTGGCCATCATAATAGCTGCAGTTCGAGCCGGTGCCCAGAATACAGACGATGCCCTGGTGTCCGATTTTGGTCGTCGCATAAATGGCGGCATAGGTATCTTCCTTGACTTCAGATTTCGCATTGGGGAAAAAATCCCTGAAGATATTTCCCAAAAACTTCTTCATCCTGTCGGTACCGCAACCGGCCCCATAGAAATAAAGCCGGGTCACTTTGTCCCTGTTTTTCGAGAGTTCAAAATTATTGGCCAAACGGTCTTCGATGACCTCACGGGTCAATACCTCTGGACTCAAGCCCAAGGTTTGGGTCATGAACATTTGGTTGCCTTTTTCGTCCAAGGCGATCCAATCGGATTTGGTTGCCCCACTATCTACAATCAATACCATGTTTTCGGGTTTAAAAAAGAATCCTGAAAAAAAGTAGCTCTGTACCCATTTTCAGGAATTTCTTTCATATTTTGAAATGTCTACAGATTGTTCACGTATTGTGCCAAATCTACCAATTTATTGGAATACCCGGCCTCATTATCGTACCAGGAAATAATTTTGAAGAATTTTGAATTCAATTCGATACCGGCTTCCGCGTCAAAAATGCTCGTTCTGACATCTCCTATAAAATCTTGGGAAACCACGGCTTCTTCCGTATATCCCAAAATACCCTTCAATTCCCCGTCTGCCGCCTTTTTAAAGGTCTTTTTGATATCTTCATAAGAAGTATCCTTTTTTAACTTAACCGTAAGGTCAACTACTGAAACGTCGGCCGTTGGTACCCTGAACGCCATCCCGGTCAACTTGCCTTTCAATTCAGGGATAACCTTGGTTACCGCTACTGCGGCTCCTGTGGAGGCAGGTATAATATTCAACATGGCGCTCCTACCGCCCCTCCAGTCTTTTTTCGAAGGTCCATCGACAGTCATCTGGGTTGCCGTGGTGGCATGTACGGTGGTCATGAGGGCCTCGTCAATGCCATATGCATCGTTCAATACTTTGGCCAGTGGTGCCAAACAGTTCGTCGTACAGGATGCGTTGGAAACGATTTTGTCGGAAGCTTTTACCGACTTATGGTTCACGCCCATCACGAACATAGGTACATCTTTGGAGGGTGCTGAAATCACTACTTTCTTGGCACCACCGTCAATATGGTACTGGGCCGTTTCCATGGTGGTGAAGATACCGGTACATTCTGCAACGATATCGGCTCCTACCGCATCCCATTTCAAATTTTTAGGATCTCGTTCTGAAGTAATCCTAACTTTTTTACCGTTGACTACCAAATGGCCGTCCTTTACAGCTACGGTTCCATCAAACTTCCCATGAACCGAATCGTATTCGAGCAGGTAGGCCAGATGTTCCACATCCAACAAATCATTGATGGCAACGACATCTACGTCATCCCTTTTGACCGTGGCGCGGAATACCATTCTTCCTATTCTACCGAAACCGTTGATTCCTATATTTAATTTTGACATGCTATTTTAGTTTAGATTAGATTAATGTTTAAGTCGTCATGATTTCCGAAACTCGGATCAGTTCTTTGTCGATTTTCGTGTGCCCTTTAATGGCCTTCGCAATGGGCGTCAAGATCAGCTTATTGTCCTGAACCCCTACCATCAGGTTGGTTTTTCCTTCCAAAAGCGATTCAACCGCCTTTACCCCCATCCTGCAGGCCAGTACGCGGTCATAACAGGATGGTGCGCCACCGCGTTGCATGTGGCCCAATACCGACACGCGCACATCGTATATGGGCAAGTTCTCCTCGACGTATTCTTTTAGTTCGAAAACGTTCTTGCCGGTTTTATCCCCTTCGGCTACGATCACGATACTTGAGGATTTACCTGATTTTTTACTTCTTTTCAAGGACTCAAGCAACCTGTCAAGTCCCAAATTCAACTCAGGTATCAAAATCTCCTCAGCGCCTGCGCCTACCCCCGCATTAAGGGCAATATGACCGACGTCACGCCCCATCACTTCCACAAAAAAGAGCCTATTATGTGAACTTGCGGTATCGCGAATCTTATCGATAACTTCGACCACAGTGTTCAGTGCCGTATCGAAACCCAAGGTAAAGGTTGTGCCAAAAATATCGTTGTCAATGGTGCCGGGGATACCCATCACCGGAAAATTGAACTGCTGGTTAAAGATCATCGCACCGGCCAAACTACCGTCTCCGCCGATGACAACAAATGCATCGATACCATCCTTGCGCAATTGTTCATGCGCCAATTTCCGACCCTCAACCGTTCTGAAATCATCGCAACGGGCCGATTTGAGAATGGTCCCCCCTTTATTGATAATGTTATTGACACTTCGGGCATCCATCGGTTTGAAGTCTCCTTCGATCATCCCTTGGTAGCCTCGATAAATCCCAACACAATCAATTTTTAAATACGCACAGGTGCGCACAACGGAACGTATGGCTGCATTCATTCCGGGGGAATCGCCTCCAGAGGTGAGCACCCCAATTTTTTTAATCGCTGAACCCATTGAAAAATTTAAGCTGCAAAATTAACGAACTTATTTCAATTAAAGAATTGTTGAACTTCAAATTTTGATGTCGTTCGTCTGCATTGATGGGACCGAATATAATGCAAAATAGTAGGATTACCGATAATTTTCAAGGGTATGTTGAGGTACGCTAAGCGATCGGCCAAAGTGCATCAATGCTTCAATAAAGGTGCTTTAAGCTATCATCTACGGCAGGCACAACAGTATGGACATGTTTGAATGGATAAAATACCACAATTTCATTACGATTTGTGCCATATCTATCTCAATCCCTTCGTTTTGGGAAAGATCCTGATCAGGGTATCCCTTCCCATGACCGTTGAGGGCACGGTATACGATTCGGGAGCCGTTTCCTTACTTTGCTTGCTTTCCCCCATAATTTTCCTGAGCAGTTCCTTGAAATTGTTGAAGTCGACCTCATAGGAAAGTCCGACCCCTTGCGTTGACCCGATCCGCTCGGCCAAGAATTCTTGGATTTCACTTTCCCTGCTAAAAAATTTCGCGCTCAGGGTGCCTTCATCGTTCAACAACAATTGGATCTCAAAATCTCCGGCCACGACCGTTTCACTGGCACCACCGACAGGGACGCCCACCCTGCCGTTGAACAATACGCGATCGCTTATCTGGGTGGAGACTGTTACACCGAGCCGATTTTCGGTCTGAATTTGGGCAACGTTATTTCCTTGTTCATAGGAAAGGCCAAGATTGAATTTATCGTTGTCGCCACTCAACACCTGGTTCAACAGACCGGAGGCGGACTGCAATAGATTTCCGGTAACGGCCTGTTGATTGATGCCGCTCTGCTCGTTCACAAAAGAACCCTGTGCCAAAAGAAAGATGGCATTTTTTTCTTCGATGGTGGGATCCTGCAACCGATACTCCAGTTCTGATTGCACGATGGAATTGGTACCCGGAAATTCGATATCGAATTGGATATTCGGACTTTCCAATTCCTCGGTGAGTTTGATGACCACATTGGTCGGGATTCTCTTGGTATACGACTGGTTATCGAGCAGTGGTGCGGGATTCGCATATAAAGAATACACTGCTTCCATATCGAGCAATGCTTTAAGCGGCTCGCCATCCCAATTCACGGTACCACCCGGTTTTACGATAAAGGTTTTGTTGATCACCCCCCCGAACTTATAGTTGTATTCCCCGGTAACTACTACGAAGTCGCCGAACATCCTAAACTTGCCCGTGGTATTGATCTCTATCAATAAAATCCCGACCCCTGTACCTTTGAGGGTACTGCCGGTTTTGGTATCCGTTACGATCTGTACTTCGGCATCCGGGGTAATATCCAGATCGAAAGTAAGTTCGAGACCCTGAACCTCATCGAGCACCCTTTCTTTTTCGAAAGTGGTGACATTCCTTTTATCCATGAACTTGATAAATGAATAATCGCCCACACTTGTAACGTCGCTAAGGGGTATTTTAAGCGAGGTACCCGCGGCCGTGGATCCATTTACCTGAATATTCAATGCCTTTGTAGGACCAAATATCCGGCCGGAACCCCTCAAAAAACCGGTCCCATAATAAAGCACTTCCTCTTCAAAGGGCGTGTTCAAGATCAGTAAACGATCATTATTGGTATCTACATTAAGATCTAGCGTCCAGTCCGTAAAAAAGCTATGGGTTATGGTACCGTCTAATGTAGCTTTGGTATTTTCCGCAATATCCGTAATCGCAATGCGATCAAAATCGAAGGTCTGGTTCACAAGATTCACCCTTGAATTTGGCGCAAAACTATAGTCCACGTTCAAGTATGGGATGGCCAGCCCGGCATTGTCGAGGGTAAGTATGCCACTGAATTCGGGATTATCGATATTACCCCTAATACGGGCATTTCCATTCAAATCGCCCCTGATATTGCTGATCACCCCTTCCCCCAGCGGACTAAAGGGCTCCAGGTCGAAATTATTAAAATTCACCAGCAGATCCGCTGTCGGCATTTCCGATTTATTGCTGATGTTGCCCACTATCCCCAACTTTTCAAGCCCCTTGTCGGTAATTTGTGAATTGACCACGAAGTCGGTCAAATCACGGTTTCCCACAATTCCTATGGTCAGGTCTCCCAGCCTAAAATCGTTCACGGAGAAATCGGTGATGCCCAAGTTCGAGGACGGTAGGTAAATGTCATCTTTTTGCAAGACGTTCAAGGTTCCATTGACTTCCCCTTTCAATTCGAGCCCTTCAATGTAGGGGGTGATCTTATCCAAGGACACTATTTTGAACTCGAGCTGTAGGTCTTTGTACGTTGAATCGGCGAACTGACCCCTTAATTTAATCTGTTCCTGTATGCTATTGTTCATTACAATCTCCTGAATATCAACACTATCCAACGTTCTGTTGATGATCACCTTATTTTGATTGTTCCCTTCTTTGTTCAGGACCCAAGTATTTCCCTTAAAATTCACTTCCGAGGTCTTCAAACCGATCACCGATTTGTTATCTTGATTGAAGGTGTGGTAGAAGTTGAGGTTGTACGTATCATTGAATCCCTTTCCACCCCTGAATTCAGCCCTAAAGAATAGGGTGTCTTTCAAGGTGGTGTTGATGATGTTGAAGTCTTTGACATCGTAATAAGGATTCGTAAGGTCCCCGACCGAGACAAAGGTGTTGAAGAGCGGGTTTTTGTTGTCGATCTTGATGTCGATTTCATCGGCCTTGGTCCCATATGCCTCAATACTGGGCGATTTGAAGTTCAGCTTAAAATCGCCCTCATCGGCAATGATATTGCCCTTGATAAAAGTGTTGGGGTCGAATTTGATCTCCGGAAAAAATACCCCGACTATTTTATTGTATATCTTAAAATTGAATGCCAAAGTTTGCCCATCCGAAATTTTAAAGGGCCTATAGTTCGTATAGATGCTCCCCAATGAATTCTGCATCAGTTTGCCCAATTCCTTCACCTTGAAGTTGCCCCTGAGGTAACCTGTAATGATGTCAGGCGAGTTGATATCGATCACGCGGAGCGAATCGTTTTCGAAGGTGGATGAAACCTTGAAGTCATCAAAATAGTAAACATCGTTGATGTTCTGATAATTGGTTTTGGTGAAGTTGATATCCCCAACAATGTTGTCGAGTGTATTTCCGGTAACATTCATATTCACGTTCCCCTTGAATACCGATACGCTGTCCTTGATGAAGTTGAGCTTTCTGAGATCGGCATAGTCTACAGAGGCGACAAAGTTAAAATTGTTGCGCTCGGCACTGAAATCGGCCAAACCTTTAAAGCTGAATTTCAGGTTTTCATCATTGCAATCCAAACTTCCATCGAACAATTGTTCCTTCAATACTCCGGAAACCTTCACGTTTTGATAAACGTAATCATTGAAATCGACGGTGTAGACTTCCCCGATGACCTCTGTATTGAGGCTCTTTTGAACAAAACCTTTTCCCTCGACATTGAAGTCCAAGGTCGTTAGGCCCAATCGTTTGTTGTCGACAAATTTGCCGAGGTCAAAATCTATCAAAGAAACGAACCCCTTATACTGGGCATTGTCGATATTATCAAAATTGGTCAATTCCAAATCGGCATAACTGCTGCCTATAATGGTATTGATGTTCACCTTTGCCTTTACCGAGGTTTCCCCTACCTCGGCTTCCCCCCGAATGGTAAATTGTCCCAATTTGGAGAAGGTGGAAGGAAGGGATTTACCCAGTATATTCGGCATCAGGGAGCGAAGTTCATAATAACTTGAAGTCACGTTCCTCATATTGGTCTCCATGAAGAAGGCTTCGTTTTTCGAAAACAAATTTTTAAAATTGAAATCTCCCCGAACACCCGTGTTATCGGATTGCAGGAAAAGGTCTTCGACGTTCAAATCGTTCAAAACGCCATTCAATTTGGCCGAAAAAGCCACTTCCTTACCTTTCCCAAATTGATCGTACATACGGTTGATCTCATCAAAGGCTAAAATGGTTTCATTAAATTCCGCATCGATATTGACCCTATTTAAAAAATCGGCAAAATCCTTTCTATCGTAGTTAAAAACTATATTGCCATGCACCTGGGAAGCGGGGGTCTTTATGGTAAGGGAATCGAAGCGCATCTGTTGTTTCGTATACTTGAAATCGGTCTTAAAATCTTCCACGATGATGCCACGATTGCTATCGAAAGCCAAAAATTCGATGCGTGAAGTGACCTCAGGGCCCAATATCATAAAATTGGGCGCTTCTATGTTCAAGTTTTCAAAATCCAAGACTTTGGGCTTTTCCAAATGATCATCGATCAGGTTAAATTTTCCATCCTTGATATTGATTCGGGAGGAAGTGAACAGGAAGGGCGGCGTACCGGGAGCCCTTGGTTTACCATCATCCAATTTATCTATAAAAATCTCGAGGTTCGACACCGTGGTATCGCGGTAGGTATGCATGTTAAAAATGAGCTCATCAACATCGATGTCCCCAAATTCCAGATTGCCCTCGATCAGGTTGCTAACGCTCATGATCGAGGTTGAGAGCTGCCTGATATAGAACAGGGTGTCTTTTTGATAATCCTCCACATAGACCCCTTTCAATGAGGTATCCCAAGAGATCAGTGAAACCCTTAATCCATCGATATTGATATGGGTACCGAATTCTTTGTTGATCGAGTTGGTCGCATATTTGGCCAACCTCGTTTGTACAAAAGGCAAAGACAGCACCAAGGTGCCCAAGACACAAATGAGCAAGAACACCAAAAGTGTTCTGATCAGAATTTTTTTCAATTTTTTGATAGGGCCTTATGTTTTACCTTTGCACACCAATTTTTATTCCAAACATCGTGGAACAGCAAAAAATATATATCCTTGCCATAGAATCATCTTGTGACGACACCTCTGCCGCAGTTTTATGCAACGGAAAGGTACTGAGCAATGTGGTCGCCACTCAAAAAATACATGAAGAATACGGTGGTGTCGTTCCCGAATTGGCCTCAAGGGCCCATCAGCAAAACATTGTTCCCGTAGTTCACCAAGCATTAGCTACCGCAAATATCGACAAAAAACTAGTATCCGCCATAGCTTTTACAAGAGGTCCCGGCCTTATGGGCTCGCTCTTGGTCGGAACCTCATTTGCAAAATCTTTGGCAATGGGTCTCAAGGTGCCGCTTATCGAAGTGAACCATATGCAGGCGCATATTTTGGCCCACTTTATTGAAGATGGCGACAAATCGAAACCAAGGTTTCCTTTTTTGGCCTTGACCATCAGCGGTGGTCATACCCAAATCGTTAAAGTGAAGGATTATTTTGATATGGAAATCCTGGGAGAGACACTGGATGATGCGGTGGGAGAGGCATTTGATAAAAGTGCCAAATTGCTCGGTCTTCCTTATCCAGGAGGACCCTTTTTAGACAGATTTGCACAACAGGGCAACCCGGATGCCTTCCAATTTCCGGAACCGAATGTAGACGGTTTGAATTTTAGTTTCAGTGGCTTGAAGACCAGTATCCTTTATTTTATTCAAAAACAATCGAAAAGCGACCCTGACTTTATCAAAGCGCACATCAATGATATCTGTGCCTCCATCCAAAAGCGCATTATCAGTATTTTGATGAATAAGCTGGAAATGGCTGCAGAACAGACCGGCATCAAAGAAATAGCCATTGGAGGTGGGGTTTCGGCCAATTCAGGTATTCGTGCGGCACTCAAGCAAATGGAGGAGTCCCATGGCTGGCGCACCTATATCCCTAAATTTGAGTACTGTACCGATAACGGAGCGATGATTGGCATTGTTGGCCATCTTAAATACCTGAAGGGTGATTTTTCAAAGGCGACCATAGGGGTAAAAGCCCGGTATCGGTTCTAATCTTTGGGACGACATAAAATTTTGTTCAAAAATCCGTATTTTTGAATGGGGTGGCTTGGGCGCAGTAGGAATACTTTAAAAAATCTATAGCGCCAAGGAATCTCTCCTAACCAATTCCAATCGTCACGCATGAGCGATCAGACGCAAAACCCAAATAAGGAATTTTATACCAAATATATGCTGCACAGTACTGTTTATAGACAGGGTGTGTGGCCAGAGGAAGAAGCCGTTCTTAGAAAATATCTGAAAACGCCTTCCAAAAAGGTTGTTGAAGCCGGTGCCGGCGGTGGTCGGCTTACTTTTTTTATTGAAAGTCTGGGCTTTAGTCAAATATTTGGTTTTGATATTGTCCCCGAAATGGTGGCTTTGGCCCAGGGAGAAGCAATAAAAAGAAACTCCAGTATAAAGTTTGAAGTAGGGGATGCTGCCGACCTCAAGATTTTTGACTCCAATTCCTTTGATTATTTGGTTTACATGCAACAGGTGCTCTGTTTTGTGCCCAGGCCCCTTTTCAGCGCTTCTTTATCGGAAGCATACCGCATCGCCAAAAAAGACGCTATCGTCATTTTTTCATTTTTGGACTATGACAGTCGCCTTTACAACCCATTATTGAGTACCATCACGAACACAATCAGAAAAATACGGGGGGAAGACCGCTCGAAATACCATTTGCCCTGGCTCAAACTGAACGATAACCAAATCAATTGGAGTTTGTTCAAAAAAGGTGCGCCAAGTGTATATTGGGTCAAAAAGGATCAAATTTTAAGCCAACTCAAGCAAGTTGGCTTCGAGATATTGGAGGTGAATCATGGAAATAAGATACATCCAAAAGGAAATAAAGGGGCATTGTATATCGTCTGTCGAAAATAACAACCCAAAAATGGCTTTCGATACCGAATTGGAAAATAAAATATTAAAGGCCATCATGAAGCTCCCGGAGGCACTGGCCAAGGATTTTACAGAAAAACGCATGTTTGGGGGAATTGCATTTCTTTATCAGGGAAAAATGACGGTAGGCATCGTAAAGGAGGATTTGATGGTTCGTGTAATCGGTGCTAAAATGAAAGCAGTATTGGCATCGGAGCATGTGAGGCCCATGGATTTCACCAATCGCCCGATGAAGGAATTTGTTTTTGTTTCCCCTGAGGCTTTCAACACCGAGAAACAACTTGAATCTTGGTTACAGCTTGGCCTGGAACACGCATTGCTGGCCCTGGATCGTATCAACAAATAAAGCGTGTAAAATGCAATTCTTCCATAATCCAAGCCTAGAGACTTCCAGTAAACATTTTAGTTTCGAGGCTGATGAAAGCAGACACATTCTAAAGGTACTTCGACGCCAAGTAGGTGACGTTTTGCACATAACCAATGGCAGAGGCGAGCTGTTCCATGCCAAAATCATGGGCGTACATGGAAAAAAATGTATTGGGGATATCATTAGGTCTGAAAAATCATTGCCCAAGAACTATCGACTGCACTTGGCAGTGGCTCCAACCAAAATGAACGACAGATTCGAATGGTTTCTGGAAAAGGCAACTGAGATTGGAATCGATGAAATTACACCCATTATTTGCGAACGTTCCGAACGAAAAACCATTAAATCGGAACGGCTCGAAAAAGTATTGCAAGCGGCGATGAAGCAAAGCCTTCAAACCTATTTGCCCTTGCTCAATGAGCCTATCACATTGGAGGCTTTTTTGCAAAGGCCGGAACAAGGAGTATGTTTTATTGCCCACTGTGAGGAAGTTCGGAAAACCGATTTGTTTCAAGAATTGGTTCCCAAATCGGAAGTGACCGTTCTCATCGGTCCGGAAGGGGATTTTAGCCCCCGTGAAATCGCCCAGGCACTGCAAAAGGGTTATAGGCCCGTATCCTTGGGAAAAAATCGACTTCGTACCGAAACGGCAGCCATTGTGGCCTGTACCGTTGTGGCCATGGCAAACAACAACACATAATATTTTCGATTTAGGCCGCATTTATTGGAATCAAAACTTCTGCCCTGGATGGCGCACATTTGGCGGTGATATTCATTACTTTTGGGGGTCATATGAATTTTAATCGGTGCCCTATGAAACTTCTTATGGTAGTATGCTTGTTTTTTGTAATGTCCTTCCCGAGGGTCGCTCTGTCCCAGGAGGTCGCCATCCTCAAATACAACGGCGGTGGCGATTGGTACGCCAATCCTACCGCCATGCCCAATCTCATTCGATTCTGCAATCAAAATATCGGTACGATTCTGGAGGAACGCACCGAGCAGGTAACCGTTGGGAGCAATGCTATATTCCAATACCCCTTTTTACACATGACGGGACATGGCAATGTTTTTTTTACGCCCGAGGAAGCCATCAATCTACGTACCTACCTCCTGTCAGGCGGTTTTTTGCATATCGACGATAATTATGGCATGGAGCCCTATTTGAGAAAGGAATTGGCCAAGGTATTTCCCGATAAGCAACTGGAAGAACTGGGGGCAGACCATCCGATCTTCAAGCAGGAATATCAGTTTCCCGAGGGCCTTCCCAAAATACATGAACACGACGGAAAAAGACCCCAGGCTTTCGGTATCGTTGAGAACAATAGACTCGTACTCCTATTTACCTACGAATGCGATTTGGGGGACGGTTGGGAAGACCCAACGGTGCATAACGATCCACCCGAAGTACGGGAAAAGGCATTAAAGATGGGCGCTAACATTATTTCCTATGTTTTTAAAAATTAAAATCAAAAATAGATGACGTCAAATACCATTGCACAGGGCATTCTGCGAGCCGTTGGAATTATTGTGGGTATCGCATTGCTCCTTTATTTTTTGTATAAAATCCAGTCGGTCTTGGCCTATTTGGCCATCGCCGCAGTGATCGCATTGATTGGTCGGCCCATCGTGTTTTTTATCAGGAGGCGACTGAAATTCCCGAATACCTTGGCGGTGGTGGTGACCATGCTGTTGATGGTCGGGGTTATGTCTGGGATCATCGCCTTGTTCGTTCCCCTGATTTCACAACAGGGAAAAAACCTTTCCTTGTTGAATATCGACGCACTGCAGCAAAATTTGAGCGTGCTTTATTTGGAGTTTACCCAATACATCGGGGCTTCCCCCGCTTCGGTGAACGACATGCTGCAAAATTCTGAAGTAGGAAAGACGATTTTGGAGCGACTCGATGTCGGCTTTATACCCAACTTGCTGAACTCCTTCCTCGATGTGCTGAGCGCTACGAGCATCGGCCTGTTTTCTGTGCTTTTCATCTCGTTTTTCTTTCTAAAGGACAGTAAACTGTTCCAAAACGGATTGTTGATGTTTGTGCCCAATGATAGGGAAACCGGGACGGTAAAATCGATAGCAAAGATCAATACCCTGCTCTCGAGGTATTTCTTGGGCCTGGTGCTCCAGATTTTCATTTTGTTCGTGATCTATACCATCGTACTGTTGGTTGTAGGCATCGAAAACGCCATCGTGATCGCCTTTCTCTGCGCGCTCTTCAATATCATCCCTTACATCGGGCCCATGATCGGCGCGGTCATCATGGTAGTGCTGACCATGACCAGTAATTTAGGGGCGGATTTCAGTGCGGTGATCTTGCCAAAATCAGGTTATGTTTTGATCGGTTTTGCCGTGGGTCAATTGGTCGATAATTTCCTTTCACAACCCTTTATTTTTTCCAATAGCGTAAAATCACACCCCTTGGAAATCTTTCTGATCATCATTATTGCGGGGCTGCTATTCGGGGTGGTGGGAATGATCATTGCGGTACCCGGATATACCGCCATCAAGGTGATTTTAAAGGAATTTTACTCAGAAATCAAGTTGGTTAAATCACTGACGCAAAATTTATAGTATCACATTGAATAAAGCCATATTAAATGCTGGTGTACAAAGTTTTATAAGTAAAAATTTGAATACTGACATCATGTCAGTATTGCTTCAAAAACCAATTTTTGAAGGTATTTCGAACAAGGAGCTGGCCGCACAGCTCGAGGCTCGAAAAAAGTGCGAAAAAAAACTCCCGACCTGGTACAACAGCCGGGGAATATACTTCCCGAACAAACTGAATATCGAACAGACCTCTTCAGAAATAACAGCATCCTACAAGGCGGGATTGGTGTACGGCAATTCGTTGGCCGATCTAACCGGTGGCCTGGGCGTGGACAGTTATTTTTTCAGCAAGAAAATTGCATCGGTAACCCATGTGGAAAATGATCATGAACTATCGGAAATAGCCGCCCATAATTTTCAGGTTTTGGGCAGAAACAACATTCACTCTGTATACGGAAACTTTGTTGGCTTCCTTCAAAATACCGAACAGCATTTTTCTTGGTTATATCTGGATCCTTCCAGAAGAAATGACCATAAGGGCAAAGTTTTTCGGCTAGCCGATTGTTCACCAAATGTCTTGGAACATCTCGTGCTGCTATTCTCCAAAACGGATAATATATTGCTCAAGACCTCACCCTTGTTAGACCTTAAAGCTGGCATGGGCGAAATGAAGTTTGTAAAAGAGATTCATGTTGTGGCAGTGTCCAACGAAGTTAAAGAAGTGTTGTGGTGCTTGGAAAAAGAATTTCAAGGCGAAGCAAGCATCAAAACCGTAAACATTGGCATGGCCAAAGACGAGACTTTCGAATTTGACATGGAAGGGGAGCAGCAAGTCAGCGTAGTCTATAGTCTTCCCCTCTCCTATCTGTACGAACCAAATGCCGCCATCATGAAATCGGGCGGATTCAAAAGCATCGGCAATCGATACCTCCTCAAAAAATTGCATCCGAACACACACCTATATACCAATGCGCAACAGGTCGATTTTCCTGGTCGCGTCTTCAGGGTCATAAAAGCGATTCCCTTTCGAAAAAACGAGATGAAAATCTTTGCCAATACACAGGCGAACGTGGCGACGCGAAACTTTCCGGAAACGGTGGCCGCCATCAGAAAAAAATACCGCATCAAGGACGGGGGGGATACCTATCTGTTTTTTATTCGATCGATTTCAGAAAAACCCTTGGTCCTGATCTGCCACAAGGTCTGATGACTTCATCTCTTGGCCATGATTTCAAAATTGACGAAAGCGCCTCTTGAAAGCCATTCCGGCAATAGTGGCAAGCTATGTTCACGAATATGTTTTAAGCGGTATAATTTAAGGTTCCATTTGGTATTTTTTAACGTTAACAAATACCAAAAATCGAATTAAATACAATACCATAGTCTTTGATTTTATTCCTCCCCGCCTGTTGAAAATTGATAACATTTTTGGTTTTCATTGTGATTAACTTTGATTTCGAATTCCTCAATCTGAACAGGTTTTTTTTTGATATCCCTAAATAATACGGGGGTTACAGGCCATATTCCCAAAATATTAAGGAATGAACCGTTATTTTAAGAAAGAAATTTTTATAGATGAACTACAGCTATATCATAATATTTTGCTATTATTATCCCAAATTTGGTTTTTGTTAACATATTGGTCCAAACCAGAATCGTTGAAAAAACTATCTAAATCAAGAATAATTTAAACTAACAAACATCAAGGATTATGAATCAAAAACGCTCTTTCAATTCGTTAAAACCTAAAAAGAAGTTTTCTTCTTTAACACTTGGGTTTTTGTCGATGATGATTTGCCTCGGAACGCAACTCCTCCAAGCAAATTCAAAAACCATTTCCATTGTGGTTGAAGTTGACAATTTTGTACAATCAACCGTTAACGGTACCGTAACGGATGTTGATGGTACTCCGCTTCCCGGGGCCAACGTAGTGGTGAAGGGAACCACCAACGGTACACAAACCGATTTTGATGGCAATTATACCCTTAATGTAGACAGTAATGCCGTTTTGGTGTTCAGCTACTTGGGTTTCCAAACACTGGAAGTTGCCGTAGGTAGTAGATCCACCGTTAATGCTACGCTGCAAGAGGATGCAGCGGCATTGGACGAAGTGGTGGTTACAGGTTACCAAACGGAGACGAAGCGGGAAACCACCGCAGCGGTATCCATTGTAAAAGCTGAAGAATTGGCCGCGATTCCATCCGGTAACATCGAACAGCAATTACAAGGTAGGGTCGCAGGGGTTACCGTACTGACCAACGGTCAGCCAGGTACCACCAGCCAGATCCGTATCCGTGGTTTTGGCGCCTTTGGCGGTAACGAGCCATTGTATGTCGTTGATGGGGTTCCTGTAGGTAATACGGAATTCCTTAATCCCGATGATATCGAGACCACTACGGTTCTTAAAGATGCGGCCGCGGCTTCCATATATGGAGCCAGGGCAGCCAACGGGGTTGTCGTTTATACCACCAAGCAAGGATCTAGGGCCCGTCGCAAAACACGCATGAGCCTGAACATTGCCAGCGGGGTACAAGATCCCAATACTGCTGGAGCGCCACAGAACCTGAACCCTCAGGATATGGCAGATTATACATTTATCGCTTATCGCAACAACGCTGCCGCCAACGGTACGCCTGTTCAATATACACACCCTCAATACGGGCCAGGGCCAAACCCCAGGTTTCCTGATTATCTTCATGCCGATGGGCAGAACGGGGTTTTTGCAAACCAGATCAACCTTGCTCAGATCCAGGCCAACTACGAGGCCGATCCAGGAAACGTATTCCTGATCAAGCCGAACTTGGCTGGGACCAATTGGTATCAGGCAATCACAAGGATCGCTCCTATTAGTAGGTTTACGCTTGGATTTGATGGAGGCACCGAAAATGGCCGCTTCTATATGGGCATTTCTGCCCAAAACCAGGCCGGTATCCTTTTGCAAAACGATTTTTCCAGATATTCTGCCCGTTTCAACTCAGAATGGGACATCGCCCCATGGTTGAGTATCGGGGAGAATTTCCAGGTAACCTACCGATCAGTGGTCGGTGGTTTTGGAGGCCAGGGCGGTATCGGCGGTGCCGATGACGAATCGGTAGTACTTTCTGCCTATCGAATGCCTACCATTATTCCTGTATATGACGAGTTTGGCAGTTTTGCCAGTACAAGGGCCGCAGGTTTTAACAACCCACGTAACCCGGTAAGACAATTGGTACTTAATGACGGTTCCGATAAGGCCTATACCATAGGTGGTTTCGGAAACTTGTACGCTTTATTGAAACCATTTGACGGACTTACCTTCCGTACCAGCTTGGGCGGGGGTTATACCAACGGACATTTTGTGGGATATGGTTTCCGATATTTGGGCGATTCAGAGCCAGAGGCCAGCAACAGCTTTAACGAAAGCAGTTTTTACAATTTCAACTGGACCTTCACCAATACCCTTACTTATGAAAAATTGTTCGGCAAGCATAAAATCCGTGCCTTTGCCGGTATGGAGGCTTTGAACACCGGTCGTGGAAGGAACATCTTCGGTAACGGTATCAACCCATTCTCCACCGATTTGGATTTCCAGAGCTTGAGCGTGGTACAGAGTCCGAACGTAGGCAGTGGCATCGCCAAAGGCGTGAACTTCTACTCTACCTTCGGGAAACTCGATTACAACTGGGACGAACGATACTATCTGACCGGGGTGATCCGTAGGGATGGGGCCTCCCGTTTTGGGGGCAACAACCGTTATGGAACATTTCCTGCCGTATCTGGAGCCTGGCGGGTGATCGCGGAACCCTTCATGCAAAACCAAAACTTCATCACCGATTTAAAATTCCGTGGGGGCTGGGGTCAAATGGGTAACTCGAACAACGTGGATCCAAATAACCAGTATTCTTTATTCGCTTCGGATAGGGGCAATACCTTTTATCCAATCGACGGACAGAACAGTGGCGCCAATGAAGGTTTCGCCCAGAGCCGTATCGGCAACCCCGATGCGAAATGGGAAACCAGTACCACGACCAACATCGGCTTCGATGCCTCTTTTATGAACAACAATCTGGAAATCATCCTGGATTGGTGGAAAAAAGACACAGAAGACCTGTTATACCAAGTTCCATTGGCGGGCGTTACCGGTTCCTATGCCGCAGCACCTTCCGTGAACATTGCCAGCATGTCTAACCAAGGGGTCGATTTCCAGATCATTGGCCGGGGGAAACTCACCGATGACCTATCGTTCACCCTTACCTTGAACAATTCGTTCTTGACCAATGAGATCACCGCATTGGCTCCGGGTATCGAGTTCTTCGATGGTCCAGGCTATCGCGGTATACAAGCTACCAGAAACTCTGTTGGACAACCCTTATCATCCTTCTTTGGATATAATGTAATCGGTTATTTCAATAGCCAGGCTGAAGTTGACAGTTCTCCAGCGCAGGATGGAAAAGGTTTGGGCCGTTTCAGGTATGAAGACGTGAATGGCGATGGTGCCATTACACCGGACGACAGAACCTTTTTGGGAAGTGCAGTACCCGATTACACAGGCGGTGCTACCTTGAACTTGAGGTATAAGAATCTTGAATTCGAAACCTATTGGTTCGCTTCCGTGGGCAATGAGATCTTCAACCAGTCTAAATGGTTTACCGATTTCTTTGGCACCTTCGAAGGATCTGCCAAAGGCCAGAACGCAAAACGCTCTTGGACCCCTGCATTGGGCAACAGCGCCGCTGCCCCTATATGGGAAAGCGCCTCTAACCTTAGTACCAGTGGTGCCGGTAACTCATGGTACGTAGAAGACGGTACCTATGTGCGCTTGCAGCGTTTGGCATTGAGCTACGACTTTGTTGATATTTTGGACAGGTTAGGTTTGAGCAAACTCAAATTGGGTCTTTCTGCGAACAATATCTGGACGATTTCCAACTACAGCGGATTAGATCCAGGTGTAGGTGGTGGCGCTGATACCAACTTTGGTATCGATGTGGGTAACTATCCAGTTTCTCCGCAGTATTTGATTACCTTGGAATTAGGCATATAATCTAAACTATGATAAAACCGAGAACAATGTCTGCTAAAAAAATATTATATTTATCAAAAATTTAACTATGAAAACAATGAATAAACTTAAAAAGTACACGGTACTTTCCATGGGCCTGCTCATGTTCGGGGTGTCGTGTAATGATCAATTCTTGGAAGTGCTTCCAGCAGGAGCGCTTGCCGATGCCCAGGTAGGCACAAAAGATGGTATTGAAGGCCTTCTAATAGGAACTTATGCCGCCGTGAACGGGGTATTCGGAAACCGTTTTGAAGGACCCAACCATTGGATCACGGGTTCTATCATGGGCGGTGAGGCCAATAAAGGTACCGATGCAGGGGATTACTCCACCATCAACCCGATTCAACGCTATGAGACCGATCCCACCAGCGGGGATTTGAACGCACTTTGGAATGGTCGCTATGAAGGAGTGAGTAGGGCCAATGCAGTGCTCAGGGCTTTGGAAAATGCTACCGATCTTTCTGCTGCCGATGCAGCGCGTATTGCTGGGGAAGCCAGATTTCTTAGAGGACATTTTTATTTCGACCTGAAGAAGCATTTTAACAGTGTTCCTGTTTATGATGAGACCTTATCTGCACCTGAGGTCGTGGTGGTTCCAAATACCCCTGATGTTTGGGGTCAGATCGAAGCCGATTTCCAGTTTGCCTATGATAACCTGCCAGGCGTCAACGGTCCTGGTCGGAACAACAAATGGGCCGCAGCCGCCTATATGGGCAAAGCCAAATTGTACCAACAGAAGTTCTCGGAAGCCAAAACCTGGTTCGATGATGTCATCGCGAACGGCACCACTTCCAATGGCTTGAAGTATGCTTTGTTGGATGATTACGCTCAGATTTTTAACGCGGAGAACGACCAACATGCCGAATCTGTGTTCGATGTTGAATCTGCCAACAATACCGGTAGTGTGAATAACGCGAATTACTTTGATGATTTGAACTATCCCTACAACACCGGCCCGGATGGACCAGGAAACTGTTGTGGTTTCTTCCAGCCCAGCTTTGAATTGGGCAATTCGTTCCGTACAGTAAGTGGTTTGCCGTTGTTGGACAAGTCTTATAACAACGCAGCGAATGCGATTGAAACGGATTTTAATCTTGAGGCCGACGATCCTTTTACACCTACCGCCAAGGAATTGGATCCAAGGATCGATTGGTCGATCGGAAGAAGGGGCATTCAGTATTTGGATTGGATCCCCCACCCAGGGAAAGCCTGGATCAGGAGCCAGCCTTATGCCGGTCCTTATTCTCCCAAGAAATACATCTATTACAAGTCACAAGAAAACTCCTTTACCGATGGTAGTTCTTGGACCCGTGGCTACGCGACGATGAACTACACCATTATCCGTTATGCCGATGTGCTCTTGATGGCCGCAGAAGCGGAAATCGAAGCCGGTAGTTTGGAAACCGCTAGGGGCTATGTGAATCAGGTTAGGGCAAGGGCTGCCAATCCAGCCTATTGGGTATCCAATGATGGAGGTGCAACCCCCGCAGCGAATTATTCGATCGCGGAGTATCCCGCCTCACAATTTGCGAATAAGGCCTCGGCCACTGCAGCTGTTCGCTTTGAAAGAAAATTGGAATTGTCCGGAGAAGGGCACCGTTTCTTTGACCTGGTGCGATGGGGCGTTGCCGCTGAAGAGTTGAACGCCTATTTAGACTACGAGTCCACACTTTTGGTCACCAAATTTGGTGGGGCCAACTTTACGGCAGGGAAAAGTGAATTCTATCCCATACCACAAACACAGATCGATATTCAAGGTACGGATATCTTGCAACAGAATCCCGGTTATTAATAACTTGGTATAAAGTAAGTTAAAAGCCGCCCAATGGGCGGCTTTTTTTTGCGTGTTAAGCAAGGTTCACGCATCTTTGCACCATAAAATATCTTTCATTCCTGATTTACAATGAAACTTAAGAATTCATCAATCATCATCTTTTTGGGCAGTTTGATCCTAATGTTGATAGGCGTTTTGGGATGTACCGACGCCTTGCCCACCACCTTGTTCACTATCGTTCCCAATGCACAAAGCGGATTGGATTTCAACAACAAGCTCAGCGAAAACGACAGCATCAATATTTTGGACAATGAGTTCGTTTACAATGGTGCCGGGCTAGCCTTGGGAGACATGAATGGTGATGGTTATGACGATCTGTTCTTTGCGGGCAACCAAGTGGCCAACAAATTATTTTTGAACAAGGGAAAACTAAAATTTGAAGATATTTCTGCCTCGGCCAATATTGCCAAAACCGACACCTTGATGTGGTCTTCGGGCGTTTCGCTCGTCGATGTCAATGCCGATGGCAAATTGGACATCTACGTCTGCAACACTTTTAGAAAAGTGCCCTCCCAAAGAAACAACCTATTGTATATCAATCAAGGCAACGATGCCAACGGAGTACCTACTTTTAAGGAAATGGCCCAATCTTATGGAGTGGCCGACGACACCTATTCATCGCACGCCCAATTTTTTGACTTTGACAATGATGGAGATTTGGATCTTTTTATCGGGGTGAACCGCATCGAAGGCATCGATCCCAGCGAATTCCGTCCTTTGGAGGATGACGGCACCTCCATGAGTAGGGACAAGCTCTACGAGAACACCTTCAACGACAGCCTCAACCGCCAGATCTTTGTCGACGTCTCCGAAAAGGCGGGCATCCGGTACCACGGGTACAGCCACAGTACGGTTATCCATGATTTCAATGAGGACGGATGGCCCGATATCTATGTGGCCAACGATTTCCTGAGCAACGACATTATCTACATCAACAACCACGATGGTACCTTTACCAACCACGCCAACGACATCTTCAAGCATTTCAGTCTCTCATCGATGGGCAGTGACATCGCCGACGTCGACAACAACGGCCGTATGGATATCTATACCACCGAAATGCAGCCCTATTATAACAAACGGAAAAAATTGTTCCAGGGCCCGAGCAGTTACCAAAAAGAAATATTCACCAAGAAATATGGATACGAATTTCAATATGCACGCAATACGCTGCAGATGAACATGGGTACAAATCCGCTAACTGAGTTGCCGATTTTCGGAGATGTGGGCATGTTCGCCGGCGTACAGGAAACCGATTGGAGCTGGGCACCCTTATTTGCCGATTACGACAATGATGGCTGGCAGGATCTTTTGATCACCAATGGATTCCCAAAAGATGTCACCGACCGCGACTTTGGCGACTTCAGGATGACGGCAAGCCGCTTGGTGAGCAAGGAAAAATTGATCAGTGCCATTCCAGAGATCAAGTTGCCCAATTTTATCTTCAAAAATAATGGCGGTTTGGAGTTCACCGATGAAACCCAAGCCTGGGGCCTTAATTTCGGGACCTTTTCCAGTGGCGCCATATATGGTGATCTTGATCTGGACGGGGATTTGGATATCGTGATCAACAATATCAACGACCCTGCCCTACTCTTGGAAAACCACAGTGATCGATTGGCCCCCGACCAACATTACCTCAGGATCAATCTTAAGGGTTCCGAAAAGAATGGCAAAGCCATAGGCTCCTCCGTTGAAATATTCGCAAAAGGCAAGACACAGAAAAAAGAAGTGCTATCGGGCCGGGGCTATCTCTCCCAACCAGAGCAGGTGCTCCATTTTGGATTGGGGGCCACTGACCAGGTTGATAGCATCAAAATCAAATGGCCCAACGGAAGTGAACAGTTATTGGGCATTTCCAAGGTCGATACCACATTGGTCCTAAAATTTGACCCGCAGCAGGCCGCTGAAAAGACTCGGCCAAGACTTGTTGGCCAATCCCTATTCAAGGAAAGTAGCGCGTCACGTAATCTTGCCTTTTTAGTGGGGGATTACGACTTCATCGATTTCAATTTTCAACGGACCATACCCCACAAATTTTCCCAGTACGGGCCATCAATCGCCGTTGGGGATATCAATAATGATGGTTTTGACGATGTCTTTGTGGGCGCCAGTCGCATGTTCAAGGAAAACTGGTTCATACAACGCAAAGATGGCGTTTTTGACCGGAAGGAAATCAGTTACAAGTCGAGCACGAAAATGGAGGAAGAAGATTCGGGCAGTTTGTTGTTCGATGCCGACAACGATGGCGATTTGGATCTTTACATTGCACGGGGAAGCGGGCAATACCCCATCAACCACGAATTTTATACCGATGTACTTTATAAAAATGATGGAAAGGGAAATTTTAGTATGATGCAAGATGCACTTCCAGGTATCACCGCAAATTCCTCGACCGTGAAGGCCGCCGATTTCGATATGGATGGTGATCTCGACCTTTTTGTGGGCAGCAGGGTATTGCCTTTTGCCTATCCCATGCCCGATAGGAGCTATATTTTGAGAAATGAAAGCACCCCGGGAAATCCAAAATTTGTGGATGCCACCGAGACTGTAGCCAAAGAACTGGCCTATGCGGGCATGATCTCCGATGCGCTATGGACCGATTTTAACGGTGATTCTAAGCCCGATTTGGTATTGGCTGGGGAATGGATGCCTTTAAGGTTTTTTAAAAATGAAAATGGAAAATTGGTGGATGTCACTTCCACTACCGGCATTGCCAATGACTTGGGTTGGTGGAACAGTTTGGCCGCAACGGATATAGATAATGATGGGGATATGGACTATGTGGCCGGGAATTTTGGAAAGAACATGTATCTAAGGGGCAATAAGGAAGAACCGGTTCGTGTCTATGCCAAAGATTTGGATGGAAATGGCACGGTCGACCCCTTGATATCCTATTATTTGAGAGACAGCATCGGCACCAAAAAAGAGTATCTGTACCACCCTTGGCAAGATGTCACCAAGCAATATGTGGGCATACGAAAAAAGTTCAATTCCTATGGGGCTTTCGGGGAATCAACACTACCTGAAATGTTTTCCGATGGCCTGCTCAACGATGCGACCCAACTCACCTTCAACTATATGCAAAGTGCATGGGTAGAGAATTTGGGCATGGGTCAGTTCAAAATGCATGCTTTGCCCATAGAAGCCCAATTGGCTCCCATTTATGGGATACTTCCCGAAGATATCGATGGGGATGGCAACACCGACCTACTGCTCATCGGCAACGATTATGGCATGGAAGTACAACAAGGCAAGGCCGACGCCCTGAACGGTGTGGTTCTCAGGAACAAGGGCAAGGGTGATTTTTATGCGCTACCCCTTGAAGAAAGCCACTTTTTTGTACCTGGGGATGGAAAGAGTCTGGTTGCCGTGGCTATGGCCGACGACAATCAATTGATCATTGCATCGCAAAACAATGACTCCTTAAAAGTTTTTGAACCCATGATCAAGCCATTGGGTAAAATGCTGAAACTGGCCCACAATGAGGTGAAGGCCAAAATAAAATATACAAATGGCACGGAAACCATTAGAGAGTTTTATTGGGGAAGCACCTTTCAATCCCAAAGCAGCCGTACTATTTTCATAACGGGGAACATGAAGTCGGTCGCGTTTTTCGATAATAGCGGGAAAGAGACCCGGATTATAGCGCTATAGGAAAACAGGCCAATTATCGGAACATTCGAAAGGCCGAAGCGACATGGCTTAAAGTTCCTTTAGTATTCCTCGGGATGTTTATAGTCCCCAAACCTATATTTCACGGTTCTTTTTAAAGGGATGTTCATCCCTTTGGTTTGCTCCAACCAATCATAAATGGCCGTTGCCATCGATTTTGCCACTTCCTGTTTGTCGGGATCGGCGATCAGGTTGTACATTTCCTCAGGGTCGTTTTGCAGATCGTAGAGCTCGTTCCGGTCCCAAATACCATGGTATTTGATATATTTATAGCGATCGGTTCGCATGCCAAAAACCGTTGGGGTCATGGGAAAATCGTATTCCCAAAAGTACTCGTAGAAAATTTCCTTGCGCGAAGGGGCATTTACATCGCCCGTCAAAATGGGAATAAAGGAAACCCCGGGCATATATTCGGGTTTGGCAATGCCCGCTTCCGCCAAGATCGTAGGGCCAATATCGATATTCTGGACCATTTGTGTCGGTTGTTTCCCGCCTTCAAATATTTCTGGGCAGCGCACCAAAAGAGGTACTTTTACGGATTCCTCATAAAAATGTCTTTTGTCGATCAGGCCATGTTCGCCCCAACTAAACCCGTTATCTCCCATATAGATCACCAAGGTAGATTCATCCAATCCCTCTTTTTTAAGAAATTCCATCAGGGTGCCGACACTTTCATCAACGCCCAATAAGGTCTCACAATAATCGACGACCATCTCGTGGATGTCCCTGTTGTCGTGATACATATAATCTACACCATGCCAGCTCACACGCTGGTCTGCCACCCATTGGGGCCATTTCAAATCACGGTACTTCCCTGTTTTGGTCTGGTCATAGGTCAAAGGAAGCGCAATCTTGTTTCCCTTGTACCTTCCTTTATGGCGCTGTGCCGGCTGAAAGCCCGCATGTACGGCTTTGTGCGATAAATACAGAAAAAACGGTTTCTTTTTATCCCTTTTTTCCAGCCAGTCTACCGCATGTTCGGTCAATAAGTCGGTGATATAGGTAGAATCGGTGTAAGCCACGCGATTTCCGTTGATGTTTAAGGTGGGGTTATAATAGACCCCCTGTCCAGGAAAACTCTCCCAATGAGTAAATCCCGGTTGGGGTTCGTCGCCATGATCTCCCATATGCCATTTGCCAAAAAAACCCGTCTGGTAGCCAGCCTTTTGAAGAAATTGGGGGAAATAGGTCAAATTGCCCGGATCGGGCGCTTGATTGTCGACTATGGTATGGGTATGCGAAAATTGCCCTGTCAGTATAGAGGCCCTGCTCGGGGAACACAAAGAGGTTGTTACGAAAGCATTCGATAGATAGGCCCCTTCCGCGGCCAGCTTGTCCATATTGGGCGTTTCCAGCCAGGGCACCTTGCCCGTGAAGCCCATATAATCGTATCTGTGATCGTCGGTAAGGATAAAAACAACGTTTCTGGGCTTTTTTTTGTCCTTGTCCTTCTCCTTTGAATCGTTGTTGGCAGCTATTTTGCCCAAAGTGCAGAGGGCCAAAACAACGATCATAAAATGAGTCCGTTTTTTCATATTGGGTAAGGGTTTTATTCGACAGATGGAAGGAAATCGTTTAATCCTTACAAAATACTAAAAAATCCAAACCCCAAACCCTCTTTTCAATCTTTTCGTGCCTGTTCCATGAACCATTCATAGAGTGCTTCGGTATCGTAGGCTTGAATCCAGGCATCATGGCCTACGCCGGGATACCTAGTGAACTGCACCTGGTAACCCATCCCAAGGAGTCGCTTCACCATATTTTCGGATTCCGAAATCGGTATGGATTCATCTTCTTCCCCATGAAACACCCAGATGGGCATCTTCTTATCGATCCATGCTGCATAAGGTAAAGGTGCCATGCCACAGACCACGGCCATAGCGGCAAATTTATCGGGATGTTGGACTGCCAACTCCCATGCTGCGCCCCCACCCCTGCTCAAACCTGTCAGGTAGATGCGTTTTTTATCCACACGGTTGTTGGCTACGATGGTATCCAATAATTGCATCACCGCCTCCGTATTCCACCATTTCGTTCGATGTGGGTTTTGTGGTGCCAAGATCAAAAAGGGAAATTGTTTTCCCCTAGCGATCAGTTTAGGGGGTCCGTTCCTTTTTACAGTAACCAAACTATCACCCGACTCTCCGCCGCCATGTAGAAAGAGCAATAGTGGGAACTGCTCTAAACTGTCGACTTTATAATCTTCGGGATAATATAGATAATAGCGTAATTCTTCAGTGACCACGGTCTCCATGGATCCACTGATCAATTGTGATTTCGATTGTGCGGCACATCCTTGTAAGAGAATGGTAACCATCAATGCGATAACTATGAACTTCATTGGGATTGTGCTTTAGCAGTATTTAATCAAAGTGTTTGGGTAAAACCCAGTTTTGTTAGGCCATTGATGATGTCTGGGTTCTTCATGAACAAACCCCAAAGCAAGCCCGATCTGTAATTCTCGATCATCACTGGAATCGGTCCCTGGTCGATGGCCAAATACCTTGGCAAATACCATTCATATTCTTCGCTGAAGGCATCATACGGACCGTATTTTCCGATCAAGGAATCATGCTCTTGGTAGAGATGTCGCAGAAAGGCCATACTCTCCATTGGCGCATAAGGCATCGAGGAGAGCGCCGCCGTTGGGGTAATTACGCCCACATCCTGCCCGGGTCGGTGTGCCTCATAAAACGTATTCGCCGAGTAACTTGCGGTAAGGCCCCAACAATCGGGTCCGTAGCCCTTAAAATTCTTGGGATTATCGACACAATACCGATAATCGATCAAGGTATGGTTCACATTCAGCTTCCAATAATCGGCATACCGATCTTCCAAGCCTTTCGGATCAAGCCCCAAATAAGAATAATGGGCCCAAAACAGTGGCCCTACGGCTTCATCATTGGTTTCGTAATGATCTAAAACCGTGGGTAGCCCATAGTAATCGGTATCCGATTCGATCGCGCCGCCACGAGCCCAACCCTGGTCATATACCGCCTTAGAGATAGGGTGTGTGGGAGATGCAGCGGCCAGAACATACATGATCAGGCATTCGTTATACCCTCTCACCGCGAAATTCATTTCCCAAAGATGGTTCGGCGACCAATGCCAGTACAGCACTTCCTGACCTTGCGTGAACCAATCCCATTCCACTGCTTCCCAAAGCTGTTGAATACGGTCTGCCAAAAGACTTTCCCTTTGATTTTCCGGGTCGAGATATTCCTTAACGGTCAAAAGACCTTGAACCAAAAATGCGGTTTCCACCAAATCGGCACCATCATCTTTGGGACTGAAAGGCTTGGTTTTCCCGGTAGAGCCATCAAGCCAATGGGGCCAGGCACCATGAAAGCGATCTGCATTTTCCAGAAAAGTGACGATTTGTTCAAATCGTCCTATGCCCTGGTCTCTTTGGATAAACCCCCTGTCAATGCCTGCCAAAATTGCCATAAGTCCAAATCCCGTCCCCCCAGTAGTAACAATGTTTTGGTCATTATCGGGATATATGCCATCTAAATGAATTCTTTCCGGCGCCATTCCCGAAATAGGTTCAGCACCCGTCCAGAAGTATTCGATGGTCTGTTGTTGAACCTTGTCGAGCAACTGATCATCGGTCAGATCCGTTTCGTTCAACACGGTTTCCACTGGTTTTGCGCTCCCCGAGGTCTCCCCCGCACAACCGCTGATCAAAAGTTGTGCGCCACCCAAAAACAACAGGAACGAAATCTTGCTACCCATATGGAATTCGATTTACAGAAGGCAAAGATATTGTTTATTGTTTGTTTTAATCCATAAAAACAAACTCAGGGCATAAGCCCTATTGGTGAGGTGGGTTTTGAATCCAAGCTTTTGCCCTGGCGACTGTTGCGCGCATTGTTGAAACAAATCAAAATAAAAAGGGATATCAAAAATTGACATCCCTTTGTATGGAACTATTTGAGGGTTTCCGATTATCTGTACAATGTAAAATGGCCTACGAAGCGGGTGTTCCTGGCATCGTTTTGGTTGACCACATACCAATAATCGCCACTTGGCAATTCTTTTCCTTCATAAGTACCGTCCCAGTTGGTCACCTGATCTAGGATGGCCACTACCCTTCCGTAGCGATCATATATCTTAATTTCTATAAAAGGAAAGAAATCCCTGCCAGTGATCATCCAAAGGTCGTTTTCGCCATTGCCATCCGGGGTAAAGAAATTGGGCAATTCGAGCATTCCGGTGAATTCAAACGGAATCATGACCACGGCCACACAGCCGTTACGATCGACCACCCGCACTTCAACATTGCCGCTTACATTGGTAAGGTATACGTTATCGGTGCCTTGTGGTTGACCTTGGAAAAAATATTCATAGCCTCCATAGCCGCCCGATGCCATGGCCGTCAGTTCATTGGGACCCGTTTTTTCCGCGGTCAAAGTCAATGGGGCATACGGATCTATGGTAAATTCCGTGGTATTGGAACATCCATTGGAATGGAACAAATGCACCCTGTATTGCCCGGCCGGTAAATCTCCAAAGGCATTTTCAGGTTCCGCAAGTAAGATCATCTCCGATAAGGTCAATGGGGGATCTGTTGAATTTAGATCTTCCAAATAAAACAGCATTTGTGGCAAAAGACTCGGATCTTGCATCTGAACGGTAGCCGTGCTATTCGGGAATATGCCCTCACAACCATATTGAACCAACGGTTCTGCTGTGAGATCAACGCCAATACCCACATTGAAGACGTCTGAAAAGTTACATAAATTTGCATCCTGCACATAGATTGCATAGGAAGCACCACCTTGCAGATTTTGGATCGGTTGGCCATTATAAGGCGCAAATACCCCGGTACCGGTCTGGTCGATCGGTGATATCATCTCAACCTTGTATTCAAAATAGGGCAAGGGGTTCACTAAGGGATCCACAAATGGGGTACCACCGATAACTTCAAAGACCATTGTACCATCATTGGCACCAATACATAGTTCAGGAACCACTTGTATATTGATTGTTTGGAGTGGCATGGGCTCGGTAACGGTAATGACATCTTTTTCAAAACATCCATTTTCATCCTGGATCAATATTTCATAATCCCCTGCGGCCAATCCGCCAAAAGTATAAATGCCGGGGGTAGCGGGCTCGCTAAAAAATTCGCCGAAATTGGGTTCTATGGCAAACTGTATCAGGCCTACACCACCGCTCATCACCTCAACGGTTATGGTGCCATCATTTTCCCCGTTACAGGTAACCGGCATTGAGTCTGCAGTAAAAACAATGGGTGCGGGCCTAATGATCTCAAAAGGTCCGGCAATGTCCTGGCAGGTAACACCGCTGGTCACCGCGATATAGTACTGATTGCCCTCCGGTAAGCCTTCGAAAGTTCCAAAACTTTGTGGACCACGGAATGCCGGAACAACGGGAGCAAAGGCATCCACCGGATCGCCGATGTACAAAGTGAACATATCGTTGCCCACGCCACCATTGATGAACGATTCGATACGGCCATCCAATTCGGAGGCACAGGAAATATCATCGGGTTGGTTGGGCAATAAGGTCACCCCGGTCGCGTCGGTCATGTTTATCCCATTCGATCGCACCGGATTACAGGTATTTGAGGCATTTTTCTTGCGCACGTCGAACTGGTACAGAACGCCGGCGACACCGGGTATCAATACCGTATTGCCCACCAAATCGGTATAGGGATCATTGATGGGATCCGGCGTGGGCACAATTCGATATTCGTAGCTAAACAGCGGATCTGGATTTTCTATGTACAGACGCATTTCCCCCATGCCACCGCAACCGGGCACTTGGGTCTGCACCAGTTTGGGTTGGACGGGCGGGGGCGGTACCACTTCATAGGGCGGTGTGATAAAACTACAATTATAGCTGGAAGTGATCTCAATGGCATACCAACCTGCGCTGATCACGCCTCCAAAAGCACCGATAAAGGTCGGACTGTCTTGAAGTCCACTGCGTTCACGCTCATCGGCAATATTGTTGCTGTTCAAATAGATCAGTTGGTATTTATAGCCTGCGCCAGCCACGCCGCCTATTGCTCCTGGATTACCGGATATCAGGTCATAGGCTTCCAGCACCGCGTTGTTCCCACCTGGGCAAACCAAATTCTGTGGTTCCCGGATACCGGCCTGAATGGAAGGAATTGGAGATAAGGTGATATCAAACGTATCGATACACCCTTCCACATCCCTGATCTCGACCCGATAATCGCCACTGGTAAGGTTTTGAAACAGGTTGTTGGCGTTGTAACCGACTTCGACAAGATAAGTTCCCGAGCCGTCATCTTTCAACAATTGATATTCATAAGGGCTAGTATCCCAACCCCCGCTACCCGTGGCATCTATGGTCCCAGCGTTGTCGTCACAGCTTACATTGCCCACCTCCACGGCCTGCACGTCAAGTGCCCCGTTGGGGGAACGAACCGTAACCACATTGCTGTCTACGGAACAATAAGGTGCGCCTGCTTCCACCACTTCCACAAAAAAGTTACCCGCGGGAAGGCCTGTTATCCTGGCCAGATCGCCAAAGATGTCGGGAAAATTTGCAGTATCAAAACTACCGGAGGCCATGGGCGTTGTTTTGGTAATATCCGAAGAACGGTAAACGGTATAGTTATATATGCCCGCATAGTTGCTCACGTCAATAAACAATTCTCCATCCGAATCGCCAAAACAGGTGACCGGTTTGGCTTCCGTTACCACGGCCGTGGGATCGATCGGTGCTATTACGGTATGTTTTGGCAGTGGGTAATCGCACCCATTGGGAGAATCATCCCGAACGATGATCAAATAATCCCCCGCATCGGGCAAAAACACGGTTGCGACACTTACACCGCTTACACTTACATCTGGAACTACCGTACCTAGAGGCCCACTGGTGATCACCGTAAAATCGGTGGTGCCTATGACACTGATTTCAACATTTTCCGGATCCCTACAATTCAAGGGCGACACCACGGTAAGACTGGGGACCACATCGGTCGGCGGATTGATGGTAGGCAGATCAAAGGTAGTTTGACATCCATTGCCATCGATTGCATAGACGGTGATGTTTTGGGGCGAACCGTTATCAACTATTTCAAAGGTATTCCCCAACTGATAATTGCTGAAACCGGTAATACTGTATTGATAACCACTGCCCACGGTTCCCGGATTGCCAGGATCTACGTTCACCGTAATGATCGTGGAACTGAAGCGGTTTGCGCCGGGTTCACAGGTAAAATCAGGGGCACTTGCGGTAATGGCAAAATCACTGGGTTCAATGATATCGATCACCCCTGAGAGTACCGAACATCCCCTGGCCGTTAAAACCTCGACCTGGTATTGGGCCGGTGGCAACCCGGCAAAAGAACCCGTAAAGTTTCGATCATGTTCCAGACCGCTGCTCAGGTTGTTCAATATAAATTCGATGGGGGTATCCACATCGGTCCCAAATTGCAAGAGAATATCGATGCTGCCATCATCAGCGCCAAAACAGCTGATGTCTTGCTTCAATTCATTATCGATAATCGGTGGAACCGCTGGCAGCAACTCAACATCCACGACAAAATCGCAGAGGGTTTCGGTATCGGTCACTTCCACTTGATAGGTTCCAGGTGCCATTCCATTGAAAATTCCGTCGGTACGATCTCCGAGTATGGGTGCCCCGATGTTGGTTCCCCCACCATCCTGTAATTGATAGCTGAACTGGTTACTACCGCCAATCACACTTACCGTAATCACGCCATCGGCGTTGTTACAGGAAGGACTGGCCGTGAAATCACCAAAGGCCGATAAGAATTCATAAACCTCCGCAGTACCTTGACTGGTACAGCCATTCGCATCGGTTACGTCGACGACATATACCCCAGGACTACTGACCTGAAAAGTGTACTCGTATCGGTTGTTTCCAATATTATAAACCCCAAATTGGGTATCCCCCGCAAGGGTAAACCTGGGGGTGTCTACCGTACTGGCATCCATACTCACGGTAACGTCGAATTGAGTTGCTGTGACCACACATTGGTTATCTACCGTGATGGTAGGCGGTACCAAATCGGGTTGCAGTTGGATCACCGTTGCAATGGCAAAGGAAGTACAACCACTGATGTCCCTTACAAAAACATCATAGCTCCCAGCCGCGGCCACAAAAGTGGTTTCAAGTGTCCAATCACCGGGATTGGGGGTTGATCCAGTGGGCATGTATGCAAATTCATAGGGTCCGCCTGCACCACCTGCACCCTGCACCGTTATTTGACCCGCAGCATTGCAATTGGCCGGTTCTTCGGCCAAAATATCAATAGTGGGCAGGTTTTGGTCGATGATGATGCCGGTGGCATCGGTACAATCGTCGGTTAAATTGGTAACGATGATCTGATAGTCGCCCGGTAGTGCAAGATAGTTATTGGAATAGGGGTCTAAAGCCGGGGTAACGGTTTCAAGAATGATCCGTGAACCATCCAAATTGTTGAGAAGTTCGATCTGCAAATTATCTCCCGGGGCAAAACCCGTTACGGTATAGATGATTTCACCATTTCTATTCACATCACAGAAACCTGCCGTTGAGGTGGCCGTGACATCCAAAGTGGAAGGTCCATTAATTGGCGGAATCAGATCTAAATAAATACAGCCTGTGGCCGTATCGGTAACCTCAACGGTATAGGCCACGCCATATTGAAGTCCGTTGAAAGTATGTCTTCTCGGAGGTAAATTTGGCGCAACCGGAGGTAATGGGTCGTTCTCCAACCGGATCAAGAACGGACCGATGCCACCAAATATTTCCACCGTATTGCTGAAACCGGTGGCACTGCATACGGGCAAGGGTACGGGATCAGGAACCACATCCACAGTATTCTGGGTGATAGTGAGGAGATCAACATCCCTACATCCATTGGCATCCAAGGTTACCACTGTATAATTTCCGGGTATCAAGAGTGGATCATTGATGACAAGTGGCAATGAAGCGGGAGCCACATTATTAAAAGTGAACAATTGGTTGCCCAAATTATCTTCAATAATAAAGGTGAAATTGGGGGTACCATTGCTTACGCTATTGATGGTAATACCACCGCTCACGGTGCCGGCGCTACAAGTGGCTTGAATTTCCGATACGGTTGCGTCTGGGCCGGGCGTGGCATCCAAAACAATAATAGCATTGGCAGCCGGTGTTTCACAACCCCTTGAATCCCTTACAATAAAAGGATAGCTTCCTACCGCCAAATTGGAATAGACCGTTTGTGCCGTAAAAGGTCCTCCATTGAAACTGACCTCATAAGGTGGGATACCGCTCGTGGCGTCCGGTGTGATGGTCACTGTTCCATTGTTGGGGTTACCGCAGCTCACGGGGGTGGTCGAAACGGTGGCCGGTGCGATCTGTTGGGGCGGGTCTACCACTAAAGGTGAAGAAAAAGCTTCACACCCTTCGTTGTCGGTCACCCTGAATATATAAGTGCCCCCAGTGGTTACGGGATAGAGGAAACTGTTGGCCGCCAAGGGTTGCATAGCGCCGTAGGTGACTCCATTATCGTTGCTCACTTGGTAATCCTTGGGTACGGCATTGGCCAAATAGCCACCTGTGACCGTTACTTGTATCTGTCCTGGAGCCCCACCACATGGGATGGCGGTATCCAAACCGGTATTGACCCTCAATTGTGGATTGATGGTCACGCCGATCTGATCACGACAATTGTTGCCATCCACAACCTCTATGGTATAATTGCCCGGATTCAATCCGGCAAATATTGGGCTTGCCTGTAAACTACCCCCGTTGATCCTATATTGATGGGTCGCCAAAGCGGCTGTTCCGGCAGTCGAGGTCACAGCGATGGTTGCGCCCGTTCCCGGAATATAGCAATAATCACTTAAGGCATTATCTATGCTTATGTTCGGGGCATTGATTGGCGTCAGGGTAAAGCCAAAAGTGGTCGTACAGCCTTCTGCATCGGCCACGGAAAGGGTGTATGCACCCGGTAGCGATAAATTGTTAAAGGTGGCGCCCGTTTTGGGGCCCACGGTGGTCACCCCGCCAGGATAGACCAAGGTATATTGGTAGCCGCCCCATCCGCCAGAGGCCGATGCGATTACCCGACCTATATTTCCGTTCGCACAACTCATTGCGGTCACATTTCCTGTGAGTGCAATAGGAGTTGCGGGTTCTGAAATGGTAAAGCCTATCGAATCGGTACAACCGGTATCAGAATCGGTAACCGTAATGGTATAAGTACCCGCGCCCGAAGGTGGCAATACCACTTCGGCGTTGTTTTGCGGTCCGCCGGTATACAGTCCGCCGTTGATGTCATAGGTATAGTTATTTGCAAACCCATCGATGATAAAAGTGCCCGTTCCGTCAGTAGCCCCGGTACAAACCCTCAAATCGCCCCCCGATTTGACCCTAGCCCGAATCGAGCTTATTTGGGCAGGCGTAAAGCTTTCGGTAATACTGCAACCATTGACATCGGTCGCCCTGAACTGATAAGAAACATTTGTAGGAAGGCCTATAAAGTTATTGCTTCCCCCATTGTTGACAATTATGGGCGCAATGATCTCAAAAGTAGCGATTGCCGCATTGGCCGTCACGGTCAATTGAACATCCGAAGTGCCGGCCGAACAGTTGATATTGCTCTGTGCAAAGGCGATATCGGTTGGGGGGTCGACATTATTAATGGTAATGGGCGTAAGATCTCTTCTACAACCGCTGTCATCGATTATGGCAGGGACATAGGTGCCGGCGGCCAATCCCGTAAAATTGGGGGAAGGTGAAAAGTTCACGCCATCGATACTATATTGATAGCCACTTCCGGAGCCTCCGGAAACACCTTGTATATCTATTTCCCCACCATTGACACCCCCGCCTGCGATGCACGTTCTGTCGGAAATTTTTACGGCGGTGCCGTTGATGGCGCCCACTTCGGTCACCGTGACCGTATTGGGCATCGATAGGATACAATTGAATGCCCCCGATTCGTACAGTACCTCGATGTTGTTGTAAGTGCCTGCCGTTACCGAAAGGACAGGGTTTGTGCTCCATGCGTCTCCTGGATCGGCCCTGAACGAAAGGTCGTACCCTTTGGCGTCAATGATATTGAATTGCAATCGGGCCCCACCGTTGGTACAAGTACCGTTCACCCCGGAGACCGTAATATCGGGCGGTGTAAGTTCTTCCACATTGGCCGAGGCCATGATGGTGCACCCATTGGCGTCGGTTATGGTAAATTCATAGGTTCCGGGACTGTTGATGGTATGTACCCTTGAGGCACCGTATGGCGGACTGGAGGGCCCAGCACCGTTAACTATATAGGTATATGGTGATGTACCTCCGGAAGTATATACCGTGATGTCGACGCTATTGATACCACAAGCTGCACTGAAACTGTTGTTCGGTTCCGCAGATGCTGAAAGGGCCACCACCCCGTTTCCAATGATGATGGGGTTTCCCGAGGTATCGACATTTTGCCTTGGCGGCAAGATGCCGTTCAGCGGATCACCGGTACATTGTTGTGTCTCTACCTGTACGGTATAAGTGCCAAAACCTACTGCGGCAAAGGTGTATGGATTGTTAGGGATAAATGCGGTAAATTCCTGAGCGGTACCGGAAGCATCGAGCAGGGTATACTTGTAGGGCCCCGGTACATTGTTGGCCGTAACGGTTATCGTACCGGTATCGCCTGCACACTGGGCATCGGTAAATGTAACATCTATGTCGATATCCAATTGTTGGATAACGATGGGGGCATATGGGTATTCACAAGCATCGGGCGTGTTTTTGAGACGGGCCTTGACCACATAAGTTCCCGGATTCAGGGTATTGAAAATAGGGCCTTGCCAAGGTCCAAATCCACTCCCGCTATTGATGCTGAACTCATAGGCACTTGAGAGATTCGTGATCTGTATCCTTCCGGGCACCCCACAGATAAAGTCGTTTTTTACAAAGGTCTGGGTGATGTTGCTCTTCTTTACTTTGAAGAAATATTGCTGACCATCGGCGACCACCCTAAATTCTGCACCTACGGCGGAAGGTATGGAAGCGGCATTGATGGTAAAACTAGATCCAGTGGCGACCTGGCTATAGCAGGAAAGGGTTGTGTTGGGACAATCATTGTTGATGTCCGGGCTACAACTACCCCCCAAAATTTGCCAAGAAATGGAAGAATAGCTACCAGAAAGCGTTACGATCCTATTGTCGGAATCCCCACAAAGGTTAAAGCGGGCCAAGGTACTTCCATCATTGGCACAACCTACCAGCTGATCGGCCCCCTGGATAATGGTCGCAAATACCGGCTTGAAGAAGGCGGTTTCCTTCTTGGAACCATTGGCATTACCGTCGAAATCCCTGGTAGTAGCATCCATGTCCCCCACTATGGATGCATTGTTGGGCCGATCCAATACGGAGGCCACTTCAGAAATAAAATCGAATATTCTTGAGTTAGCTACGGCAGAAGTACATACTGCAGAAAGGGCCAGCAGCAGCACGGCATAGTAAATATGCCTTGTTTTTTTTGGGAGCATAGGTTAAGTCTGATTTGGCTGGAACAACCATGATTTGGGGATCGGATTATTCCTCAGCGTAATTATTTATACTTATAATTTCTCTTTATCTTTAACCCGTAGGTTACTTTATTAATATTTATCTAACGAAAAATTATGAGGAATAGTGTGTCATTATTGTGTTTATTCGTTGTAACGTTCAATTTTTCTTGCGGACAGGATGCTGAAAATCAGGTAGCTATGCCATCTGAAGTTCCGTTTTCCGAAACGCTGTTGGTCGATGGGCTACCGATTCCATGGGGCATGGCGTTCCTTCCCGATGGAAGCCTGCTGATAACGGAAAAATCAGGGGAAATAATTCATTTTAAAGACGGTAAAAAAGTATCGGTTGCCAATGTACCTGAAGTTTACGATCGGGGCCAAGGCGGACTATTGGACATCGAACTTCATCCCGATTATGGGAACAATGGCTGGATCTACATCACCTATGCTTCTCCAGAAGGAGACGACAAGGGGGGCAATACTGCGTTGATGAGAGCCAAGTTACAGGATAATGCTCTGGTAAACAAGGAGGTACTGTACAAGGCCGTACCCAATACCACAAAGGGACAGCACTTTGGTTCGAGGATTGTTTTTGATAATGACGGCTACCTTTATTTCTCTGTAGGCGAGCGCGGGGAACGCGACATCAATCCTCAGGATATTAACTTGGATGGGGGCAAAATTTACAGACTTTTCGATGACGGGCGTATACCGGAAGACAACCCTTTTGTAGGCACTTCCGGGGCTAAAACCGCCATTTATAGTTATGGGCATCGAAATCCGCAAGGCTTGGCAAAAAATCCCGACACGGGCGAAATATGGGACAATGAACATGGGCCCCGTGGTGGCGATGAAATCAATATCGTTAAAAAAGGAGCGAACTATGGCTGGCCCGTGATTACCTATGGCATCAACTATAGCGGCACGCCGATTACTGACAAAACCGAAATGGAAGGCATGGAGCAACCCATACATTATTGGGTGCCCAGTATTGCCCCAAGCGGCATGGCTTTTATCACCTCTGACAAATACCGAGGCTATAAGGGCAGTGTTTTGGTAGGTTCCCTGGCCTTTCAATATCTGGAACGCCTTGAACTCGATGGCACAAAGGTGGTAAAACGCGAGAAGTTATTGGAAAACCTTGGTCGGGTTCGCGATGTGAAGCAGGGACCTGACGGTCTCATCTATGTGGCCGTGGAGGGTAAGGGCATCTTTAGGTTGGACCCCAAATAAAGCAATCCGAACCGATTCAAAATATTTCCTAACATTAATATCCCATTTTATCCAATGAAGACTTTCTTATTCACATACTTGGCCATTGTACTGGGTTTATCGGTGTATTTATTTCAAGACCCAACCTTGGAAGCAAGCGTTCAACGTGGCAGCGAAATCTATGCCGATTTTTGTGTTACCTGCCATATGGCCGAAGGAGAAGGCGTTGCCAATGCCTTCCCTCCTCTGGCAAAATCAGACTATTTGCTGAACAACAGGGAAGGGAGTATCAGAGGTGTCAAATTTGGGCAACAGGGCGAATTGGTGGTGAACGGAGTGACTTACAACAGCGTAATGGCACCAATGGGATTGGAAAATGAAGAAATCTCCGATGTCATGAATTTTATCCTTAATTCATGGGGCAACACCTCCGACAAAATGGTAACGGTGGAAGAGGTTGGGGCCGTCCAAAAAAAATAAACCCTGATTAAAAAGGGGCTTCATTTTTACCCGCATCCAAAGCTTTCTTGACCGAACCGTGTTTTTTGAGCAATTGTTCCGCCTTTGCATAATCTACTGCCAAACCCTCCATCACATAACGCACCCCCCGATCGACCAATTTGGTATTGCTCAGTTGCATATTTACCATCTTGTTGCCCTTTACACGTCCTATTTTGATCATAAGCGCTGTCGAAATCATGTTCAGCACCAGCTTTTGGGAGGTACCACTTTTCATTCTGGTGCTTCCGGTCACAAATTCCGGACCCACATTGACTTCGATGGGAATGTCGACCGCCAAGGCTAAAGGAGATCCGGGGTTATTGGTGATACCGGCGGTGAGCAATCCATTTTTTTTGGCATCCCCCACCCCGCCCAGCACGTAGGGCGTGGTGCCGGAAGCCGCGATACCTACGACCACGTCCCGTTCGTTGAGCGCATTGACCATAAGATCCTTCCAAGCCTGTTGTGTGTCATCCTCGGCATGTTCCACCGATTTTCTGATGGCCCCGTCGCCCCCAGCGATCAATCCGATCACCCGCGTATGTGGCATACCGTAGGTCGGGGGGATTTCAGAGGCATCAAGTATGCCCAACCTCCCACTGGTACCGGCACCGATATAAAAGAGTCGCCCCCCTTGTGCAAAGCGCTCGGTCAAGGCATCCACCAAAAGGCTTATTTGTGGAATGGCCAGGGCAACGGCCTTGGCGACCTTCTGGTCTTCCAAATTCATTTTGTTGAGGAGGGTATGTGTATCCATGAACTCCAAGCCTTCGTGAAGGGAAGGGGTTTCCGTAATTTTTATATAATCCATAGGAAAATTTACAAAAGACGTATGTCGTGATTTCTAAAAAGATTCAGCAAGTTATTATCGGGTTCCAATTCAGTGATCATGGTATTAATGGCGTTAATATCACAGGTTTTGTATCGGTGTTGGGAATTGAGTTTCTCCGAGATACATAAAAGTACCGTTTTTTTGGAAGCCTTGATCACCGCTTTTTTCAGTTGCACGATGTCCCAATCGAATTCTGTAAGTCCGTATAATGAATCTACATAACCCGTCCCGATGAAACTATAATCGACTTTGATTTCCGACAGCTGATGTATGGCATGGGAACCTATGGAAATTTGTGCATCCTTGGAGATTTTACCCCCGATAAATATGACTTCGATGTTGGGTTTGGCCAATAGTTCGAAGGCGACCGGTAAACTCAGCGTAAAACAAGTGAGCTCAAGATTTGTTGGGATCAATCGTGCCAGTTCCAAACAGGTTGTACCCCCGTCGATAAAGATGACCCCTCCTTGCCGCAGCAACTTGATCGCCTTCTCCGCAATGATGGTCTTTTCCTCCAATGCGTATATGGTTCCGTTTCTTGCGCCATAACTTGTAAATCCCAAGGAAATGGCCCCCCCATGCACTTTTTTCAGCTTGTTCTCCGCATCGAGTTCCTTGACATCTCGTCTGACGGTATCGATGGATACATCCAATGATTCGGCTATATCGGTGAGAAGTACCCTATTGTGCAGGGCCACCTCGTTCAAAATCAACTGCTGACGTTCTTCCTTGAGCATAAAATTCATCTTGTTGGCACAAAGATAGAAAATTATTTGATTTGCCGTTTTTTACCGTTTTTTATTTAAATGTCACTTCATTTCTTTAATAAATGCAAAATACTGCAAAATATATTGCATAAAACTGCAGTATATTATTTTTTTGTTTACATTTGTGGCATCAAAAAAACTCTAAAATTCACAAAATGGCCGATACCTCAACAAAACCCAGACTGATGGACTACCCAATGGACGAAGAATCAAAAAAATTCGAGAAAATCAACACGATCATCCATGAGAGCTCACAAGATGCCTCTTTCTTTGTAGCCAATGAAATTGCCGAATTGATACGGCAGCGCCAAAAAGAGGGAAAAAATATGGTTTTAGGGCTTGCAACGGGCTCTACCCCTACCAAGGTCTATGAATTCCTGGTTAAATTTCACCTTGAAGAAGGCCTTAGTTTTAAGAACGTGATCAGCTTCAACTTGGATGAATACTATCCCATATTGCCAGATTCCATACATAGTTATGTTCGCTTCATGAACGAACATCTTTTCAACCATATCGATATCAAAAAAGAGAATATCAATATTCCCGACGGGAATTTGGACAAAGAAGATGTTAGGGATTTTTGTGCCCAATATGAAAAGAAAATCGAGGATGCAGGGGGCATCGACATCCAAATCTTGGGTATCGGCAGAACGGGGCATATCGGTTTTAACGAGCCGGGATCTTCCCTGAAAAGCAAGACCCGGATGGTGCGGCTCGACCGCGTCACCCGATTGGATGCTGCCAGTGACTTCTTCGGGTTGGAAAATGTTCCCTCCAAAGCGCTGACCATGGGCGTTGGTTCGATCATGGCAGCAAAACGGATCATATTGATGGCGTGGGGCGAAGGAAAAGCGGGCATTATCAAACAGGCCGTCGAGGGCAAAATCAGGGAATCGGTACCCGCTACCTTCCTACAGCAGCATCCAAATTGTGATTTTATCATCGACCATGCCGCTGCTTCCGCCCTGACCCGTATCTGTACCCCTTGGTTGGTCAGTGAATGTGTCTGGACGGATGCATTGATCAAAAAGGCTGCCATTTGGCTCTCCGAAAAAGTGGATAAGGCCATTTTGAAACTCACCAATGAACATTATAACGAACACGGCATGGGTAGTTTGGTCGCCGAAATCGGTTCTGCCGAGCATATCAACCTAAAAGTATTCAATCATCTGCAACGCACCATCACCGGCTGGCCAGGAGGCAAGCCCAATGCCGATGACACCAACCGGCCCGAACGCAATTCGCCCTATCCGAAAAAGTCGTTGATCTTTAGTCCGCACCCCGATGATGACGTCATTTCGATGGGCGGGACCTTATTGCGACTGGTCGACCACGGACATGAAGTACACGTTGCCTATCAAACTTCGGGAAATATCGCCGTATTCGATGATGAGGTAATCCGGTTCATGGATTTTGCCACCGACATCCAGAAAGAAAACAAGACCTTGAGGGAAGAATTTAAAAAAGTCCGGGAATTCTTGAGCAACAAGTCCCCCGGCGAGGTCGATAGTCCTGAAATACAACGTTTTAAAGGCTTGATCCGAAAAGGTGAAGCCCTGGCCGCCTGTAGATACTGTGGCGTCGATGAAAAAAATGCCCATTTTCAGAATCTCCCTTTCTATGAGACCGGAACAGTCAAGAAAAAACCACATTCCAAAGCCGACGTTCAACTGACCTACGATCTATTGAACCGGGTTAAACCCCATCAAATCTTCGCAGCAGGGGACCTTTCCGATCCGCATGGCACGCACCGCGTTTGCCTCCAGATCATTTATGAAGCCCTAGACCGATTGGTGAAAGAAGGCGCAAAATGGATCGATGACTGCTACCTATGGCTGTATCGCGGTGCTTGGCAGGAATGGGATATTGCAGATATGGAAATGGCCGTGCCAATTGGCCCCAAGGATATGCAAAGAAAGAAAAACGCCATTTTCAAACATCAGTCACAAAAAGATGCGGCCATGTTCCCAGGAAACGACGATAGGGAATTTTGGCAAAGGGCCGAACAGCGCAATATGGAAACCGCCCGAAAGTACAATTCTCTTGGAATGGCCGAATATGAGGCTATGGAAGGCTTCGTGAGGTACAAGTTCAAATAATAAGTGCACCATGGCCATGGGCAATCCAAAGTGAATCGTGGGTGCCCATGGCCATTTTTTTTTCAACCAACCATGACGCTCCATCGCTTTTGCCTTTTATTGCTTTTGCTAGCCACCTCTTGTTCCGTCTTCAAACCTATACCGCAGCCCAAAACAGAATTTAGGGGCGTATGGATCGCTACGGTGGCGAACATCGATTGGCCCAAAAATGGCCAGGATGCCGTTCAAAAGCAAAAAAAAGATTATCTCGCCATATTGGATTTTTACGAAGCCTTGAACTTCAACGCCGTCGTGGTGCAGGTGCGCACCGCAGGCGATGCGTTTTATGCTTCGCCCTATGCGCCATGGTCGCGTTTTTTGACCGGAGAAGAAGGTCGCGCCCCAGATACCCGGGTAGATATGTTGGAATGGATGATCGCGGAAACCCATCTACGGGGTATGGAATTCCATGCATGGTTTAATCCTTATCGTGCCACTTTCGACCTAAAGACCGAACGTCTGAGTCCGGCACATGATTTTAACCTACATCCGGAATGGATGCTAAAATATGGCCCCAAGTATTACTATGATCCCGGCCTGCCCGAAGTTCAAGACCGATTGGTTTCCATCATCGGAGAGGTCGTTTCCAAATACGATGTTGATGCCATCCATTTCGATGATTACTTCTATCCCTACAAAATACAGGATGCGGTCTTCGAAGACCAGCATTCCTTCCGGTTCCACAATCAGATCAACGCATCACTGGAGGACTGGAGAAGGGCCAATATTGATAGTCTGGTCAAAAAAGTACATCAGACCGTCAAAAGCAACAAACCTTGGGTACAATTTGGTATCAGTCCGTTCGGCGTATGGAAAAACAAGGCCACAGATCCAAGGGGTTCGGATACACAGGCGGGCCAAACCACTTATGAAGACCTTTATGCAGATCCCCTGTTATGGTCTGAAATGGGTTGGTTGGATTACCTAGTACCCCAGATTTATTGGAGCATGGACTTACAAGTGGCCTCGCACAGAAAAATTATGGATTGGTGGGCCGGCCATTTAAATGAAACCAATCTCTATATTGGCAACGGGGTGTATAAAATCAGGAACAATGCCGATAGTGTCTGGTATGACAAAAAGGAACTGCCCAGACAGCTCACCCTCGCCCGAAAAACCCCGGAGGTTGGCGGCAACGTGTTTTTCAGTGCCAAAATCCTGATGCAGGACCATAGTGACATCGTCGCCCATCTTAAGAAAAAATACTACCATCTACCCGCGCTGCCGCCCGTTTCCTCTCTGCTGCCATATCAAGAAAAAGTCAGTCCGACCATTGTACCCTCAGCCACAGACCCACTTGCCTTCAAAGTGCCCGAAGGCTATCGGTACACTATGATATATGATTCCGGGAGAAAGCTAAAAAAGGACTACCCGATGAAAAAAATGAAAAAGAAAATTTCAATTTTGAATACAGGCGAGTTGGTACTCCCCAGGTCCTATTTTTCAAAAAAAAAGCAGGTTGCGGTTTCATTTATCGATTTTTATGGTCGTGAAACCAAACCGATATTAGTACATTTAAACCAAACCAACCAATATGATCCAAAAGAATAAATGGGCATGGGCCTGGGTACCCATTCTCTATTTTACCCAAGGCTTGCCTTATGTCATGGTAGTCACCGTTTCGGTGATCATGTACAAAAAATTGGGCATCAGCAATGCTGATATCGGTCTTTATACCAGTTGGTTGTATCTCCCTTGGGTCATCAAGCCTTTATGGAGCCCCTTCGTAGATCTCAAGAGCACAAAACGCAACTGGTTCCTCTTTACACAATTGTTGGTTTCAGTGGCTCTGTTAGGGGTGGGACTAACGATACCCACCAATATATTTTTCATAACTTCCTTGGCCTGTTTTTGGATGGCCGCCTTTGCCTCCGCCACCAATGATATTGCATCGGATGGCTATTACATGATTGGCCTCACCGAGGAAAAACAATCCTTTTTCGTCGGTTTGCGAAGTACCTTTTACAAATTGTCGACCGTTACCGGACAGGGGCTTCTGGTGATCTTGGCCGGTTTCCTGGAAAATAGATATGGTGATAATACCAAAGCATGGTCGCTCACTATGATTTGTGCAGCCTTTCTGATGCTTTTATTGACCATATCCAACTTTTTTGTCACTCCGAAGTTTGAGACTTCAGATGCCATTGCACTTGACAAACCGGCCAGTTTTATGGAAGTTTTCATCTCGTTCTTTAAAAAACCGGGCATGGCGGCCGCCTTGACGTTTATCTTGCTTTTCCGCCTCGGTGAATCACAGTTGGTAAAAATGGCAGCTCCCTTCCTTTTGGATCCCACATCGGTGGGGGGCTTGGGGTATTCCACTTCAGAAGTGGGTACCATTTATGGCACGATTGGGGTCATTATGCTTACTGTTGGGGGCATCCTTGGAGGAATCCTCATTTCCCGTGACGGATTAAAAAAATGGATGCTGCCCATGTTGCTCTCCCTCAATGTGCCCAATGCATTGTATGCCCTGCTCGCCATCACCAAAACCACCCATATTGCTGCCGTCGTGAGCACGGTGGTGCTTGAACAGTTCGGCTATGGCTTTGGTATCGCTGGTTTTATGGTGTATCTGATCTATATCGCCGATGGCAAGTCAAAAACTTCCCATTACGCGATAGCCACCGGATTTATGGCCCTTGGCATGATGCTCCCAGGATTGATCAGCGGTTATATGCAGGAGTGGCTTGGGTACGGCGGTTTTTTTGTATGGGTGGTCATAGCGGCGTTTCCTGCAATCATCATGTTAAAATATATCTACTATCCCCCAGATTTTGGTAAAGCAAGTACAAGAAATGCGGAAAATTCCTAGTTATCGGCAAGCCAAAGGCTTGCTAACCGCCACCGAAAAGGTAGGACAATTGTTCATGCCCGCCGCCTTCATCAATGATTCGGAGGCTGAAATTGCAGCATTGGAACAGTTGATTGGCAGGCACCATGTAGGTGGGCTTTGTTTTTTCCATAGTCGCGCAAGTGCCGCCACCAACTATGAAGGGAAAAAAAAGGTCGTGTACAACGAAAGAAGCTTTGAAACCCTTAGGGTATTGATACAACGTTATCAGAAAGCGGCAACATATCCGCTGCTCATCGCCATCGATGCCGAATGGGGCTTGGCCATGCGCGTGGAAAAAACCCCGCAATACCCTTATGCAATCACCTTAGGGGCCATGCAAGATGGTGATGATCTCATCTTTGAAATGGGTCGAAATATAGCCAAAGACTGTTTGGCCGCCGGTATCCATTGGAACTTGGCCCCCGTGGTAGATATCAATGTCAACCCCAACAACCCTGTGATCGGATACCGGTCGTTCGGGGAAGACAAGATCAAGGTGACCCGAAAGGCTTCGGCCTATATCAAAGGGATGGAAGCTGAAGGCCTTTTGACCAGTATAAAACACTTTCCGGGCCATGGTGATACCGAGACGGATTCACATCTGGGACTTCCATTGATCGAAAAGCCCAAGGAGGTCCTTCAAGAAAACGAACTCTATCCCTTTCAAGAATTGGTAAACCAGGGCGTGGATTCAGTGATGGTAGGCCATCTGTCGGTGCCTTCCCTGGCCGGAGGTAAACCCGTTCCCTCGAGCATATCCAAAGAAATCATCAAAGGGGTCCTTCGCAAGGAAATGGGATTTAAAGGCGTGGTGATCTCGGATGCATTGAACATGCATGCGGTCTCGAAAAACTATCCAATTAAGGGCGAACTGGAATGGTTGGCCTTTGATGCGGGCAACGATGTGCTCTGTTTTGCGGAACATACCAAGGAGGCTATTGAAACCATCGTTCAAAAAGCTTCAGAACAACAGATAGAAGAAAGTTTTAAAAGGGTATGGCTGCTTAAGGAAAAGGCCATCAATGCTGCATCTTCTGAAAATACGATGATCCAGCAAAAAATCTTTTCGGATCCCACCCTGTTGAACGAAATGATGGCACGTAAGGGTTTGACCTTGGTCAAAGGCGATGAGAATGCCATTGCCACCTTCCGAACGAATGGATTCATAAAACGATCCATACCGGAGACCGCGAATTGTCGCTTCCTTACCGACATCGAGCATGGGCCTACACCGGAAAAGGCTATTGACAACCGAGCAAAACATTCTTTTGGCCTTATTTCCACGTCAGGTAAAGCCCGCGAATGATTTCGGCTATAGCAAAGGGGAGCTGCAAGCGATCAATATGCTGCTGCAATCCAATCAGGTGACGGTTTATCTTTTTGGGAACCCATACGTATTCGGACTTCTGGATATTTCCAAAGCACATGCCGTTGTGGCCGCCCACCAAGATTTTGAAGTCTTCCAAAAGGTGGCCGCAGCACATTTTTTGGGTACATTTAAGGCTGATGGCAAACTGCCCATAACACTTCCAAAACCATGAAAACCTATTCCATTTTAGGTTTGATGTCGGGAACTTCCCTGGATGGGTTGGACCTTGCCCATTGTCAGTTCTCCAATACCCAAGATCAGTGGGAATACAAGATCGTGGCACATCAAAGCATTCCCTATTCCAAAACCATGCGGACGGCATTAAAGGATGCCATTTTTTTAAAGGCGGAAGAATTGTTGCAACTTAACAATTCTTATGGCACATGGCTGGGCGAACAGGCCAAAATGTTCATCGATGAACACCAACTGGTGGTCGATGCCGTTTCCAGTCACGGGCATACCACGCATCACCGGCCCGATAAGGGTCTAACCTATCAAATCGGTTCGGGGCAACACTTGGCCAATGCCTGTGGCCTTCAGGTCATTTGTGATTTTAGGACGAACGACGTTGCGCTTGGTGGGCAAGGGGCCCCTTTGGTACCCATTGGCGATCGATTGCTTTTCGGGAAATATGACTTTTGTTTGAACCTAGGGGGAATCAGCAATATTTCGTTCGAGCTGGAAGGCAAACGAATTGCTTACGATATCGGGCTGGCGAACATGATCTTGAACCACATTACACGTAAAATAGATCTCGACTTTGACCGTGGCGGGGCTTTGGCGCGTAATGGTAGGCGCAACGTCGAGATGTTGTCAAGGTTGAACCAACTCGAATTCTATCGATTGCCCCCTCCAAAATCGATTGGCTATGAATGGTTCCTTGAAAAGGTGGTGCCCATTGTGGATGCCACAAATGATACGCCCCAAAATTTATTGCATACGGCCGTTGTCCATATTTGCGAAAAAATTGGCGATCGGATCAAGCAGCACCAAAAATCGAGGAGCCAAACCCTGTTGGTGACCGGCGGCGGTGCTTTGAATGATTTTTTGATAGAGACCCTACAGCAAGTGTTGGGAGAAGATACCAAAGTAGTAGTACCCCCGAGTCTCCTTATCGAATATAAGGAAGCCTTGATTTTTGCCTTGATGGGTGCCCTTCGTCTGGCACAGCGGACCAATGTATTCGCTTCTGTAACCGGAGCAAAAAGAGATTCCTCGAGCGGGGTTTTATACCTGCCAAATTAATTAGTTACACCACAATTGCCTATCTTGGAATTTCGAAAAGCAATATTAAAATCAAGCATATGCCAACCAAACAGCAGAAGGCCACGGCTTACTGGAAAGAGAATGTAAAATACTTGTTCATACTGCTCGGGATATGGTTTGCCGTTTCCTATGGGGCCGGCATCCTCTTCAAGGATACCCTCAACCAGATTAAAATTGGAGGATTCAGGCTTGGATTTTGGTTTGCGCAACAGGGTGCCATTTATGTATTTGTGATTTTGATATTCGTATATGTCCATTTGATGAACAAGTTGGACAAAAAATATGGCTACGACGAATAAGCCGACCAATCAAAACTATTTTTTCTATGGATGTTCAAACATGGACTTATATTTTAGTGGGAATTACCTTTTCGCTCTATATCGGGATCGCGATTTGGTCACGAGCCGGCTCCACTAAAGAATTCTATGTTGCCGGAGGGGGCGTTTCGCCATGGGCGAACGGAATGGCCACGGCAGCCGATTGGATGTCTGCTGCATCGTTCCTATCCATGGCCGGTATCATTGCCTTTGCTGGTTACGACGGGTCGGTTTATTTGATGGGATGGACCGGGGGCTATGTTTTGTTGGCACTACTTCTGGCTCCATACCTAAGAAAATTCGGCAAGTTCACCGTTCCGGATTTCATCGGCGATCGTTACTATTCCAAATCATCAAGGATCGTTGCGGTATTTTGTGCGCTGCTGGTATCGTTCACATATGTGGCAGGACAGATGCGAGGGGTGGGAGTGGTCTTTTCGCGGTTCCTGGAGGTTGATATCACTACGGGCGTGATCATCGGGATGGTCATTGTCCTCTTCTATGCCGTGCTCGGGGGCATGAAAGGCATCACCTATACCCAAGTAGCCCAGTACTGCGTGTTGATCTTTGCATTCATGGTACCGGCCATTTTTATTTCCATACAAATGACCGGAAACCCAGTGCCGCAATTGGGAATGGGGTCGACCTTGAGCGATGGTTCGGGAACCTATCTTTTGGATAAGCTCAATGGACTTTCCACCGAGCTCGGTTTTGCCGAATATACCTCCGGTTCAAAAAGCACGCTCGATGTTTTTGCCATTACCCTGGCCTTGATGGTCGGAACTGCCGGACTGCCACATGTCATAGTCCGCTTTTTTACGGTAAAAAGGGTCAAGGATGCCAGAAAGTCGGCCGGTTTGGCCTTGTTGTTGATCGCTATTTTATACACGACCGCCCCCGCAGTGGCGGTTTTTGCCAAAACCAACCTCATCGATACGGTGAGCGATCAAGAATACCAAACTTTGCCCGCTTGGTTCAAAAATTGGGAAAAAACCGGCCTCTTGACCTTTGAGGACAAGAATGCGGATGGCAGAATACAGTATGTGGCCGATTCGAAAACCAACGAACTCAAAATCGATAACGACATCATGGTCTTGGCCAATCCCGAGATTGCCAATCTCCCCGCCTGGGTGATTGCCTTGGTGGCAGCCGGAGGGCTTGCCGCTGCACTTTCCACAGCAGCGGGATTGTTATTGGTGATTTCGTCTTCGGTATCCCATGACCTCATCAAGAAGGTCTTCGTCCCTAATATCTCGGAACGGGGCGAATTATGGTCGGCCCGAATCGCTGCCACCTTTGCCGTAGTGGTTGCCGGATATTTTGGCATCAATCCGCCCGGTTTCGTTGCAGCCGTTGTCGCCTTGGCCTTTGGTTTGGCCGCCGCTTCCTTTTTCCCGGCCATAGTTTTGGGCATATTCTATAAAAAAATGAACAAGGAAGGCGCTGTTACCGGTATGGTCGTTGGAATAACCCTGATGTTGTACTATATGCTCAAATATAAGTTGGGCTGGTTCGATGACATCCTTCCAGATAAGAGTGAATGGTGGTTCGGTATTTCACCGGAAGGTTTTGGAGCCGTGGCCATGCTCGCCAATTTCCTAGTTTCAATTTTGGTGATGCAATTTACGCCTCCCCCTCCGCAGCACGTACAGGATATCGTAGAGGATATCCGCATTCCCAGCGGTGCGAAGGAAGCTACCGGGCACTGATATTTTTTTTAATTTTATGGCTTAAAGCATAGCTGAGATGAGCAACTATCATATCAAACACCTAGAAGAATATTTTCAAGTTTATCGAAAATCGGTTCGAAATCCCGAGGCTTTTTGGGAGGAAATTGCCGAAGAACACTTCGTGTGGCGCAAAAAATGGGACCAAGTCTTGAAATGGGATTTTAAAAAACCGGAAGTACGATGGTTCGAAGGCGCCAAACTCAATATTACGGACAACTGCATCGACCGACATATTCCCACCCGTGGTCAAAAGACCGCCATCATTTTTGAACCGAACAACCCGTCTGAGGAGGCACAGCACATTACTTACAGGGAATTGCATGAAAAGGTGTGCCGAATGGCCAATGTACTCAAGGAACACGGCATCAAAAAAGGAGATCGGGTTTGTATTTACTTGCCGATGATTCCGGAATTGGCAATATCCCTATTGGCATGCGCCAGGATCGGAGCCATCCATTCTGTGGTCTTTGCAGGGTTTTCATCGAATGCCCTCTCCACCCGGATCAACGATTCCGATTGTAAAATGGTGCTTACTTCCGATGGTTCGTACCGTGGATCCAAGACCATAGACCTCAAAGGAATCGTTGACAAAGCACTTGAAGCATGCCCTGGGGTCAAAACCGTGCTGGTCACAAAGAGGATCAACAGTGACATTAAAATGCACAAGGGGAGGGACAAATGGCTACAACCACTTTTGGACAATGCCTATGCCGACTGCGTGGCTGAAATTATGGAGGCCGAAGACCCTTTGTTCATCCTTTACACTTCAGGTTCAACAGGCAAACCCAAAGGGATGGTGCATACTACGGCCGGCTACATGATCTACACCGCTTATACCTTTAAAAACATTTTCCAGTATAGGGAAAACGATATCTATTGGTGCACGGCCGATATTGGCTGGATCACCGGTCATTCTTATATCGTATATGGGCCATTGGCCAACGGGGCCACCACCGTGATGTTCGAAGGGGTTCCGTCCTACCCCGATTATGGACGATTCTGGGAAGTGGTCGAAAAGCACAAGATAACACAGTTTTATACTGCACCCACCGCCATCAGGGCACTGGCGAAGGAAAATTTGGAGTTTGTCGAGCGATACGACCTTTCCAGCCTGAAGGTTTTGGGTTCGGTGGGCGAACCCATCAATGAGGAGGCCTGGCACTGGTACAACAATAATGTTGGGAAAAAGAAGAGTCCGATCGTGGATACCTGGTGGCAGACCGAGACCGGGGGCATCATGATATCTCCCATACCCTATGTGACCCCTACGACGCCCACCTATGCCACCCTTCCTTTTATTGGGGTACAACCGGCACTTATGGATGGGAACGGAGCGGAGATCATCGGCAATCAGGTCGAGGGAAGGTTGTGCATCAAGTTTCCTTGGCCTGCGATGGCACGCACCATTTGGGGCGATCATAAACGTTATCGCGATACCTACTTTTCCGCTTATAAAGACAACTATTTCACCGGGGACGGGGCTCTACGCGATGCCGTAGGCTATTACAGGATTACGGGACGCGTAGATGACGTGATCATCGTTTCCGGCCATAACCTGGGGACCGCGCCCATTGAGGATTCCATCAATGAACATCCGGCAGTTGCGGAATCGGCCATCGTCGGTTTCCCACATGATATCAAGGGCAATGCGCTTTATGGCTATGTCATTCTTAAGGAAACGGGGGAAAGCAGAGATCGCGACAACCTGCGCAAAGAAATCAACCAACAGATCACCGAGCACATCGGACCGATTGCAAGGTTGGATAAAATACAGTTCGTTTCCGGCCTTCCGAAAACAAGATCGGGGAAGATCATGCGTCGAATCTTGCGGAAGATCGCGGCCAAGGATACAGGAAATTTGGGCGATACAAGTACCCTTTTGAACCCAGAGGTCGTTAAGGAAATCATTGACAATGCCCTTTAAAAACAGGAGGTTTTAAGAATATTGGGTTACGGTGTCCAATAGAGATCTTACCGGAGGATTCATGTAATCGAGCGATTGGCCAAACTCTTTGCGGCCATCCTTTTCCAAAGCATGGCGCTAAAAATGAGTAGGGATATAAATCCACATGTGGCTAGCCCCGCAAACAAGGGCAATACCCTACCTACCACAAAACTCCCGATATAGGCGGCGATCGGTATCGATAAAAGCGTGGATATAAATCCTGTAATCGATGCACCTATACCGGCTATATGCCCAATGGGTTCCATGGCGATCGACCGCAGATTGCCCCAAATGAAGCCCAAACAAAAAAACTGTAGCGCCAAGAAGACGAACAATACCCCTACTGCCGGATTCGGGCTATCCCAAAACAGTATCACGTACAATAATGCAAGGGCGCAAAAAGCAAATAAGGCAATAAAAGACAATTTTCTCATCCCGTACCGCATGACCAGGGTTCCGTTCAAAAAAGTCGAAATCCCAATAGAAATGGCCAATCCCGCAAAAATATAGGGAAAGGAATCCTTTAACCCGTACTGATCTTCAAAAACGTGCTGTGCTGCACTGAGGTACACCAAAAAAGCCCCTGTGATGAGGCCGCTGATGATCGTGAATGCCATGGTTTCCCGATACCTGATCAATTCTTTGATGCCGTCAAAAAAAACATGGGAAGAGAACGGAATCTTATAAATTGGTTTCAAGGTTTCGGGCTGGCGCTTCCAAAACCATATCCCGACCACCAGTGCAAAAAACAACTGCATATAAAATATGGCATGCCATCCAAACTGATCCATGATTGTTTTTCCAATGGCAGGTGCAACAACGGGCACCAATATAAAAAAAGCGGTCACAAACGACATCACCCGGGCCATATGATCTCCCTGATAGGTGTCCCTGATTATGGATATGCTGATGGTTCTCGGGGCCGATAGGCCAATGCCCTGCAGAATGCGGCCAAAGATCATCCATTCGAGTGAAGGCGCCATCACACACACAATACTTGCGATGGCAAATAGCGCAAATCCCATATAAACTATGGGCTTGCGACCGAAACTGTCGGATAACGGCCCAAAAAAAAGCTGGCCGACCCCAAGGCCCAAAAAAATCATGGTGATCAACAATTGGTTGGCGGTGGGATCTATGCTGTTAATGTCACTGCCAATATTGGCGATGGCCGGTAAAAGGGCATCGATGGCAAGGGCCACAATCGACATCAAGGAGGCCATCATGGCCACAAATTCGAAGTGTGGTGTAACTTTTTGATTTTGCATCCGGCAAAAATACTAATATGGCAGCCAAACCCAGCTATAAAAGTTCGATATTAGGAATTGTAGCAAATTGGCACGCAAAATCGCTACTTTTGTGCAAAACGATAAGGATGTTGATCATAGGGATTGCGGGGGGCACCGGTTGTGGGAAAACAACCGTGGTAAACCAGATCATCAACGAACTTCCAGCAGGGGAAGTGGGGGTTATTTCCCAAGATTCGTACTATAAAGATCTGTCCCATTTAAATTTGGAGGAAAGAAGAAAGACGAATTTCGACCATCCAAAATCAATCGATTTCGAATTATTGGAAAATCATTTGAAGCTGTTAAGGTCGGGCATTTCCGTAGCGCAGCCGGTATACTCTTTTTTGGCGTGCAACAGAACCGATACCATCATTCCCACAAAGCCTACCAAGGTGCTCATCGTGGAGGGCATCTTGATTTTGACCAACCCTACCATAAGGGACATGTTCGACATTAAGATTTATGTTCATGCCGATTCTGACGAGCGTTTGATACGAAGGTTGAAAAGGGATGTGAATGAGCGGGGCTGGGACCTCGACGAGACCCTGCAAAAATATCAGTCGAACATCAAGCCGATGCATGAACAGTTCATCGAACCCTCCAAAGAACATGCAGACATCATCATTCCCAACAATACCTATAACACCGTTGCCATCGATATCGTGCGTACCATCATCAATCAGAAAATAGTTTAACCATGGGATTTAAGGAAATCAAGAAGAAGAAATGGTTCGGAATCCTCACCAATATGTATGTGTTGGTACTGACCGTTTTTCTGGTATGGATGGTCTTTTTTGATACCAATTCATTATTGATCCATCTCGAGTTAAAAAGGGAAATCGACAAACTCGAAAAACAACAGGAGTTTCTCAGGGAAGAAATTGCCAACGATAAAAAAATCATTGAGAAATTGTCAGACCCTGAAGAACTTGAGAAGTTTGCCAGGGAACATTACTTTCTCAAAAAGAAGGACGAGGAGATTTACCTCATCGAGTTCGAGGACAGTTTGAAGGTGAACAAGAAAGAGGAATAAATCCGTTGCCCTTTGTTATACTACTTAGTGGAGGGAAACGATTAGCATCGTTTTACCGAGAAACCAAGCCTGCCGCGCAGCTTCAGGGAAAAGGGGCCGATACCTTTTAACTTACTTTAACGCGGCACCCTTAAGTTATTCACTTTCTGTTAACAAAATTCGTTTTCTGGCATCGTAAATAATCGTATTTTTACCCTCTTAACTTACAAGCATAATGGGCAAAATAATTGCTATAGCAAATCAAAAGGGCGGAGTTGGTAAAACGACGACTACCGTAAATTTAGCGGCATCTTTGGGGGTGCTCGAAAAGAAGGTGTTGTTGATCGATGCCGACCCCCAGGCCAATGCCACTTCCGGTCTCGGTGTTGATGTCGACAGCATAGAATTGGGGACCTACCAATTTTTGGAACATTCCAAAACCGCTGCGGAGACCATCATCAAAACCTCTTCCCCCAACGTTGATTTGATCCCTTCCCACATCGATCTGGTGGCGATAGAAATCGAATTGGTGGATATGGATCGACGGGAATACATGATGAAGCAGGCCATCGGCGATTTGAGGGATTCCTATGACTATATATTGATCGATTGCGCCCCTTCGCTGGGGTTGCTGACGCTCAATGCGCTTACCGCGGCCGATTCTGTAATCATTCCCATTCAATGCGAATATTTTGCCCTTGAAGGTTTGGGCAAATTGCTGAATACCATTAAGAGCGTACAAAAAATACATAATCCGGATCTTGATATTGAGGGGATGCTCCTGACCATGTACGATTCAAGATTGCGGCTCTCCAATCAGGTAGTGGAGGAAGTAAGGAAGCACTTTGCCGATATGGTCTTCGATACCATAATCCAAAGAAATGTCCGGTTAAGTGAGGCGCCCAGTTACGGGGAAAGCATCATCAAGTACGATGCCAGCAGTAAAGGTGCCGAAAATTATCTAAACCTGGCCAATGAAATGGTAATGCGAAATAAGGAAAAAGTGTAATGGCGAAGGCAATCAAAAAACAGGCTTTGGGAAGGGGATTATCGGCCCTGCTCAGAGATCCGGAAAATGATATCCAATCGGTTTCCGACAAGAACGCAGATAAGGTCGTCGGCAATATTTTGGAACTCGACCTGGATGCCATTGTCGTCAATCCCTTTCAGCCTCGATCCAATTTTAACGATGAAACACTGCAGGAATTGGCCAGCAGCATCAAGGAACTTGGTGTCATTCAGCCCATTACGGTTCGTAAAATTGATTTCAACAAATTCCAACTGGTCTCCGGGGAAAGGCGCTACAGAGCTTCAAAACTCATCGGAATGGAGACCATACCCGCCTACATCAGGATCGCCAATGATCAGGAGTCCTTGGAAATGGCCTTGGTAGAGAACATCCAACGACAAGATCTAGACCCCATCGAAATCGCATTGAGTTATCAGCGCCTGATCGATGAAATAGAACTTACCCAGGAAAAGTTGAGCGAACGGGTGGGCAAAAAGCGCTCGACCATCACCAATTACCTCCGATTGTTAAGACTCGACCCCATTATCCAAACCGGTATTCGTGACGGTTTTACTACAATGGGACATGGAAGGGCGTTGGTGAACATCGACAAAAAAGAAGATCAAATCGCGCTTTATGAGCGCATTGTAGGGGAACAACTTTCAGTACGGGATACCGAAAAGGCTGTAAAGGCCTATCAGGAAGGACCAAGCCCCGGCAAGAACAAAACTTCGGCCCCAAAGTCAAAGGTGCCGGAATCAATCGCCATCGATATGGCCGAACTCAACGCACGGCTTTCGGTGAAAGTAGGGTTGCAGGCAACCGAGAAGGGCAAGGGAAAAATTACCATCCCTTTTCAATCAGAGGCCGATTTCAAGCGAATCAAAAAAATACTTTTGGGTGGGTAAAAACCGATATATGGCCTCTTTACTGTTGCTTTTGTCGCTGTTATGCAAGGCACAGGAAGCAGAACCGGCCAAGGCTCAATTGGATTCTTTACAGACCAATCTTCAGGAGCAGGGAATCAATATCAAAGATGCCCAGGTTGAAAAAAGAAAGCCCATCAATCCCTTAGCGCCGAGCAGGGCCGCTTTCTACTCTGCCATTTTTCCCGGCATGGGCCAAATATACAACAGACGTTATTGGAAAGTACCTTTGGTTTATGGGGCCATAGGAACCGGTATTTATGCATATACCTGGAACGATGACCGTTATGATCGTTTCAGAACGGCCTTCAAAAGGAGACAGGCCGGGTTTACCGATGACGAGTTTTATGATATCAGGACACCTAATGACGGCATACTGCCGAGCGAACCCGATTTATCGAATGCCGCATTGGAAGATGCCCAGGAAAGCTATCAACGGGATAGGGATCTGGCGTTGGTCATTACCATAGGACTGTATATCTTGAACATCGTGGATGCCAATGTAGATGCCCATCTGAAGCAGTTCAACATCGATGATGACCTTAGTTTTGATGTGCAGCCCTATTTGGAACGCAACCCGATTACAAATGATCCCAACTACGGACTGGCCATGGTCATAAGGTTTTGATCAACGAGGCCATTTGAAGAACTTTGAGATTGGAAAAGAGTCCATTTGCGTGGAAAGTGATACATTCGGAACGATTCCGAAATTAAATTAGCCTATGAATATCGCACTGTTCGGTTACGGAAAAATGGGGAAAATGATCGAAGCGATAGCTACCGACCGAGGGCATCGCATTGTTGCAAAGATCGATATAGGCACGACATCGATTCACTTTGATGAAATGGATGTGGCCATTGACTTCAGTACCCCCGACGCGGCATTTGAAAATATCACCAAATGCTTCGAACATGGCGTACCGGTAATATCGGGCACTACAGGGTGGCTTGGAAAGTACGGGGAAGCCGTTGCTACTTGCCATAAAATGGAGGGCGCCTTCATCTATGCCTCAAATTTCAGTCTGGGGGTCAATGTTTTCTTCGAACTGAATTCCCATCTGGCCAAAATAATGCGGCAAATGAAATCTTATAGGGTGGCCATCGAAGAAATTCACCATACCGAAAAGTTGGATGCGCCAAGTGGTACGGCAATTTCGTTGGCAGAAGGAATTTTGGCAGATTCCGATTATGAGGGGTGGTCCAATGGCAACGCAGGGGAATCTGAAATACCGATCGTATCGAAACGGGTCGGGAAGACTCCAGGAACCCACAGCATTTTGTACAGCAGTGAAGTAGATCAAATCGAAATCAAACATACTGCCCATAACAGAGGAGGGTTTGCCTTGGGCGCAGTGGTTGCAGCGGAATGGATCGTGGGCAAAACAGGGGTTTACGGGATGAAGGATGTTCTGGGCCTGTAACGGCTTATCGAACCTTTGCCATTGAAACACGGTGCAGTGGAATTATTAATCCTTACAATTTTGAGCAACGAACCGAAATATACGGAATACAACAAACCATAAAAAACAAAGATGGACGGAACACAGTGGATTCTTTTTATTTTGATCGTACAGTTGGTACACTTTTTAGGTACCTGGAAACTGTACGTTAAAGCAGGCAGAAAATCTTGGGAAGCTGCCATACCAATCTACAATGCCATCGTTTTGATGAAAATCATCAACAGGCCGAAATGGTGGGTCTTTTTGCTCTTCATACCAATCATTAACCTTTTGATGTTTCCCGTGATTTGGGTGGAGACCATTCGCAGCTTTGGCAGGAACAGCTTGCTGGAGAGTTGGTTGGTCGTCCTCACCCTGGGTTTTTATATTTACTATGTCAACTATACCCAAGATGTCACCTATATCGAGAACAGGGACCTGCATCCGAAAACGGCCTTGGGGGAATGGGTGAGTTCGATCGTTTTTGCAGTGGTTGCGGCGACCTTGGTGCATACTTATTTTATCCAACCCTATGTGATTCCTACCGGTTCGCTTGAACGTACATTAAGAATAGGCGACCTGCTGTTCGTCAGCAAATTCCATTATGGGGCACGTACTCCCATGACCACCGTAGCGGCCCCAATGGTGCATGATACGCTTCCCGGACTTGGGATAAAATCGTATCTGAACAAACCACAACTTCCGTATTTCAGGCTTCCGGGATTCACCAGGGTGAAGCGGAACGATATCGTGGTGTTCAGCTGGCCGGCCGATACGGTTTACCAATTTTTCAGAAAAGACAAAGGGGTCATCAAACCCATCGATAAAAAATCGAACTATGTGAAGCGGTGCGTCGGTATCCCGGGAGATTCGCTGGAAGTGATTGACGGTTACGTCTATATCGACGGCAAAAAACTGGTACTGCCCGAACGGGCCAAACCGCAATATGACTATACCATTTATGGCAACAATGGGGTTTCCTCAAGATTGTTGCAGGACATCGGGATTATCGAATTTCAAAGGAAATTCATTTCCCCGCCCTTGAACCAAACACAGGTTGACGCCCTTGGCAAGTACATTATCGGATTCAACAGAAGGGCCGATGGGCAATTGGAACTGTATACGAAGGAAAACGGGATACCTGTTGACCTGATCAGGAAATTGAACCTTCCCTTGAAGGAGGAAACAGCCAGGGCCAGGGAAGCGGCCCTGACCGATGAAATGGTGGCCGAACTGGAGAAAGATCCTTCCATTGACTCGGTCAAACGGGTCATTACTCCTAAAGGACAACGTGGCATCAACCTCTTTCCCCAGAGTCCGGATTACGATTGGAACTATGACCAAATGGGACCGATTTACATTCCCGAAAAAGGCAAGACGGTAGCCCTGAATCTAAAGGTGCTCCCCCTTTATAAAAAAATCATACGCGAATATGAAAGCAACCAGCTGGAAGTTTCGGGCAACCAGATCCTGATCAACGGCAAGGTGGCCGACTCCTACACTTTTAAACAGGATTATTACTGGATGATGGGCGATAATCGCGATCATTCGGAAGACAGTCGTGCCTGGGGCTATGTCCCTGAAAACCATATTGTTGGCACCCCCATTTTTATCTGGTTGAGTTTTGATAACTTTAATGATGGGATAACCCATTGGAAACCCCGATGGGACCGTATTTTTACCACGGTGCACGGTGATGGCCAGCCGAGATCGTATTTCAAATATTTCTTGATCGCTTTGGCCGCATACTTTGTGGGCAGTTATTTTTGGGGTAAAAGAAAAAAAGATAAAAAATAACCGTCGCCCATACATAGCGGTTTATTTGGTCCTTACCTTCCTTGTCGTCAGATATGGCTTGAGATGGGCTGGACTTTATGAAAAATAATACTATCGTTTTACCCAGACTTAAGCACGCAAAAACATTGAAACTGCTCCTGCATCCGACCTATTTCCCCAACATTGCCACTTTTGCCGCGATGCATCGGCAAGAAGTGGTTTGGGAGGTGGAAGACAACTACCAGAAGCAGACCTATCGCAATCGTTGTTATATCTGCAATGACCAAGGCAGGCAGCTAATCAGCGTACCGATAGAACATGTCGGTGGTCGGCAGGGCCGGCAGAAATATAAGGAGGTAAGGTTAGATTATTCATACCATTGGCAACGCCTGCATTGGAGGACCCTTCAAACGGCATACCGCACCTCTCCTTTTTTCGAGTTTTACGAGGATGAATTGGCCCCTTTGTATGAAAAACGCCATACATATTTACTCGATTTCAATCTTACAGCCATAGCGGCACTCTGTGGTTGCCTGCAAACAGAAATGCCTAAGGAAAAAACCGCCCTATACGAAAAAAAGCCCCAGAACATATTGGATGGCAGGCCGTTGGTCAGCGCGAAGGCCCAGATAGACTTTCATCCGCATACCTATGTGCAGGTTTTTGGTGACCGTCATGGTTTTGAGGGAAATCTGAGTATATTGGACCTGATGTTCAATGAAGGTACCAATACGCTGAATTATTTAAAATCACAAACCCTGTCATTTCTTCATGCTTAGGTTATTCCTGCATTATGGAATCCATTTTTTGGTCCCCTTACTCATCGTTTGGGGCTTCTATAAGGGATATCGGTTACAGGCGCTTTTGATTCTTTGGGCCGGCATTTTGATCGATCTCGATCATTTATGGGCGGTACCGATATTCGACCCAAACCGTTGCAGTATCGATTTCCATCCACTGCATACGTACTGGGCTATCGGTGTTTACCTTTTATTGTTGCTCCCAAAAACGACGAGAATTATTGGATTGGCGCTATTGCTGCATATTTTCGCCGACCAGGTCGATTGTTGGCTAGTGCTCCTGCAATCGAAATGAGGCCATCACCGGAAAGTGATCGGAAAATCGAACATCGTAATTTTTGTGGCCTGTGACTTCGAACTGTGGATCGGCCAAAATATAATCGATTCTGAAGGGCAATCGCAAGCTCTGATAAGTACGCCCAAAACCGCTCCCCTTTTCCATATAGGAATCCGACATCTCTCCTTTGATCAATTTGTACACGTACGAAAACTGGGTATTGTTGAAGTCCCCGCAAACAATGGTCTTATAGGGCACCGAATTCCTGTGTTTGAGGAACAATCGGGCCTCCTCTGCCTGTTTTTTAATGGAATGGCTCAAGCGCAGGAACAAACGCCCTGATACATCATTGGGAATTCTCCTGATCTGAGGGTGGAAACTGAACGATTCCAAATGAAGGTTATAAATCCTAACGGTATCGTTTTTATATTGAATATCTACAAAAGCCCCGTTATTTTCCGTACCCGGCCAATCGAGCGTGCCTTCATTGATGATCGGATACTTCGAAAAAATCCCCAACAAGGCACGCTTTCCCTTATGGATGTAATTCAGATGTCGGTATGGATATTCCTTAAATTTATCCCGCTTGCGAAAATCCACTTCCTGGAAACATAGGATATCGGGATTTTCTTCGGCAACAAGGTTGAAAACATTCTCGAACTGATTTTCCCTTTCTCCCCCGTTGCTCCACCAGAAATCACTGACATTAAAACTCATCACTTTTAGGTCTTCGGGCTTCAATGTATCATCCGATGGTTTCAGTTTTACGAAAGAACCCAAGCTGAAATAAGCGAGAACGAGCAACAGTGAGGAGATAAGGGCCCTTCGGTTCCGCAATAAAATCCAATACAGTACGAAGCCTATGTTGGCATAAACCAAAAGGGGAACCACTATGCCCAAGAGTCCGAAATAAGGAAAAATGTCTGCCGGAATATAAGTTGCCAAACAAGCCAGTAGCAATAGGGTTGCAAGGGCCCAATTCACCGCGAACACGATTTTATTGAATATCGAAAGTTGTTTCACGATGCTAATCTTCCTTGCCTGCCTTGAACAAAAAATCCTTTTCGGTCTTGGATAGGCTCTCATATCCCGATTTGCTGATCTTATCCAAGATGGCGTCAATTTTTCTCTGGTGCAGCTCTTTGTCGTAATTTACGGAAGAGGATACGGTCGTCTTTTGTTTCCTGTATACCGTTTTCAAGGGCGCTTTTTTTTCTTTGGCCTTAAAAAGACCTGAAATTCCGTCCAGCATCTTTGAAAAACCTTCCCCAATATCATGCCCATTGAGCAACTGCCTTCCGTAAAGATACCCCAAACCGGCGCCGCCCAAATGTGCCAGGTGCCCGCCAGCATTGGTGCCATATGGGATTTGTATCAGATCGATCAATACCACCACCAAGCCGAGTTGCCAAAGTTTTACATTAAAGAAGATGACCCTTACCTCTTGGTTGGGCATATAGGCACAAATAAAGATCAACACCGAGGTAACTCCGGCCGAAGCACCGATCAGGGTAGAATTGACCCCCATAAAGGCGGGAAAAATGTTGTAGCTCAACATAAAAAGCAGCCCCCCAAAAATGACTCCCAGAAAATATACGTTCACAAATCTTCTGGATCCAAAAGTGTTGAGGAAGATCCGTGCAGCGAAATACAACAACAGCATGTTCCAAAAGATGTGTCCCAAACTGCCATGAAAAAAAGAATAGGTGACCAAAGACCAAGGCTGTGTGATAAAGTCTCCAAGATTTCTGGGGAGTGCGAACCATCTATCTATGGCATCCGGGGCCAGGCCCAATAAAAAAGGGACAAGGGCATTGAGAACAAACACACCACCATTAATGGCAATCAGTTTTTCGGCAATGCTCAAACTTGCAAATTGATATCTTAATCCTCCTCTGTTCATCGTCAATTCCAACGGTTTTTATTAAACTGATTCTTTTTCCAATACCACATCATGATAAACCCTGCCACGGCCCCACCCACGTGGGCAAAATGGGCTATGCCCTGTCCGAAGATTCCATAGCCCGTAACCCCCGAAAATAGGTCGAGTGCTATTAGAACGGGAACGAAATACTTGGCCTTGATCGGCACTGGCAGGAAAATGAGCATCAGTTCGGCTTGGGGAAAACTGAATGCAAAGGCCACCAACACCCCGTAAATAGCTCCCGAAGCTCCGACGGCCGGCGTATTATACGCGCTCAAAAAATTGTCGATCGTTCCCTTGCCCGCGATCTCGTACCAACTCGGGCTATACTGACCGGCCGATATGATATCGAGCACTTGGCTTTCCGCAAGTCCGGCATTGACAAGGGCCGACATCCCTTCGTTAAAATAGTAATAATTTATCCCCGTATGGAGCAAGGCGGCTCCAAGACCGGCCGAAAAGTAGAAAAAGAAAAATTTATTCCTACCCCACATGGCCTCCAATGGGGAGCCAAATGCCCAAAGTGCGTACATATTGAAGGCGATGTGCATAAAACCGCCGTGCATGAACATATGGGTGACGATCTGCCAAAGCCTAAAATGTTCATTCTTGGGAAACCACAGTGAGAACAACTGGTACATTTGGTCTCCATACAAAGAGGTTGCAACAAAAAACAGGATATTGATGATCAATAAATGTTTTATGGCCTCGGTCAGTCTTCCCATCTAAATAAATTTTTTATCAATGTCGTTCTCCGTTATGGTGATATACACCGGTTTATTAAACGGGCTTATCCTGGTTTCCTTACAAGCGAACAAATCGTTGACCAATGCGAGTTGGGAAACATTGTCAAGGGCTTCCCCGGTTTTTACGGCCAAGGTCTTCGCCAAGGTTTTCGAAAGTATGTCGCTTTGGGAAAAACCCGCCCCCGAAACTTCTTGCTGGCAATCGGCAATCAATTGATCCAACACCATCCCCACCTCACTTTCCGGGACCAATAAGGGCACTCCCGATACTTGCACCGCTGTTTCCCCAATTTCTCCAAAAACAAAGCCCACTGCGATTAGGGTCTCCATGATTTCCTTCAAAATTCCGATATCGGCTTTCGAAAAGGAAAGGGATAGGGGGAACAATAATTGCTGGCTAATTGCTTGTTTTATGGTACTATGCCTTAAAAACCGTTCATAAAGGACCCGCTGATGGGCCCGGCTTTGATCGATGACTACCATCCCCGACTTTATCGTTGTGACTATATATTTTCGCCTGAGTTGAAAAGTGGTGGCGAATGATTCAAAATTATCGTTTTTACCCTCAAAAATGGAACCACTTATGGCCTCCGACTCGTATTCCAGACTGCTGAAACCACTTTCCTTTCCCCATTTCGATTCAAGGCCCAAATATAAACTTTCCCAGTGACGTCCGTGCGTGGCAGGTCTACCTTTTATAGAAGGGTAATTCGCGGTTTCTATTCTTTCCCGTGGCTCCAGAAACGGATTGAACGCAGCATCAACGGAAATTCCTGGTACCTCCGCTGCCCTGTTTCTGTAGTTATACGGGGTCTCCAAATTCTGGTCCGTTTCAAAGTCCAGCGCCGGAACCACATTGAATTGTCCTAAACTGTGCTTTATGGTCGATCGAAGAATGGCGTATAGGGTATGTTCATCATCGAACTTGACCTCCGTTTTGGTGGGATGGATGTTGATATCGATTGAGGCCGGATCCACCTCCAGGTACAAAAAGTAACCGGGATGGTTTTCAGGCTTCACAAGCCCTTCAAAAGCAGATACCACCGCATGGTGAAGATAAGGGCTCTTGATGAAGCGGTCGTTCACAAAAAAGAACTGTTCGCCCCGGCTTTTCTTTGCAAATTCCGGTTTGTTGATAAAACCACTGATTTTGACCACCTGGGTGTCTTCCCCGACAGGCACCAATTTTGAATTGGTTTTATTGCCAAAAATATGGACAATCCGCTGCCTTAAATTGCTTTTTGGCAGTCCAAAAAGTTCACTTCCATTGATATAGAATTCGAAGGCGATTTTGGGATGGGCCAGGGCGACGCGATGAAACTCATCGGTAATGTGGCGTTGTTCCACCTGATCCGATTTAAGAAAGTTTCGACGGGCAGGGATATTGAAAAAAAGGTTCTTTACCGCAATGGAGGTGCCTTTGGGAACCAATTTTACCTCCTGAAAAATGACCTTGCTACCTTCGACGCGCAAATGTGTGCCCAATTCCGAATCTTCGGGCTTGGTCTGCATTTCCACATGCGCAATGGCCGCGATCGAGGCCAGTGCCTCGCCCCTAAAACCCTTGGTGGTCAACTGAAACAGATCTTCCGCCTTTTGTATCTTGGAGGTCGCATGCCGTTCAAAACTTAGTCTCGCGTCTGTTTCGCCCATGCCGGAACCATCGTCGATGACCTGGATCAACGTCTTGCCGCCGTCTTTGACGATAAGCTTGATATGTGCCGCACCGGCGTCGATGGCGTTCTCGAGCAGTTCCTTAACCACGGAGGCCGGCCTTTGTACCACTTCTCCTGCTGCGATTTGGTTGGCAACGTGGTCTGGCAAAAGTTTGATGATCGCTGCCATTTATTTGGTATAGAATATAGATAGGTCGAAATCGATGATATACAGGAATATAAATAACAGGATGACCAAAATGGCCAGAAATCGGATCTTTAGATTTCGGTCACCTTTCCGCCTTAGGTCTTCGGCGGCATTTCTCACCTTATTTTTTAATCCTCTTGGGGTATCGACGGTACTTCGGAACTTGTCAAATTTGTGTTCGAATTTAAAGGGACTCCCCTCGCCTTTATCATCGTAGTAACGGGGGGAATAACCAAATTTTTTGTTCCTTTTAAGCTTGGTAAATTTATCTAGTAGACCCATTTTTTCAAAGTTACTCAAAATCAAAAAATATGCCGTAACCCTATTGCCAAAATTTGTTAACACAAACTGCCGAAATGTCTTGTTTTTTGGGGCGTATAACGAAGAAGGTGCCTGATGCGGATGCATGGGGATATGCGCATGTTAAAGCAAGAATCTATGTTTACAATGCTTGTTCTGCGCTATGATCGATAGGGTTTTTTGCCCAAAACGGCCATTTGAATCGCCGCAATGGCAGCCTCGGTGCCCTTGTTGCCATGTTTTCCGCCACTGCGGTCTTTGGCTTGTTGCAGGGTATCGTCGGTAAGGACGCAGAAAATAATGGGGGTATCGAGTTTTACATTAAGATCTTTGATACCCTGGGAAACCGCGTTGCAGACAAAATCGAAATGTTTCGTTTCACCTTGTATCACACTACCAATGGCTATCACGGCATCAACCCTATGGTCGGCCAACAGCTTTTTGCAACCGAATACCAGTTCGAAACTTCCGGGAACGTTCCACCTAATAATGTGATTGTTCTTTGCGCCGCATTCGATAAGGGTACCTTGGGCTCCTTCAAAAAGTGCTTCGGTGATTTCCTTGTTCCATTCCGCGACCACGATCCCAAATTTCAGGCGTTCCAGATCGGGAATTTTGGAAATGTCGTATTCGGAAAGGTTTTTATGCGCCGTAGCCATTATTCTCCATTTTTGGCCATTCCTATAAACGCATCGATGGTACGGGCTTCGTCGGCCGTGGCGTAGTCATCCTTGATCCTCTGGAAGTATTGAAGGGCCTTGGCGTTCTGTTTCAGCTCAAGGGCGGTGACCCCGGCCTTGTAAAGAAACCTTGGCGTGGTATACTCGTTGTTGCTGAATTCAAAGGCATTTTCATAATATCCCAAGGCATCGGCAGGCTGTCCCAATTGCATAAAGGCATCTCCAAGTCCGCCTTTGGCCATGGCCCCGAGCATGTCGTCATCAGAGGAAAAATTGCCAAGATGACTGATCGCTTCCTGATACTTCTGCATGCTCAAATAGGCCATTCCCGCGGCATAGTTTGCCAGATTGGCCGCTTTGGTGCCAGGATATTCTTCAATGATATCAAGAAATCCGTATTTCCCTTCCGCCCCGTTCAGGGCAAGGTTGAAAAGGGAATCCTTTTCGGTGGTGGCGTTCAATGCCTGGTCGAAATATTGCTGTGGGTAATAAAGTTCGTTGGCCGCTCCTATATCCTTGGGCTTCTGCACAAACTGGTTATAGGCCAAATACCCCAAAAGACCAACAGCGATTACCCCGATAAAACCTAAAATATAGTTTTGGTTTGTGGAGACCCATTCCTCTGTACGGGAAGCGCCCTCGTCCAGTGAACTAAATACCTCAGCGGTGGTACTTTCCTGCTCATCCAATCGCTTTTCCTCATCCTTGTCTTTCGGTTTATAGCCCCGCTTCTTGTATGTTGCCATTGTTTTCTTTTATTGGTGGCGCAAAAATAAAGTTTTTATCCAAAACCGAACGGGTATTTATTCGTTATTTTTGATATTTCACCAAGTCGCCGGTGGCGCCGATCAAAAACCTTACACCGCAAGAATGTTTCTGAAGAAGTTGTCGCTTATCAATTACAAAAACTTCGAATCCCGTGAATTTGAGTTTGATCATAAAATCAACTGCTTTGTGGGTGTCAATGGCATCGGCAAGACCAATATCCTCGATGCCATTTATCATTTATCGTTCGGCAAAAGCTATTTTAACCCTGTCGCAACCCAAAATATCAAGCATGGCGAGGATTTTTTTATGATCGATGGGGAGTTCCAGAAAAATGGCCAAAACGAAAAAATCGTTTGCAGCCTGAAGAAGGGATTGGCCAAAATGATCAAACGCAACGGCAAAGCCTATGATCGCCTTTCCGATCATATCGGCTTCCTCCCCCTAGTGATCATCTCCCCGGCCGATCGTGACCTTATCATTGAAGGCAGCGATACACGGCGCAAATTCATGGACGGGGTGATCTCACAGTCAGACAAACCCTATTTGCAAGACCTGATCCACTATAACAAGGTACTTGCCCAGCGCAATTCGCTTTTGAAATACTTTGCTGTAAACCGAACCTTCGACCCCTCGAATTTACAGGTCTATGACGAACAATTGGACCGATATGGCATGGAAATTTTTAAAAAGCGCAAAGCCTTTCTTGAAGCCTTTATTCCCATATTCAGGGAACAATACAAAGACATTTCAGGTGATAAGGAAGAGGTAGACCTCAACTATAACAGCAGTTTGTTGGAAGATGGCCTTTTGCGCCAATTGGAACTTCAGATCGAACGTGATCGCGCCCTGCAATACACCAGCGTGGGCATCCATAAAGACGATCTAAGTTTCGAAATAGCAGGGCATCCCATCAAGAAGTTTGGCAGTCAGGGCCAGCAAAAATCGTTTTTGATCGCCTTAAAATTCGCCCAGTTCCGATTTATAAAAGAACAGGCCCAAACCACCCCGATACTGCTATTGGACGATATCTTCGACAAGCTCGACGAACACCGGGTAGCGCACATTGTAGCACTGGTGAACGATCAAAACTTTGGACAGATCTTTATTAGCGATACCCATGTGGAAAGGACCGAAAATGTCATAAAAAACATCCATCAAACGTATAAAATCTTTAAATTGTAACATGGGAAAATGGGGTTTTATTTGCATGGCGGTGGTGATGATGGGTTGTGCCACGGAAGTAAGGAAAGAGGCCATTCCGCAATTGAACGGGTATTGGGAAATCAAAGAAGTGGTTTTTCCTGATGGCCAGACCAAGGAATATGGCATGAGCACCACCATCGATTATATACAGCTCGAGGGCTTGAAGGGTTTTCGCAAAAAAGTACAGCCGAAATTCGATGGCACCTTTGATACCTCCAATGACGCGGAATTTTTTACTATTCAGGAGCGGGAAGGCGATTGGATCATGTTCTATAAGACCGAGTTGAGCGAATGGACGGAGCGGTTGGTGCAGCTCGATACGGATCATTTTTCGGTCGTCAACGAGGCGCTCATCCGTTACGAGTACAAGCGTTTTTCCCCCATCAATATCAACGAATAATGGCAAAAAGAAAAAACGATCTGGTACCCCTTGGCGATGCCCTTTACGAGTTTATCAAGACCAATAGATTGCAGGGTGGTATCGACAAAGTGGAGGCCCGGGAAGCGTGGGCCAAACTTATGGGCAATGGGGTGAACCATTATACCACCGCCGTGGAGCTTCAGAAAGACACCCTCTATGTTTCGCTGACTTCTTCGGTGCTTCGAGAGGAGCTGGGCCTTGGAAAATCAAAAATAATCGCCATGCTCAATGAGGAACTCGGAAAAGATCTGATCAAAAAACTGGTACTGCGATAATAAAAAAACCCAACAGTATGGCTACCGTTGGGCTTGAAGTGGGAAATCCCGTCTTTTCGTCAATATATTTCCCTGCCTGCGAAATGAAAGGCGCCCTCTATGGTCGCATTTTCATCGCTATCGGAACCATGTACCGCATTCTCGGCAATATCCTTTGCGAACATCTTGCGTATGGTACCTTCCGCTGCTTCGGCAGGATTGGTTGCACCGATCAAGGCCCTAAAATCTTCCACTGCGTTCTCTTTTTCAAGGATGGCCGAGACAATCGGACCTCTGGTCATAAAATCGACCAACTCCCCAAAAAAAGGTCGTTCCTTATGGATGGCATAGAACTCCCTCGCATCCCTGGTGCTCAATTGTGTATATTTTAAAGCGACGATCTTGAATCCGGCACTGGTGATTTTCTCCAAAATGGCACCGATGTGTCCGTTCTCGACCGCATCGGGCTTGATCATTGTAAAAGTTCTATTCGTAGTCATGCTTTTTTAAATTTTGCGCAAAAATACGCTTTTCGTACCAACACACAACTTTTAATAGGTTTGTTACAACGACCCGTAAAACCTTCCATCATCGCCCAACATTCCAAAGAACACTTTTCTGTCGTTCAAATCGAATTGTAACAGGCCTAAACTTTCCTTTGCCACTACGGCCCCTACCCTATAGGCATTGGGCTCGTCTTTATACACGGAATACGTGGGTCAACCTGTTACTGATAAAATCGATCATCGGGTAGTCCATACCCGGCACGGTGCTGGGGTAAAATTCTGAGATATGAAGATCGCCGGAATGAATGATGACCCCTTCGGCCCGTGTGGCCACCAACCATTTTTCCAGTCGATCCACTTCCTGTTGAAAGTTGCCCCAGCATTCAAAACCATGTTCCTTGGAGAGGCATTGGATACTGCTGAGGATCACATGGAAAGCGGCAAATAACCATAAGGGCAATTAGAACGCGCTGCATGGTAACGGTTTTGGGCACATTACAAAAATAGCGCAACCACATTTAAGTCTAAGTTATTAAATCGTATCTTTGCCCGCATGAATTTTGAGGAAATCAAAGCTGTTCGGATCCTGTTATCAAGGCCGAAAAAAATAGTGATCGTGCCCCATAAAAATCCTGATGGCGATGCCGTCGGTTCAACCCTGGCCCTTTATTTCTACCTAAACGGCAAGGGACATTCAGCCACGGTGGTCGTGCCCAATGACTATCCCAAATTCCTGAAGTGGTTGCCGGGAAACGAAGCGGTGCTCAATTTCGAGAAACAGAATACCCAGGCCAAAGAAAAATTGGAAGAAGCAGAGATCATCTTTACACTCGATTTCAACCATTTGGGGAGAAGCGGTCAGATGGCACCGTTGTTGGAAGCATCGAAGGCCACCTTCGTGATGATCGACCACCACCAAGAACCCGATACCTATGCCAAAATAACCTACTCCGACGTGAACATGAGTTCTACCTGCGAGATGGTCTACAACTTTATAGAATATTTGGGAGATTTGGAAGCCATAACCCCGGAAATGGCCAATTGTATCTATACCGGCATCATGACCGACACCGGTTCCTTTAAATATTCCTCGACCACCAGCCGCACCCATAGGATAGCGGCCGTTCTGATCGACAAAGGGGCCAGCAATACCAGTATCCACAACAAAGTCTTCGATACCAATACGCCAAGTAGGTTACATCTTCTGGGTTGTGCCCTGAAGAACATGGTTATCCTGGAAGACTATAGAACGGTTTATATCACCTTAAGCCAAGCAGAATTGGATCTGTACGGACATCAAAAAGGGGATACCGAGGGATTCGTAAATTATGGCCTCACCTTAGATGGTATCTGTTTCGCCTTAATTTTCATTGAAAATAAGGAAGAGGGGATTATAAAAATCTCATTGCGGTCTGAAGGGGATTTTTCGGTAAACGAATTTGCCCGTAAACATTTTAATGGGGGCGGACATATGAACGCGGCTGGAGGAAAGAGCGATGTTTCCATGGAAGAGACCGTATCCAACTTTTTGGGATATTTGACGGCGTATAAAGAAGAATTGACGCAAGTGGCCCAATAAAATGGTTCGGTAAACACCAATAGTAGATTTGAATATTCATCATGATCAAGATCAATAGTTTGAGGCATTTATTTCTAAGTTTTGCGATTTTGTCGTTTCTGGGCTGTCAAGGTCCGGAAGCGCGAAGGCCCATTAAAGTTAAATCGGGCAGTTATTTCAAGGTATCGATAGAGCGGAACAAGCAACTTTTGGCTTCGGAGGAAAAATTGATCAAGCAGATCATCGACAAAGATTCGTTGCACCTTTACGAACCAAGTGCCAATGGATCATGGTTTTATTATGAGGCGAAAAACGACACCTCCGATTATTACCCAAAAACAGATGACCTGGTAACGCTGCGTTATAATCTAATCAGCTTCTCCAATGACACGATCTATACTATGGATGAAATTGGGGTACAAAGTTATAAAGTGGACAAGCAGGATGTTTTCCCCGGACTTCGATCCAGTGTGAAACTCTTGAAAGAAAATGAAAGGGCGACTTTTTTGTTTCCTTCTTCCTTGGCCTATGGTTATCATGGCGATGATCATAAAATTGGGGTCAACGTGCCCCTGAAGGCCACGATAAGCATCCTTAAAATAGAGAGGGCATCACAAGCCGATTCAATACCAAAACCCTAAAATCAAAAATCATCCTTTAAACAAAAACAGTTCACATGAAAAAAGTCTTTTTAGTACTCTTTATCGCCTCCATGGCATTCTCTAGTTGTAAATCAAGTCAGTATGCCGATCTGGGCGATGGTGTCTTTGCAGATATTGCGACCAATAAGGGCGATATCATTGTACGGCTGGAATATGAAAAAACCCCTGTGACCGTTGCCAATTTCGTTTCCCTTGCCGATGGCTCTAACCCTTTTGTCAGTGCCGCATACAAGGGCAAAAAATACTACGATGGTATTATCTTCCATAGGGTGATCAAAGATTTTATGATCCAAGGGGGCGACCCGACCGGCACAGGAACCGGCAACCCCGGTTATAAATTCAAAGATGAAATAAACGATTCGCTTCAGCATGATAAAGGCGGAATCCTTTCCATGGCGAACGCCGGGCCAACCACCAATGGGAGCCAATTTTTCATCACCCATAAAGAAACGCCTCTCCTCGATGGAAAGCATACTGTTTTCGGCGAAGTGGTGAAGGGGATGGAAGTCGTTGATTCCATCGCCAATGTGCGCACCAGCGCCGGCGACAAGCCTGTTGATACGGTTAGAATGAACAGTGTAAAGATCATCAGGAACGGGAAAGCCGCCAAAAAGTTCGATGCGGTGAAGATCATGACCGAATATTTTGCCGAGGAAGATGCCAGACAGGCCGCGATGGCCAAAATTAAACAGGAATTCGTAGCGGAACTGCAACAACAAATGGAACAGGCCGAAATGCTGCCATCCGGACTCAAAATTCTGAGTTTGAGAAAAGGCTCCGGTGAAGTGCCTACGGTAGGGCAAAAGGTGTTGGTCCGATATGCGGGGTATCTTATGGATGGGTCATTGTTCGACAGCAATGATGAGGCCGTGGCCACCAAATTCGGTAAGTTCGACCCCAATAGAAAAGCCCAGGGAGGTTATGAGCCTGTGCCGATGGATTATAGTCCGGATGCCAGGCTGGTCGCCGGATTCAAAGAAGGACTTCTTTCCATGAAGATCGGGGATAAGGTCAGGTTGTTTATTCCTCCCCATTTGGGCTATGGCGCACAAGGCGCCGGAGGGGTTATCCCGCCCAATGCCAATTTGGCATTCGACCTGGAGATTCTTCCACCCGCAAACCAATAAACAGCAGCAAAGAAAAAGGCCCGAAAATATCGGGCCTTTTTTATTTTTGTAAATGTTTGCCTTCAAGAAACTTCACTGGCCAGCCTCTCCCTATCCTCCCGCTGTGCCTTCTTTTTAAAAAACCGTACCGAAAAATAGAAAACCCCCAAAGCCGCGATTGCCATAGCAAAGTATATCCCGTTGTTTTCCATCATAGTGCGGCCTTCGAACCAGTTCAAATTATAGGCCAACAAAAGGGTAGCCCCCATCATCCAAATAAAGGAAGTATTGTATTCTTTGTAGAAAATCTTCTTTAGGTTGAATTCATTGCTCTTAAAGGTATTCACAATGCCTTTCAGGTTGGGCAACCATCGATTCACCTTGCTGCAATAGGTATCGAAACCGGCTCCGAATTTGTCTCTTAAAAAATGTTCCTCCGCTATCACTATGGCCTGGTAAATAAATATAAACAGCGGTATCATTACAAAAAGCGCTACCGTGGAATTGGACAGGATGCTCATTCCCACGATCAAAAGAATATTGCCCACGTACATGGGATTACGACAATGGGAAAACAAGCCATCGGTGACCAGTCCTTCGGCGTAGATACGTCTGTTTTTGCCTCCCCTGACGATGTAGACAAGCCCTATGGTGAGCATGCGTATCAACTGACCCACTACCGCTACGACCAGGCCAATAAAAAAAATACGGGTATAGTTATCTGAAATCCTGGGAAAAGGCAGGAACAAAAAAAGATAAAAGACCGGAAAAAGATAGTTTCGTGTTCTAAAGAAAAAGTTGCCTATTCTGACCATGCTTATTTAATTGCGATTAATCCTGTGAAATTGTACCATTTAAAAAAGACCTCGGTATATCGAAAACCACAATTTCTCAAGAGTTCCTCATTTTCCGATAATTTATAGGGAACCAGTACGTTTTCCAAGGATTCCCTTTTTTTGGCTATTTCGATTTCATTATACCCGTTTCTTTTCTTGAAATCGTAGTAATGCTCGATAAACAATCTGTTGAATATGGAATGTTCGGTCAAAATCTTTTCGATCAAGATCACCGCCCCGTTTTCCGGCAAACTTTCACATACTTGCTTAAGGATTCTTTCCCGCTTGAGGGGCCGAAGGAACTGCAATGTCAGGCAAAAAATAACAACGGAGGGATTATCAAGTTCTACGTTGGTATTCAGATCCTGGTTCTCGTAGCGCACCTGACGGGTCACCCCTGCCGATATGAGGTTGCTCTCACATTTGATGAGCATCTCCTCGGAGTTGTCGATACCCACAAAATGGATGTCTTCTGCCAAGACCTTATCGAGGTTGATCATTGTGGTGCCCGTTGAACAGCCCAGATCGTACACATTGGTGCCCTTAACGGCAAAATCTTTGGTGAGTTCGGCGATCATGCGTTGCATTTCAATATAGTAAGGTACCGATCGCACCACCATATCATCGAAGACCGTCGCTACTTCCTTATTGAACTTGAAATCATATGCAGGTCTTTGGGCATCATTAAAAATAGCATCTTTAAGCATGTTCGAGGTTTTAGAATTTATAGGTAAAAGCCAATGTGTAATTGTTGTCCCAACTGGAAAAAGTCAGATCGAAATGCTCCCGTTGGTAGGGTGTCGTAAAAATATAGGCACTTCCTATTCCGATCAAGGCGCCCGCCACTACGTCCCAGCCATCATGCCTTTGGGCATTGATTCGACTATATCCGGTAAAGGCAGCCAGGCAATAGGCAGGAATACCGTATTCCCAACCATATCTTTTTTGAAGGAAGGCGGCACTGTGAAAGGTCGTGGAGGTGTGCCCCGAAGGAAAGGACCGTACCCCGTTATCAAAAGGCCTTTTTTTGTTGATGCCGTATTTTAAACCGGCCGTCACGGCCTGGTTCAATACGAATCCCTTGGTAAACTGCCAGGTTCCCTTACGATCGCCAAGTATCAAAGTGCTGCCCAATGCAGTAGCTGGCATGGCCATCAAAAGTACGTCGCTGGCGGTCTCTATGGCCACACTCTGGCCGTTTGTACGGAATGTTTGGCAACATAATGCTATGAAAATGGCAAGTCTGAGCTTTTTTATGATATAAGTAATGGTGCAGAACGCAAAAACACTCCGCAATGGTTCATCGATTTAGTCCGGTTTCCACAAAGTACATATTTTCGGCATCTATCCTTTTAAAATCCAAAAATAAAAATACAATCTAAAGGAATCTTAAAGTTTTAAATGAACGCATCGATGGTCCTTCTCCATTTCTACCCGTTCAAAATAGACTGAATAGATCCTCCGTTAGTCCCTATCCTGTTCCCCTTCTTCCTCCATGCTTTCTTTTTTGACGACGGTGCCGTTCAGGTCGATGGCCACTTCCCATGCCTCACTGCCCTTTTCCAGTTCGAATTCATAAATGGTACCCTCCTCGGTTTCCGATACTTCAACCTCTTCCACCTTATAATCGGCGAAATTCGCTTTTAAGGAGCCCCTTAGATTTTCGGGCACTTCCTTGAGTTTGATTTCATGTTCCGTTTCCATCCAAGTGCCATCTTCCTGAAAATTGGCAGAGAATTCAACGCCGTCCAATTTAAATTCGGCCTCCCATTCTGTATCCGATTCCTTTTCCCACTGTGGCTTTTTCGCCGATGGAAACTTTTGCGCAAATGCCTCGCTCACCAATTTGGGCACAAGGGTATTTTGGGCGCAACCCAACAATACATAACTTAGATTTACTGTCAACAACCCATAAAACCTGCTTTTAATTAACATCGGCTTTGTTTTTAGATAAAGTTATGGGTCAAAACTAAAATCTACCTTAAGGAGAGGGTTTCATTTTAGTATGGATATAGAAATGTGAAATCAGGATCAACACACCCATCAGTGCCATCGAAACCAAGGAAGCGGGTAGTGTTCCCAAATCCAGACCACCCTTCGCCAAGGGCTTGGTCAAAAAATCACCAAAGGTGGCCCCAAAAGGTCTTGTAAAGACGAATGCGATCCAGAAAAGTAAAATATGATTGATTTTGGTAAAGTAGTGCAACAACATCACGGCCAGGATAACGACTGCGGTGGCCATGGCCCCCGTTAAATAACCAAGGCCAGCTACATCGCTCAAATAATCGCCGAAAGCAGTGCCTAAGCTGTTCGAAAAAAGAATGGCCATCCAATAGAATATTTGTTGCCTTGCACCAACGATGGGATATACCTCAAGTGACCCGTAATTTCTGTACCACCCCAATAAGGTCAAAATCAAGCCCGAAAATAACAACAAACTGCCCAAAGTATATCCAAGGTTCAGGCTCCTATCGATAAAATCCGAAATTTCAGTGCCCAAGGTGGTGGTCGCAATGATTACCAGCCAATAAAAGGCCGGAACATATTTTTTGGAAAGAAGTTGAACCCCCAACGTACTGAAGAAGAACAACAAGGTAATGAGCAATGCGGAAAAATAACCTAGGTTTAAGGTCATCGAAAGAAAGTCACCCAGCGTCTCCCCTAAAGTAGTGGCAACGATCTTCATCAACCAAAACAACAAAGTAATTTTGGCAACTTTGTTCAAATGATCCATAGGATAGGGTTAAAACTTGTATTTGAACCCCAGTCTGAATACCTGCGTTTCATAATAGTTTTCATATAGTGCCGTGAATCCTTGATCGGCAACCCTTTGTCGAATGCCGAAACGGTTGAAAATATCGGTTGCCGACAAGGTGAGCTCCGCTTTATTGGCCCATAATGCTTTTTTAACGCCAAAATCGACGGAAGAGCGGGCAAGTTCCTCTCCCTGTGGGATGTTCCTTTTCGAAAAATAGATAGCGGTGAGCTGCACGGAAAAAGCGTTGGGCAAGTTGTATTCATTGCTCATCTTGGCATCCCAGGCATTGGCGGTGGAGGCGTTGATGGTAAAGGGCCGCTGAAAGGGAAACAACAATGTTCCCCGATAACCGTCGATGGCATTGGAATACCAGTTCAGACTGCCCGAAGCCTTCCAAACATTGGTGAGGTCTTGGCTCAACAGGAGTTCGAGCCCCGTATTGGTGGCCCTTCCCGTATTTTGATAGATACGGTTCACGATATCATAATCGGGATCGGAATTGTCGATGCTGAAAATGCGCATGTATTGGTCCTTGATGACCCGATGGTACACGGCCGAAAAAATCGAGCCCGAATCCCAGGAGTATTTATGGGCGATTTCAAAGGCATCGGTAAATTGGGGACGCAGATAGGGGTTGCCCACTTTGAGCAGTTCGGGGTCGTCATATTTCGGAAAAACCCGAAGTTCAGGTTCGCCGGGGCGGTCTATCCTACGATTGTAAAAGGCAGATATTTTATTGCGTTCATTGAGCTTATAGGTATATCGCACACTCGGAAAAAGTTTGAAGTAATCGTATTTGTCATTGTTGGGATAGTAGGCATTCACCGGATCCAAATCATAAAAAACATCGGTCTGTTCTGCCCTGAGGCCGGCTTCAATGTCGTATTTTTCCCGCTCCCACAAATAATTGACATAGGCGGCATAGAGGTTCTCGCCCCAATCGGAAAACGTTCCCAGATCGGGATAGATGATCGAATTGTTCCCGGGCGTGATTGTATACTCTACAGGCAACCTTCTGATGCGTAGTTTCGCGCCGAGCTCGATGCGACCGCTGCTCAAAGGCCGAACGTAATCGGTTGAAATGCTGGTGGTATTTTCGATGGCCAGTATGTTCGTTTTATCCCTTCCGATGCGCACCGCCGAACTGTCGTTGAGCGAATAGGTCTCGTCTTCCAGGCCTTGGGTATATTGCGCATTGGCACTTAGGGTATGCCCCACCTGTTCAAATTTGTGGCGGTAGTTCACCGCCGCATTGATATAGCGGGTCACCTCTTCTTCTTCCCAATTATAAAAACGGTTGCGGGTGTCGGTGTTCAGGTCGATAAAGGCCACCTGCGCGGTATCGATGTGCTTTTCTCGGTCATAGAGTCCTGAAAATGTTAAACTGTTGTTCTCGTTCCAGTCGTAGTCGATGCCTCCATTGATGATGGCCCTGAACTGCTTCCTGTTTTCGGGCACTTGGGAGATGATGTTCCTTCCGTCATCGTAGTTCCTGGTCGTGAATTCATTGTTGGGCAGGGCTTCCTGTAGTATGAATTCGGACTGCAGGAAATAGTTGAGTTTCCCCGTTTTATAATTCAGGTTGAGACTCGGAATCAACTTCGGATTGGTGGTAAAACTCCCCAAGTCTGTTCTGGTGTCGGGCTTGCGTTGTCCCAAGGCGCCCAGACCAAAGGAAAGGCCAACATCCCCGTTCAGGCCCGATTGTTTTTCTTTTTTATAGATGATGTTCACGATACCCGCGAAGCCGTTGGCATCGTACTTTGCGGAGGGGTTGTTGATGATTTCAATTTTTTCGATGTTTGAGGCCGGGATATTCGCCAAGCCCTTTTGGTTGCCAAAACCGGTAAGGCTGCTCTGTTTGCCATCGATCAGCACCACCACTTTATCGCTTCCCCTCAGAATGACCTTACCTTCTTGGTCGAAGGTTACCCCGGGCATGGTTTTCATCGCATCGAGTACCGATCCTCCCGACTGTGCAATATTATCGGCCAGATTGAAGGTTTTTTTATTCAGGTCGGCGTTCGTGGTCGCTTGTTGCCCGATGACTTCCACTTCCTGCAAATTTTCAGCCGAGGCTTGAAGCGCTATTTTGCCCATGTCGAATATGGTGTTGAGACCTCCGGCTACCAGCGTTCTTTCGGTGGTTGCATAACCGATGAATGAGAAGTACAGCCTGTATTTGCCCAAGGGGAGACCGAGCAGTTCGAACCGCCCATCGGCATCGGTGATCGCTCCGGTCACCAGCGCATTATCCTCAAAATCATGTACGGCCACGTTGGCAAAGGCCAAGGGCTCGTTGAGTTCGGCATCGAACAGCTGACCGCTGATGGTCACCATCTCCTGTGCGCATAAAACAAAGACATTGAAAAGGAATAGAAAAATGGGTAAGCAGATTTTCATAGGGCTGTAGGCTTCAATTTTTGGCGAAAATAGGACACAAATCTAAAGGGAGTTTAAAGTCATATTGCTTCTTGGCCGAAATCAGGGCTTTTTGAACCTCAATGAAAGTCAACTTGGAATACATGCCGACCGTCCTTGAAGAAATAATGGATCTGAAACCCGTATAGCTCGCATATTTTCTCCACAATGGCCAGGCCCAGACCGGTTGACTTCAAGGTGTTGTCTTCTCTATAGAATCTTGAAAAAAGCTTGGCCGGCTCCTTTAATTCGCTTTCCCCGACATTGGATATGGAGAGGCTGAGCCCATTAACCTCTACCTGTACCGGTTCTTCGCCCTTACTGTGTTTCAGTGCGTTGGAAATGAGATTGTCGCACAGAATGTCGGCCAAATACCGGTCGATCTTGATGGAGGCGGAATTTTGCTCGAGGTATGCTATTTTATTTGGAAAAAGTTCCGAAAAATTCAGGATGCGGGTCTGAACGATATCGTTGATCATCAGTACCTCCTCGTTCACAAATTGTCGGTTCTCGATCTTCGTCAACAGGGTCAGTCTTTTATTGAGCTGGGTAAGGCGCTGGATGTCTTTTTGTATGGAGGTCAAGTGACCGAATTGAACATCATTGAGATGGTCTTCATTGATGATGTTCTCAATTTTGGCCTGAATGATGGCCAAAGGGGTCTGTAGTTCATGGGAGACATCTTCGGTATATTGTTTTAAATTTTGATAATCGGAACGCACCTTGTTGGTCAAGGTGGTAATTTCTACATTCAGTTCCGTGAATTCCAGGATATCGCTCTCGATCAGTTCAATGGGTTTGGTAGCGCCCAGCGAAAAGCGTTTCATCTCCTCCAGGTTCTTAAAAAAGGGATACCAAAGCCGTTGATTGCCTTCCTTGTTGAAATAAAAAAGAAAAACAAAGACCAATAATAGGATGATCAGATAGGATAGTACCACTGCGATCAAAATATCCTCCGATTCCACGATAAGATTGCGAACCGTTATCCTGTATTTTTGACCATTGATTTCCTTATAGGTGGTCAATTCCCTGAAAGCCTCCATCTCGTCCTGCGAAGGATCGAAGATTACGGTATCCTTTAACTTCTCCAATCCAAGAACATTTACCTTTTCTATCTCCACTACAGGGGGGAGTGCATAGGGTAGATTATTTTGACGGAGGGCAATTTCAATACGGGCTTCGGTAGAGAAAAGTTCCTCCTCCACGGCATTGCGCAATAGGTTCCTGACATAAAAATAAAGGATCAACGTACTGATCAGCATCAAGGCAAAACCCACCCAAAGAAAGGGTTTCGACGTTTTCTGTATCAGCCTGATTTTTTTTCCGCCTCCGGTCATGCCCTACACCTCTTTAAAGTTGTAACCGCTACCGTAGGCCGTAGTAATGTATTTTGCCCCGGCGTCGGTCAGTTTTTTCCTTAGGTTGTTGATATGCACGTAAATAAAGTCATAATTGTCGACCATATCGATGTTGTCGCCCCAAAGATGTTCGGCTATGATGGCCTTGGAGAGCACCCTGCCCTTGTTGGTGACGAAAAAAAGCAGCAGATCATATTCCTTGCGGGTAAGGGTGATCGGATCTCCGTTGATGAATGCCGTCCTTGAGCGGGTATCGATACTGATTTCATTGAATATCAAAGTTTCATTGCCGCCAAATTTACCCCGCCGCAAGACGGCCTTGATCCTCGAATTGAGTTCTGCCAAATGAAAGGGTTTGGTCAAATAATCATCGGCCCCGAGATCTAGCCCCTGCAGTTTATCGGTAAGGGAATCGTTGGCCGAGATGATAATGCTGGCCACTTCCTTTTTGCTTTTCTTGATCAAACGCAACAGGTCCAGTCCGCTTCCGGTAACCAGATTGATATCCAAGATCAGGATATCATATTCATACAGATCTAGTTTGTAGCGCGCTTCTTCGAATTCCGATGCCGATTCGCAGATGTTGCCATCTTTCTGCAAATAGGTGACGATCGATTCCCTCAAGGCCGGTTCATCCTCTGCAATAAGAATTTTCATCTGATAGCTTTAACTACAAAAATACGGTTCAATTCTAAGCTTTTTCTAAAGGAAATGCCTGGGCACGAACGAGCCGACCTACTTTTTAGGGGTCTTGGTCTTGGGAGGGCTTATCCTTTTCATGATATCCTCGAGCATTTCTACCTGAAGCTGTTGGATGTTCAACAACTCTTGCTGCTGGTGGATGATCAAATGATCGATTTTTTCGTGCAGGGTGCGGATCTCGAGTTCGGCCTTCAAGTTCACCATATAATCTTGTTTGGCCCTTTCCCGATCTTTCTCCTCCTGCCGGTTCTGGCTCATCATGATCACCGGGGCCTGAAGGGCCGCCAAACAGGAAAGGATCAGATTGAGCAAAATGAAGGGGTAAGGATCAAAACCCTTGTTCAACAGGAAAACGATATTGGCAGTGATCCAAATGGCGATGAAGGCGCCAAAAATAATGATGAAGGTCCAGCTGCCCCCAAAGGAAGCTACCCTGTCGGCCAGGCGCTGCCCGAAAGAATAGCCCTCCGATTCCATCGCCATTTCGGTGTTGCTCGAAATGATTTCCTCTTCGTGGATGGTTTTGAGCACGTCTTCTTCCAGACTTGAGAGTTCCCCTACCTCCTGCACCAGGTAATTGGCAAGGTACTTTTGACGGTACAGGTTTAGTTCGGTCAAAGAAATCTTACTTTTCACGGTAAATTCCGGATGATCTTTAACGATATTGTCAAAAATCGACTTGCGGATGGTATTGGCTGGAATCAGTTCGTCAAGCGGAAATTCCTTATTCGAAATACTGCTGATGAAGGTTTTCATGAATAAAGTGCTAAATGGGTGTTGAATTTACCGCAAGTTAACAAAGCCACCACCCTATTGATATATTTAAATGCTAAAAATGCGATAATAAACCAGAACCATACCTAAGCAACGCCAAAATGAAGATGCACTATGGGTGGATAGAAACCAAACATGGTTTTTTCAATAATCATGATTGCCTTCATGTTCGTATCATGTAGTTCAAAGCCCCTTAGCTTATGTATAGGTTTGCCGTAATTGCCTAACTTTAAAGCTTCGAATCCTGTAAAAATATCGACACCATGATCAGATTGATACCCATCACCTTTTTTTGCTTTTTGATCAACCTGGGCACTGCTCAGGATGAGAATTTAAAGTTGACAAAAATCGTAGAAGCCAATTTCGACAGCAAAACGGAGCAAGGCTATACCTTTTATAATCGGATGGATGAAAGTGCCATCGTATTCGCCCAGATCGAACCCCAATTGTTGCAAAAATTTAACCTAAACGATGACCACTTGGAAGGATCGACATTCAAAATCACTTATGGGACGGAGAAGTTTTATCCTGAAGGAGAAAATGCGGAGAACAGTTTGCCCATAAGAGAACAACTGATCATCCTTGATTTGGTGCTGGTAGAATGACGCCATGGCAGTTGGCGGTAACTATTTCAGACCACTTCCAATCTAAACTTCATTTTAATGTTTCAATCAACATCCAATTCAAATAGCTCATAGTCAGCATACAGTTTGATCAGGGCCGCTACCGACCATGCCTGATGGATACACCCTTTGCCTCGGTTGGGCTCGAGTCCGTCAAAAATCTCCGATATGCAATGTAGACCTTCATGTTCGTAGAAATGAACCTTCAAATCGGTGAGATCGGCGATCACTTTCCTTCGGTTTTTAATGTTGACGCCATACATCCTAAAAAAAGCACAGTAGTAGTCGTAGAGCAGATAAGGCCATACCGTGCCCTGATGGTAGGCGTGGTCGCGCGACCATTGGTCCCCTTGATAGCTGGCCTTGAAATTTGGATTATCGGTATCCAAGGTCCTCAGTCCGAATGGGGTTAGCAATTTTTCAGTGACCGCTTCAAAAATGGTTTTTTGTTGCGCACTATCCAGCAAGGGAAAAGGCAAACTCAAACAGAACAACTGATTGGGCCGAAAACTATTGTCGGCCGACACTCCGGGTACGATGACATCGTAAAGGGTACCCTCGGCATTGGTGAACATTTTAGGAAAATTCGATTCAAATTTTAAAATAATATTACGGTATTCTTTATTTGGTTGCATTTCCAGTGCCAAACAGAAAAACTGATAAATATTCAAGGCATTGTACCAGAGTGCATTCACCTCAACGGGACAACCCATACGCGGGGTAATGACCTTACCGTTGACGATGGCGTCCATCCAAGTGAGCTGTTCGCCCTCCTGCCCTCCGTATAAAAAACCTTCCTTCGTGACATGAATGTTATACCGCGTACCGTTGATGTGGGCATCCAAGATTCCTTTTAAGGCCTTCAAATGTTTTTTGACAAAAGCGGTATCCCCAAACTTCTTATGGTACTCAAAAGTTGCAACAAACAGCCAAAGGGTAGCATCCATTGAATTGTACTCGACCGTGCCGTCTCCGTTGTCGGGAAAGCGGTCGGGAATCATCCCCTGGTCGATGCTTTTAAAAAAAGTGGTAAGAATGGATTTTGAAATCGCCTTTCGACCGGTGGCAATGGTGAGTCCGCGCATCGAAATCATGGTATCCCTGCCCCAATCGGTGAACCAATGGTAACCGGCAATGATCGATTCACTTTTGGTGGAAGTCCTATGCACCAAAAACCGGTTGCCCGCAGTCCAAAAGGTCATCATAGAATATGGATTTGGTAACGGACCTTTTTTTGGCGGCCTTTCGGCTTTGCGCCCCCCATAATTTTGCAAGGTCTTTTTGAAGCAGGTCTTCTTCGGTCGAAAAAATGACAAAAAGCGTTTCGTTCGGTCGCAGTTCTTTTTTCAGATAGCCGATCCGGTAATAATCACAAACACAATCCAGGCCACGTCCTTGCGATTTGGGAAGTTGAACATTCCTATACCAGTCACGTGCCTCAGTATAGTCCCCGGACGACCATCCGGTAAAGAGGGCATCACCCCCATAGGTAGCAAAGGTTTTTATATGATCCTTGGCAAATTCGGAATAAAAATCAAAGGCTGGGTTTTCATGAAAAGCGGTATGATAATCGGAATAGGCATAGAGCGGATGTATTTCCAAGACCATGGTTTCACTTCCAGAATTCCTGTAACAGATCAAGGTGGCATTGCTGCCCTGTACCATGCAGATACTTTTTTCCAATTGCCAAAGATTCGCACCATATTGCCATTTGGGCAGGGGTTTAACGACAAATTCTTGAAGATACCTATACCCTTCGGGATGCACCAAATCAGGATAAAGGTTGGTCGACAGATCCATGACTGCCCCATGTACCGATACCCTTTCCTCCACTTTGGCCACCATCAACATCCTATCGGTTGGAGGTTTGAGCGCGGCTACCAAGAGGCCGTGATAATGCCTTGTATTCGCACCGCACAGCGTACTGGAGGCGTAACCGCCAAGCCCATTGGTCACCAACCATTCCTTATCGACCCATTCGTTCATCCTTCTTTGATTTCGGCAATCAAATTGGCAACAAGGGCGGTCCAGCCCGTTTGGTGGGAAGCGCCTACCTCACTATAGGGCAGTTTCAATTTGTGATAAATTAGAAAATACAACGGTACCTTGTTCAAGGTGTGAAGAAAGGACTTCGGCAGCGCCAAATGCTCATTTGCCCCAATTTTGGGATTTAAGTTTCAAGGTTGCCTTAAGGATGTCTTTCTGTGAAATTTGACCGACCAATTTGCCATTCTCAACGATCGGAAAACGGCGGCGGCGTTCGCTCAAAAATTTGTTCGCGGCGTCAAAAATGTCCATATTGCCATCGATGGTGGCCACATTGGTAACCATGCGATGCTCGATGGTGTTGTTTTCCATGGGCATGTTGTAGTATCTGCTCTCACTGATATGTTTGATGCAGTCGCCCTCGGAGATCATTCCAATGAGTTCATTGTTTTCATTGACGACCGGAGCTCCGGAAATCTTGTATTTCAAGAGGGCCGAAATCGCTTCTTCCACTGACTGGTCGGGACGGAAGGTAATCAACTTACGGGTCATATAATCACTGACCTTTATGTCTACCGACTTTCCCTCTTTGGGCTTCATCGGGCCCTGAAAGCTTTTGATTCCCATGGCTTATCATTTTGGAGTTTCTTAAAGTTACTGATTTTTAATCAATTACTCTCCAATATAGCAAAAATTTAGGCTTTGGGGATATCCTTCAAAACCGACAATAAAAAGGTCCAGAACTTCAGTACCGAGCTTATATTGACCCGTTCATCGGGCGAGTGGGCCCCTTTGATGGTAGGACCAAAACTGATCATGTCCATTTTGGGATAACTTTTGGCAAGTATCCCACATTCCAAACCGGCATGGCAGGCGACCACTTTAGGTTTCTCAAGGAACAACTTTTCATACTTCGATTCCAATAGTTTTAAGATGGGAGAATTCGGGTTAGGGTTCCAACCGGGATACTGACCGCCTAAAACCACTTCGAACCCCCCGAGTTCAAAGGTGCAGCGAAGTGCATTGGCCAGATCAATTTTAGCGGAGTCTACCGAGGAGCGGGTAAGACAAGCGATCCTAATCGACCCGTCCTTTACCCCAACCTTAGCCACATTGTTCGAGGTCTCCACCAAATCGGGAATGGCGGCGCTCATGGCATAGACTCCATTTTGGGCCCCATACAGGGCACATAACAATTGTTTTTGGGAGGCCGGCCCCATCACCATAGGTACTTTTGCACAGGGGGCCATGGTCATCGAAAGATCGGGTTCCACCACAGCAAGTTCATCTGAAATGGTTTGGGCCCATTTCTTGAAATCGATTGAAAGCTGTGCTTGTTTTGAATTCGATACCACAATTTTTGAGCTGCTTTCCCTTGGAATCGCATTGCGAAGGCTGCCACCTATAATTTCCCCGATACGGATGCCATAGGTTTCCGAGGCATGGTAAAGCAGGCGGTTCATGATTTTATTGGCGTTGCCCAATCCCCTATGGATGTCAATGCCACTATGTCCCCCGTTAAGGCCTTTGACCTTGATCTCCAGAGCGACCCATTCGGGGGGAGTCTGTTCTTCCGAATATGTTCTTGTAGCGGTCACGTCGATACCGCCCGCACAGCCAATATCGAGTTCGTCGTCTTCCTCTGTATCGAGGTTCAAGAGTATTTCACCTTTGAGGATTCCGCTTTGCAGTCCCATCACCCCGGTCATCCCGGTCTCTTCATCTATGGTGAACAGGGCTTCCAAGGGGGGATGCGGGATTTCAGAACTTTCCAGCAAAGCCATGATGGCAGCGACCCCCAGGCCATTGTCGGCCCCCAGGGTAGTGCCTTTGGCCTTTACCCAATCGCCATCGACGACCATGTCGATGCCCTGGGTCTCAAAATCGAATCGGGTATCGCTGTTTTTTTGGTGCACCATATCTAAATGCGATTGAAGGGTGACCATCTTACGGTCTTCCATTCCCACACTGGCCGGTTTTCTGATGATGACATTCCCTACCCGGTCTTTAACGGTTTCCAAATTTAGTGCCCGGCCGAAATCGAGCATGAACTGTATTATTTTTTCTTCTTTCTTGGAGGGTCGCGGGACGGCATTGAGGTCAGCAAATTTGTTCCAAACGGCAGTGGGGTGCAATTCTCGTAAAGTTTCGGTCATGAAGTTTTAACTTTTTCCAAAAATAGGGATTGAAAAATTAGCTTGGTCGGATTTTCTCTATTTTTGACGCAATGGATCAAAAATTTAAAAATGGCATTGCCATTAGCCTTCTTCCCCAGATTATCTTGGTGAAATGGATGGGGCAATATCCCGAATGGGTCGAACAACATTACAGCATGGGCCTTTATCCCAAGATCAGCATTTTTTTTAGGTTTCTTTATGGGTGGATGCCATTCTCCATGGGAGAGATTGTCTATAGCCTTCTCCTTGTCTTGGCCCTATTTTATATGTATCAACAGCGCCGCCAAATCAAATCGAAACCCTTTGTTTTTTTTCGGAACGTAGCGATGTTGCTCGCTGTGTTCTACTTCACCTTCCACCTGCTATGGGGCCTCAACTATTACCGGGAACCCTTGGCCCAGCATATGGCCATCCGCGATTCGGTCACAAAGACCGAAGTCCTGGACTTCACCAAAAGGCTGATCATAAAGACCAATGAAATACAATTCAAGATCACCGGCGATACGGCGGCCATTGTTCAGGTGCCCTACGGAAGGAATGCCATTATCGAGAAAACGGTGGCAGGTTATGGGCAACTCGACAAACAATATCCATTTTTGAAATACCATCGGCCGAGCATCAAAAAATCGATGTACAGTACCTTCAGCACTTATCTTGGTATAGGCGGCTATCTCAATCCGTTCACGAACGAGGCACAGGTAAACGCGCTCACCCCGCTTTTTCGTTTTCCGGTGGTCGTGGGCCATGAGGTCGGCCACCAAGTAGGGTACTCCGCCGAAAACGAAACCAACTTAATCGGCTATTTGGTGACCATGAAAAACGATGATCCCTATTTTCAGTATTCGGCATACGCTTTTGGGTTGAGCCATTGCCTGATGGCCATCGCACGGGTAGACCAACCGGAATTCGAACTATTATACGCCATGTTGAACGAGGGTACCAAAAAAAACTATAGGGAACTCAATGCCTTTTATGCGCAGTACGAAAATCCGATCGAACCCTTGTTCCAATCGATGTTCAATACCTTCCTTAAGGCCAACAACCAGCCCGATGGGGTTAAAAGCTATGGCAAGGTAGTGCACTTGATGGTAGCCTATCATTTAAAGCACCCCATTTAAGATACATCGATCAATAGGTACCAACGCGTTAGAATTATTGTTTTGAAATTCAGCATAGACAAAAACTATTAAAAGATCACTAAAAAAACGACATTAAGGTCGCCCAACCGATATTTTTTGCTTTTTTTGCCTCAAACTAATTCTTCTAGATTTTTCTTCATGAACTTCAAATTCCTTACAATCGCATTATTTTTTTGCGCCACGACCTTTTATGGTCAGGATTATTTTCCAAAAAACGACGGTGTTAAATCGGAAAACAACAACTATACGGCCCTGACCAACGCCAAGATTTATGTGACCCCTTCCCAAATCATCGAAAAGGGAACCTTGTTGATCCAAGACGGTAAGGTGGTACAGGTGGGTACCAATGTGGCTTTGCCCAAGAATGTTGTGGTGATCGATCTCACCGGAAAATCGATTTACCCTTCTTTTATCGATGTTTTCTCCGATTTCGGGGTGACACAGGCCAAAAGGCCGGAACGTTCCGGCAGAAGCGCCGAATATGACCCCTCCAGGGAAGGTTTTTATTGGAACGACCATGTGATGCCCGAAAACGATGCCATTTCCAAGTTCAGCTACGATGAGAAAAAAGCGAAAGAGCTGAGAGACATTGGTTTTGGTGTGGTGAATTCCCATATACAGGACGGTATTGTTCGCGGGACCGGGGTATTGGTCGCCCTCAATGGGGAAGGGAACGATGCCGACAGGATTTTGGAAGATCGTTCGGCCGAATATCTTTCTTTTGAAAGAAGCGTTGAAAAAACGCAATCCTATCCCAGTTCGCTCATGGGGAGCATGGCCTTGCTGCGACAAATGTATTACGACGCCGATTGGTACGCCAAAGGCAACGTCACTACCAAAGATCGTTCTTTGGAGGCATTGAATGCGAACAGGGGTCTGGTGCAGATTTTTGCGGCGGGCGACAAGGGCAATGTACAGCGTGCCGATGGGATTGGAGATCAGTTCAATATACAGTATGTCATTTTGGGAGGCGGTGATGAATTCGAATCGGTAGCCGATATCAAAGCCACGAATGCCAAGCTCATACTGCCCTTAAATTTTCCCGATCCCTATGATGTGTCGAATCCTTATCAGGCCGACTATGTGACCAACGCGGAAATGCGGTACTGGAACCAAGCGCCCGGCAATCCAAAAGCTATGGCCGACAACGGCGTTTCCTTTTCCTTTACCCTTCACGACCTGAAATCGACAGGCGATTTTAAAGCCAAACTGATGAAGGCCATCGAATATGGCCTTCCCAAAACCAAGGCCTTGGAGGCCTTAACCACCGTTCCGGCCCAAATCTTGGGCAAATCCGCAACTATAGGAACGCTCGAAAGCGGACACTATGCCAACTTCCTGATCACTTCGGGCGATATCTTTGACGAAAACACCACCCTGTTCGAAAATTGGGTGCAGGGCAATAAAAACAGCATCAACGACCTGACCTTAAAGGATATCCGCGGCGATTATGATCTTGCTATCGGGGGAAGCACCTATTCGCTTTCCGTCACGGGCGAAGCGGCCAAACCCAAAGTGGAAATCAAACTGGATACGTTGAAACTCCCGTCGAAGTTCAGCTATAAAGACGATTGGTTAGAATTGTCGTTCACCACCGATAAAGGGGAAAAGTCCTATCGCATGACCGGTCTGGTCGGTTCCAAGTCGGAAAACCTGAATGGCAAGCTGGTGTTGCCGGAAGGCGGCGAAACGACTTTTAGCGCCATCAAAAAAGCAGCTTTTACCGAAAAGGACAGCGACAAAAAAGAGGAAGAGAAGCCAAACGTACTGCCGGTCACCTTCCCCAATGTCGGCTATGGCTATTCAGCAGTGCCCAAAGCGGAAAATATCCTGTTCAAAAATGCAACCGTATGGACCAGTGAAGATGCGGGGGTCTTGGAAAGCACGGATGTGTTGATCAGAAACGGCAAGATTGCCCAAATCGGCAAGGGATTGAACGCAGGCGATGCAAAAATCATCGATGCCACCGGAAAACATCTGACGGCAGGTATTATCGACGAGCATACCCATATCGCCGCCCTGGCTGTCAATGAAAGTGGACAAAATTCATCGGCGGAGGTGAAAATGGAAGATGTTGTCGATCCAAAGGATATGGATATCTATCGTGACCTGGCCGGGGGCGTCACTTCCGTGCAGTTGTTGCACGGATCGGCCAATCCCATCGGAGGCCGTTCGGCCATACTGAAATTGAAATGGGGCGGCAGCGCCAAGGATATGATCTACTCCAATTCCCCCAAGTTCATAAAATTCGCTTTGGGCGAAAATGTGAAACAGAGCAACTGGGGCAGTACCAGCCGGTTTCCACAATCGAGAATGGGCGTGGAACAGGTGTTCATCAATTATTTCCAGCGTGCCAAGGAGTATGATGCCAAAAAGACAAGCGGACAACCTTACCGATACGATGAGGAAATGGAAACCTTGGCCGAAATCTTGAGGGGCGAACGCTATATCAGCTGCCATTCCTATGTACAGAGCGAAATCAATATGTTGATGAAAGTCGCCGACAAAATGGGATTCAAGGTGAATACCTTTACCCACATTTTGGAAGGTTACAAAGTGGCAGACAAAATGGCTGAACATGGGGTCGGCGGTTCCACATTCAGCGATTGGTGGGCCTACAAATTCGAAGTCAATGACGCCATCCCCTACAATGCGGCCATCATGCAAAGCCAAGGGGTTACCGTTGCCATCAACAGCGACGATGCGGAAATGTCGCGAAGACTGAACCAGGAAGCGGCCAAAACGGTCAAATACGGGGGGATGTCGGAACTGGAGGCCTGGAAGATGGTGACCATCAATCCTGCTAAATTGTTGCACATCGACAATCGTGTGGGCAGTATCAAGGAAGGCAAGGATGCAGATCTGGTACTTTGGAACGAACATCCGCTTTCGGTTTATGCCAAACCGATCAAAACCCTTATCGAAGGCGCCACTTATTTTGATTTGGAAAAAGACCTGCAGCAGCGGAAGGCGGTCGAAAAAGAACGCGGCACTTTGATCCAAATGATGCTTAAAGAAAAGGATGGGGGCAGCGCCATGCAGGCTCCCAATGGAAAGAAAAAAGAGCGCTTCCATTGCGATAGCCTGTAAAACATATAATAGTTCTCAAAAAATTAATGTAATAATCGCTGAGCCGCAACTTCCGGGTCCTTTTCGGAACAAGTCCATTGGAAGCGGCAGAACAGCATAAAACAAAAAGATGAAAAAAGCATTCAACACCAGCCTGGGATTCATGATCATGATCATGACGATACAGGCATTTGCACAACAGACTCCGGCTCCCAAGCAATCGGAAGTGATCAGCATTACCGGGGCAACCGCCCATATCGGGGACGGGACCGTGCTCCAAAATGCGACTTTGATCTTCGAAAACGGTGTTATTAAGGCCTTGGGCACCGGGTTGCCCGCCGAGGGCCGATCCATCGATGCGAAGGGAAAACACATGTATCCCGGGATCATCGCCACAAGCACCCCGTTGGGATTGGTGGAAGTGGATGCGGTGCGTGCCAGCGACGATCAAAGGGAATTAGGGCAACTGTTGCCCCATGTTCGCAGCCAGATCGCCTATAATGCCGAGAGCAAGGTGGTGGAAAGTATGCGGCCCAATGGGGTTTTGTTGGGACAGATCACCCCCAATGGCAACCGAATTTCGGGCACCTCCAGCATCATGCAATTCGATGGCTGGAACTGGGAAGATGCCACCGTTAAGGCCGATGACGGCATTCATCTGCATTGGCCCAACAGCTATCGCAGGGGCCGATGGTGGATGGGCGAGGACAGGGGGTACCAGCCCAATAAGGACTATACCAAAGAAGTTGCCGAAATAACCACTTTTATGAAAAATGCCGCAGCTTATGGCAAGGCAACCGCCAAGGAAATCAACCAGCCCTTTGCCGCGATGCAGGGCTTGTTCACTGGTTCCCAGAAGCTCTATCTCTATGCGGATAGTGAAAAAGAAATCATCGATGCGGTGACCACTGCGAGTGCGGGCGGGGCGAAGCACCTCGTGCTGGTCGGGGGATATCATGCCTATAAAATCACCGACTTCCTAAAAGAAAACAATGTGGCCGTTTTGGTGCGTGCCCCGCACAACCTTCCCGAATATGCGGATGATGATTACGACCTTCCCTATAAATTACCTGTGTTGCTTACCCAGGCAGGACTAACCGTAGCCATACAAAATGCCGACGAAGCGGTATTCCAAACCAGGAACCTGCCATTTTATGCAGGCCATATCGCAGGGCAGGGATTGGACAAAGAAAAGGCACTACAATTGATTACCCAGAACCCGGCAAAAATTTTGGGCATAGAAGATCAATATGGTAGCCTTGCCGTAGGCAAAAGCGCAACATTGTTCATCTCGGCAGGCGATGCGCTGGATATGCGCGGCAACCAACTCACCCATGCCTTTATCGATGGTCGGGAACTTTCATTGGAAACCCATCAAACCGAACTATGGAAGCGATATATGGGAAAGTATAACGGGAAATAGTCTGAAATAGGCTGGTAATTTTATCGGCCCTATATTGTTTAAGCGCGGCACCCTGTTAAAACAGCTCCAGGCCGTTTTTGAAGAGAACCCGTAACCCGACCATAAATACCAACAAGGCGGTGACCCTTTTGATGCCATTGGGTGATAGCCTTTTTAAGCTGATGCGGATGCCCAGTTGCCCCCCCAGAAAAACCGCACTAACCAGAGCCAAGGTTTCTATGGGCGGCAGTTCCAAGGTATTCGCCCAAATGAGTCCCCCAAGTCCGGAAATCGAGTTGACCAAGATAAAAAAACTGGCCAAGGCCGCAATTTTTATCGATTTGTCCCATCGCATATGGTTCAATACCGGGGCCAAAAAAATGCCCCCGCCTATACCTACCAGGCCCGATAGGAGTCCGATGCCGGCCCCGATCGCGTAACTGAGGTATTTCGGATACGCCTTCACCCTTTCCATGGTATTGGCCATGGAATAGGTTTGCCAGGCCAAGAACAACGAAGATACGATCAAGGAAAGCCCAAGGATAACAAAAAACACATTCTCACTCAGTTTGAAGGATGCCCCAATAAAAGCAAGGGGAATACTGGTCAGCACAAAAGGCAAAAAATCCTTGATCCTGGCATGCCCGTGTTTAAAATACAGATAGGTGCTTGTTGAAACGACCACCAGGTTACAGACCAGGGCCAGGGAACGAATGGCAAAAAATCCCATGATGGTGAGCGTCAGCAGGGCCAAATAACTCGACCCGCCGCCAAAACCGACCGAAGAATATAAGGTGGCCACTACAAAAAAACCGATGCACAAGAGCAGCAGGCCTTCAATACTTAGCAACATATTGATGTAGTTGGTTGATACCGCCCGTAACGTTTACGAGTTGCGCGTTCGGATAATAAGGTCTCAATTCCAGTATGGCTTTTTGGCTCCTGATGCCCGATTGGCACAAGAAATAAATGGGTTTCTTGATATCGATTTCCCCTTTTCTGCGAAGGAGTTCCGATAGGGGGATATTTATTGAATTTCTGATATTGAAGGTCGTGAACTCGTCGGGGCTGCGCACATCGATCAGCTGCAGTGGTCCTGAAGCCAGCAGCACTTCGAACTTTTCCGCATCCACCGAGGGAATGGGCAGGCCGCAATCCATTTCATAGCTATCTTGCAGGGCGTCGATGGCGAAATGACTCGGAATCGATTGGAAGTTTATTTTTTGAAAACGGTTCGCCAGTCCGTCGAACAATAATAGGCTACCCGAAAGGACTTCCCCGACCCCGCTGATTACCTTGATTGCCTCCAAGGCCTGTAGGTTGCCCACAATGCCCGGCAAAATGCCCAGTACGCCATGCTGATCGCAATTGGGTACCTCATCGGCCTTTGGCATCTCCGGATAGAGGCATCGGTACGATGGGCCACCCTTATAATTGAATACGCTCAGCTGCCCTTCAAAACCATGCAAGGCGCCATAAACAAAAGGTATCTTTAAAATCACACAGGCATCATTGATCAAATAGCGGGTCGGGAAGTTGTCGGAGGCGTCGATTACAAGGTCATAGGACCGAATGATATCCAACGCATTGTCCCGATCCAGAAACAACGTATGGCCGATTAGCGTCGTATCCCCGTTCTGGGCCCTCAACTTGGAAATGGCCATCTCTACCTTCGACTTTCCAATATCCGATTCATCATACAATACCTGTCGATGAAGGTTTGAAAGGGACACCACATCCTGGTCGACCAGGCCCAAGGTGCCCACGCCCATGGCGTTGAGATAGGTGAGGACAGGAGTGCCAAGACCCCCGGCACCCACAACCAGTACCCTTGCCTCCGACAGCTTTTTTTGGGCTTTGGAACCAAAGTCCTTTAGAAGGATCTGACGGCTATATCGTTCTAGGTTCATGCGGAAGATAATTTTTGGAGTGCTTCCAGATACTCGGTCTTGGAATTGGCATTGAGCAACACTTCCTCTTTTTGGGGAAATACCAATTGCACAGGATGATTGATCAAAAATTTACGGGGACAGCTGCCCTGTCCACTTTCCAAATAGGACTCCGACCGTTCGAGGGCCTTGGGTTCCCAAATGGCACATAACGGTTCGGGCAAGGGGTTATCCTGCAAGGCATAAGCGGTGGCCATCAATTCTGGTTGTCTTTCCGATATCAATGCCTTCAGGGCCTCCATATCGATCAGGGGCAGGTCGCAGGCCAGCACCAGCCAGGCTACCTCTGGAAATTGATGATGGGCGGAAAGGAGTCCGTTATAAGGTCCCTTCACCTCGTCCTCATCGATGATCACGGCCATATCGGAAGGAATATCCTGCGTTTGGTCGCCCCTGATACTGACAAAAGTGCGTTCACAAATTTGATCGAGCATTTGGTACAGGTATTCCCTTTGGGGCTTCCCATGATAGTCGATCAATCCTTTGTCGGTGCCCATTCTGCTGCTTCTGCCGCCAGAAAGGACCAAACCGTATAGCTTAGCGTTGGAAGTCATGCTTTCCTCCCGTTTTTTGTTGTAGTTGAATGTTGGTGATCTTGATGTCATGGGAAAGTGCCTTGCACATATCATATAGCGTAAGGGCACTGATAGTGGCCCCTGTCAAGGCTTCCATCTCCACTCCGGTGCGTTCGTTACACTTTACCGAACAGATGATTTCAAGGGCATTTTCCATGGGTTTGATATCAATATGGATCTTCGATAGCCGCAGGCTGTGGCATAAGGGAATCAGTTCAGCGGTTTTTTTCGCTCCCTGGATGCCCGCAATGATCGCGGTTTGCAAAATACTCCCTTTTGGACCCAAAAAATCCTTTTCGGCCAAGGTTTCGAATACCGTCTTGGGAAAGACCACAATCCCTATGGCAGTGGCGCTTCGCTCGCTAACCGATTTGTGCGATACATCGACCATGTTCAATTGTCCGCCGGTATCGATATGGGAGAGTTGTTTCTTCACTTTATACTATTTTTATGGATGGGCCGAAACCCAAACCGTCTTATTTTTAAAGAATTCCTTTTTCCATATGGGAACCCGTTCCTTTAGGGTATCGATCAAATACCTGCACGCTTCAAAACAGGCATCCCTATGTGGTGCGGATGCCCCGACCACCACTACTGGCTCTTCCACTTTTTTGGCCCCTATCGCATGGCGGATCACCACTTTGTTCAGCTGCCATTTTTCAATGGCCTCCATCGCGATTTTTTCCATCTCCTTGATGGCCATGTTCCTATAGGTTTCAAATTCCAATGAAACGACCGTTTCACCATGGGTCAACTCCCTTACCGTGCCCACAAAAACACAGATGCCGCCACTGCCTGGATCGGAAAGTTCGGCATACACCTTTGATACCTCCAGGGTATCGACTATTTCTATGATTGCTTTATTCATCAGCCGCCACTTACAGGTGGAATAATGGCGATTTCGTCGCCTTGATTCAAGGCTTGGTCATCCTCGGCATACTCACTGTTCACGGCCACCGCGATCGAAGACAATCGGCCCAAATCTGGATAGGCGCTTTTTAAGCTTTGCTTCAGCTGTTCCACCGACGTGGGCCGGGCCTCCCCTGCCTCAAAATGAATTTTGGATTTCCCAACGATATCCTTAGCTATCCCAAACAACAAAATTTCCATAGATTCCCTTTCATCAATTATGATACAAGTTACAAAAATTTCCCGCCCGCTTAGGGTTTCTCGACTATTTTGGCATTGATGGGCATCCCGTAGAAATCTATGGGCATGGCTTGATCGCTGATGGCAACATTGTTGAAATGGGTGGTGCTTTTTGCCCCTTTGACATTCCTGCCTTCATAATCGTGCCAGGTGATCGATTTGGGCAGTAGCAGGCCGTTGGTCATCGACCAATCGTTGTAACGTATCCATTTCACATTATCGGATCTTTCGCCGCTCCTATAGGTAACCGTATACCCCAACCACGCCATTTGCCGGGTGTCGGTATCATAATGGATAAAATACTCGTCCTTGGGCGAAGTTCCCACCCCCTCGCCATATCCGATCCGTAAGCCCGGATAGGACTTGCCTTCAAAAACCAAGGGATCGGTAGGGCCATAATAAATGCCATTGTCCCCCAACACAAAGGGCATGGCGAAAAAATAGAACATTAAATTATGATAGAACATGGGATCGCCTTTATAGGTGTTCTGAAGATCCAACGCCCAAACCGCCTTGCCATCGAAGCCCATTTCGATGTCGCCCATCACGATCTTGTCCTTTCTGGAAGTGAGGTCGATGGTATGGATTTCCCCTGATGCTTCCCGCGCTCCGGCCGGAATTTCAAAATTCAGGGTTTTCATGGCGCGCCATTGGGCCAAACCCCCATGGGCATCAAAAACCGCGGTGAGTTCATCGGGAAATTCAGGTTTGGTGTTTTCCGCATTATTGGCTGAAATGACGGGCGTTTCCGATTTGGGAGCTGGTTTACAGGCCATTATCAAGAACAGGAGTACAAGGGGAACCAATCTTTTCATGTGTTTGTTTTAAAGGGTATGCATTCAGTCGGGGAAACATCAAATTGTTTACCGAATCGATTACTTTTGTTGCCATGCACGAAATTAAACAAATCAGCAGCCTCCAGAACGCCCTGGTGAAGAAAATCCTTTTGCTTCAGGAGAAATCAAGGGAAAGGAAATCGGCGCTGTTATTTGTGTTGGAAGGGATCAAGGAGCTGCAACTGGCCATCAAAGCTGGTTATTCCATTGAAACCCTATTGTTTTATGAGGGTTTGATGACCCTCGAGGGTTTACAAACACTCTTGGGTGCTACTGCCCCAAAACCCGAGCTTATAGCGGTGACCAAGGAAGTCTATGAAAAATTGGCCTACCGTGACAGTACGGGTGGCATTGTGGCCATTGGCCGTTGCAAGACCCATGACCTGGAATCTTTGGTGCTCAACAAACGGAACCCTCTGATTTTGGTCGCCGAAGCCCCTGAAAAACCCGGCAACATCGGCGCCTTGTTGCGCACAGCGGATGCGGCAGGGCTCGATGCGGTGATCATCGCCAATGGCAAGACCGATCTGTACAATCCCAATATCATCCGATCCAGTGTGGGTTGCCTGTTTACAAACAATATTGCCTTGGGCAGCACGGGCGACATCATTTCCTATCTCAAACGCAAAGAGATAACCATCTACTGCGCGGCACTGTCCGCCTCCAAAAATTACGTCGAGGTCGATTTCAAAAAGCCTTCGGCCATCGTGGTTGGCACCGAATCGACCGGACTCTCAAATACATGGCTCGAAGCCTCCGACCAAAACATTGTTATTCCCATGCAGGGCGAAATCGATTCGATGAACGTTTCGGTCTCCGCGGCAATCCTTATCTTTGAAGCGAAAAGGCAGCGCGGATTTGCCTGATTGCCAACCCAACAAGCATCGCCGATAGAGGTGGTCAAAACATCAAAATTTAAAATAAATACCATAGCTTTTGAATAACTTGTTCTATATCATCATTTTCATTCTGGTATTTCAATTTTTACTGGATACCTATCTCAACTACCTTAATTCAAAACGCTTCAAAGACCCCCTACCTATTGAACTGAGCGATGTATTTGATGCCAAGGAACATCAAAAATCTTATGACTATAAAAAAACCAACTACCGGTTTGGCATCCTATCCTCTACCTTTTCGGTACTGCTCACCATAGGATTTCTGACGTTTGGCGGTTTTGAATGGGTAGACCAGATCATAAGGGGTATCACCGATAACGCTACTTTCATGGCATTGCTGTTTTTTGGGACCGTAATGATCGGCTCCGATTTGTTGAGCCTACCGTTTGCCTATTATTCCACCTTTGTGATCGAGGAAAAATTCGGCTTCAACAAAACCACCAAAAAACTGTTTTTTGTCGATAAATTAAAGGGATGGTTCATGCTGGGTGTGTTGGGCGGCGGGATCTTAACCATGGTAATTTGGTTCTACCAATGGGCCGGAAGCCATTTCTGGATCTACGCATGGGCCTTGATATCGATCTTTACGGTATTCATGAACCTTTTTTACAGCAAATTGATCGTGCCCATTTTCAATCGGCAAACCCCTTTGGAAGAAGGCAGTTTAAAAAGCAAGATCGAGGGATATGCCAAAAAGGTAGGTTTTGAACTGAGCCAGATCTTCGTCATCGACGGCTCCAAAAGATCCACCAAGGCCAATGCCTATTTTTCGGGTTTCGGCAAGGAAAAAAGGGTGACCCTTTACGATACGCTGATCAACGATCTCGATGAAGAGGAAATTGTGGCGGTACTGGCCCATGAAGTGGGGCATTACAAACGCAAGCATATCATTTTCAATCTTGCGGCCTCGATATTGCTCACCGGGCTCACCCTTTTCATCTTATCGCTTTTTGTCAACCACCCGGAAGTATCGATGGCCATTGGCGTCTCCCAGCCCAGTTTTCATGCGGCCTTGATCGGTTTCGGGATCCTCTATTCCCCCATATCCGAAATCACGGGACTGGTCATGAACCATTTCTCAAGAAAGTTTGAGTACCAGGCCGATGACTACGCAAAAAATACCTATGCTGCCCTACCCCTGATCAGCTCCCTCAAGAAGCTCTCCAAAAACAATTTGAGCAACCTTACCCCCCATCCTGCCTATGTTTTCATGCACTATTCCCATCCACCATTGATCGCAAGGATCCGGAATTTAAAGGCATAGTTTTTGTTGTATAGTCATAGAGATTATGCTACTTTTATTTTAGTATGACACAAGCCGCACTCGAAATAGAGAACAAGGAAATCGCGAAGCAATACAAAGAACTGCTGCGCATCAGTTACCAGACCCTTTCGGTCGAGGACAAAAAACTGATCCGCTCGGCCTTTGAGGTTGCTCTGGATGCTCACAAAGACCAGCGAAGGAAATCGGGGGAGGCCTATATTTTTCATCCCATAGCTGTGGCCAAGATCGTCGCCTCCGAAATAGGCCTGGATGCCGTATCGATTGCTTCCGCCCTATTGCACGACGTGGTCGAGGATACCGACTATACCCTCGACGATATTGAACGCATGTTCGGGGAAACCGTGGCCAGGATCGTGGACGGACTCACCAAGATCGCGCATCTTAAAAAAGACATGAATATCTCCCAGCAAGCGGAGAACTTCAGAAAAATGTTGCTCACCCTGCACGATGATGTTCGGGTAATCATCATCAAAATTGCCGACCGCTATCACAACATGCTCACCATGGATGCCATGCCCGAGGACAAGCAAGTTCAGATGGCATCGGAAACCCTGTACATCTATGCTCCTCTGGCACACAGAATAGGGCTTTACAATATCAAGACCGAGCTGGAAGACCTCAGTTTGAAGTATACCGAACCAGAGGTATACAATGATATTCAGGGCAAAATCGAAGAATCGAAGGAAGAACAGCAAGCCTATATCGATGCCTTTAAAAAGGTCATCGAAAATTCTCTTGACGAGGAAAAACTCAATTATGTCATCAAGGGCAGGATGAAGTCGATCTTTTCGATGCGTAGGAAAATGAAGGCCCAGAATGTCACCTTCGATGAGATTTACGACAAATTCGCCATCAGGATCATCTACAAATCGGATAAACAGAACGAGAAATTTTTGGCCTGGAAGATTTATTCGATAGTCACGGATCATTTTACACCCAACCCGGTGCGATTGCGCGATTGGATATCCTCTCCGAAATCGACGGGCTATGAAGCCTTGCACATCACCGTCATGGGACCCAAAGGGAAATGGGTGGAGGTACAGATACGCAGTGAGCGCATGCACGAAATTGCGGAAAAGGGCTATGCAGCACATTTTAAGTACAAACACGGCGAACAGAAAGAACAGGGGATAGAGATATGGCTCAATAGGCTACAGGAAGCCCTTGAGAATGCCACGACCAATGCGGTCGATTTTGTGGAGGAATTCAAACTCAACCTCTATGCCAAGGAAATTTTTGTGTTCACCCCCAAAGGAGAGCTAAAATCACTGCCCAAAGGGGCTACCCCCTTGGATTTTGCCTTCAACATCCATACCGAGGTGGGCATTCGCACCCGGGGCGCCAAAGTAAACGGCAAATTGGTGCCGCTGAGCACTACCTTGAACAGCGGCGATCAAGTGGAAATCATCACTTCCGATCAGGCAAAACCCAACCAGAACTGGTTGGATTATGCCACCACGGCAAGGGCGCGCTCGAAAATCAAATCCTCCCTTCGGGAAGAGCAGAAGGCAGTGGCCATCGAGGGCAAGGAAATCTTGAGGAGAAAGCTCAAGTCACAAAAAATCATCCTGAACGAAGATACCATCAACAAGATGGTGGTTTTCTTCAAACTCAAGACCAGTCTTGACCTGTTCTATAGGGTAGGTATCGGGTCGATCGACAACCAAAAAATCAAGGATTTTGCATCTTCCTATAGCAATGCCTTTATCAGCTTCTTTAAAAATAAAATCAGGAAAAGCCCGGTCCCAGAGGATATTGACAAAGACGAAATCACCACCAAATACGATATGTTGGTATTTGGCAAGGAGGAGGAAAAACTCGAGTACAAATTATCACAGTGCTGCAATCCGATACCGGGGGACGATGTTTTCGGTTTCGTTAGCGTTACCGAAGGCATCAAGGTGCATTCGAAAAACTGTCCGAATGCCATCTCCTTACAGAGCAATTATGCCTACCGCATTATCAGTGCAAAGTGGATCGATTCGTCCCAAAAAGAATTCCAATCCGAGATCAAACTCACGGGCATCGATAACCTGGGCCTCGTCAGCGAAATCACCGAAGTAATTTCCGACAACATGCACGTGAACATGCGCAATCTGAACTTTAGCACAGACGGGGGCACCTTTACGGGAAGGATAACTGTGGTGGTCAAAAACAACAGCATCCTCAAAAAATTGATCACCAACCTGAAGCAAATCGATGGCATCGATAAAGTGACCCGCATTTAGATCGGTTTGGAATTGGAATGAAAATTTAACTGTACATTTGCGAATTGATGCAGGGAAAACCACTTATGGCACTCAACAAAAATCAGGAAATAGTCAAGAACGTATTCACCGCTTTTTTGGAGGATAACGGACATCGAAAAACGCCCGAACGTTACGCCATTCTCCAAGAAATTTATGACAGTGAGGAGCATTTCGACATCGAATCACTGTATATCAATATGAAGAACAAAAACTATAGGGTGAGCCGGGCCACGCTGTACAATACAATTGAATTGTTGTTGGAGTGCAAATTGGTACGCAAGCACCAATTCGGCAAAAATCAGGCACAATATGAGAAGTCCTATTTCGACAGGCAGCACGACCATGTTATTCTTACCGATACCGGGGAAGTGATGGAATTTTGCGATCCCCGTATCCAATCGATCAAAAAAACCATCGAGGAGGTGTTCGATATCAAGATCAGCAACCACTCGCTCTATTTTTATGGCACCCGCAACAAAGAAGAAGAAAAAACGCAACACTAACCGATAAGCAGCAATTTACAATGGCGGTAGATTTACTACTAGGATTACAATGGGGAGACGAAGGAAAAGGAAAAATCGTTGACGTACTGACCGATAATTACGATATCATTGCCCGATTCCAAGGGGGGCCGAACGCAGGACATACCCTAGAATTCGATGGCATCAAACACGTGTTGCATACCATACCATCGGGCATATTTCACAAGAACGCCATCAATATCGTCGGGAACGGGGTGGTGATCGATCCCGTAATCTTTAAAAAGGAAATCAACAATCTACAGAAATTCAAAATCGATTTTAAGCGTACCCTCCTGATTTCCAGAAAAGCACATTTGATTCTGCCCACACATCGTTTGTTGGACGCCGCCTCCGAGGCTTCGAAGGGAAAGGCGAAGATCGGGTCGACCTTAAAAGGTATAGGGCCCACCTATATGGATAAGACCGGACGGAACGGCATGCGGGTCGGTGATCTGGAACTCGACCATTGGCAGGATAAATACCGGGCACTGGCTGACAAGCACGAATCGATGATCGACTTTTACGATGTGGACCTGCAATACGATTTGGGCGAACTCGAGGCAGATTTCTTCAGTGCGGTCGAAGATCTTAAAAAACTCACCTTTATCGACAGTGAGGAATATCTTTATCAAGCCCAAAAAGCGGGCAAAAAAATATTGGCGGAAGGGGCCCAAGGATCGATGCTCGACATCGACTTCGGCACCTATCCGTATGTGACCTCGAGCAATACCACCGCTGCAGGTGCCTGTACCGGACTTGGGGTTGCCCCAACCCAGATTGGGAAGGTTTTCGGCATCTTTAAAGCCTATGCCACAAGGGTGGGCAGTGGCCCCTTTCCAACCGAACTTTTTGATGAGGATGGGGCGACCATGGGCCGTGTCGGTAATGAATTCGGGGCCACCACCGGGAGGCCCCGCCGCTGCGGCTGGCTTGATCTTGTTGCCTTGAAATATGCCGTGCAGATCAATGGGGTCACCTCCCTGATGATGATGAAGGGCGATGTGCTCAGCGGGTTTAAAAAATTGAAAGTTTGTACCGCCTACAAGTACAAAGGAGAAACCATTACACACCTTCCCTTTAATATCGAGCCTGAAAACGTGACCCCCGTTTATACCGAAATGGATGGCTGGGCAAAAGACCTGACCAAGATGTCCTCGACTGCGGAATTTCCAAAAACCCTTCAGGCTTATATCGATTTTCTTGAAAAAGAACTTCAAGTTCCGATACAGATCGTTTCGGTAGGCCCTGACCGCACGCAGACCATCCATCGATAGGGCTTCGGTGAACTCGCTGCATTTGCTTCGACAAGAATTGTCCACCGCCGAAAATTTCAAATTTTTCTTGAAATCGGTAGGCCGTTCTTCCCTCTGAAGCTGAACCCTTTCTTATTTCCATTCCGTTTTTGAACCCATAAAAACAGCGGTACAACCAAAGCGAACATGATTCGTGTTTGCATATTTTTCCTATCTTACCGTGTATATAAAACCGTAATCCCGATCATTTGGCCAACAGCAAAGTGCGGATTGACGCATCTGTCATGTTTTGGTCTGTTGGAGGAAAGGAATTGCACCTTAATATTGTTCGAATGAAAAATATAGACCGGAGAAACTTTATCCGAAAAACCACGCTGGCCACTGCCGCAATCGGCATGGGACCCGTTGTCGCGCAAGCTGCCAGTGCCCCAATGTCACGGCCGATCACCCAACAATACATGGGCGGATACGCCGCGCCAAAACTGGAAACGATCAGAGCAGCCTTCATAGGCGTCGGCTCAAGGGGAGGCGGTCACCTCAAATTTTTTGGCAGCTTGCCCGGTACCGAAATCGTTGCCATCAGCGACCTTTATGAAGACAATGTCAAAAAATGGGAAAAGGTTGCCACTGAAATCGGGGCAGATCGGCGCCATAAAAAAATAGCCCTTTACCATGGGGATGAGCATCGATGGAAAGCCATGCTGGAAGAGGTAAAGCCAGATGTGGTCTTTATTGCCACCAATTGGAAAAACCATGCGCCGATGGCGATCGAAACCATGAAAAAAGGGGCACATGCCCTTGTGGAGGTGCCCATTGCCGTTACTCTGGAAGAAATGTGGGCCATTATAGATGCCTCGGAGGTAACCCGCAAGCATTGTATGATGATGGAAAACGTAAACTATGACCGTGACGAATTGATGTTTTTGAACATGGTACGCCAAGGGGTCATAGGGGATTTGTTACATGGGGAGGCCGCCTATATCCATGAGCTGAGGGGGCAAATGGACGATCAGGAGCGGGGTACGGGCTCTTGGCGAACCTATCATTATGCCCAAAGAAATGGAAATCTTTATCCTACCCATGGGCTCGGGCCGGTGGCCCAATATATGAACCTGGCCCGAAAGGATGATAATTTCGGCAGTATCGTTTCATTTTCCACGCCCGCTCTGGGCAGAAAAGCATACGCTGAAAAAAACTATCCATCGGATCACAAGTGGAACCAGCTTCAATATAAGGGCGGAGATCTCAATACATCGATCATCAAAACGGTTTTGGGCCGTACCATCATGGTACAATGGGATGAAACCAGTCCGAGGCCCTATACCCGTCTCAACCTAATTCAGGGCACCAAAGGCATTCTAGCCGGGTTTCCCACAAGGGTTGCCCTTGAAGGCGGGGTTAAAGGGGTGACCGAAGACCATCATAGCTGGGTACAGGGGGAACAGTTGGCAGTGCTTTATGAAAAATACGACCATCCCCTTTATAAACGGCTCAATGAAAAAACCAAGGAAAGCGGCCATGGCGGAATGGACGGGATGATGATGTACAGAATCGTGGAATGTTTGCAAAATGGCCAGCCTCTAGATCAGAATGTATATGAAGGCTGCTATTGGAGCGCCGTGGCGCCCTTGAGCGAAAAATCGGTGGCCGCTGGCGGTGCACCCCAGGCATTTCCAGATTTCACAAGGGGCAATTGGCAAGAAACCAAGCCGTTGGGAATCATTGCCTGACCGGGGTTGAAATCAAGATTAAAGTATTGAATCGGGAATCAGGGCCATGGCGATAAGGTACCGTTCAGGAACATACGAGGAAAAGCAATATAAACAATAACCCTATTTTATTCCAGCCATCATGAAACCAAAAAATCAGAACCGTAGGGAATTCGTACAAAAAAGTGGTCTTGGCCTTCTTGGACTCACCTTATTGCCCAATCTCTACGGCAAGGTAGCCCCCAGCGACCGTCTTCGAATTGCCCATATCGGGGTTGGGGGCATGGGGAACAACCATATGAAATGGTTTTCGGCCCTGCCGGAAGTGGAAGTGGTGGCGCTCTGCGATTTGGATGAACTTCACTTGGGCAGCAGCCTTAAGGCCATGGAAACCCTACAGCCCGGAAAAAAAGTGGAGGGTTACAAAGATTTTCGCAGCATTCTCGACCGCAATGATATCGATGCCATCACCTGTGCCACCCCGGATCATTGGCACGCCCAAATCGCGGCCCTCGCTTTTCAGGCCGGCAAGGATGTTTATGGCGAAAAACCGCTATCGTTTGACGTGAAGGAAGGGCAGATGATGCTCCGGAACCTGGAGAAACACAATCGTATTTTTCAATTGGGAACCCAGATCCATGCCACCGATAATTACCACAGGGTCATCGAACTGTTACAATCCGGGATGATCGGCAAGGTGCATACGGTTCGGCTCTGGAAGACCGGTACCCCTCCCGATCTGGGAAATCCCAAAGTTCAGCCCGTGCCCAAAACACTTGATTGGGATATGTGGTTGGGAACGGCGCCTTTTGTCGATTACATTCCTGAAAAATGCCATATCAACTACCGCTATTTTCTGGATTATTCCGGAGGCATCTTCGCGGATTTTTGGTGCCATATCGCTGATGTGGCTTTCTGGGCGCTTCAGCCCAAAGGCCTTAAAACGGTGGTCGCTCGTGGTGAAAAGGCCGATGGCATCGCCGATACGCCCAAATGGATCGAGGTCGATTATGAGTTCGAAGATCTTAAAATTTACTGGACCACCGACCCGCCCAAGGTTCCCGGGGCGGCGGAACGTGGCATTGGTGCCTATTTTGAAGGGGACAGGGGCACCCTGATCTGTGACTACGAAACCAGGTCGATCACCATCAACGGGGAAACGCTGAACGATATTGAGGAGGTGCCCAGGACCATCGTAAGGTCACCCGGACACCAGCAGAACTTTGTGGACAGTGTCAAATCGCGCAAGCCAGCCGAATCGAACCTGCAGTACGCAAGAACGATGACCTTGCCCATGCACTTGGGCCTGATCTCATGGCGATTGGGCAGAAAATTGGATTGGGACCCGATCAAAGAAAAATTTATCGGAGATGCGGAAGCCAACAAAATGCTGTCCCGAAAACCGCGAAAAACATGGAAATTGGTATAGGACAAAAAGGAAACTATAAAAGGTAATTGCTCCAAAAAAAAGCACTCTATGATAATGAACAGAAATCACTTTATCAAGTCCATTGCACTGGGGGCCGTGGCCGCCGGCACCGCCTCTTTCAAGGCACTGGGACCGATGGAAGGCCCTGTTGACGAAGCAGACCATCTCACGCTGGGGCTGGCTTCCTACACCCTTAGAAAATACAGCCTTGACGAAGTCTTGGAAATCATGCAAAGATTGAACCTGAAAGATGTCGCCTTCAAGAGTTTCCATTTGCCCTATGAATCGACAGACGCGGAGCTTCGTTATATCAGCGAAAAGGTAAAGGCACGTGGCATCAACCTCTACGGTGGTGGGGTCATCTATATGAAAACACCGGAAGACGTTGACACCTACTTCCACTATGCAAAAGCAGCCGGTCTAAAAATGATCATAGGGGCCCCCGACCATCAATTGTTGCCCCTTATCGAGCAAAAAGTAAAGGAAACCGACATCAAATTGGCCATACACAACCATGGGCCCGAAGATGCCATTTTTCCATCCCCCCAAAGCGTATTTGAAAAAATTAAGACCCTCGATAACCGTATAGGGCTTTGTATCGATACCGGCCACACCTTTCGGCTCCAATTAGATCCCGCCACTGAAATTAAAAAGTACCGCGACCGCCTTTTCGACCTGCACCTCAAAGACATCGATGTACAGGAGGCCGATGGCCAAAACCTCGAAATAGGCAGGGGAAAAATGGATATTCCAAGTATTTTAAGTGCCTTGAAAGAAATTGATTATCAGGGCGTGATAGGCATTGAATATGAGAAAGATGGCGACCATGCGATATACGGCTTGGCCGAATCGGTGGGCTATGTGCGGGGTCTTATGAAAATGGTGCCATAAGGGCCAATGTAAGCCTTACCAGAAGAACGCTGCCCTTCATTTTGCCAAAACTATGCCAATGGGATTAAGCCTCGCCCAAAAAATCCTATTTTTGGGAAAAAATTGAGCGATTTGCACCGGTATTTCCACTTGTTATTCATTCTTGGGTTCCTCCAGACCGCTTTTGCCCAAAAGCCCGAACCGGAGCGTAAACAGATCAACATCGTCTACGGGGCAAATTTTACCAAAGATGAGGTCCAATTTCCTGGAGCGTCCATTTTCAGCAAAGATGACCGCCAGGTGCAGTTCGAGCATCAAGGGGCAGACCTATGGTGCGATATCGCCATCTACTATCAGCGCGAAAACAGATTGCGGGCCATAGGAAACATCCGTCTGCAACAAGGCGATTCGGTACAGCTGACAGGCGGAAAGATAGACTATGATGGAAATACCAAATTGGCCAAAGCCTATGAGCAGGTTATCTTAAAGAACAATGCGATGACGCTCACCACCGATACGCTATACTTTGATCGTGAAAAACAGGAATCGTACTATCGCGATTTCGGCACCATCATCGACTCCTCCAATACCCTGACAAGTGAGATCGGAAGGTATTTCATGGAAATTGAAAAGTATCAATTTTTGGATGACGTTCATATCCAAAACCCCGAATATATGGTTGATTCGGAACAGCTCGATTACTACACCAGTTCAAAGAATGCTTACATGTACGGGCCCTCAACGATCACCGGGGACACCTATAAGCTCTATTGTGAAAGGGGATTTTACGATACAAAGATCGAAAGTGGCTATGGCATCAAAAACACCAGGATCGATTATAACAACCGCATCATCGAAGGCGACAGCGTGTTTTTTGACAAGGCCAGGGAGTTCGCCTCCGCCACAAACAATATCAAGGTAACCGATACCATCAACAAAGGGATCATCAGGGCGCATTATGCCGAAGTGTTCAAGGCAAAAGACTCCGTCTTCGCCACCAAAAGGGCCGTCTCGGTAAGCCTAGTGGAGCAAGATTCACTATATATGCACGGCGACACCTTAATGGTCACCGGAATACCCGAGCATCGCATTTTACGGGCTTTTCGTAATGCAAAATTCTATAAGACCGACCTCAGCGGCAAATGTGATTCCATCCATTCGGAGCAGCGAACAGGGGTGACCCAGCTGATCCGGAACCCTATTTTGTGGAACGGGGAGAACCAAATGACAGGGGATAGCATCCACCTGATCTCGAACCTGAAGACCGAAAAACTCGATTCGTTGAAAGTACTCGACAATGCCTTCATCATCTCCCAGGACACCATCGGCAAAATCGGGTTCAACCAAGCCAAAGGGAAGGACCTTTTTGGCCAATTTGTCGACAATGAACTTAAGATTATCGATCTGGTCAAGAATACCGAGGTAATTTACTATATGTACAACGATGATGACGAACTGTTGGGCATTGACAAAACAATTTGCAGTAGCATTCGGATCACCATGGCCAACAACGATGTGGAAGACCTTACCTTTTTTACCAATCCAGATGGGGATATTTTTCCTGAAAAGGATCTACCAGAAAATAGCAGGATCCTCCAGGGATTTATCTGGCGGGGCGACGAACGTATTTTGACCAAGGAGGATATCTTCGATGAAGATGACAACAATATCGAACTTGTGGTCATAAAAGGTATCGACAACCCCATTGATATGGATGCGGCAGAAGAGGAACGCGATAAAAATGCGACCGATCCTGTGAACAATATTCCGAGCGGTAAAACCGGACCGAATACTTCCACAGCCCCAGCCAAGAAGGAAAGTACTGCGGGATTACGGCCGAAAGTTGAAAAGGTCAAGGCCAACAAGCTACCCTGATCATGAAGGAGGACTTTTTTACATACCAGGCACAGACCACTCCACATCCCTTGGCCATGGAAATTTCACGAGCCTCGGGCAGTTTCATCTATGATCTTGAGGGCAATGCCCATCTCGACTTCGTAGCGGGCGTTTCCGCCTGTAGTTTGGGGCATTGCCATCCCAAAGTGGTGGCGGCCATCAATGAACAGACCGCAAAATATATGCACGTGATGGTGTATGGGGAATACATCCAACAACCAGCCGTAGCCTATGCAAAGTTGCTGGCATCCCTCCTGCCCCCTCCCCTGGAAACCACCTATTTGGTGAATTCCGGGACGGAGGCTATCGAAGGGGCCTTAAAACTGGCCCGAAGATTCACCGGACGTACCGAAATCGTATCCGCTGAGCTGGCCTATCACGGCAGTACCATGGGCAGTTTGAGCGTCATGGGATACGAAGCCCGAAAAAGCATTTTTAGGCCTTTGTTGCCCGATGTACGCTTTATCAAGTTCAATGATTTAAGGGCCATCGCACAGATCACCGAGAAAACAGCGGCAGTATTGCTGGAAACCATTCAAGGCGGCGCGGGTTTTATCCTTCCCGAGAACGACTACCTGAAAAAAGTAAGAGAGCGCTGCGATGAAGTCGGCGCGCTTTTGATTTTGGACGAAATACAGCCCGGTTTCGGGCGTACCGGAAAATTGTTCGCTTTTGAACATTACCAATGCGTTCCCGATATTTTGGTGATGGGCAAGGGAATGGCCTCAGGGCTGCCGGTCGGTGCCTTTACCGCTTCACATAAAATGATGGCAAGCCTGCAAACCAGTCCAAAATTGGGCCATATCACCACTTTTGGCGGAAATCCGGTGATTGCGGCGGCAAGTCTGGCCACCCTAAGGGAACTCACCGAATCCGATCTGATCCCGGCAACCCTGGAAAAAGAAAAATTGTTTAGAAAATTGCTCGTACATCCCCTGATCACTGAAATACGCGGTAAGGGCCTTATGTTGGCACTCCTGATGGAAGATGCCAAGATCGCCGATTATCTGGTCCTGGAATGTGCAAAAAGGGGGTTGATTCTCTTCTGGCTGCTTTTTGAACCCAAAGCCATCAGAATATCACCGCCACTCACCATAACTGAAGAAGAAATTGAAAAGGGCTGTAGGCTGCTGCTACAGGCTTTATCGGACTACAAACAATAAAGTGTTAACTAATTTGTTAATAATATAGCCTAATCCGCGAATTGTAGGTAGGATCAAAAGACTATTTTTAAAACCATAGTTTAACCAATACGTTCCTATGGCATTAGAATCTGAGGAAAGACCAAGCCAGTCAATTACCAAGTTCGAATCCATGCTCAAGACCGATGACGTCTATTTCTTTGATGCTGAGGACTTTGAGGAAATCATCCACCACTATCTCAATCATGGAAAAATAGCCCTGGCCAAAAAAGCAATTAAAATAGGTTTACAGCAGCACCCTGCTTCTGTAGAGCTCAAATTATTGGATGTGGAGGTGCTGGTGTTCGAAAACAATCTGGAATTGGCCGAACGAATGCTCGATGAACTTCAGGTACTCGACGGCAATAATGAGGAAATCTTCATTCAAAGGGCCAACATCTTTTCCAAAAAAGACAATCATGAAGCGGCGGTCGATCTGCTTCAGAAAGCCCTTACTTTGACCGACGACACCTTTGACATACACTCCTTGTTGGGGATGGAATATCTGTTCATGGACGATTTTATGCGGGCAAAGGAAAATTTCATGAAATGCGTGGCCTTTGACGAACAGGATTATTCGGCCCTTTACAATGTGGTATACTGTTTCGAGTTTTTGGAAGATTATGAAGGAGCGATTACCTATCTGAACGACTACCTAGAAAGAAACCCATACTGCGAAGTAGCTTGGCACCAACTGGGCAAGCAATACTATACCAAAAAAATGTTTCCGGAAGCCTTGGCCGCCTTCGATTTTGCCATTATTTCGGATGATGGTTTTATGGGTGCCTATTTCGAAAAAGGGAAGGTTCTCGAAAAATTGGCCAAATATGAAGCGGCCATAGAGAACTATGAAACCACCTTGAAACTTGAAGACCCCACTTCGCATGCCTATTTACGAATTGGACGGTGCTACGAGAAATTGGGCAACCTGGAGATGGCCAAATACCATTATTACAAAACGGTGCACGAAGATCCGCTACTGGATAAGGGATGGTTGATGATCACCGAATTCTATTACAAAAAAGGCGATTATAAAAAGGCACTCCACTACATCAACAAAGCCCTCAACATAGATGGCGACAATCCAGACTATTGGAAGAAATGCGGGAAGATCCATGTGGCTTTGCGCGATTTCGACAATGCCGATTTTGCCTATAAACACGCCATCGACATGGGCAATTATGAATTGGACACCTGGTTCAGTTGGGCGGAAGTTTCGAAATTGGACAATAATTTGGATACTGCCCTGAGTATCTTGTCACAGTGCCAAGAATTCTTTCCGGAGCGCGTTGAAATCCTTTATAAGAGGGCGGGATATTATCTGTTGAAGGGAGACAAGATCAATGGCCGTATAAGTTTAATGGATGCCCTTAGGCAAGACCTTAAACAACTTCCGCTCTTCACCGCAGCGTTTCCTCAATTCAGCCAACTCGATTGGGTTTTGGAACTGGTTTCAGCTTCCAAAAAAACACCTCGATAATTAAGTTAATTTTATCTATTCCATCTTGGGCGCTTCCCCGTATTTGTCCATATTTGTATTGGCCAAAAACAGGGAGCCCGTGCCGATTCCATAAGGTTGGTTCCTAAGGCCGAAATGCTTGAAAGGGAATTGTTATTTTTGAAGCATTGTATGGAAATGCCCCAATTAAAATGGTCTATATTTTATGAAAGAACGCAACCTGTTACATTATGCAGTGATCACCTTGAAAGGAATGGCCATGGGTGCTGCCGATGTGGTTCCGGGGGTCTCTGGTGGGACCATTGCCTTTATTTCCGGTATTTATGAAGAACTGATCACTTCGATCAACAATGTAAACCTATCCCTTATCGCGACCTGGAAACGCGACGGATTAAAGGCAAGTTGGCACCAGTTGAACGGCAACTTTTTGGTAGCACTTTTCTTGGGCATCTTCATCAGTCTGTTCTCACTTGCCGCTTTGGTGAGTTGGCTTTTGGAAAATGAACCTATCTTATTGTGGTCCTTCTTTTTTGGGCTCGTGGTCGCCAGCATTCTTTTTGTCGGAAAGGAAATAGAGCAATGGCGGCCGGCCACTTTCCTCATGCTTTTTATGGGGGCTGCCATCGCATATTTCATCACCATACTGCCCCCGAGCGACAATATTGCTGGGCTGCCCTATTTGTTTATGTGCGGTGCCTTGGCCGTTTGTGCCATGATACTCCCGGGCATTTCCGGTGCGTTCATCCTCGTACTGCTTGGGTCGTACAAGACCATTCTTGATGCGGTACATGAGGTTGATCTGAAAGTAATCGTCACCGTGGGATTGGGTGCGGTGTTCGGTCTGCTCAGTTTTGCCAAATTGCTCAAATGGATGTTCAGTAATTATAAAAATATTACGCTTGCCATACTTACCGGCTTTATTCTGGGCTCATTGCCAAAAATATGGCCTTGGAAGGAAGTATTGGAGACGCGCATGTTCGGTGACAAGATTATTACCGTGAAAGAACAGAACATCTCCCCCTTTGCCTATGAAGGGGAAAACCAACTTTGGTTCGCCCTCATGGCCGCCTTGGTTGGGTTCCTGCTTATTCTTTTGCTCGAAAAACTCGCCGCTAAAAAATAATGATCCTGCCTCATGTACGAAACAAGATCTTTTTTGGATAAATTTTTTCTGGTGATCAAGGGACTTTGTATGGGGGCTGCCAACAAGGTGCCCGGCGTATCTGGGGGTATTGTGGCATTTGTAGGCGGTTTTTATGTTGAATTCATCTACTCGCTTCAAAAAATCAACATCAAGGCATTACGACTGCTCATCAATGGTCGTTTCAAAAGCTTTTATCGATATGTCAACGGCACTTTCTTAAGCCTATTGATCTTCGGCATGTTGGTCAGTTACTTCAGTATTTCCAAAATTTTGGACTATTTTTTGGAGCGGAAAGAACTCTTCGTCTGGGCCGCTTTCTTCGGAATGATCCTGGGTTCCATCTATTACATTGCCAAGGATTTCAAACACTGGAACAAAAAAACCATTACGGCAGGCCTGATCGGCTTGATCGTAGGCATTTCGATCAGTTTTTTGAGTCCGGCCAAGGAAAACGACAATTTGTTATTTATCTTTTTATGTGGCATGATCAGTGTTTCGGGCATGACCTTACCCGGATTATCAGGTTCCTTTATTCTGATCTTGCTCGGGAACTACGTACTGTTGCTGGTCGATTCGGTGAATGCCCTCTACGACACCTTTGCGGAAATTATTCGGGGCGATTTTAGTTTCATAAACAACCTGGAAAGACTATATACCCTTAAAATTTTGGCCGTATTTACGGCAGGTTCGGCCACCGGCCTGGTAACCCTGTCACATATCCTGACCTATGTGTTGAAACACTACAAACACATCACGACCGCCACCATCATCGGTTTCATAACCGGTTCTTTGGGGGTGGTGTGGCCCTGGAAAAAGACCATCTATAGGACCGATCATCTGGGCCAGCTGTTCCTCGATTCCAATGGCAGGGCGATCATTGTAAATTATGAACGCTATTTTCCTGAATTCGGCACTTCGGAGACCTGGTGGGCATTATTTTTTATCATTTTGGGAATCACTATCTTGTTGGGATTGGACTGGTATGGCAAAAACAGGAAAAAGTAAATTTAGGTACGGTTTGGTGGGAAGGAACATTTCGTATTCCTTTTCCAGAGGCTATTTCCTCAAAAAATTTGAGACCCTTGGGTTGGATGACCATTCCTATGAAAACTTTGATCTTCCCCAAATCGATGCCTTTACGGAATTGATAAAAACCCAATCCGATATTTGCGGTTTAAACGTAACCATTCCGTATAAGGAAGCCATTATACCTTATTTGGACGAATTGGACGCCAATGCCCGAAAAATCGGGGCCGTCAATACGATAAAAATTGTAGGGAAGTCGCTCATAGGTTACAACACCGACGTGTACGGCTTTCGAAAAGCCTTGGAGCCCCTGCTGAAAAAAAACCATAGTCGGTCGCTCATTCTAGGAACTGGTGGGGCATCGAAAGCCGTGGCCTTCGTTTTGGACGAATTGGGGATAGTACACCAAGGGGTTTCGAGATCACCGAATGCGCAGCAGTTGGACTATCGATCTTTGACTAAAACGATCCTTCAGGAAAACCCGATTTTGGTGAACTGTACGCCCTTGGGCACCTATCCAAATATTCTTGACAAACCTCCGCTCCCGTACGAATTCATTGGCCCTGAACATTTGTTGTTCGATTTGATCTATAATCCGGAAAAATCTGCCTTCCTCAAAGAAGGGGAAATACGCGGGGCAACCATCACCAACGGACTTAGAATGCTGGAGCTACAGGCTGAGAAAGCCTGGGAAATCTGGACAGGCACAAAGTTGTTCACATAACCAAATCACCCCTCAAAACAGCTGCGACAAAGACAACAGTCGACCATTGTTATGGGCCTTTTCATTCGAAATACCCATTGGAAAAGACTTTTGCATTAACTTTGTCATTAGATGGGTTGTCACTATCTTCCCTTATGATTGGGATAACCGGAAAACTTGGAGAAATGCCAGAAGAGAAAGATCAGGAAATACAGGAGTCGAAAAAGAAAAAGGACAAACGTGTGCAGCGCGATCTGGTTTCTGGACTGGAAGAGCATCTTCATGACAACAATTTGGACGAGATGGAAGGCACCAAGGTGAAAGCGCCCAAAAAAAAGCTGGTAAAAAAAGAATCACAAAAAACAGATCCGGGAAAAGAAGAACAGGAACACGCCCCCATTGAGGAAAAGGCTGCACAGGAGCTGCAACCAAGTCTTTCGACCGATGGCGAAAAAATCAAGACTCAAGACGAAGAGACCCATGAGGCAGTTCAATCCGAGATAGACGATGAGAATGCAGAGGATGCCGAAGATCATGAAAACAAAAATCGCCACCACATCCCCCTTTTGGATTACCATTCAATGCCCATGGAGAATTTGGTGGGCGAACTTCAAAGATTGGTGCGAAACGAGAAGGTGCAGGCCATCAAACGGCATGTTGATGGCATCAAATATGAATTTGATCTTAAATTTCAGGATTTTATAGAAGGCAAAAAAGAGGAATTTGTCAACGCGGGCGGCAATGAAGTTGATTTTAAGTACAATTCCAACACCAAACGCCAGTTCAACGAAGTCTATGCCGATTATCGTGAAAAGCGTGACCATTATTATAAAAATCTGGAAAAAAGCCTTAAGGAAAACCTGGCCAATCGTTTGTCGATCATCGATGAGCTCAAGGGTCTGGTGAATATGGAAGAAGATATCAACACCACCTACAATAGTTTTAAATCGTTACAGGAGCGATGGCGACAAGCGGGACCGATACCACGTGCCAATTACAATGATGTTTGGCGTACCTACCAGCACCATATCGAAATATTCTATGACTTCCTGTCGCTCAATAGGGAACTTCGAGACCTCGATTTCAAGCACAACTTGGAGGAAAAAACGAAGTTGGTGGAAAGCGCCGAGGCCTTGGTCGATGAAAAAGACCTTGGAAAAGCCTTCCGCAACCTTCAGGAATTGCATAAAATATGGAAGGAGGAAATTGGCCCAGTCGACAGGGAACACCGCGACGCCATATGGGAACGGTTCAGCAATGCCACCAAAGCCCTTCACCTCAGAAGACAAGAACAGCTCAAGGAATTGGAGCAGGTTTACGAGGCGAACTTATTGAAGAAGAATGAAATCATCGCGCAGATCGATGCTTTGGCGGCCGAGGTGGCCAACAACCATAGGGCGTTACAGCAACAGATCAAATTGGTGAACAACCTAAGGGATTCCTTTTTCAAGGCCGGCAAAGTGCCACAAAGGGCCAACGAGGAAAATTGGGGTGCCTTTAAAGCGGCAACCCGAAAATTCAACCATAAGAAAAATACCTTTTACAAAAACCTCAAAAAAGAACAGCAGCACAACCTCGATCAAAAAAGGGCATTATTGGCCCTTGCGAACGAACTTAAAGACAGTGAAGACTGGGAGATGGCCACCCAGGAAATGAAACGGATACAGAACGAATGGAAAAAAATTGGCCATGTGCCACGCAAATTTTCCGATCGGCTCTGGGAAGAATTCAAAAATGCCTGCAATCACTATTTCGATCGGCTACATTCCTTAAAAAACAGTGCCCATAAGCAGGAAGCTGAAAACTTGGAAAAGAAGAATGCCGGCCTTGAGCGGTTGCGCCAATTTGCTTTGAGCGGAGATCGGGAAAAGGATATCGCCCAATTGAAAGGTTTTATTGCCGAATGGAAATCCTACGGAAGGGTACCCTACAAAGACAAAAACATCGATCAAAAGTTCAATAAGATCCTGGACGCCATATTCAAAAAATTGAATATCGGCAGAAAGGAGGCCGAGTTGATGAAATATGGCAATAAAATACAGCAATTGGCCAAAGCCGACGACCATGGGCGCGCCCTAGGGAATGAAAGGCAATTTATCCGTAAAAAACTGGATGAAACCAAGGCCGAAATTAGACAGCTCGAAAACAACCTTCAGTTTTTTTCCAACGGCTCGGAAGACAACCCTATCGTGCAGGAAGTGATCAAAAAAATTGACAGGCATCGGGAAGATCTGGAAACCTGGAAAGGAAAACTGAAAAAACTGAACATTGCCGAGAATAGCCTGAACAGGGCGGCAGATGAGGCTTCCGAAGAAGATGTTGAAAGTTCTGATGAAGGATAAGACATAATAAACATACGATATATGATTATTCGGGCCATGATCCAAAAAATGGTGCTGGCAGCCCTTGTCCTTTTTCTCGGCTGCAAAAACAATCCACAGCAACAAGCGCAGGAAACCAAAAAATTGCCACGTATTGCCATAGCCGGTCTTGCGATAGAGTCAAGTACTTTTTCCCCTGCCCTGACCCATGAGGAAGCCTTTCATGCAAAAGTGGCCGATTCCGTTTTCACCTTTTATCCTTTCCTTGCTCCCGATTCCTTGGACAGGAAAAGGGCAGACTGGGCACCAACATTGCGCGCCCACGCCCTTCCCGGGGGCACCGTAACTCGGGAGGCCTATGAATCGTTGGTCGGAAAAACACTTAAAATGCTCAAGGACGGTGCGCCCTACGATGGTCTTTTCTTCGATATCCACGGGGCCATGAGCGTGGTAGGGTTGGATGATCCCGAAGGAGACTTCATATCCCGAATCAGGGAAGTCATCGGTAAAGGGCCGATGATATCGACTTCAATGGACCTACATGGAAACGTCTCGAAACGACTGGCCGAACATACCGATCTCATTACCTGTTATCGCATGGCCCCTCACGAAGACGCCATTGAATCTAAAAAAAGGGCCGTTGATCTGCTTTTAGATCGACTTGAAAGTGGAAAGGGCAAACCAAAGTTCAAGGCCTGGATACCCGTACCCATTTTGCTGCCCGGAGAAAAGACGAGCACGAGAATAGAGCCGGGCAAAGGCTTGTATGCCCAAGTAGGCCCCGTGGCCAAGCAGGAAGGAATTCTGGACGCTGCCATCTGGATAGGCTATGCTTGGGCAGACGAACCCCGCAACCATGCCGTGGTAATGGTCACCGGCGATGATGGCGACAAAGTAACGGCCACAGCCGAACAACTTGCCAATAGCTTTTGGGCCAAAAGGGACGAATTTGAATTCGTTGCCCCGACCGCAACTTTGGAACAAAGCCTCGACCTGGCCTTGGCCAGTAAAAAACATCCTTTTTTTATCAGTGATATGGGCGACAATCCCACCGCCGGAGGCGCAGGCGATGTCACATGGACATTAAAGGAAATCCTGTCCAGAAAAGAATTCAAATCTGAAAAGGGGCCTTCGGTCATCTATGCTTCCATTCCCGGACCCGATCTGGTAGAAAAAGCCCTCAAAGCTGGGGTAGGTGCGCCTATTGAAGCCCTAGTTGGCGCTGAGGTAGATTATCGATTTGCCCCTCCTGTGAAACTTTCCGGAACGATCATGGCCATCGTGGAGGGCGATGTCAACGCCGAAATCGAGGTGGTGGTCAAGGTGGGGAGCATCAATGTCATCGTCACCGAAAAACGCAAGCCCTATCACCGGGAAACCGATTTTACGAATTTGGGCCTCAATCCCAGGGAAACCGATATCGTCATCGTCAAAATTGGGTATTTGGTACCTGAACTCTACGATATGCGGGCCGATTGGATCATGGCCACTACCCCAGGCGGGGTAGATCAGGATTTGGAGCGGTTGGGCTATAAAAGAATCAACAGGCCCATGTTCCCCTTGGACAAGAATATGGAACGGCCAAATTTGAAAGCACAATTGATCCGGTCGTCCAATGATCTATCCCAGTGAAAACAAGTGAACAACCAAAAAGCAAACCAATGCCTTTTGAATCAAGATAAATTAAGAACAAAAGATTTGGACTTCCATTCCGATCTGTTTAAACTCCAAAAAAGCATCTCCTAAGGCTTGATGTGGTATGAAAAGTTTTCGAATAAACGGATTGAGCTTTGATTTCGGTTTGGGATTATGGTTCATTATAATGTTCGGGATTCCCAGATTCTTATTGGTACTGGATGCCAATTACACGGGCAACTACAATTTCATCTCGACCATATTTTTGATCATGTGGATTACCCCGTATGTCTTGCTCAACAAAAACGGAAGAAAAAAGATCGGAATTCAAAGACCAGCGAAATACCGTTGGCTGCTTTACGCTTTTATATTGGGTGCTTGCTGTTGCGGCGTTGTTTTCGTTTTAGGTTTTGCCCTTTATCAGGACACCCTAAACAACTGGTTCGTGTACATCTCAAGAGCCTATGGCAGCATTCCCTTGACGGAATTGAAAGGCCCGGGCCATTGGCAGTACTTTCTGATGCTTGCCTTTATTGGAATGACCTTTAGTCCGATCGGGGAAGAACTTCTGTATCGGGGCATGATCCATCAGTGTTTTGTAACGAAATTTGGAGATCGGGGGGCATCGATTATCGACAGTATGGCTTTTGCCTTGGTGCACTTGGCCCATTTTGGAGTAGTCTTTGAAATGGGTGAATGGAAAATATTATGGATTCCGGGGCTTTTGTGGATGTTATTGATGTTTCTGGCCAGTCGTTTATTTTTCTTCTGCAAAACCCGATCGGGATCGATTCACGGCGCCATCATGGGTCATGCCGGATTCAATTTTGCAATGACCTATTTCATTTTCTATCATATCTTATGATTTCGATTCGCTTTGATGCTTGCAATCAGAAGACATGTACATTAAAACATGCTGCGATACCCATCGGAACTACACTGATTTTACTATCTTTAAGTAGCCCCTTAGCTGGCACTTGGGGGTACCTTATCAACAATATTTAAATTCAAAAAACCAAAACAAAGATCATGGGAGACCGAAGGAATTTCATCAAAAATTTAGGTGCGGCCTCGCTGGCGACAACGCTGCCGATCGGTCAGTTGGCGGCAGCCCAAAAAAAAGGGCGCGACAAAACCCTAAAGGTAGGTCTGATCGGGGTTCACGGCATGGGATGGGCAGACCTGAAATCTTTTCTCAAAAACCCCGGGACCGAATGCATTGCCCTTTGTGATGTGGATGCGATTCTTTTGAATAAGAGGGCAGACGAACTGGAGACCGAAACCAGCAGACGACCAAGTACTTTCAACGACCATCGGGAATTTTTGAAGGTCAAGGACTTGGCCGCCGTATTCATCGGAACCCCCGATCATTGGCATTGTATCCAAATGATCGATGCCTGTGCAGCGGGCAAGGATGTATATGTTGAAAAACCCATTGCCAACAGCATTTTCGAAGCGGATTTAATGGTAAGGGCCGCCCGCAAATATAACCGGGTGGTGCAGGTAGGACAATGGCAGCGAAGCGATCCGCATTGGGCATCGGCCCTCGAATATCTGAACAGCGGCACCTTGGGCAAGATTCGACAAGTGAAAGCTTGGGCAGATGTCAACTATGGACGCGGTTTTGATGTGGTACCCGACACGGAAGCCCCAGTGGGCGTTGATTATGACCGATGGTTGGGGCCTGCCCCCGCTCGCCCTTTCAACCCAAACCGTTTTCATGGTACCTTCCGCTATTTCTGGGACTATGCGGGAGGGCTCATGACCGATTGGGGGGTGCATATGATCGATATGGTATTGGCTGGCATGAACGCGACCACACCAAAATCGGTCGTGGCCATCGGCGGTAAATTGGCCTTCCCCAAAGATGCCGCAGAAACACCGGACACCTTGACCACGGTTTACGATTTTGGGGACTTCAGCTTTATATGGGAGCAATTTATGGCCATGGGCACTTCCCCCTATCTTGATGAATCCGGGGAGCCCGGGGTCGCCTTTATAGGGGAGAACGGCATCTTGGCCATCAACAGGGCCAGTTGGAAGGTACTTCCCTTATCGGAAAACGGCAAATACCTAACCGAACCGTTGCCCCCCAGATCAAGTAGCAGCAACGGACTCGACGCCCATACCAAGAACTTTTATGAGTGCATCATGAACCGCACTGATCCGAATTGTACCATTGAAATGGGCAGAAACGCTGCCTTGGTCGCCCATCTTGGAAACATAGCCTATAGAACGGGCAAAAAATTGCAATGGGACGACCAAAAAGGCACCATTACCAATGATACCGAGGGCATGAATTTTCTAAAACCGACCTACCGACCACCTTGGGCCATGTGGGAGGAATAGTAGCCATACCACGAAACCTTGTTCTATCGGAAAGTACCCAAGCGTAGCAAGTTGAAAATGGATAAGTAAAAAATAGGCAAGCTCGGGACATGCCATATGAACAAGACAAAATGGAATTTTGAATATATATTAACCCCATGATATCGAATAAAAATGGCTAAAAAAACTTTTGGAACATTTGCCGGGGTCTTTACCCCCACCACGCTGACCATCCTTGGCGTCATCATGTACATCAGGCAACCATGGGTGGTGGGCAACGCAGGCATCATCGGGGCCCTGGCCATTATTTTGCTTTCCGTAGCGATCACTTTTACCACCGCACTGAGTCTGTCTTCGATTACCACCAATGTGAGGATCGGTACCGGTGGTGCTTTTAGCATCATTTCCAAATCGCTCGGATTGGAGATTGGCGGGGCCATAGGCATCCCTTTTTATATTGCCCAGGCCTTGGCCGTGGCCATGTATATTTTTGGTTTTAGGGAGGGCTTGGCCTCGATATTTCCCGATCTGAATGCCTATGTGGTTGATATTGCCATCTTTTTATTGGTAATGGCCATCGCCTTTACCAGTACCAGTTTTGCTTTTAAGATACAATATGTGATTCTAGGGGTCATCGTCCTTTCCTTGGTATCGATTTATGGCTCTCTTTTCGTGAACGATCTAAATTATGATTTTGAATTGTTCGGCAAATATCCAGGTTCCATTGAGAATAATTTTAGTGGCACTTCATTTTGGGTGGTCTTCGCCGTATTCTTTCCCGCCGTAACGGGAGTGATGGCCGGTGCGAACATGTCGGGCGATCTTACGAGTCCACGGAAGAGTATTCCGCTAGGAACCATTTCCGCCGTAATCATCACCGCATTGATCTACATCAGCCTGATCTTTGTGGTTTCCCTGATCGCCACTCCGGAGGAAATGACGAAAAACTATAATCTGTTCATCGAAAAAGCGCTCTACGGACCTTTGGTCATCGCAGGTCTATTGGGCGCCACCCTTTCCTCGGCATTGGGATCCTTTATCGGGGCACCAAGGATCATGCTTGCCTTGGCGGAAAAAGGCATCCTGCCAAAGAGTCCGGCTTTGGCCAAACTTTCTGCCCGGGGCGAACCACTGCATGCGATGTATTTTACGGCCATTGTTGTTTTTATCGGCATTTCGCTGCGCAACCTCAATACCATCGCCCCGATCCTCACCATGTTTTTTATGATCACCTATGCGATGATCAACATCGTGGTTTTGTTGGAACAGTCCTTGGGTTTGCCCAGCTATCGGCCCACCTTAAAAATATCGCTCCTGGTACCGGCCTTAGGGGCCTTCGGATCTATTGCCATCATGTTTGTCATCAACGTGATCGTTGCCCTGTTTTCGCTCATCTTTATCTTTGTTTTTTACTTTTATCTGGTAAAACTCAATTTAAAATCGGAGGTTGGGGATTCGCGCAGTGGCCTTTTTACCGCCCTTGCCGAATGGGCAACCAAAAAATCGAGCAGTTTAAGCCCTGAAAAGGAGGTGCGTTCTTGGAGACCTAACCTCTTGATTCCCATGCAAATGCCCAAAGAAATCAGGGGCGCCTATAAATTGATACACTCCATTGTACATCCCAAAGGTTCGGTGAAGATCCTAGCATTGATCAATGAAAACCGACAAGAACAGAGAGACAATGAGCAATTTTTGAAAAACGCGATCAAAAAGTTCAGGGAAAGCCGTATTTCGGTGTCCTATGCCTTCGTGGATGGCACGGAATTCAATACCACCGTTAAAATAAGCATGCAGTCGTTGAACGCGGCATTCTTTAAACCCAATGTCATCTTCGTTAGTATCGATTCGGCCAATGCCCAGAATACCTTTTATGACCGGTTAAGATCGGACGCCGAAAAGAACGATTTTGGAGTAATCATCTTCATCCCCTTTTCTACGGCCAGTTTGGCCATTGAACAGAATATCAATTTGTGGTTGACTGATATCCCCGTCAATTGGAAAGAAACGTTCAACATAGGGAACAATGACCTGGGTACCCTTTTGGCCTTGCTCATCTGCAAGAACTGGAAAGGGACGATCGAAGCCCATGTGGTGAACAACAATCCTGAACTAATCTTTACCGATGACGACATCGAGGATTTGAGAACCATGGTCCGCTTCCCAAAAAACACCCTCATCAATATAACGGAAGGCGATTTGCTGGAAAACACCAAAAAGTACAGGAGCACCGATATCAATATCTTCAGTGCGAATCAAGGCATGCAAACCGCCGAGATGATCGATCTGGTGAAGGCCTCGCGAATTTCAGCGATTTTTTGTATCGATTCGCAATCGGAAAACGTGTTGGTTTGATGGCTTCCTAAATGGGAAATGCGAATATGGCAAGATTGTTGGGATTGCTCCCCAAATAAGAAAGGGGCGGTTAAACCGCCCCTAATCCATTGGTATCTTACCAAAGTTATTTGGCCACGTTGACCGCTCTGGTTTCCCTGATCACGGTAACCTTGACCTGACCTGGATAGGTCATATCGGTTTGAATTTTTTGGGAGATTTCGAACGATAGTTCGGCTGCCTTGTCATCGCTCACTTTTTCACTTTCCACTATGACACGCAGTTCCCTTCCAGCCTGTATGGCATAGGCCTTCTGAACGCCACCGAATCCAAAAGCGATATCTTCCAGATCTTTGAGCCTTTGTATATAGGAGTCCAGGACTTGTCGCCTAGCCCCCGGCCTTGCACCACTGATCGCATCGCAGACCTGTACAATCGGCGATATCAGGGTTTTCATTTCTATCTCGTCGTGGTGGGCACCGATCGCATTGCATACATCGGGCTTTTCTCCATATTTCTCGGCCCATTGCATGCCGAGTATGGCATGTGGTGTTTCGATTTCTGCCTCGGTATTGGGTACTTTTCCGATATCGTGCAGCAAGCCCGCCCGTTTGGCAAGTTTTGGGTTCAATCCCAATTCTGCGGCCATCACGCCGCATAGTTTCGCCACTTCCCTGGAATGCTGTAAAAGGTTTTGGCCATAGGATGAGCGATATTTCATGCGTCCTACTGCCCTGATCAATTCAGGATGCAAGCCGTGAATCCCAAGGTCGATGACCGTTCGCTTGCCCACTTCCACGATCTCCTGTTCAATCTGTTTTTCGGTCTTCTTTACGATTTCTTCGATCCTGGCGGGGTGAATCCTGCCGTCGGTCACCAATTTATGCAGCGATAAACGTGCCACTTCCCTGCGTACCGAATCAAAACAAGACAGAATGATCGCCTCGGGGGTATCATCCACGATGATTTCCACGCCGGTTGCCGCCTCCAAGGCCCTGATGTTTCTTCCTTCACGACCTATGATTCGCCCTTTAACATCGTCCGATTCAAGATTGAAAACAGAAACACAGTTCTCAACGGCTTCTTCTGTCCCGATGCGCTGAATGGTATTGATGACTATTTTCCTGGCCTCCTGTTCGGCCGTCAACTTGGCTTCCTCAACGGTATTTTGGATGTATGACATCGCATCGTTGCGCGCTGTTTCTTTTAGGGATTCCATCAATTGGCTTTTCGCATCGTCTGCGGAAAGACCGGAAATGACCTCCAACTGCTGCACTTGGTTTTTGTGAAGCTTTTCGAGTTCGGCCTGTTTTTTATCAAGGAATTCGTTGCGGTGTTCCGTGTCCTTTATCTTGCTTTGAAGTTCCTCGTTCAATATTTTGCTTTTGGACAGCTCGCTGCTCACCTGAGACTCTTTATCACGTATACGTTTTTCGGCCTCGTTGATTTTTTTGTCTTTGTTGATAATCACCTTCTCGTGTTCGGCCTTCAATTCCAAAAACTTTTCCTTCGCTTGAAATATTTTGTCTTTTTTTATATTTTCACCTTCCACTTTGGCGCTGCTGAGCAGGCTATCCGCTTCCTTTTTGGCATTTGCTATGGTTCTTGAGGCTTTGCCCTTCTCCATAAATTTAGCGATCGCAAAGCCTATTGCCAAACCTGCTATTGCCGCTATGATCATGAGTGTATAATCCATTTGTTTGAGAGTATTGGTTAAAAAAAAAGCCCACATTGGCGAAGTTTTGCACAAACTCCTATGAACAGGTTTAGGGCTAACAGACCGATCAAGGATCCTTGTACAAGCAAGGCATGCTTTTACGACCTAAACTCACCCTTTTAAACTAATTAACGTTGAGTTTGTCAAAAGATATTACCAATATGGGCAGTAACTTTGATATATGTTAAAGAACTTACTTTATGCTCAGCTTGGTGTTCACCAGTTGGTCAAGCGCCTTCAAGCGCTCTAGGGCCTCACTGGATCCTTCCGTTTGTTCGATGCTTTTTTGTTCAATTTTTGATGCAAATTGAAGGGCGCACATGGCCAGCACATCCTGCTTATCGCGAACGGCATAGCTTTGTTCGAACTTTTTTGCCAGTTGCTCAATATTTTTCGCTGCTTTTCTCAGTCCTTCTTCTTGGCCTGGATCTATCGTTAAGGGATACACCCTATCTGCAATAGAAAGCTTGATTTTGAGCTTTTCCGACATACTATTTAAGACAATTATTCAGAAAGTTGGCCGATACAATGGTCCAATTCCCTGATCAATGTGTTTATCTTTAGCTTCGCTTCTGTTTTATTGGTATTACTGCCTAGCATTGAATTTGCGAGTTTGAGCGCGTTGTATTTCTCTTCCCATTCCGATACGGAGGTGTTCACGGTTTCCTTTTCACTTTTGATGGAAACCAGTTCCTTTTCCAACCTTTGATTCGCGAGATGCAACATGTCTAACTTGTGCAGCATCTTGCTAATTTTGTTTTCCAGAGAATCAACAATTTGAACCAATTCGCTCATAAACGAAATTCAATACCCTTTACACAAAGTTAACATACCTGCTCAGACTTAGCAATTCTTTTGGCAATTTTCTTGAAGTATTACTTTAAACCCCGATATTCCGATGTTTGTGTGGCCTATCAACAATTATTTTAAAGGTTTTGGCCAATCAAAGCCAATAATTGCCATCGTCTGTTTAAATTTATCCTTTTTTCTGGGAACGTTAACAATCGGAAAATGGATTTCACTTTGGCCATCCACCAAGTAAAGTGATCGGCACTTAAAAATCAGGTTCGCTATTTTACTATGAAGAACATTGTCATTGCTTTTCTGCTTATTGGTTCAATATTGGTTCGTGGTCAGGAAGATTATCCCATAGACGTATTCAGATCACCTTTGGACATTCCTCTGGTGCTTGCCGGAACTTTTGGCGAACTGAGATCGAACCACTTCCATTCTGGAATCGACATCAAAACACAACAAAGGGAAGGTTTGCCTATTTATGCCATTGCCGATGGCATGGTCACTCGCATCAAAATAGCACATTGGGGCTATGGCAAAGTATTGTATATCGCACATCCCAACGGATATACCTCGGTTTATGGGCACCTTCAAAAATTCTCCCCGGAACTGGAAGCCTACGTCAAAAAACTTCAATATGACAAGCAATCCTATGAATTGGAAGTATTTCCCGATCTTGGCTCCCTCAAAGTTGAAAAGGGCGGCCTTATCGCCTATAGTGGCAACACGGGAGGGTCTTCGGGGCCTCACCTCCACTTCGAAATCAGGAGCAGTATTTCCGAAAAACCGACCAACCCGTTGCTTTACGGACTGGAGGTAAGGGATGGGACCAATCCAATCTTGGAGAAGGTATTTATTTACCCCCTTGCCGAAAACGCACAGGTGAACCAGGGCAATGGCAAGGCTCAACTTCGCTTCTCACGACAGGCCGACGGTTCGTACCTTGCAGATAAGGTAAGCGCCTATGGCCCCATAGGATTGGGATTTGTGGGCTATGACAGACAGGATCTGGCAGCCAATAAAAACGGGGTATATTCGGTGCAAATGTCGGTGAATGGCAAGGTGTATTGTGATTATGACTTCGATAGTTTTTCTTTTGGCGAAACCAGGTACATCAATACACTGATAGACTATGCCCACATGGGCACCTACCGGGAACGCATCCAGACCTGCTTTAAAAAACCGGGGAACCAATTGAAGATATACAACACGATCTTCAATGACGGTAAAATTGATGTGAGCGAGGGCCTCACTTATAACATCGAGCTGCTGATCTCCGATGTTGCAGGGAATACCACCAAATTATTGATTCCAGTTGAAGGCAAAAACGAGGCCTTACGGGTCAGGGAAACGGAAGAGAAAACATCGGATTATTTGGTGGCAAAAAAGAACAACAACTATGATCTGGGTGCTGCCAAAGTGTATTTTCCGGCGAACACCTTCTATGAAGATTTTTACATCGACCTTAAAAAAGGTATAGACACGGTCACGATCCATAACAGTAAAGTGCCGGCCCAAAAAAACTTTACCATCACTTTTGATGTTACAAAATATACGCCTGAAGAACGTGGGCAATTGTTCATCGCACGTTTGGATCGAAAACTGAATCCCGATTATGCAACCACCTATAAAAGGGGAAACGCATTTACCACAAGAACCCGTGATCTTGGCATGTATACCTTGGCGAGGGATACTACGGCACCCAGAATCCAACCGAAGAACTTTAAGGAAAAACAATGGTTGAACAACTATCGCTATCTTAGTCTTCAGATTTCGGACGATATGAGCGGTATCGATACATACTCCGCTACCCTCAATGGGGAATGGATTCTGATGGAATACGAACCGAAGACCAGAACGCTTACCTATAACTTCGATGATAAAATCCTGGACAAAACACTCTGTGAGCTGGAAGTAGTCGTCACCGATAATGTCGGCAACACCGCCACCTTTCAAAGTACGTTTTATCGAAAATAAACAGATTGAAGTGCGCTAGATTCCTTTTTCCGATTTTGGTCCTATGCCATTTGGGACTGGCTTGGGCACAGACGGCTACCATAACCGGACTGGTGCTGGATGAACGCAATCTGCCCCTCCCAGGAGTCAACATTTCTGCCGCAGATCATGGTGGCTTTACAGACAATGATGGATTCTACGTGTTACAAATCACCGCAGAAATTCCCACCAACATTACTTTTTCCCATTTAGGGCATAAAGATGTGGTTTTGGAGAATCTTATCCTGACCACCAACGAAACCTATGAATTTAATCCGGTGATGCGCACCAGTGTCACCCAAATCGATGGGGTCACCGTTTCCCCGACCGGAGAAAAACAAGTGGAAGGAGTGGTCTCGATCGCTCCTGACATGGTGAGAAAAATACCTGGTGCCAATGCAGGCGTGGAAAACATCTTAAAACTATTGCCCGGGGTGAACTCCAGCAATGAGCTCAGTACCCAATATTCTGTAAGGGGAGGGAATTATGATGAAAACCTGGTCTATGTCAACGAAATAGAAGTTTACCGCCCTTTTTTGGTCCGATCCGCGCAACAGGAGGGTTTGAGTTTCGTAAACAGTGATCTGGTGCAAGGTCTCAAATTTTCCCCTGGCGGCTTTCAAGCCAAATATGGCGATAAGCAATCCTCGGTGCTGGATATAACCTATAAAAATCCGACCACCTTCGGCGTGAGCCTCGATGCCAGTTTTTTAGGGGCGGCCGCAGCCGTCGAGACCATATCGAAAAACAGGAATTTCAGTGGGGTTACCGGAATACGATATCGCAACAACGGCCTTTTGGTAAGGAGTCAAGAGACCCAAACGAATTTCAATCCGTCTTTCGCCGATGTTCAAAGTTATCTCACCTATCGATTTTCGAACAAGTTCAATCTAAACTTCCTAGGGAACATTTCGGTCAACGACTATGAAAATGAACCATTGCGAAGACAGACCAATTTTGGTACCCTGAACGACCTTCGCGCATTGACGGTGTTCTATAATGGCCGGGAAAACAATCGATTTGCCAATGCCATGGCGGCGTTCAAAGGCAATTATTCCTTGAACGATCGCGTAACCTTAAAGCTTATATCCTCAATTTTCCATGCCACGGAAGAGGAATACTCCGACGTCCTCGCACAATATCAGCTGGGGGCCGTCGACACGGACCTTGGCAGTGAAACATTGGGAGAGGCTACGACTTCTAGGGGATTGGGATCGACGCTCAACCGGGCAAGGAACGACTTGGACGCTTTGATCTTCAATCTTGAACAAAAAGGCAAGTATACCAAGGCCGGAAAGGCCTTGGAATGGGGAGTGAAATATTCACATGAGGATATCAGGGACCAATTGCGCGAATCGGAGTTCATCGATTCCGCAGGATTTTTTATAAGACCTCCCCTGCCCGGTTTTGTCAACAATCAGCCCGAAGTACCCTTTGAAGCCCCGTTGGCGGCCTATGAGGCCGTTGCCGCAGTCAATTTTACAAAGACCAACCGATTCAGTGGGTATCTACAATTCAGCGACCAAAGGCAATGGCAACAGATGGATGTTTATTTTAACCTGGGGGTTAGGGCGCAACACTGGACGATCAGCGGTACCGGGGTCGAAAAAGTAGCGCAGACCATCGTCAGCCCACGGGCCCAATTTGCCTTCAAACCGCATTGGAAACGAGACATGCTCTTCAGATTTTCAGGCGGGGTTTACCAACAACCCCCTTTTTACAGGGAAATGCGCAATCGGGAAGGCCTCATCGTACCCGGGGTAAAAGCACAAAAATCGATTCATTATGTTTTGGGCAATGAGTATAGTTTTACGATTTGGGACCGACCCTTCACCTTGGTCGGAGAAGCCTACTACAAACACCTGACCCGGGTGAACGCCTATACCTTGGAAGATGTGCGGATAAGGTATCGGGCAGATAACGACGCAAAGGCCTATGTGTATGGTTTTGAATTGCGCATGAACGGGGCCTTTGTACCGGGAACGGAATCATGGGTGAGCATCGGTTATCTTACATCTGAAGAAAACATCGGCCAACGCGGCTACATATCAAGGCCTACCGATCAAAGGTTAAAATTGGGGCTGCTGTTTCAAGATTACCTTCCCGATTATCCCAACGTGAAGATGTACCTCAACCTGGTTTACAACACAGGAGTGCCCGGAGGTTCGCCCAATAATGCCGATCCCTATATTTTTCAGAATAGATTAAGAGATTATAAACGGGCAGATTTGGGAATTTCCTATATTTTTGTGGGAGGCAACAGGAAATATCCAAAAAACCATTGGCTTGGGCGATTTAAGGCCTTTAACGGTGGTTTCGAAATATTCAATTTGTTCAACACCCAAAATGCCATCACCAATACCTGGGTAAGGGACGTTGACAGCAAACAGCAATATGCCATCCCCAATTTTATGACCAGTAGGGTTTTCAATATCAGGGTGGGGTTTCGGCTATGATCCACGGCCACTTTAACGATTTCAAAAATGAAAAATACGATACTGCTTTCCTTTTTCCTTATGGGCACCCTCATTTTGCACGCCCAAAAAAATATTTATGAAAGCGATGCTTTTGATGAATTGAGCCAAAAACATGAGGTGCTGGCCATATTGCCGTTTATCACCCATTTGGATCTCAAGGAAAATTTGACCAAGGACCAATTGAAAGCGATGGAGAAAAAAGAGGGTCTCGCCGTACAGAATGCCTTGGAAAGCTATTTTTCGCAAAGAAAAAAGAAAAAGAAATTTTCGGTAGATTTCCAAAACATCAAAAACACCAATGCCATACTGGCCCAGAACAACATCACTTTTGAAAACATGGACATATACACCACCAAGCAATTGAGTGAATTATTGCAGGTAGATGGTATCATCAGTGGAAACCTAGACCTCAATGTGCTGCTTTCGGACGGCGTTGCTGCCAAGTTCAGCATTATCGATTATTTTTTGGGCGAAGCGAACTATGGCCGAATCGGGATCAAGATCAGTGATGGTGACAAAGGGAAACTTCTATGGAAATATGAAAAAGAGATCAACAAAAAGTCGGGAAAAAACACCACCGATATGATCGATCGTATGATGAAACTGGCCTCCCGTAAATTTCCATACGACAGGGAAAAAAAGAAAGAACGAAAAAAACAGGAAGGCTAATTGGTCATGAACTCCTTCAATACCCCGATTACATAATCCAATTCTTCTTTGGTATTGTATTTTGAAAAACTGAACCTTATGGAAGGCTTTTTAAGATCTTCCTCCGAGAGTATTTCGGTAAGAACGTGAGACCCAAGGTCGCTGCCCGATTGGCACGCACTGCCCTTTGAACAGGCAATTCCCTTGATATCCAAATGAAACAACAACATCAATGCCTTATGCGCGTCGATGGGCAAACATACATTTACCAAGGTATAGGTGCTCTGCTGCAGATCTCCCGAAAGTCCATTGAATTTTATCCCGGGAATGGCCTTGTGGATCGTTTCGATGAAATATCGCTTGAGCCCTTTAACATATTCCCGCTCCGTTTCCAGATTGTCGTAAGCCGCCATAAAGGCCTTTTCCAAACCCACGATATTATGATAGGCCTCGGTGCCCCCCCTGAAGCCTCGTTCCTGCGACCCCCCGGATATGAAGGGTTTTAAACCGGAGTTTTTCCGGATAAAGGCAAATCCGATCCCTTTCGGACCGTGGAACTTGTGGGCGGCGGCCGTTAAAAAATCAATGGGTACCTGCTTCAGGTCCCAGGTATAATGGCCAATTGATTGTACCGTATCCGAATGCAAAAGGGCCGCATTACGTGTACAGATTTCGCTTATCTTTTGAATATCGACAAGATTTCCGATCTCGTTGTTCACGTGCATCAGGGAGACCAACTTTTTCGAATCGTCTTTTTGCAGGAGTTCCTCCAAATGGGAAAGGTCAGGATTTCCCGTATCTTCCAAGTTCACGAACTGAAGGGAAATGCCATGCTCCTTCACCAGATCTTCGGCGGTGTGAAGCACGGCATGGTGCTCTATTTTGGTGGTGATGACCGTTTGCACTCCGAGATCGCGCACCGCACAGCGCAATATCATATTATCTGCCTCGGTGCCGCCCGAGGTGAAGATGATTTCCGAAGGTTGGGCATTTAAATATTTGGCGATGGTTTTCCTAGCGGTTTCAACCGCGGTCTTGGCAGCCCTTCCGAAACTATGGCTGGAAGATGGGTTGCCATAACATTCTGCAAGGGCCTTTTGCATTTCGACAATCACCTCGTCCCTTACCTGAGTGGTTGCCGCACTATCCAAATAAACTTTTTTCAACTCCAAACCCTAGTCATTTTCAGATTTCAAAAATAACCCAAATAAACTTAATTTATGCTCGAATTGCGATAATCCTATGGTTAATTTCGATTAAATTTGGGCCATGAAACGTATTTTAATTCTAGTCCTGCCCCTGCTATTTTTATCTTGTAACGATGGAGAACTTCAAATAGAAGCCCTCGACTTTGATGCCGCCTCGGTCGAATTTTGTGTAACGGCTTCCGACGACAAATTAACCAATACCTTTTTCTTTAAAATCCAGGGCGATGAAGCTTTATTGCTTACCATGGGTACCGGACAGTTCAAGAATACCACCTCATTGGACGGCTCCATCAACAGTAAACTTACCGCCAGCGCCAATCCAAAGTTGATCTATCGGCTTTTCAGCGGTACCGTGAACAAGGCTTATTTTTGTGATGCCATTCCTGCCGCGGAACCGGGCGTGATCAAAGAAAACAGCGCCAGTGGCGGTACGGTAACGGTCACCACTTCGGTGAGCAAAGTGGGTAAGTCCAATAAAACCTACACCCACAATATGGCGATAAACGATCTTTCACTGACCAATGAATTGGGGGAAAGACTCACCGATACTTCGACCCTCGATTATGGAAACTTTACAACGGATACACAAAACAGCGGCAGTCTCGATGTTCCTTTTTCGAATTATACTTCGATCAGTTGGGTGGCATGTGGCACGCCACCAGCGGTCGGGAACATAAGGCTCTATAAAGTTTTGAACGACGAATCGATCACCCTGGAAATTCCGGAATCCTTGATTGCAAATGTAGCCACTGGAGAAGCTCCAAGAAGCGCCCTTTTGGAAGGGACCGTTCGTTTTAAAAATACGGTTTTCAATGCCTTGGCGACCCAAGAATTTTTTTGCGGTACCGCATTGCCGGAAGCGATCACCGCCTGGGATTTTGTCAGTGATTCTGGGAGCATTACGGTAACCACCGTGGAAAACGCGCCCAATGCCCAGGGCCAGTTGAACTACACCCATACGCTCTCGCTCACCAACCTGGTCTTGGTGCTGAAGGGAAATGGTGACAATGTTGCAGATATTGTGTTGGAAGCCATTCCTACGGTTTCCTTGGGCACCTACACCACCATAGCGCCCTAGGGCTTCTGATAGATATAGACTTCGGTGGCGCCCAAGCCATATTGTTGGTAATCGGCATCATAATGCGTGACATTTTCATAACGTCCAAAAAGATAATACAATTCTTCTTTGAGCACGCCTTCCCCTACCCCGTGGATGAACACCACTTTTTGGATGCGCTTCTCCATGGCAAACTGCAACTGCCTTTTTGCCGTATCCAATTGTAGGTTCAACATATCGTGGTTGCTCATGCCCTTCGTGGAAGCCACCAATTGGTTGATATGAAGATCCACCTCCATTTTTGGGGCATTGCGTTCTTTGGGTCTCGGCACCGGGCTGTGCTTTTTTTTGGGCAATTCCTTTTCCGCCTTGACCATTGACACTTCTTGGTTGGTGACCCTAATTTCAGAAGAACGCTGTGCAAGCAGCAATTCATTGGGGCGATAGGTCAACAAAAATCCCTCGTCACTTTCAATCGTGATTTCTTCCGGATTTACTTGTACGACCTTTCCCATAATGGTATCGTCGATGGTCTCCACCTTGTCCCCAATGTTAAAAACAGCCATCATTTTATTTTTATTCCCCAAAAATAATAGTAATTTTCAGCTAAGAATCGCAATGGGCTAAAAATGAATTGGATATTTTTTATATCGGCAATCGAAAATTATATGCTTCCTTGTTTCAGCAAGCGTATTTTTGGGGTAGAATGTCCGGGTTGTGGCATTCAACGTGCCGTGGCTTTTCTCATTCAGGGTGATTTCGCGGCGGCATTTCATATGTATCCCGCCATCTATACCCTCATCCCACTGTTGTTTTTTTTATTGGCCGACCAGCTGTTCAAAATAAAATATTCCAATGCCATTACCATCGTGCTCATGTTTGCTACGGTGATATTGATATTGGGCAACTATTTGCTTAAATTTTTCTAACCAAACCTTAATATTATGGATCAACAAAAATTACCCAATGTGACCATCGCCCTAGTATTGGGCATCGTCTCATTTCTATGCTGTTTTTGCAGCTCGGGTATAGGGGGCATCGTCATGTCGGGCATCGCACTTTTCCTCACTTCAAAAGATAACAGGACCTATCAGGAAAGTCCGGAACAGTATTCCAATTTCAGCCAATTGAAAACAGCCAAGATCGTGGCCATTATCGGACTCGTGCTCGGCATCGTTACATTGTTATATACCATTTACGCGATCAATCAGATGGGCGGTATTGAAGGATACATGGAAAAAGTAAGGGAAATAATGGAACAATACGGCATTGAAGAATAAAAAACCAACCACATGAACCAGCAACCACTTCCGGGGGCGAGCAATGCACTTACCTTCGGCATCCTATCGATTGTACTCACTTTTGTCTGCTGCGGACCATTTGGTGCTATTTTTAGCATTATTGGACTCTCAAGCGCCAGTAAGGCAGAAAAACTATACTTGGAAAACCCTGAAAACTATAGCGGTTTTGAAAATGTAAAAACGGGCCGGATACTCTCCTATGTCGGATTGGGTTTTGCTTTGTTAATGTTGATTTTCGTTATCCTGTATTTCGGAGCCATCGTTGCCATCGTGGCCTCTGGCGGGGATTGGGACAGTTTTTAAAGGCGACGACTTCCAAAAAAAATCCCCTGATCGCTCAGGGGATTTTTTTATTTTTCAAATTGTTTCAGGGTCTTGATGATGATCGAGACGCAGTCGAGCAATTGCTCCCTATCGATAACCAATGGCGGTGCAAACCGAATGATATTGCCATGGGTAGGTTTGGCCAGTAGGCCATTTTCCTTTAGGGCCATACAGATGTCCCAAGCCGTGGAACTCTCTTGCGTATCATTGATCAAGATGGCGTTCAACAGGCCTTTGCCCCTTACCGCGTTCACAATATTGCAGCCGGGGATAAATTTATTGAGCTCTTCCCTAAACAGTTCGCCCAGTTCAAAGGCATTTTGGGCAAGTTCCTCTTCTTTGACCACTTCCAAGGCTGCCATACCCACTGCTGCGGCAATGGGATTGCCACCAAAGGTACTGCCGTGGTTCCCGGGCTTGATAACGCCCATGATGTCATCATTGGCCAGTACGGCCGACACCGGGTAGGCACCGCCGGAAAGGGCCTTGCCAAGGATCAAGATATCCGCCTTCACATCGGGGGTACCGCTACAGTGTTTATCGGCACAGGAACAGTTGCCACAAGTGGCAAGTAACCTTCCGGTTCGCGCTATTCCGGTTTGTACCTCATCGGCGATGAACAGCACGTTATATTTCTCGCAAAGTGCCTTGGCCTTCATTAGGTAGCCCTCTGAGGGCACATATACCCCGGCTTCGCCCTGTATGGGCTCAACCAGAAAGCCGGCAATATTTTTGTTGTTTTCCAATGCGGTTTCAAGGGCTTCAAGGTTGTCGTAGGCTATTTTCAAAAAACCAGGGGTAAAGGGGCCAAAATGCTTTCTGGCCACTGGATCACTGGAAAATGAAACTATGCTGGTGGTTCTTCCGTGAAAATTATTGTTACAAACGATGATCTGGGCCTCATTGTCGTGTATGCCCTTCTTTTCATAGGCCCACTTACGGCAGATTTTGATGGCGGTCTCCACGGCCTCGGCTCCGGTATTCATGGGAAGCAACTTATCGTATCCGAAAGTTTCGGTCACATATTTTTCGTACTTACCCAACATATCATTATAAAAAGCCCTGGAGGTCAAGGTCAGGGTCTGTGCCTGCCCCACCAATGCCCCAACAATCTTTGGATGGCAGTGGCCTTGGTTCACGGCCGAATAGGCCGATAGGAAGTCATAATATTTCTTGCCTTCCACGTCCCAAACAAATACGCCTTCACCACGACTCAGTACCACTGGCAAAGGGTGGTAGTTATGTGCCCCATGCTTCTCTTCCAACGCGATTGCCTCCTGAGAGGATTTTTTTTCCAAGACCGACATGATAAAAATTACTTTAAATAATACTTCAGCAATTCCTTCTTTTGGAGAGAAATCATCCTATTTTAGCAGCGTAAAATTAAGAAATATTAAGCGAATAAACCGCTCAAAACCAAAGCTTTTTAGTTGAAATACAGCACAAATCGGTTCGGTGGCGCTTTCTCTCGATTTCAACATTTGAATATCAAAAAAGTATCAAAATATTTTCATTGTGCTGTCTTTTTTAAGATACCGAGTGAGTGACATTCATAACTAGGACGGTCACCATTATTTTAATTATTGCGTGCATTCCTTTAAAAGATAGCGGTAAAAAAGGCGGTGGATTACTACTTTTGCCAAATGCGAAAACAAAATGGAAGGCAGGTTTTTGAAAAGGTGGCCGTCATCGATGCGGGGGCCAAGGGCAAGACCATAGCAAAAGCGCCCGATGGCAGGGTCATTTTCCTAACCAATGCGGTACCGGGAGATGTGGTCGACATACAGACCACAAAAAAAAGAAAGGCCTATTTTGAAGGGGTTGCCACCCATTTCCATCAATTATCTCCCAAACGGGTAGAGGCGAAATGCCCCCATTTCGGCATCTGTGGTGGATGCAAATGGCAAGATTTGGGCTATGAACACCAACTGTTCTATAAACAGAAAGAGGTGGAGAACAACCTCCGGCGGATCGGGCATTTGGAATTGCCAGCAACTTCCCCGATCCTGGGCGCCAAGAAACAGTACTACTATCGCAACAAAATGGAGTTTTCCTTTTCGAGCAACCGATGGATGACCCTGGAGGAAATCAAATCAAAGGAAGAGATCAGGGATAGGGAAGCCCTGGGATTTCATATTCCCGGTATGTGGGACAAAATTTTAGATCTAAAGGAATGCCATCTTCAAGCCGACCCATCAAATGCCATCCGTTTGGAAATAAAGGATTTTGCACTCAAAAACCGATTGACGTTCTTCAACCCAAGAGACCAATATGGTCTTCTGCGCACCCTGATGATCCGAACGGCCTCCACGGGAGAAATTATGGTACTGTTGCAGTTTTTTGAAGAAGAGCCCACCAACAGGGAACTGTTGATGAACCATATCAACCTATCCTTTCCCGAAATCACCTCCTTGCTTTACGTGGTGAACCGGAAACAGAACGACACCCTGTACGACCAAGAGGTCATCTGTTATGCGGGCCGTGATCATATTTTTGAGGAAATGGAAGGGCTTAGGTTCAAGATCAACGCCAAATCGTTTTATCAGACCAATTCCGAACAAGCCTATGAGCTCTATAAGATTACCCGTGATTTTGCCGGATTAACGGGGCAAGAATTGGTCTATGACCTGTATACCGGCACCGGTACCATCGCCCAGTTCATCGCCAAAAAGGCCAAAAAGGTCATCGGTATCGAGTCGGTGCCCGATGCGATCGAAGCGGCGAAGGAAAACGCCGTACGAAACGGTCTCGACAATGTCGCCTTCTTTGTCGGCGATATGAGACATCTTTTCAATGCCCAATTTATTGCCGAAAATGGAGCGCCCGATGTGCTCATTACCGATCCGCCCCGCGATGGTATGCATAAGGATGTCGTTGAACAGATATTGGAGATCGCCCCAAACAAAGTGATCTACGTAAGCTGTAACAGCGCTACCCAGGCCAGGGACCTGGCCCTGATGAAGGAAAAATACAAAATAGCCAAAATGCAACCGGTAGATATGTTTCCGCAAACCCACCATGTCGAAAATGTCGTACTTTTGAAGAAGTTATAGGCCCATGTACAAACAAAAAATTGCCTTTATTGTCTTCTTGGGCATCCTTGCTTTTTCATCTTGTGAAAAAGATGACATTTGCGTGGATGGGAATACGCCCCTTCTGGTCATCCGGTTTTATGATATTGCCGATACCACCCTGGTGAAAAGTGTTCCCAATATGGTGGTGCGCGGCATCATCGGCCAGGATTCTTTGCTGCCCATCATCTCAAATGCTTCCGGGGATTCGATCGCCATCCCATTGCGGAGCGATGCGGGAACGACCCGTTTTTTGATTTCGCAAAATGAGACGCCGTCCGATACGACCCAGGTCAAAGTAGATACCGTTACCTTCAATTATGTAACCCGATCGTTGTTCGTTTCCCGTGCCTGCGGTTTCATTGCGAACTATGATGAATTGGGAGGCGTACTGGGTTCGGAAAACGAACCGTGGATACAGGCGATAAACATTGTGAACCCATCCATAGAAAACTCCTCATCGGCCCATGTTAAGATTTTCCATTAGCCTCTTTTTTCTGCTGTTCCTGTTCAAGGGCCAGGCCCAAGGAAAACCGATAGATTTGAATCCGACAGATACGGTGGTCTATACGCAACCATACGGACTAAGGGTTGGCATAGACCTGAGTCGCCCCATCACCTCATTTTTTAACAAGAATTACACGGGACTTGAATTTGTGGGCGATTATCGCTTATCGCAGAACCTATATCTTGCCGGGGAGTTGGGCAATGAAAAAAAGACCAAACAAGAAGACCTCTATAATTTTACGACTTCGGGAAGCTATCTAAAAGTGGGGGTCGATTACAACACCTATGGCAATTGGTACGGGGAGCAGAACATGATCACGATCGGGGGCCGTTACGCGGTGGCCAGTTTCAGCCAAACCCTCAATAATTATGAACTGTTCGACACCTATCGTTATTGGAACCCGACCGCTTTTTCACCCGGTTCCTCAATGGCTGAGGAATTCAAGGGTCGCACCGCTTCTTGGATTGAAGCCGTAGTGGGCATCAAAATGGAAGTCTTCAAAAATCTGTACCTGGGGGGCAGCATCCGCATGGGCATTTTGGTAGGCAACAAGGAATCGGAACGATTTCCGAATCTTTTTATCCCGGGTTTCAACAAGGTCACTGATGGCAGTGGTTTTGGCGTAGGGTACAATTATTCCATCAGCTATTTGGTACCCCTGTATAAAAAGACCAAGAAAGTAGAAAAAACGGAAGCCGTTCCCGTTCCTGAATAAAAGTCAGATTTCTCGAAATCCTTTTGTGAAAATCCATTTCATCAATACCCGCTCTTTGCCTGCGCGATCGATGGCGCCGAACTTTGGTGCCAAGATATTGGCGATGATGGCCGCACCGATCGCCAAAAATATTCGGTTGATGTCAATGAAATAGCCAAGGGCCAACCTTGCGATGATGAATAAGACCGCGAAACCGATGAAATTGAAAAGAAGCGCTTTATGTTTTGGCCGCATGGCTAATCCTTGTTTTGATATTTGGCTTTCTTGCTGCCCTCGTACATTACATATTTCACCAAACGCGATTCCAATTGGCTGTTGAAAACCTTTATTTTACGGGATGGCCTAAGGCCCACAAATTTTAAGGCTTCCAGGTTTGATGTGATCAGCCAGGCATCGGTGCCAGGATACCCTCTTTTTAGGGTATCGCCTATGGCCGCGTAAAAAGTTTCCATTTCAAGGTCGAGGCGTTCCCCATAGGGCGGATTGAAGACAATGTGCAATTTTCCTTCCTTAGTTTTCTCGCTTTTGAAGAAGTCTTTTTGTTCTACCTGGATATATTCCGAGAGGTTGGCGTTCGCCACGTTGTCCTGGGCCTTTCGCACCGCGGACGGTGCCTTGTCATAGCCCATGATCCTATGGTGGAACTCCCTGGTCCGTTTTAAGCTGCTCGCCACGATCTTGTCGAAAAGATCCTGATCAAAATCATCCCATTTTTCAAATGCAAATTCCTTTCGGTTGATATTGGCGGGGATGTTACAGGCTATCATGGCAGCTTCGGTCAAAAAAGTGCCGCTGCCGCACATGGGATCCAGAAAATCGCATTGCCCATCCCACCCGCTCAACAATAAGAGTCCGGCTGCCAGTACTTCATTGATGGGGGCGATATTGGTGGCCGTGCGGTAACCTCTGTGGTGCAATGACCTACCGGAACTGTCGAGGGAAACGTTACAATGGCTGTCTTGGATATGAATGTTGATCCTAAGATCGGGAAATTTCACGTCCACATCCGGCCTTTTGCCATCGGTATCCCTGAATTTGTCGACGATCGCATCCTTTGTTTTCTGGGAAACATAGAGCGAATGGGTAAAATGGTCTGAATTGATGGTCGTATCGATGGCAAAAGTGGTTTCCGGCGAAAGATAATCTGCCCAATCAAAGGCATATATTTGCCGGTACAGCTCTTCTTCGTTTCGGACCGTAAAGGAATGGATGGGCTTGATAATCTTTATGGCCGAACGCAAGCAGAGATTTGCCTTGTACATAAACCCGGTATCTCCTTCAAAAGAAACGCTTCTAACCCCTTCCTCGACATTTCCCGCGCCAAGATTCCTTAATTCCTTCGCCAATATTTCTTCAAAACCGAACATGGTTTTGGCCACCATCTTAAAATTATTGTTCATGCCTTCCTTTAGGATTGCCACAAAAATACACTAATTTTAGGCCTTGATGTCCATTCTTTGCCCATAACCTAGTTCATGCCAATTATTGCATCTTATTTTTTCAACAAGAATACCATTAGCGGGATGACCACCTATCGAAAGGCTTTCCATTCGTGATAAAAACCACAAGCACCACCATGAATTATTTGCTTCCCATTCTCGCAGTGCTGTTGAGTTTCGTTTTTGTGTTGGTGGCCAAACCAAAACATCGGGAAAATTTCAAGTTGTTGTTGGCTTTTAGCGGAGCCTTCCTACTGGCGCTCACCCTCTTTGAACTATTTCCCAGGGCCTATCAACACGGCGATCCCAAAACTATTGGCGTTTTTGTGATGTTGGGCATCCTTTTGCAGATTTTCCTCGAATTTTTTTCAAAAGGTGCGGAACATGGTCATGTTCACCTTGATGTTGAAAAAACCGGTTTTCCATGGCTGCTGTTCATCAGTTTATCGATACATTCCCTGTTGGAAGGATTTCCCATTCAAAGCAACGCTACCATCATTTATGGCATTTTGATCCATAAGATCCCCATCGCCATTATATTGAGCATCTTTTTTCTCAATTCCAAGACGAAAATGATAAACGCGGTTTTTTTCATAGTGCTTTTCTCATTGATGACCCCCTTGGGCTATTTTATTGCCGATCATTATGTAATCGATCCTGTCTATAGCGCGAACATCAATGCGGTGGTCATTGGGGTTTTTCTACATATATCCACTGTCATATTGTTCGAAAGTTCGGAAGGGCACAAATTCAACCTCAGAAAACTGTTGGTCATTGTCATGGGCATCACCATTGCATTTTTGTTATAATGTACGGTAAGGAAGAATCAAAACGATTGAGACAGGGTTTTTGGATTGCTTTCGGGAAATCCTTTCCCCGAAAGTGGATCTTGTACCAAACCAAAATCAAAGGGTTGGCCTTCAAATTTCATTTCGAAGTGCACGGGGCCATGGTTTCCCTTGATGTTGACCACAACGATCTGGAAAGACGAATGGCCCTATGGGATAAATTGTTGTCCCTAAAAACCCTATTGATAACGGAGTATCTGCCCGATGCGCAATTCAACGATAGCTATTTATTGGACAATCAAAAGGAAATCTCAAGGATCTATATTGTAAAGGAAGGTATTTCCATTCACAACAAGAATACCTGGCAGGAGGGTATGATTTTCCTCCAAGAAACAATGCAGCGATTTGAAGCATTTTTTGAAGAGTACAGGGAGGTGCTGACGTCTTAGTCGATCAAGCCAAAAAACCGTGGCAACCAGAGTGAAAGTTCGGGAAAATAGGTTATGATCAGGAGGATCAGTGCCATGGCGCCCAGTAATGGCAAAAGGGGTTTGATGACCTTGGTTACCGGAACCTGTGCCACCCCGCTGCCCACAAAAAGCAGGGTTCCTACTGGTGGGGTACAGACCCCGATACAGAGGTTCAAAACAATGATCATCCCAAATTGTACCGGGTGCATGCCCAAGGCCATCGCCACAGGTAGAAAAATGGGCGTGAAAATGAGTACGGCGGGCGTCATATCCATAAAAGTGCCCACCACCAGCAAGATGATGTTGATCAACAGAAAGATCAGGATAGGCTCGCTTACCGAATCCAATAAGGAATCGGTTAACAATTGCGGTATTCCTTCAAAAGAGAACAGCCATGACATGGCCATCGAGGTGGCGATCAAAAACATGACCACGGCAGTGGTTTTGGCACTGCTCAACAGGATGGGGCTAAAATCGCTGAATTTGAGCTGTCTGTTCAAAAACCCCAGTAAAACCGAATAGACAACCGCGATGGCGGCTGCTTCCGTCGCTGTAAAGATACCTGCAACGATGCCGCCTACCACGATGACAAGAAGCGAGAGCCCCAGAACGGCCCTTCTAAAATCCCGGAACAACTGTTTCAATGTAACGCGATCCGCTTTTGGCAAACCTTTTCTTTTGGCGTAAAAGTAAACCATCACCATCAGCGCCAGGCCGACCAGAATACCGGGAATATAACCTGCGATAAACAAGGCTGCCACCGACGCGGTTCCCCCGCTGGCGAGGGCAAAAATGATCAGGACGTTGCTGGGCGGAATCAACAATCCGGTGGTGGAGGAGCTGATATTCACTGCGGCACTGAATTCCCTTGGATAGCCTTCCTTTTCCATCTTATCTGTGAGGGTGCTTCCAATGGCGGAGGCCGCCGCAATCGCCGAACCTGAAATCGCCCCGAACAGCATGGCCGCGATGATGTTCACGTAGGCCAAGCCTCCGGGCAGGCTACCGATCAAAGACTTTGCGAACTCGATCAAGCGTTTTGCGATGCCGCCCTTGTTCATGATCTCCCCGGCCAGGATAAAAAAGGGAATGGCCAACAGGGCAAAATTGTCGATCCCGGTGGTCATCCTTTGCATGACCGTGGTCGTTGCGGGCATGAAGGCGATATTGAGCAGGAGCGTCAGGGTGGTGGAGATGCCGATACTGTAAGCAACCGGAACGCCATAGGCCAACATACCGATGAAGCTTACGAACAAGACAATGATACTTAGCGTTTCAATGGACATGGTTCAATTTTTATAGGTGACCCTCAAATGGTAGAAACAGAAAAAAATAATGATGCAACCGCTCAATGGCACTATGGTATATATCCATCCAAGGGGAATATTCAAGGCGGGGGATACCTGCCCAAGGCTCAAAGTGAGGTACACTAGGTTGATGCCGCCAATTACCATGACCACCAATGCAAAACAAGCCATCAATATTTGAATGACCCGATGGTTGCGTTTTTGCTTTTGTACGGGGAGTTTGGCCAGCAGGAAATCCATCGCAAGATGCCCCTCCACCTGACCGTTGATATAGGCGGCCCCCAAAACGGTCAACCAAATCAAAGCAAATCGGGCAAATTCTTCGGTAAAGGAACTCGACTGCCCCACCAGGTAACGCGATACGACCTGCCATACCACATCCAAGGTGAGCAAGGCAAAAATGACCACCAGCAGCGCCTCGATCAACTTCATCAATACCTTATGGATCTTGCGCATCATTCCGATTTAATTTTTTCGATCAACGACTTAAGGTCGGGATCTTCCATCAATCGGTCCATTACGGGAAGGGCCTTTTGCGAGAACAGGTCCTTATCTGGATAGAAGAACTCGACCTGTGCTTTTTTGAGCACTTCCATATTTTCCTGGACCGTTTCCCGCCAATATCGTTTTTCCTTCAATACGCTCTCATCGGCAGCCTCTTGCAGCCATTTTTTTTCCGTTTCGCTCAGCAAATCCCAAAATCGCGTGCCAATGACCACCACATCGGGCACCATACTGTGCTCATCAAAGGTGTAGAACTTGCAAACTTCATAATGGTTGGAGGTCACAAAGGAGGGAATGTTGTTCTCAGCCCCATCCACCACGTTCTGCTGCAAGGCGGTATAAAGTTCCCCATAGGCCATTGGGGTGGCCGATGCGCCCAGGGTATTGACCATCTCAACCGACATTTGATCCGACATCGTACGGATCTTCATGCCCTTCAAATCTTCAGGGGTTTTGATGGGCCGTTCCTTGGTATAAAAACTACGACTGCCCGCATCATAAAAACAGAGGCCCCGCAATAAGTATTCACTGCCGCTGGCCAGAAGGCGTTTGCCCACCTCGCCCTCCAAAACACTGAAGAGATGTTCGCTATCGCGGAAAAGATAGGGAATGCCCATGATCTGGTACTCAGGCGCAAAATTCGACATGGAAGCGGCACTTACCTTGGTCATGGCAATGCTCCCAATTTGAAGCAATTCCAACACTTCCCGTTCAGAACCCAATTGTCCGTCGGGAAAGACCTTGATCTGGAGTTTCCCGTCCGACTTCTTTTTCAAGGCTTCCTGCATGGCCAGGATTCCCTTGTGAACAGGATGCGTGGTGGGCAGTGAATGCGCAAAATATAGAATTTTTTCCTGCTGGATCTCTTGGCAAGATGCAAAGACCAGGCATACCGTCACTACCCCTGGTAAAAAAGCGGATTGTATGATTCGATGGACGGTTCTATACATTATTCTAACTTATGCCATTGTGGTACCAATACCAGTCGAGCATATTTCCTGCGAAGGATGCCGACCGTTGAAATTAATAATTTTGGGCCATTTTGTAGGCTTGTATGATCGTAAAATACTTGGTAATCATATTGGGCACTTCCCAAGGGGGAAGTTGGCCCCTGTTGAGGTACTTCAAAAAATTTTCGGTCACCTGTTCGAAATGGGCCTCATGCCCATGCCTGTAATGCTCAGGAATGGCCATCCGCCATCTACCCACTGAAATTTTTTCAATCGCAAGGCCGGGATATTTTTTTTCAAGGACATTTTCCATGGCCTCCTTCAATGGTCCTTCAAAACCTGGACTGCCGGTGGCTTCAATATATAAGGTAGGCACATACTTTTCCTGAGCCCCTTGTTTGATGATCAAACTGCATTTGGTGCCCCGCATGATACTATAATGGGTATCTCCGGTACCATTGGGGGCTTCAAAGTTCCATAAAACCGATACCTTGGCATGTTTGCCCTTGATTTTATAGTTCATTTCCCCGTTACAGAAAACCTTCAAGCGATTGTCTGCCACTTTCTTCAACAAATATTCGGGGTAGTCTTTGAGTTGGGTGACCGATTGAAACTGTGATTTGCTAAGCAGGGTAGGCCAGCGTTTTGCGCTTAGCATTTCGATGTTCGAACTATCAATCGATTGGCCCGGAAAAGCTTCCCACTGCACCAAATCCACCAAATGGGTAGTCACGTCAACAATGCCTTCCCCTTCTTGGGCAATATCGAAAAACCAAGGGGGCCTGACCAAGGGATTTCCCGAAACCGATTTAAAGAAATGGTGTACGCTTTCCTTACTGATCGCCGGCTCCGCCACCGTTCCATCCACCAACTCCCCAAATACGTCGGGCAACATCGATAATTCTTTTTGCAGCATGGTCGTTATCTCAAAACGCTCGGTCATGATATCATAGAGGAGCAGCCCCTGTTCCTCTGCAATTGCAAAGGCCTTTGTCAATTTTTTGAATCCATCGGGGTCAATGACCATGGGCTTATCGGCATAGACATTGATACCCGCCTCCACCGCGGCCAGGATATAGTCTATTTTTTTTTGGTTTTTGCCCGCAACGACCATAACATCGCCAGGCTTTTCAGAAATCATACGTTCGAGGTAATCAGGGCCCAAATAAGATCGGACCTTCCAGGCCGTTGGCGCTTCCGTTCTTGAATTATAGGCATTGATTTTTTCGAGAAAGTCTTTCACTTCCGGACCTTCAGGAGCATAGACATATATGGTGGAATCGACTTGGGCGTACATGGTCTTTTGTACCAAAGCGGCATGAAAATGACCGGGATCTAAGATCATCAGCCTTACGTGATCGGAAATCTTTTCCATGGCGACCGGACTACTTTGCTGTTTCTCCCGACCACAGGACAAAGCAAGAAAAATCAGGATTAATGTCAATTTATTGTTCATAGTGCCCAGTACTAAACATAATCGGTTCCATATGGCCTTCTTTGGTCCCTTCTGAGCATGGCATTCGCCTCCTCGTCATTCAAAAACATTTCGGTCTTGGGGTCCCATTCCAATCTTCTGGAAAATTTCATCGCAATATGGCTGATCAAACAGACCGAACAGGCTCTATGGCCAATCTCGATAGGCGAAATGGGTTCATTCCGGGTTTTGATGCATTCCAACCAGTTCCCATGTTGGTTGTCGCTTTTGTAAAGATGTATTTCGTTCTCCCCGATAATGGATTGCAAAATGCCCGGATCGGAAGCATCCAAGGCCTTGCTGCTCTTGTCAATATCTACTGGATCGGAAGCGGATGCATTATAATCACCGCGCGAAACAAATATCCAGCCATCGGTTCCTTCATAGCGTATGCCATTGGTATACCCACCGCTCGTCAAAACAGTGATCCCATTTTCGTATTCCTGTTTTACCATAAAGTCGCCATGAACGTTCCATAGGCCCGATCGTGGAAAATCGGCCAAAGCTTCCACATATCTGGGTCCGGTGTATTCGGTATCCATTCCCCAAGCGGCAGAATCGTAATGGTGCTGGCCCCAACCGGTGATCATACCGGCTCCATATTGCTCCAATCTGAGCCAACCCGGCCGGTCATAGCCCTTTTGAGGGTGTACCCCTATTTCGGTATAAGGCACCTTCGGGGTAGAGCCCAACCACATATCGTAGTTCAAATTCGCCGGTACCGGCATTTCTGGGGCATCCGGACCCGAAGGATCTCCGGGGAGTCCTATTTTTACGGTATGGATCTTGCCAATTCTCCCGTTTCTTACCAGTTCCGCAGCGACCCGAAATTGGGACATCGAACGCTGTTGGGTACCCACTTGTAAAATGACGCCGGTGTTCTTTACGATTTCCATCAGTTGTTGGCCTTCTTTTATGGTAAGGGAGGTCGGCTTTTGAAGATAGATGTCCTTGCCTGCCAGGGCGGCCTCCATGGCGGGTTGGGCATGCCAGTGATCGGGCGTGCTGATTATTACCGCATCAATATCTTTGTCCAAAAGCATTTCTCGATAATCACTATAGGTTTCAACATCGGCATACCCCTCTTTGCCGGGCTGGTTATTGTAATGTGACTTGATGAGCACCTTGGCATCGATGGCGCGATCGGCATCCACATCGCAGACGGCAATAAACCTCGCGTCATCGAATTGGATGGTTTCTTGAATATCATGTGCGCGGGCGATGCGCCCACAGCCGATTTGGCCAATATTGATTTTATTGCTTGGGGCGTCTTTTCCCAGCACGTGGGCGGGCACTATGGTTGGGAAGCCCACCAAGGCTACCGTTCCCAGGGTTGAATTGGCTATGAATTTTCTTCTTTTCATCTTGTTTGGTTTAACGTTGATCCGTTTTGATGTCAATCCTGGGGGGATGGACAAAACCCTGCCAATAGGCCTCGGCCTCCTCCGGCAGCAGCTCACCATCAAAAACGACCATTCTGTACATGAGTTGATATTCCATTTCAGGTCTAATAAACCATTCTTCATATCGAATGGGACAAAATTCAAAAAACATATCGCCCCGCCCTTCATTGGCATCCATAGGCCAGACGCGCATGGGTTCGGGATGTTTGCGATTGTTCGGATGGCTAAGAAACAGGATGCCGTTATTACCTTTGCCATCTGCCGATTCCCCACTGACAATGCACCACCGGGCTCTGGTGCCGTCGGCTGTCGAACGATCGTGCCCTTCAGAAGTCAGTACCGTACTATTTTCCTGATGCCATCGTTCGGTGAAGCGCATCCCAATCCCGCCTCCGTAGCGATAGGCTTCGAACAATATGCCGGAGGGCAGTGGCGTATTGAAGGTAGTCGTATAATCGAGCATATAGCGGTCCGGCCTATTTAAATTCCAAAGGGTAACTTTTAGGTTTTCATTCAGGGCCAGCTGCGGCACTTCTCCGGTGATCAAATCGATGTGTTCCTGCACGGCCTCGAAGGAGGCGAATACATTGCCGGAGGTACTTCCCACAAAATCCTTAAAAAGTACGGTGCCCTTGCGATCGCCCAAATTCCAAAAATCTACCTGTTGATTATTGATTTGGGTATGGGTCCATGGACCCCATACGCCATAATGGTGGTAATGATCAGGGGGCTGTATTCTGCTCAGCGTATCTCCTTTAAGGGTAAGTACGGGGTGCACATAACCCGATTTTTTGAAAACCGAGTCGATACCTATTGGTGGGTAGGTCATTTCATAACGGTAGGAAATCAAAGGATTGCCCCTAAGGGACAACTGCAGATTCCCGTTATTTTTAACAGCCTCCAACAATGGTCGATCGCGATTTTTTTGTTCTTGTTTTTGGAGATAAAAGGTAGCCTCCTGGGATGCATCTTCCCTGGACAAATTGAACCAAAGGCGGTTATCTTCCCTTTGGGAAGGGATTTCTTTTGATTTTCCGGCAATATTTTCCGTAATTGAAAAGTTTCCATTCGCGACCGAATCAAGAGGCAAGAATAGCGGCATGGCGATTTGTTTTGGACCCTTCTGGATTTGAAATCGTATGGGCAATTCTTCTTGTTCCCCGCAAGCCAAAAGCATCAGTGCCATTGGCAATTGAAAGGCTATTTTTATGCGGGAAAATTGGGTCAAAATGGGCTTTGAATTTTGTCTTGAGGCGGCTATCCAAAAGAAATATATGGTAATTTACAATTAGTTTTGCATAAATCGAATCAGACTCTGAAATAATGAACTATGGAAAAACGGGGCTTTAGGAATCCTTTTTATCGCAGGTCGATTTTTACCTCGGGTCTTTTTTTGTGCCTCATTTTTGTGGCCAAGTCGAGGGGTCAAGATTTGGAACCCTTTGAAGTCACGGAAATATGGATCTCAAAAATTGCGGCCATGGCACCTCCTTTGGTGGTAGAAAAGAAGACAGAAAAGAAAAATATCCTGATTTTTTCGCTCCATACAGGATATGAGCATTGGACCATTCCCCATACCGAAGCGGTGGCAAAACTTCTTGCCAAACGATCGGGCTATACCGTAAGTACTTCCAAGGATATAGCGATGTTCAATTCCGAACAATTACAAAAATTCGATGCGATCGTTCTGAACAACAACTGCTCGATAGGCGATCGGCGCAACCTTTTTTGGGATGTGCTCAAAGAAGATCCTTTGTTGACCGATGCGGATCGCGAAGCTCGGGCAAACGCCCTTGAAAAAAACCTGATCCAATATGTGTCTTCGGGAGGTGGGTTGATGATTTTACATGGCGGAATCGTCATGCAGAACAAATCCGAAGCATTCGGCAACATGGTCGGTGGAAGTTTTGATTATCATCCCAAACAACAAAATATAACTGTAAAATTGGTCGATGCCGACCATATCATGGTCCGGGCGTTTCAGGGAGAGGCCTTTGAGCACATCGATGAACCCTATTTTTTCGACAACGCCTATTTCGATTATGATTTTCGGCCCCTACTTTTTATGGAAGCGGATCAACTCGAAGGTAAAAAGGAAGCTGTCGCGGATAATATCAAATATGTGTCATGGATCAAAGGATTTGGGGATGGAAGGGTATTCTATGCCTCCCCTTCTCACAATGCACAGAGTTATGAGAACCCTAGACTGCTCGGATTTCTTGCCGATGGCTTAAAGTATGTTGTCGGTGATCTTACCTGCGATGATACGGCGATGAATCCTCGATAGTATCGACCTAAATCACATCAAAATAAATATAGAGCCAGTGGGCGCATGCCCCACCTAGGACAAAAAGGTGCCAAATAAAATGATTATAGGGTATCTTTCTGATGGCATAGAACAGAGTGCCCAATGTATAGAA
>CAVQAW010000003.1:420000-1346343 GCA_963710535.1 uncultured Flavobacteriaceae bacterium
AGAGCCTAGGCATCCCCCATACGCCCTTTTCCAGCTTGTCGCCAAACCTTCTTACTCTATTCTTACTCTCGTACTTTACCTAAAAAATTCGTTCTACTGTATTCTTCGCGCGCCCATCCCTAAAGATGAGCGCCCTGTCCCAATATGTCAATGAACCTTGTCCAAAATCTTCCGTTATCGGAGTAACTGGCGTTGCTCCTCAAACTCCGATTTTGAGGATGCTTTGCAGGTCTCATTTCAGAAACCATGCAAAGCAAGCTTTTCTTGTTTCCATCATTACCGATCCCACTGTTTAAAGCATCAATCGTGGAGAATATCGGAGTCGAACCGATGACCTTCCCGATGCGAGATCGGGACGCTCCGGCCCCCGTGGCCGAATCTCTGTACCTGGTGGAGAATATCGGAGTCGAACCGATGACCTCCTGCGTGCAAGGCAGGCGCTCTAGCCAGCTGAGCTAATCCCCCGTAACCGTGGTCGGCCCTTGCCGGTCCGCAGTCGGCGGTGGTCCCAACCCCCAGAATTTCCAGTATTCCAAAAAAAATGAACTTCACGCCCTCCCCCCTTCAAGGGGCCGGGCTCATGCGTAGTCCCGGGCAGACTCGAACTGCCGACCTCTACATTATCAGTGTAGCGCTCTAACCAGCTGAGCTACGGGACTCTCCCGAGCGCGCACGGACTTGACCGCCCTTGGGCGCCGCTTTACCTATTATAGTTTACCATAAAGACAACCTGATCCGGACAGCGATCAAAATAAATCGAGGGGACGGGGCACGGTCGGGCACATCGGCCGACGGCCTTCTCTAGAAAGGAGGTGTTCCAGCCGCACCTTCCGGTACGGCTACCTTGTTACGACTTAGCCCTAGTTACCGATCTTGCCCTAGGCCGCTCCTTGCGGTGACGGACTTCAGGCACTCCCGGCTTCCATGGCTTGACGGGCGGTGTGTACAAGGCCCGGGAACGTATTCACCGGATCATGGCTGATATCCGATTACTAGCGATTCCAGCTTCACGGGGTCGAGTTGCAGACCCCGATCCGAACTGTGACCGGTTTTATAGATTCGCTCCTGGTCGCCCAGTGGCTGCTCTCTGTACCGGCCATTGTAGCACGTGTGTGGCCCAGGACGTAAGGGCCGTGATGATTTGACGTCGTCCCCACCTTCCTCACGGTTTGCACCGGCAGTCCCGTTAGAGTCCCCATCATGACATGCTGGCAACTAACGGTAGGGGTTGCGCTCGTTATAGGACTTAACCTGACACCTCACGGCACGAGCTGACGACAACCATGCAGCACCTTGCAAATTGCCCGAAGGAAAAGCCATCTCTGGCCCTGTCAAAATGCATTTAAGCCCTGGTAAGGTTCCTCGCGTATCATCGAATTAAACCACATGCTCCACCGCTTGTGCGGGCCCCCGTCAATTCCTTTGAGTTTCATTCTTGCGAACGTACTCCCCAGGTGGGATACTTATCACTTTCGCTTGGCCGCCCAGGACTCAAGGTCCCGGACAGCTAGTATCCATCGTTTACGGCGTGGACTACCAGGGTATCTAATCCTGTTCGCTCCCCACGCTTTCGTCCATCAGCGTCAGTCAATGGTTAGTGACCTGCCTTCGCGATCGGTGTTCTATGTAATATCTATGCATTTCACCGCTACACTACATATTCCGGCCACTTCACCATAACTCAAGACCACCAGTATCAAGGGCAGTTCTGCGGTTGAGCCGCAGACTTTCACCCCTGACTTAATGGCCCGCCTACGGACCCTTTAAACCCAATAATTCCGGATAACGCTCGGACCCTCCGTATTACCGCGGCTGCTGGCACGGAGTTAGCCGGTCCTTATTCTTACGGTACCGTCAACAGGGCACACGTGCCCCTTTTTCTTCCCGTACAAAAGCAGTTTAAGACCCATAGGGCCGTCTTCCTGCACGCGGCATGGCTGGATCAGGCTCCCGCCCATTGTCCAATATTCCTCACTGCTGCCTCCCGTAGGAGTCTGGTCCGTGTCTCAGTACCAGTGTGGGGGATCCCCCTCTCAGGGCCCCTAACCATCGTAGCCTTGGTAAGCCGTTACCTTACCAACTAGCTAATGGTACGCATGGCCATCCCCTGCCGCCCGAAGGCTTTAATCACCCCGCCCATGCGGGGGAGTGATACTATGGGGCATTAATCCACGTTTCCATGGGCTATTCCCCTGCAGAGGGCAGGTTCCATACGCGTTGCGCACCCGTGCGCCGGTCGCCATCTTCCAGCAAGCTGGAAATGCTGCCCCTCGACTTGCATGTGTTAGGCCTGCCGCTAGCGTTCATCCTGAGCCAGGATCAAACTCTTCATTGTCGATTCTTATATAACTATCGCCACCGACCGAAAAGCCCTCCCGGCCCCGTCTCTCGATTCAATTACTGTCCGGGGCGCGGCCATTGAGCCGCGCCCCTTGTCGGGGACCGGTCTACCGGCCCCCATTTGTTGTCTTTACAATATTCCAATGAACTTTTCGCTCCCGGACCAAAAAAGGCCCAAGCACCCAGAAATAAAGGGAAATCCCTCCGACACCGTCTCCTACATCATGCTCCCCCAATCCCAAAGCGGGTGCAAATATAAGAGGGTTTTTTTAAAATAAAATATAATTTGAAATCTTTTTTTAAATAAAATTTCACCCCGTATTTAATACCTTATGGACTAGCTGATTAGCTATTTGTTTTTTTGAAAGGGCATTAAATATAATACATTATGTTATTTCCCGCAAGCCGAAATGGCTTAAAATTGTCACAAAACCTATCCCGTTTGAAAGATGGCCGTTAGGCACCTGACAAGTTGGAGCGGCTATTGGGCATGCTCCCTACCCAACCAACCGCAGCATCGATATATGCGAATCCTTAAAAACATCATTATATATATTGTAGGCATGGAAGCAAGGTACTATCTTTGCCTTCCTGAAATTAAACCAAGTAAATGATCAAGATTACATTACCAGACGGTGCAAGAAAGGAATATGCCGTGGGCATAACGCCCATTGAGGTGGCCGCGGATATCAGTCAGGGTTTGGCAAGGAACGTTTTATCGGCCAAATTCAACAATACGGTGGTCGAATCCACGACACCCCTAACCGAAGACGGCGCCTTGGTATTATATACTTGGAACGATATCGAAGGTAAAAAGGCCTTCTGGCATTCTTCTGCCCATATCCTCGCACAAGCTTTGGAATCGCTCTATCCGAATGTAAAGCTTTGGGTGGGTCCGGCCATCGACAATGGTTTTTATTACGATGTTGATTTAGGGGAAGAAAGCATTTCAGACAAGGACTTCAAGTCCATTGAAGACAAAATGTTGGAAATTGCACGTGGGAAACATGATTTCAAGATGCGCGCGGTGCGAAAGGCCGATGCCCTTTCCTACTACCGCCATAAAAATGAATACAAAGTGGAGCTCATCGAAAAGCTCGAAGATGGCGATATTACCTTTTGCGACCATGATACCTTTACCGACCTCTGCCGTGGCGGCCATATCCCCAATACCGGCATCGTCAAAGCGGTAAAAATCCTCAGTGTGGCCGGTGCATACTATAAAGGGGATGAAAAAAATAAAATGCTTACCAGGGTCTATGGCATTTCCTTTCCAAAACAAAAAGATCTTACCGAATATCTTGAACTTTTGGAAGAGGCCAAAAAAAGAGACCATAGAAAGCTGGGCAAAGAACTTGAACTCTTTACCTTTTCCCAAAAAGTAGGCCAGGGCCTGCCCCTATGGCTTCCCAAGGGAGCGGCTTTGCGTGACCGATTGGAACAATTCCTGAAGAAGGCACAGAAAAAAGCCGGATATGAAATGGTGGTAAGTCCGCATATAGGGCAAAAGGAGCTTTATGTCACGTCGGGCCATTATGCGAAATATGGCGCCGATAGCTTTCAGCCGATCCATACCCCTAAAGAAGATGAGGAATTTTTGCTGAAACCCATGAACTGTCCCCATCATTGCGAAATATTCAACCATAAACCCTTTAGTTATAAGGAACTGCCCAAAAGATATGCCGAATTCGGCACCGTTTATCGCTACGAACAAAGCGGGGAACTCCATGGGCTGACCAGGGTACGGGGTTTTACCCAAGACGACGCCCATATCTTCTGTACGGCGGACCAGCTGGACCAAGAGTTTAAAAACGTCATCGATCTGTCGCTTTATGTCCTGGGTTCACTGGGCTTTGAAAACTTCAGGGCCCAGGTATCGGTAAGGGATCTTGATTCCCCGGAAAAATATATCGGATCTGTTGAAAACTGGGAGAAAGCCGAAGCGGCCATCATCAATGCCGCCAAGGAAAAAGGACTTGACTTCGTCATCGTTAGTGGTGAAGCTGCCTTTTATGGCCCTAAATTGGATTTCATGGTCAAAGATGCCCTTGGAAGGGACTGGCAACTGGGCACCATACAGGTCGATTACAACTTGCCGGAGCGATTTGACCTGACTTACAAAGGCAGTGATAACGAAATGCACCGTCCCGTGATGATACACCGTGCGCCTTTCGGAAGCATGGAACGTTTTATCGCACTGCTGCTGGAGCATACCGGTGGAAATTTCCCTTTGTGGTTGACACCGCAACAGGCCATAATTCTATCGGTGAGCGAGAAACATGAAAAATATGCCGAAAAAGTTTTAAATTCCCTAGAAAATAACGAAATTCGCGCCCTCATTGACAACCGGAATGAAACCGTAGGTAAAAAAATACGGGAAGCAGAAATGAACAAAATACCATTTATGCTCATTGTCGGGGAAAATGAAGAAGCCAATGGAACCATTTCGGTGCGGAGGCACGGAGGCGCCGATTTGGGGACAATAAGTTTGGACGATTTTAAGCGCTTGGTCGATACCGAAATAAATAGTACCTTAAAGTCGTTTAAAGCGTAATAATAAGTTTAACTAAAAAGCAGGAGTCATAGCAATACGTAAGAGATTTAGGCCTCAACCAAGAAGGGAAAATAAAAATCCCCATAATATCAATGCCAGAATTTTAGCACCGGAAGTGAGGTTGGTAGGTGATAATGTAGAAGTTGGCGTCTATCCTATCCGCGTTGCATTGGACAAAGCAGAAGAGGCAGGTCTGGATTTGGTGGAGATATCCCCGAATGCCGCACCACCCGTTTGTAAAATCATCGATTACAAGAAGTTTCTTTACGAACAAAAGAAACGGGAAAAGGTGATGAAGGCCAAAGCTTCAAAAGTGATCGTAAAAGAAATACGATTTGGTCCCAACACCGATGACCATGACTTTGATTTTAAGAAAAAGCATGCAGAAAAGTTTTTAAAGGAAGGGGCCAAATTGAAGGCTTACGTTTTTTTTAAAGGACGATCGATAGTCTATAAAGACCAAGGCGAGATTTTGTTGTTAAAGCTCGCTTCGGAACTTGAAGAATGGGGCAAAGTAGAACAAATGCCCAGGTTGGAAGGGAAAAGGATGACCATGTTCCTCGCGCCCAAAGCCAAAAAATAAAAGGTCGCATACCACAAGACGGTATCAAAACCAATAAAAGGATTCTGAACCCTGCCTGCAGCCATATGCAGGCAGTTTCAGCATAAATGAGCAAGCCCCCGTTACCTTTCGGAACTTGCGATGGATTGAGCAGTACAAGTGAGATTAATATATAAATAGGAGAAAATGCCTAAACAGAAAACAAAATCCAGTGCCAAAAAGCGATTCAAGCTCACAGGCTCAGGTAAGATCAAAAGAAAGCACGCTTTTAAGAGTCACATTCTTACAAAGAAATCGAACAAGCGTAAGCTTAACCTGACCCACTCGACCTTAGTGCACGAGTCGGACGTCAACAGTATCAAGGAACAATTGTGTTTGAAATAATCGTTCTTTAGGTAATCTAGTATTAACCCTGGAGTGAGGCGATGCCCGACAAAATGTCGATAGGCATCACAGAAGTGTCAAAAACGGACCGCCCGCTACAAAAACTTAAAAATTATGCCAAGATCAGTAAATGCAGTTGCTTCGAGAGCCAGAAGAAAAAAGGTGATGAAGCAGGCCAAAGGTTACTTTGGAAGAAGAAAAAATGTCTGGACAGTAGCGAAGAACGCGGTTGAGAAAGCCATGTTATATGCGTACCGCGACCGTAAGACCAAAAAGAGAAATTTCCGTGGATTGTGGATTACCCGTATCAATGCGGGAGCCCGTTTACATGGGATGTCCTACTCGCAGTTCATGGGCAGGATCAAAGCCAACAACATCGATCTTAACCGTAAGGTTCTGGCCGATTTGGCAATGAACCATCCGGATGCCTTTAAAGCGATCGCAGAAAAGGTAAAATAAATCAACAACAATCTCACTTAGAAAATCCGGTTCCAAAAAGATCCGGATTTTTTTATTCCCCAAAAGCGGTAAGTACCAGATTCCGCCCGGTGGCCCTGTCGCGATGCTCGCACAGATAGATACCCTGCCAAAGCCCAAGGTTCAATCTGCCCTGGGTGATAGGTATTTGTATGGAGGCCCCCAGTAAAGAAGCCTTGATATGGGCAGGCATATCGTCCGGACCTTCATCATTGTGTATGTAGTATGGGGCGTTTTCAGGTACCATTTTGCTGAAATGGCTCTCGAAATCGGCCCTGACACCGGCATCGGCATTTTCATTGAGGGAAAGGCTCGCGGAAGTGTGTTTGATGAAAACCTGCAACATACCGACTTGAATCTTGCGCAACTCCGGAATGGCGGCTACAATACGCTCGGTCACCAAATGGAAACCCCTTGGATACGGCGACAGCCTCAATTCTTTCTGATAAAATTTCATTAGCCAAGTGTGAAAATGTCAAGAAATGGTAAATCTTACTAAATCTAAACCATATTCTGCGCTATAACAAATACCTTTGTCGCTTTCAAAAAAGAAAGTGGATGGATTTTTCAAAAATTAAAATGGTCGTTACCGACATGGATGGCACATTGTTGAACTCCAACCATGAAGTGAGCGATCTATTTTTTGAACTTTTTGATAGGCTCAAGCAAAAGGGAATATTGTTTGCCGCTGCAAGTGGCCGGCAATACGATAGTATCATTGATAAATTGCACCCGATCAAAGACGACATTATCGTAATTGCCGAAAATGGCGGATTCGCCAAGCATCGCGAAGAAGAGCTCGTCGCTACCCTATTGCCCGACGAAGCCAAAAATAGAATTCTCGAACTGCTTCAAGGTTTGGCGGGAATACATCCCGTGCTATGCGGAAAACATCACGCGCACATCATGTCGGGTGCTCCTGATTTCGTTGAAAAACTCAAGGAATATTATGCCGCCTTTACCCAGTTGGACGACCTGAAGGCTTACCATGGCGACATTGTAAAAATCGCCATTTATCATTTTGAAAATTCTGAAAAATTTATTTATCCTGCCGTAAAGCACCTGCAAGGCGAACTGCAGGTAAAAATATCGGGTGAAAATTGGGTCGATATTTCAAGCCGCAACGCCAATAAAGGTTATGCCTTGCAGAAGGTTATGGACACGCACAAGATCAAATCATCCGAATTGATGGTTTTTGGCGATTACAACAACGATTTGGAAATGTTGGCCCTGGCCGATTTCAGCTATGCCATGGAAAACGCCCATCCAAACGTAAAAAAAGCGGCACGGTACCATACCCATAGCAATGATGCCTATGGTGTTGAGCGCATTCTGGAAGAACTGGTGAAGGTTTAGGTTTTTTGCTTTTTCTTCTGGGCTGCCGGAAACAATACATTGTTCAAGATCAATCGATAGCCCGGTGAAGTGGGATGCAGTTCAAGTTCGGTCTTGGCATCGCCGACACGATGCTGGTAGTCTTCCGGATCATGACCGCCGTAAAAGGTGAAGAAACCCTTGCCTTTAATGCCGTGGATATAGCGCGCCTCCCCATTGATCTTGTTCTCCCCCAGAACCATGACTGTAGGCTTGACCTCGTCCCTGGTAAAAGCCGTTGTCTGGCCCATGAACCCTTTGACCAAAGCCGTATGGTTCTGGCAGAGCATGGTCGGTACCGGATCCCATTTGGCCGAAAAATCCATCAGGGTAAAATAATCGGATTCCTTGAATCCGTTTCCCCTCTTATCGGTCATGTCTATCGAGGAAAATTCATAGCGCAAAGGATTTCGTTCCAGGACAAAATCGGAGAACGCAAAGGTCTTGCTGAAATCGAGCCTACTTTGGTAATTCGCATCCGACGGATCACCGTCGAACATCGGCTCACAGATGTCTACGCCATCTGCCGCCAGGGCAATATCGAAACTATCGGTGGCCGAACACATCGCGAACATAAAGCCCCCACCGATCACATAGTTCCGGATTTTCAATGCCACCGCCCTCTTTTCTTCAGATACCTTGGAAAACCCCAGCTTGGCAGCCAAGGCTTCCGCCTCCTTCTTTTGTTCGATATACCATGGTGCGGCACGGTATGCAGCATAGAATTTACCGTACTGTCCCGTGAAATCTTCATGGTGCAGATGCAGCCAATCGAAAAGCACCAGCTTATCGTTGAGCACTTCCTCGTCATACACCGTTTCATAAGGTATTTCGGCATAGGTGAGCACCATGGTCACGGCGTCGTCCCAAGGGGGGTTATCTTTTGGCGAATAGACGGCAATTTTCGGCGCTTTCTCCAAAACTACCGCTTCCTGGTTCATCGATGGACTGCCGATCGCATCGAGAATACCCTGTGCCTGATCGTCCGACAATATCTCGTACGATACGCCACGAATCTGGCATTCCTTTCTGATTTGTTCCCCGTCGGGCAATAGAAATGATCCGCCCCTGTAATTGAGCAACCATTGCACCTTTTGCTGTTTGGTAAGCACCCAATAGGTAATGCCGTAGGCTTTTAAATGGTTTTTCTGGCCTTCCGCATCCATGGGGATCAATATACTGGATGCCATGGCTGGCATGGTACAGAGCAAGAGGAAAATGATGAGGGCAAATCGAGGCATAGGCGGTACGGAATTTCAGGGCTTTTCCCCAAAGTTAACCGAAAATCGGCGAAACCTGTGTTAACAGCTTCAGAATACTACCAAATCGAGGTTGCCATGTGCAAAGGTAATCGCGCGGGGATATTAGGTAAAAGTCAGAGGTGGCCTGTTATTTTTTTGATCAGAAAGGCACATCGTTAGGACCGCCCAAATCAAGGTCTTCATTCATTGAACTGCCAAAGGCTTCTCCCGTGCTGGGATAGTTCTTGGTGAGGAATGGGTTGCCCTCATTGGCGTTCATTTTCGATTGAAACTCGAAGGGTGAGTCAAAATCGTCAAGGTTATCGAATTTACCGAGATTGCCGATGAACTTAAGCCTGATACTATCCAATCCGCCGTTTCGGTGCTTGGCCACGATAAATTCGGCCTGGCCCTGTGTAGGTGTTCTTTCCTCGTCGTCCCATTCATCGATTTTATAATATTCCGGTCTATAGATAAAGGAAACGATATCGGCATCCTGCTCGATGGCGCCTGATTCCCTCAAATCGGATAGGATGGGCCTCTTACTGCCCCCGCGGGTTTCCACGGCCCTCGATAATTGCGAAAGGGCAATTACGGGCACGTTCAGTTCCTTGGCCAAGGCCTTTAAGTTTCTTGATATGGTCGATATTTCCTGTTCCCTATTGCCGCCTTTTTGGCTTCCGCCCGCGGTCATGAGCTGCAAATAATCGATCACGATCATCTTAATGCCGTGTTGGGAGGCCAGTCGCCTTGCCTTGGCCCTTAAATCAAAGATGGAAAGGGATGGGGTATCGTCTATAAACAATGGGGCACTTTCAAGTGCTTTTACCTTTACGTTCAATTGTTCCCATTCGTGCTTCTCCAACCTTCCCGTACGCAGTTTCTCGGAGGAGAGCCCGGTTTCTGCGGAAATAAGGCGGGTAATAAGCTGTACCGAAGACATTTCCAAAGAGAAGAAGGCAATGGGTATCTCAGAATTCACGGCGATATTTCGGGCCATGGATAAGGTAAGTGCGGTTTTACCCATACCGGGCCTTGCCGCCACGATGATAAGGTCACTTGGCTGCCAACCTGAGGTGAGTTTATCCAATTTATCGAAGCCTGAAGGGATACCGCTCAAACCTTCCTTATTGGCGATTTCCTCGATTCGCTTTTTCGCTTGGATCACCAGATTTTGGGCCGTTTCTGCAGAACGTTTTAAATTGCCTTGGGTAACCTCGTACAGTTTGGCCTCCGCATTGTCGAGAAGATCGAACACATCGGTAGCCTCATCGTAGGCATTTTCGATGATTTCATTCGAAATCTTGATCAGGCTACGCTGTATATATTTCTGAAGTATGATACGGGCATGGAACTCAATATGCGCCGAAGAGGCGACCTTTTGAGTCAGTTTGATCAAGTAAAAATCCCCTCCCACCGATTCCAATCGGCCATCTTTCTTCAATTGGGAAGAAACGGTTAATAAATCGACGGGTTCAGACGATTCGAACAATTTGAAGATGGCTTCGTAGACATGTCTATGGGCGTCTTTGTAAAAAGCGTCGGGGTGGAGGATATCGATGACTTCGTCGACCCCTTTCTTGTCGATCATCATCGCTCCTAACACAACTTCCTCTAAATCAACAGCTTGAGGTGGTATTTTTCCTCTTTCAAGGCTTATGATCGTTGATTTATCGATCTTGCGGGCTATTACGGGGTCTGTTCTTTCCATCGGTACGAAAATATGTAATTAACCTTAGGTTAACATGGATATGGCCTGTCGCGATATCAACACTTGTTCAACAATTTACTTGTTGATAAGTTACGATTTTGTGTTGACAACCAAAAAAATCATCAAAAGTAAATTTCTGGATATGGCTCAACTTGCCAAAAAGGGAGATTACCCATGAAATACGCCCATCTGGGCATATTTTTCCATCCGGGCATGCACCAAATCTTTTGGTGATAACTTTTTCAGTTCGTCGAAATGTGAGGAAATTTTGTTCTTGACGATTTCAAAAGTCTTTTCGCGATTGGTATGGGCGCCGCCTACTGGCTCCTTCACGATCTCATCGATGAGTTTCAATTTTTTCATATCGATAGCGGTCAACTTTAAGGCTTCGGCCGCCACTTCCTTATACTCCCAACTGCGCCAGAGGATCGAGGAGCACGATTCCGGTGAGATGACGGAGTACCATGTATTTTCCAGCATCAGTACCACATCGCCCACGCCTATTCCCAGGGCGCCGCCCGAGGCCCCTTCGCCGATGATCACTACAATAATGGGTACCTTTAAACGGGTCATTTCAAGGATGTTCCTTGCAATGGCCTCCCCTTGCCCGCGCTCTTCCGCCTCAATTCCCGGAAAAGCACCCGGGGTATCGATCAATGCCACCACTGGAATATCGAATTTCTCTGCCGATTTCATCAACCGCAACGCTTTTCTATAGCCCTCCGGGTTGGCCATCCCAAAATTACGAAACTGTCTTGTTTTGGTATTGTATCCTTTTTGCTGTCCGATGAACATATAGCTTTGATCCCCGATCTTTCCAAGACCGCCCACCATGGCTTTGTCGTCCTTCACATTGCGGTCTCCGTAAAGTTCCAAGAAAGTTTCCCCACAAATCGCACGGATATAATCCATGGTATAGGGCCTGTTGGGGTGCCTTGACAGTTGAACCCGTTGCCATGCCGTCAAGTTCTTATAAATCTCCTTACGTGTTTCGACCAGCTTCTGCTCAATTTGTTTGCAGGTTTCCGTAACGTCGACATCGCTTTCCTTGCCGATGATCATACACTTATCGAGCTGTTCTTCGAGCTCTTTGATGGGAAGTTCAAAATCTAAATATTCCATGGTGATGAACGTATTAAGTCAATTCCGGGGTAAATATAAAACATTATGAAGAACCGATATCCAATCGGCCCGCTTTTATCGAGACCATATTGCCAAAGGAGCCCATGGCCATCATAAGGATCGATCCACTTTTAATTTTGGGTCAGGAACATAGGTTTGAGGTATGCTGACTGAAATCTCCAGTTATGGTGCATATAGCAAAAAAGTCAATTGTGTGCCGCAAACGCAGCTTAATATCATGGCAACCTTTCACTTGATATTAAACTCCCCTAACGTTTGGCGTATTGCAGCAAATAATAGGCTGTAATCCCGAAGACCACGTTGGGGATGAGAACGGCCAGTAAAGGCGAAAACCCGGCTTGTTGGGCCAACGTTCCGAAGACCTTATCGAAAAAAATGTAAATAAAGGCCACAAAAATCCCGAAGGCCAAATTGAGGCCCATCCCGCCCCTTCTTTTGATCGATGAAACCGCCACGGCAATGATGGTAAGGATATAGGCCGCAACGGGCAGCGCCCATCGCTTGTATTTGACCAACATATAGGCGTTGATATTCGAAGCCCCTTTTTGTTTCTGATCCGAGATAAATTGGTTGAGTTCGAATAGATTTTTGGTTTCCGCCACGTAGGATACGGGCGTGAGATCGTCGATTTTAAAGGTGAACAGCGTATCGAGCCTCCTTTGTGTCTCCATGATTTCAGTTTCGCCCCGCAACTTCCTTTTTTCATAAGAGGTAAGCCTGTAGACGGTATCTTTTTCTATCCAGCGAATATTGGCCGCCGAAATCTTGAAATCGAGTTTGTTCTCCTTATCAAACCGTTCAAAAGTAAAATTATAGCCTATCTGTCTCGCTGGATCGAAACTGCTCACATAGATAAAATCGGTCTCGTTCAACTGGGTAAAGATGTTGTTGGTGACCCTATCCTGACGACCCTTTTTCAGGTATTTGTATACGAACTCGTTGAACCCGAGGCTGGCCTTGGGCACGATGAACATCCCCATGAAAAACATCAGCACCGCAACGATCGTGGCGCCGATAAAATAGGGCCTTAGAAAACGGCCAAAGGATACCCCTGAACTTAAGATGGCTACAATTTCGGTATTGCTGGCCATTTTGGAAGTGAAAAAAATAATGGAGAGAAATAAAAATATCGGGAACAACAAATTACCAATGTACAGCGTAAAATTGCCATAGTAGACCAAGATTTCGTTCAAAGGCGCCTCATTGTCGATCATCTTTCCGATCTGCTCTGCCAAATTCGCCATGATGCCGATGGGAACGAACAACAAAATCATCACGATAAAAGTGATGAGATAGCGTTTTAGGATATACTTGTCTATGATCGTCAGCACTATAGTCGTTTATCCATTTGTTTTACCATTACCGATTTCCAGGAGGCAAAATCTCCCGCTAAAATATGTTTTCTGGCCTCTCGTACCAACCACATGTAAAAACCAAGGTTGTGGATCGTGGCGATTTGCTTGCCCAGATATTCGTTGGCCGCGAACAGGTGCCGAAGATAGGCCTTGGTATACTCACGATCGACGAAGGTTGTGCCGGAGGCATCCAAAACGGAAAAATCATTTTCCCATTTTTTGTTTTTGATGTTGATCGTGCCGTGGGCCGTAAAGAGCATGCCGTTCCTGGCGTTCCTGGTCGGCAGTACACAATCGAACATATCGATGCCCAGGGCAATATTTTCGAGAATATTGATCGGCGTGCCCACGCCCATCAGGTAACGTGGCTTGTCTGCGGGGAGTATATCACATACCACCTCGGTCATTGCATACATTTCCTCGGCCGGTTCGCCCACCGAGAGCCCTCCGATCGCGTTTCCATCGGCCCCTACCCCGGCAATATACTCGGCCGACTGCTTTCTTAAATCGGAATAGGTTGAACCCTGCACAATGGGAAAAAAGCTTTGCGAATAATCATAGCTGAAAGGCGTTTTTTCCAAGTGGGCCAAACAGCGATCCAGCCATCGATGGGTCATGTGCATCGATCTTTTGGCATACGCATAGTCGCAAGGATAAGGAGTGCATTCATCGAAGGCCATGATGATATCCGCTCCGATGTTCCTTTGTATTTCCATTACGTTTTCCGGAGTGAACAAGTGCAATGAACCGTCGATATGCGATTTGAACTTCACCCCTTCTTCCTTGATCTTTCTGTTGGCGGAAAGGGAATATACCTGATACCCGCCGCTGTCGGTGAGGATGCTGCGATCCCATCCCATGAATTTGTGCAGGCCACCGGCCTGTACCAGAATATCAATCTTGGGCCTAAGGAAAAGATGGTAAGTATTGCCTAAAATAACATCGGGATTTATTTCCTCCCGCAATTCCTTTTGATGTACCCCTTTCACCGAAGCAGCCGTGCCCACCGGCATGAAAATCGGTGTTTCGATGGTCCCGTGGTCGGTCGTCATGCTGCCTGCGCGCGCTTTGCTTTGGGGATCGGTATGGTGTAAGGTAAATTTCATGAATTAAAACAGCGCATTTCATAAGGTAAGGCAAAAGCCGAAAAAATCCGAACCACGTATGGCAGTCATGGAAAAATCGGCCAAGCCGGTTGAGCACATCCAATTTGCGCCATTTACGGCGGTAAAGATAGTCAACTGACCCGCAATAGTTCCTTAACAAAAAAATAAAATTAGCCTGTCGGCAAGACATTCCCAGATCAAAAGGGGTGGTTTTCCTTGCAATCGGAAGATTTGGACTACCTCGCAAAGAATTAATCAACATGGTACTTGTATACCCAAAAGATTGCCATTACTTTTGGAAATCAAAAACAAATCAGCCATGCCGAAAATTGAGGAACTTCAGGACATCGTACAACAGACAAGGAGAGACATCCTTAGAATGGTACATAAGGTAAATTCAGGGCATCCTGGCGGATCGCTTGGCTGTACAGAATTCATGGTCGCCCTGTACCACGAGATCATGGAATTAAAGAAAGGATTCAACATGGACGGCATTGGAGAGGACCTCTTCTTTTTATCGAACGGGCATATCTCGCCCGTCTTTTACAGTGTCCTGGCCCGTAAAGGCTATTTCCCGATTGCCGAACTCAGTACATTCAGGCTCATCAATTCCCGTTTACAGGGGCATCCGGCGACCCACGAAGGTTTGCCCGGAATTCGTGTGGCATCGGGTTCGTTGGGCCAAGGCATGTCAGTGGCCATAGGGGCCGCATTGGCGAAAAAATTGAACAATGACAAACATTTGATCTATAGCTTGCACGGGGATGGGGAGCTTCAGGAAGGACAAAATTGGGAGGCCATTATGTACGCTGCGGGCAACAAGGTAGATAATCTCATTTCTACGATAGACCACAATGGACAACAAATAGACGGACCGACGAACCAGGTATTGCCCATGGGCGATCTTGCCGAAAAATTCAAGGTTTTTGGATGGGATGTTTTGGAGGTAAAACAAGGAAATGACCTGAAAAGTGTCATTCAAGGTCTAAAAGAGGCCAAATCAAGGACCGGCAAGGGCAAACCGGTCTGTATCATCCTCGATACCATCATGGGCCATGGGGTCGATTTTATGATGTATACCCACGCATGGCATGGCAAGGCCCCCAACGATGCCCAGTTGGAAAATGCCCTTTCACAGAATCCAGTAACCTTAGGCGACTACTAAACCAAAAGCGATGAAAAAATACATTGATCAAGGAAAAAATGATACAAGAAGCGGATTTGGTGCCGGAATGACCGAATTGGGCAGAACCCATGCAAATGTGGTCGCCCTATGTGCCGACCTGGTCGGTTCCCTAAAAATAGAACAGTTCATTGAAGAAAATCCACATCGGTTTTTTCAAATAGGCATAGCCGAAGCGAACATGATGGGTATTGCCGCTGGGCTGACCATTGGCGGGAAGATACCGTTTACGGGTACTTTCGCGAACTTTTCCACCGGTCGCGTGTACGACCAGATCAGGCAATCGATCGCCTATTCAGACAAGAACGTGAAAATATGCGCCTCCCATGCCGGGCTTACCCTTGGAGAAGATGGCGCCACCCACCAGATATTGGAAGATATCGGTTTGATGAAAATGCTTCCGGGCATGACGGTGATCAATACCTGTGATTACAATCAGACAAAAGCGGCAACCATTGCCATTGCAGACCATCATGGTCCCGTATATTTGCGATTTGGGCGGCCCAAAGTGGCCAATTTTACGCCCGTGGATCAAAAGTTTGAAATTGGAAAGGCCGTGTTGCTCAACGAAGGGAAAGACGTAACCATAGTGGCCACCGGACATTTGGTCTGGGAGGCCCTTATCGCGGCCGAAAATCTTGAAAAAGAAGGTATTTCCGCCGAGGTCATCAATATACACACCATCAAGCCCTTAGACGCGGCCGCCGTGTTAAAGTCTGTTAAAAAAACAGGGTGTATCGTCACTGCCGAAGAGCACAATTATTTAGGCGGACTTGGGGAAAGTGTTGCAGGAATGCTTGCAACCCAGCATCCTACGCCTCAAGAATTCGTAGCCACCAAGGATACTTTCGGTGAAAGCGGTACCCCGGAGCAGCTTATGGAAAAATATGGCCTTAACAATAAAGCGATATTAGAGGCCGTTCAAAAGGTACTAACGAGAAAATGATGATGGTATCGTTTTTGATACCCTCATGGTTTAAAAACGAGAACATATGAAAATTATCCGAAATTCTTTTTTGACGGCTTTTTTTGCTCTAATGGGACCTGCGATATTCGCGCAGAGCGGTCCCGGATTCGGCCTCAAGGGCGGATTAAACTACAATGCCAATGGCGATTATTTTGAATCGGCCGGAGACGCAGCCAGAGATCCAGGCGGCAACATTGGTTATCATGTTGGTCTGTTCGCAAAGTTTGGCACCCAGATCTACATTCGCCCCGAATTGATCTACACCAGAACGACCTCTGATTATGACGGGTCGGATTTCAAGATGGGGAAGCTCGACGCCCCTTTGCTCGTCGGATTAAAAGTCATTGGCCCATTGCACGTATTTGGAGGGCCGGCGTTCCAATACATCCTGGATACCGAGTTCGATGGAATCACCATCAATGATGTGGAGAATGATTTTTCAGTGGGCCTGCATGTCGGTGCAGGTTTAAATTTGGGCAAACTTGGAATCGATTTGAGGTACGAACGCGGACTGAGCAACAATGAAGCAAGGTTTATCAACACCAACATCACCAATGTGCCCAACAGCCGGTTAGATACCCGGCCAAATCAATTGATTTTGAGCCTCTCCCTTCAATTATAAAGACCTTGGCCCTTAACGGAAAAAGCCCGGACATTCTCATGTCCGGGCTTCTTTTCTTCAAGCATTCGGTAATTTGTTAGCACTTTATTTTCCTTGTGATGATCAACTGTCCGGATCCAAATAATCCGGTATCCCATCGCCATCGGTATCAGGAAAGGTTATATTGCCCTCCGCATCGATTACTATTTCATCCTTGGTGGCGATCTCATCACCATCATCATCATTGTCCAAATAATTGGGGAATCCGTCATTATCGGTGTTCTCGTCCAAGAGGTTTCCATCGCCATCGAGGTCTTCCAATTTGGTGGGAACCCCATCCTGATCATGATCGGCAGTTTCGGTGATGAGCAACTGAATGTCAAAAACCAAGGGGGCGTATGCCGCTCCCGGCTGCGTGCCCCTGAAATAGGCAAGACCGGAAGGCATAAATATGATGCCCACCCCGTACTCCTCTATATCAAAGGTACCGTCCTCGTTCACGATGATGTCACCACCGGACTTGAATTTTGGCAGGGCTTCCTTGAATCCTGTAATGGTACCCGGATTCGACTGGGTCAAAGTTCCCGGAAGGTCGAACCAGATAGGTGCGAGAATATTGCTGTCAAAAATGGTCCCATCCAATCTAAAACCGTTGTATCGCAAATAAACCGAGTCCATTTGGGTGGGATTCTCGCCAACGCCTTCCCGTGCGATCAGGTAATAGAAAGTATGCGGCACGTCTTCTTCCACTTCCGTCAAGGCAAAAGCACTGGAAGAAACGTTAATGGTTTCCGATTCGACCTGATCGATCATTGGGGTTTTATCTGCATTGCTGCCGGCAATGGTGTCTATTTTTATCTTAAAATCAAAATCGGCCGGAGGTGAGGCGAATTCTTCGTAGTTATAGAAATGGGTCTCCAAATAATCCCGTATGGCAACGTCATCTTCAAGGGTAACCTCTCCCAAAGGTCTCGGCGGTATCACCTCCACCTGTGGGTCATCGTCTTTTCTACAGGACGAAATCGCCATCATGATCACTACCATCAATAAAAATACTCGGTTTACGCCCATCTAATCGGTATTATCAACATTTAGGGGCGCAAGATACAATTTTCCCCTATTTTTGCTGAAGTAGTTAACAAAGAATTTGGTTTGTAAATGCGTATCGACAAGTACCTCTGGAGTACCCGTTACTTCAAAACACGCAGCATGGCCACCACGGCCTGTAAAAAGGGACAGGTCAAGGTTAATGACCAGGTGGTGAAACCATCGCGCGAGGTGTATCCCACCGATCAGATCATGGTTCGAAAAGATCAAATCAATCTTCAACTTTCGGTCCTCGACCTGCCGCCGAACCGGGTGGGTGCCAAATTGGTGGATATCTATCGCAAAGACTCCACGCCCAAAGAAGCTTTCGAGAAGAACGAACTCTTGCAGTATTCAAAGGATTACTATCGAAAAAAAGGCATGGGGCGGCCGACAAAAAAAGACAGAAGGGAGATCCAAGACTATCTCCTGCCCAATAGATCGGACGAATCAGGTGCTCAAGAGGCCAGCGACATGGAAAATACGGGAGATGTTTGATTTTTGAAAGAACCTCCAATACGACCTGGCAAGGCCGTTGTGCAAAACTTGCTAGGTTATGAAACCGTTCTTTATCTTTGACCTACAAGACCCACTTAAAAATGGACAACAAAATCTTATCCCATCAGCAAATTCAGCACAAGATCAGGCGCATCGCCTATCAGATCTACGAGGCCAATGTAGATGAAAAGGAAATAGTTATCGCAGGAATCGATGGCGGAGGTTTGAATTTTGCCAAGAAAATCCAAACGGTGCTCCGAACCATCACGGAGGCCGAAATATTACTCTGCAAGGTATTCATGGATAAAAAAAATCCTTTGGCCAGTGGCGTGACCACTTCGATACCCGAAGCAGCTTATGCCAACAAGTCGGTGGTCCTGGTCGATGATGTCCTGAATTCAGGCACAACATTGATCTATGGGGTGCAGCATTTTTTAAAAACCCCGCTGAAACAACTGAAAACCGCCGTCTTAGTGAACCGAAACCACAAAAAATATCCCGTGAAGGCCGATTATAAGGGCATCTCGCTCTCTACTTCATTAAAGGAACATGTGCACGTAAAGTTCCAGGCCAAAAATGACATGGTTTACCTAGACTAAAAGGGTAAGCATTTCATCTATTATGGCTTCGACGCCCTTTCCATCACCATTGATGGTATGGTTTGCCATGGTATAGAATTGATTTCTCTCAAAAAGATGTTTGCCTATAAATTCGGGCAAGGCCTCCTCTGAATGGTGCTTTATCAATGGCCTACCCTCTTTTTCCCTGAACAGGCGTTCCACCAAGGTCGCAATCGAAAGCTTGAGGTAAAAAACATTGGGCGTGGCTTCCAAAATGAATTGCATATTGTTTCCATAACAAGGGGTGCCCCCCCCGGTCGCCAGCACAAAGTTATCTTGCAGATCCAGAATTTCCTTTAGATAAAGATGCTCTTTTTTTCTAAAGTATAGCTCTCCTTTGGTGCTGAATATTTCGGGTATGGTCTGGCCTTCAGCTTCTTCAATGTACCGATCTTGGTCGATGAATTGAAGTTGAAGCCGATTCGATAGGACTTTCCCCACGGTCGATTTCCCACTGCCCATATAGCCCAATAAAACTATTTTCACCAATTCGATTTTTAAAAATATACAGCGCTCTTTTTCAATTTCAAAGAAAAGGTAAATTTCTCGTAAAATCGACTTGTTAAATAAATTATAGATATTATATTTGCACCCTCATTAGGCGCACCCCGCTACAGCAATCTGTATAAGATGCCCAATTATTGAAACAATGACCTGGTAGCTCAGTTGGTAGAGCATCTCCCTTTTAAGGAGAGGGTCCTGGGTTCGAGCCCCAGCCCGGTCACTTTTAGACTTCACAGTATATTCAAAAAGCCTTTAAATCGTTGATTTAGAGGCTTTTAATTTTTTATACTTCCATTTGATATCAGTTGAAATCATCTGTTCTGGTGCGCTATTCGGTGCGTACTTTTCAAATTCGCAAAATGCGCACCAGAATCGTGTTAAAAAACTGTAAGTCAGTTTTTTACATCCATATTTTATTCAACTTAATACTATCATTAACTAAAAATTATCAGTTATGGAGGTGCGCAATTCTTTCTCGATTTTATTTTTTCTAAAAACAAGCAACTTAGATAGAAACGGTCAAGTTCCTATTTTCCTCCGTATTACGGTGGATGGCAAGCGATGTGAACTTAGTATCAAGCGCAAGGTAAACCCTTCAAATTGGTGTCCTGAATCGAACAGTTTGAAGTCGAGGGGTTCGAACCCAAGGCTCGATGATTTAAACAATTACATGGATGACATTAAAACCAGATTGTACAAAATTCATGGAAACCTCATGTCCAAAGGCAAACCATTCACGGCGATAATGCTGAAGAATAAATTTCTGAACAAAGATGAAAAATATAAGACCCTCTTGACCATTTATGATGAGCACAACAACCAGATTGAACAATTGGTCGGACTAGAATACTCCTACGGGGCATATAGAAGACATATCCGTACACGAAATCACCTTGCAGCTTTTATCAAAAGGGAATATAGGTTGGAGGATATTTTCGTAAAGGAAGTGGACTTAAAATTTATCAATCGCTTCCATCATTACTTAAAGATGAAAAAGATCGGCAACCAAAATACCAAAACCAAGTATGTCATCAACTTTAAAAAGATCATGCGAATCGCTTTTGCCAACAATTGGACCAACAAAGACCCTTTCTTTCATTGGAAGGCCAAATGGAAAAAAGTGGAACGGGATGTATTGACCGGATTGGAACTCCGCATATTGATGGAACACGAATTTGTCATTAGCCGTTTGGAACAGGTGAGGGATATATTTATTTTTTGCTGTTTTACCGGCTTGGCATATGTCGACGTCCAAAAATTATCGAACAAACATGTTGTTTTGGGAATGGATGGTGAACGTTGGATAAAAATCAATCGCTCCAAGACAGATTCCAGGAGCAGTATTCCCTTGCTCCCTGTTGCAGAAGAAATATTGGCCAAGTATGCACGTTTTCCAAAATCATCAGATAAAGAATTATTGCTTCCGGTGGTTAGCAACCAGAAAACCAATGCCTTTTTAAAAGAAATTGCCCTGCTCTGTACCATTGAAAAAAACCTGACCTTTCATTTGGCGCGGCATACCTTCGCCACAACGGTCACTTTGGCCAATGGCATCCCCATTGAATCGGTCAGTAAAATGTTGGGGCATCAGTCTTTAAAAACAACCCAAATCTATGCCAAGGTGTTGGATCTAAAATTGAGGAATGATATGGCCAAACTTAGAGGCAAGTTTTCAAAAATAAATTCCAAAAACAGTATAGAAGTTCAAAGGGAAAAAATTTAATTTAAAATTCATAAATCCAATGGATAAAGGCTTTACGCCGTAATCCTGAACAGGTCTTATCTTCGACCTACCACCCATACAACGAACGGTTAGCGCTTCAACATCAAAGTTTTGCTATCTTAGCTATAAGGATATATAGTGTTATCACTATATTCAATTGTTGGCAATAATATAAAAGAATAGTAATGAAACGAATACATTTTGATAATATAAGTAAGAATTGGTTTTTAATCACGATTTTAATTCTGTCTATAATATTCTTACTTTTTGGGATATTTGAATTTATTCCATTCGAAAATCCGAAAATAAATAAGGGAATAAGCGGAATTGGATTTTTGTTACAGGCACTATTTTTCAGTAGAATGTTTTGGTACAAAAACTATGTCCAGTGGAATAAAAAAGGTGCGACTATCCGAATAAATTCCATTTTAGGAAAATCAATAATGTTCGACAATATAAAAGGGGCTGAACTGGATGAAAAAAAGTTGATAATCACACAAAAGAATGGAAAAAAATTTATGTTTGACTTAAACGAAATTGCTGAATCTGACACTCAAAAACTGAATGAAATTATAGTAAAAAATACTATTGCCAACAACGTATAATCGCAATTACGGCGGATTCGACTAAGTCCGAATCCACTCGGAATTGCTAACGTCTGTGCTTAACCGAAAATTAAAGCATCCTAACCCGTAACTGACCGATATACGAAACCGTTCACATGACCAAAAACAATTAATCTTATTCGCTAAGCAGTAAAATTATATGTATAAAAAATAAGCATGTTTTACCTCTAGTCAAAATTCAAATATTAAGCGTGTCAAATTCAAAAAAGAAAAAAATACCAACGAAACGGATTACTTTTTTTTATTTCATATTCTTTTTTGCCGTGTCCCTTTTTATGAGCGCTTGGTACAGGCCGTTTGTTTATTCAAAAAATATCAATGATTACGGTTTTGCAGACATTGGAAATAATATTGCTTTTGTTCCAGGTGTGTATTTTGTTTTGCTTCTGATTCGCCAACGATTCCTACTTGGTAGAACAAAGGACATATTTCTCCATCTAATCATATTGATAACAATTGAATTTACTTCTGGATTGATTTCTGGAATTGGCACATTCGATTTAAAAGATATTTTAGGCCTGGCCATTGGGGCGGGTATAACCTATGCAATTATGATAGATAAGAGATAATTTTCTTATATGTTGCTTACTGGAATGAAAAGAGTCAAATAACTAAATCTAACTACACCTATCAACAATACAAACTTAGAGGTCTAAATCGCTGGGCTTGCGTATTTTTATGAAATCTGCCAGCTAGCAGGCAGGAACGCAAAATCTTTTGAATTTAACTCGGAAAAGGAAAAATAAAATAAAAAGTTTTAGCTTCGTGCACAGACCACGCCTTTGGCGTGGCAGGCGGAAACGAAAAATTTCCTTGCCTTCGTCTAAGCTTAGTTCAACTGTTATAAACTATTTATATGGTACAAAATTATATTTCTAGATCTTATAATAATGCTCTTTTTACTTTAATACTATTATTTCAAGGATTCGTTATACTTTGGTCACTAAAAGATCCACTAGAACATAAAATAGTCACAATAATTTCGAGTTTAGGTTTGCTTATTGGAATGATTACTGCTTTGCGTGGGATTATACAATTTTATAAAGGCAGGCGAGAAAAGCGAAGTTATAAATTTATGGTTGCCATTATTGGTAATGGCCTGGGATTAATATTTTTCTTTATATGGTTGATTGCATTTATTAGAAATTTACAAAAAATGCTTTAAATAGTTTTCAACATTAGCTATAATTAAGTGCTGCCCCCGTAAACTGAAAATTCTTTCTTTTATGTGGCTCGATTTTCCGCTACTAATTCAAATCCAAGACCGTTAGACAAAATATTGAATCCAAAAATGAACAAGACCACGATAATATCATTGGGACTTTTACTAATCGCATTTCAAAGCCTGGCTCAAAAAGAAATTACCGTAATAACGAATACCAAGGAAGTTGGAAAGAATTTGTTAACCGGTGAACCTGTAAGAGCAAACGAATTGACTTTTCCAGATAGGATTCACGATTTCCAAATAGATACCGTCAACAATTATCTAACAATCCAACTAAGGGGTCTTAGCAAAAACGGCAAATGGTTGGAAAATAAAGGTAGTGTTGTTCGATATGATACTGACGAAAGAAGAGTTCTTTGGTCTGAAAAAATTGCTTTTCAATTAGCAAGCATTGAACAATTCGGAAGTTTTACGCTTCACACAACAGGTGGAAAAAGTTTCTGTTTAAATAACGAAACTGGCGAACAACTTTGGGAGGTTAAAAACTCTATACTATTCGCTGATCCTGTAGCCAAAATTGGGCTAGGGTATAAACTCCAAGCTTCAAAAGGAAAAGAGAATATTCTTGAAGGAATCGACCTTACGAATGGTCAACCCATTTGGCAAAGAGAAATTAGTCGAGAGTATAGTTGGAACGATATATTCTATTTGAACGACTCAACGCTATTAATAGGAGCTTCTGGACTTCATACTTTGAATATCTTCGATGGAACGGGCTGGGATTATACTACTGTAACGGGAAAAAAGGATTATACGGCATCCGCAATTGGAACTGGGTTGGGAATTGCAGCAGGGCTGCTCACAGGAACGTATGCGGCATCAACTGGTCACAATCTGGTAAGAGACGTTGTTTCCAATGTAATTATTGATAGTTTGAATATCTATTTCGCTTCCAAAGAACACTTGGTGAAACTCAACAGAGAAGGTAAGGCAATCTGGCAAAAATCTCTTCCAAGTGATTTAACTAGTAAATCAAGGATTTTTAAATCGGGTGAAAATTTAATAATGGTGAACAGAGGATACGCATATATGGGATATAGGCAATTGGACTTTGGAACTCCATTTATAGCCTCCTTTGATATTTCTTCCGGTGATCAGAATTATTTGGTTACCGTTTCAAACGAGAAAAAGGAAATCATCAAAGGATTGGATCAAAATGATGACTCGCTATTCTTTGTATACAACGACCATGTTTCAAAATACGCTATCAGCGATGGACAACAGATTATTGATCAATCTTTCAATATTGAAGAATTTGGAGAACTTAATTATTTTATGGGTGACCAAGTTTTTATCCAGAGAGACTCTTTGTTTCTAAGTTTGCCTCAAATGGATTCTTCTAAACATTACCTCTACACCAATAGCGGAACCGTATTAATCCTTAATTCAAACCTGGAAATAGAGAATAAAATTGAAGCGGAAGATTTTTACATTTTTTATCTGAACAAGAATGATAAGAAATTTATAGCCAAAGGCAACCAAACATATGTGATTGACACAAACGGCAACAAAGTTGCTGAATTTTTAGCTTCGAGCAAATCAACTTTCTTGAACGGAAAACTCTATGACACCCAAGAATTGAGCTTCTTAGAAATAGATATAAAAGAAATAATAAAATAACAAACCCTAACAATGGTATAAAACATAAGGCGGATAAGGGTTTTCGAAAGGATTGGATTCTTACCAGGCTTTGTCTCAACGACCAAGAACGCAGCGGAGCAAAGTGCTGCAAGCCCCAAATCCTTACCGAGCTAATACTACGGAGCGAGGTAAAATATTTTTTTTGCAACAAACTTTTTCAATGTTTACAGGGGCTTCCTAACTTTTTGCAACAAACTTTTGCAAAACATTGCAATAGAAAACCTGTTCAAAATGCACTTAACCCTTTAATATTCAATGCCTTGAATATTAAACCGGACACCATAACATCGCTTTAGCGTGTTATCCTCTTGCTTTACAAATCTTAATCCGCTACGCTCCTAAAATTTGTAAACCTTAGTCAGTGCTCCATTAGCAAAAAGTAGTTTGCGCCCTAACGGATTTTTGATTGACGCTTACCTATCGGGACGCTATAAAAATCCATCAGGAACCTGCGCAGGTTAGTTATGGTAAGATTTGGGGCTGCGCTTTTAAGAAATATATCATCCTTAAAAAAGCAAACAAGGGTAATTTTTACCTTCATCGCTAAAACAAGGGTAATTTTTTTGTATATTTACCCTCGTATTTAAAATAAGTGTAAATTCGAACCTCATCAAGTGGCAACTTTTAATAAAGACATTCCCTATAATGATTTACCATTGCTTCCCCCCAAAAAGGAGTTGGAAACCACTGCCGTTTTACGAAAGGCCATTACGGCCAGCCGGGCCTTGTCCAAACTAAACGGAGCGATTACCAATTTGCCCAACCCAAGACTTTTTTTAGATACCATTCATCTTCAAGAAGCAAAGGCAAGCTCTGAAATAGAAAACATCATTACCACGAACGACGATTTATATCAGGCCGTGGTAGCCGATAAAAAATACGACAACCCGGCCGCCAAAGAAGTAATCAGTTACAAGGAAGCCCTCTGGTATGGGTTGGAACAATTGAAAAAAAAACCTTTGATCACTACCAATCTATGTATTGAAATTGTGCAACGCATAAAGCGGAATACGGCTGAAATTAGAAAAACCCCTGGCACTACTTTATCAAATATAAAAGGAGAGATCATTTATACCCCACCAACGGGAGAAGCAATTATAAGAGATAAGCTGGCGAATCTCGAAAAATTTATCAATGGGCCCTGTAAATTAGATCCGCTCATAAAAATGGCATTGATGCATTATCAATTTGAAGCCATCCATCCCTTTGCTGATGGTAACGGAAGAACGGGACGCATCTTACTCCTAATGTATCTTAATATGGAAAAGCTACTGGATATACCAGCGATCTACCTGAGCGAATACATCATCAATAACAAAGTGGCATACTATAAAAAACTAAGATCGGTTACGGAAAAAGAGGATTGGGAAGGTTGGGTATTGTATATGCTCGACATGATAGAAATAACCGCAGCAAAAGGATTGCTCCGTCTTGAAAATATTATGGCCCTCATGGAGGAGATATCAACGGAAATAAAAGAAAAATTGCCCAAAGCATATTCCAAAGAGTTAATAGAAATCCTATTCAGGTTGCCTTATACAAAAAGGCAGTATTTAATAAATGAGGGATTAGGAACACTTAAAACCGTCGGCAATTATTTGAGAGATCTCGAGAAAGAGGGTTTTCTAAAATCCATAAAGGTGGGGAAAGAGAAATTATACCTCAATTATCGATTGATGGAAATTTTGGAGAAACAATAAAATAGGAATCCTATATTTGCACTAGGAATATTATGTAGTGCCAAATAAGCACAAACAAGTTCATTTGAAATAACAAGTACGATCCGGTGCGCCAATCGGTGCGTACTTTGAAAATATCGGTTTTAACTTATTGAATATCAAATGGTTACGGAAGGGGTTCGAGCCCCAGCCCGGTCACTGATTTGTGAAAAACCCCGCCAAATGGCGGGGTTTTCATTTTATGGCAAAACCTAACAACCTTTGAGTACTCAAACGCGTTTTGGGAAGTTTTGGAGACCCATCGAAAAATGAGCACCGAATAGCGGTGTGCTTTTGAGGGTTGGGATTGAAGTATTGCAAGCATTGCGGATAACCATGTTAAGAAAGGCCGTTTTATGCTTTTTACACATCATCATGAACGCGTTTCGCTTTTTAATATCTTAACAATACGTGCATGAACGATTTCCGATACATTCCAAGAGTATCCACCACTTGTATTTACAAACAGAATAACGACAGCATCAATATCCTTGTGATACTTGGCGATACTACTGTATCCCGGCAATAATCCGGTGTGTTCATACTCATAAATATTGGAATAGATCGTCTGCTCCTTATCATTTAGCAAAGCGCCATCGTTCAAGGCCCGCAAGAATATGCCCACATCTTCAGCCGTAGCCACCATAGAGCCGGCAGGGCTAACAAAATCATTAGGCTTTAAATCGCTGTCATAACCTACGGCGTATCCGCTCATAACCTCCTCCAGATCCACTTCACTGAGCAAACTGTAGGTATTGTTCAGCCCAAGTGGCAACAAAATTTCCTGTTTGATATATTCATGATGGCTATATCCCAAAGTTTTATCAAGGATTTCCCCTATCAGCAAATAATTTGTATTCGAGTACCTATATTTTTTATCCGGTGCAAAATCAGCGGGGGTGTCCAGCACCAAGTCAAGCGATTCTTCAATATTTTTCGAATAATCTTTTACCCAAAAACCAGGATAGTCGCTGTAGTTGGGAATGCCACTGCGATGCTGCACCATCATTCTCAAGGTAATTTTATCTGCATTTTCAATTCTTCCTACTAGTTTGGGCAAGTAATCAGCTAGCGTTTTATCCAAAGACAGCTGTTGATCATTGACCAATTTAGCGACGGCAACCGCAACATACAACTTGCTGATACTGGCAATCTTGAACAAGGCTTTCGGGTCGGCAGGAATTTTTTTAATTCGGTCATGCCAGCCTGCGGCATACAACTCCGGTGGCTTCCCTGCTTGGTCCACATAAACAATGATACCGTCCAATTCATAGCCAATGGCATCATTGACTTGTTCCTGGACCGTATCAGGTAAAGGTGTCAACAGTACTCTTAACAAAAGCCATGGTACGAAGAACAGGGAGGTTATGGTTCCTACAAGCAATACAATTCTGAGTATTCGTTTGGTTTGTTTCTTACTCATCACTTATTGGTATGAAATGGAATCATCTCTTTTGTATATATGGTCAATATTTTTTTGCGGTAATTTCATTTCAATCAAAAAAATCAATCGTCGGTGATCATCGCATTTATTTCATTGACAACGGTTTGTCCAACAGCTCCCAATTGATTGTATTGATCGATCATCGTATCAAATTGAAAGGCTGCCAAACTAATCACGTTTCGGTAAGGCGCAGACGCAGTGTATTGCTTAAAGGCCTCGTAATACTCAGATTGTGGTGTTGCCCTTAAGTTTAGGGAATCCTGTGGCATAACGCCAAACGCTAAAATTAACGAGACATCGAACTGTGTAGAAAGATAGCCCTCTTGATTCACCATATAATCGTTATAACTCTTCTCGTTTTCGGCAATGACTTCCAATAAACTATGGTATTTCGCCAATAGGGAATCCAGTGGGGTATTGTTGATTTTGCCAAAATATTCGGAATTTTTCAAAGCTTCGTACCCCCCTGTATTGGGTTTGAAATAGAAATCCGCAAAAGCATAACCACTGGCCATGAAAACAAAGAGATTCTCCTCTTCCGTTTTATCCAATATACTTATGCGTGCCTTTTTACAAGCCTCGGCTATCTGCGCCCTACCCTTCGTAATCTCCTCCAAATGCTGCAGATCTTCCAAGGTATGGGATTTGATTTTAACCAAATACTCCTTCAAGGCGTTGTTATCCTTTCTGGTCTGATTCCAATTGTTGATTTGCAGTGCAATCAAAATACCGACCACTACCAACAGTATTTCCCCAATGGCATATTTTATATACTTCCCGGTCTTGTGTACCCCCAATAGTTCAAAACGTATTTTTCTAAAGATTTTCATCACAATTATCGAATAAAATAATGTTGTTTTGGCGTTCGTTTTATTGTAGCACCTCAATAACTACATTTCCTCTTTTTCGTCCCAGGTCGACATACTTATGGGCCACGGTAATTTCATCGAGCATAAATGTTTTGTCGATAAATGGTTTCAGTTTTCCACTTTCCGCAAGGTTTTTTATTTGATTTAAATTTTCATCATCCTCCTTGGTCAGCATTTTAACGGTGACGAACTTACCTTCGGCATCCAGCACTTTTTTCGCAATCGACTTGCTGGTCTTGCCTACGGCGTCAAAAACGATGTCGAATTTCCCATCGCCATCAGAATAGTCTTCCATTTTGTAATCAATGACGTTTTCAGCACCCAGTGCTTTCACCATCCCCATATTGGAACCACTGCAAACCCCCGTTACCGATGCGCCTTTTTGATTTGCCAATTGAACGGCATAGCTACCCACACTGCCTGAAGCACCATAAACCAAAACCTTTTGTCCCTTTTTCAGCCTGGCCTTCTTAAGCAGGTACATGGCAGTCATGGCGCCAACGGGCAAGGCCGCTGCTTCGTTGAAGCTCAGGTTCCTGGGTTTTATTGCCACCACCCCATTTTTCCATTCCTGCGGCAAGCAGATGTATTCCGCATAAGAGCCCGTTTTTAGCATGGTCGTAGTACCGAATACAGCGTCTCCAACCCTGAATATTGTAACTTTTTTGCCAATTTCCTCAATGGTGCCTGCCAATTCATGTCCCAATATCTTCTTCTTTGGTTTAAACAAGCCGAATATGATTCGGGCCGGGAGCCAAAACAAAGGTGGGAAATCGGAACTGCGTAACCGCACATCTCCGGAAGTTACGGTGGCCGCATGTATTTTGATAAGAATTTCATTTTCTTTTGGCCGTGGCTTTTCCAGCTCCGTTAACTTCAGGACCTCTGGTGGGCCATATTTTTGATAGACGACTGCTTTCATATTTTCGTTCTTTTAAAATGAAACATAATGTTAAGGTTCAAATTGGATAGACCTTAAAACTTCTAATGGCAACATCCACCACTGCCACAACCGAAAGTGATTCCATATAGCAAATGAGGCGGTGTTATTGTCTGCCATGGAAGACAACCTTGGATCCAGTCATACTTGGGTACCATGGCAGTATCCCGATCATCACCTATGGCCAAAGGATCTTTACTTGTTTTGGGCCGCCAACCATTCCATGATGGTGACGGGTTTTCCTGATGCTTTACCCGGGTTCCACCATAATCGAGCTTGGCGCGCTTGGCGTGGAAATAGATCTAAGACCGGACCATTGTAGTCATGGTGGTTGTCCCCAAAAAAATCCGCTGCCGCCTAAAACTCCCTGACCTTGATACTCTTAAAGGAAACCTGATCTCCATGGTCTTGTAACAGGATCAAACCTTCCGGTAAACGGCCAAAATTTTCCCATTGTTCGTACTTGCTTTTTTCGACCAGGGCCTTGAATGCTTGACTGAACCGGTCAAATTCGACCACTTTTACCTGGTTCAACCAATGTTCGACATGCCCCCCCTTTACCACGATCCTGGCATTGTTCCACTGCCCCACCCCCTTGAAGTTCTTACCCCTTGAATGATCGGTGTTCTCGGCACGGATCAGGTCGTACAATGACCCTACGGTACGGTTGCCATTTTTTCCTTCTTTCGCATCGGGGTGCCGTTCATCGTCAAGAATCTGGAACTCCAGCCCAATGGCCGAACCTTCGCCCTTGTTCAGCCCGGCATCCACAAAATACTTGATGCCGCTATTGGCCCCTTCGGCAATCTTGAAATCTACGCTCAACTCAAAATCGCTGAAGGCGTCAAGGGTTACGATATCGCCTCCATTTCGGGATTCGTGTCCATCGGAAGACTCCACATTCAGCGTGCCATCGGCCATATTCCATCCCTGTTCCGGAAAAGCGTCCAATTTTGCGCCACGCCAGCCTTTTGTACTGTTCCCATCCCATAACAGTCGCCACCCCTTCCTTTTCTCGTTTTCGGTGAGCTGGTTGGTCAGGTAGCTTATTTCGGGTACCTCGGGATCAACGGCTTGTCTGGATTGTTCCAAGTTGGCGGTCTGGATCTTGATATTGCGCCATTTAACGGTCTTTCCCTCCAAGGACTTATCCTCGATGGCGTGCACTTGAAAGGCGATAAAGCCAGATGCAGTGGTATCGTCGACCAAATTGGCGCATTGCACTTGGTTGACCCAAGTGCGGATTGTTGGCCCTATGGCTTCGATCCTATAATGGTTCCACTCGCCCGGCACGAAGGCATTTTGCCCTTTTTCGTTTCTGGTCAGGGGGTATAGCCAACCGTTTCTTGCTTCATCATAGACCCCACCTGCCCACTTTCTTGAACTGGTCTCGATCTCGCATTGGTACCCGTGCACCCTGCCCTCAAGATAGGATGGGATGCTCAAACTTCTGAACTGTACCCCGGAGTTGAGTCCGTTCTCCACGAAGACCTCAAATTCCAATATAAAATCGCCATATGGCCTTTTGGTGGCCATAAAGCTGTTGGGGGTGCCCAGTTTGGAGGTCCCTATCATTTCTTGATTGCGAATCTCGTATTTCGCGTTCCCGTTCAACTGCTCAAAATTGGAAAGGTCTTTTCCGTTAAACAGCATTTCCCATTGCCCCTGGGCCGCACAGGGCAGCCCAATCGCGGCGATACAGATTAAAATGAGCTTACGGAAGAAGGCATTGCGTTTTTGGTTGGGCATATCGTTGCTATTAAATTGGATTACCGAATCGATTTTGGGTGGGAAAATTATAATCCGTTCAAGTTACCGAATATAAAAAATATTAATAACTTTCAGGGATACCCTGGAAAACAAAAACAGTATATTTAGGCGACTTGGGGGCACATCGGGGCCATCATCAACCCAGTGCCCTCCTCCAAAATTGAACCCTTAGCTTCATCGATACCATGAACAAAGCGCCCTTGATACATGAAAACTTCTTATTGGAAAACAAATATGCGCAGACCCTGTATCATGAGCATGCCTCAAAACTGCCCATCATTGATTATCACAACCATCTGTCCCCCAAAGACCTGGCCGAGAATGTGATCTACGAGAATCCGACACAGGTTTGGATCAACGGGGATCATTATAAATGGCGTGCCATGCGAAACCTGGGCATCGATGAAAAATATATTACGGGAAAGGCTTCCGATCAGGAAAAATTTCAAAAATGGGCCTATACCGTTCCCTACACGATGAGAAATCCATTGTATCACTGGACCCACATGGAGCTTTCACGATATTTCGATTGCTACGACCAACTGGGCCCGATGAATGCCGATAAGCTCTTCTCCGGGCTTTCCCAACAACTCAATACCGAAGCCTTTAGTTGCCGAAACCTGATCGGAAAAATGAAGGTGGAGGTGCTCTGTACCACAGATGACCCCATAGACACCCTGGAACACCACCAAAAATTGGCGGATAGCGATTTCAGCACCAAAGTGAGCATGGCGTTCCGGCCCGATAGGGCCCTGTTCGTTCGAAACGCGGGCTATTTGGACTATCTAATACGTTTGGGGGAAGCAGCGGCAATGGAAATCACCACTTTTGATGGGCTGTGCGAGGCGATCAAGCGGAGGATGACCTATTTTCACGAACAGGGCTGCCGTTTGAGCGATCACGGCTTGGAACATCTTTATGCCGAGGATTTCACCGAAAAGGAAGTCAACGCCATTTTTAAAAGGATATACGAAGGCAAAAACGTTAGCAGTCTGGAAGCCGATAAAGTTCAAAGTGCCCTGCTCATTTTTTTGGGCAGGAGCTATCATGAACTGGGATGGGTTCAGCAATTCCATCTGGGGGCGCAACGGAACAACAACAGTAGGATGTACCGTTTATTAGGGCCAGATACCGGCTGGGACTCCATTGGGGACTATCCGCAGGCTGCAAGCCTGTCAAAATTCCTGAATACCCTGGATTCGGCCGATCGATTGACCAAAACCATTATCTATAACGTCAACCCCCGCGATAATGAATTGATGGCCACCATGATAGGTAATTATAACGACGGCAGTATCAAAGGCAAGGTACAGTGGGGATCGGCATGGTGGTTCCTAGATCAAAAAGAAGGGATGACACAACAATTGAACGCCCTTTCGAGTATGGGCATGATCAGTTGTTTTATCGGGATGCTTACCGATTCGAGAAGTTTCCTGTCCTTTCCCCGGCACGAATATTTCAGGCGCATCCTGTGCAACCTTTTTGGACAGGACATCGAAAAGGGCGAATTGCCCGCCGATCTGCCATGGATCGGTAAACTGGTACAGGATATCTGTTATTACAATGCCAAGGCCTATTTCGATTTTTAAGTTTTGCCCATTTATCCCTATACCGCGGCAACCCCGGAGGTCTGGCCCAATGCACGACTACCATCATGGAAATCTCGGAACCGATCAGGAAACCAAGGCGAGGTATTCCAATTCGTTGTTGCAAACCTTGCCCTGTTCCCAGCAATCGATATTCCCGAAGGTCGTTTCTGCGATATTGGCCAAGGCTTCCTCGGTAATAAACGCTTGGTGCGGACTCAGCAGCACGTTGGGAAAGGCCAGGAGTTGTTTAAGGGGTTCCTCATCAAATCCATCTTTGGAATGGTCTTTAAAAAACACCCCTTTTTCTTTTTCATAAACATCGGTGCAATAGGCCCCAAGTTCGTGCTTGGATAAGGTTTCGATAAGCGCCCTGGTATCGACGATGGCCCCTCTTGAAGTATTGATCAGCACGGCGTCCCGTTTCATCAAGGATAATTTAGACCTGTCGATCATATAATGGTTTTCAAAGGTCAGCGGAATATGGAGGCTGATGATATCGGCCTCGATACAAAGAGTGTTCAAAGTGGTATAGGTAATCCCATACCTTGATTTAAGATCGTTGTTAGGAACAATATCATGGGCCAAAATTTTACATCCAAATCCATGTACGATCTTGGCCATCACACCGCCGATTCGCCCAGTGCCGATGATTCCAAAGGTCTTACCGTTCAGGTTGAAGCCCAAAAGGCCATCTTGTACAAAATTGTATTGGTGCACCCGTTTATCAGCCAAAATAAGCTTACGGTTCATCGCCAGCAAAAGGGCCATGGCATGTTCTGCTATGGCATGGGGTGAGTAATCGGGCACATTGGCCACTTTAAAACCGATCCGATTCGCAGCCTTGATATGGACGTTGTTATAGCCGGCCGACCGCAGGGTGATATAACGAACCCCCAATTCCCAAAGTTTCTCGAGTACCACCAAAGAGGCGTCGTCTCCCGAAAAAATGGATATGGCCTTGTAGCCCATTGCCTTCCGTGCCGTGCGACTGTCCAATGCGTCTTTGATGAAGGTTACCGTATGCTGGTTTTTATTCGCCTTTTCAATGAAGGGAATCTCAAATTCCTTAGCGCTAAATACCAGTAACTTCATCGCTCTTTTCTTTTCTAAAAATAAGGTCTTGTTCCTCCATGGCAAGCACAACCAACTTGATATAATCGTTCACCGTTTTTTTCACGTCGATGGGATCCAGGATATCGATCGATCCCTTCCAGATCAAGGAACGTTCCTTATCCACACAAATACAGTACAAAGAGGTTTCGGCATGGTAAATCCTATACTCTTCATAATAATCGGTATCGTAGTAGATGTTCTGATGGGTCAAATAATCTTCCCTGAAAGTACTGTTATGATCATCCAATTCCGAGATGCTCTCAACCAAGGGTTTCCTGCTTTCGGAACCTAGGATTTTGGTAAAAAGGATGGCATCGAAATCTTTGTCGAGCAGTTGTTCCTCCACTCCCGATATTTCTTCCTCCGACCTATGGGAATTGGTGAAGGCCACATCAAAGAGATCGATGCTTCTTTCCGCATCCACGCCCCTTTTCTTGAATTCCCTTTTGAGTTTTGTCTCAAATTCGGAACGGGCTTCCTCATTTTGAGTCATCCCTACGATCAGCACCTTGTTGGCATCAAAAATGACGATGTCGGGATTCTTCCAGTTTTCGACCAATTCGGCCGAAGAACATCCCATCAAAATAAGTAAGGCAATCAGCAATAATTTTTTCATGTCGGGGATTATTTAATTCAACAAGCGTTTTTGTTTTTCTTCTTTCAACACCTTCGAAACCAGTTCCATCAGGGATTCTTTCACCTTTCTATAAGCCTTCATATAATCGTCAACAGCGATCAACAATTCTTTATGGGTCTTTAAATATTCTTTTTCCATTGCAAGCTGGTCTACCCCGTCGAGCATGATCTCCAACTTATTTTCATGGTTCTGCACCCTTTTCATCAGGGAAACACCATCCTTCTCTACCTTCGCAAGGGCAGAAACGACTGCCTTACTCTTGTCGAACCTATTGTGCTCGGTAAGTTGAAGGGTATGGGATCTAACAAGATCGTTTAAAAAGGCCTGTTCGTCCCTTGCAAAATTCAGCTCGGAAAACCAAGCCAAACTGGCTTCATGCAATTCCTCTGGACTGAACCATTCCAGATAGGTATATTTTGGGCTATTTTTAGTTTTCATCACCTAGGCTTTTAAAATTGGACGTTACAAAAAAGGTTATGTCAGATCAAACATATACATGACATTTTCCGATGGGCCATTGTTCTGTTGACCATAATGAGCTGGGTCAATTTACGAAGTCTGCCCTTTCCCGAAAATGACCAATGTCAGTTTGTTGTGGAGGGAAATACCTTTTATTCTAATGTCCAGGTTTCCTGCCTTTAAGGATACCACCCGCATAATTGAATATCTCCGATTTCAGATTTTGGAAATTCCCTAGGCAATCGGTCCACTCGGCCTTCAGTTTTGCATGTTTTTGGTAATAGGCCATGTCACAGGCATCGTCGGTGCATTCGAGCATTCCGCCCAAATTGTTTTCATGTTTTTTGATGTTGGCGGCTATGTTCGCTTCCAGGGATTTGGTCTTTTTTACCCGCTCTTGGTAATCGAGCAAGCGTTCAAAAAGATTGGGGGTGTTGGGTTCAAAAACATAGGAATTCAGCAGTCGTTCGATAAAATGGATTTCATCGAGCATGAACCGCAGGCCCGATTTCCATTGTTTTATCTCTAAATAGAGCTGATCGACCTTTTTGGTCTGATCGATTTTGGTGTGATCGTTTTCGGCATTCATCGGAAATCTTTAGTTCCATAAAACTACCACCGATATCGGTGCCCAAAAATGATATTGGTCAGTTCATCCTATCAAACGACAACTTCCATTATTTCGTTCAACTTTGGAACATGTACGTGCCAACCAAAACTGTCGCCGATCTTCACGCGAAAGGCATCCAAGGCGATGGGTTCGCCATGGATCAGGAATACCTGCTCGGGAATGTTCTTCAGTGCCCCCAACCAATGCAATAATTCGTACTGGTCGGCATGTGCCGAAAGGCTCTCAAAATGGTAGACCTTAGCTTTGACCGGAACATATTTTCCGAAGAATTTTAGTTCATGTGCCCCTTCCAACAACTGTCTCCCGCGGGTGCCTTCTGCCTGGTACCCCACCAGCAAAACGTTGGTCGTGCTGTGATCGATCAGCTGTTTCAAATAGGTGAGCACCCGGCCCCCGGTGACCATCCCGCTTCCCGCGATAACGATTTTTGGCCTGGGGTCATCGATGGTCTTCCAGGTATCTGCATAGGAACTGATGATGGTAAAGTGGTTACACATCGCCCGGTACTCGCCGGGCGACAACTTGTGCCATTTTGGAAATTTCTCAAAAACCGATAGCACATTATTGCCCATAGGGCTATCGATAAAGATCGGAATATTGGGGATCCTGTTTTTGCCGTACAATTGGTACAATAGGTACATCAAGGATTGCAATCGTTCCACCGCGAAGGAAGGAATAATCAAATTGCCCCTTTCCTTGATGGTTTTGTTGATGATCGATACCAACAATGCTTCAACATCCTCCTTGGGATGCAACCTATTGCCATAGGTACTTTCAAGGAAAAGATAGTCTGCCCATTCCGGTCTTTCCGGCGGATAGAGCAGTGCATCCTCCATACGGCCAACATCGCCCGAGAAAACAAACCGCTTGCCAAAGAGATCCAATTCCAAAAAGGTAGCCCCGATAATATGCCCGTTATACCGAAACCTGCATTTTATGTGCTCCGATAGGTTGATCCATTGGTCTTTTTCCACACTTTTAAACAGATCGATGGCCTTTTCCGCTTCTTCCAGGGTATAGAACGGCAAAGCGGGATGGTGTTTGCTGTAGCCCTGCTCATTGGCGCTTTGTGCCTCTTCTTCATGTATCTTGGCACTGTCGCGCAATATGATTTTCGTGATGGAGAGGGTCGGGGCGGTACCCATTATTTTCCCCCCAAAACCCTCCTTGAGCAATCTGGGCAAATAGCCCGAATGATCTAAATGTCCGTGGGTTAGCAATACCACATCTATTTTTGAAGCATCGATGGGCAAAGGCTCCCAATTGCTGAGCCGAAGTTCTTTCAGGCCTTGGAACATCCCACAATCGACCATAAGGTTGATTTCCGGGGTCTCCAAATAGAATTTAGAGCCCGTGACAGTCCCTGCCGCCCCCAAGAAATGTATTTTAACGGTATTCGCCATATCGATTACCTATTGCAGAGTTGTTGCACTTCGTTGACAATCTTTTGTTTACGCGTGTCGGAAATTCCCAAGTGGTCCAATAAAAAAGGCTCTTTCATCAAATGGCGACATAACACGACGTCCCTTTCCAGTAAAAACTGTTTTTCGCGATTGCTGAGTAAGGTAGACACCGTTATGGGATAGAGGCCCAGACGATCGATTCGATCTTTGAGGCCATCGTCTTTGGGGAAATCCCAGCTCAGGAGGTAAAGGCCCGCACAATTGCCATAGGCAACCGCATCATCGGTGAAGCGGGTGTTGGTAACCACCCAGCCCCGTTGCATGGCCTTAGCTCGATTTTTCGTGTCCCATTCGGCCTTCACGTCTTTATAACGGGAATTGATGTAAAGGGGCACCTTTACGTTGCAATTGCGACCCTCCTCCCCATGGAACTTGCATTCTATGAGTTCCACATGCCCGTTCTTTTCGGCCAAGACATCAATTTCGTGGCTCACGCATGCCCCCGCCAAAATTTTTCCCACTTCCGTTTGATAGCCCGAATATTGAAGGATGGCGGCGATGAACCTTTCAAAGGGAAATCCGGTAGGACCCAGCTCATAAATCGCTTTTTTCAGTTTGTATTTGGAGGCGAACACCGATTTTTTTTGCTTTAACAGGGCGAACGCCCTGTTGTAAATCTCTTTGGTGGAAATGCCCTGGTAGAGCTCATCCCTTACCTGGTTTACGATCTGGTCGGTCAATAGGTCGTCGGCACCGCTCCTTTTTAGGGAACTGCGCAACTTGTCCAAGGAAAATTTGGCCTTTTCCCCGGAGGATTTTATGATATCAATCGCAGCTTCGGCCATTGTTTTCAAGATTTTATACGGACATCGACTTCCGGGATTTTTAACAGCTGTAGCGTAGTAGAAGCCAATTTCACTTTCCCTTCAGTCTTGATGACCGATCTCTGGATTTCATCGAAGAGTTGGTGTTTGGTGAACCGCCTGCGTTTATAGTCGGTGATGTACCTCAGGTTCAATTCCACCCAATTATCGGTTAAACGAACTGCTATGGTAGGATCAATGGTCGCATTTTCGATATAATAATGTGCTACCATTTCTTGCCATTTGGTTTTGGACGCCTCGCTATATTCAGATAGTAGGTTGATCGCTGTGTCGGTTACCAGTTTTTTGGCCATTTCAATATCGGATTCGAAGGTGACCAGGATATTCAGTTCGTCCCAAACAAAAGGGAAATCCATCGAGTAATTCTTTATGGGGCCTTTGAAGACGAAGGCGTTACTTATCTTTACGATCCTTCCCGAGTAGTTATCGCTACTCACCCACTCTCCCATCTCCATGATGGTGGTATAAATGCTATCGATATCGATGACATCGCCTTTGATGCCATTGATCTCAATGCGATCTCCCGGCTTATAGACCCGAACAAAAAAGATATAGAACGAACCCGCTATGCTTAAAATCAACTCTTGGAGCGTGAAGGTGAGTCCGGCTGTAAATAGTCCGATGATGATGGTATAATCCTTTACATCGTTCAGGGTAAAGGAAATCAAAATGAGTAGGATGATCAGCGCATAACCGAATATTTCGATCCCCTTTTGTGCCTTGTACCTGATGGTAGTATCGGTAATCCTCCTTTTGAGCAGTTTGCGAAGAAAATTAATGGCAAGGACAATCGCCGATAACCACAACAAGACCTTAAAGATCTTGAGCACCACGGGATTTGAGAAAAATTCCGTTAATTCCTGCACCTAGCCTACCGATTTAAAAAATTCCTTCACCAAAGCCTTGACCTGATTTTCGGTCATACTATCGCACTTCACCACAGATTTTAATTTGGTATGCAGCGATTTGAAGTTTTGTGATAATTCTTGCTGCAGTTTATCCGGGGTGTCGGAAGGTCCGAATATGGCAATGGCATCGGCATGGGAAAGTTGGTGGGCCACATTGGCGAAGTATTTTTTTAGCTGTTGCTTTTCCCGCTCCATATACGTACTTTCCTTTACCACATCCTGTGTTCCTCCCCATTTGGCCCTAGACCTCGAACCCCCTTTGGGATGGAAGTGTTCAACTTCTGACTGCAGGGTTTTGAAACTGATGTCGTTTCCTTTAAGGGTCACCAGATGGGCCTTCTCTTTATCGATCCAAATTCCGATGTTCGTCATGATGCTTCTGTTTTTATTTTGCTTCGTGCATGGTAAGCACGGGTATTTTTGAATGGTAGCCGATTTCCTTGGCCAATGGTTTTGACCATATTTTACCGAAAAGGCCATGTTTTTTATTGATGAAGGCGATCATATCGCTTTCCCGGCTTTCAACGAATGCACTGATTCCCGTGGGCACCTTCAGATCGCTCATATTGTGAAAACTATGGTTATAGCCTTCCAAAATCGCTTCAAGCAATACCTTATTGCTCTGTTGGGTTTTGTTCAGATCGGGCTCTTTTACGATGTGCAATACCCTGATAAAGGCTTGATGGTACTTCGCTATTTCCAAAAGATATTGGAGTTCTTTTCGTTTGAAATTTGATTTGTAGTCGGTCGGAAAAACGATTTCCTTTGGTGCCGAAAAACGCACGTTATCGGGAATGGCCAGGATTGGGCATTGGGTGACCTGTTCCATGACATTCACGGTATTGGTGCCAAAGATCACGCTTTCGGCCCCAGTATACCCTTTGGTTCCCATGACCACGATGTTGATGTCTTTTTTGGCAATGGTATCCTTGATGGCATAGAGCAAGGAATTATAGGTAGAAACCTGGTGGATCTTATGCTTGGCATTGTCGTGGTGCAGTTCCAGGATGTCCATCAGCTTCTCCAATCTTTCCTCCGATTGCTTTTTCGCAGCTTCATAGGCCATTTCCCCGGGTTCGGGAACCATCATTTGGTTATCGAGCGAAAATCCGTCTACCTGAAAGGCGTTTAAAAGGTAAAACTCACATTTCTGGTCTTTGTAAAGATCCAATGCATATCTGATCGCGTTCAACGCGTTTTTTGAAAAGTCGGTGGGTAACAATACTCTTTTGTCCATGATGCGCAAATTTTGAATTTGTTCGGGCATAAAATTAATTTCCCTTTGGTTGAAACGCTATGACAATTATCAGTCGCTTTCGGGAATTACCAAAAACGGAATGGTAATATTGAACATTATTTTCGTGATTACCGGTTCTCGCAACAGCTTCTCCATAAATCCCAACTTATAGTCGATCATCACGAGCATGCCGATGCCCAGACCGTCCAAGAAGGCTTGAATGGCTTCTGTTTTACTGGCAAAACTGGGCAGCCAATGGGTTGAATGGTCCAATGGTTTCAACTGGTCGAGCAGTAATTTGAGATTCGTTTCCTGCACCTTATCCAATTTTTCTTCCTCATGGATGTGCAATATCCTTACCGCAGCATGGCAGAGATGGGCCATATCTTTCAGGGGCTGGATCATTTCGGGTTTCAACGACCTTTTATAATCGGTGGCAAAGGCCAATTCATTGGGCACTATAAATTCAGCTTCCTCGGGCACGGCCAAAACGGGACATGTTTTAAGGGTAGAGATGGTCTTGGTACTCTTACTTCCCAAAAAGACCGATATGTTGCCGGTGGCGCCCTTATTGCCCATCACCACCAAGCCTGCCTTATGCTTGAGCGCGGCCTTCACGATCTCTTCAGTGACATCTCCTTGGGCACTTATCAATTGGTATTGGTGTTTGGGGTTCGGTTCGTCCAAATTGATACGGTGCATGGTCTCTCGCAGGCCTTCCATGGATTCATCGCGCAACTGTTCCAAAAAGTCTTTTTTTCCCTCGTTCGCGATGCTTTTGCTTTTCAACGGGGTATGAACGTCATGGGTGTTGAGCAAAAAAAACGTACAGGTTTTGTGCCTGAACAATTTCGAAGCATAAAAAAGGGCATTATAGGCATTGTTGGAAAAATCGGTAGCGACTACGATATGTTGCATAATTGTTGGTATTTCTGTTGATTTAAGGAATGACCAAAAAAGGGATGGTGATGTGGAATCCTATTTTTTTGATGACCGGTTCAATAAAGAGGCGTTCCATAAAAGTGTGTTTGTTTTTGACCATCGCCAATAAATTCATCGGCTTTTTTGATTGGAAATTGTTGATGGCGCCAATGATTTCCTGATTGGGCACTTCGTGGAAAAGATGTGCGATATCACCCAGGATATGATCGAGTTTCGATTTATGGCGGAGTTGGGATTCGGTGAGGTCGTAACCCATCGATACATGCATTATCTCCACGCTGGAAAGATGCATTCCTGCAATTTCCAAAAGCATCCGTAACCGTGGTTCGGTATAGTCTACCTCATAGTCGGTCGGAAATAGGATCTCTTTTGGCTTTTCATACTCAAATTTCGGAGGGATGGCCAATACCGGACATTTGGCCTTCTTCATCACATGTACCGTATTCGATCCCAATAACAGTTCTTTGGCACCGGATGCCCCTTGGGTGCCCATGACCACCAGGTCGGCATTTTCATTTTCGGCGGTCTCGAGTATTTCATCGACCAAAATGTTGAAGGCGGCATGGATCTTAAAAGTGTGCTTCGGATTCTTGAATTCTTTTTGGAGCTTCGATTGCAGGGCTTCCAGTTGGGTGGTGGTCTGAGTCTGGTAGATATCTCCCAACCCTATTTGACCCGGACTGTGCAACAGGTATTCCGCCTGGTAAATGGCCGGTGTATAGGTATGCAACAGGTAAAAGGTGCATTCCTCCCCTTGAAAAAGTCTGAGGGCATAGCGAATGGCATTATGGGCAATTTCTGAAAAATCGGTGGGCAAAATTATTTTCTTCATTTCCGCATCAATTTTAGACAACGCCTTAAAAGTAAAGGGGAAGCGGATAGCCCGCTATGATATCGATCAGTTTTGGATTTGGCCAATTTTTTTAAATTGCCTGCCTAAATTGAATATCCATGAAAAGTAGTTTCCGAAAGATTATCGACTCCGAGACCCCTGTTCTGGTCGATTTTTTTGCCGAATGGTGCGGGCCCTGTAAAATGTTGGCCCCCATCCTCAAACAAGTAAAGGATGACATGGGCGACGGACTAAAAATCGTAAAGATCGATGTGGACAAGAACCAGGACCTTGCCGAAAAATATCAGGTACGCGGGGTGCCTACCATGCTACTTTTCAAAAATGGAAAACAGGTATGGCGCCAATCGGGGGTATTGCAGAAGAACGATATCATCAATGTGGTTCGATCCATGGCTTGAGAAGGCCATGTCAATTGTTATTCATGCAGGACCAGAAAGGGTACCTTCACATGATAGCTTATTTCCTCAATTCGTGGTTTGAACAAGATCCTTTGTAGAAAATTCAAATTCTTTGCCACCATCGCGATCATATCGATCTCCCTGCTTTGGGTGAAGTATTGAACGGCAACCGAAAGGTTTTTGCCATCGACATGGTGGAAACTCAGTTCGTAGGGCTTGAAAAAATCTTGAAGCAGGTTTTTGTTCCGCTGCTGCTCCAAATCAAGATCGGCATCTTTGTTCGACATGTAAAGAATCCGCAAGGCAGCTTTGGTGGTCGCCACCATTTCTTCGAGGGAATTCAACACATTCTGGCTATAAGTCAATCGATAATCGGTCGGAAATGCAATTTCCTTGGGTTGGCGATACTTTGCATCTTGGGGAATAGCCAAAAGCGGGCATTTCACCTTGGTCATGACTGCCGCGGTGTTGCTCCCCAACGATATCTTCTTGAAACCCGTAGCGCCCTTGGTACCCATAAGCACGATGTCGATCTGCTGTGCCCGAATCATCTCCCTGATGGTTTCAATGAAAAAGGCGTAAGCGGTATGTGTTACGAAGATGTGGTTGTTATCGTTGGGCAGTGCTTCGATCCGATGCAGCAGCTTCCCCAACTGTTCCTTGCTCTTTTTTAAGACCTGTTCTTCAACGGCCTTCGCTGTCCTGAGCATCGGCTTCTTATCCCTGGTATTGGAAAGCAGCGGGTTTACATGCAATAAATGAATGGTACATGGGCGCCCTTTATATAGTTCCAAGCCATATTTTAGAGCGTTCCACGCATTTTCGGAGAAATCGGTCGGAACGAGAATTGCAGTCATAAAACCTTTCAATATTAAATTGGATACCATCACCAATTGGATCTACGCACGTAGTCTTTCAGATAACGGTTTTGCACAATCCTGGTAGTTCTGCCAGCAAGAAAATGGGTGTAAAATCCAAAAATAGTGGCAATCGATGCCTCATCAAATGATTTTGCTCATATCCTAAAATCAAAATTGCGACATCGAACGCAAAGAAGATTACAGTATTGAACCATATTGCCATCATAAAATTGGAAGCCCTATATGATCAAAATCATTTGTCTAATTTTTAGTTCCCCTTATTTTTGGGACCAATCAAAAAAAATCTAATGGAACAATCGGTCAACGGCCCTGTACAGATCCAATATGAAATGGCCATGGAATGGATTTCTGAACTTTCGCTCTATAAAGATGAAATGCAATTTTTAAAACGGCTGATCGACCGCTATTACCTTGAAGTGGTGAAGCTTGAAAACCTGGACGAAATTCGGGAAGAGGTGATGCAGCTGCAAGACTTGGGCCATGCCAATAAATCGTTGTTGAAGGAAGTGAGCCAGTATCGCGACCGACTTACGCTTTTCATAGATCGACCCAAAGATTCGGTATCGCCCGAACTGGAAAGCACCCATAGACTTCTTCAAAAAAAAATGGCTACCTTCAAATTGCGTTTCCATTCGGTCAAACAAGAGATATTCGGCATTGCGAACAGCGTTTTGGAGAAAATGAAAGCGCGATAAAATAATATGAGCTGAACGTGGAGTATATCGATTATTATAAGGTTTTGGGGATAACTAAAAACGCCTCGGAAAGCGATATCAAAAAAGCCTATCGCAAACTGGCCCGTAAATACCATCCCGATGTCAACCCGAACGACAAAGGCGCGGAAGCCAAATTCAAGCAGATCAACGAGGCGAATGAGGTTTTGAGCAATGCGGAAAACCGTAAAAAATATGATCAATACGGTAAAGACTGGCAACATGCCGAAGCCTTCGAAAAAGCAAGAGAAGCCGACCAATCGAGGGGCCGAAAAAGTGGGGGACAACCCTTTGGCGGAGGCTTTTCGGGGGGCGATTTCTCCGATTTTTTTGAATCGATGTTCGGTGGAGGCGGTGCCTATTCCGGACAAAGGCAGGTAAAATTCCGGGGGCAGGATTTCAATGCCGAACTGCGGTTGCCATTGCGCGATGTCTACACCACCCAAAAACAGACCCTGACGGTCAACGACAAGAAAATTCGAATCACCATTCCCGCAGGGATAGAAAATGGACAGACCATCAAAATCAAAGGTCACGGCGGACCCGGCCGCAACGGGGGTCCGAACGGAGATCTTTATATCACTTTTTCCATAGAGAACAACACGCCGTTCAAAAGGGATGGCAATCACCTTTACCGCACGGTCGATCTAGATCTTTACACCGCGGTGCTGGGCGGGGAAATCACGGTTGATACCTTTGATGGGAAGGCCAAGCTAAAGGTGAAACCGGGGACCCAGAACGGCACAAAAATCAAATTGAAGGATAAAGGATTCCCTATTTATAAAAAAGAAGGGAGCCACGGTGACCTATATATTACCTACCAACTTAAAATACCGACCCAACTCAGCGATCGGGAAAAAGAACTCTTCACGGAATTGGCCCAGCTAAAAAAAGCATAGGTTATGGATATTTATGAAAACATCGCCTTAAGTGAATTTTGCAACAGTCATGGCATTAGCCCTCAATTCGTGCTGCAATGGCACGAGTATGGTCTCATTGAAATCATCCATGAAGCCCAGACCCCATATATCCATCATGAGGAACTGCCCAAAGCAGAACGGATCATACGTCTCCATACCGAACTCGACATCAACTTGGAGGGCATCGAGGTGATACAACAACTGTTGCACCGTATCAACGGGATGCAGGAGGAAATAAATCTGCTGAGAAACAAGCTCCGACGTTTCGAATAAGGGGCCCATGACGGAAATCATGTCTTGCCATAATTGTCCGAACTACCTTTGAAAGACAGTTATTTTTTCACTTAAATTCGAATGTGATGAATGAATATAGAATGCGTCCAAAAGACAGCTATTTACAAAATTCACAGTGGCAAGAACTTTATGTTTTGACCCAACATTGGAAATCGGATCTGCTTTTTTACAAAGACGATTTGAAGTTCCTTCACCATTTACTTGACAAATATTTTATTTGGATTACCAAAACGGAGAATTTGAAAGCGGTACAGACCATTGGCCAGAATATACTTGAAGATACTTTGGCCTGCGATAAACTGCTGAATCGATTGGATAAACATTTGGCACAGCTCGCGCGCCTTATCGATGATTCCACAAAATTCAACACCAAGGTATTTCGTGCCGAGCATGAGGAATTGGAAGATGAGATCGCAGCATTCATCAAAAGTGTACGCGTCAACCGAAAAGAGCTTTTTAAGTTGACCGAATTTGTGGTCGACAGCGAGCGCTTGGAGCATTTGTTGGAACGCTAGGCTTTGGTTTTGGAGCGATCGTTCTGCTGCCATGCCAAGGCAGCGGGACCCAAAACCGCACTTGCGCCCGGAAGGTCGGAAATCATGACCTTGATTTTGCCCTTGTAGGCCTTGAACAGGTTTTTTTCCATACTGGTGACTACGGGATCTAAAAGGATGGCCCCGGCCTTGCTGAGTCCCCCGCTCAAAATAAAAGCCTCGGGATCGAGGTGGGCGGCGGTGTCCGCCATTTTACTGCCCAAGACAGAGGCGGTTTTTTCGAACGCCTTCAAGGCGACCACATCCCCTTCCAGAGCGGCGTTGGCTATTGTTTCCCCAGTCATTTCATCATAGCTTATCTGCCGCATTAAGGAGTCATCGGTCATTTCGGCCAGCAGCTCAAAAACCGTCCTTTTAATGCCGGTTACCGACGCATAGGTCTCCAAGCAGCCCTGAAGTCCGCATTTACAGTTACGGCCGTTGGGATCTACGTTCACATGGCCGATTTCCCCCGCCATGCCGTGGGCTCCTCTTAAAATTTCGCCATTGGCGATGATACCGCTGCCCAGTCCGGTACCCAAGGTCAGGATCACAAAATCTTTCATATTTTTTCCCGACCCGAAATACAGTTCGCCCAAGGCGGCGGCGTTGGCATCATTGGCAATATGTACCGGCAATCCAAATAGTTTTTCGATTTCAGTGACCAAAGGCACCATTTCGCCCCAACGAAAATTCACTGGATGTTCCATATGCCCGGTCAAATAATTGGCATTGGGGGCGCCAACCCCGATCGATATCAGCCTATCATTGTCATGGAGGGCGTTTTTGAGCAGCCCTACTTCCATTTCCAATTTTTTCAAAAAATCCCCAAAATCCGCATTTGCCCCGGTCTTATAGACGGTGTTTCTAAGGATGGTTCCTTCCGCATCCACCAGTCCAATTTTGGTAAAAGTACCCCCGATATCAATGCCTATGACATATTTTTTGACCATTCGATTCCCATTTTTTTGAATTACAAACCAAGTTAAAATAAAAAAGCACACACATGACCCAAGTCATTTTAAAGACGTCACCCTTTTCCTAACTTTACATCACCCAGAAAACACACCCATGAAAGCAACCGCAAAAATTGAAGATTTAAAATCGATCGAATCGCAGAATACCATCATCAGAAACCTCAGCCGCATCATGGATATCAGGATTATCGACATCGATATCATAAGGGGTATGGTTTCCTTTCTCTATGACAGCCCCGGTTGTTTTGAAAAGGTAAAACAGGAACTTCGCAGAATCGGTCATCCCATAACCGATTATAGTTTTACCGCCCCGAACTCCAACAAATGGGTACATGGCGATTTCACATCGGACATCGCAATCTAACTTGATTTTTTCTTCAGCTTATCTTAATCAAGGCCCGCTTTCAATCAGGTACGACCAATAAGGGCACTTCCGATTTGAAGGCTATTTTTTTGATGACCGCCTCCCTGGTCAATCTTTCAAAAAAGCTGTGCTGGTGATGCACCAAAACAAGCATATCTGCTTTTATCTCGCCAACGTAACTTTGTATGACATCCGACACATCGGCCTGTAACGCAATTTCCCGAAAGTTCAGCTGAAGTCCATCCAGCAGGTCCTCGAGCTGCTTTTTATGGGTCTGCTGTTCCTGGTCAAGATCTTGCCCCGACGAGGCGTACAGGATGTGGATCCGCGCCCCCCACTTTTTGGCCAGGGATTTAGGCAAAACAATTGCCGGACCTTTGAAGGCATGTGTATAATCGGTCGGTAAAACGATTTGTCTCAAGACCTGAAAATTATAATCTCCCGGCACCGCCAAAATTGGACAGGTTCTTATATCCTTGATCACCTTAACGGTATTGCTCCCCACAAAAACCTCCTTTGCCCCAGTCGCCCCTTTGTTGCCCATGACCACCAGGTCAAAAGCATGTTGCTTTTGAAGATCTCGAACCGCATTCACCAAGCCATCCCGTTTTGAAACGGTTTCAAAACTGTGTTTCGGATTTGTGTGATTTTGGATCAGGTATCCCAAGGTATCTGTGAGTTTCTGTTGTGATTCGGTGGCGAGGGAATCGTAGATGGCCGCGAGGCGCTGTTCACTTTTATCGCCCAGAATATTCAACAGATTGGGCTCATAGGCATGCAATAGGGAAAACCTGCATTCTTCTTTGCTGAAGATTTTTAGCGCTGTGAAAATGGCATTCCATGCGTCATCTGAAAAATCGGTGGGCAGTAGTATGTTATGCATCGGCTACTTATTTGGATATTTTTGCAGTGTCTTTCATGACCAAAAACGGAATTTTGACATGGTACCCGATGGCATCTATATTCTGCCTGACCAAAAGTCTTTCCAAAAACGAATGTTTGCGGTTCATCATGGCCAGTAAGTCTATGCTGTGATCGGCGATGTAGTCGTGTACGGCATTGGGCATGTACCTATCTTTCATTTCTTCGAACTTCGCATCGGTCGTTTTAAAATAATCCTTCAAAAAGGCTTTGTTCTTGGTCTGCACCTCCTTCAATGCCTGCTCTTCACCGGCATGCATCACCATCAATTTTGCGGCATTCAAATGAATCATTTCGTTGAGGACTTTAAGCTCTGCCTCTTTATAATGGGACCAATAATCCACTGCGAACAAAATCTTTTTGATCGGCTTGAACCGGTAATTTTCCGGTATGGCCAATACGGGCACCTTGGCTTTTCTGATCACGTACACCGTATTGGTGCCCAACAATATTTCCTTGGCTCCGGTAGCCCCCTGGGTCCCCATCACGATCAAATCGATCTGATGGCTTTCACATAGGTCGATGATTTCATCGGTGAGGGTGTTGAAGGCGGAAACGGTTTTAAACCGGTGTTTTTTGTTGGGATAACGCTTTTTGATGTCGGTCATGGTCTTCTCCAGGCCCGCTAGCGACAAATCGACGCCTACATCGGGAACGGCACTGAATTCAGGTCCGCCCATCATATAGTCCAATCGATAAAACAAAGGGGTATAGGTATGTAGGATATAAAAAGTACAGTTTTCGTTTTTAAAAAATTCCAGTGCATAGGCAATGGCATTCCAAGCATTTTCAGAAAAATCGGTGGGCAAAAGTATTTTCTTCATATCGTGCGGGATCAAATTATCTGGGCAGGTTTTGCATGACCAAAAATGGAATGTTGGCGTGCAGCCCTATTTCATCGACGGTTGAGCGATAGAGCATATCCTCCAAAAAGGAATGGCGCGAATTCACCATCACCAGCATTGAAATATCGTTTTTGTCGATATAGTCCAATATCGCTTTGGCCTTATTATCGACCGGCAATCTTTCGTAAAAAAGATAGGCCTTGGAAAGCGATTCCCTCAGGAACCTTTTGTTATCGACCTGCCTATTGCTCAGCTCTTCAAAATCGGAGAAATACAAACAGTAGATCTTGGATTTGAATTGGGCGGCAATATCGTTGAGGAGTTTGAGCTCCCTTCGTTTATAAGGCAGCATATAATCGGTCGGGAAAAGTATTTTTTTGGGTTGTTGGTATTCACATTGTTGTGGAATGGCCAAAACCGGGCATTTGACATATTTGAACACTTGAACCGTATGGCTACCGAAGGTGATCTTTTTGTCGGCAGTTTCTCCCTTGGTGCCCATGATCACAGCATCTACGTTGATTTTATTGGCGAAATCGTTCACGGCATCGACCAAGGTGTCGAAAGCGGAAATGGCCATGTAGGTATGCAACGGATTATTCGTCTTGGATCGTACTTCTTCCAAAAGCTTTTGAAGGGAGGCATCCGATTTGATTTTGGCTTCTTCTTTCTGCTCCTCAATTTTATCTGTTTTGGCCGCCTTGAACAAATCGTAAAACGAATCGGAATAGGCATGCAAAAAATGAAAATTGGTCTTTTCGCATTTATAGAGTTGCAGCGCATAATCAATGGCATGCCTTGCATTTGTGGAAAAATCGGTGGGGATCAAAACAGTTCTCATCAGCGTTTTTTTTATGTTGGTCGGGGACCCGTTCAAAGTTGTGAAACCGCTGTTTCAACTGAAATGGGTCTCCGATGGTATTCATTTCGGCCTATAGGGCATCCGTGGCCATGGGATTGTCCCCCAAATATAGTTGCACTACCGTTCAAAAGTAGGGTTGCAGGTCACTAAAATCTATGATAATTATCAGTGGGGAAGAAAAAAGCACGCCTTTTAACCATGCAGTACCAGCATCGGGACCTCGGTGTGGAAACTTAGCTTCTTGATCGAAGAATCGAAAAAGAGCTGTTGCAGAAAATTTAAATTCTTGGCCACCATCACTACCAAATCGATGCCCATTTGGTCCACAAAAACCGCTATTGCGTTGGGCACCTTGGTGTTGGTGATGGTATGAAAAGAATGGGCATTCCCATAAACCTCTTGCAAATAATCATCCAGGTAGGCCTTATTGAATTCCTGATGTTGATTGAGCTTACCAATGTTGGCCTTCACATGCATCACCCTCAATCGTGTTTCTCCCATGGCCAAGAGGTCCGATAAGGATTCCAAGATATGGTGGGTGTAAAAATCGTTGAAATCCGTTGGAAATACCACTTCTTCAATCGATCGGTAAACTGCTTTTTCAGGAACGATCAAAACATCGCAATGTACCTTATGGATGACATCGCCAGTATTGCTGCCGATAACACTTTCCTTTAGCCCATTCGCCCCCTTGGTGCCCATGACCAGCAGATCGATGTTGTTTTCGGCGATGGACTTGCGTACCATATCCACGAAATACCCATATTCTTGGAGTGCCATAAACTTATGGTTCGCATTGGGCGCCAAGCCCGAAATTTTTTCGAAAAGGGTTCGTAAGTCATTTTTGGCAGTTTTGTTTTCCGGTTTGGCAAAAACCAAGGAATTACCCACTACTGGCGAGTCGGCAAGGTCTGCCACATGAAGGATATAAAACCGACAGGGTACATGTTCGAATCTCTTGCGGGCGAATTCAAAGGCATTCCATGCATTGGATGAAAAATCGGTGGGAACAAGAATCTGCTTCATTCAAGGAATTTCAAGGGCTGGTTGGTGGTTTATAAACATTACCTCCAAATGTAGCACCCTCAATAAAATCCCGTTATGATATATATCATTTTTGGGGTAAAATGGCCCGTTGATCGGCAAGATTCCTTAAGACACGTGATGCAAGGCTTTCAATTCCTTGATCCTGATGTTCCTGCCTTCGATGGCGATGAGGCCTTCTTTCTTGAATCCGCTTAGCGTGCGGATCAGGGTCTCGGTGGCGATGCCCGCTACACTGGCAAGATCGTTCCTTGAAATTTTGATGGGATCTTCTGTTTTTTTATTCAGGACTTCAGCGAACTGTAGCAGGGTTTGGGCGGTTTTCTTTCTCACGGAACTATAGGCCATCTGTAACAATTGCCCCTTGATATCGGTAATGTTCTGAGTCAAGAGCTCCATAAGTTCCAGCGAAATGGAATGGTTTTGCTCCAAAACCTCCTTTAACCGCGACTTCGAAATGCCCACAAGTACCACGTCCTCCATCGCTGTTGCCGATTCTTGATAGGGTACGTTGTTGATAAAGGAGGTCAGTCCCAAAAAATCATCCGCCCTATACAGTGAAGTGATCAATTCCTTCCCATCGGCATCGATTTTATGGCATTTCACCAGTCCTTTTAGGATGAGGTAAATTTTATGGGTGTGGGTACCTTCATTGAATATTATTTGGCCTTCGGCAAAGCGATCCTCTTCCCCATTGTCGTCAAAAAAATTCTTGAGTTCGTTCAAGGACCGCATCTCATCGTCCGAAATTTCCGATCTAACCGGAGCTACCTGGTTCAATCTTGACAATATCTCGGCCTTGGCCAGCCTGCTCTCAATAGCACTGATCAGGTCATCTTCCTCAAAAGGCTTGGTCAGGTAATCGTCTGCGCCCAGGTCCATCCCCTTTCTGATTTCCTTGTGTTCTGTTTTGGCCGAAAGAAAAATAAAGGGAATGTTCACGGTTTTTTCATGGGAGGCCAGGCTTTGGAGTACGCCGTATCCATCGAGTTCCGGCATCATGATATCGCATACAATAACGTCGGGCCGGTGTTCTTTGGCCATTTGTATCCCGATAATCCCATTGGGGGCCGTCATTACAGCATAGTTCGATAGTTCGAGCAGCTCGGCGGTATTTTCCCGTAGGGCCTTATCATCTTCTATTAAAAGTACGGTTTTCATCACTCCGTTTTATTTTTTTGTCCAAAACCCATGGCTAAGATCTATTCCGATTCCATAACGCCCGCATCGATCTGAAAACGGTCCCAACATGCTATGAAGTGGCTTCCGTCGCTATGTTTTCCGGAATTTTTATCGTAAATATAGAACCTTTATTTTCTTCACTGACAAAACTAAGGGAAGCGCCCAAATTTTCAAGATGTTGTTTGGTGATGCTCAACCCTATTCCCGTGCCTTGGCTCAGGAGGGCGTTCTCCGCCCTAAAATAACGATTAAAAATATGTTTTTGATCATGTGCCGGAATGCCTATGCCTTGATCGATAATATCGAGTTCCAACTGCTGGTCGTCTTCCTTCACCCGAATTTCCACTATGGTATGCTCGGCAGAATATTTAACGGCGTTGTGCACCAAATTCGATAAGGCCAACTCCAAGATCTTCTGCTCGAAGGCCACCGTAATATGATCGATGTCGTGGGGGTATATTATTTTTTGGCCTTCCTTCAACAACATATTGGCATCGTATACCACCTCGTTGATCAATTTGCTCAAGGGAAAGCGATCTATTTTGTAATTCACCTTCCCCGATTCCAATCGCTCCAGGGAAAGAAAATCGTTGAGGATGGCATCTAAATAGCGCACCTTGTTTTTGATGGTGTTCACATGCTTTTCCCGATTGCCCTGTTGTTCTGTCCGGTCGTATTTCGAAAGCAGGGTGACCGAGGTCAGGATACTGCTCAATGGGGTCTTGAACTCGTGGGAGACCAGGGATAAAAAACGGGTCTTCAATTCGTTGAGTTCTTTCTCCTTCGCCAGGGCATCGGTAAGTTGTTTGGTGCGCTCCTCAACGGTCCTTTCCAATTTTTCGGTATAGTTCTTCCTATCGGTAATATCCAAAATGATCGCCACGAACACTTTTTCTTCGCCCAGGTCGGACATCTGCAAATGTACTTCCACAGGATAGGTAGTACCGTCTTTTCGTTGGTGCATGGACTCAAATTCCAATTTTTCCTTTTGCCGGTCGAGTAACGGGGCGATCAGATTTCGAAATCCGGTTTCATCATACATGGGTTTGATGTCAACAGGCGTCAATTTCCTGAATTCTTCCAAAGCATAGCCCATATTCTTCAGGGCGCCCTTGTTCACATTTTTAAAATAGAGGGTCTTCGCATCAAAAATGAAAATCTCATTCAATGATTCGTTAAAGATCGTCGACCAATGTATCAGTTCCTTTTCGGCCCTTTTTCGTTCGGTAATATCCATGACCAGGGCCATGACATAGTGGGATCCATAAAGCTCAAAGGGATTTAAACCCGCTTCGAGGGGGAACTCCTCCCCATTCTTGCGCAGGCCGTACAGGTTTTTTCCGCGACCCATTTGGCGTTTTTCACTTTTATCCACGAAATGGGTCACATAATCTTTATGCGCATGGCGATGCTTCGTAGGAATAAGTAGATTCAACGACTGGCCCAATAATTCATCCTTTGAATAGCCGAACATCTCCTCCGCGGAAGAATTGGTGGCCACAATCACCTGATCATTATTGACGACAATAATGCCTTCGGACACCCCTTCCGAAAGCAAGTTGAAAATATTACTGTTCTTTTGAAAAACCTGCATGTTTCAAAATTAGCTTTTATAACTGACATTTATCATATCCCGAAAATCAATTTAAGGTTAGATTTGAAATTGCAATATTCTTGAAGAAATGATGACAAATTCAGAGAAAATCGGCCACCAATTGTACCAAAACCTGGGAAAACTGTTCTATGCCATCGCTATGGCAGACGATGCGGTACATATCAAAGAATTGGATCGGCTCAAAGAGATTATCAGGGAAAAATGGCTCGATGTGGATTCGCTTGAAGATCGGTATGGCACCGACGCCGCCTATCAAATCGAAATTGTCTTTGATTGGCTCCTGGAATATGAAAAGAAAAGCAACGCCTGTTTTGACGCCTTTACCAAATTTTACAAGGAACATCCCGCGATTTTTACGGAAGACCTCAAAGACCTTATCATGACTTCCGCGAACGCCATAGCCGCTGCCTTCTCCGGCAAAAACAAGGGCGAGTTGGTCTTGCTCGGCAAGTTGGGACTGTTGTTGAAATAATGCGCTTGGAAAACTACATAGACCACACCCTGTTAAGGCCCGACGCCACTGTTCCTGATATTGAAAAATTGTGCGAGGAGGCCGCAGGATATCACCTTTATGCCGTTTGCGTTCAAGGCTGTCATTTGGCAGCCTGCAAAAAAGCTCTATGGGGTTCAGGGGTGCGACTGGTTACCGTGGTGGGCTTTCCGAACGGTGCCAACCTGACGGAAACAAAGTGCTTTGAGGCCGGGCAGGCCATTGCACTCGGAGCGGATGAAATTGATATGGTCATGAACATCGGATGGATGAAATCGGGCGAACATGGAGCGGTAGAGGCCGAAATTGCAAAGGTAAAAAAAACCATTGGCGATAAAGTACTGAAAGTAATCCTCGAAACCTGTTATTTGAATGGCAACGAGAAACGCCTTGCTTGCGAGATCGCCATCCGGGCCGGGGCCGATTACGTGAAGACCTCAACCGGATTTGGTCCGTTGGGGGCTACCTTTGAAGATGTTGCCTCGATAAAGAAGTGGGTCGGGGAGGCCATAAAAATAAAGGCATCCGGTGGCATCAAGGATGCAGAGACCGCAAAAAAATATATTAGCCTAGGCGCTTCCCGAATCGGCACCTCCTCAGGGGGCGCGATGATGACCACCCTTCAATAAGAAATCCATGAGCACCCACATCGAAGCCAAGAAAGGAGAGATTGCCGAAACCGTGCTCATGCCCGGAGATCCCATGCGTGCCAAATGGATCGCCGAGACCTTTCTTGAAAAAGCATCTTGCTATAACGACGTCAGGGGAATGTTGGGCTATACGGGCAGCTACCGAGGGAAGCGCGTTTCGGTACAGGGCAGCGGAATGGGCATCCCTTCGGCGATGATCTATTATCATGAACTGATCAACGACTATGGGGTCAAGAACATTATCAGGGTAGGCACTGCCGGGTCCTATCAAAAAGAGGTGAAGATCAGGGATATTGTACTGGCCATGGCGGCCTCCACCACTTCCGGTATCAACAATTCCCGTTTCATCAATGCCGACTACTCCCCTACCGCCAACTTTGAACTCTTGATGAAGGCCGCCTTGTATGCCAAGGAACAGGGTATCGCCATCAAGGCGGGAAACGTGCTGTCCTCGGATGAATTTTATACCGATGATCCCGAGGATTATAAGTTGTGGGCCAAATTTGGCGTGCTCTGCGTGGAGATGGAAGCGTCGGGGCTATATACCATCGCAGCAAGATACAATGTAAAGGCTCTTGCCATACTCACCATTTCCGACTCCTTGGTCACCGGAGAACGATCTTCGGCAGATGAAAGGGAAAATACTTTTAGGGACATGGTAGACATGGCCCTGCATTTGCTCTGAGCCTAGCATCTATTTTATTGGTTCCTCCCCATCAAATCTTAAAGGTCATCACCGGAAGATCGATTTGGTTGGCGATATCCTCGGCCAAACTTTGTCTAAAAAAGTGCGATAACCCCTGCCTTCCATGGGTAGGCATGGCCAAAAGGTCGGCATTGACCTTTTTGCAGTAACGGTAGATGCCCATTTCAATGGTGTGATCGCACACACATACGGGTGTTTCATTCAATACGGCTTTTCCATCGTGCATCACAAAAAGGAAATTGGCCATCTTTTCCTCGATTTCGGTACTGCTCTTAAACTGGGTATTGGGCAGGTTGACATAGAGCAGGTGCACCTTTGCTCCCAATCTATGGAAGAGTTTCATGGCCCTGCGATAGGCACTTTCATTTTCCAAATTGAAGTCGGTAGCAAAGACGACTTCCTTGATGCCAAAATTTGGCGTTTGCTTTTTGATCACCAATACCGGTACTTCGGCGGAACGAATGACCTTTTCGGTGTTCGAGCCCACAAAAAACCCGCCAATACTACTCGTGCCGTGCGAGCCCATGACGATCAGATCAATATCCCGTTCCTTGGCCACTTGGTTCAATTCACTGAATATTTTATAGTTCTGCACGATTCGATGTACCGATATTCCCTTCAGATAATCCTTGTCCAAAAATTCGTTGAACCTCTTTTTGGCCATTTTCATATAATACTTTGCTTCGGCCATTGCGGAGGTTTCATCCAGCTCATAGGAAGTTTCGAACAACCCCAGCATATGGAGCACCAAAAGTTCGGCCTCATGTTGTCTTGCCCATTGTGCAGCGACCTCCAGTGCATAGGAGGCATGTTCTGAAAAATCGACAGGGACCAAGATTTTTTTGATGTCCATTGGTAGGATAAGGTTTAGCGTTACTTTAACATGATGCCCTATCGCTGGTTCAACTTCCCTTCCGGATCAATGATAGTCGGCGATCTGATCTTAATAATTCGGCAGTCGTTCGATTTGGCATTTTTCAAAAATAAGGGTGTTTTTTGAGCCCATAAATGACCTATATCATTTGGCCTTCCATGATTCATCGTGATCTTTATGGCTCATCTAAAAATAAGATCATGGGACTCAATTTCAACGAATATGCAAAAGATGGCAATACCTTTATAAAGGATTATGCCAAAGAAATGAATCTTGGAACCGATACCGATAAGGCCGGAAGGATAGTAAGTGCCATCCTACATGCCCTGCGCGACATCATTCCACCGGAAGAATCGCTGCAACTGGTTGCACAGTTGCCGATGTTCCTGAAAGCGGTTTATGTGAATGGGTGGAACCTGAGAAAAGAAAAGCCCAAAATTAAGCGCATGGCAGAATTTATCGACCTGGTACGACAACACGATGGCCCGGCAGCGGTCAATGATTTTGAGTATAACGATGAAGTTGCGGAGCGGTATATCGATACGACCTTTATCTATTTAAGGAAATATATTTCTTTGGGGGAAATGGAAGATATCCGTGACGGACTTCCCAAGGACCTGAAAAGTATGATCTACTCCAATTTGATGTTTTAGCTCTATACAACTTATTAATTACAAAGGAACCGACATCCTTGTTTCGAATTCCTTTCCATCACAACGCCCATTTTGGCTGGCAAGGACATTTTCGAAACAGGAATCCGGAACCATTTAAGAACCCGATATGAATAAACCCATGAAACGTACCGATATTTTTTTGACCCTCTTTCTGTTGTGGGCTCCTCTTTTGGGCATTGCTCAAACCACGACCGATTATTTAAAAACGACCATCGACGGCCTCGATCAAGTAGCCCCTTTCAGTGAAGGCCTGGCCGCTGTAAGAAAAGGAGACCAATGGGGCTTCATCAATGAAGCGGGCCAGATGGTCATTGATTTCAGGAGCGATTTGGTCTGGAACCGGAATCCCGACCCGAACGCCACGGACGTGACAGGTGTGGGATATCCCAGATTCAAGGATGGCCTTTGTGTGGTGAAGGAATTAAAAGAGGAAGACATTCCGTATTACGGATTTATCGACACTTCCGGAAACATGGCCATAGCGCCGGAATACCTGAATCTTGGACCGTTTGAAAATGGCTATGCGGTGGGGATCTATGTAAAGAAAACGATGAGGGGCCAAAATGATTTTAAGTTAAACATCTTCGACTACAGTTTCACAGAGGTATTGATCAATATAAAAGGGGAGATTATGATGCCCCTGGCAGAACGGTCGAACATCCTCATGTCGAAAAAAAGATACGAACTTCCCAAACTCCGTTCAAAAATGCTAAGCACCAACTTATTGGCGATGAAGACCGCGGACAATCGTTGGCAAATCAATCGATTAAAATTTTAACTTGATAATCCATGAACAGACTCAACAATAAAGTAGCGGTCATTACCGGTGGTGCCGCTGGAATTGGCAAGGCTACGGCACAGCTGTACCTTTCGGAAGGGGCCAGGGTATTTTTGGTCGACAACCAGCCAAAGGAACTGCAGGCGACCGCAAAGGAATTGAATAGCCCAAACGTCGCTTATTGTACGGCTGATGTCTCCAAATCGGCCGATGTCAAGAAGTATGTTCGTGAAGCTTTAAAGGCTTTTGACCGGATCGACGTATTCTTTAACAATGCCGGGATAGAAGGCACGGTCAGTTCCATTGCGGAATATCCTGAAGACATTTTCGACAGGGTCATCGCCGTCAATTTAAAAGGGGTTTGGTTAGGCTGTCAACACCTTATCCCAAAAATGGCCCAAGGCGGAAGTGTGATCATCACCTCCTCCGTAGCGGGCTTAAAGGGATTTCCGGGTCTGGGTGCATACGTCACCAGCAAACATGGAGTCATTGGGATCATGAGAACGGCGGCACTCGAATTCGCGAAAAACGGGATAAGGGTCAACAGTATCCATCCCGGCCCGGTGACCACCAAAATGATGCAAAGAATTGAAGTGGATATGTCTCCGGAAAAAGCCGAAGAAGTGCATAAAGGATTCGAGGCGAGCATCCCCTTCGGACGATATGCCACTGCTGAAGAAATCGCGCAACTGGCCCTCTTTTTGGCCTCCGACGACAGCAAGTACATCACCGGCGACACCCATGTTATTGACGGTGGGATGGTAAGCAGGTAAAGGTGCATCCCAACCTTGGAAAATCAAAAACATTATACTTTATGAAAACGATCTATCCGGCCTTTTTTATCTTGATAAGCCTTATTTGGGGCTGTAAACAAAAAGCAACGGCCGAACCTCAACCAAAGGCCACGGAAACGGTAACCGAAGCGCCCGCCAAGGCACCGATGTCCTCAATTATCAAAGAACTTGGTCAGTTTGCCGGTATTGACATCCCCGATGCGAACGCGGCGGAGGAGATGATCCATTTCAAAAAGATCAATGGCGATGGCGATATAGAAACCATTGATATGGACACCTACTTAAAGCTGTACCAGCTTGTTTTGAAGAACTCCAGCAGTGCGGAACCGACGATTTTTGAAATCCGCGGTAACGATAATGCTATTCTTATGATGGGGGCCAAAGGATTTGGAGGTCCGATCTGGGCCAAGGTATTGGTGGACAGGTCAACCCAGGAAATCAAAAAAATAGAATTTGACCATCGATCGGAATCGGATGGTTATGGAGCCGGAATCAGCGAGATGGGTTTTGCAAAGCAATTTTTTGATGCCAAAATAAACGTAAAAACAAACACTTTCGGCCTTGACCAAACCGGTAAAAAGATCATATCGGGAACACAAATGGTCGACGGCCTCTCCGGGGCGACCGCGACAAGTGGTGCAGCCGTGGGCATGGTCAATAAAGGCCTGCAAAAATATGCCGGATACCTGAATCGGATAGAATGACCCCACCCATCGCAGGATCCATGGGCAAACTGCCTTGTACTAAAAAACCAAATCCCATGATTTCTTTAAACAAAAGCTGCAAATTGATGACTAGTGTCATGAGGTTGCGTTCAAATATTCTTTACATTTAATATCGCAATGATATCTATGATCTAGCTCAAGGAATCGTAAACTTTTTATGCCATTACCTATGGAAACCCGGAAACTTTTCAAATTGTTCAGAACCACTGTCTTTTTGAGCACAATGATGTTACTTACTGCTATGAACGGCTGTAAAAACGCAGCAGAGAAAACCAATGAGAAATTGATCGAAGAGTCGATCGGCGGGGACGCCAAAGTCGATATCGACGACCAAAAGGTGGTCATTGAAACCGATGAGGGGACCTTTACTACCGATGCCAACGTCGACAGCTGGCCCACCGATATTCCCAATGCAGTTCCGGAATTCAAGGAAGGCAAGGTCATGGGCGCAACAACGCAGACCATGGAAGGCACCAACAATTGGATGATCCTGTTCGAATCGGTCCCGAACAAGGCTTTGGAAGATTACAAAAAACAATTGGAAAATGCCGGCTTTGCCATCAGTTTTACCACCGTGACAGGATCGGGCGGACAACTTGCCGCCGAAAAGGATGACCTATCGGTCATGCTGATGATGGGCGATGGCAATGCCACGGTCACCGTGAGCCAGAGCGAGTAAAACCGATTCGGTTTTTCGGTCGAATACAATAGGAACAGAACACGGATAAAACGCCTGTCATCCTACCAAACAAAGCTTATTGGCCTCCATGGGTATTCCACAAGGCAGCCGTTTGGCCTGTTTTCAATCGCGATAGCGTTTTTCTGGATTTTCTGAAAATATTGTCTTCAGGCTATTTCTTTATCGCCTTTGTTTTGGTTTTTTTGCCCCATCGCTTTAAATGCGGCAATGTGGTCGCCACCAAATCGCTGGCTTTTTCCCTGGACATGCCCATCTTTTGGGCCATGGCTATATTTTTGGCGATTTTCTCTTCCAAGCTGATATCCCCATCGGTAAATTCTCCATTTTTATAGCAATTTTGGCAATATTCGGTGTTGATACTGCCGTCGTTATTCCAGCCAAAGTCAGATAGCTGTACCATCGACATGCCACAACTCTGACAGATGTTTTTTTGTGAAGGTTTCATAACAATGATTTTTAAATGTTGAACATGTATTTAAAGCATGTACCAAAATTTAGCTTCCTTTTTCATCATTCGAAATGACGTAGGTCACTTGAGCCTTTACGGAACACATTTTTTAAGGCTTAAAACAGGTCTAGATTAGTCTCCAAGTATCGCCAAGATCAAGCCGTACCAATATTATCGGTATGATTGCGGTCATATTATTTTATACCTTAACACCCTATTTTGCAAATTCAATTCATTAAAGCAGGAACATTATGATCCCAAAAAAAGCAGATAAGAGCAATTGGGCCATCGGGGGAATGACCATGGTTGGTGTAGGTGTTGGATTCTTTTTCATTCAATCGAACCCGATTCTCTTTGTTGCCTCCATTTTGATCGGCATCGGTTTGGGCCTGGTCATTGCCCCTATTATCACACGCGCCAAAGAGTAAATTAAATTTAAATGCCGCATGGCTGATCAGGGTTGGAGGGCAAGCCCGAAATTTTTTTTGTCTTAGCGATTTTTACACTGTAAAGCCTTATGTCGATTTCTGTTCGGCATCATTATGCTGCAAGTCTTGCGATGCCATTATCAAGGTTCATTTTTTGTTATCCATTCCATGTAGGTATTATAATCGAAATCCAATATGTCTGTTTCCAACTTTGACGTGAAAGGTTTGAACCCTGAGGAAGTAAGGTCTTCCCGGGCAAAAAATGGGCCGAACGAACTTCTGTATAAAAAAGAGAATCCGCTGTGGAAGCTGTTGAAGGATTTGGGCCAGGAACCCATGGTCATCCTGCTCCTGGTGACATCCACCCTATACTTCATTTTGGGCGATAAAGGGGATGGGATTTTTCTAGCGGTGGCCATTCTGTTCGTTTCTGCCATTTCCATTTACCAAGATTCAAGAAGCAGAAATGCACTGGAAAAACTCAAGGTCATCAGCCAGCCCCATTGCAATGTGATCCGAAATGGAGCGGTAGAGGAGATTGCCATAGAGGATATCGTCGTTGGGGATAGCCTGATGGTAGAGGAAGGCACGACCATCCCAGCAGACGGCATCATTGTGCATTCCAATGATTTTTCGGTGGACGAAGCGATACTGACCGGGGAATCCCTTCCGGTATACAAAGACAGCGAAAAAGCAGACCATTTCATTTATCGGGGCACCACCGTGGCCAGTGGACTGGCCATTGCAACCGTGACCGCCATTGGCAACGCTACCCAGCTTGGCAAGATAGGCGAGAGTCTTGAAGCCATTGCCGATGAAAAAACACCATTGGAATTACAGATCAATAATTTTGTAAAGAAAATGTCTGCCATTGGTATCGTGGTTTTTCTGCTGGTCTGGGGCATCAATTACTTCAATTCATACAATGTGCTCGATAGTCTGCTCAAGGCCCTGACCCTGGCCATGAGCATTCTACCCGAAGAAATACCGGTTGCTTTCACCACTTTTATGGCTTTGGGGGCCTGGCGATTGATGAAAATGGGCATCGTGGTCAAACAGATGAAAACCGTCGAAACCTTGGGGAGCGCCACCGTGATCTGTGTTGACAAGACCGGGACCATCACCAAAAACGAAATGGGCTTGGCGAAACTCTTTGTGATGCAATCCCAAAGGATATCCGATCTAACGGCTCCTATGGGTAAGGCAGAGAAAGAACTCATAGAACTTTCGATGTGGGCCAGCGAACCCATTCCGTTCGATCGCATGGAAATGGCACTGCACGAGGCCTATGGGCAGATGATCGACAAGGATGAGCGGCCAAGCTTCAAAATGGTCCATGAATATCCCTTGGGCGGAAAGCCTCCCATGATGACGCACCTCTTCGAGAACGCATCCGGCAGAAGAATCATTGCTGCCAAAGGGGCCCCGGAAGCTTTTTTTGAAATCTCCAATTTAACCCCAACGCAAAAACAACGGGTGCAAGAGGCCATCGGTCATCTGGCCAATGAAGGCTACCGGCTATTGGGGGTCGCGGAGGCCATTTTCGAAGGCAACCAATTTCCAAAGCAACAGCAGGAATTTCGATTTGAATTCAAAGGCATCTTGGCATTCTATGATCCGCCCAAAGAAAATATTAAAAAGGTCTTCGATGCATTTCAAAGGGCCGGCATCAAAGTCAAGATCATCACCGGCGACAATTCCCTGACCACCAAGGCGATTGCCAAATTAATAGATTTTAACGGGGACCATGATCTTATGGAAGGGGATGCCTTGATGAAACTGGATGCTGAGGGACTGAAAAATGCGGTTGGGGAAGTCGATATTTTTACCAGGATGTTCCCATCCGCAAAATTGAAGATTATTGAAGCCTTAAAAGCCAAGGGAGAAATTGTGGCCATGACCGGCGATGGGGTGAACGATGCCCCCGCATTGAAAGCCGCACATATAGGGGTGGCCATGGGCCAAAAGGGAACCGAGATTGCGAAACAGTCGGCCAACCTGATATTGATGGAAGATGACCTTTCCAAAATGGTCGATGCTGTGGCCATGGGCCGAAAAATATATGCGAATCTTAAAAAGGCGATCCAATATGTGATTTCGATCCATATTCCCATCATCCTCATCGTTTTCCTACCCTTGGCCCTCCATTGGGTCTATCCCAACATTTTCTCGCCTGTGCACGTGATATTGTTGGAACTTATCATGGGGCCGACCTGCTCTATCATCTATGAGAACGAACCTGTCGAAAAACATACCATGGAACTAAATCCCAGGCCTTTCACCACTACTTTTTTCAATTTGAAAGAACTGGTAACCAGCATCATACAAGGACTGATGATTACCTTAGGAGGCTTGTTGATCTATCAATATGCGGTGTCGGAAGACTATAGCGAAGGGGTCACCAGGGCCATGGTCTTTACGGTCCTGATTTCTGCCAATATTTTTTTGACCTTGGTCAACCGCTCGTTCTATTATAGCTTATTCACCACCTTTCGATATCGGAACCGATTGATACCCATTATCATTGGTATTACCATACTGATTACCGCCATGCTGCTCTTCCTCGATCCATTAACGAAATTCTTTGAATTTGAAAGATTGAAGGGTTCCCAATTGTCGATCAGTATCGTGGTGGGTTTTCTGTTCGTGGTTTGGTACGAATTCGTCAAATGGTACAAACGCACCCATAGGCCAAGATAGTGTTGCCTCTCCTGAAAATAATGATCCACCTTGAACCAAAGTTTCAAAAGTGATGGCGACTTTAAAGAAAGGTTTGCTTTCGATCAGGCTTTCTTTTGCCCAAAATTTCTTGGCAGGGCTTCCTCCGGGAACGGAAATAAAATGGTCGAGTTCTTTTCGGCCGCAATGTGCGATAAGGTTTGATAAAGTCGCAACTTGATAGCGGAAGGGGATTGATCGATGAGCTTGCCGGCCTCAAGCAATTTCCCGGCGGCCTGCTCCTCTGCCAGCGCCAAGATTACCCTTGCCCTTCTCGATCGTTCTGCTTCCGCCTGGTTGGCCATCATCCTTTTCATATTTTCGGGCAGTTGAATGTCCTTGATCTTAACATCGATGATATCGATGCCCCATTGTTGGGTTTCGAGTTCTACGATCGACTTGATATTCTTGCCCATCTCCTCCCGCTTCGAAAGTATCGTATCCAGTTCCACTTTCCCACACACGTCCCGCAAAGCGGCTTGGGAGAGTTGTGTAATTGCGAAGGTGAATTGCTCCACTTCCAAGACGGCCTTTTCCGGATTGGTGATCTTGAAAAAGACCACTCCATCAATACTGCAGGGTACATTGTCTTCGGTCATCACTTCCTGGGAAATAATATTGATGGTGATCACACGAATGTCTACCACCTGTATCGTTTCCACGAAAGGTATGATCCACCGAAGTCCCGGTTGCAACGTTTTTACATACTTCCCAAAACGGAATTTCAGGGCTCTCTTATATTCAAAAATGACACGTACCCCGATGAAAAGAAACAGGGCCAAAACGACGACAAACAATAGTGCTGGATTCATGGCTTTTGGTTTTAATTTGAATTAAACATTTGAAAATATCTGGCAAATAATATATCCTACTTTTAAGGTTTCCCCAATTTCATTTCTTGATAAACTGCAATATCGATCAGCACGAACCAACCCAGAAACAGTAAAAAAGTGATTTTTTGGATTAGCGCGAGGGTATTCAGGTATTTGCCCGTTTCATAGATGTAGTAATTGATCAAGAAAACGATCAGACTAAAAATGCCGAGCCCCAACAATCGGGCGTGGCCGGCCTTATAAAGTTCAACGAAGCAACTCACGAATGCAATGACCCCTAAAAAACCCGCGAGGCGAACGATAAGATCATGCCTGTCCGAGCCAAGCAAAACAAGGACCAGGAGCGAGAGGATTCCGGTCATTTGCATCAGCTTCAGGTTCTTGCTTTTCTTCGGAAATAAACGGGGCAGATAGGCCCAAAGTACCAAGAGGCCAAAACAAAGGGCAGCAAGTGCAAAACGGGCCGTATATCGTGCCGTATTGAGATCTCCGTTGATGGCATATTCGTCGAGCAGGTCGCATAGATAATTGTTCCAGAAACTGAATCCTTCTTGTTGGGGTGAAATCCATGAACCCCCTGGATAGCTTAGGGCGGCGAGGACGTAAAAAAGCACGAACACGCCCATGGCAAAAAGGGGAAATATGGCAAAGAACGTACTCTTGACATGGCTTATTTGTGCTTTCTTCATAGGAAGTCCTTAAAACGATCGGTCATGGTAAATCAAGGCCATTTGGCCTTAAGTCAAGGTAGGTCCTCGATCAGGTTCAAAAAAACAAGGGTTCAAACCTGTTGGCATCCAAAGATGTTGCTTGAATGTCGTGATATTATAATGAAGTTACTATGACGATGGTCAGTAGCGAAGGAAGTATGAAAATAGCCATCATCGAGATGGAAATTGTTTTAATCGCCAGCTTTTCAGGATCTTATTCGTTTATACTTTTATTCAAAATTAGCTATTCTCTAAAAATACTATGGCATTTTTGGTCAACATCGGCTGCTATTACTGGGAAAAGCCCGAAGTACTTGTCAAAATTTGCTTGAGCCTCTTGGGGGGGTATTTACCGCACACAAAACTCAGGGCCGCTACAGTTGATCGACCATGCGTTTCAGCTTTTCCGTGACCTGGGTTGCCACTTCCGCTAGGACTTCATTCTCAACAGCCTGCATGGAGGCCATGGGATTCACCGCGGCAACCTCAACAATACCCTGCCTTTCTTGAACGATGACATTGCAGGGGAGCATGGTCCCTATTTTGTCTTCGGCCTGTAAGGCCTGATAGGCGAAGCCCGGGTTACAAGCGCCCAAAATAACGTAAGGGTGAAAATCGGCATCCAGTTTCTTCTTGAGGGTTGCTTTGATATCTATTTCCGTTAAGACCCCAAATCCTTCTTTTTTCAAAGCCTCCGTCACCAGATGGATCGCTTGTTCAAAAGTATGCTTTGGCAGTTTTTTTTTAAAATAATAGTCCATTTATTCTCATTTAGGTATCCAGTTCAATTTTATGGGGTTTCTTGGAATGCTCAACAATCCATTCATAGAGCACTTCCACTTCTTTCTTCTTGCAAAGCTGGGTTCCTTCGCTCATCGCGGTGGCAGTTCCACAGGCAACGCCGTATTTCGCCATTTCCCCCAAAGATTTTCCTTCGGCCAAAACCTTCACCATTCCTGCCAGCATACTGTCGCCGGCACCGATAGTACTTTTGGCGTGCACGGTTGGCGCAAGAATATATTCGGTAATGTCTTTGGTGACCAACAATGCCCCCCTTGAACCCAAAGACACTACCAAGATCTCACAGGTGTTTTGATCCAGGAACTGTTTGGCCAACGGCAACAAGTTCATCGATGAGATCGACTTTACACCGCAGAGGCCGCTGAGTTCCCCTAAATTCGGTTTTAACAGATAGACGCCTGCGGCCGCCCCCTTGATCAAAGCTTTCTCGGAAGTGTCGAGTATAAACTTTACTTTTTTGTCCTTGGCCAATGCGGCCACTTCGGCGAAAAAATGGTCGGGCATTCCGGGAGACAAGCTTCCGCTGGCCACGAGAAAGTCACCGGCGACCAATAATGCTTCCAGATGATCCAAACACTGTTTCCATTCGCTTTCCCTGACCTCAGGTCCGGGCATTCCAAAGCGATACTGCAGTTCGTTGGTGGAATCTGTCACCGCCAAATTCTCCCTGGTCCAACCTGAAATGGGCACGATCTGTTGCATGATATCCGCTTCGTCGAGCATGTTTTTCAAATGTTCCCCAGTGGCTCCTCCGGAAAGATACATGCAGAGGGAGTTGCCGCCTAGTTCCCTGATGACCCGGGATATATTGACCCCGCCCCCTCCGGCCTCAAAAACAGGCGGTTCACACCGCAGTTTGCTATGGGGCCTTATGCCCGCCACGGAAGTACTCTTGTCGATTGCGGGGTTTACGGTAAGCGTAATGATTTTCTTCATGGTATTCCATTTATTCCTATTTCAAAAATAGCGGTAAGCCTTGGCCAATCATATGATAATTATCATTGTTGTACACACGGTTCAAAGGTATTTTCGTGACCAAGAATCGATATTATGAAGGGCGTATTAAGACTCGGCAGTGTTTCCGGAATCAAGATCGAAGTCCATTGGACTTTTACACTATTATTGGTATGGGTAGTTTTTTTGGATATACAACGCGGTGGAACTCCACAGACCGCAATTTTTAACATGGCCCTGATTTTGGTCCTCTTCGCTTGTGTGGTGCTGCATGAGTTGGGACATGCCCTCACCGCCAAAAGATTCGATATCAAAACCCGGAAAATAACGCTCTTGCCCATCGGAGGTGTGGCCTCCTTGGAAAAGATGCCCGATAAACCGGGCCAAGAACTTCTGGTAGCATTGGCGGGACCGGCCGTCAATGTGGTTATTGCCATCCTGCTTTCCTTCATAATCCCGCTACGGAGCTATTTTAACTTTGATAATGTGGTCATCGATGAGATGCTGTTTCAACCCAGTGTACAAAACTTTTTATTTTACCTGTTCATTGCGAATGTGATGTTGGTGGTCTTCAACATGATCCCTGCCTTTCCCATGGATGGCGGCCGGGTGCTACGGGCACTCCTTTCGTACAATCTGGGTCGGGTCAAGGCCACTGCGGTAGCAGCAACCTTGGGCCAGGCCATGGCGCTCATATTCTTTGTGCTGGGTCTCTTGTTCAATCCTTTTTTAGTGCTCATTGCTTTTTTTATTTTTTTCGGCGCCTATGGGGAAAACCAGATGGTGAAACAGGCCTCCATTCTGGAGGGCCACCTGGCCAGCGAGGCCATGTTGACCCATATAACCCTGCTGGCCCCTGAAAATACGGTGCAGGAAGTGGTGGATATTCTGCTGGCAGGTACCGAAAAAGATTTTGTGGTGGTCAAGAACGATGAAATCGTGGGGTTGGTATTTCAAAAGGATATCATCAAAAATGCGGGCAATCCTGCCCTATTGGTTCGCGAAATCATGCAGAAAGACTTTAAGACCGTCGATACCTCTACCGAGATCGTCAAAGTGATGGAATTGATCGGAAAGGAAAAACACAGTTTTATCCCGGTCACTTCCGGCAATAAACTGATGGGTGCCATCGATATGGTAAACATCAGTGAATTTATCCTATTGAAGACCTCAGGCACTTAAACCATGATCAAAGAACTGACCGAACGTTATGGAGGCTTATTCGAGGGGGGGCTGCTGGAGGAAATCAGCCATGTTGGCCTCTTGAAGGAAATTCCAGAGGGGTCTACCTTGATGGAAATCGGGGAATATATCAAATCGATGCCTTTGCTGTTATCGGGCGTGATCAAAATACTTCGCGAAGATGACCAAGGAGACGAATTGCTGCTTTATTTCCTCGAAAATGGCGATACCTGTGCCATGACCCTTACCTGCTGCCTGGGACATACAAAAAGTGAAATCAGGGCCATTGCTGAAACCGATGTTGCATTGATCATGGTGCCGGTTCAAAAAATGGAAGAATGGTTGACGAACTATAAAAGTTGGCGCAACTTTGTGCTGCAGAGCTACCATAACCGCCTCAATGAAATGCTGGAAACGGTCGACAGTATCGCCTTCCTGAAAATGGACGAACGCTTATTGAAATACCTGAGCAAAAAAGCCAAGGTCAACAGAGACCACATCATCCACAGTACGCATCAAGAGATTGCCTACGAACTGCACACCTCACGTGTGGTCATTTCCCGCCTGCTCAAAAAACTGGAAAACATGGGCAAGATAGCGCTCAACCGAAACCACATCACCATACTGGATCTTTGATCGCTCTGTAACATAGGTTACTGCCGTTGCGTTCAATGCCCCCTACATTTGCCCCAAAACAATACCATTTATGGAATTTTTGGAAATATTGGGCTATATCGGGGCCTTGCTGATAGGGGTAGTATTGGGTTTGATCGGTGGCGGAGGCTCCATCCTTACGGTTCCCGTTTTTGTTTACCTTTTATACATCAACCCTGTTGTGGCCACGGCCTATTCCCTTTTCGTGGTGGGGGTCTCCTCGCTGGTCGGGGCGATTCAAAATATCAGAAAGGGATTGGTCGACTTTAAGACGGCCATCGTTTTTGCCATTCCCGCATTTATCGCCGTGTACGCCACCAGAAAATACATGGTGCCCGCCATTCCCGATGAACTGTTTACGGTAGGCGGATTCTTGGTGACCAAGGACATCGGTATCATGGTATTCTTTGCCCTGATCATGCTCTTGGCCTCCTATTCCATGATCAAAGGCAAGTGCAAAAACTGCGATAATGAGAATGCGGTGGTCGTATACAATTTTCCCTTGATCGTACTCGAAGGATTTGTAGTGGGCGTCATTACCGGTATCGTGGGTGCTGGGGGCGGTTTCCTGATCATTCCCGCCCTGGTGATGCTGGCCAAACTCCCCATGAAAAAAGCGGTCGCCACTTCCCTGCTGATCATCGCGATCAAGTCTCTGATCGGTTTTATCGGTGATGTGGAAAACCTCGACATCGACTGGGCATTTCTGTTTCGATTCACGTCGCTCTCGGTGGTAGGCATATTCTTGGGCGTTTGGCTCAATAAGTTTATCGATGGCAACCGGCTTAAAAAATCTTTTGGATGGTTCGTATTGCTCATGGGGATTTACATTTTGTTCAAAGAACTATTCTAAATTCTAAAAACTGATCTTCATCATGCGCTTGACCATGATAAACTTCGACTTTTGTAACCAATGTTACTGTACAGGTTTTTAACCGTCCTTACATTTATCCTATAAATCAAAAATTATAATCCAATGAAAATAGAACAGATATACACCGGATGTTTGGCCCATGCGGCCTATTATTTGGAAAGCAAAGGAGAAGCAGCCATATTTGACCCCCTTAGAGAGGTGCAGCCCTATATCGATAGGGCCAAGAAAGATAAGGCCAAGATAAAATATGTTTTTGAAACCCATTTTCATGCCGACTTTGTCAGTGGCCATCTCGACCTGCAGAAAAAAACGGGAGCCCAAATCGTATTCGGGCCTACCGCGAAGCCAGGATATGAAGCTTTGGTCGCCAAAGACAACCAAATTTTTAAAGTGGGCGACTATCAGGTCAAGGTATTGCATACCCCGGGTCACACCATGGAGAGCACCACTTACCTGTTGATTGATGAAAAGGGCAAAGAACATGGCATCATTACCGGTGATACCCTATTTATCGGGGACGTGGGAAGACCCGATTTGGCACAACACGTAGTGTCGGAACTTACCGAGGAAAAATTGGCCGCTCATTTATACGATTCCCTGAGAAACAAAATAATGCCCTTGTCTGATGACCTTATCGTATATCCCAACCATGGCGCAGGATCTGCCTGTGGCAAGAAAATGAGCAAGGAAACCTCCGATACCCTGGGCCATCAAAAGAAAACGAACTATGCCCTTAGACCAGATATGACCAAAGAAGAGTTCATCAAAGAACTTTTGACCGGTTTGACCGCACCTCCGGGATATTTTCCGCAGAACGTGCTGATGAACATCAAGGGTTACGAAAGTCTTGATACGGTGATGGAGCGTGGCGAAAAACCTTTATCGCCCGAGGCATTCGAGGCGGTGGCCAATGAAACCGATGCATTGATGTTGGATACCCGGGATGCCGAGGACTTTGCCAAAGGCTTTGTCCCCAACAGTGTCAACATCGGGCTCGAGGGCAGTTTCGCCCAATGGGTAGGGGAAATGATCCCTGATGTGAAACAGCCCATCCTGTTGATCACTTATCCGGGCAAGGAGGAAGAGGCCATCACCCGTTTATCGAGGGTGGGTTACGACCGAACCGTAGGATTTTTAGAGGGCGGTTTCGAAAGTTGGAAAAAAGCCAAGAAACCCTTTGAAAACGTGGATAGGATCACGCCCGAGGCTTTTGGAAAGAAATACAAAACCAATGACGTTTTGGTCATTGACGTTAGAAAAAAGAGCGAGTTCGATTCGGAGCACGTCATCGGTGCCATCAATGTGCCCTTGAATGAGATCAACCAGCATTTATCGCAATTCCCAAAAGACAAACCTTTCGTATTGCATTGTGCAGGGGGGTATCGCAGCATGGTTGCCGCGTCGATCCTCAAGCAAAGGGGCTGGGAAGATTTTGTGGATGTGATCGGCGGATTCGACGCGTTAAAGAAAACAGATATCAAAAAATCAAAATATGTGGAGCCTACTACCATGTTGTAGTCGGAACCCATTCAATAAATGCAAAAATAATTATGGAAACAACAGAAACAACATACGGACCTATGCCCAGAATCGGGGATCAGGCGCCCGATTTTGAAGCCGTCACCACCAAAGGAAAAATTAAATTCTCTGATTTTGCCAAGGACAAATGGATAGTGCTCTTTTCACATCCCGCAGACTTTACCCCGGTGTGCACCACCGAAATGAGCGGCTTCGCTACCCGAAAGAAAGAATTCGACCTCCTCAACACCGAATTGTTGGGATTGAGCATCGACAGCGTCCACGCCCATTTGGGCTGGGTCAACAATGTGAGGGAAAAAACGGGCGTCTATTTCGATTTTCCCATCATTGCCGATATCGATATGAAGGTATCCAAGCTATATGGCATGCTACAACCCAATGAAAGCGAAACGGCAGCGGTTAGGGCGGTGTTTTTCATCGATCCGAAAAAGAAAATTCGGTTGATCATGTATTATCCGCTGAACGTGGGCCGTAACATGGACGAGATATTACGGGCATTGGATGCCCTGCAAACCTCCGATACCTATAAGGTGGCCATGCCCCTTGATTGGAAAAGGGGTGCCAAGGTCATCGTACCGCCACCAAAAACATTGGAGGAGATGGATGCCAGGCTTAAAGATAAATCATTGGACATGGTAGATTTCTACCTGGCCAAAAAAGAATTGGAATATCATTGATTAATTGGTTTTGTTAGGTTGGTTGTTTAGGGAAACGGTTATCGTAATAGGTGCCGTTTCCCTTCTATTACCGCCAAAGAACCTCAATACAGGATTATATGTCGTTTTTCAGTAACTTATTCGGAACAAAACAAGCACCATCGGATAAAATCAAAATATTGGATTCCATGGCTTATGCGACCGCGGTTTCCGGGAAAAAAGTGCAACTTGTGGATGTTCGCACGGCCCGGGAGTATCGCAGTGGCCATATCAAAAATGCCCTCAACATCGATTTTTTCGATGCCCCAAATTTTAGTAAATCCTTTGGGAAATTAGACAAGAAAAAACCGATCTACATTTATTGCCGGTCGGGATCTAGGAGCAAAAATGCCGCAAGGAAATTGTTGGCAATGGGGTTTTCGGAAATTTATGACCTAAAGGGAGGATACCAAAGATGGAACAACGAATCGGCCTTGGCGGGACGAATGTAATTTTCCACCTTTGCCGATGTACCGACTTCAAAGGGTTTGGAGAACACTAGGGTAGTCCTGAGTCGATACTGTGGTCATGGTACCCTATCAAAAATCTATAAGTTATGAATCGTTTCGCATTCTATGTTGTTTTCTTGGCCCTCGTCAATTGTAAGGAAAATCCGAAATCGGATTCGGTTCCCATCGTTTCCGATGCCTGGCAAGAACAGGATGAAGCTACACATCCCGGCAAAAGGGTCTTGGAATCGGAATGTTATCAATGCCATAATCCCAAAGCCTCCCAAGAGGCGATGATCGCTCCGCCCATGGTGGCCATCAAACGTCATTATATCGATTCGAATACCACCAAGGAAGCGTTTACGGAAGACCTCATCCGATGGATGAACGATCCTGAACAAGAAACCAAAATGCCCGGGGCCCATAAACAATTTGGCACCATGCCCTATATGCCCTATCCGGAAGATGCCCTGGCCCAGGTTGCCGCGTACCTTTATGATTATGACATTGAGAAGCCCACTTGGTACGACGGCCGCTATCAAGAGCAATACGGGAAGCAAAAAGGAAAAAACAAGGGCATGGGTATGGCCGCAAAAAGGGCCCAGGCCCGGTATACCAAGATGGGACTCGATTATGCATCGGCCGCGAAAAGCCAATTGGGCTCAAATTTGATGAAGGCCGTTCAGGAAAAAGGTACGGTAGGGGCCATTGGTTTCTGCCATAACGAGGCTACCGGACTAACCGACAGTGTTTCCTTGATGCACAATGCAGTCATCAAAAGGGTATCGGATAAACCTAGAAATCCCAAGAATAAGGCCAGTAAGGAAGAACTGGGCTATATCGATTCCTTTAAAAAAGCCTTGGCAGCCGGCGGGGAAGTGGAACCTATCGTAAATACAGTAGATGGGGAGGTGCATTTTTATTACCCCATTACCACCAATGCCATGTGCCTGCAATGCCATGGAACCACGAATGATCAGATAGCGCCGAGCACCATGGCCACCTTGAAGAAACTTTACCCAAAAGACCTGGCCGTGGGCTATGATGTGAACCAGGTTAGGGGCATTTGGAGCATCGCCTTCGATGAAAACAACCCTTAATGAGTTCCTCTAAAATGAAAAGGAGTTGAGGCTTATCGGACTTATTGGCGGCACTTCGTGGCATTCGACCATCGTTTATTATAAAATGATCAATGAAATGGTAGGGGCAACCATCGGGCCCCAGGGCAACCCGCCCCTGATCCTTTACAGCCTGAACATTGAATTGATGCGGGCGCAAGAGGTAAAGAAAATCAACGACACCTACCTGGAGGTGGCAAAAATATTGCAAAATGCCGGGGCAGGGGCCATCGTTATCTGTGCCAATACCCCCCATATGGTCTATGATTTTGTGCAACCGAAAATCAAAATTCCCATCCTGCACATCGCTGACGCAACAGGGCAAGAAGCCGCCCGTTTGGGACTCAAAAGACTGGGACTTCTGGGGAACAGGCCCACCATGACCAAAGGTTTTATCCAGACCCAGCTTAAAAAATACCATGGCATCGAGACGCTGATACCCGAAGCCGAATATATCGATACCTGCCATCGATATGTTTCCAAAGAACTGACCCAAGGGGTGTTTACCCCCGAGGCCAAAGCCTTCTTTTTGGGACAGATCCGATCGCTTAAGGACCGGGGTGCAGATGGCATCATTTTGGGCTGTACGGAACTTCCGATGTTGATAGGTCCGGAAGAGGGAGCCTTACCCTTACTGGCCACTACCCAATTGCACGCCAAAATGGCCGCAGACTTTATACTCTCAGACCGAAGCGGAATGCTTCTTTAAGCATCCTGACCCCACCTATTTTTTAGAATAGAATGGGCTGTGTAACCTATGTTACTGAAAATCAAGGAACGCTTCCTTAACTTTAAAGACGTAAAAGAAAACAATCAACAAACAATAACAAAGGAACCCATGAAAGCACATCATCAAATTCTCATTATAGGCGGGGGAACCGCAGGCATCATGACGGCCGCCCAACTCCTGAAGCGCAATAAAAGTTTGGACATTGCCATCATTGAGCCGGCCGATACGCACTACTATCAGCCTGCATGGACCCTGGTGGGCGCGGGCACATATGATTACGATAAAACCGCCAGACCCATGGCCTCGGTGATGCCCAAAGGGGTCAATTGGATCAAGGATCGTGCCACTGGCTTCGACCCCAAAAAAAATGCGGTAACGACCAAAGCAAGCGGCACGATCACCTATGATTATTTGGTGGTTGCCCCAGGTTTGGTGATGGATACTTCGCTGATCGAAGGCCTAACGGAAGCCATCGACAAGGGCGTGGTATGCAGTAATTATACCGACCCCAAACATACCTGGGAAGTCATCAAAAATTTCAAGGGTGGCAACGCGGTATTTACCCAACCCACCACACCTATCAAGTGTGGGGGCGCGCCCCAGAAAACTGCTTATTTGGCGGCCGATTATTTTAGAAAACATGGCCTGGCCAAGAAAACCAATGTCATCTTTGCCACCCCTGGTTCGGTCATTTTCGGCGTGAAGGAAATAAAGACCACCCTGATGAAGGTCCTCGACCGTTACGACATCCATTTCAAACCCTTTTATGCCCCCTTTAAAATAGACGCGGAGAAGAAGATCATCTACTTCAAAAACACGGCAACGGGTGAAAATCAGTGCGTGGTCACCGAGAACAATTCCTTAGGCGAAAAAATGACCGGGGAGGCCATAATTGAGATTCCTTTCGACATGTTGCACCTAGCGCCTCCCCAGACAGCGCCCAAGTTTGTGAAAGAGTCGGTATTGGTGAATGATGCCGGATGGCTCGATGTGGACCACCATTCGATGCAGCACAACCATTTCGCCAATATTTTTGGGTTGGGCGATGTTGCGGCACTGCCCACGGCCAAAACGGGGGCGGCGATACGAAAACAGGTGCCGGTAGTGGTCGACAACCTCATGAAATTGATGGAACACCAAGAAGCCAGCAATAAATCGTACAACGGGTATTCGTCCTGCCCCTTGGTCACCGGTTATGGCAAAATGGTGCTTGGGGAATTCGACTATCAAAACAATTTTACGCCCGACCCCAAATTAAAGCAGATGTTGGTCTTTGACAGCTCCAAGGAGCATTGGAGGCTTTGGATCCTTAAAAAATATATACTCCCCTATCTGTACTGGAATAAAATGATGAAAGGTCAGGACGTTTAATCCCCTTCTTTCCCCCTTATCATGCAAAAGATGGAACCGTTCAGGTTCCATCTTTTTTTTGAACTTTTTTCAATACTAAAAATTGTAATTCAAAATGATATCGATATGGAACAGATCGGTCTTGTTGAAGTAATAAATCGGATTATCGGGGAAGTCGCCATTCGCGATCTTCGTTACCAACAACAGTTCGGGTTGAAGGTTCTTTAGTTTTTCAAACTTAAAAAATAGGTCAATGTTGATATGGGTGTAGTCCGGGATGGCATATTTGTTCAATCGGGGATCTAAAACAGAAGGCTTCCAATGTTTGCCAACACTGAAAATACCTTGAATTTGGTCTTTGCCTTTGCCAAGGCCGAAGTGATCGTCATAGTAAAAGACCAGGGCATGGTTGTCTCCAGATCCCTCGCTGCGTTCCCTTTTCTGAAAACTGAACAGGTCTTCCCTTCCCCATTCCCTTGGCGAAAGAAATTGCCCATGGGCGAAAATCCTGTTATAGGCCAGGGAAATTTCCGATCTGTTCAATCGATAATTCATCCTGATGCCCAAAATGTCTGAAGATTTGCTTGTAAAATAGCGCAATGAATCAACGGCATTGCCCCCATTGCCCACTTTGTTTTGGTGCAACCATTCCATTTCCAGGTTCCATTTTTGGTTCAACTGCATTTTGGGCCTCAAATAGGTGCTGTTCGAAACATTGTCTGCATACAAGTTCCAAAAATCGAGTCGAACGGTTTCCGTGACCTTCAATTCCGTATTGAACAAGATCAAATAATCAGAATCGGTGTTCCCGGCATAGCCGCTCGTTTGGCCCGCCGGGTTCCTCCCCACCGGGTAAGTGCCGATACTTTCCCCGATGCCGTAAAATCCACCGGTCGATCGGGGGGCTATTTGGTTAAAGGCCCCAAGCTGAATCATATAAGATTTGTTCGATTGAAATTGATACCAGAGACCTTGAACAAAGGTGGGTATCATCCTTCCGTCCTGGGGATTCAACAAAGGGGAATTGACTTTCATTCGACCCAAGGTGAATTCATGTTTCGGTATTTTGAATTTTGCATATAGCTCCCCCAAAAGGAATACCGCATCGTTGGCAAGGTCGAGCCTGTTGAACAGGCCTTCTTCATAACGGCTCAACCTACCGGTCGTTGGGTCGGGCCTGGTAAGATCTTGAAGGCCCAGGTTGGTGGCATTGTAAACCGCTGCCCCCAGTTCCAATTTGTCATGGAACGAATATTGATACTTGATCTTGCCCCCGGAAGCCAGCGCATAAAAATCCTTTAAATTTCCGTTGTTGACAGTCCCCATGAAATAGGTTCTCCATTGTCCGGACAGCTTCCCTTTTTGTTTTGTTTCGTCCTTATCCTGGGAGAGGACGAAATTCGACATCAGGCATAACAGGGAAGCAAGGGCAAGGGTTGGTCTCATTTGGTCTTGGTTATATCGTATTGCCTTTTGTAGAATTCCATCATCGGCTGAAAAGGACCGAATTTATGTTGTTCGGCCGAAAATTCATCGGCCCATGGACCATAAGGTGTCGATACCGGTTTTAATTTTTTATCGGGATAATCATTTTCCGTGCCTGCCTTTACAGGGCGATCAAAGCTATTGATATATCCTGCCACATCGAAGGCTTCCTCATCGGTCAATTTGGGATTGTCCCATGTGGCTTGGCCAAAGGGCATATTCCCTTTGATGAATTCGGCTGCGGTGATCACCCGATGCATCCCTGCCCCATTGTTGTAACTATCCGGACCCCAGAGCGGCGGATATAGGTATCCTTCCGAGGCATCTGCCAACCGAATCCCTTGACCGCGCTCCCCATGACAGACCATGCATTCCTTCATGTACAGGGCTTCTCCTTTCGGGAGATCGACCGCCCTTTCTGGTATTTCCATTTCGGCATAACCTGTGTATTCTTTTTGTCTGTCTGTCGGCAACCCTTCCCCGAGCCATTCCATGTAGGCCACGATCGCTTTCATGGGTTCGGAATCGGGCGGAAGTTTTTTTCCGTTCATACTGCGCTCCATGCAGCCATTGATCCGGTCCTCGATGGTCCCTATCTTGTTGGAACGCCCCCCGAACTGGGGAAACCGGTCGATGACGCCCACCCAGGAGGCCGACCCTGCCTGGGTGCCTTCCTTCAAATGACAATTGGCACAGGCCAGGTGGTTCCCGCTAAAACGCATTTCGGGATTCTCGGCGGATGGGCCCATTTGACCCGGCGTTTCCTTGATCAACAAATAACCCCTTTTAATTACAGGATCCATGGTACCCAATGCGAGAAGTACATTTTTGGGCTGCCATTCCTTTAGAACCACATCAGCTTGGGATACCGGAATCGGCGATGACCCCTCCTGAAATCGGAACAAGCCAATAAACACTGTGGCGATCAGTACAAACATGGTCAGGAAGAGCCAAAAAAGCTTTCTTACAAGAGACCGTAATTCTTCCATAGGTTTAAAAAGGGTTGATAAAAGTATTTAAAGTCGTGATACAATATGGTGCGAATATAGCATTTTGGGCGAGGCTGCACTGTAACATACATTACAGAAACCCTTGATATATCCATTCGCAAATGACTAAACCAAGTTTTATCGAATCTCAAGACATTCACCATTGGCGTGTCTTTTTGTACAGGTTTGATTCGGGAGGTTTCTATCCAGATAGGGAAGTAACATTACCGTGTAACAAAAGTGACTGTAGGGTCCTTTGGCATGAACTAATTTTAACGATAATTCCAAAACATATTGACATGAAAATACGCAAAACAACCCCCATCGCTTTAGCCCTTATCATTTCAGGGATATTCTTCCAATCCTGCAAACATAAGCCTGAGTCGGCGCCTGTTGCCGACCCGCAGGACGAGACCACATCGCAGGAAATGGCCCGAAAAAGCGAAGAAGCCATCGTGGATTATTATCCCGGGGCGAATTTTATGCAAGTGCTTGCCGCACCCCGAAACGATCTTGGGCTCAACGATGAACAGGAGAAAATATTTTCAGAATGGCGAAAGGGCAATCATTCAAAAATCGAAATGAAAATGAAGGCGCTCTCGGCCCTTGAAAAAGAGATCCATTCCCTATCCATGTTAAAGGCAGATACCTTTGCCCTATTTGAGAAAGCAAGGGAAACCGGAAAACTTAGAAAAGAAATTGCGGCCACCAAATTGCAATGTAGGGAATTGATAATGAATACCTTACTGCCCGAGCAATGGGATGCCTTGGTACTAAAATACCAAACCGAACATCCCTTTAAAGAACGAATCAAAAGGATGGAGGTGATGCAGCATGTAAATCCCGTTCCCAATTATATTCAGGCGATAAACCGCGATGCCGGGACATTGGGCATTACCCCCGAGCAAAAAACCATTTTTGATGCTTGGATTGCGGACCACCATCCCAAAATGGATGAAATGGCCAACCAAATCAGCGCTTTGGAAAAGGAAACATACCAAGCCTCTCTTCAAAAAGGGGGCCAAGAAGAAATCCTGGCCAAAATCGATCAAATTGAAGTGTTGAGAAAAGAGGTCGTTACGATGAAAACCAACTGCAGGGACATGGTTTTATCAACCTTGACCCCAGAACAATGGAGGCTTTTGGTCGAAAAAATAAAATAGGTCTTTGTTTGATATTTTTAGTGGTTGGTTGATAAAAGGCACTTTCCCATAAAGAAAGTGCCTTTGCCGTGTAACAAAAGTTGCTGTAGGTATCATTGCATATGGGGAAATTCGTAAAATAATCCTGAACTATTTGTTATGAAAAATCCGGAAAAATCAATAAAGCCAGTGCTTGTACTCGGATTTCTATTCGTAAGCCTGTTTGCGGGCTGCTCCAAGGATGGTTCCGAAATGCCATTGGGTGATATCGAAAGCAATGCTATTGGCCAAGAAGATCAAAATGCGCTGCTTTTTATGTTGGAAGAAGAAAAACTCGCGCGGGACACCTACGTTTACTTAGGTGAACTATGGGGAATCAATGTATTCTCCAATATAAAGAACAGCGAACAATCACATATGGATGCCGTAGTGGGCCTTCTAAATCAATATAAAATACCCTATTCCATTATGCCGGATGGGCAATTTGCAAACCAAGAAATACAAGCCCTGTACGATCGCTATGTAATGGACGGTAGTGTTAATGAAACCAAAGCATTGGAGGTGGGCGCCACCATTGAGGATATGGATATTGTTGATTTGGAAAACTACTTGATAATGACCAATAATATCCAAGTGATTGCGGTTTTTGAATCATTGCAATGCGGTTCGCGCAACCATTTGAGAAGCTTTACCTCCACCCTGGATGGGATGGGAATGACTTATGTACCACAATATTTAGCTTTTGAAGATTATAATGCGATCATCAACGACAGCAAAGAACAATGTGGCAGGTAGTCCATAACGGTTTATTGGAGGTAAAGGACATCCGCTTTTAATAACCTATCGTTATGTAACAATTGTTACATAAAAACCCTTGGAAACATCAATAAAATATAGGGTTTCATGACCTATATCATTTTCTACACGGGCATGGTCCGGTACATTTGCCACAGTATTAAACAGAATTAATTTAAATCCATATACAATGAAAAAAGTGATATTATTAGTATCGATCGCCCTTATGGGTACCGCTTCTTTAAAGGCACAAGATCAAGACCGCATCCAAGATCGAGATCAAGATCGACTTATGATGGTCGATGGGGAAGTATTGCAGATACGAGACCGCGACCAAATTCGATTACAGGACCCCATCACCTTAAATGACGGTACCGTTGTGAACCCTGATGGATCATACCTCACCAAGGACCGCGACCGATTGCGGTTAAAAGATGGCGAATGTTTGGACAATGATGGGGTCAAGTACCGCAATGAGTATCAATATCGATACAAGGTACAACAGGAAAATAAGGGTTTGAGCGATGCCCAGATCCAAAATCGGAACCAAAACAGATATCAAATCATGCGCATCGATGGTGAGGTATTTCAAATCAGGAACCTGGAGCAGCATAGGATCCAGAACCGAGTGGAACTTGGTGATGGCTTGATGGTAAACGCCGATGGAAGCTACCAAAATGCCCAGCGGGAGCAACTGCGGCTCCAAGATGGGGAGTGCATCAATATGGATGGCGCCAAGTTTCAAAATACCTACCAGCATCGTAAAATGATGGTCCAACAAAATAAATTGACCAACAAAAATTTGATGAAAAAGAATATCCAGAAAAAGTCGACGCTTCAAAAAAAGAAAAAAAGCAGCTGATAAGCTCAGTTTCACGGGCTGTCCGGAAAACGGTATTTTGTCCTACCTGTGATCCGTACGGCCCATATTCTTCATTAATCTCAATTTTCTTTAAAATGAGAACCCGGTCAACCACAGTCTTGATATTTCTCCTATTTATGTCTTTGGGCCTCATGGCACAACCGCGAAAAAATTCCGCCAAGGAAAAACCCGCGGACGTGGAATCTTTTTTTCTGGCAGATGTGAGCTTTCGCAATGACGCCGTTTTCATGGGCAGGCGAGATTCCATTGCCGCCCCTTATATTTTTCCTTCACTGGGCTATTATGATCGATCGGGATTTTTTGCCGATGCTTCGGCCTCCTTCCTCGTCGGTTCGGGGGAACAACGGATAGATCTGTTTTTGGTCACTGCTGGTTACCTGTCCAGTTCCGAAAAATTCAACGGTGGCCTTTCGGCGACCGCCTATTTCTTCAACCAAGACAGTTATAATGTACAGTCGGAAATATTGGGTGATATGTCCGGTTTTTTGAGCTATGACCTCAAAGCGTTAGAAGTATCGTTAATCGCCAGCACTTACTTTAACAGCGATAGTTCTGCCGACATTTTTGCTGGGATCGTGTTCGACCGTATTATCTATAGCAGTGACAAGAACTTTTTGATCGGCCCTTCCATTACGCTGCAAGCCGGTACACAATATTTTTATCAGGAATACTATAGTACCAGTCGTCTGGGCAATAGAAAAGGACAAGGCAAGGGGACCGTTGGCACAACACCGTCGATTCCTACCTCGGTGGAATTGAAGGAAGCATCGGAATTCAATTTTTTAAATGTAGCGCTAGGCCTGCCCATGCAATACTACCACGAACAATTCATTTTCTCCTTTTCGCCCGTTTTGGCCTTTCCACAAAGCAGTGCTACGATCACGACCGAAGATACGGTGATCAAGGAAGTCTTGGAAACCGTTTTCTACTTTTCGGCAGGTATCGGCTATTGGTTTTAAACCCCAAAAAGATGATAATAGTTCGGCCTTTATTGGCCATCTTAAGGTTCCCCAATTGAATATTCAATCACTACCATGCACCACTTGGTTTCATAACGATGCTAAAATCGCCTTGGTAACCATTGTTACCGACCAACATCCCCTTTAGGTCTACTTTTGCCCCAGATTAAAAGAAAATAACAGATCCAAGATGAAAAATATAATGTTCCTGTTTGCCTTACCAATTCTTTCCCTGTCAATGTCAGCACAGGAAACCGTTTTGATTTCAAAGACTGAAGTGATGGACAAGGTGAAAACGGGCAATGGCACCCTTAAAATGTCGCAACAGGAGGTGCTGATGGCCAAGGGCGACTACAACCAGACCAATGCCGTCTTGTTGCCCAATATCAGTATCTCACATACCGGTATCGCCACTACGAACCCTTTGATGGCCTTTGGGTCGAAACTCAACCAGGCCATACTGACCCAAGCCGATTTTGATCCTGCTTCATTAAATGCGCCTCGACAAATCGAGGATTTCGCCACGAGGATGGAAGTACAGCAACCCCTGTTGAACTTCGACGGCATATACCAAAGAAAGGCGGCCAAGGCCAAATGGGATGCCACGGCCCTACAAGCGGAACGCACCCAAGAATATATTGGCTTGGAAGTCGAAAAGGCCTATATGCAATTGCAATTGGCCTATAAAACGGTTGAAGTTCTGGAAAAGACCAAAGCGACCGCCATGGAAAACATGCGTATCGCCAATAACAACTTTCGACAAGGCTATTTGCAGAAATCAGATCTCCTGTCGGTTGAGGTACGGGCAACCGAAATAGACAATCAGCTGCAGTATGCCAAGAGCAACATCCTGAATGCCTCGAATTATTTGTCCGTTCTGATGGATGACCACAATGATCAAATCTTAAAGCCCAGCGATTCCCTAATGGTCGTGAACCAAGAACTTAAGGTGGAAGGCTTGCCGGAGAACAGAAACGATATCCAGGCCTTGAACGCCGCATCGGAAGCCTATAAACAAATGTACAAGGCCGACCAAATGTCCTTTTTGCCCCGCTTGAACGCCTTTGGCACTTACGAGCTGCACGACGACGAAATATTCCAAGGCGCCGCGAACGGCTATCTCTTCGGGGCAGAATTGAAGTGGAACCTTTTCGAGGGCAGCAAGCGTTTCGGCCGGGCACAAAAGAGCAAGGCCGAATTTGAAAAATCAAGATTTCAGTTAGAGCAATATAGGGCGGAAAGCCTACTGGAACTCAACAAGGCCAAAAGAGGGCTTCAAGATGCCAATAACAAATTAAAACTGACCCAATTGGCCTTGCAACAATCCGAGGAGTCGTTGCGTATCCGCAGCAATCGCTTTGAACAAGGTCTGGAAAAGACCAATGACCTTCTTATGGCAGAATCACAATACAGTCAGAAACAACTGGAATTTTATGCTACCATATTCCAGCATAATTATGCACTGGCCTATTTGGAATTTTTAATAAAGGAATAACGCCATGGCCCTTTTACAATACCACCAAAAATTTGAACATTCAGAAGAAACAAACGCTTAAATAGCCTAAAGTGAACTATAAAAACAAAATCATGACAAAATTGTATACAACCCTTTTTGGGACTGCTATGTTGGTGCTTTCCAGCTGCAGCGGCGAGGGCACTAAAACCAACGCTGACGATGCCAATGCGGTACCAGTGACCATAAGCGGGATAACCGAAAACCATAGCAGCGGTTTCCTAAGCGTAAGCGGCAAGATACAGGCTGTAAACAGTGCCGAATTAAGCACCCGGATGATGGGCCAAGTGAGCAAGATCTACATCAATGTGGGTGATAAGGTCAAAAAAGGACAACTGTTGGTGTCGATCAACAATACCGATCTACAGGCCAAACGCGCACAGGTCAATGCCGGAATTACGGAGGCCAAAGCGGCCTACGCTAACGCAGAAAAAGATTATGAACGTTTTAAAAACCTCTTTGCCGAAAATAGTGCCTCCCAAAAGGAAATGGACGATATGACCACACGATTTGAAATGGCAAAGGCAAGATTGGAAGCGGCGAACCAAATGAAAAATGAGATCAACGCACAATTTGACTATGCCAACATTACGGCCCCTTTTGCTGGTGTGATCACCGGTAAATTTACAGAAGTCGGGGATATGGCCAATCCAGGGATGCCCTTGTTGGCCCTCGAATCTCCCGGAGTCTTTGAGGTCGTCGCCATGGTGCCCGAAAGCGAAATCTCCAAGATCAAATCAGACGCCACCGTTGAAGTATTGATCAAATCATTGGGTACATCGGTCAAGGGCAAACTGAAAGAGGTAAGTGCTTCCGCCAAAAATACTGGCGGACAATATTTGGTTAAGGCAGCGGTTGACAAAACCGATGTTAAACTCCTTTCCGGAATGTTTACAACGGTCCAAATTCCTATCAGTACTAAATCCGACGCCCCTTCCTTGGTGCTCATACCACGATCGGCCATCGTTACAAGCGGCGGTTTAAAGGGAGTTTATACGATCAGCGACCAGAACCGGGCCCTTCTTAGATGGCTCCGTTTGGGCAAAATATATGGCGATCAAATAGAGGTGCTGTCTGGCCTGAATGCGGGCGAGCAGTATATCGTTTCCGCGGAAGGCAAGTTGTACAACGGGGCCAAGATATCCATCCAATAAAAAAAAAAGATGAACGAAGGAATATCAGGAAAAATAGCCAGTGCATTCATCAACTCGAAGTTGACCCTTTTGTTGATGGTCGTCTTAATGATCATTGGGGTGTACAGCTCTTTTTTGATCCCCAGGGAAGAAGAGCCCCAGATCATCGTGCCCATGGCCGATGTGATGGTGGGCTATCCGGGCGCGAGTCCCGAAGAAGTGGAGAACAGGGTGGTCAAACCCTTGGAAAAGATCCTTTCCGATATCAAAGGCGTGGAACATCTCCATACCATGGCCATGAACGGCCAGGCCATGATCATCGTGCAGTTCTATGTAGGGGAAGACACCGAACGCTCCTATGTGAACCTCTACAATGAATTGATGAAGCATGACGATATGTTTGTCAATGGCATCTATGCACCCATGGTGAAAACACGTTCCATAGACGATGTGCCCATGTTGGGCATCACCCTTTGGAGCGATTCCTATGACGATTTCCAACTGAAACAAATTGCCGGGGAACTTGAAAATGAGGTGGAAAAAATAAAGGATGTTGCCATGACCAAGACCATCGGGGGCAGAAATCGCGAATTGAAGGTGATTCTGGACAAAGATAGGATGGCGGAAAATGGAATCGATGCCCTTGGCATTATGCAGATGATCCAGGCCAACAACCAACAGGCCCAATCCGGGAGTTTTGTAAAAAACGATACCGAATATCTCTTGACCACCGGCGACTTTTTGGAAACGGTCGATGATGTAGAAAATCTGGTAGTCGGGGTGAACCGGAACCTCCCGGTGTATCTGAAACAGGTGGCAACGATACAGGACGGACCTGCCACCCCTAAAAGTTATGTGTCTTTTGGGTATGGCCAGAACCACGAAAAGTATTCCGAATATGGTTCCGAATATGCGGCCGTGACCCTCTCGATCGCGAAGGTAAAAGGGGCCGATGCCATGAAGATTTCCGAGAAGATATTGGAACGGGTCACAGATTTAAAAAAGCACCTGATACCTGCTGAGGTTCATATCGAAGTTTCAAGGAATTACGGAGAAACGGCTTCGGACAAGGTGGGCGAACTGTTGTTGCATTTGGGGGTTGCCATCCTGGCGGTCACCATTTTGGTGATGCTTGCCATGGGATGGCGCGGGGGGCTTGTCGTTTTCTTTTCAGTGCCCTTGACTTTCGCACTTACTTTGTTCAGTTATTATATGTTCGACTATACCCTGAACCGTATCACGCTTTTTGCGTTGGTCTTTGTCGTGGGTATTGTTGTTGACGATAGTATCATCATTGCGGAAAACATGCACCGGCACTTTAAGATGAAACGCCTGCCGTTTAAACAGGCCGCACTCTTTGCGATCAACGAGGTCGGCAACCCCACCATCTTGGCCACTTTCACCGTCATCGCTGCCATATTGCCCATGGCATTCGTATCGGGAATGATGGGACCCTACATGAGCCCAATGCCAATCGGCGCTTCAATCGCCATGTTGCTCTCTTTGTTCGTGGCGCTAACGGTTACGCCCTATTTGGGCTACCATTTGTTGCGTGAAAAAGACGATAAGGGGCATAAGGAAGAAAAAAGTTTTGAATCCGGATTCATTTATAGAATTTATAATAAAATTGAAAAACCTTTGTTGGACAACAAGACAAAACGGTGGGGCTTTATCCTCATTACCGTGGTGCTCTTGCTTGGATCGATCCTCATGTTCTTCACAAAAACGGTGGCCGTTAAAATGTTGCCTTTCGATAATAAGAACGAATTCCAAATCGTGGTGGACATGCCCGAAGGCACCACCCTGGAAAGGACCGCAATGGTGACTAAGGAAATTTCCCTCTATCTGGCTTCCCGGCCCGAAGTAGTGGATTATCAAAACTACATCGGCACCTCGGCGCCGATCACCTTCAATGGCCTGGTGCGTCATTATGACCTGCGGGGCGGAAGCAATATGGCCGATATCCAGGTAAACTTGCTGCACAAAGAAGATCGAAATTCCCAAAGCCATGACATTGCCAAGGAGGTACGCCCTGAAGTACAAAGAATCGGCCAAAAATATGGGGCCAATGTTAAAGTGGTCGAAGTGCCGCCCGGCCCCCCAGTACTCTCCACCATTGTTGCCGAGATTTATGGTCCCGATTATGGGGAACAGATCAAAGTGGCCGAACAGGTGAAGACTATTTTGCAGGGTACTGCCGATATTGTGGATGTCGATTGGATGGTCGAAGCCCCGCAGACCGAGTACCGTTTGGAAGTCGATAAGCAAAAAGCTATGTTAAACGGCGTGGCCCCCCAACAAATCGTGACCGCCCTGACCTCCATTTTAAGGGAAATACCGGTTTCCGGTCTTCATGATGCAACAGCGAATGAATCGGTCGGGATTGTACTTTCCTTGAACGATGCGGAAAAGAGCTCATTGGCGGATATCCAGAACATCAAAATAAGATCGGTAAATGGAACCATGGTTCCAGTGGTCGACCTGGTCAGCGTGAACACGGCAAGCCTGCAGAAAACCATTTACCGCAAGGATCAAAAAAGGGTCGTTTACCTGACCGCCGACATGGCCGGGGCCTTGGAAAGTCCGGTGTATGCCATTTTGGGAATGAATGAAAAATTAAAAACATTGGTGCTGCCAAAAGGGTATACGGTTCAGGAATCTTACATGGAACAACCCTCCGATGAAAGCGACTTCACGGTAAAATGGGATGGAGAATGGCAGATTACCCTGGAGGTCTTTAGAGATCTTGGCATCGCTTTTATGGTGGTCATCGTGGTGATCTATATGTTGATCGTCGGTTGGTTCCAAAACCTGAAGACCCCGATCGTTATGATGGCGGCCATACCCCTTTCATTGATCGGGATCGTCTTGGGCCATTGGCTTTTCGGGGCCTTCTTTACCGCTACCTCCTTCATAGGAATGATCGCCCTTGCGGGGGTCATGGTGCGCAACTCGGTCCTGATCATCGATTTCATCGAAATAAGGTTAAAAGAAGGAATTCCTATAAAACAAGCGATCATCGATGCAGGTGCGGTGCGAACCACCCCCATATTATTGACGACGGGTGCCGTGGTCATCGGGGCCTCCATCATCCTGTTCGACCCCATATTTCAAGGGTTGGCCATTTCCTTGGTCGCAGGGGCCATCGTTTCGACCATCCTCACCTTGATAATGGTCCCTTTGATCTATTATATGATAGAAGGGAAAAATTACGAATAAATGAACGGGGCAAAAATTCTCAAATAAAACCCTTAAAACAACAGTAAAATGAAACTATTAATCGTAACGGCCGTAGCGGATTTCGAAGAAGAAATATTGGCACTGTTCAAAAAAGCGAACATAAGCAGCTTCAGTGGGTCCCATATCGATGGATTCAAGAACAGGGCATCCTTGCTTCGCAGTGCTAGTTGGTTTCCAAGTGAACAGGGTGGGGTCGAATCTATTTTGTTCTTCTCCTTTACCGAAGCGGATAAAATTGAGGTATTGTTCGGGTTGCTTGAGGAGTTCAACAATCATTTGGAGACCCAAAACCCGGTCAAGGCCGTGGTGGTGCCCATTGAACGGTACCTTTGATTTAGCATCGGGAGGGCAAGAACAAATCGCTGTAATATCGGTATCGCACCAAAAGGGATCGGTTACCAAAGTTTCATTAACCTTAAATCCAAGACTATGAAAAACAGGATCGTCAGGGCCGTTGCGGGCTCTTTCATATTGATCAGTTTGTTATTGGCCATTTATGTCAACATCAACTGGCTGTGGTTCACTGCTTTTGTTGGGGCCAACCTACTCCAATCGGCCTTTACCAAGTGGTGCCTCATGGAAAACCTGCTGTCGAAGTTCGGAGTACAGGCTTAGTCTATTATAGATCGACTCCCATTGGTAAATGCAGTAACCTTTTAGTAGTAACCTTGCGTGCTACCTGGCATCGCTACAGTTTGACTTTCCCAAAGGCAGTGATTTCCCATAATCCCCAAGATCATTGATTTTAATATCGTATTTTTAAGGGTAAGCAGAAACCATATGACCGTACACTATTTTGGGGAAGGAAATTCACTGTTGAACCAATTCATCGCGGAGATCCGGGATATCGAAATACAAAAGGATGCCATGCGTTTCCGCCGCAATATTGAACGGATCGGGGAAGTGCTGGGCTATGAAATGAGCAAGGCGCTAAATTATGGGCCCAAAACCATACAGACTCCTTTTGGGACCAAGGAAATGACTTTGCCCATCGATGCCATGGTGCTCTGTTCGGTATTAAGGGCCGGCCTGCCTTTGCATGAGGGACTACTGCATTATTTTGATCGGGCGGAAAATGCCTTCATCTCGGCGTATCGACACCATAAAGGGGATGAAGATGCATTTGAGGTCATCGTAAAATATTTCGCGGCCCCTTCCTTGGGAGGGAAGATCTTGATCCTTACCGACCCCATGTTGGCGACCGGCAAAACCCTGGAAAATGTATATGAGGCGCTAAAGTCACACGGGGTGCCCAAGCAGATCCATATCGTTTCCGTCATCGGATCTAAAAGCGGGATTGCCTATGTCAAGAAAATCTTTCCGAAAAATACCCACCTCTGGATCGCAGCCGTCGACGATAAGCTCACCGCCAAGGGATACATCATTCCAGGTTTGGGGGATGCGGGAGATCTGGCCTTCGGGGTAAAATTATAATCCTCAGATGGCTTCACCGGGCTATTGACCGATCTGCATTTTACGCTGACCGGGCACCACAAAAACAAGGAAGTAGCCTACGATGACCAAGGTCATCGCCCCGGTGAACAAAAATGCCATGCTTGCCCCAAATTGGAACCAAATAAGTCCCGCCGATGCACTGGCCACCATGGTGCAAATGCTCTGGAACCCGGCATAGGTGCCTATGGCGGTCGCAGTGTCTTTTTTTTCGGAAATATTGCTGATCCATGCCTTTGAAATCCCTTCGTTGGCGGCCGCATAGATGCCATAGAGGAAAAACATGGCCGCTACGATGTCGGGATTGGTACTTAGTCCCATCCCAAAATAAACGATGGCAAACAATCCCAGGCCGATGATGAACATGGTCCGCAACCCGATCTTATCGGCCATGGCGCCCACAGGAAAGGAGAACGCAGCATATACCAGGTTATAAAAAATATACACCCCCACCACTGCCGTGTCATCCAGCCCCGCCTCCTTGGCCTTCAATAACAGAAATACATCGGAACTGTTGATCAGGGCAAATGCCAGCAGACCATAGACCAATTTGCGGTAAATCGGGGGACTCTGCTTCCAATAGCCCAAAAATGAAAAAAAAGGTACCGGTCTTTTTTCCTTGCCCGACAGCAGCTTTTTTCGGTCTTTCAGTAATGCACTTGTCAATACGGCCAGCAGCCCGGGCACAAAGGCGATGAAAAACAAGGTCCTATAATCTTCAGGAAAGAAATAGAGGTACAAGAGCGCCAGTGCGGGGCCGATAACAGCGCCCAGCGTATCCATGGCCCGGTGCAGTCCGAATATTTTTCCCTTATCGCGCTCCGTGGCCTCCTGGGAAAGCAGGGCATCCCTTGCCCCGGTCCGGATCCCCTTTCCGAGCCGATCGAGGGTACGTGAAAAAAAGATCCATAGCGGAAAAACAAAAAGGGCCATCATAGGTTTGGAGACCGCGCTCAGCGCATACCCCAACTGTACGAAGGGGACCCTTTTTCCGGAAACATCGGATCGCTTGCCAAAATAGCCCTTGCTCAAACCGGCGGTGGCCTCGGCAATACCTTCCAGTACCCCGATCAACACGATCGAAAAGCCGATGGACTTCAAATAAATGGGAAGTATGGGATACAGCATTTCGCTGGCCATATCGGTGAAAAGGCTAATGCAAGATAAAATCCATACCGTTCGGGTGATATATTTCAAAGGCTGTTCATTTGGGTTATTTTGTGCTGTGGCATTGCAGGACTTCATTTTTAAAAAGTTTTTTACCTAAACACCGGTTAAAGGTAAAGTTATTTCAGGATGCTAGCCGGAATTCCAAAAAAGTGGTTCCCTGACTTAGGTCATTTTGTCGGGATGCGGCCGAACGTACATTTGCGATAGTAAATTGTTTAACCTAAAAAATAGAACTATGTCACTCGTAAAAACTAGAAGAAGGCCTTTTGGAAATCTTATTCCCCAAGACTTTTTTGATATCGATGATTTCTTCGACAACCGCAATTGGGTCAGAAATATGCTGCCCGATCGTTTTTGGAACGGCAGGACCTCCGAGCCTGCACTGAACATCAAGGAAACCAATGACAAATTCGAAATTGAATTGGCCGCTCCTGGTTTCTCCAAAAAGGATTTCAACGTGACCATCGACGATGGTTGTCTGAACATATCTGCCGAAAAATCGACTTCCAAGGAAGAAAAAGAGGATAACTATACCCGTCAGGAATTCAGTTACAATGCCTTTGAAAGGTCCTTGCAATTGCCCGACACCGTGAAGGAGGAGGCTATCAAGGCTGCTTACAAAGATGGCATTCTCAGCTTTAACCTGGCCAAAAAAGAGGAGGCCAAGAAAAAACCGTCCAAAAAAATCGAAATCGCATAAGAAAATGCAACATTGTGGTTACCGGTAAGAACTGGCTGCCATAGGTTTTTAAAATGCCCTTTTATCATTGCCTAAAAATTGCGTCCATGTTATTTTAGGCAAGATAGGAGGGCATTGTTATAATGCTTAACTTCCTTTGGCTTTCCACAGGTAATTTTTATGATCAGGACTCAAAATGACCCAAGACCCATTCGCCCTTACGGAATTGGAAGTGGTTCAGCACTTAAAAAGTGATGGCGAGCTTGGATTGACACACGAAGAAGCCTCCGATCGACTCGCCAAACTCGAACACAATCAGCTCCCTGAAACAAGGCCAAAAAAAAGGAGGCGCCTTCTTGCCGAACAGTTCGCAGACCCCATCATTTATATCTTGGTCGGAGCAATGGTTTTAGCCTTGATGTTTCAGGATTGGGCCGAAAGTTCGGCCATTGCCGTTGTAATATTGATCACGGTGGCCATTGGTTTCTTTATGGAACTACAGGCGGTTCGTTCTTTGGAGTCGTTACGTCGAATGGGCCAGACCATGGCCAATGTGATCAGATCTGGTGAGGTGTGCCGGGTAAGGGATTCCCTATTGGTGCCTGGGGACATCCTGCTGCTCGATGTAGGCGATATCTTAACGGCCGATGCCCGTGTGTTGTCGCAGGAAAATCTGTTGGTCAGGGAATCGGCCCTGACGGGAGAAAGCATCGACATCGAAAAAAGGACCGCCGCGATTTCGCAAAAAACGCCCTTGACCGGCCAAACCAACATGGTTTTCAGGGGAACCGTGGTCACAGGGGGTACCGGGAAGGCCATTGTCACCGACACCGGGAAGGAAACCCAACTGGGAAAAATCCACCAATTGGCCCTTGAAGCCACCGAAGAGCGCACTCCCCTTGAAAAGAAACTCAACAATCTCAGCAAGCGGCTGATCATATTGACCCTAGTATTGGCCATACTCATCATGGTTGCCGGATATGTTCAGGGAAAAGCGTTCTTTTTAATGTTGGAGACGGCCTTGGCACTTGCCGTCGCCACCATACCCGAGGGCTTGCCGATCGTTGCCACGATCGCCCTCGCAAGGGGTATGTTACGTCTGTCAAAAAAACAGGTCATTATCAAGAACCTAAAAGCAGTGGAGACCCTTGGTGCGACAAACATCATCTGTACCGATAAAACGGGCACCTTGACCGAAGACCGGTTAAGGGTGCATACCCTTTCGTTCGATGACCGCACCATTGCCGGGGCCAATAGAATGTCAATGGTCGAAATGCCAGTCGATCACAAGGCATATCAGGAAGTCATCATGGCCTGCATGCTCTGTAACGACGTGGCCCTGTCTAGCAAGAATATGCAGCGGGACAGCATCGATCAGGCCTTGATTGATTTTGCCGGCGGCCTCGGTTATGATCCAAAGGAAGCGCAAAAAAATAACGAAGAACTAAAGCAGCTGCCTTTCAATACCAATCGTAAATTGATGGCCACCGTGAACAAGGGTCCAGATGCCATCCATACCTATGCAAAAGGGGCTTTGGAGGGTATACTTGCCCACTGTGATACTATATTGCACGCCAATACCATCATTCCATTCCATACCAAGGACGATTGGTTGGCAAAGGGAGATGCGCTCGCCTCCCAGGGTCTACGAACCATCGCATTCGCCTTCAAGACCACTGAAATGGAACCGGCTATGGATGAAATTCTGGATAAGCTCACTTTTCTGGGTATGATCGGTTTTATCGACCCGGCCAGGGAAGACGTTAAACATTCCATAGAGGTGTACAAAAAGGCAGGGATACAGGTGGTGATGATGACCGGGGACCATTTGGGCACAGCCAAGAAAATAGCTCAGGAAATTGGCCTATTAACTACGGAAGATGCCCATCGATACATTAGGCATGGCCAAGATTTGGACCTCGAACCTGCAACCGGCGCCATTACCAGCTCGGCACTCCTTGAAACGGTGGTTTTTGCAAGGGTGGTGCCGGAACAAAAGTTGAAATTGATTCAATTCTTTCAGGCCGACAACAATGTAGTGGCCATGATCGGGGATGGCATCAACGACATTCCCGCCCTGCGCAAGGCAGATATCGGCATCGCCATGGGCATAAGGGGTACCGAAGCGGCCCGGGAGGCTGCCGATATGATCTTGAAGAACGATAAATTCACGGCCATCGAATTGGCCATTCAACAAGGTAGGGTCATCTATTATAACATCAGGCAGTTCGTGGTTTACTTGCTTTCCAGCAATCTGGCCGAAATTGTTTCCGTTGGGATTGCCGCCTTGATCAACCTCCCCTCCCCCCTGTTGCCTTTACAGATTTTGTTCCTGAACCTGATCACAGATATCTTTCCAGCACTTGCTTTGGGCCTCGGGAAAGGCAATGAAAATTTGATGGGAACCCCGCCCAGAAAATCAGATGAAGCCATTTTGACGCCAGAGCATTGGTACGCCATATTGGTCTATGGTTTATCGATAAGCGCCGCGGTACTCGGAATCACCGCCTTTGGCTATTACATCTTGAATATTGAACCGGAAACCATCAACAATATGGCATTTTACACCCTTATTCTAGCCCAATTGTTGAATCTTTTCAATATTTCACATAGCCAGGAATCGTTCATAAAAAACGAAGTCACTACCAACCTTTGGGTATGGCTCGCTATTGCATTGTGCCTATTTTTGACCTTTTTGTCGGCCACGATTCCCGTTATTTCCGAGGCCCTTTCCTTGACCCATCTTACCTTAAGTCAATATGCGTATATCGCGCTGTTCGCATTTGGTTCACTGCTCTTGGCCCAGTTCATCAAGCGTATTGGGAACCTGTTCCGTACGATTTAACAAGAAAAAAAGAACCCGGTTTGGCAAATACATGGTTCAACAATAACTGTTGGGCATTTACGGGCTCTTGGCTGCCTTCAAAGCTTCGTTGGTCGCATCGTATCCCAGCTTGAATATGGTATCCATATCTTTTATCGAAAAGGTACTATAGTTGCTGAGGTCCTGTGGGCAAATCAACATATCGCAATCGATAAATTTGGATTCTGAATCGCGGGTGGACCTAATTTTATAGGCGCGTTCCAAAATATTGTAGGAATGTTTCAAATCTTCGATTTTTACTTTGTCGAACGGGTTCACATACACCCCCACGATATGCTCGCAAAATCCTTTGATCAGGTCTACCGGAAAATTATTGAGGGTACCGCCGTCGACATAATAGGCCCCTTTGATCTCGACCGGGGTAAACATGCCCGGAAAAGCGGCGGAAGCCAAAATAGGACGAATGAGTTCGCCCTTATGGAACACTTTAAGGGTACCCTCCACTATGTCGGTGGCCGTAATGTAAAGCGGCATTTTCAGGATATCGAAATCATCCTGAGGAAAGAAAGGGGTAAATCGATCATAAAATTTTTCGGTATCGACAAAGCCCGGCTTGTTCAACGCATATTTTTTAATGGAAAACAGGTCGATCGATTTAAAAAAATCGAAGATGTTTTCCCAACCATGGCCTCCGGCATATAAAGCGCCAACGATGGCACCTGCGCTGGTGCCGGCTATATAATTGGGCTTGACACCATGTTCTTCAAGGGCTTTGATCGCCCCAATATGGGCCATGCCGCGTACCCCGCCCCCTGAAAGCACCAATCCTGTATTCATGGTTGATTTATTTTAATTGTGATATAAAATACGACTGCACATGACCGACCCGATCGCTCGGTCCCGAGCTTTATAGCTATGCTGACCAATATCATTTTAATACGGGGATAGCTATGATACATTTGAACTGCGGGGAATTTACATTTTGGAAATCCAACGCCTGTTGCCAATCAATTTATCAGGTTCACAGGTATATGGAAACCCGATAATGGCAAAAATGCAAAAAACAATCGGTTTTCACCGCAAATTGGAACATGATGGCACAAATTACAGATTCGGTCATTTTTAAGCACGTTTTTGACAAGGGTTCGGAAGCGGTCGGCCTTATCGATACGAACAGCAGGATCGTTATGGCCAATCCCTCCTTTTTGAGCCTATTCGGGTACGCCGCCAGTGACTTTCAGGGCCGAAAATTGGTGGACCACATCGCAAAAGCCGATAGCAAGCTGCTCTTGAACCAATTGCGGCAACTAGACGGTGAAGCTGGCATTGAATTGGTGGGCCATGACAAAGAGGACAACCCTATGAACCTGAAGCTTAGATTGGTGACGTTGCCCCATAAAGAGCAAAAGATAGCGCTGATCTTTGTCAACCGTGCCCAACATGCCATCAAAGGACTATCGACCAGGTCCAAATTGGTGGCCAACACATTATTGGTACAAAATTCACTTGACATCCGCAATAGGGCCTTGAACGCTGCCGGTAACGGTATTTTGATCGCGGATGCGCTTGATCCCGAAATGCCCATCATCTTCAGCAACCCGGCTTTCAGTCGCATGACGGGGTACCGAAACAGTGAGGTTTTGGGTCGTAACTGCCGTATTTTACAAAACGGGGATCGGGATCAACCTGGTTTGAAAAAATTGCGAAAAGCCATCAAAAAAGGGAGCGATTGTAAGGTGGTACTTCGAAATTACCGAAAAGATGGCACCCTGTTCTGGAACGAACTCACCATTACCCCGGTGTACGACCAAGAACAAAACTTGACCCATTTTATCGGGGTACAACATGATGTGACTAAGGAGAAAAAGGCCCTGCAACTTAAAGATGATATCCGAAAGATCTTGGAAAAAATCGCAACGGACCAACCCCTCAAAGTCATTGCAAATCATATTGTCAGGGCTGCAGAAGCGCATTTTCAGGGTTGTATGGCGAGCGTTACGGTGCTCGACCATAAAAAGGGCACCTTGCACCAATTGGCGGCCCCAAGTTTGCCCAAGGCCCTGCAAAAAGCCTTGGAAGGAATGCCCGTGGGTCCCGAAGGGTGTTCCTGTGGTGTATCGGCCTACTCCAAAAGGGAGGTGTTCGTGCCCGATTTTGCAAAAGATGCCTACTGGAAGGCCTATCATGAAACCGCCCTTAAAAACAACATTAAATCTTGTTGGTCCATGCCCATTATTTCAAAGAACCAAGAGGTGATGGGTACTTTTTCGGTGTATTGCGAATCCCCAAAAATTCCGCTTAAAACCAATAGGGAAATCATGGCCGATCTTTCACAATTGGCCGCTTTGGCCATCCACCAAAACCAGATCGGAATTGAATTGGAAGCCAGCCAAAGGAAATTGGAAAAATATACCCAAACTTTGGAAGAACAAGTGCGGACGCGCACCGGGGAACTGAATGCGACGGTACGGCAATTGAAGGAGAGCAATCTTAATTTGGAAGATCAGATCAAGGAAACCCAGATTGCCGAGGACAAAGCGTTGAGGAGCCAGGCCTTGTTCTCGGCCATCGCACAAAATTTTCCTAAAGGTATCATTGTTGTATTCAATCAAAATCTTGAAATGGTGTATGTTGAGGGGGAAGAATTGGAGCGGTTGCATCTAAGAAAGAAAGAACTGGAGGGTAAATGCCTAGAGGATATCCCGGAATTTTCAACAGACCAAATCGATAAAATCCAAACACTTGTGCTGCGAACCCTGAGCGGTGAACATGTCACGGATGAGATCACATACAACGAAAACGTCTATTCGATCAATTCAACGCCCCTTTATTCCGATGACAAAATTGTGTGGGGCCTATTTGTGTTTAGCAATATCACCGATCAAAAAATGGTGCAGGATGAATTGCTCAAGGCATTGATCAGCGAGCGGGAGCTCAACGAACTAAAATCGCGTTTTGTATCGATGGCCTCACATGAATTCCGAACCCCATTGAGTGCAATCCTCTCCTCTGCCATTCTCATCGGAAAACAAAATGAACCTGGCAAGGAGGAAAGAAGGGAGAAACATGTCGACAGGATCAAAGCGAACGTCAAAAATTTGGTGGTCATTCTCAACGACTTCCTTTCCTTGAGCAAGCTGGAAGAAGGCAAAGTGCAGCCCAAACCGGAATATTTTGATATTTCCTCCTATGTCAAATCCTTGATGGAAGAGATGGAAATCAATAAAAAAGAGGGACAGCGGTTGGTCTTGAAAACGGCCCCAAGTCCGATCATCACCTGTTCCGATAAAAAGATGCTCGGCCATATGATCAACAACCTATTGTCGAATGCCATAAAATATTCGAACGAAGACCAAGAAATTACCTGTTTGGTCTCGAGTGACCAGGGCCATGCCAAAATTGAAGTAATCGATCGGGGAATCGGGATTCCGGAAGCCGAGCAGAAAAATTTGTTCGATCGGTTTTTTAGGGCCGCCAATGCAGCCAATATTCAAGGTACGGGTCTGGGCCTCCATATCGTAAAGCAATACATCGATCTGGTGGGCGGCACCATCGATTTTGAGAGTGAAGTGGGTAAGGGAAGCACCTTTACCATTGAAATTCCACTAAATTTAAAAGAAGATGCAAAAAGTACTGCTTATTGAAGACAACATGGATGTGCGGGAAAACACGGCAGAAATCCTGCGATTGGCGAATTATGAAGTGGCCACGGCAGAGAACGGCAAAACCGGCATCGCCACAGCGAATGAATTTCTGCCCGACATTGTGATCTGTGATATCATGATGCCGGAAATGGACGGTTACGCGGTATTGCGCCAATTGAACAAAAATACGGGCACAGCGGGCGTCCCTTTTATTTTTTTAACGGCCAAGACCAGCAGGGCCGACGTCCGTGAGGGGATGAACCTGGGCGCAGACGATTATTTGACCAAACCCTTCGAGGAAAAGGAATTGCTGGATGCCATACAGAGTCGCCTTCAAAAGCGCGATTTCCTGAAAGCAGAAATAGCCAAAAACCTTGCCGGTATCAATAACTTCCTCGAAGGGGCCTCCAAGCAAATCGATTTGGAAAGTCTTTCCAAATCGCAGGATCTGAAAAAATATAATAAAAACGCATTCGTTTTTTGGGAAGGGGACGGTGCCCATTCCCTATACCTCATTGAAAGTGGTACGGTCAAGACCTATGTGGGCACCGAATCAGGGAAGGAATTCGTTACGGGCATCTATGGTGCGGGTGACTTCATAGGGCAACTGTCATTGCTCAACAGTGACGGAAGTTATATTGAAACGGCCAAAGTAGTTGAGGATGCCAACCTGTATGCCATTCCAAAAGAGGAATTTACCAAGCTGCTTTTCAGCAACCAGGTGATTTCGCAAAAGTTCATCACCATGATGTCGGCCAATTTGATCAATGCTCAAGAGCACTTGGTTGATATGGCATATGCTTCGGTACGGCAAAGGGCCGCCAAGGCACTATTACAGTTGTACGAGAAAGGGATCGTTCAGGATAAGGCGAATAACGGGGTGGGAATCCCGAGGGAAGATTTTGCCGGGATGATCGGAACCGCAACGGAAACTGCGATCCGAACCTTGTCCGACTTCAAAGATGAAGGATTGATCACCACCGATCAGGGCAGAAAAATCATATTGAAAGACAAGGAGGCCCTAAAAAAAGTGGCTCAGTTCAGCTGATCGACCTTGGTTTGTTCGGAAACTTCTTTTTCCTTGGGCTTGCGGAACTTGGCTATCATTGTTTTCAGCGCCCAAGTGAGTACCAATTTTTGTATCGAACCACTCCATCCGCCGATAAGATGTGAAGGATTTATTTCCCTTTTGGCGGAATAGAGGTTCAGCTTTAGGCTTTCCTTGCTGATTTCCCGTTGCAGGGCCAAGATCCTAAGGCGTTCATCGATTTCCTTAAAAGAGTTGTATCGGTAGGTCATAACGCGTCGAAATAATATTTGGAAAACCTTCTGATAATGGGCGCATTCAATTTTTCCCTTAAAAGATAGCACCCGATTGCAAGAACCGTATAAAAAAGACCTACGGCCAAAAAGCCCAGGTAAATATTGTCCCATAGTTTGCCCAGGGCATAGGAGGCCGCCAAGGAGAGCAGCAATAACGCCAATAGCGCAATCGCACCGATCAGCAAGGCCTGAGCAGCGGTGGTAATGGATATCATGAACACCTTGAAGACTTTCAGTTTCAGGTGCTCTTCACTATGTTCCAAATAAGACCTCAAATCGGCATCTGCCTCCTTGAGGTCCATTTTTAATTCTTCAAAAGCCATGGGCCGTTATTTCTGGAATTGGGCGTTCTTTTTCTTAAGCTCTTCCAATTTATGCTCCAAGGTGGCGATGATATCGTCTGCCTTATAGCTCATCTGGGAAATGGTGTCCTCCAATTTTTGCTCGAACTCGTCCTTTTTCTCCTTGGCGGTCTTGGTCAGTTCGTCCTTGGCATGCGAAATGCGATCGGTAAGGTCATGTTTTGCATCCTTCGCTTTTTGCTTGATTTTCGAACGGGTTTCAGATCCTTTGTCCGGGGCATATAAAATTCCGATACCGGCACCTATGGCCGCACCTGTAAGTAAAGCCAATAATACGTTTCCACTATTGTCTGTCATGATCTTTATTTTTTATTTATTGTACTATTAAATTCCTTGGCAAAAATAAGTCCATTTGCCAATCGAATGATATGATTTAGGTCATATCTATTTTTTCGATTCCTGCTTACCTTAGGTAGCTTTGCAGGCCATTGCCTTTTGTTCCGTTGGCTGGGATGGCAAACCCATGGGCAATAGCGTTGAAGGCCATTGATTACGGGCGAATGGGAAGGCTTTGGGCATGGCAGGCACCATGGACTGCTGAAATATGCCTTCCTAGAAGCCCTGTAAAATAGGCAGCGGTCCGATAGCGAATGGCCGTTGAACCCTGATGAAGAGCGCCCAAAAGTGGTAAAATTCGAACTTTCAAGTGATTTGTTCGGTATCACGGAGAATTCTAAAACCTGGAAAATGAATAAAACAAAAACAAGTGCCAAAACCGAGTTTTTATTGGGGGCTGGATTGAATATCCTGCATCAGGAAAGTCGGGAATGGCTTGAAACCGTTGCCTTTTGGCAAGATGAGACCACCTTCTTCGATACGCTTTTGAAGAACAAGGAGAAGTCGGGACAGCACATGTCCGGGTATGGGAAAATGCTCCAATATCTCGATACGATCCATGGCAGTCTGTACGATTACCTTGTGAAAGACATCATGGAACATGATCGACTGCTGTCCCGATTGATCAAAGGAGAAAAAGGTTTGTCCGATGGTGACTATCGCGAAAGTCACCGCGAGTTGGGAGAGAAGATCGCCATTTTTGAAAATGACTTCCGGGAGTTTAAAAAAATGGTCTTTGGCTATGCGAAGAAGCTCTGAATACTCCGAAAGATTTGTGGTTTACAGGTCGATATCAAGGCCAATGGGGCAATGGTCAGACCCTAGGATATCCGAATAAATGGGGACCCTTTTCACCTTATCGATCAAGGTCTTGCTGACCAAAAAATAGTCGAGTCGCCATCCCGTATTGCGTTCCCTGGCCTTGAACCGATAACTCCAATAGGTATAGGCCACTTCCTGCGGGTGAAGATGCCGAAAGGTATCGATGAACCCCGCCTCCAAAAAATTATCCATGCCATCGATTTCGATTTGGGTATACCCTGCCGTTTTGTTGTAATTGGCCTTGTCGTTCTTGAGGTCGATGGGCCTGTGCGCCACGTTAAAATCCCCGCAAACGATCAGGGGTTTGGTTCGCTCCAGTTGTTTCAAATACTTCAAAAAGTCGGAATCCCATTGCTTGCGGTAATCCAATCGGTCTAATTGTTGTCCCGAATTGGGAACATATACATTGACCAAATAGAAACCCGGATATTCGGCACATTGTACCCTGCCTTCCTCGTCATGTGCCGCGATGCCCATATCTTCGGAGATGTTCAAGGGCTTGTCCTTACTCAACAAAGCGGTTCCGGAATAGCCCTTCTTGTCGGCCGAATTGCATTGTAAATGGTACGGTTTCAACGGGGCAAGGGCTTCCTCTGCCTCCTCTACCTGCGCCTTGGTTTCCTGTAGGCAAAGGATGTCGGGATTCATGGTTTTGATGGCCTTAAAAAAATCCTTTTTCGCTGCAGCCCTTATACCGTTAACGTTCCATGAGACTAATCGCATCTTTTTTTTAATATGATTAAAGATAAGGCTATCACCTCAATTGACAAATCTGGAAAAATTGCCATCAGTGTAGGATGAAGATAAATAAAATTCCAATCAGAAGCACGCTCCCAAAGGCAAGGCCAACCATTTTGCCGGTCGTCCTTGACCCTTTAAAAAGGGTAATGCCCAATTTCACCAACATATTGCTCAAAGTGGCGGCCAGAATTACATTGGCCGCAAGCCCTAACTTCTCCCCCTCAAGGGAAAATTTGGCCATGCTGATCGTGATGGCATCGGTATCGGCCAAGCCCGCGATCAGGGCGGAATAATAGAGTCCGCTTTCGCCAAAGAACCGATTGGCATAAAAGACGGCATAGGAAATCACCACGAAGAGGAGCCCAAATCCGATGGCATTTACAATATTGAGTGGGTTGCCCAACTTGATTTCCGTATTCATGCTGCTGCTGTCCTTTTTGATCAGTGTTAGGGCAACAATCAGACAGATCATGCCTAGGATTCCAAATGGCAATACGAGGTACCATAATATCTTGACGTTGAAAATGTAGGCCAAAAAGGCCAATCTTGGAAACATGATGGCCGAGGCGATGCTGATGCCCGCGGCATACTTTGAGGATAGTTCAGGGGATTCCCTGCTTCTTGTGGCATAACTCCAACTCACCGCGGTACTTGAGATAAGACCGCCCAAAACCGCCGTGAACAAGATGCCCCTTTTGGGGCCTACAAATTTTACCAAAAAATAACCTATAAAATTCAACAAGGATACGATGACGATGATCGAGCCTATTTCGAATGGGTTCAACAGCTTCTCCGGACCATAATTGTTGTTGGGTAGAAATGGTAAAATAAGAAGGGCAATGATCGAAAATTTGATGAATGCAAAAAGTTCTTCTGAGGTAATATTGCTGATCACCGATCGAAAGCTGGCCTTCATTGAAAGCAAGGTGACGATAATGACCGCCGTGGCTACCGCATCCCTGTAATTTTCCGCAGAGACCATCAGGCCCAGAATAAAAGTGGCGATCAAAGCCAAATTGGTGGTTAGTCCCTTTGAACCTTCGGTTTGTGCCCTCGACAATTGATAAATTCCCATGATCAAGATAAAGGCGCCCAAACCCATGATCGATATCCATGGGGTAAAGTATTCCCTGAGACTGCCGACAGAAAAACCGATGATGGTCACAATGGGGAAGGTACGGATACCCGCAACACTCTGTTCTTGTTTGAGCTTGTCGTATTCCCTTTCCAAGCCCAAAATTAGACCAATGCCCGTACTGATCAAAACCCCAAGGATGTAGGAGTCGATCACTGGGCTGATATCCTCATGGATCTGCATTCAATTTGGTGTTGGGTTATCTCGTGATTTCCCATGTAAAGTACAATTTATTGCCCGAAACGGAAATGGTTACGGAAATGAACTACATGTACTTGGTAAGGAACTTGAAGAATTGTTTTTTTAGATCGGCATAAATCTGCCGTTGGGCTTCCATACAATTCCGGAATTCGAGGTGTTTCTTGAACCATTGCGTATCCATCACCTCCACCCCCGTTTTACTTTGGGCGGCGATACGGGTCTCATGTTTTTCAATGGTTTCGAGCAAATCGTCGATGACCCCGCCATGGAGGATAAATTCGTTCTGAAAATGCTCCAACTGTTTCAAGACCTCTTGCTTGGTCCATCGGGAGACCAATTCGCTCAAGCGGATATTGAATGTTTTGAGCTCATCCTTCCAGAAATAGAGTTCCCCTTTCCATTGTTCATGTTCAAAATGCAGATTCGAATTATAAATGACTTGGGTTTCCATACTATTTTTTTTAAATAATTTCAATTGATGCAGTACCCCAAAATTATTATAAATAAACCGCCACAAAAATGATTTAGATCATTTCAAAACCAATTGCCGACCCCTTATTTTGTGTTCGAACCGATAAAATATGTCGACCATGAAAAACAAAACTTCGTTAAGGAGCTTCATATCGTTCTTACCCTATTTATTGCTTTTGTTTTTAGTGGGTTGCGGGCCCGTTATCATCTCATCACGTCCCAGCCATCCCCCTCCGCCATGGTTCTATCCCCATCGGTTGGAAGTGGTCCGCTATATCTATTTTCCGGAACTGAGCATCTACTACGACCTTTCGGCCCGAACCTATCTGTATTTGGATGGAGGTGTATGGGTGCGGCGAAACGAGCTGCCGCCCAGGTACCGGAATTTCGACCTCAGGCGCAGCAGATATACCCGGATAAGGGATTATCAAGACGATAATATCCAACGGTACCACGAAGAAAACAATGCCAACCGTGGAAGGAGCAACAGAACCGTAAGCCCAAGAAGGAGTGGATGACGGCCTATTATTGTAATTTATGTTTAATCTTTAAAATCTTGAATCATGAAAAAAGGAATTGCAGTGTTGCTGTTATTGCTTTTTACAGGTTGTAAAGGGCAAGAAAAAGACCAAACTGACAAAAAAAACCAGGAAAGGATAGAAACCGCGGATATGCCCAAAGGCCAATGGGAGGTGCAAAAAGAATACGATGAATTGGGCAACCTGATCAAATACGATTCGATCTATTCCTATGCCTATTCGAATATGGAGGGCGATTCGCTACGGGTGAACCTCGACAGCATCATGGATTCGTTCAGAGGCTATTTCAAGGGCAGGGACCCTTTTTCCCGGAGAGATCGATTTTCCTATTTCCCCCATCCCGATTCCCTGTTCATGAACGATTTTTTTTCGAACGACTACTTCTTTAGGAGTTGGGAACGCCAACAATCGGAAATGGAGGACATGATGAAACGAATGGATTCGATGCGGAACGCCTTTATGCAACAACGCCATCCGGGCTTGATGGAGTCCAAAAAAAATTGATCCGGCAGCGATCCTTTATCGCATATCGGTACATTGGCAGATTGCTACAAGCAGGCCTTTCAAAAACTGCGAAATCGATCAGGAAAGCAGTTGAAAGGCCTGTTTTGCGATTTCGAGTTCCTCTTTGGTCGGAATCACCAAAACCTTCACCTTGGAATCGTTTGATTGGATCTCGCGAAGCGATTTCGATGGCGAGTTGTTCGCGACAGGGTCCAGAGCAATGCCTAGAACCTCCATCTCGGAACAGACCAATTTTCTCATCTTGCCCGAGTTTTCCCCTATCCCTGCCGTAAAAACGATCGCATCCAGTCCGTTCATGACCGCCGCATATGCGCCGATATACTTTTTGATCCTATAGGCATTCATTTCCAGCGCCAAAATGCAATCGGCATCCCCGTTTTCGGCCCTCGATTCAATATCCCTGAGATCACCATGGCCCGTAAGTCCGAACATCCCACTTTCCTTGGTAAGGATTCGGTTCACCTCTTCGAGCGAATATCCCAATCCTTCTACCAAATAAAAAATAATGGAATGGTCGATGTCCCCACTCCTGGAACCCATGATCAGGCCGTTCGAGGGGGCAAAGCCAAGGCTGTGCGCAACACTTTTTCCCTTGTTGACTGCTGTTATACTGCATCCGTTGCCCAAATGAACGGTAATCATCCTGGCTTTAGGGTCTTTCAAATGGGCCATGGCCCGTTCCGACACATATTTGTGGCTGGTGCCGTGAAAGCCATAGGCCTGAATGCCATGATGGGTATAAAAAACATTCGGTATCGCATATTTCCTGGCTTTCACCGGCATGGTCTGGTGAAACGCAGTGTCAAAGACCGCTACTTGTTTAGCCGATGGAAAAACCTGTTCTGCCATGAGAATACCTTCCAAATTATGGGGATTGTGCAAGGGTGCCAAGGGAGAAAATTCCCGGATTTGGTCCTTTACTTCCTGGTCGATCAAAGTGGTCTTGGAATAACGGTTCCCACCATGGACCACCCTATGCCCTACCACGTCGATTTCCCGTGTATCCGAGATGACCCCGAATTCTTTATCCTGCAGGTAGCCCGTGATTTTCTCCAAGGCATTTTTGTGCGTCAAAATCGCCTCGGTATTCTCCAGAAACACTTCGCCCTTGCGGTATTTTAAAATGGCGTTGTTACTCCCGATACGTTCTACGGTACCTTCGCAGTGTAATTTTTCGGAAGGCATGTCCAACAATTGGTATTTTATCGAGGAACTGCCGGCATTGATGACCAATATTTTCATTCCCTTTTCCTTTTAAATTCCTTGGGCCTGAAGGGCCGTTATCACCACCGTATTAAAGATATCGTCAACGGTACAGCCACGGCTCAGGTCGTTCACGGGTTTATTCAAACCCTGTAACATGGGCCCAATGGCCAGGGCTCCCGTTTCCCGCTGTACCGCCTTATAGGTGTTGTTGCCTGTATTGAGGTCGGGAAAGATGAAAACACTGGCCCTCCCGGCCACCTTTGAATGGGGCAATTTGCTTTTTGCCACTTCCAAATCAACCGCTGCATCGTATTGTATGGGACCTTCGATCAAAAGATCCGGCCTTTTCTCCCTGACCAGTTCGGTCGCCTTGCGCACCCGCTCCACATCCTGCCCTTCCCCAGAACTACCGGAAGAGTAGGACAGCATCGCAATGCGCGGTTCTATACCGAAAGCGCTGCTGGTATTGGCCGACGATATGGCAATTTCGGCCAATTGTTCGGCCGTGGGGTTCGGATTGATGGCGCAGTCGCCAAAAATGGTCACCCGATTCTCGAGGCACATGAAGAAAACCGAAGACACCACCGATACCCCCGGCACCGTTTTAACGAATTGCAGGGCGGGTCTTATGGTATGTTGGGTGGTATGTACGGCCCCCGAAACCATGCCATCGGCATCACCCTTATACACCATCATGGTGCCATAGTAGGAGACATCGGCCATCAAATCGCGGGCCATGGCCAAGTTTACGTTTTTTTGTTTGCGCAGTTCATATAGGGTTTGGGCATAATCCTCAAAATTGGGAGCGGCAGTGGGATCTATGATGCCTATCTTGTCCATATCGAGGCCCAGGTCGAGCTGGGCTATTTTGGCCTTGATTTCGTCCGCATTGCCCAAAAGGGTGATATCGACCGCGTTGGCATCGATCAGTCGTTTGGCGGCCAAAAGGATACGTTCATCAAGGCCTTCGGGCAGCACGATATGTTTTTTGTTCGACTTGGCCTTTTTGAGGAGGTTGTATTGAAACATACGCGGGGTGATCCCTTCGGCCTTGAACGTGATCAACCGTTCGGCCAGGGCCTCTACGGGCACATATTTCTCGAATTCTTCAATGGAAATAATTATTTTTTGGGTGTTCCCAGGATAGATTTTTGGCCTGATGGCGCCGATTTCATTGGTGATTGAAAAGGTACCCCCTTGTACCGAAACAATGGGCACGACTTCCGAAAGGCCTTCGATGAGTTTGATGATCGAGTCTTCGGGAAGCAGGCCACCGGTGAGCACGATGCCCGAAATATTCGGATAATTGCTGGAAATATTGGCCTGTAGCGCCCCTAAGATCAGATCGGCCCTATCGCCAGGGGTAATGACCAGACTTTCCTCCTTCAGGTGGGTCAGATAGTTGCGCAATTGCATGGCCCCTACGCTATAGGCCCCGGCCTGATTGTTGATGAATGCTTCCCCGAAAAGGATCTTCCCATTCAGTTTTTCCACGATTTCTTTCACCGTGGGGTTGGCCAAGATGGGGTTCATGGGAATGGCGCCCACTAAAATGTGTTTGGGCAATCGTTTTTGAAGTGCCTTTTTCACGAGGGCAATATTCTGGTATTGCACTTTATTGGCAACGGTCATCAAAACCTCAACCCCTTTTTCCTTAAAGGAATCATAGGCCATATATAGGTTGCCGACCAGTTCCTCAAGGCTCTTCCCTACCCCACTGCTCAGAATGATGGTCGGGATGCCCAGATTTTGGGCAACCAACACATTGATGTCCCATTCAATGATGGCGCCTTCCCCTGAAAAATCGGTTCCCTCCACCAACATAAAATCGAACCGATCCTCGATGCGCTTATACTTTTCAATGATCGTACTGATGATCTCATCGTCTTCGTCCTTGTTTTTTTTCTGTACCACTTCGCTACGGGTAAAGGCGTAGGCATCGTCGTGCTTTAACTGTAGATCGAAATATTGGATCAGGGTTTGGATATGGTTGTCGAAACCATTGGGGTTGTCATCTATGATGGGCCGGAAATAGCCTACTTTGGCCGCTTTTCCCAAAAGGGTCTGCATCAGGCCCAGGGAAATGATCGATTTGCCGCTATGGGGTTCCGTAGTGGCGATATAAATGGCTTTGCTCATTATTGGCTGGTTGCTTTTAGTAGGGATAAAGTAGCGAAAAAAAAACGAGGCATAAAAAGAAAAAACGTTAATCAAAGGTGTTCGCAGGTTTTCAAAAATTTAATGGCCCATGGCCTATCAAAACCGGAACATGAAGGTATTTAAACGAAAACAGGAGGCCGAAGCCTCCTGTTTCCTATGAAGAGATAAAATTTGTGCCTACGTTCAATGTATCCTTTAAATCACTCTATCACTAAAATGACCTAAAAAGAGCATCTTGGCAAGAACGCATCGCCCCCTTCAAGATGGCCTCTGCTGCCTCTCGGAAGCAACGACCTATATTATTTAGAAAAAGAAACCGGGACACCGAAATATCCCGGTTTCAGAGAGGGTACTACATTTACTACAGGACCACTTACAACGACCTTCAACCCGACCTATCGCTAAGTCTGCTTGTTGGCCGAAAGGTGTAAGCAATATTTCTAATACCTCCTCGGGCCCCGATCGTATCGCTACGTCCTAAGGCTTTTCCTTACTTTATTTTTTCAAAGAACAGAAATTCATTTTGGTACAGCGAATATATTTCAACCAGACCGGGAGGAAAATGACCTAAGTCAGTTTGATGATCTATTTCTTTTTTTTTAAGAGACCGGGACCTAAGCGGCCCCGGCTTCCCAAAAGCTATCAATTGTGCCGATGGCCTACCCGTCCTGATTCGTATACACCCTGAAGTGGGCCAACACAAATAATTAGGGTTCGCAAAAGCAACATTGATACCTTGTCTTATGATGGGTTGCGTGTTCCCCCAAACCGAAACCCATTCTCTCAAAGCGCAACATTAACTTGTAATTGCAATGCTAAAATAAGTTACCTCTTGGGCTGACCAACTGATATAGATCAGTTGGCTTCGTTTTAACAAAATTTTATGGATTCCAACAGTCGGTCCACGTCGTTTTTTTGGCAGAGCTGTGCGCCAGGTTTCAAAGTGGCGGCCGAGCCGCAGGCCACACCATATCGCACCATATCCACAAAATCCTTTCCGGCCCTATGGGCCAAAACCATCCCCGCGACCATACTGTCGCCCGCTCCGATCATGCTCTTTTGTGCCACTATTGGGGCCGATACATACACCAGGGTCTTGCTGGTGGCCAACAACGCCCCACGGGCTCCCATTGAAACCACAAGTGCCTTACATCGATGGTCACCGATGAATTTTTGTGCCAAGCTTTCCAGTTCGGATTGGGCAATGGGACCCGCAGCGTATAGCTCGCTGAGTTCCCCGATGTTGGGTTTGAGCAAAAAAATCTCGGAACCGACCGCCCTTTTTAAGGCAGGCCCTTTGGTATCGAGCACCAATCTGGCCTTTTTCGAACTTGCCAGTTCGGCCACCCTTACATAAAAATCGTCAGGAATACCTGCCGTCAATTTCCCGCTGGCAACAAGATAATCGCCCATCCCCAAATTTTCTTCTATCAAATCCAAGGCTTTTTGCCATTCATTTTCGAAAACGGCGGGACCTGGGTCGCCAAAATGATAGGGCAATCGGGTAGCACGATCCAGTACGGTTGTATTTTCACGGGTCCATCCCGCGATCGCGACCGTTTTTTGCTCGATGCGTTTTGCCGTCATCAAATGTTTCAGGATGGTTCCACAGGGGCCACCCGCCAGATAAATCGCCAAGCTGGTACCTCCCAAGTTTTGGATGGCCCTGGAGACGTTGATACCGCCACCCCCGGCATAAAAAACCGGGGCGCCGCAAGGCAGCTTTTGGCCCGGAACCAATCGGCTGACCGTGGTATTTTTATCCAAGACAGGATTTACGGTGAGGGTGATGATTTTATCCATCGACGAGCGTTTGCATATTTTTTTCGCCAGCTGTTTCGCCTGTTCTTTGGCAACCTGAACATTTGGTGTTAAAACTAAAACGGGGCCTGTTGAATGCCTATGATATGCATCAGTTGTGCCGAAGCGGTTGGTTACCAAGAACCAATGCAACAATGTGAAAAGTCAAGTAATTGGATCAGCTTATGGGTTGGACCAGGATTCCTCCATTCAGGCAGAAAATACAGCGGGAAAAGTAATAGTGATCCCTTTGTGAATTGGTCCACTTAAATCACAATCTTCAAACCATATGATTGGTTTGGCGTGCTTTCAGTAGCAGACCGACCCATTAGCCATCGCGAAACTTTCCTGTGATCTCGGAAATTTTGATCCGATATACAATGGGATTCCCTTGGGTGGCCAATTTACTGGAAAACTCCCCGATAAAACGATGGCTTTCCTTTTCCTTTTGAAGGATGTTCCGTTTTACCCCCTCCGCGAATTGATGGAGCAGGTATTTTGCATCGAGACCGCTCAGTTCCTCAAATTCACCTTGTACCAACACCGATCGCCAGTGGTTCACCGTCTTGATTTCATCGACTTCCATGGCAACCAACCGATTTTCGCGCATGCCATCAATTTTATGGCCTTCTCCGGAATAACTGATGATACAATGATGTTCCGCATCATAAAAATAGGTAATGGGGACCACATAGGGCGCATTCTGTGAAATGAAGCCCAAGTGCCCAACATAATTCTCACTCAGTAGTTCCAGGCATTTCTTTTTTTCAAGCATTTTGATCATACTAACCGCTTTGTTGATGGATGATGAATATCTATTCCTCTAAGGTATAAAATAAAAAGGCGCTTTGCCCCCCGATCGACAATGAAATTTGTTGCAGCTCCCTTCAAAAGTACCAGCGTTGCCGGCGACAAATGAACTATCAGAAGGCCCTTCAAATAAACATAATTTTACAGTTTTATAAAGAATAATCCTTCGGAATTTGTTAAATTTATGGTCTTTACTTTATGAAAATTTCAAGGAGGTTCCCCCAAAACCCAAAAGCTGCCATGAAGCATATCCTGATTATTGAGAATGACCCTACCATCCTCAGCAACACTGCAGAACTTCTGGAACTGGAAGGCTATCTTACCTTCACGGCCACCAATGGCATGGAAGGTCTGGAAATGATCAACCGGACAGTGCCCGATTTGATCCTTTGCGACCTGTTGATGCCGGAAATGGATGGGTTTACCTTGCTCAAGCATCTGGGGGAACACCCCGACCTCAAACGAATCCCGTTTATCTTTTTCAGTGCGAAAAGCGACAAGACTTCTGTACATCAAGGATTGAGGGCCGGGGCCGATGATTACCTGACCAAGCCCTTTGAGTTGGAGACCCTGCTGGAATCGATCGAAAAATGCCTCGCCAAAAATAAGCAATACTAAGTACATCGCGATTTTGAGTTGGTCCATCATGACATTTAGAACAAACCTTACGGTTTCCGATGCGATTTGAAGCACAATGATGCAGATCATTTGGCTTTTTTCGCAAGTAGTCTATTTTGGTGTAAAATATTGGTCTATGTACACTTCAGAAACAATACCGTTCCCAAAAAAGATGTTTGAGGCTTTGGCACAGAAGCATCACCTCCATTGCGTTTCCATATACCTTTCGATGGATATGGAAGGTTTGGAGCAGAACAGGCACTTGGCACAGGCAAAGCTCAAAACAGGTATCAAGGAAGCAGGGCGGGCTTTGGAAGCCAGGGAAATGTCGAAGCAAGATGTCAAGCAATACCTGCAACCTATGGATGAACTGCTATCCAAAATTGAGCTGTGGCGGAACCCTTCGAGGGGATTGGCCATTTTTTTGGATCCAGAAGAGGGCATGCGTTATTATGAAATTCCGATCGCATTCGAGGCAAGAACAGTGGTAGACAGCCATTTTTATCTCTTGCCATTGCTCCCTTTGTACCATAACGACGGGGATTATTATGTACTGGAACTGAGTCGCGACTATGTGAAACTTTATGCAGCATCACGTTACCATTTTGAGGATGTTTATGTGGAGGATTTTGCCCCTGGCCGGCTGGAAGAGGCTGTCGGATTCGATTTCAGGCCAAAAATGCTGCAGGTCAGAAGTGGACAAAATGTGTTCGGTGCGGGTGCCTTCCACGGGCACGGAGAAGGGAAAGATGATGACAAAAAAGAATTGATCACTTTTTTAAGGGCGGTAGACCAGGGCGTAATGAAGGTGATGGCCAAGAAGAAAGCCCCCTTGGTGTTGGCCTGTGTGGATTATCTATATGATTTATACAAGGAAGTGAGCAGCTATCCGGAAATATTTGGCATGAATGTGGGGGGCGATCCAGAGTTCAAAAACAAAAAAAAGCTGCACAGGGAATCCTGGCAAACGGTGGAAACCCATTTCATGGGCACCAAAGCGGAAAAAATTGACCAGGTCAAAGAATTGTACCATACCCAAAAGATATCCTACGGGCTTGAAGCCATTGTTCCCGCCTCATGGCATGGAAAGATCGACACCTTGCTTGTAGACAAGACCAAGGAAGTCTATGGCACCTACGATACGGAAACCAAGGAAGTCAAAGTCAGCAAATATCCTAAGATTTCCAATACGTCCCTGACGCAAATGGCTGCCTTGGCAACCTTTTTAAAAGGCGGGCAGGTTTATGTGTTGCCCCCTGAAGAAATGCCGATCCAAGGGAGCCCCCTCAATGCACTGTTCCGATATTGAACTGACTTAGGTCATTGTGCGGCGATCGGTCTGGGAGTATTTTTACCATAAGAACCAAAGGGTTCCCATTAAGTATAAACCTTTAATCTATAAATCATGAAAAAAGTATTGTTCGGTTTACTAGCATTTGGATTAACCGCCCAAGCCTACTCCCAAATCATCAAGACCGAGGAGTTGTCGGAAGTTACCGTGGTCGCCACCAACTACAAATACCTCAACAACGTGAACTCGGAAGAGGTGGCCTCGGTTCCGGTGGAGATGCTGGAACGCAAAGTAGCGGCATTCGACCTGAAAAGCTCGGATTTCTATCAGGATGATTATGATCTGTACAACATTTCCTTTTACATCCCCGATGGCAAAATTCTTGCCGCCTACGACAGGGACGGCAAAATCTTGAGAACCGTTGAAAGATTCACCAACATCAATACGCCCAATGCCGTTAAAAAAGCCTTGTTAGATCGATTTCCCGAGTGGACCATTACCAAAGATGTTTACGTGGTGAACTACAAGGATAAAAAAGGGGCCAAAAAAACTTACAAATTTACCTTACAGAACGGGGATCAGACCATCAAGGTCAAAACCGATGAGGACGGTAATTTTCTATAATTATCAGTAACCATAAAACGATAAGCCATGTCTGTCCTGAAAGTCATTGAAATCATGGGGAATTCTACGGTAAGCTTCGAAGATGCGGTACAGAACGTCATCAACGAGGCCTCCAAAACCGTAAAGAACATCAAGTCTGTGTACATCAAGGATATGCAGGTAACGGTGAACAACAATAAAATAGCAGCGTACCGTGTGACTACCAAGGTAAGTTTCGGTATTATGTAAGGTTTGGTTGATTGCCATGGTTTAAAAAAGAAGGTGTCCGTTAGGCTCAAAAATCTTCCATAAGATTTTCGGCCTGAGGGCACCTTCTCTCTTTTTAAGAATGCCGAGGTTTGGCATACTGCCGTCGATGGAACGAAAGTGAATAGGGGTTCATCAAAGATTACCGGAATGGCTTTCTTCCAGAATCCGGATGGCCTCTTGGTCGGAAACCTGTTCGAATGCTTCATAGAATTGGCCCACCGCCTGAAAGTAATGGGGCACCTCCAAACAAATAACCTCATCTACATTGGGATTTCCTTTTAATTTAAGGATGCCCGACTCGGGCGCTACGGGAATGGCCACTACGATCTTATCGGGTTTCTGGTGGCTGACCAGATCTACGGTTACCAAAAGGGTATTTCCCGTGGCGATGCCATCGTCGATGATGATTACGGTCTTGCCCTTTAATGGCCGTGGTTTCCTATTTTGGTAATATTGTGCTTCTCGTGCCCTCAGCTTTTTTCTGATACGGGCGGTTTCTTCCTTAAGATATTCTTTAGAGATTCCTATGGCATCGGTAAGGATAATATCTTCCATGCTTACCGCCCCAATGGCATATTCTTTATGGTTGGGATGCCCGATTTTTTTGGATAGAGCCACATCCAATGGCGCCTTTAAGGCCTTGGCCACAATGGCCCCTATGGGGAGCCCACCTCTCGGGATGGCCAAAACGACCACGTTCTTATTCTTGTAGGTTGCCAATCTTTCGGCCAGCTGGTTCCCGGCATCGATCCGATCTCTAAACATTGTTGCTTGTATTAAGGTTTGTTAGCCATTTCGAAAACCATTTTGCCGAATGTTGGGCCACCATGGCCAGCTTTCCCGGTTCCTCGAAAAGGTGCGAGGCCCCTGGCACGATTTCCAATTTGCGCTCGCATCGCAATTTCTGAAAGGCGATTTCATTGAGTTCGATGACCTGATCGTCCCATCCGCCCACGATCAAAAGGGTCGGGGCGGTGACTTGGTGCAGTTCCTTCATGGCCAGATCGGGCCTGCCCCCCCTGGAGACCACCGCCCGCACATCTTCCCCGAAATAGGCTGCGGCCCTCAGGGCGGAAGCCGCCCCGGTACTGGCCCCGAAATAACCGATGGGCAAGCTTTTGATCCCCTGCCGTTGCTTTACCCAGTGGGTCACCTCGATCAATCGCAAAGTCAACAAGTCGATATTGAATCGATTCGCATAAATTCGGTCTTCCGCTTCGGTCAGCAGATCCAACAGCAAGGTAGCCAGGCCTTGCCCCTGCAGTACTTCGGCAACAAAGTTATTCCTCGGGCTTGTTCTGCCACTGCCACTGCCATGTGAGAAAATGACAAGTCCAGTTACCCTCTTTGGAACGCATAAATTGCCTTTCAAGCTGAGGTTGTCCCAGCTGATGTTGACTTCTTTATCGAATTCTTTCAACGAATCCATCTCCATATCGTTTCTTTCCATTTCCAATGATGGAAACCGCATTCATACGCTTCCATAAATAAAGTGCCATAACAGCGATTCTGAAATGACTTTTGTCATTCGAATGCCTTTTGGTGGCTTGACTTTCACCTATCATGACATTTCTCATAGTTCCGAAGGGTATTTTGCAATTATTTTTACCTGATGTAATCAGATTGCCATGAAAAATATTTGCCTCCTATTTCTTGCTTTCTTTATGTATTCATGCGGAGAACAACAAGAAAAGATATTTCCCAAAAAAACGATGCTTACCGAATCGGTTTATTCCTCGGCGACCATACAACCCGATAGTCTTTATCAGGCTTATGCCGCGGTTGCCGGCATTTTAGACCGCAATTTGGTGGAGGAAGGGGCAACGGTAAAAAAAGGCGATGCCATTCTTCAAATCATCAACGCTGCCCCCAAACTCAATACCGACAACGCCAGATTGGCGCTGAATTTAGCCAAAGAAAACTACGACGGCCGAGCTGCCATTTTAGGAGAACTGCAGGATGAGATCAAAGCGGCCGCGCTGAATCTTAGCAATGATTCGATCAATTATTATCGACAAAAAAAACTATGGGACCAAAATATAGGTTCCAAGGTAGAATTCGATAACCGCAAACTGGCCTATGAACTCTCCGATAACCGCTTAGGGCTGTTGAAAAGCAAATATGACCGCACCAAACGCGAATTGGCCGCTCAGGTAGAACAGGCAGAAAACAATTATAAGACCTCCATGATATCGACCAAGGATTTTACGGTACTGAGCAAGATCAATGGCAAGGTTTACGCCCTATACAAAAATCCCGGGGAGCTTGTCAGCACCATGGAACCTTTGGCAGCCGTGGGCAATGCGGACATCTTTATCATCGAGCTGCTGGTAGATGAAGTCGACATCGTAAAATTGCGCTTAGGCCAGAAAGCCTTGGTCACTTTGGATGCCTACAGCAATCAGGTCTTCGAAGCCGTCGTCAGCAAAATTTACCCACGGAAGGATGAGCGTTCCCAAACCTTTACAGTGGAAGCCACTTTCAAGGAAGTCCCCGAGGTACTTTATCCCGGATTGTCGGGAGAAGGAAATATCGTCATCTCCGAAAAAAATGAGGTGTTGACCATCCCCAAAGACTATCTTATGGAAGACAACCAGGTACTTACCGAAAATGGGGCAGTAAAGGTAACCCTCGGACTCCAAAATTTAGATCGGGTAGAAATTTTGGAGGGTATCGATGAAAAAACGGCAATTTTAAAACCAAAATCATGACCAACTGGAAAGTGATTTTGAACATCGCCAAAACCCATTTGCTCACCAAGATGAAATCTACGGTGACAGCTTCCCTTGGGGTGACCTTCGGCATCGGTGCCTACATCACGCTCGTGAGTTTTATGACCGGCTTGAACGGTATGCTCGACAGCCTGATCTTGAACCAAACGCCCCATATCCATTTATATAATGAAATTGAACCCACCGCACAACAACCCGTCGCCCGCTATGAAGCCTTCGAGAATTCTATGAATGTGGTCCGTTCCATAAAACCGAAGCAGAGCCAGCGGAAAATACACAACGCCCTGCCCATCCTCAATTATCTTAAAAACGACAAAAACGTGAGGGGGGCAACGCCACAGCTACGCGCGCAGATATTCTACCTATCGGGATCCATTGAACTGGGGGGCAATTTGGTCGGCATCGATATCATGGAAGAGGTAAGGCTCTCCAATATGCGCGATTACATCGTTCAGGGCAGTGCCGAAGCCCTTAAAAATACCGATAACGGGATTTTGTTGGGTGCCGGCCTGGCGGAAAAAATGTCGCTCGGTGTGGGTGACAGGGTACAGATCAGTACGATCCGAGGCGATATCTTTCCCTTAAAAATAGTAGGCATCTACCAAAGTGGCATCGCCGATATCGATAACATCCAAAGTTATGCCAACATAAAGACGGTACAGCGCATTCTGGGCGAGGCACAGAATTATGTGACCGATATCAACATTAAATTGCTCGACATTGCGGCCGCACCCCTCATGGCCAAAAAATTGGAAAAACAATTTGAGGTAAAGGCCACGGATATCAATGAAGCGAATGCCCAGTTCGAAACTGGGTCGAACATCAGGAACCTCATCACCTATGCGGTCTCGATAACACTTTTGATCGTAGCCGGTTTTGGCATCTATAATATCCTGAACATGCTGATCTATGAAAAAATGAAGGACATCGCCATTTTAAAGGCCACCGGTTTTTCCGGTAAGGACGTACAATTGATCTTTATGAGCCAAGCCATGATCATAGGGGCCATAGGAGGTTTTTTGGGATTGGCGATTGGATACGGCCTATCGCGCCTGATCGACAATGTTCCGTTCAATACGGCCGCACTCCCAACCATTACCACCTATCCGATCAACTATAACATTTGGTATTATGTCATTGGAATTACGTTTGCGCTGGTCTCCACATTTATTGCCGGATACTTGCCTTCAAATAAAGCGAAGCGCATCGATCCCGTACGCATCATCCGAGGCACTTAACCCAAGACCATGAACCTCGTCCTAGAAACCAAGAACATCAACAAATTCTTTGAGAAGCCCGTGAAATTCCATGTGCTCAAGGATATTTCCTTTGGGGTCAAAAAAGGGGAATTCGCTTCCATTATGGGCAAATCGGGTTCGGGAAAATCAACCCTGCTCTATATTCTCTCTACCATGGATACCGATTATACCGGTGAATTGTTCCTGAACGACGAATTGGTCACCGGTCAGCGACATGAAGCATTATCGCGCCTGCGGAACAAGCATATCGGTTTTGTCTTCCAATTCCATTACCTGCTATCGGAATTCAGTGTTTTGGAAAACGTGATGCTCCCCGCCAAAAAACTGGCCGAAAAATCGGAAGCCGAAATCATGGATGACGCCATGCAAAAACTCAAGATGTTGCATATCGATCATCTTGCCAAACAAAGGGCTTCTAGAATTTCGGGAGGCGAGAAACAGCGCGTGGCCATCGCCAGGGCGTTGATCAATAATCCATCCATACTCATGGGCGATGAACCTACAGGAAATCTAGATAGCTTCAACTCCGAAAACGTGTTCCATATCTTTAAACAGCTGAAGGAAGAGGAAGGGCTTTCGCTACTGGTGGTGACCCACGATGAGGACTTTGCCAAGCGAACCGACCGCATCATTGAAATGGAGGATGGCCGTATCCTGGGCGACCATACCATGGGAAGTGCCCCAAAACCTGTATGACTTTGCTCATAGGGCAATACCCTAAAGAGGTCTACCTTGTTTGGATTCTAAATAAGGGAACCGATGAAGGCAGCTTTTTTGATAAAATATGGTCCGGCAGAAACCGCTTTCGAAATCAGGGAAGTGCCCAAGCCCAAACCAACCCCTTCGGAAGTACTGATCAAGGTATCGGCATTCGGACTCAACTTTGCCGACGTGATGGCACGCTTGGGGCTTTATAAAGGCGCACCGCCATTACCGGCCCTATTGGGCTACGACGTGGTGGGCCGCATCGAAAGCTGCGGGGCCTCGGTTAAAGGTTTAAAGGTGGGCGATCGGGTGACCGCCCTTACCCGCTTTGGGGGGTATGCCGAGTATGCCGTAACCGAGTCCACGGCAGTTCAGATCATTCCAGAAAACATGTCTGCAGGAGTCGCCGTATCCTTGGCCACCCAATACAGTACCGCCTATTATTTATCGCATCAATTGGCCAACCTTCAAGAAAACGATAAAGTATTGGTGCATGCCGCCGCCGGTGGTGTGGGTACTGCCTTGACACAAATGGCCCTACTAAAAAAGTGCATTGTTTTTGGCACTTGTGGCTCCCAGAAAAAAATAAGTTACCTCTTAAAAAATGGCGTGCATCATCCCATCGATTATAAGAAGTTGGATTTTGAACAGGCGGTAAGCACCTTGGCAGGCGCTACCGGTCTGGATGCAATCTTTGATCCGGTGGGTGGAAAATCGGTCAAAAAAGGCTATCGATTGCTTGGTGCCGGGGGCAGGTTGTTTTGCTTTGGGGTTTCTTCCATGAACCAGACCAAAAATATTTTTGGGAAATTGAGGGTGCTGGCGCAGTTCGGAATCTATCATCCCTTGCAGTTCCTGAGCCAATCGAAAGGAATTATAGGCGTGAACATGCTTACTTTGGCGGCAAGTCATCCCGAAAAAATAAGCAAAGCCATGAAGGCCGTGGTGCAAATGACCCAAGAGGGCGCGCTGAAACCGCATGTCGGGGGGGAATATCCGATTGCAAAATTGGCCGAAGCCCATGCCTTTCTGGAATCGCGGGAATCGATGGGAAAGATCGTAGTGACCTGGTAGCAAAACCAATCAATGATGAATGAAACAATTTTAAAGGGTAAGGTAGCAGTGGTAAGTGGGTCGAGCATGGGCATCGGGAAGGCCATTGCCAAAGCTTTGGCGGCTGATGGGGTCAGGGTCGTTTTAAACGGCCGGGACCAACAAAAGTTAAGGAACACCGAAGCAGAACTAAGGTCATTGGGCTATGAGGTAAGTGCGGTGACCGCCGATATACGAACCCCTGAGCTTTGCAGATATTTAGTGGAACAAGCCGTCATTCGGTACGGCAAACTTGATATTTTGATCAACAATGCGGCGATTAGCAGCAGGGGTGCCGTGGCCGACATGGCCGACGGCAACTATAAAATTATGGAAGAAACCAATTACAATGGTTCGGCCCACCTCAGCAAATATGCGGTACCGCACCTGCAGAAAACAAAGGGGCAGATCATTTTCATCAACAGTGCGGGCGGGTTTAGGGGCATGCCGTTCAATTCGGCCTATTCGGCGACCAAAATGGCGCAAGCTGCCCTTGCGGAGGCGCTGCGAATTGAATTGTACGATTCAGGCATACATGTGGGGGTGGTCTTTGTGGGTTTCACTGAAAACGATCCCAAAAAAACCATTTTGGATATAGATGGCTCCTGGGTTTATCTGCCCAAAAGGACCAATATCAGATTGGCCAAACCCCAGGCCGTGGCCAAAAGTATCAAGCAGATGATCCTCCTCCGAAAAAATAGGATAACGCTCACTCCGCTCGGACGCTTTACCGATTTTGTTACGCGCTACCTGCCCCGTTTCAGCAATTGGTTGCTTTGGGTGAACCGCGATAAAATAAAAAGCCAATTTACCATGATCGGGGGGGGCGTTTTGAATTCAAGCCCAGAGGTGGCAGAATATGAATTTATGGCTGCAGGCCATGGGAAAAAAGATTTCCAAGGAATGTGCCATCCTTGCCCCGAGGGAATCCGAGTGCGATAAGATCACAAGCCCGCGACGTTGAAGCTCATTAAAGGGATGTCGATTTTCGATTCCATCCGAACCACGATGTCCCTATGAAAAAGTTTGCGGTAAATACCCCTGTCCTCCCTTTCCAACATCACCAATACATCGGCCTTGCTCTCCTCCAAATAGCGCTGAAGGGTATCCAAAATGTTATCGGAATAACGAAGCACAAAGTCCATTCGATGATAATGAACGTTTTGCAATAACAGGTCCTTGAACCATTCCATCTGCTGATCTCCGGCATATTCCTTTTTTGTGGTGACATGAAACACCTTTACCGATGCATCGAAGGCTTCGGCGATCTTTACCAACCTATTGATGGCAAACAGATCGGCCTGTTCAAAATCGGTGGCGTAAACGATGTTTTTGAGGGAATCGGACTTAAATGTATCCGGGACCGAGAGTACTGCACAGGGCGCGGAACCGATCAGGGCTTCGGTGGTGGACCCCAAAAACAACTCCTTCAGCGCATTGGCGCCTTTCGCGCCAAGCACCAACATATCTATTTGATACTCCACCAATTTCTCCAGAATTCCGTCCTTGACCGAATTGTGTTCGCTTACCAACAGTTTGGTGCTGTCATTTTGCCAATGCGCCCCCAAGTGTAGGGTACAGAATTCGGCCAATTTTTCCCGATGTTCTGCCAGTAACCGCTCTTCCTTTTTTAGATAGGCTAAGGTCACCGGACTCGACAAGGACAGTGGCATGTCGAAAATGTGCATTACGAACAACCGTGCATCCAGTCGGCTTGCCAAGTGATGTGCCAGGTGTAGTGCGGCGACCGAATGATCCGAATAATCTGTAGCGCATAGGATAGATTTCATATTTACTTATTTGCTTGTTCGCTTTGAATTGCTGAAACTATGACATTTCGACGAAAACAAAAATGACACTGGTCATGCCCGTATAGGCACCATATGATTTTGGTCATTTTATTTCAGGAATTGCTCCGTTACTTTTACAATTGGGAACCTTTCGAATTGAAAGTCTTAAATATAAAAGGCCATGGGCAACAATCGAAAATTACTGGAGGAGATTACCAATTTAACATATAGGATAGAAACAGAATATCCCGGGCTCTACCAATTCCTGGATGAAAACCCCATGACCCTGCCAACAGAGGCCCATCCGGAAGTAGACACCAAAGTCTTGAAGGATTATCTGGAAGATTTGAAGCAAATTTTGGCGCGCTATAAAGCGACCCATAACCTTAACGAAAAGCAGGCTTGAGATGGGTGAAATTGCCACTTCTGAAAGACAGATTACCTTGTTCTACAATTCCAATTCGGGAAGGTTCAAAAAAACACTGGCCTATGCCAAAGCGGAAGGATTGCCCATATTGGAGATCGATATCCTGAAAACCCCATTGACCGGCACACAGATTGCCGAATTGGCCGATAAATTGGGCATCCAGATTGCCGACCTGATCAACCAGGATCATCCCGCCTACACTTCTAAATTCGAACCTCATGATTTCTCCGATGATGATTGGATCAAAATGATCAGGCACAATCCTGAAATCATGAAACAGCCCATAGCCCTACGGGGGAATATCGCACTGTTGATCAATACCCCTTCCGACATCATAAAAATTTGATGATGGTGCGTAGAAACCTTAAAAAAATAGGATATTCCATACTGGCCATGATACTGCTGTTCGTGGGGTTTCTTGTCTGGTACCAATGGCGATATGCCATGAAAACGGCAACCTCCTATGAGGTGAATGCGCTATCGGAAGATCGTAAACTATTGATCGCTACCCAGGGCAGCGCGTTCAAAAACACAGTTGCCCAAGGCCTTGTGGAATATTATAAACAAGATTCCATTTATATGAAAATTATCGATGTCGCCGACCTGGAAAAGGTACATCCGGAAGACTTCAGTGCGCTGGTCATTCTGCATACCTGGGAGAATTGGAAGCCGCCCGCTTCCGTGAAATCCTTTGTGCAGGAAAACAAGGCCCAAACAAATAAGATGGTGATCTTCACCACTTCAGGGGAAGGCAATTATAAAATGGAAAACGTGGATGCCCTCACCGGGGAATCGATTATTGAAGAAGCTCCAGTGGTCGTGGAAAAGATTATTACCAAGCTTAAACCTCTTCTGAATACAACCCATTGAACCCTATGTACACCTTCAAAAACTTTAACATTGCCGATTGGTTTTCTTTTTACCGCATCATGGCCGTGCCCCTGTTGTTGGCGTTGATCTGGTTCGGTGAGAGAACCTGGTTCACTTGGTTCCTCTTGATCAGTTATAGTACCGATGCCATCGATGGTTTCTTGGCAAGGAGGTTAAAAATAACCAGCGCACGGGGATCCCAATTGGATTCTTTGGGCGACCAGATTACCTTGGCCATCGGTTTGGTCGGTTTACTGGTATTTGAAACCGATTTCATCAAAACGAATGCTTTGTTGATCTTCATTGTCTTTTTACCCTACCTGCTACAGATGGTCATCGCTTACCGTAAATATGGCAAAACCACGGCATTCCATACCTATTTGGCAAAATTGTCGGCCTTGGCCCAGGGCGTATTCATTCTCTGGTTGCTTTTTTTCGGACCGGTCTATTGGTTGTTCTATTCGATGATCGTCCTCGGGGTTTTGGAGACCATAGAGGAAATTGCCCTAATTTTCATGTATGATACCTGGGTGAAGGATGTGAAGGGCATTTATTGGGCCTTGAAAGATAAAAGACGCCTACAAAATGGAAATGTGGGAACGCTCTAAATCGCGCATATCGATCACAACATAGGACCATAATCGAATCATCCTATCAAAAATCTAACCGATGAAAAAAATTGAGGCCTATTTAAAAGGGGGTGATTTAAGAAGTACCGTTGGGGTGGCCCAATTGGTCCCCTTGATCAAAAGCCAGAACCATTTCGACCTTTTGTTCGCATACCTATCGGTTGAAAACCGGTTGTTGGCCATGCGGGCCGCAGATGCCATTGAAAAGATCACGGTTGACCATGCCGAATACTTGAAACCGCATACCACGCATCTGATCCAACTCCTGGACCGTGCCAGGCATAAAGAATTGAAGTGGCACTTGGCCCAGCTCATTGCCAGGGTACCCCTGACCAACGACCAATTACACCATACTTGGCTCATCCTCACCAAATGGGCAATGGATACTTCAGAAAGCAGGATTGTAAGGGTGAATGCCCTTCAGGCCCTTTTTGAGCTATCGAAACAGAACATCCGATTTGAAAAATCCCTGGCGCCCATCCTACAATCGCTGGAAAAGGAGGAGGTACCTTCAATCAAAGCGAGGCTCAGGAAAATCAAAGAAGCCAAGGGGGGTGGTCAATAAATGAGGTTACCTTGGTCATCCACAAAAAACCGACCATCAATTTAAACAGCAACGCCAAGAGTATGAGAACCTGCATGTATCGGTTTTTGATCAAAGGAAACAAAAAGGGGTTATTGCCACAATGATCTAGGTTATTCGGGCGCCGATCCAAGGTCATTCCGAATCAGATTTCTTCTCAAAAAGATGACTTCCGTCATGTCAAATCACCGATTTTGATATTACATTTAGTTGGCCCGCAAGGTCACCCCTTTTTTAAAAGGAAATTGGTCCTGTGATTCGACCGTTAAATGCTCGGCCATGAAGAAACCCACGTTTGAAAGTTGCAGGCCATTATTCTTTTATCATTTTCCCAACCGATCTTAAAAAAATTTAAAATGAAAAAATTAAACACAAAGGAAGCCAAGGAAATCGGGGACGCCCTTGGCATCGATTGGAACAAAACAAACTTAAAGGAATTCACGTTGGGCATCAATGTTGAATTCGAACACGGCACCCGTTTTCCCGAAACGAATTTAACCTATAACGATCCCAAATTAACGGCTAAGATCGCCTGGGCACATTTGAAGGAATTTCCAGATTATTATACGCGCTTGGCCAAAATGGAAAACGAGGCCAAGGCCTTCTGGGCCAAAAAAAATTTGGAGCACCATTAAAAGGCCATCGTCACATATAAAGCCATCCATGTCAATGGATTATCAGCATTTGATCGATTGGCTTTTGCATGGCGATGTGGCGATCCAGTATCAGGTGCATCGTGATTTGCTGTCAGATAATCGACAGGACCTTAGAAACCGAATCGCAAACGAAGGTTGGGGAGCGAAGTACTTATCGAAACGGAGGCCCGACGGTCATTGGGGATTGACATTTTATCAGCCCAAATGGACCTCCACGCATTATACTTTGCTCGACTTGCGCAACCTCTGCATTTCACCCGAGCAAGGAACTATCAAAGAAACGATCCAAAAAATCCTTGGAACGGAACAAGGGCCTGATGGCGGCATCAATCCCTCACCCAATATTTTGCAAAGCGATGTTTGCCTCAACGGCATGTTCCTGAATTATGCCAGTTACTTCCAAACCCCGGAATATCAGCTCCGATCCATAATTGATTTTATCCTGGAACAACATATGCAAGATGGCGGTTTCAATTGCCGATCTAACCGTTCCGGTGCGGTGCACAGTTCCCTGCATACCTCCTTGTCGGTCTTGGAAGGGTTTCTCGAATACGGAAATAACGGCTATACGTACCGACTTGGGGATATCCAAAAAGCGGCCAATGCGGCGGAAGAATTCCTAATGATGCACCAACTCTTTCGCTCCGATAAGACCGGGAAGACTATCGATGAAAAATTCCTAAGGCTATCCTATCCAAGAAGATGGCGCTATGACATCCTCAGCGCCCTCGATTATTTTCAATATGCGAAAGCACCGTGGGATGAACGCATGCAGCCCGCAATGGACATGCTGTTAAAAAAAAGGAAAAAGGACGGTACCTGGAACCTTCAGGCGAAACATCCAGGACAGGTGCATTTTGAGATGGAAAGGGCCGTACGTCCCAGTCGTTGGAACACCTTAAGGGCGTTACGGGTCCTTTCCCATTACAAAATGGATAGGGCCATTGGCTAAATAAACGGTTCATGCCCCGACAACCAAAAATGACAAGGATGGTATTGTTAAATCTTCATATATGATTTCAATCATTTTTAATGCTTCATCGGCACCCTACTTTTAAACCTAATTTTAAAACTACATCCATGAAAATCAGTGTTACAATAACCATAATGGCGCTATTTCTTTGCGCCCATTCCTCTTTGTCGGCCCAAAACCCATGGTCGGCCGAATTGCGTCCTGGGGTCAATTTCGCCACACAGGATCTGGGAGATGCCGAACTCAAAACGGGCATTGGGTTCGAGGCTGCCTTAGGTTATCGCTTTATGCCACACCTTGGCGCTTATGTCGGTTGGGGCTGGAACCAGTTCAAATCCGACAATCCATCCTTTGTGGGTACCGGGGAATTCGATTTTGAGGAAACAGGGTACATTTTCGGAATTCAATTCATCCACCCTTTCAGTGCTAATTCGAAACTATCCTACCTGCTGAGGTTGGGCGGTATTTATAACCATATCGAAGTTGAAAATACAGCTGGCGATATCATTGCCGATTCGGGCCATGGCCTGGGATGGGAATTGGGTGCTGGAATTGTCCTGGATTTGGGCAGCCAATGGAATCTTAGGCCTCAATTGGGATACCGGTCGCTCTCCCGTGATTTGAACATAGCCACTACGACCACATCAGTCGAACTTAACTATTTCACATTCGGGGTCGGCATTGCCAAATTGTTTTAACTGTCCGGAAGTGAGGTCCCATCAAACTACAAAGCGATGAGAACGGTCTTGGCCTTGATTTTTTTGATCCATGGGACGATCCATTTTATGGGATTTGCAAAAGCCTATGATTTCGGACAAATGACAGTATTGACCAAGGCCATTTCCAAACCTATAGGATGGCTTTGGCTCCTGGCAGGGCTGCTTTTTATCCTTTCCGGGATACTGTATGTCTCCAAAAGGGAAATCTGGCCCATGCTCGCCATCATCGCCGTGGTATTATCACAAATCTTGATCTTTACGGTTTGGAAGGATGCCAAATGGGGTTCCCTTTTCAACGGCTTGATCCTTGTGGTCGGCATTGTTGCCCTCGGCACCCACCAATTCAACAACATGGTGAAACAAGAAACCTTGGAACTGTTAGTGCCGCCTACGGCAATAGACCATCGGGCGATTAACGGAAATGACCTAAAACACCTGCCGAAAAGCGTTCAGCGGTGGATGCAACACTCAGGGGTGCTGGGGAAAGAGCGCATAGTCTCCGTCCGCTTGAAACAAAGGGGCGAAATGAAGACCAAGCCCGAAGGCAAATGGATGCCTTTTGTCGCGTATCAATATTACGATGTAGGGAATCCAGCCTTTGTTTGGTCAACGGAAGTAGATTTTATGCCGATGGTCAAATTAATGGGCAGGGACAAATTTACCAACGGAGAAGGCGAAATGCTCATCAAAATGGCGGCTTTGCTCCCTGTGGCCCAGGAGGGCCACAACGATAAAATCAATTCGGGGGCCATGTTACGGTTTATGGCGGAAATGACCTGGTTCCCATCTGCTGCGCTAAATGACTATATCACTTGGGAAACCATGGATGAACATAGTGCAAAAGCCACTTTTACACTGCATGGAGAAACGGTTTCGGGGCTGTTCACCTTTGCCGATACGGGCGAAATGGTATCTTTTGAAGCCCAGCGGTATTATGGGGGCGGCCCTGGAGCAACCCTCCAAACCTGGCTGATAAGGACCTCCGGGCATATCGATTTCAACGGTTACAAAATTCCTGGCAAATGTTCGGTAATATGGAAACTCAAGGAGGGCGATTTCAATTGGTTGAATTTAGAACTTACCGATTGCCAATACAATACCCAAGAAATATTTTAAAAAATACTATGTAAAATCGTACTGGGATTTTTAAAAAATTACGACATCGACCAGGGATCGATATCTGCCACGATCGCAAAACAAGGCAAAACCAAGTTTAACGACCTTTCAAGTTAAGAAAATGGAAAACACAAAAATCGCGGATGAAAACCGGTGTTAAGGTTCTGGCCATAGTGTTTGCAATCGTATTGGGCTTGCTGCTCATTCTTGTAGTTGTGCTGCTTTTTTATAGTCCAGGGAAGACCGAACCCTTTTTGGATAAAAATGGAAAAGTTTTGGCAGGTAGCATTTCGGAAAAGACCTTTGTGACCATTGGAGGTATACGGCAGGGAATGTTTATAAAGAGCAAAAATAAAAAAAACCCGGTTCTGCTTTACCTTCACGGGGGTATACCCGATTACTTCCTAACCCGGAAGTACCCAACAGGGCTTGAAGACTATTTCACCGTGGTGTGGTGGGAACAGCGTGGCTCAGGACTTTCGTACAGTACCAACATACCCGAAGACTTCCATGAACCTGGATCAAATGATATCCGACACAAAAGAGTTGACAAATTACCTCCGTAACCGTTTTGGGCAGGAAAAGATTTACCTCATGGGGCGTTCGGGAGGGAGCTTCATCGGCATTCAGGCGGCAGCCAGGGCACCGGAACTATATCATGCCTATATCGGGATTGGCCAGATGTCGGACCACTTAAAATCGGAAAGATTGTCCTATGAATATATGCTGAAAAAATACAGGGAAATGCGGAATCGTAAAATGGTACGAAAACTGGAGGCCTCACCTGTTACAGACGTCATTCCATAGGGATACCTCAAATTACGTGACCAGGCAATGCACAGTCTTGGAATTGGTACCACCCATGACATGAATTCAGTAATAACCGGTATGTTTATGCCATCACTGACCTGCAAGGAGTATACTTTAAAGGAAAAATTCAATTTATGGCGGGGAAAAGCCCAATCGGGTGTCCACCCCCTCTGGAATAAAATGATTGCTACGGATTTGACCCAAGAAGTGAATGAAGTAAATATCCCGGTCTATTTTTTTCACGGGATATACGACTATACCGTTTCCTACACCTTGGCAAAGAAGTATTTTGAGGTGCTTCACGCACCTGCTAAAGGATTTTATACTTTTCAGAATTCAGCACATAGTCCACATTTTGAGGAACCTGGGCTGCTCAAGGAGATTTTGGAAAAAGACGTGTTGGAAGGAAAAACAGATTTAGCCGATATCATCAAATAAACAGTGAACCGTAACGGTACGACCTATGGAAACAAACATTAAAAGAATTGGCTTTCGTGCAGGAATGATTGCATTTGCCGCAAATGTATTGTTTGTGATCGCACAGGTTTTACAGCTTATTGGGGTCCTTTCATTTCCTTATGATGAAATTTTCATCTATGGGTTCTCCCTTTGTATCGTGGTTCCGTTCTTGTTGGAAATGTTGGCGCTTCACCATGCAACTCCGGCTTCCAAAAAATTTTGGAGCCATGGCGCCCTTATATTCACCGTCATTTATGCCATATTCGTCACGGCCAACTATGTGGTTCAATTGGCCACGGTGATCCCGATGACCCTTAGCGGCTCCACCTACCCCATAGAGGTACTTCGACAGACACCACATTCGATGTTTTGGAATTATGATGCCATTGGCTATATCAGCATGGGCTTGGCCTCTTTGATGGTCCTGCCCATTTTCAACAAACAGGGATTTGAAAAATGGGTTCGAATTGCATTTTTGGCCAATGCCCTAGTAACACCCTTGATCGCATTTGTCTATTTTTATCCCAACTTTTCGGAAACGATATTGCTTTTGGCGATTCCCTGGACGATTACGGCTCCTTTGGCGATGCTATTACTTGCCATGTGGTTTGGAAAGCAGGATAAGGAATCGTGAATGAAATTAAGATAAGAAGTGCTTTTTGAACAATAGCAATGGGATCGACGGATCATTCCTGTTGCACAATGGCCAAACATGAAGGAAAGAAAACTGTTCTGGATCAAAATAGTGCACACCTTAGTATGGTTGTTCTTCAACGTCGTGATCTTCTATTTGTTATATGCCGTGATCGCGAACAAGATCGATGCTTGGGTATGGCTCTGCGTGGGCTTGGTGTTTCTGGAAGGGCTGGTATTGGCTATTTTCAAGATGTTTTGCCCCTTGACCATCATGGCCCGCAAATATTCGGATTCTACCAAAGACAATTTTGATATTTTTTTGCCGAACTGGTTGGCGAAATACAACAAGTTGATCTACACCACCATCTTCTGTATCGCATTGGCCATTCTCGCCTATAGATTGCTTTAACCAGTATGGTACAATGACTTCATGAGCAATAGCCTTTTAAAACGAAGATTCTTCCTCATTATTCCGGGAACAACTGACCATTATCATGACCTGTTATTTACCGCTGGATTATCTTTAGGGTCTGACAATGATGATTTAGAGACCTAGGGCAAACCATAAACTTTTGATCCATGAAGGGATATACCATCAACCTTCCCAATTTATTCTACTTTTTTAGCGTGCTCGCCTTGACTATCTGGCTGTTGATAGTAGCCCAGGTAATCCTTGTGCCCCTGTTCTTCAGTTTTTTTTTGCCTTGATGCTAAAGCCATTAGCTGCTTTTTTGGAGGGCAAATTACGTAATAGGATAGTGTCGATCTTGCTCTCTTTCTTGATCATGTTGGTGCCTTTGTTCGCGGTAATCTTGTTTTTCTTCAATCAATCAAGGATTTTGTTCAGCGAACTCCCATCGTTCCATGAACGGGTTAATTATTTTGCAGGGCAATTTATGGATTGGTTCAACCTTCAGTTTCATATCGATCCGGAGTCCTCTTCCCGGTGGTTGTCCAAAAATTTTTCGGGCACGCTCGATTTTTCATCCGGATTCCTGCAAGACGGCCTATTATCGGGCACTACCCTGCTGGTCAATATGATATTGGTAGTGCTGATCACTTATTTCCTGCTCCTCTATCGAACCGCATTTAAAAACTTTATACTTACCCAAGTAAACCCGGGGGCAAGAGAAAAACTGGAAGCCCTTTTCGAACAAATACAGAAACTTACCAAACGGTATATGGTAGGTCAGGGATTGGTCGTGATCATACTTGGTCTTTTGATCGGATCCGGACTTTGGTTAATAGGGGTTCCCTATCCCTTTTTCTGGGGCTTTTTGGCGGGTTTTCTTGAGATCATGCCCTATGTGGGAACCACCATCGGCGTCATCTTGCCATTTAGCTATATGTTGATGGTCTCCGATACGTTCTGGCAGCCATGGGCCGTTATTGGGCTCTATATCCTGGTACAGCAAATCGAAGGCAATCTGATCACCCCGAATGTCATGGGGCCGAGCATCAAGATCAATCCTCTTTTCATTATCCTCGGACTTTTTCTGGGCGGTTATATGTGGGGCGTGTCGGGCATGATTTTGGCCTTGCCCCTGATGGCCATCTCAAAGGAGGTATTTAGAACCTTTGAAGTGTTGGAACCCATAAGCTATTTGATGGAGGACGGGCTATCCCGAAAAGCCGACCTGTTCTTTAATCGGTATGACACCGCCAAAAACCGTTTTTTTGGTCTTTTTTTTAAAGAAGTACCAGACGAGGAATAGCGGATCAACATCTTGAAATAATCGGGGGCCACTGCAAACAGTACAATGGCAAGCACCATAAAAAAACTAGTGATGATTATCTGGTTTCAAGTGCAGAGCCGCTAGGGCATTGGTTGAGCTTAAAAAAAAGAAGGGGCCAAAGTCCTGGAAATCGGTTAAAATACCGATCGATCGTTTATTGTAGTGGATTCCCGAATAATCGAATCCTTTAATTTTAATTTTGGTTTCCAATTGAGTATTGTCTTTAATATGGAACCAAAACCTGGCGTTTTAAAAGTGAGGACAAAAACTATGGGAAGACCATTTTCATTGAGGCTTTACTTGCTCATCGTAATATGCATGTCTTGGCCTTTTCAAATTGCCTATTTTTTTCTTGGCGAAAACTTCAGACCCATACTTTTGGTCGCTATGATCATGGTGGCGGTTGCCACCTTCATCTCTGGCAAATATATATTTCGAGATGGATTTGCTAATGCAGGCTGGCAATGGGGGAAACCAAGGGCTTACCTTTATATTTTCGGGCTGTCCCTATTTTTATGGCTTTTGCCAAGTATGGCCGAAAGGTTGATGGGTTGGTATACCCCACCTGTTAATGCCAATTTCAACACCATTGTTCCCACTTTCTTGTTAAGCTTTTTGGTAACTTTAATTCCGGCTTTCAGCGAAGAGCTGGGTTGGCGAGGTTACCTTTTGCCCAGATTGCTGAAAAAATACAGATATCGAAGGGCATTATTGATCCATGGACTGATTACTTGGCTATGGCATTTACCATTTCTAGTGATTATGGGTTTAAAAGCCGGTGATGATGCCGTGGTTTCCGTACCTATCCTGCTGACCGTAAGTTTTGTGCCAACGATCATGCACGCCATTGTATTTGCCTACATCTGGTCACGTACAGCAAGCTTGGCAGTCTCAACGGTATACCATGTTTGTTTTGATGAGGTTCGGGACACCTTGGAAGGAACGATAGGGCTGGGAATACCTGGGGCAAAACTGGCAGATGCTGGTTTTGACGCTCTTAGGGATTTTGCTTCTCTGGAAGGGAAAATGGAGATTGCCAAATGAAAAAATTGTATCACAATGAATAAAAAATCCTTGCGACCATTGGCCATTACCTTCGTATTCAGCGGAATTTGGGATACCATTGCCGGGATCATGTACCTCTTTTTCATAGGTACGGGGCGAAAAATTGATGAACCACCCATAGATCCATTCTTTTCCATTTTTCTCGGATCTTTCTTTCTGTGCTTTGCCTACTTACAGTTTTTTTCTTCATTCGATATAAAAAGATATGCGTTCAATGTAGGCTGTCTCATCTTCGGAAGAACGTTCTATGTCATTCAACTTTATAGCTACATGGGCTTTATGAAAGATTTTCCGAGGACATTTTGGTTCACGGGCATTATCGACACCCTTTTCGTTTTACTGTATTTTGTCTTTGCCTTTCAAGGAGGTTTGGGGTTTCGTGATCTATTTCTTCCCAAAAAAGATATTTGAACTTCCTTAAAGCATTGCGAACATAAATATTTCCAAAATGATATAAAAAGGGTTCCGGAAGACCAATACAAAGCACCTTATGAACAATATGCCGAATTTTGGAATGTTGACATGGGTCATAAAATACAAACCCATCCCGGGGTAATTAGCGCCCAAATAGTTTCTGACCAACCATTACCTTTTCACAGGTTTGATGTCTTTGCAAAATAGCCGAATCCTGAAGACCGTAAATTAGATTTCTTGTTTATCCTAAAAATTGAATTGGGCAATGGAATTTAAAATCAATTTTTCTCTTGGTCCTCTTTTCTTTTCTGCCGCTCCAACTTCCTAAAATAACCGCGGGTGAGGAAGTTGTGTTTTAAGGCCTCCATATTTTCATTGAATCGTTCAGTGCCCTGTTCGATGTGCTGCATCGTCTCATCCAACCGCTTGACAAAAAGCGTATCGGTGGCCAGATAATTGATGGCACCTTTGCCGTCTTTGACTTCTCCAAGCATCGTTTGGATGTCTTGGCTCATTTTATCGATCTCGATACTCGAATGCTCAAGATGTAGGATGATGTTCCTCATTCTTTCCGCCGAAACGGTATCGGCCAGCAATACCCCTGCAGCACTCTTCTCGAAATCGACGCTACCGATCATTCGGTTCAGTTCCGAAATCGCCGAATTCGCCTGTTTGCTGGTCTGTTTTAAATTGGCAATGGTCTGCTGCAGATCACTGGCCATAAGGGTATCGTTCAACAGCTTGCCCAGTGTGCCCTTTCCTTTGATCAAGGATTGGGTCACATTCAACAGGTCGGATGTCAACATGGCCGCATTTTCATTGGTCACGTTCAAGGTGCTCAACATATCCTGAGTGGCAATTTTACTGTAAGACTCCAGTTCGTCACCCGGTTTTATAAAGGCCGCTTCTCCCCTGCCCGGCACAATATTGACGAGCATACTGCCTACAAGGCCATCCGAACCAATGGTTGCGATTGCGTCTTTTTTGATTTGGTCGAGCATTTTTTCCTCGATGATCATGTGCACCATGATGGTCGTATCATTGATCATTTCTATCTTACTGACCGTGCCCACGTTGATTCCTGAAAATCGAACGTTGTTCCCGGTTTGGAGTCCGTTGGCATTATTGAAGGTGGCACTGAGGGGAAAGGTCTTGCCGAACATATTTTGCCGGTTCCCGATGAGGTAAGCCGCAAAAAGCAACAATATTGTACCTAGTACAACAAAAACCCCCAATTTTAAATTCTCTAAAGCTGTTTTGGCCATATGCTTATTTTTTAAAAAACGCTTCCACTTTTGGATCGGTCGATTGTGATAATTCTTGATAGCTCCCTTCTGCATAGTTGATGCCATCGACCAACAAGATCATCCGTTCCGAGATCACCCTAGCGCAATCTACATCATGGGTAATGATCAAAGATGAGGTGCCATATTTTTTTTGGATGCTGCGCATCAATACGATGATTTCTTTGGCCGTAATGGGATCTAGGCCGCTGGTGGGCTCATCATACAGGATGATCTTCGGCTTCAAGATCAAGGTACGGGCCAGGGCCACCCTTCTTTTCATACCTCCCGAAAGTTCGGCCGGCATCAAGTCGATGGCATGGGCAAGTCCTACATTCTCCAAAGCTTCCAAAACCAATGGGGTAGTATCGTTAACGGCTCCCAGTTTTTCGCGATGTCTCCGCATGGGGAATTCGAGATTTTCCCTTACGGTCATCGAATCGTATAGTGCGCTCCCCTGAAAAAGAAAACCGATATCTGATCTGAGCTCATCAAGGGTTTGTTGGTCTAAGGTTGAAATTTCCTTTCCCATGACCTCAATATAACCACGATCCGGTTGCATGAGCCCGACCAGGCATTTGATCATCACCGACTTGCCAGAGCCCGACTTGCCCATTACCACGAGATTCTCCCCTTCATTTAGAACCATGTTAAAACCGTTAAGCACATGGTTGTCGCCAAAGCTCTTGTAAGCGTCCCGGATTTTGATCACAGCCCTCCGGGGCGCATGACCGGTAGTATCATTGCTATTGTTTTCCAAAGTCATTTGTTGTGCTGCCATACGTTTAGAGTTCGTAGAAAATATCGGAAATAAAAACAGCGATAAAGTCGACCACAAACAACAACAATGAGGAAACCACCACTGCGGTATTTGCGGCAAAGCCAACGCCTGCAGTACCTTTGTCGCTGTAATAGCCCTTGTAACAACCTACCAAACCAATGGTAAATCCAAAAAAGAACGATTTGATGGTCGCCGGTACCAAATCACCAAATTCCAATGCATCGAAAACCGTATTGAAATAGAGTTGAAACGAAACATCTCCTTTTAGGTTCTCGACCAAGGCAGAACCATATAGGGCCACCAAATCGCCAAAAACAACCAACAAGGGCAGCATCAAAGTGGTCGCCCAAATTCGGGTCACCACCAAATATTTAAACGGATTGGTGCCGGAAACCTCCATGGCATCGATTTGCTCGGTAACGCGCATCGAACCCAACTCGGCCCCTATGCCCGAAGCAATGCGCCCGGCACATATTAGTGCCGTGATCACAGGTCCTATTTCGCGTACTATCGAAATACCAACCATATTGGGCATCCAGGAAACAGCACCGAATTGGATCAAGGTTGGTCGCGATTGCAAGGTGAGTACAAGACCGATGATAAAACCGGTCACCCCTACCAAAACCAAAGATCGGTTGCCCATCTGATAGCATTGCCGAAGCAATTCTTTAAATTCAAATGGCCTCTTGAAGGCTTCCTTGAAAAAACGGGCCGCAAAATACGACAGGTCCCCGATTTGGACAAAAAACCGTTTTATCCGGTCGGCCATTTGCCTTTGCAAAACCATTGCAGATCGATTGTCGGACATGCTCAAATATAAAGCGGATCGAAAGGTTTAAAAATGACCAATATCATACCAAAAAAGGAGGCGCTTCGTCATCTTTGGCACGTCGATATTCAGTATTCCATATAAAATAACCCAGACAATAGGTATGACAAACCATGACAATCGCAATAAGAACGGATTTTACCTCAGTGAGGAACGTACTTTTTTGGAAGGACCACGCAACAGGTTCAAAGAACTATGGTTCACCTTTAAGGTACAATACAATTTTATCCGGGCCTTTAGAAAATTGCACTTCATAGGACCCTGCGTCACCGTTTTTGGATCGGCCAGGTTCGAACCCGACAACCTATACTACAAACAGGCCGAAGAAGTGGGAAAGGCCTTGTCGGAACTTGGGTTTGCCGTGATGACCGGTGGCGGTCCAGGCATTATGGAAGCAGCCAATAAGGGCGCCTATTTGAACAATGGGTACTCCATAGGTTGTAATATAGTGCTGCCCCGCGAACAACAGGCCAACCCCTATCTCCATAAATGGATCGATATCCCCTACTTCTTCGTGCGAAAGTTCATCTTGTTGAAGTACTCCTTTGCCTTTGTTGTGATGCCCGGGGGCATTGGCACCTTGGATGAGCTTTTCGAAGCGTTGACCTTGATTCAGACCAAAATGATCAAGCATTTTCCTGTTGTCCTTTTCGGGAAAGAATACCACAAAGAGCTGTACCAACATATCCAGATCATGGCAAAAAATGAAAGCATTGACCAAGAAGATATGAAGCTATTGTTCCTCACCGATTCGGTCGATGAAATGGTGCACCACCTAAAAATTCATGCCGTTAAAAAATTCGGGCTCGTGAAAAAACCAATCAAAACGCGCTGGTGGTTGGGCGAAACCACACCCATACGGACCTGATTCATATCATTTGCGGCAGACAGCCCTTGGATTACATTTGGACATCATTTCCAACTTGGCTCCATTCGAAGCTTGAAAGCCTTAGAATTATCAACCAAAATACCAATATGGCAAGATCACGATTGATGAACACCACCTTTTTTTCCATTGTTGTATCCTTATTTTATGTTCCCTTTGTATTGGCCCAAATCCCAAAGGTTCCGATCATTGACGACCCGCTCAACGCAGCGGTTCCGCATCCCCTAAAAAGGTTGGTACTACCCAAAAAAATCGATCTTTCGAAAGACATCCTGGTCGGCAATTATTTTAAGTATATCGATTCTTTGATCACCCAGTACGAATCCCTGGTACCCTATCCATTGACCGAGCATCTCCTGGTCAGCGCCAACCCTTGGATCATCGATACTTTGACCAGCACGGATTATTATCGCATGAAAGCAAGGGATTCATTTGTATACAACCAAAAGAAACTGATAGCCCTTCCCAAAGGCAACCCATTGATACTTCCCGATTCGATATCGGCGATACGCCTTCAAAATGAATTGGCTCACCGTTCGATCGATGTCAACATCCCTGAATTCAAGATGCGAATTTATCGCGATAGTGTATTGCTTTTTACCTTTCCTGTGCGGGTTGGGCAAAACAAGAAACGCTATTTGGCCTTCGGTGATCGTATTACCGATCTGAGAACCTTGACGGGTCGAGGGAAAATTGTCGGATACGTGAAAAACCCGGATTATTATAATCCTGTCGATGGGAAGCAGTATCATGTGACACGAAGGGACGATGACCTGACGACTCTTTTACCGCAAATCCCCTTTATTGATACAGAAATCGATGGGGTTCGCAATGGCCAGATGATCCACCCCACCACCAACCCGGAAACCTTGGGAAAGGCCTATTCCAATGGCTGTATCGGTACCAAGGAATCGGATGCATGGATCATTTATTACAATGCGCCCATCGGCACCCCGATTCGAATTCGATACGATCTTATGGTCAGGGATGAATTTGGACAAGAACAACGCCTCAAAGACATTTATGGTGAGGGATGATTTCGCAGACCCCATGAATCGAACGGCCATAAACCTTTGTCATTTGTTGGCAACGGGCAAGCAATGACATCTGATTTGCCTCCAATGGGCCTGTTTTCAAGATGGGGAACATGACTTTTATCATAGTCTGCACTAAATGTGCGGCCTAATTTTGTGGAAATCAAATGTATGCCCATGTGTACCCTTATCCAAAAATATAATGTTCCAGGGCCACGATATACTAGCTACCCCACGGTACCTTATTGGAATATGGAAACCTTTTCTGGAAAGGCATGGAAAGCGACCTTACAGCAAAGTTTTGGGGAAAGCAATACTGCAGAAGGCATCAGCCTTTACCTCCACTTACCGTTTTGCGAGAGCATGTGCACTTTTTGCGGCTGCCATAAACGCATCACCAAGCGGCATGATATGGAAAAACCCTATATCGACTCAGTACTGCAGGAATGGAAATTGTATTGCGAACTTTTCAAGGCAAGGCCAATCATCAAGGAATTGCATTTGGGCGGCGGTACGCCGACCTTTTTTTCCGCGGAGCACCTAGCTATGCTTATTGATGGAATTTTTAAGCGGGCCGATCGGGCGTTGGATTTCGAATTTAGTTTTGAGGGGCATCCCAACAATACCACTGGCGACCATTTGCAGACTTTATATGATCTAGGGTTCACAAGGGTGAGCTTTGGGGTCCAGGACTACAATGAAACCGTGCAGCACGCCATCAATAGAAAACAAACTTTTGCGGCGGTGAAAAAAGTGACCGAACAAGCCAGGAAAATCGGTTATACATCAGTGGGGCACGACATCATCTTCGGACTGCCCTTCCAAACCCTCGACCATATCAAAGAAACCATTTCCAAAACCAAGCAATTGATGCCCGACAGGCTGGCTTTTTACAGCTATGCCCATGTACCCTGGTTAAAAGGAAATGGCCAAAGGGGGTTTAACGATTCCGATCTTCCCTCCCCCGATGAAAAACGAAAACAATACGAAACCGGAAAAGAATTGCTGGCCCAAGTAGGTTATGATGAAATAGGAATGGATCACTTCGCCCTTAAAACCGATGACCTTTACGTATCGATGCAAAAGAAGCGATTACATCGAAATTTTATGGGCTATACGGCCTCCAAAACGCAACTGATGATAGGCCTTGGGCCTTCCAGTATCAGCGATAGCTGGTACAGTTTTGCACAGAACGTAAAGGGCTTGGAGGAATATCAGCATTTGGTCGCCAATGATATCATCCCCATTTATAGAGGGCATATCCTTACGGAAGAAGATCGTACCATCAGGCAACATATACTGAATCTGATGTGCCGTTTTGAAACCTCTTGGCATCATGAAGCTGAAAAATTTTCCGATTTGGGGAACGTCTTGGAAAAATTGAAGGAAGTGGAACGCGATGGATTGGTGGAAATAACACCCAACAAGATTCAGGTCACCCAAAAAGGACGTCCTTTCATTCGAAATATCTGTATGGCTTTTGACGTTCTATTACAAAGAAGATCACCGGAAACCCAATTGTTTTCGATGACCATTTAATCATTCACAACCTTAAAACCCTTACCCATGAAAAAAATAATCGTGCCAGTCGATTTTTCAGAACAAAGTGAATACGCCTTGAAAGTGGCCGCTTCCCTGGCCAAAAAACATCAATCAGAAATCTTGGCGCTCCATATGCTCGAGCTGAACCAGGCCATTATTTCATCCTCGGAGGGTTTCCATCCTGAACAAACGGTGTTCCTGCTGAAAATGGCGGAAAAGAGATTCAACGAATTTTTGAACAAACCCTACCTCAAGGGCATTACCGTGACCCCAATCATCAAACATTTCAAAGTGTTCAGCGAGGTCAACGACGTAGCCGAACAGCATGGTGCCGATCTAGTGGTTATGGGGTCTCATGGCAGCGATGGCCTGAAAGAGATATTCGTGGGATCCAATGCCGAGAAAGTGGTGCGCAATGCAAACATTCCGGTACTTGTGATCAAAGAAGAGCTCAAAGAATTTAAAGTAGATCGTTTTGTGTTCGCAAGTGATTTCAAGGATGAGGGCATTGTCGCTTTTCAAAAGGCCAAAGCCTTTGCCGAAATGTTGTCGGCAACACTCGACCTGGTCTATATCAATACCCCGGGAGATGATTTTCTGAGCACCAAGGATGCCTATGAACGCATCAATCATTTCTTGATGAAGGCCAAAGTCGGCAAGGAAGTTAAGATTTACAATGACTATACCGTGGAGAGCGGCATCCTGAACTACAGCATGGCCAATGGTGCCGATGCCATAGGAATACCTACCCATGGAAGAAAGGGCCTTTCCCACTTTTTTATGGGCAGCATAGGTGAGGACATTGCCAATCACTCTAAAATTCCGGTGGTGACCTTTAAGATATAAAACTACTGGCAAGAATAACATACTTCAATAAGGGGATGGGTCATACCGCCCCTTATTTATTTTAGCAGGATTCCTTGACTTTTTGTCTCAGGGCGCCAAGCCTTTGGATTATAGCGGTAAAAATGAGATGCCATTTTCAATGTCCGAAACCAAATCGGCCACCGTGGTAGTCTCCAATCGCTGCAGGAAATTGGTCTTGGTATTGCCCAATAGCTTATGCATCGGACATGGATGATCCGCATTGCATTTCTCCAAACTGAGCATACAGGAAGTCAACCGATCCTCCCCGTCAAGCACGTTGATGATGTCGATCAGATGCACCTTCAGGTTCTCCTCGCTTAAATAAAATCCGCCATGCGGACCCTTGGCCGAGGATACCAGCTGATGTCTGCTCAACTCCTGCAATAACTTGGACAAGTAGGCTCTTGGAACGTTGATGGGCTTCCCCAGGTCCTTGGCCCCAATTTTATGGTCGGCATTTGCATGTACGGCAAGATATAAGACCGCTTTTAAAGCGTATTTGGAAGAATTGGAAAGCATGTTTCAATTGTACCCACAAATATAAATAAATATTAAAAGACCTTTTTGTCTTTTATTATGATAATTATCATATTTTTTTTTCTACCCCACACCTACTTTTGGTTCAAAATTCAAAACAACCCATCAAAATGAAAATGAACAACTACCATCTGTTGATCCTTTTTTCCGTGCTGCTCCTCGGCTGCGGTGAAAAGGAAACCAAAAAAGAAGGATTCAGTGTGGAAAGGCAAAAGACTGCCACCGAACAAAAGGTCGATGTTGTGGAAACCAACACGGTTAAGGCCTCGGAACGAATCGATCTATCCAACAAAGGCGTGGGACCGGTCAAATCGGTGACCTTGAATGCGGAAATCGATCAGGCCATGGCGGCCGAAGGGAAAACGGTGTACGATCAAATGTGCATGGCTTGCCATAGGATCGGCAAAAAGTTCATCGGCCCGGCACCGAACGGCATCCTCCAAAGGCGCAGTCCGGAATGGGTGATGAACATGATCTTGAATCCCGATACCATGGTTAAGGAAGACCCTTTGGCCAAGGAACTATTGGTGGAGTTCAATGGATCGCCGATGGCGAACCAAAATCTCACCGAAGCACAGGCCAGAGCAGTACTCGAATATTTTAGAACGCTTTAAAAACCAACCACATGAAAACAACCAACAAAATCAATATTCTATTGGGCGCGGCTTGCCTCATGGTAATCTCGGTCAGCTGTAAAAACGAAACCAAAACAGGCGCGGCCGATGCCGCATCATCAGAAGCCGTAACAGAGGAAACCCACAAACAGGGGCAAGCTTTTATCGAAGATGACGTATCCAAGCCCACTGTCCTTTCCATCGCTATATCCTCTCCCGATCATACTACTTTGGTCGCCGCTGTACAGGCCGCCGAATTGGAGAACGTGCTGGTAAATACCGGCCCTTTGATGGTCTTTGCCCCTACCAACGAGGCATTCGATGCCTTGCCCGAAGGAACGGTGGAAAATCTTTTGAAACCTGAAAACAAGGAAGCGCTGGCCAATATCCTGAAGCATCACGTAACGCCTGGGAACTATAGCAAGGAATTTTTGAAGAAATTTAAAAAACTGGGACAGGCCGACAACCAAAATACCACCGTCGAAGTCATTGGTGACGATGTTTTTGTCGGAGGTGCCAAAATCATTGCAAGTATCCCCGCAGGAAATGGCATAGTGCATGTCGTTGACAAGGTCATCCTGCCCCCATCCCAATAAAAGTAATAACCACTGAAAATAATAAAATCAAACAAATGAAAAAGCTACGTTACATATTATTTACCTGTATAGGCCTGAGCCTTGTAGGTTGCCAACCTAAAAGTAAGACCACAAATGGGGCATTGTCTTCCAATGCCGCGGAGCGGGTGTATGTGGCCCCGGGGGAACACGATGAATTTTACGCCTTTATCTCCGGTGGCTTTAGTGGACAATTATCGGTCTACGGACTCCCCTCTGGAAGACTTTTTAAAGTAATACCAGTTTTTTCGCAAGATCCGGAAAAAGCATGGGGATATAATGAAGAGACCAAACCGATGTTGAACACCTCTTACGGTTTTGTTCCATGGGATGATGCGCACCACCCCGACATCTCTCAGACCGCCGGGGAATTGGATGGCCGTTATGTATTTATCAACGGGAACAATACCCCGCGGATCGCAAAGATTGACCTCAGTGTTTTCGAAACCACAGAAATCCTTGAAATCCCCAATAGTGCAGGAAACCACAGTTCCTCATTTGTTACCGAAAATACGGAATATGTTGTTGCGGGTACCAGGTTTTCGGTTCCGATACCCCAAAAAGACATGCCTATTAAAGATTACAAAGGCAACTTCAAGGGCGCACTTTCCTTTATAAGTGTAGATCCAGAGGATGGAAGAATGGATATTAAGTTTCAATTGTTGATGCCCGGATTTGATTATGATTTGTCGCATCCAGGTAGGGGAGCATCACACGGATGGTTCTTCTTTACGACTTACAATACCGAGGAGGCGAATACCCTTCTGGAAGTCAATGCCTCGCAAAATGACAAGGATTTTATCGCGGCCGTCAACTGGAAAAAAATAGAGGAATATGTGAATGGTGGCGGCGGCACCAAAATGCCGGCCAACTATGCCCATAATGTGTATAATGATGATACGCATTCGGCCACTTCCACTATGATGAAAGAGGTATTGGTGGTGAATCCGGTCGATGTTCCTGGAGCCGTATATTTCCTCCCAACGCCTAAATCGCCCCATGGTTGCGATGTAGACCCAACCGGAGAATATATCGTAGGAAACGGAAAATTGTCGGCAGATCTAACCGTACATTCCTTTACCAAGATGTTGGCCGCCATTGAAGGCAAAAAATTCGACGGAGAAGCCTACGGCATCCCCATCTTGAAATTCGAGGATGTTCTTGCAGGTACCGTAAAAAGTGGAGGTTTAGGACCACTTCATACCGAATTTGACGAAAAAGGAAACGCCTATACCACCTTCTTTATCTCTTCTGAAGTGGTCAAATGGAATGTGGGCAGTTGGGAAGTCATCGATCGACAGCCCTGTTATTATTCGGTCGGCCATTTGATGATTCCGGGAGGAAATTCAAGAAAACCGTTTGGCAAATACGTCGTGGCCATGAACAAGATCACCAAAGACCGTTATTTGCCCACGGGTCCCGAGGTCACCCAATCGGCTCAGCTATATGATATTACCGGCGAAAAAATGGAGCTCCTTTTAGATTTTCCCACCATTGGAGAGCCCCATTACGCAGCGGGCATACCAGCCGAAAAACTCACGGCCAGGTCCAGGAAAATCTTTGAACTAGGGGATAATAGACATCCCTATGCCACGACTTCCGATGCCAATGTGAAGGTTGAACGCGATGGGAACGAAGTGCACATTTATATGACGATGATCCGAAGTCACTTCAATCCTGATAACATTGAGGGTGTCAAAGTAGGCGACAAGGTCTATTTTCATGTCACCAACTTGGAACAGGATTATGATGTGCCCCACGGAGTCAGTATTATTGGCGCCAATACTTCGGAACTTTTGATCATGCCGGGGCAAACCGAAACCTTTGTATGGGAGCCCAAGCAGGTTGGGGTATGGCCATTTTATTGCACCGATTTTTGTTCCGCACTCCATCAGGAAATGCAAGGGTACGTAAGGGTTTCCCCTGCTGGCTCGAACACAGATCTTACATGGACTTTGGGCGATTGATTCAATCCTTGAAGTGTACTTTTTTCGAACTAAAAGCGGGTTGTGTTCCCAGACCTTCCCGCTTTTTAATCAAACATTAATCGCTATACGATGAAGAAATCACGGATCATCATGTTTTTGGGTGCTTTGTTGCCATTGTTGCTATTCGTTTTTCCCCTTTGGAACATTACCTTGGAAGCACCTCAATATCCAATACCTCTAGGGATGGACATTTATATCAATGACTTTGCGGATGCCAATCCCCATGACATCAAGAATATCAACCTGATGAACCATTACGTGGGCATGAAGTTTATTCCCGAAGCCATTCCGGAATTCAAGATATTTCCGATAGGTATCATCACCACGACCATCATCGGGCTGATCATCGCCCTTAAGGCCAATCATAAATGGTTCCTTTATTGGTTTATTTTGATGGTGGTCCTAAGTGCCGCCGGTTTGTACGACTTTTATCTGTGGGAGCACGATTATGGACATGACCTTGACCCAAAGGCAATCATGAAATTTACCAACCCCGATGGATCGGTAATGGGTTTTCAACCCCCCTTGTTCGGTACAAAAGACATCCTGAACTTTAAGGCGCATTCCTACCCCCAACCCGGGGCCTATTGTTTGGCATTGGGAATGGGCCTTGGTTTTGTTGCCTACTGGGTCGGGAAAAACGAAAAAAAGAAGATAAACTCTAAGGTTGCAGCATGAAATCCGTAATGTATTATGTAATGTCCATCGCCTTGTTGTGCACTTCCATCTCCTGTAAGGTGGCTCCGGAACCCATCGCCTATGGTACCGACGGATGTCATTTCTGCAGTATGACCATCGTTGACCAACAACATGCCGCAGAATTTGTCACCAAAAAAGGGAAAGTGCATAAGTTCGACTCGATCGAATGCATGATGAACCAGCTTAAAGAGGAAGAGGGGTCCCAAATTGCGCTATTTATGGTGGCCGATTATAATGATCCCGGGGTATTGGTCGATGCGAAGCATTCGACCTTCCTCATCAGCAATGCCATTCCCAGTCCCATGGGGGGATTCCTTTCCGCTTTTTCCAACAAAGAAGAAGCCGTGATGGCCGAAACCGGGCATCCCGGTGAACTGTTCAGCTGGGACGAGCTGCAGGAACGGTTTAAATAAACAGCAGCAGTGTATTAATTCATAGCTTTATCCAAGACACGACTATGTACGAAATCGACGACCGATTCAAGGAACAACCATACCAGTCACTAAAGGTTTTGAAAATGGCAAAGACAGATGCCTACGAAATCTTGGGCATCACGCTTGAAAAAGGGGGCATTTTTCCGGAACATAGCTCCCCTACCGAAGCCCAATTGATCGTTTTGGAAGGTGATATCAACTTTCATATCGATCAAAAAAAATTCCACCTCAAAACACAGCAGCATTTCAACTTTCCCAAGGAAACAGCCCATTGGGTTGAAGCCCTTTCCAATAGCAAATTCATAATCATCCGTTAATGGGGAGACCTCGCTTACTTCTTTTGATAGGAACGATCTTGATGGGAAATGCCCTTTGGGGCAATATTATTGAAGTCTGCCCCAGTTGTCCCATTAAATCGATAAAAGAAGGCGTTGCCGCTGCTTCGGCCTACGACACCGTATTGATTAAAAAGGGGGTCTATAAAGAATTCAACATCCTCTTGGATAAGCCCTTGACCTTGTTGGGCGAGGACCTACCCGTGGTCGATGGGGAAGACCAGGGAGAGATAATCACCATCATTTCGGACCATGTAACGGTGGATGGATTAAGAATCATCAATGTAGGTACCAGTTATACCACAGATTTTGCGGCGATACGGGTCATCAAAAGCAAGGATTTTTTAATTCAGAACATGGTATTGGAAAGACTATTCTTTGGCATATATCTGGAAAAAGCTCAGCAAGGCCGGGTATACCATAACCAAATTTTAGGGGATGCGGAAGAGGAGTTCAATTCAGGCAATGGCATTCAATTGTGGTACTGCCAAAATATCGAAGTGGTTCAAAATACGGTTCAAAAGGTGAGGGACGGAATCTACCTTGAATTCTCCGACAATATCAACATTATAAACAACACCAGTACCAAGAATGTGCGCTACGGGCTACACTTCATGTTCTCCAATAACGATGTTTACGAGAACAACTCTTTTGAAAACAACGGTTCGGGCGTGGCCGTCATGTTCTCGAAAAACATAAAAATGCGCAACAACAACTTCAGGAAAAACTGGGGCACCAACTCTTATGGCCTACTATTAAAAGAGATCAACGATGCGGAAATCGTCGGGAATTCTTTTGAGGAAAACAGCGTCGGTATTACCATCGAAGGATCAAACCGTGTTCATTATACCAACAACGATTTCATCAACAATGGTTGGGCCATAAAGGTAAGGGGTGCCTGCTATGAAAACGTTTTCAGAAACAACAATTTTTTGTACAACTCCTTCGACCTGTCATATAACAGCAAGCTGAACGACAATGTTGTTCGATGAAAATTTTTGGAGCGGTTATACCGGCTACGACCTGGATAAAAACGGTATTGGGGATGTGCCTTATCGCCCCGTGAAATTGTTTTCCTATATTGTGAACCGTACTCCGGAAACCATCATCCTGCTCAGAAGTCTCTTTATGGATATTATAGATTTTTCAGAAAAGGTCTCCCCGGTATTTACCCCTGACAAACTGTTCGATGCCAACCCGCTCATGAAAAGGCTCCTATGATCCAGATCGAAAACCTGCATAAAAAATTCGGCAAAAACGAAGTGCTTTCCGGAGTAGATCTTATGATAGACGGGGGCGGCATATTTGCTGTCTTAGGGCCCAACGGTTCTGGAAAAACAACCTTGATCAAAAGTATTTTGGGCATGGTGGTACCAAACAAGGGCTCCATTATGGTGGACGGAAAATCGATCCGTAAAAATTGGAAATATCGGCAGCATATCGACTATCTCCCACAAATTGCGAACTTTCCCGGCAATCTTAAAGTCAAGGAATTGATCCGTATGATACAGGACCTGAGACAGAAACCGAGCGAGGCCGACAAACTCATTGAAATGTTTGGTCTCGGAACATTTTTGGACAAAAAACTGGGCACCCTATCGGGGGGCACCAAACAAAAGGTAAATATTGTGCTGACCTTTATGTTCGATAGCCCGCTCATCATATTGGATGAGCCCACCAATGGCCTGGATCCCGCCTCCCTGCTCCGCCTTAAAGAACTGATCATGGTGGAAAAGAGCAAGGGCAAAACCTTTCTGGTGACCTCGCATATCATGCAATTCGTGGAAGAAATGGCCGACGAAATCGTTTACCTGTTGGAAGGTAAAATATATTTTATGGGTACCAAGCAAGCCTTGATGAAGAAGACCGGACAAGTCGATTTCGAGCATGCCATTGCCGCCATAGCAACAACCCCTGCCGATGCTTAAGATTCTAAAATACAGTTTCTATGACCTGATACGTAGTCGTTGGAGCTATGTGTACTTTTTGTTTTATCTGGCCCTTGGCTTTATGCTGTTGTTCTTGAACAATGACCTTTCCAAAGCGGTAATCACCCTGATGAACGTTATCATCGTGCTGGTACCGCTGATAGGCACCATCTTTGGGGTCATGTATTTCTACAATTCCAAAGAATTCACCGAACTTTTATTGGCACAGCCCCTCAAAAGATCATCGATATTTTTGGGCCAATATTTTGGGGTCGCCGGCTCGCTGACCCTAAGCTTGACCTTGGGATTGGGCATTCCTTTTGTGCTCTACGGACTTTTGAAAAGCAACGCGATCTGGGATTTTTCACTGCTCTTGACCACCGGCGCCTTCCTTACCATGATCTTTACGGCCCTGGCCTTTAACATCGCCTTGTCGAACGAGAACAGGATTAAGGGATTCGGGTATGCCGTGTTGCTCTGGCTTTTTTTGGCCGTGGTCTACGATGGCCTTTTTTTGATGTCGCTCATCGTTTTTGAGGAATATCCGTTGGACTCTTATTCCTTGGTAGCCACCATGTTCAACCCGATCGATCTGTCAAGGACGCTCATCCTCCTCAAACTAGACATCTCAGCATTGATGGGTTATACAGGAGCCGTTTTCAAGCAATTCTTCGGCACGGACCATGGCTTGATGATTTCTGTTGCGATGCTGTTGGCATGGACCATTTTGCCCTTGTGGAGACTGGCCTATAAGGCCAAACGCAAAGATTTTTAGCCTTCCCTTCGATGTTCATAGATCTTTAAATACAACATGGTCGACATCTTCTGGGCCCTGTTCTTTGCAATATATGCGGTTTCCCCTTCGAAAAGTTCGTCGATCGTGGCAAACCAAAGGTTCATCCATAAGCCAAAGTGCTCTGGGGTAATCGTATGCTGCATCTTGTCATCGACTTCTTGATGCGCGGTGACCGGATTCCCAAAATATTTCCTTTTCAAGAAAAGCTGGGTTTCCCAAAAATCGGTCAACAATTCCAAATGAGGCTCCCAATCGATAACGATCTGGTTAAAGATGGGGCCCAACACGGCATCCGTCCGGATTTTGGCATAAAATGTCCGCACCAACAATGCAATATCATTACGATCAACGATGTCGGCTTTCGTCGCCATACAGCATAATAATTTGTTTCAAAAACAACTTCCCCAACCTTTTGGTTCTTTTAAAGGTAGCTTTTTTTCGCTAAGTGATCTTCTTGTAACTATAAACTGCCAAACCGTTCATGATCAAGGCGTAGACTAGGGTTTTGATGACTTGTGGATAGATATCGGATAGCCCCGCCCCTTTCAACATCACCATCCGCATGACCTGCACAAAATATTTGATGGGATTGAATTCTGTTAGGGTCTGTGCCCATTGCGGCATACTCTCTATTGGAGTAAAAAGCCCGCTCATCAAAATAAAAATGACCATGAAAAACCAAGAGATGAACATGGCCTGTTGTTGGGTATCGGTGAAATTGGAAATGAACAGGCCAATGCCCAAGATCAACAAAATATAAATTGTGGTGTAGGCATACATCAACAACATACTGCCCAAGATGGGGATGCTGAACAACAGCTTGGCAATGATGAGTCCCACGGTGAGCAGCACCAAGCCCAAGATCAGAAAAGGGAACAGTTTACCGATAATAAATTGGTATTTTTTGATTGGCGTTACATTAATTTGCTCCAGTGTCCCGATTTCCTTCTCCCTAACAACGTTCATCCCGGAGAGGAAAAGGGTGATCATACTCACCAACAATACGAGTATTCCGGGCACCATAAAGGTCTTATAATTCAAGGTTTCATTGTACCAAAAGGAGGGAATGGTTTCAATGCTCATTGGCTTAAAACCGATACCGAAGTGCGACGTGAATTGCATTCGGGCCTTCTGGTTGAATTGTTGGATGATCTGATTTACATAAACACTTTCCACCCCTGCCGCAGCGCCATCGATCGCATTGATGGTCACAGAGACATCGGTCTGGTTGTTCTTCAGCAAATTGCGTTCAAAATAGGGCGGTATTTGCAAAAACACATCGACCTTTCCTTGCGACATGGCCGTAGCCGCCATTGTTGCTGATGGATAATCCGCGACCATTAAAAAATAATCCGAAGCGGCGAACTTCTCCAACAATTCCCGCGAGAAAGAAGACTTGTCGTGGTCAATATAACCGAAGGTAATGTTCTTGACCTCAAAGGTGGCTGCATTCGATAGCACGATCAATTGGATCAACGGCATCACAAAAATGATGGGCAGCATGGCCTTGTTCCTAAAGATTTGCCTGAATTCCTTTTGTACGATGTAGCTTATCGTTCTCATTATGCCAAACGGATTTTATAATTCTTGATACTCAGAACAATAAAGAAAAGGGTCATCCCCAATAAAATGAGCGTCTCTTTCCATAAAAAGGCCAGGCCAACCCCCTTGAGCATGATTCCCTTTAAAATGATGATGAACCATTTGGCCGGAATGATGTTGCTGAGTAACTGCAGGACAAAGGGCATACTGCTTATGGGAAAAATGAAGCCGGAGAGCAATATCACGGGCAGCATCAATCCCATGAGTGAAATCATCATGGCCGTTTGTTGGGTGGCCGAGATGGTGGAAATCAGGATACCAAGCGAGAGGGCATTGATAATGAAAAGCACGCTTTCCAGACCCAACAGCACAAGACTTCCCTGCACCGGCATGGCAAAAACAAAAATGCTCAACAAGATGATAATCGCTGCATTAATGACGGATAGAAAAATGTAGGGCACCACCTTGCCGATGATGACCTGAAAGGGTTTTATGGGCGATACCAGGAGCACTTCCATGGTACCCAATTCTTTTTCACGCGTGATGGATATCGAAGTCATCATGGCCGAGACCAGCATTAAGATGACGGTCATTACCCCGGGCACGAACATAAAGACCCCTTTGAGTTCAGGATTATATACCAAACGTGTTTTGGAAACAATCTCAAAATTCGAAGGCGCCTCTTCGTTCAATTGTTGCTGGTAAGAATTTAGAATGGCGCTTAAGTAATTGCTGATCGTGTTGGCCGTATTCGGATCGGTGGCATCGGCAATGACTTGAACGGTCGCTTTGTTCCCTGCGACCAACTTTTTGCCAAAATCGGGCTCAAAATTCAGCACTGCCTTGATTTGCCCTTTTTTGAAAGTGGATTCGATCGCATTTTCATCACTGATCAAGTCTTTGATCTCAAAATATTTTGAAGTTGAAATCTTATTGATGATTTCCAAGGTAGTGGCATCCTTGGTCTGATCCAAGACGGCGATGGCCACTTTGTTGATCTCATTGGTGATCGCAAAACCAAAAAGCATTACCTGAACTATGGGCATGCCAAAAAGGATGAACAAGGAACGCCTGTCCCTCAAGATATGGTAAAACTCCTTTTTTATGAATCCTAGAAATCTTTTCATCGCAATGGCTTCATTCAATATTTCTGGCCAACTTCAAGAACACTTGGTTCATGGATTCGACCTGGTACTTCATCTTCAGATTTTTTGGGGTGTCCAATGCCTCTATCCTACCGGCGACCATAATGGAAACCCGATCGCAATATTCTGCCTCATCCATATAATGGGTAGTCACGAAGATGGTTTTGCCCCGATCGGCTTCCCTGTAGATCATTTCCCAAAATTGCCTTCTGGTAATGGGGTCTACCCCACCTGTGGGTTCATCGAGAAAAATGATTTTGGGATCATGCAAAAGCGACACCGAGAAGGCCACTTTCTGTTTCCAGCCCAAGGGGAGCGAACCTACTAAATTGTTGGCCATGTCGAACAGTCCCAACGCTTCGATCAAGGCTTCGGTCTTTTCCTTGATGGCCGCTTTGGGAAGTCCGTAGATACCCCCAAAAAATGTGATGTTCTCTTTGATGGTGAGATCGTTATAGAGTGAAAACCGCTGACTCATATAGCCAATGTTCCGCTTTACTTTTTCGGCCTGGGACTTAATGTTGAAACCGGCCACGGTCGCCTCCCCGGAAGTTGGCCTTGAAATGCCGATGAGCATCTTCATGGCGGTGGTCTTGCCCGCACCATTGGCACCCAAAAAACCGAAGACCTCCCCTTTGCCGACCTCGAAGGAAATATCATTGACGGCGGTGAAATCCCCGAACATCTTGGTCAGGTTTTTCACCTTTATGGCATGATCATTGTTCATTGGAAACCGTTTTTGGCTGTTTGGAAAGTTCCATAAAAGTGTCCTCAATGGACGGTTGGGTCTCTGATACCACTATTTGTTTGTGCTTTTTTTCTTTGAGGTACGCGACCAACTCCCCGGCCTTAAAATCATTGGCGCTACTTGTAAAATGGAGGTACTCGCCAAAGGGATAGGCGCTGTGCGTTTTGGCATAGCCAGCCAAATCCTTTATCAGGCGATAGGTTTCGGCAGTTTTGACATTATAGATTATAAAGGGAAAGGAGGAGACGATTGCCTGGGGGGTGTCGATCTGCAATATTTTACCGTTCATCATCAAGGCCATCCGATCACAAAGTGCCGCTTCGTCCATATAGGGGGTGGAAACCAAAATGGTGATGCCTTTCAATTGCAACCTTTTGAGCATATCCCAGAATTCCTTGCGGGAAACGGGATCGACGCCCGTAGTCGGCTCATCCAAAAAAAGAACTTTGGGTTTGTGTATCAAGGCGCAGCACAAGGCCAGTTTCTGTTTCATCCCCCCGGATAGTTTTCCGGCCCGTCGCCCTTTAAAGGGCTCGATCTGTACATAGATCTCTTTGATCAAATCGTAATTTTCCGCCAAGGTGGTTCCAAAAATTGTGGCAAAGAAATTCAAGTTCTCGGCTACCGTAAGATCTTGGTATAACGAAAAACGACCCGGCATATAGCCCACTTGGCCGCGAATCGATCTGTAGTCGTTGTTCACGTCGAAACCGGCCACTGTGGCCTGCCCTTGATCTTGCAGGAGCAATGTGGTGAGGATGTGGAAAAGGGTGGTTTTCCCTGCCCCATCAGGACCTATCAAACCAAAAATTTCTCCCGGATGCACCTCGAACGATACATCGACCAAGGCATCGACCTTCCCGTAGGATTTGCTGACATGACGTACCGATATTCCCATTGCGTGGGTCTCCGACTTTGGATTCGCTTTTAGGTCGTTCACGTTTCTTTATTTATTGGATTGCCCAAGCCACATTTCCGCAGGCATTCCAATTTTGAGGCTTCCGTCGTTTTGAACCCGGATCTTTGCCGCATATACCAAATTCACGCGCTCCTCTTTGGTTTGGATTATTTTTGGGGTGAATTCGGCGGATTCAGAAATCCACGCGATGTTGCCCTGGTAGGATTTCATTTGGTCCCCGCTATCTATTTTGACGGTAACCTCTTGTCCTATCGCCACATTTGCCAATTGATTTTCACTGAGGTAAACACGGAGGTTCATTTGCTCTAAATCCGCAATTTTATAAAGGGGCTTCCCGAAAGTGGTAATTTCCTTGGGTTCGGCATATTTTACCAAAACCGTGCCTTTTATAGGGTTTTTGATGATGCTTTTTTGTATTTGGTCATCGATTTGCCTGAGCTGTACCTCTACGCCTCTCACTTCATTGACAATGGGCGCATTTTGGGTCTCCACGCTCCTTATCCGTTCTTGCAGGATTTTCACCTGTCCGTTGACATCGTCTAACTGCTGCTGGGTGGCAGCAGCCTCACCAACGAGGTTTTCAATCCGACTTAAATCGGTTTGGGCCAATTTCAATTGTTCTTTTAAAATTTCCCGTTGCGAAAGCACATTGCGCGATTTGGAGAAGATAGTGTTCTTGGCGGCCAACAACTGTTCGCGCTGCAAAGACAATTGTATGGTATCTATCACCCCTACAACTGCTTGGGACTGAACCAAATCGCCTTCCTCTAACGATAGGAAGAGAATTTTGCCATTAGCTTCAGAGGAGACGGTGGTTTCGGTGGCTTCGAAGTTGCCATAGCCGTCTGCCTTGTCTCCATTGCTGCCGCACGATAAAAGCAGCATCGGAATTAAGGCATAAAATATTGATTGCGGTCTTTTCATGGTTTTGTGTGTTTAGACGGGTCTATTTGGAAGGGTTACCATACGATCCATCAGTAAGTTGATACTGTATTTTTTTTGACAACAACTGGGTTCTGTGAAGGTTAAGGTCGTTCTTGGCATCGAACAGATTCGTGAATTCGAGCACATAGGCCGATGAAGTAATGACCCCGTTTTTCAGCTGGGATTCCGATGCCTTTAAGATGTTTTCACGGAGGGCAACGATTTCGATGTCGATGGCCAAGGTTTCCTGCAACTTATCTATTTCAGATTGAAGGCTCACCAGTTCCATGGAATTGTTCAGCTCAAAGGTTTCTTTTTCGGTGTCGATAAGTGCTTTGTTGATCTGGAGCGACTGTTTCTCGGTTTTCGTTTTGTTCCAATCAAAAATGTTCCAGTTCAATCGGAGACCGGTGAAGTAGAAGGTGTTGAACGAATTGTCCAACATATTGAGGCCGGGATTGCCATAGCCTCCTTGTGCAAAAGCATTGATCTTTGGGAGGTTCGCCTTGGAAATCAACTCAGTGGAACGGTCAATCTGTTCCTTTTGCAGTTCAAAAAGCCTAAGTTCCGGCCTAATTGCAGCGGATTTGGAGGTGATGTCGATTTCAGGGGCACGCAACACCACATCATCACCTAAATCTTCGCCAAGCAGCAGGGAAAGGCGCCGGAGCAAGTCGGTTTTGGTATAACGCAGGACTACAAACTGCTGTTTTATTTTTAAAAACTCCACTTCCAAGGAAGTTGCGGAAGCGGGCAACAACATCCCATATTTTACGCCGGCCAGCACCTCATCCAATCTTGTGCGCAATTGCTTCTCCTTGGCTTCCAAAAGCGCCCAATTATCCTGTAACAACAAAAGGGAGAGGTACAACTGGTTCACCCGCGACTTTAATCCGTACAAATTCACTACTAATTGTTGCTGGCCCACCTTTTGGCCCGTCTCCCGTGCTTTGGCCTTGGCATCGATGATGCCTCCATTGTATATCGATTGGTTCACATCCAGCGTCGCACGATATTGGTCTTTGTTCGGCGGTGAAATGGTGGCATTGGGCAATTGAACGGGCAATTGGGTAACATCGGATTGATAGGACGCCTGGGCATTGACCTCGAGTTGGGGCAATTTTCCACGGTTCAGGGCTTCAAGATCTAGATCAGCTTGATCCTTCAACATCACCGACTGCTTGGCCAAGGGATAATTCTTGGTCACCAAGGTGAAACATTCATCAAGTGACATTTGCCTTTGAGCGCCAGCCGAAATGGGCAACATCAACAAAAACAGAAACTTAATTTTTCTCATGCCGTATTTTTTTCAGATTGCAACGGGTTTGTGGTGATCCGCAATTCATATATTAAACTTGAATACTTCGTATGATGTGATCGGAAATCAATGTTTTTCGCGCTCCCATCAAATCAATGAATTCATGATCTGAGATGCCTACGACCGACTTGATCATGATGTCGGCCACAAAGGGGAATATGGTCATTGACAAGATGTTCAACAAAATCTGTCGTGGATCGATATCACGAATTTTCTTTCTATCAATTTCCTTTTGAATTTGTTCCAAAAATGGTTTGGGGTCAAGCTTGTCTTGGCGGGTCATGAACCGTTTTACAAACAGTGGATTGTTGTTCATCTCCTGAATGATGAACGACGGCAAAAACGGATTTAACAGGATAAAGTCGATATAGCTTGAGGTAAATTTCCTGATTTTTTCAAAAACCGTATCGTCGGAGGTGAAAATCAGGTTCAGCTGTGGTGCCAAGCTGCTGAAGGCACGCATGAACACCGCCTCGAACAATTGCTGTTTGTTTCTGAAATAGTAATGGAGCATGGCCTTGTTGATTTTTGCCTCATCCGCGATTTCCTGCATCCGCGCACCCGCCATGCCCTTTTTTTGAAAGACGTTCATCGCCGCATTCAAAATGCTTTGCTCCGTATTGATTTCATTCATCAACTAAATGGTTTAACCGTATGGTTAACAAAGATAAATAAAAATGGGACTCTGAAGTCCCGCATTAACACTTTTTTTTTAAAACGTGAAACGTCTAACCTTTTCCAAGATGTTGGTTGTAGAATTTCCAGGCTTCCTTGGCCACATCACGACCCAATTGCAGGCCGGCCACGTTATCTGCTTGAATATGGTAGCCGCCCATTACCCGAGACATCCCGGCCATGTTTGCAGTTTCGGTGAAGGTTGGGAATTTTAGGATTACGGGCTCTCCCAGATGGTTCGGCTCGGTGAGCGCACCCGGTACCAACCGCACTTCCTCGCCAAAAAAATCTTCGCCCGTGAAAAGTCGCAATGCTTCCCCACAGGCCCCGCTTATGGTACTGTGTCCGGAAACATAGCTTGGGAAAGGCGGACAAAGGAATTCTTCCGGGGAATAGGGCCGCCACTCCTCCCCTTTCAAATCGACCATTCCCTGTTCAGCTCCCCCCCATGCCTTGATGATCTGGCCCTGATAATATTGGTGTACCAAAGCATAGGGCCTTGCATAGTCGTAAAACATCTTGGAATCCCAAGATGCGATGAACGCGTCCATGGCAGTGATCTCGGTCAAAAAATACATTTTAACGTCCTCGTCCAGGGTATGGTTGTCGCGACGCGATACATCCTGTGCGAATTTGAGCCAATGCCCCGCCTGTTGAACCGATTGTGGTCCGTCGCGCATAAACTCTACCAAGGCTTTCTGTTCGTCGGTCAGGTTCGCCTGCAGATCGATGACCTCTTTTACTTCCCTTTCGAGCTGTTCTGAACCGATCACGGGTGGGGGACCAGGCCTGAACTGGTCTGCCGACCGTAAGGCGATGGGTTTTACCTTATGCCAAAATGGTGTCAGGCAGCCAGGGGCAAATTTACCGCCTTTTCCGTCTGAAAAATATTTGGGTTGCCAGCGGTTGCCATCCACATTCTTATCCGGTGAGTTGATGGGCTGATAATAGGTATAATCAAAATATGGGGTGCCATCAGAACCCTTTTCAGCTCCATATTGGTTGGCGCCGTCATGCTTCCTGGCCTCGATCACCGCCCGTGCTGCGAGGTTGCCGATACCTTCCGGCGTATTCGGGTCCACTGACCGATTGTCCGGATCGAGGCCCAATTCGAACATGAAATTCCTGAAAAGTTCCTTGTCGGAATAGTAATATTCCATCATGGCACCATAGGCGGCATAGCTGATGGCGATTTCCTTGTTGGCCAGCTTTTGCTCGGCCAAAGGCCTGCGTTCCACACCGCTCAAATATACCGGAATGGCATGCTCATCGTACCTGGACCAGGCGTCGAAAATCGAGACAAAGATCAATCCAAGGTATCTGGAGGTGACCGTTGGCCGCGGCCTAAAGCGCTCGGTGTCGTTGGCGGTGGCTTTCAAGGCCATTTCACCCCATTGATAAGCAACGTTTTCAATGCCCCTGGGTTCGTTTTCCGCAGCGGAAGAGACCCTTGGCTGCTCCTTACAACCGAGTAATATGAAGAGCTGCAACAAAAAAAAGCCCGACCATATGCCCATGGAAACCCTCATCCCAAATGCGTCATTTTATTTAAAGGTAAAATTAGCCAATTCCGATCAACCGGCAAATCAGTCATGGCATTCCATTTCCGCCGTAACAAAGGTCTGCACCGGTTTTGGTGACAGGTAAGGGATGCCCAGACCAAGGCCGCGCACAATGAACAGCGCGCCCACGATGACCACAAATACGGGGACCAACCGCTGTATTCGCTGCTTCGCCGTAGATTTCAACATGCCGCTGAAATATATCGCGGAGGTCATCAAAGGGATGGTGCCCAGTCCGAAAAGCACCATAAAGAGCATGCCTTTGACCGCATCGCCCATGCCCAAAGCGCCCAAGAGTCCCATATACACCAACCCGCAGGGCAAAAAACCGTTTAAAAACCCGATGCTCAGAAAGGTATCGGGGCCCTGCTTTTTCAGGGCAAGGCCCAACTTGTTCTTCACTTTGGAAATGAGGCCCATAATGGGTCTTGAAAAATTGTATCGGTTGAAAATTTTATAGGGAATCATGACGATGACCACCATGGCAATGCCGATGATGATCGATAATTTTTGTTGGATGCCAAAGAGGTACAATCCCTTTCCCAATATTCCAAAGACCAATCCTATGATGCCGTATGCCAATAATCTGCCCAGGTGATATATGAATATCTGACCGAACTTCTTGAGGTTGTTGGTCCGGTCTACAGGCAACATAAAGGCAATGGGGCCGCACATGCCCACACAGTGGAAACTACCCATCAGGCCCAATAAAATGGCAGAAATCAACATGGTATTCATCAATAGGTGATACTCTCTTTTCGCAAATATTTTTCATCCGCATATTCCCAGGATACCCTGATGTCCCAACGACCATCCAACAAACGTTTGTCAGGTATGAGCAAATGTGCATTGGAAAGACTTATAGGAAAGTCGAAATCCAAGTGTTTATTGGACGGTCTGTATAGGGACACCGTTCCTTTTACTTTCCCAAATTCGATTCCTTCCGGAAATTTGAGCAGTAAACCTTCGGCGGTCTTTTCAATATTGATGTTCCGGGCATTCTTGTTGGCATTGTTCTCCGCATCGATTTCCTTCTGGTAGCCCAATTCGGCCTTATAATAGTCTTCCGTGACCAGGTCGTGCTTGGCCCGCTCATCGGTACTCATCCGGACCACAAAAAAAAGGATAAAGCCAATAAAGGCGATGAAAGCTATTACAATACCGGTTCCCCAATTGATCTTCATACTTGTTGTCTTTACAATTTATTAAACCTAGGGCTTCCAAGCCCTTCAGGCTGTTCTGGCATCTCTCCCCCCAATTCATTTGTTTCATTGAGGGTATGCCGTCATTTATAACTTCTTGGTGCCAAAAAGCGGGCGGTCGTGGTCTCAATGAGCCGATCACCGCTGTACACCCCTATTTTCAAGTTGTCCTTATCGCCCTTCAAGGCAGCATTGTTGATTTCAATAAATATCGTGCCTTCTGCCAATTTTTGCGCTGGCACCTTGAAATGATCATGTCGCACCAAGTTGATTTTACCGGGATGTGACAAAAGCTTAAAGCTTACATCCTCCACATCCATGGTCGTTTTGTTGATCAATTTATAGGTAAATACATTGCTGATGATGTTATCGCCCTTGTGTTCATACAGCTGCCCGGGCAATCTTAAAATGTTGGCCTCAAGATCGTTTCTCAAAAAAAGCATCCCGACCAACACCCCGGTCAGGATGACCAAAACGGCAGTATAGCCCTTGAGTCTTGGGGTGAACCTGAATTTTTCCTTTTTAACGATTTCATCTTCACTGGCATAGCGTATCAAACCCTTGGGCAGATGTACCTTTTCCATAATCGTGTCGCATTCGTCGATACAGGCGGTACAGTTGACACACTCGAGTTGTGTCCCATTACGTATATCGATTCCCGTAGGGCAAACATTGACGCATTGAAAACAATCGATACAATCACCGAATCCCAATGCTTGCCTATCTTCATCCTTCCTAAATTTTTTACGCCCGTTTTCCGCTTCGCCCCGCTTGTGGTCGTATGCCACAACAATTGATTTGTTATCGAGCAATACCCCCTGCATTCGGCCATAAGGGCACGCGATAATACAGACCTGCTCCCTGAACCATGCGAATACAAAATAAAAGACCGCGGTGAATATAAAAAGGGAAACCAAGGTGCTCAAGTGGCCCATGGGGCCTTCGGTAATATATCGGATGAGGGTGTCGCTACCGATGAGATAGGCCAGGAAAATATTCGCGATCAAAAACGAAATGATGAAGAAAATGATCCATTTGATCACCCGCTTTCTGATTTTCTCCCCGTTCCAGGCCTGCCGATCGAGTTTGATTTGGGCACCCCTGTCTCCATCGATCCAGTATTCGATCCTCCTGAAGACCATTTCCATAAAAATCGTCTGGGGGCACATCCAGCCACAAAAAATGCGGCCGAAGGCAACCGTAAACAAGGCTACAAAAATGACCCCGATGATCATCGAAATCACGAACAAATGAAAATCTTGAGGCCAAAATGGAAATCCGAAAATATTGAAACGGCGTTCCAGTACATTGAACATCAGAAATTGGTTGCCGTTGATTTTTACGAAGGGAGCTGCGAAAAGGAATGCCAACAAGAAATAACTGACATATTTGCGATATTCATAGAGCCTCCCGCTGGGCTTTTTTGGAAAAACCCAAGCCCGTTTGCCTTCCTCATTGATCGTGCCGATCGAATCCCTAAAATTTTCTTGGTCCTGTGCCATTTATGAGTTGCCATTTAAAACTTCCTGAAAGACGATCATCCGCTGCTCTAAGTGTTCGCTTCACTTAACACCATCCATTCCGTCGATCTTCATTTCATGTTGGGTCATTTCATCACCACGGTCGTGGAATCGTTTGTGATGGCGGTTGAATCCTGTGCCTTTTGAGGCACGGCTTCCTGACCGGTATTTTCATCTACCCAAAGGTCGCCTTCGGCTGCTTTTGGATTGGCCGGTTCCGTGCCTTGAAATTGGAGCACATAACTCGCTACCTGGGCCATTTCAAGTGGTTTCAGATTTTGTTTCCAAGCGACCATGCCCTTCCCATCACGGCCCCCTTCGGAAATGGTATGGAACACGTTTTTGATTCCCCCGCCCAAGATCCAATAGGTATCGGTAAGGTTGGGGCCTATCCCCCCACCACCATCGGCCATGTGGCAGGCCACACAATTGGTCTCATAGATTCCCTTGCCCGCATTGAGGTCGGAAGCGTCGGTGAGCAGTTCCACCGTATTCACGTCAACCAGATCTTTGGCCGTTTTCTTATAGGCCTCTATTTCCATTTGGGCTGCAGCGACCTCTTGCGCATACTCCAAGTCCTGATCATAGCCGTTGAAAATATGAAATCGCGCCATATAGACTACCCCAAAGATGATGGTCGCATAAAACATGTACACCCACCAGGGTGGCAATTTGTTATCGAGCTCACGGATGCCATCATAATTGTGGTCCAATATAATTTCCCCTTCGGCCTCCATGGGTTTCGAGCCGAGCAGTTTTTGGTAAACCTTTTTGCCCCATGTCCATTCCCACGATTTGGATTTGGTCGCATCATATCTTTGCTTTGCCTCGTCGGATAGGGTTTGGTACATGACATTTTCCACCGACTGTAAAATCATTTCGATCGCGATGAGCATAAGCAGCACCACCAGCATAAAAAATTGGGCCGCGGGATACTTGATGATGGCGGGCATGTCCCCGGAATCGACAAAGTATTCCATCAAGCCGAAGATGGTGAAAAAAATCACCGGGATACGGATCCAGGAAGAGCTTGCATTTTTCATAATTCGGTATTTTGGTGGTTATCATTTTCCAAGGGCAGTTCGCTTACTTCCTTGATATGAGCTTTTGAGGCCGTGAAGACCCAAGCGAAAAGCGCTACGAAGAACACGAAGAAAATCAACAGCGATATCATGGGATAAGTGGCGACCCCATCGATGCTTTCCATATATCCTTTTACAAATTTCAGCATGGCTTAATTGTTTTGTGAGAGTGATTCATTGTTTGTCTTGATCTTGATATCGGTGCCCAGGCGTTGCATATAGGCGATCATGGCCACGATTTCCCTGTCGCGCATTTCTACAAATTCCTGGTTGTTTTCTGCGGCAAAGGCCTTATCTGCCTCATAATTTTTTGCGAAATCGGGATCGGTATACAGGTTCTTCTCGATTTTTGTGGCCTGTTCAGCCATGGTTTGTTCGGCATTGGCAATATCCTCTTCTGAATAAGGCACTCCCAGACTGACCATGGCTTCCATTTTACCCTTGATGCCGCTGCGGTCATGTTTATTGCGCACCAACCAACTATAGGAAGGCATGATCGATCCCGACGAAGTACTTTGCGGGTCGTAAAAATGGTTCAAATGCCAGTTGTCAGAATATTTTCCACCTACCCTCAACAAATCGGGACCCGTGCGTTTGCTGCCCCAAAGGAAGGGGTGGTCGTAAACAAATTCACCGGCCTTGGCGTATTCGCCATAACGTTCCACTTCACTTCTAAAAGGGCGTACCATTTGGGAATGGCAACCGACACATCCTTCGCGAATATAGAGGTCCCTACCTTCCAATTCCAATGGGGTATAAGGAGTAACGCTGGTGATCGTCGGAATGTTCGACTTCACCAAGATAGTTGGTACTATTTGGATGATACCCCCTATCAAAATGGCCACAGTGGCCAAAATGGTGAGCTGAATGGGTTTGCGCTCCAACCAGGTATGAAAGGTTTCGCCAGCGGTTCTTTTCTTGGATACCCTGATCAGGGCAGCGGCCTCGGCCAGTTCATCCTCGACTTTACTGCCCGACCTTATCGTTACCACTATATTGTAGATCATGACACAGGCACCTATAATGTAGAGGCTGCCCCCTATGGCACGCATCCAGTACATGGGCATGATTTCATTTACGGTCTCCAAAAAGTTACCGTAGACCAAAGTACCGTCTGGATTGAAGTCTTTCCACATCAAGGCCTGTGTGAAGCCCGCTACGTACATCGGAAGGGCATACAGGATGATACCCAGGGTACCTATCCAAAAATGGAAGTTGGCCAGACCCAGCGAGGCCAATCGGGTCTTGAACATTTTAGGCACCAGCCAATAGATCATTCCGAAGGTCAGAAAGCCGTTCCATGCCAAGGCACCTACGTGCACATGGGCAATGATCCAGTCGCTGAAGTGGGCAATCGCGTTCACATTCTTCAAAGAAAGCATGGGGCCTTCAAATGTGGCCATGCCATATCCCGTAATGGCAACTACCATAAATTTTAAGGTCGGGTCGGTTCTGACCTTATCCCAAGCGCCGCGCAAGGTGAGCAGACCATTGATCATACCGCCCCAGGATGGGGCAATCAACATGATAGAAAAGGCCACCCCCAGGTTTTGGGCCCAATCGGGCAAAGCGGAATACAACAAATGGTGAGGTCCTGCCCAGATGTAAATAAATATAAGGGACCAAAAGTGGACAATGGACAATCGATAGGAGTAAATGGGCCTGTTCGCCGCTTTGGGTACAAAATAGTACATCAGGCCCAAAAATGGGGTGGTTAGGAAAAATGCCACCGCATTATGGCCATACCACCATTGCACCAAGGCATCCTGCACCCCGGCGTAGACCGAATAGCTTTTCAATGCATTTACCGGAAGTTCCAAGCTGTTAAAAATGTGCAACACGGCCACCGTAACGAAGGTCGCTACATAGAACCAAATGGCTACGTATAAATGCCGTTGCCTCCTTTTGATCATGGTGCCGATAAGGTTGGCTCCAAAAGCGACCCACACCAAGGCTATGGCGATATCAATGGGCCATTCGAGTTCGGCGTATTCCTTGGAAGTGCTATAGCCCAAAGGAAGGGTGATTGCCGCTGCAACGATGATGGCCTGCCAACCCCAGAAATTGAAGTTGCTCAGGAAATCGCTGAACATGCGGGCCTTGAGCAGGCGTTGGGTGGAATAATATACCCCCGCGAAGATGGCGTTGCCCACAAAGGCGAAAATAACGGCATTGGTATGCAGAGGCCTGAGGCGGCCAAAACTCAGCCATGAAATACCGTCGGTCAGGTTCGGAAACATGAACATGAAGGCCAAGAGCAACCCTACCGACATGCCTACAATGCCCCAAAGCATGGTCGCGTAAAGAAACTTTTTTACGATCTTGTTATCGTAGTAAAACTGCTGAACTTCCATAGTGTATTGATTATAAAGTTGGATTTATTTTTTCTCGGGCGCTTCTTGATCATCTTTTTTCTGCTTCACCAATTCATCCTCGAACAGCATGCGCACGGATGGGGTATACGAATCGTCGTACTGACCACTCCTGACTGCCACGATAAAAGCCATAAAAAAAATGACCGCAACAACGATGCTGATGGTCAACAACACATAGATCACACTCATACGTTACCTGAATTCAGCGGTAAAACTATAGCCGTGGTCATTGTTAAAAAATGACAATTGTCATATTTGATCATTGAATCGTTTTTTGTTGAATTGCTTTGGTTTTTCATTTATGTTCAATCCTTTATCCCCGTTTTGGTTGTTTTTTTGCCAGGGCGGCCATTTCATTTGTCACACCTTAACCAGATTTCCCCGCTGACTTCAGCATGGATAGCAGTGCCGCAACGATAATCAGGTTTTTTCCGATGTATTGTCCCATAAGAGTCGGCACCAATGGCCCTGAAACAAAAGATTCCTCCGCAAAGAAAAAAAGCGGCGTGAAAGTGCAGGCCATGTGGAACAAAGCTAAAATGATGCTCTCTCGCCTGAAAATGTTCGTAATGAAACAAATTCCGATGACCACCTCCATCATGGCGAGGAGAAGGATGGCAACATGGGAGGGAAGGTAGCCAAAGGTCAATAAGTGGATCGTATTCATGGCGAGGCCTTCTGCCGGACTCAAATGGGGGAAAAACTTTAGGGTGCCGAACCACAGGTAAACAAAGCCAATGGAAAGGGCCAAAAAAGTATTTTGTCTGCTCTTGGTGAGCAAAGCGTTGAATGGTTTTTTAAGTCGGTCCATTGGGTTTATTTTTTGGCTTTCTCAATTTAATTTATGTCCTAAGTGGTTGGTCATTACGGTGGTAAAAACGACAATACTAATAGAGCTCAGGGGCATCAGGATCGCAGCGATCACCGGCTGTAATTGCCCAGTGACGGCGAAGCCAAGTCCCACTATATTGTAGAGCAACGACAATACAAAACTCATCTTGATGATGTTCATCGCCTTTTTTGAAGCCCATACGTATTCGTATAAATTTTTGAAATTGGAGGCCGCCAGGATACCATCACAGGCAGGTGAAAAGACGTTGACGTTTTCGGATATGGCAATGCCGACATCGCTCTGCGCCAAGGCGCCCGCATCGTTCAATCCATCACCGACCATCATGACCTGTTTGCCATTTTCCTGGAGCGATTTTATGAATTCCAGTTTTTCGGCTGGCTGCTGGTTGAAATACATCGGAGTGAGTTTGGGAAGCAACTGTTCCAATTGGGTCCGCTCCCCCTCATTGTCGCCCGATAAGATGGCCAGTTCCATGGTCTCGGCCATGGCGAGGAACAATTCAGCGGTACCTTGCCTGTAATGGTTTTGGAAGACATAGCGCCCCTTGTAAATGTCGTTGCTGCTCACATGCACTTCGGTATTGAGAATATCGGGGGTATGGGGATTGCCTACGAATTCGGAAGATCCCACCTTGATCCGACTGTCACCTTTGGCCCCTTCCACACCTCTGCCCAAATATTCCTGGTAGTCATCAAGGGTCATGATCTGTTGTTCTGCCAGCATGGTATACAGGGCCCTGCTCAGGGGGTGGTTCGAGGCCCTCAGGGTATTTTTCAGCAGGGATTCCTCTTCGGGCGAAAGTGCCATCCCCTCGAACGAAGCACCGTTTTTCTGCGCTGTGGTGATCGTGCCGGTCTTATCGAAGATTGCCGTATCTATCTTGGCAAGGCGCTCAATGGTCTTGGTGTCTTTCAAGTAAAACTTTTTCTTACCGAAAATGCGCAACATGTTCCCTAAGGTAAAAGGGGCCGCCAAAGCAATGGCGCAGGGGCATGCGATGATCAGCACCGCCGTGAATACATTCATTGCCTTGCTGGGATCGACAAGCAACCAAAATGCGGTAGCGATGAAAGCGATGGTCAAAACAGCGATTGTAAAGCGTTTTCCGATACTATCGGTCAAGGTCTGGAATTTGCTTGCCTTATCGCTCGAAAAAATCGAATTGCCCCAAAGTTGGGTGAGATAACTCTGGGAGACCGTTTTCAGAGCTTCGATCTCCAGGGCACCTTGCAATTGCTTTCCACCGGCATACACCTTGTCCCCGGCAGCTCTTTCCACCGGGTCGGATTCTCCTGAAACAAAGCTATAATCGATTTTGGTGTCGCCGCGGATGATGATGCCATCGACCGGTATGAGTTCACCATTCCTGATCAAAAGGATATCCCCTCTTTCAATTTCCCGTACCGGGATGGTTTCTTCCCTACCATGGAGCCCGATCTTGGTGACCGCGATGGGAAAGTATGATTTGTAGTCGCGTTCGAAAGACAAAAAGGAATAGGTTTTTTGCTGGAAAAATTTCCCCAGCAACAAAAAAAACACCAGTCCGGTGAGACTGTCAAAAAATCCAGATCCAAGCTGCAACATTATATCCATGGTACTTCGCAGAAACAGAACAATGATGCCCAAGGCTATGGGAACATCGATGCTCAATATCTTGGAGCGAAGGCCCTTGTAGGCCGAAACGAAGTAGTCGCTGGCGGCATAGAAGACCACGGGGAGCGAAAAGGCGAACATGAGCCAGCGAAACAAGCCCTGGTATTGGTTGAGCCAGAATTCGCCACCACTGCCTTTGCTGCTGGCCAGATCAAAATATTCGGGAAAGGAAAGGAACATAACATTGCCAAATGCAAACCCAGCCACGCCCAATTTATAAATAAGACTACGGTCTATCGCTTTCTTTTCTTTCCCGTAATCATCCAATGAAATATAGGGTTCATAACCGATGTGTGTCAGTAGCACCACCAGCTCCTTCAATGAAAATGCCCCGGTATTGTATGAAATCCTTACTGTTTTTTTGGGAAAATCGACCATCGAACTTTTGATGGAAGGGTGCAGTTGATGAAGGTTTTCCAGTATCCAAATACAGGAACTGCAGTGAATGGTGGGGATATATAGGTTTATGATCTGAAGACCGGTATCGCTGAACTCAGTCAGTTTTTCGCATATGGCCGGGTTATCGAGAAAATCGTATTTCCCTTCGACCACTTTGGGCGAATTTCCCGCAGCCCTCTGAAGGGAATAATATTCGGTTAGCCCATGTGAAGCAAAGATTTCATAAACGGTTTTACAACCATTACAGCAAAAATCCTTTCCATCAAAGACAATGATCGTGCCCTCACAATCGTCACCGCAATGATAACAGTTGGTCATATTCAATCACATTTGCTTCATACCTGCAGCAAAGATGTACAGGGCAGTATCCTTAAAACATGATATTTGTCAGGTTTTCTTATTTTAGTTGCCATTAATTTTACCGCAGAACACTAAGCCCGCTAGGTATGACAAGCAGATGTGAAAATTGTATTGTTCGACAGTTCAATGCCTTACGGGCAATGAACAAAGAGGAACTCAAAAAGGTTTCAGACTCAAAAATCACCAAATCCATAAAAAAAGGAGAGGCGTTATTTGGGGAAGGAGATAAGCTCGATGGCGTATTCTGTGTCCGTGATGGGGTATCGAAGCTGTCAAAATTGAGTGCGAATGGCAAGAATCAAATCGTGAAACTGGTCAGCAAAGGCGAGGTGATGGGCCAGCGATCGGTCATCACCGAAGAGTCGACAAACTTGAGTGCGGTGGCAGTGAGCGATATGGAAGTTTGCTTCATTCCGAAAGAAAGTATCGTGAATACCCTAAATACCAATCCAAATTTTACGGTGGAAGTATTGCGACATATGGCCCACGACTTAAAACAGGCCGATGATGTTATTGTGAACATGTCACAAAAAACTGTAAAACAGAGGGTTGCAGAGGCATTTCTATATCTGAAGCATCATTTTGGAGAAGACAAAGATGGCTTTTTGATGCTCATACTTTCACGTGAAGATATAGCGAATGTGGTGGGTACCGCTACGGAATCGTGTATCCGGATCATCTCGGAATTCAAGAAAAAAGGATGGCTGAAAACCTCGGGCAAAAAAATTGGGGTGACCAACGAAAGGAAACTTCTAGATCTGATAGAGGGATTTCAAACCTGACTTTTGTCATAGTTTGCCCATGTTCACCAGCCTATTTTTACCCCTGAAATAGATTGGAACCCATGAAGAATATTTTGATTCCCACCGACTTTTCGGAAAACGCTTGGAACGCTACAAAGTATGCCCTCGAGCTTTATAAAAAGGAAGAATGTACCTTTCATCTGCTCAACACCTATACCCCTGCCATTGCCAATAGCAGGTTTATGGCCTCCAACCTATATACAAATGTAAAAGATGAAGGGGCGCATTCCTATTCCGAGACCGGACTCAAACACCTCTTATCGCGTATCACAAAATCATATGGCCGTAACAACTACCATTATAAGACCATCTCCTCCTTCAATTTATTGATCGATGAGATCAAGGCAGTCGTTGAAGCTGAGGGAATCGATTTGATCGTGGCAGGAACCAAAGGTGCCTCGGGCCTGGCAGATGTGTTTATGGGCAGCAATACGGTCCGCATGATCAAATCGATCAAAAACTGCCCTGTTTTGGCCGTTCCCAATCATTTCAAATTCAAAAAACCCTCTGAAATAGCATTTGCCACTGATTTTAACCGATTCTACACCACTTCGGAATTACAGCCCTTAATCGATTTGGCAACGGCCTTCGATGCGGTGGTGCGCATTGTACACGTGCAATATGAAATCAAGGCATTGAGCGAGCTGCAACAGTTCAATTTGAACATGCTCAGGAAATATTTGATGGGGGTCGAACATTACGTCCATACAGTATCCGAGTTGAATTCCGTCTCCAAAACCCTCGAGATTTTCGCCGAGGAACTGGAGATCCATCTCCTTGCCATGCTGAACTATCAACACAGCTACATGGAACAGCTCACTCGTGAGCCCATCGTAAAGCGACTTGTTTTTCACACCGAGATTCCGCTGCTGGTCATTCCTGAACTCGGTATGGGCGGGGTCAACAGACCAAAGCTACGGGAAGAAAATCGAATGGTGCATTAAGGACACTTTTTTTCCTTGGTCTTGCCAGATTCAAGGATGATCAATTATTGGTGATTGGGCTTTACGGTTAGCAAAAAGGACACTATATTTGCCGACTCCAAGAGCAATGGCCCACGTGGTGAAATTGGTAGACATGCCATCTTGAGGGGGTGGTGTTCGAAAGGACGTGCTGGTTCGAATCCAGTCGTGGGCACTTAATAACCGTTATCGATCAAAGACCGGTAACGGTTTCTTTTTTTGTCCTTTAAAGCCAAACAATATCATCTGCGGCGCATCCGAACATTGCGATTGTTCTTCCCTTGCACCAAAAATTTCCTTTCATGATAGCTATCTCAAATGCACTTAATCTCATTGCATATCCTTTTCCAAAAATCAATGGCATTGCAAAATGAATTAACTGGGGCAGTGGTTCCCGGTACCGATCTAGAAAAAAAAATTCGGGTTTTGATTGCTTTTTGGCCATTAATGCAATACTTCATCATTTCCTATAAATTTATTGATTTAACAGTACGATGAAGTATCGGGTAAATCTCAGGCTTCGACAGGGCACAATTTTATGCCCAATCAAAAAATTAACGCAACCTTCTGATACAAACTAAGATAAAATCGTAAATTTGTTTAACGATAACTACCTAAACATGAACAATGTTAAGAAATCCTTCAGTATTCGGGATCTTGAAAATCTTTCGGGCATAAAGGCGCATACCATAAGGATTTGGGAGAAAAGGTACAATCTTTTATCGCCCGATCGAACCGAAACCAATATCCGAAACTATAGCCTGGCCAGCCTTCAAAAGCTGCTCAACATCACCATGTTATATAACAATGGCTTTAAAATTTCAAAGATAGCCCGAATCAAAGAGCAGGATATTCCGGTCATGGTCAAGGAAATCGTTGCCAAGAACAGCATCAAAAACCATGCAATCAACGCATTTAAAATGGCGATGATCAATTTTGACCAGACCTTGTTCATCAACACCTATAACGGACTTTTGGCCGAACGGTCGTTCCGGGAAATTTTCACCGAGGTGTTCATTCCACTCTTGAACGAATTGGGACTGCTTTGGCAAACAGATACCATTAGCCCAGCCCATGAGCACTTTATCACCGGTTTGATCAAACAAAAAATACAGACCAGTACCGAAAAATTGCAGCATCTGGAACCGACCAAGAAAGATAAGGTGTTCGTCCTCTTTCTACCGGAAAATGAAATTCATGAAATCGGGTTGCTTTACCTCAATTACGAAATCGTACTTCGTGGCTATAAATCAATCTATCTGGGGCAAACCATCCCCTTGGAAAATTTGGTGGATATCATGAAATTCTACGATAACCTAAATTTTGTGTCGTATTTCACCGTTGTGCCCACAAAGGACGGGATACAGGACTATGTAGAAGAATTCGATAAGATTTCACAAGAAAACAACAATACCGCAAAATTGTGGGTGCTCGGCCGTCAAACTCAATATCTCGATAAGTCACTTCTTCCAGATTCTGTCAAAAAATATACGTCGATCGAACGGGTCGTCGAGGAACTGTAACGGCAATAAGCGCCCAATCCAATAAAATGAGCAAAAAAATTGTCGTGATCGGTTCCGGATTTTCATCTCTCTCAGCTGCGTGCTATTTGGCAAAGGCGGGTTTTGAAGTGTCTCTGTATGAAAAGAACGAAACCCTTGGGGGCAGGTGCAGGCAGTTGATCAAAAGCGGTTTTACCTTTGATATCGGTCCCAGTTGGTATTGGATGCCCGACATCTTCGATAAATTTTTTGCCGATTTCGGCAAGAAAAGATCCGATTATTATGCGTTGGATAAATTGAGTCCTGCCTACAAGATCTTCTTTGCAGATGAAGTGGTCACCATTGGTGATACCATGGAAAAAATCGCGTTAGAATTTGAGCGGTTGGAGAAAGGAAGCTCCGTACACCTTAGAAAGTTTATCGCGCAAGCCCAGGAAAACTACGATATTGCCATCAACAAGGTGGTGCTGAGGCCGGGCTTATCCCCATTTGAATTGGTCACCCCTGAAACCATTGTTAGGGTCGATCAATTTTTTAAGACGATAAGCGGCCAGGTTCGCAAACGTTTCAAAAACCCTAAATTGGTCGCTACCTTGGAGTTTCCGGTGCTTTTTTTGGGGGCAAAACCCAATAACACCCCATCGTTTTACAGTTTTATGAACTATGCAGATTTTGGACTGGGTACCTGGCACCCCCAAGGAGGCATGTATGAAATCATCAAGGCCATGCAGGCCTTGGCAACGGAGCTCGGCGTGAAGATTCATACCGCCAGTGCGGTCGATAAAATAAGGGTGAACAACGGTAAAGCCATCGGCATAACGGTCAATGGAAGGAACATCGACGCCGAACTGGTGCTTTCCGGTGCCGATTACCACCATTCCGAAACCCTTTTGGACGAAGATTACCGTCAATATTCGGAAGCGTACTGGGAAGGCAAGACCTTTGCCCCTTCTTCCCTCCTATTTTATGTGGGTTTTGATAAAAAATTGAAGCAGGTAGAGCATCACAACCTGTTCTTCGATACCGATTTTGAAAGGCATGCCCAAGAAATTTATGATACGCCAAAATGGCCGACCGATCCGTTGTTCTATGTGAATTTTCCTTCGATAACCGATGCCTCGATGGCGCCGGAGGGTTGTGAAACCGGATTCTTTTTGGTGCCGATAGCCCCTGATCTTGAAGATACGCCCGAATTGCGCGAACAATATTTTGAAATCATCCTGGGCAGATTCGAGGAACGCACTGGTGAAACTGTAAGAAATAATATTATATTTAAAGAATCCTTTTGTGTCAAAGACTTTAAGGAACAGTACAACTCATATAAGGGCAATGCTTATGGAATGGCAAATACGTTGCTCCAAACGGCATTTCTAAGACCAAAGTTGAAGAGTAGGAAAGTAAAGAACCTTTTCTTTACCGGACAACTAACAGTACCGGGGCCAGGTGTGCCCCCTTCTCTGATTTCGGGTAAATTGGTGTCGGAATTAATCGTTAAAACCCCTAGATCATGAAATCGATTTTTGATCAAGTTTCCTATCATTGCAGCAAAGTGGTGACCGAATCCTATAGCACCTCTTTTGCCTTGGCGACCAAAATGTTGGGCAGTGCCATCAGGAGCGATATTTATAATATTTATGGTTTTGTGCGCTTTGCCGATGAAATCGTGGATACTTTCCATGATTATGATAAGGTTTACCTTTTTGAGAAATTCGAAAAAGATTTGGAGGATGCCATTGCCCATAAGATCAGTCTCAATCCCATTCTCAATTCGTTTCAACATACCTATCACAAGTATGGCATATCCCGTGATCTGGTCGATGCGTTCATGAAAAGCATGAAAATGGACCTGCACAAGTCGGTATATCGTACCGAGGAGGAGTACAAGGCTTATATTTACGGTTCGGCCGATGTGGTGGGCTTGATGTGTTTGACGGTATTCGTGAAGGGTGACCGGCTGCATTACGAAACCTTGAAGCAATCGGCCATGTCTTTGGGCTCTGCCTTTCAAAAAGTGAATTTCTTGAGAGATCTTAAAGCAGATTTCGAAGGGCTGAACCGCACTTATTTTCCAAATACAAATTTGATGGAACTCGATGAGGCTTCCAAAAAGAGGATCGTAGAAGAAATAAGTCAAGATTTTGCGTTAGGTTACGCGGGAATCGTGCAATTGCCCGACGATGCAAAGTTCGGGGTCTATACCGCTTACCGATATTACGGAAAACTGCTCAAGAAGCTGCAGAAGACCCCTCCGATTGAAATTAAAAATGCGCGGATCAGGGTGCCAAACTATGAAAAATTTGGCCTATTGGCCCAATCCTATGTTAACTGTAAATTGAATTTGATCTAAATGGAAACCGCATTGGGAATATTGATTTTTTTGGGCGTTTTTTCCTTTATGGAATTCATGGCATGGTTCACCCATAAATATGTCATGCACGGATTTCTTTGGAGCCTGCATAAAGACCACCACAAAAAAGACCATGATTCTTGGTTCGAACGAAATGATGCTTTCTTTTTGTTCTATGCCGTATTGAGCATGTCGTTCATCATGTTGGCATCCAATTCTGATTTTTGGTATGGATGGCCGATCGGTTTCGGCATTATGGCTTACGGGGCCACTTATTTTTTGGTTCACGACATCTTCATTCACCAACGCTTCAAAATCTTTAGAAACGCGAACAATTGGTATGCCAGGGGGGTGAGAAGGGCGCACAAAATGCACCACAAACACCTAGGTAAAGGCGATGGGGAATGCTTTGGGATGCTCTTCGTGCCTTTTAAATATTTCAAAAAATAAAAATGCCCAAAGCCCTGATTGTTGGTGCTGGGATTGGGGGCCTCGCCACGGCCCTACGTCTGAAAAAAATGGGCTATGAAGTCTTGGTTCTGGAGGCCAACGCCCACCCTGGGGGCAAATTGCACGCCATTACGATCGAAGGCTACCGCTTCGACCTTGGCCCCTCCCTGTTTACCATGCCACATTTGGTCGATGAACTCTTTGAACTCTTCGGCCTCGATCCGAACGAACACTTCCGCTACCATCGAAAACAGAACATATGTAATTATTTTTGGGAAGATGGTACCCGATTTACCGCTGCGGCAAATGAGCAAATTTTTATTGAACAGGCTTCAGTTATATTTCAAGAACCCATCGAAAATTTGACCGAATACCTCCGTCGCAACGAAAAAAAATTCAAGCTTACCTCAGGCCTTTTTCTGGAAAAATCCCTTCACAAAATGGGTACCTACCTTTCCATGGATACCCTTAAGGCCTTATTAAAATTGGGGACCCTCGATATCAATGCCTCTCTTGACGATGTCAACCAAAAATCGTTTCAAAATCAAAAATTGGTGCAGTTGTTCAACCGATATGCCACCTATAATGGATCATCGCCCTATCAAACCCCTGGCATCATGTCAATGATACCCCATCTTGAAATGCAGCTAGGCACCTTTTACCCCAAAGGTGGCATGCATCGCATCAGCTTGAGCCTCTATGATCTGGCCCTTCAGCAAGGTGTTCAGTTCCGCTTCCGGGAAAAGGCAACGAAAATAACCGTGGAGGGAACAACGGCAGTGGGGGTCGCCACCGCTGCCGGCAGTTATAGGGCGGAACTCGTCGTGTCCAATATGGATGTTTATCCCACCTATAAAAGTTTGTTGAAAGACCAAAAACACCCCAATAAAATACTTTCGCAGGAGCGTTCGAGCTCCGCCTTGATCTTTTATTGGGGAATATCAAGAAAGTTCGAAACGCTAGATCTCCACAACATTTTTTTTAGTGACGATTACCAAAAGGAATTCCATTCGATTTTTGAAACAAAGTCCTTATATGACGATCCAACGGTATACATCAACATCACCAGCAAGGAAGACCCCGGAGATGCACCCGGTCACGGTGAAAACTGGTTCGTGATGATCAATGCGCCAGGCAATTACGGGCAGGATTGGGAAACTATGAAACACAGGGCCAGAAAACATATTATCCAAAAACTCAACCGAATCCTAAAGGTAGATTTGGAACAATTGATAGAAGTGGAACATAGTTTAGATCCTTTGGGCATAGAAAATAGCACCAGCAGTTATCGAGGGGCACTTTACGGGGCGGCAAGCAATAACAAAATGGCGGCCTTTATGAGACATCCGAACTTTAGTCCCCGTATTAAAAATTTATATTTTACGGGCGGTTCAGTACACCCAGGCGGCGGAATTCCACTGTGTCTGCTCTCTGCCAAAATCGTCGGGGATTTGGCCCCTAAGGTATGAACCATGATCGCAAAACTATCAATACATAAGACCGTAGTGGCCATTTTTTTGATATGGCTCTTCCATGTTTCGGCCATCGTTGGCATCAGTATGGAATATCAAGATTGGTTCGTTCGCAAAACCCCGATCAACCTCTTGTTGTGCCTTGCCCTCTTTATTTGGGTATTTCCAATCGATTCGTTGAGAAAATGGATCGCTTTCTTCCTTTTTTTCAGTGGCGGAATGCTGGCAGAATGGTTGGGGGTGAATTTTGGGCTCCTTTTTGGGGACTATGCCTATGGCCAGAATCTCGGGCCGAAACTCGATGGGGTGCCCTTCCTGATAGGGGTCAATTGGGCGCTACTTACCTTTGTATCGGCCAGTATCATCGGTTATCTGACCGACCGCCCATGGGCCAAAATCCTACTTTCGGCCATACTCATGGTGCTGCTGGACTATTTGATGGAACACTGTGCGCCCGATTTTGATTTTTGGACTTTTGAAGGCGGAATGGCCACTTTGGAAAACTACATCAGCTGGTTTGCCGTCGCCTTGACATTCCAATGGATCTTGCACCGGTTTGGGATAGAAGGCAACCAAAAATTCTCATTGCATTTCTATCTGTCACAGTTCGTTTTTTTTGGCTATTTCTATTTTTATTTAGGATAGGCCTGCCAAGGGATCGGTGCCGTTCCATGTACCGTCCGATCGGTAGGGCTGGAACCTTGAAAACAGCTCTTCGCTGTACCAGTCCAGTTTTCGGGTTTGCAGAATCGCGCTTTTGTGCGCATCGCTTTGATAGGCATATGCCATCAAACTTTGTTCGTCTTTCCAAAGACTGAAAGTCGCCATTTGCACTATGGGCATTTCCCCAATTCCCTTGGTGACGATCAATCCGGGATTATGTTGCAACGGCCGCTGTGAAGCCGGTACGGAACGCCAAAATTTCCAAAGCAATTTCGGGCGAATGGTGGCCCGGGTAATGACCGCTATAAATGGAATATCGATATTTAACGACCGGCTCTTTTGAAAAGGATTGCTCCCGGCCCAGGCCCCTTTTGATCGGATACCCTTCAAATAGAGCGTCCAATGTTCCGAACTCCTATTGAGGTAACGCCGCATTAGGGCCGAGGATTTGAAAAAACGGTCGGCATCGGCTTCCTTTTCCCAGACCATCAACAAGGCATAGACCGACCAATCGGGCAAAGGATTGAATCGCTCCCTACCGCTGCCCATTAATTTGTAAAAGTTGAGTCCCTCGGTTTTGGCCAGCGCACCATGCGCAAATTGCATCATCCCGAAAGCCCATAGTTTCGAGCCAAAAGAACCATATCTAAAAAAGGTAAGGGTGGTAATCTGATCCATCGACTGACATTATTCGGCCAGTAGGCCATCTATCAACGCGTCAATTTTCGGGCTGTTCCAATCTGAAATATCGTCCTGTTTTATGACTACAAAGCCTTTTTTATCGATCAGGTAAGAGGCAGGTGGCTCCAAAACCGAAATAGGGGTCTGTTCCCCGATGATGAGATAGGTGACCGGAAAAGTGAAATCGTTCTTTTTCATAAACTCTTGTACCGGGGGCCTTTCTTCGTTCGTAATAATGTAGAAATCAACCTTGTCCCCATATCGGTCGTATAACTTCTGGATGCCCTTCAATTCAGCCGCAGACGGCAACCGCCAGGAAGCCCAAAAATTGATAAAAACCACCTTGCCCTTAGATCTGTTGAAGTTGATGAATGCCCAATCCTCATCTTTCAGTTTCCAGTCATAATCCAATATTTGTTCCCGATTATTTTCAGCGACGATTTTAGGAGCCGCTGCAAACAAGGTGTTCAACCAAACTTTACTGTAATAGCCCAAGGGTGTCACAAAAAATGAAATTACAAAAGCGATCAGGAGCAGGTTTAGGATGGTTTTCCTTTTGATTTTCATTCCTAGGGGTTTGCGTAAAACTAAAAAACTCCTGAGGATTTTCAGGAGTTTTATTTAACTATTTCAATTCCTAATTAAGCAGCGTTCTCCCTTTTGATCACATTGAGTGCGGAACCTTCCCTAAACCAACCGATTTGGGATTCGTTATAGGTATGGGCTGCCATAATGGTGTCTTTACTGCCATCGGCATGTACCACTTCAATGGACAAAGGTTTTCCAGGTGCAAATTTGGCAATATCCACGAAATTAAAGATGTCGTCTTCTTTTATGAGATCATAATCCGATTCTTTCACAAAGGTAAGTGCCAACATCCCTTGTTTCTTCAGGTTCGTTTCATGAATACGGGCAAACGACTTCACCAGCACCACCGCTACCCCAAGATGCCGTGGCTGCATCGCCGCATGTTCGCGGGAAGAGCCTTCACCGTAATTGTGGTCACCTACAACGATTGTTTTGATACCTGCTGCCTTATAGGCCCTTTGGGTGTCCGGTACGCCACCGTATTCCCCGGTCAATTGGTTCTTTACAAAATTAGTTTTCTTATTGAAGGCGTTCACTGCACCGATCAAGGTATTGTTGGCAATATTATCGAGATGTCCTCGATAACGAAGCCAAGGACCCGCCATGGAAATATGGTCAGTGGTACATTTGCCAAAGGCTTTGATGAGCAATTTCATGCCTTTCATCTGCTCGTTGGTGATCGGGAGGAAGGGATCCAATAGCTGTAACCGTTCCGATTTGGGGCTTACTTTTACCTCAACTTTGGAACCATCCGCGTCGGGCGCCAAGAATCCGGCATCTTCAACATCAAACCCTTTTGGGGGCAATTCAATGCCCATGGGCTCCTCCAATTTTACTTCCTGTCCGTCTTCATTGATCAACATATCGTTCATCGGGTCAAAATCCAACCGGCCCGAGATGGCGATGGCCGCGACCATTTCCGGCGAGCCCACGAAAGCGTGTGTATTGGGATTGCCATCGGCCCTTTTCGAAAAATTCCTGTTGAAGGAATGCACAATGGTATTTTTTTCATCCCCTTTGAGGTCACTTCGGTCCCACTGCCCGATACAAGGCCCGCAGGCATTGGTAAAGATGGTGGCACCCAGTTCCTCAAAAATCTGTAAAAGTCCATCGCGTTCCGCCGTAAAGCGAATTTGTTCCGAGCCGGGGTTGATACCGAAGTCTGACTTGGGCTTAATTTTCTTATCAACGGCCTGCTTGGCAATGGAAGCCGCCCTAGTCAGGTCTTCATAGGAGGAATTGGTACAAGACCCAATAAGGCCCCAATCGACCTGTAATGGCCAATTATTGGCTTTGGCCTTAGGTCCCAATTCGCCTACCGGGGTGGCCAGGTCAGGAGTGAACGGGCCATTGAGATGTGGCCTCAAGGTGTTCAGGTCTATTTCGATCAGTTGGTCGAAATAGGCTTTGGGATTTGCATATACTTCCGGATCTGCGGTCAAATGACCCTTGATCTTGTTCGCCGCATCGGCGACCTCACTCCTATCGGTGGCACGCAGATAGCGCTCCATGGAGGCGTCATATCCAAAAGTGGAGGTCGTTGCCCCTACTTCGGCACCCATATTGCAGATCGTACCTTTTCCGGTACAGGATAAGTTTTTAGCACCTTCCCCAAAATATTCGATGATGGCTCCAGTCCCCCCCTTTACGGTCAAGATTTCGGCCACTTTTAGAATGACATCCTTGGCCGAGGTCCAACCAGAAATTTTACCGGTCAAATGCACCCCGATCAATTTTGGAAATTTCAATTCCCATGCCATACCGGCCATCACATCCACTGCGTCGGCACCGCCAACTCCGATAGCAACCATTCCCAGACCTCCGGCATTTACCGTATGGGAATCGGTACCGATCATCATACCTCCTGGAAACGCATAATTTTCAAGGACCACCTGATGGATGATACCCGCTCCGGGTTTCCAAAAGCCTATCCCGTATTTATTTGAAACGGATTCCAAAAAATCGAACACTTCGGCGCTGGTGCTGTTGGCCATTTTTAAATCGGCCACGGCACCGCTCTTGGCCTGAATCAAGTGATCACAATGCACCGTGGTGGGAACCGCGACCTTGGGTTTGCCGGCCTGCATGAACTGCAACAAGGCCATCTGGGCGGTGGCATCCTGACAGGCAATACGATCGGGAGCGAAATCGACATAATCCTTACCCCTTGTGAACGCCTTGGTAGGATTGCCATCCCATAAATGGGAATATAAAATTTTCTCGGAAAGTGTCAATGGTTTTCCTACCACCTTTCGGGCCAGATCTACCCGTTGGGCCATGGTAGCGTAAACCTTTTTGATCATATCAATATCAAATGCCATCAGTTTCTTTGTTTAAGGTTAGAACAATTTAGTAAAATTAAGAAAATACCAAGGGTAAATAAAATTTTCGGACTCAGATATCCTCCAATTTGGCCAAATGTCTTGCGAAAACGATCACTTCTGGCCAAAGTATCCTTTCAACTGATTTAAATATTTAAGATTCTTTACTTTTTGGCGAAATTTGCTACAGGAGTTTGTTCACGATATCCGTTTCCGAAATGCCCTCTGCTTCCGCTTTATAGTTCCTGATGATACGGTGGCGCAAAATACCCATGGCAACTGCTTTGACATCTTCTATATCGGGAGAATATTTTCCATGGATCGCCGCATTTGCCTTGGCGCCCATGATCAGATTTTGGGAAGCTCTTGGACCAGCGCCCCAATCGATGTACTGCCTCACAAAATCAGAGGCCCCTTCAAGACCCGGTCTGGTGGCATCCACCAACCGAACGGCATAGTCAATGACATTATCGGGCACCGGAATACGGCGTACAAGATGTTGAACCTCCAATATTTCCGCGGCATTGAACAGGGCATTGACGACCGGGGTCTCATCAGCGGTCGTGGCCTTTACCACTTGAATTTCTTCCGCAATCGAAGGGTATTTTAACTCTATGGCGAACATGAAACGGTCTAATTGGGCCTCGGGCAAAGGATAGGTTCCTTCCTGTTCGATGGGGTTTTGGGTGGCCAGAACGAAATAAGGCAGCGACAATTGATGTTGCTGCCCAGCAATCGTCACCGACCGTTCCTGCATGGCCTCCAACAAGGCTGCTTGGGTCTTTGGAGGGGTACGATTGATCTCATCGGCCAAGATGATATTCGCAAAAATGGGGCCTTTGATGAATTTGAATTGGCGGTTTTGATCTAAAACCTCGCTCCCCAGAATATCGCTTGGCATCAGATCGGGCGTAAACTGTATTCGTTTGAAATCAAGCCCCAAAGCTTTGGCTATGGTGTTGACCATAAGGGTCTTGGCCAAACCGGGGACCCCAATGAGCAAAGAATGCCCACCGGTGTAAATCGACAGGAGGATTTGGTCGATGACCTCGGTCTGCCCTACGATGACCTTCGCGATTTCCTGCTTTAAGGCAATATGCCGTTGTACCAGATTTTTTATTGCGCTTACGTCCGACATGCTAATTCTTGACCCAGTTGTTGGCAAAATCACAATCCTTTCTGGAGTCGTTCACACTGATATAGGTATCCTCAATATGCTTGTCCATCCATTTTTTGATTGCGTTGTACTGTTTTTCGGTCAGAGACAGCTGTTGGATTTTCATATAATCCTTCGCGAAATCTGCCACATGTTCATCATATCGGTTGGTGACCTTCAATAGCTTGAAGGAAGGGCCTCCTCCTCTTGGGTCATCCTCAAAAATGGGATTGGAGATTTCGTTGTCCTTCAAATTGCGCACCTGATTGTACAAGGTGGGGTCCATCTTTGTCAATTCAAAACGAGAATCGAAATTGGTAGGGTTGCGCAAGAGTCCACCGTCGAATTTGGTCTCCTTTTCGTCGGAGAAATTGAGGGCTGCTTCCGCAAAGGTGTACTTGCCGTCGATCACTTGTTGCCGGATACTGTCCAATTCAGATTTGGCGTTGGCAAGGGCTTCTTCCGAAATCTCGGGTTTGAGCAAAATGTGCCGCAGATCTAATTCTTGTCCCCTGATTTTTTCAATAAAAATGATGTGATATCCAAATGGGGTCTCGAATGGATCTGAAACCTCCCCCTCTTTCAAACTGAAGGCCACATCCTTGAACTCTTTTACAAATCCGGTTTCTTTGGTGATGCTATAAAAGCCCCCCTTCGATTTGGAACCGTCATCCTGTGAGTACAAGATGGCCTTTACGCTGAAACTGGCATCATTGTCTTCAACATCGGCCTTGATCTTGTTCAACTTATCGATGGTTTGTTGCTTCTCGGCGTCTGTGGCCTTGGGTTGTTTTACGATTTGGGCGATTTCCATCTCAGCACCAAAAACCGGACGATCTTCAACTGATATTTTATTATAGAACTGTCTTACCTCTTCCGGGGTTATTTTGATCTCCGATACGATTTCCTGCTGCATTTTTTCCGATAACATCCGGAGCTTGTTGATCTTAAAAAGCTCCTCCCTAAAAGCGGATTCATCCTCTTTCTTATAGTATTTCAGCACCTTGTCCATGGATCCGATCTGCTGCACCAAGGACTGAATTTGCCTTTCCCCGGTGGCATTGACCTCATCATCGGAAACCAGGATACTGTCCTGTACGGCCTGATGTGCATAGAGTCGGTCTTCCATCAACTTGCCCAAAAGGCTGCATCGGGTGATATCCTCTACAGAGGCGCCCTGGCTGCGAAGATCGATCAAGGTTTTTTCGATGTCCGATTCCAAGATCACATAATCGCCCACCACTGCGGCGATCCCGTCTAATTTGACCCTTTTAAAATTGTTTACCGTATCCTTTTTGGTTCCTGCATCGGCCATCATGGGCAGCTCCGAAGCTGCTATCTGGCGCTCCGGTATACTATCGATTTGCTGGGCGGACAGTATACCCACTCCCATTAAGAAACATCCTGTTAAAACAGATTTAATCATCTTTCCCATATACTTCAAATTGTTTGTCCTTGATGGCTTCATCTATAATTTCAGCATCGAGCTTGCGTATGTAATCCAATTTTCTCCTGCTTAAGAGCACTTGTTTTATCGTAGGTTCTATATAAGTGAGCGGAGCGATGTCATTGGGCTCCAAAACGTCGATAACTGCCGTCAAATATACCCCCTTTGCATCCTCCAACTCAAAAAATTGTGATTTTTTTAAGTAACGGTCCTGATTTTCAAGGGTAAGCGGCGGTATTTCATCGATAACCCTGGAAGCCTTTATCCACAAGGAATCGTTGAAATTCAGTTTTTTGAATTGCACCCCAATGGAGTCCAAATAAATTCGGTCTTCATCCCCAAATCGTTTAAGTCTTTTGATGACCTCCTCTTTGTTCAAGAACAATATGGGGAGTTCCACAAAACGCAGTTGTACCAGCTTCTCCTTTAATCTGAAATTCTCCTTCTCAAGCCCATAGAATGCTTCCATTTGGCTTTTGGTGACCACCGAATCGCTTCCTGCCTGTACCAATGCCTCCTTATAGGCCCGGGTGTAGAGATCGTTGCGATAGTTGGCCACCAACCGTTCAAATTCGGCCAGTTTCGACTCGGGTAAATTGATCTTGGCCTTGGCCAACAACAATTGATTGGACGCCCAATTGTTGATGTAATTGTTCACGAAGGAAATACTGTCTTCCTTAGATTTGCTATTCACCAAAAGAGGTTCGATGTCGGAAAGAAACAGATAGGCGTCGCCTACCCTTGCCAATGGTTTTTCCTTGCCAGGGGTGTCAAAAAGTCCTTCACATGAAAAAAGGAGACAAAACGAGCCGATGAGGATGAGGCTGGAATACAACGATTTACGGCCGATTCTTGAAAACTGCATCTTGCAAAAATAACAATTAACCGAAGTTGGACAAGCAGATATGGGAATCCTTAACAGAATTTATGCTTCCTCGCTAAATTAACGCTTAAACTCGAGATGCGACCCTTTTTTAATTGAAATCGATGGTAAGGGCTACGAGTCATCCCTCCCTGAATCAAACGATGATGCCCCGTGGTTCGGATGGGTTGCCAGCCCAAATCTATGGTCGGGCCTTAACGGAAAATGCCTTTGCTTTTTGGTGGAAACCATTTTCAAACGTAACTTTCACTATAAATCCATTCCCGATGGAAGATGTTTTTAAGCAAACCCTATGTGACAATGCCGGCGGCCTAAAACAGAACTGCAAATGAATCGAAGAATCAAACTGATATGGGACTTTAAAGGACCCATGGCCGGAAAGACGGCCGAACATCATGAAAAACACCTGAAAGAATATATACAGTCCGAACAACTACCGCTCCAGATCACCGGCCATCGACATCTTGGTGAGATGCAAAGTTTGGCATTTATGGTGGTAGACGAGCGTGATATGATCAAGGTACGTGATGTCTTAAAACCCCATAGGGGCGAATTGTATGAAGCTTTGGGTCCAACGAAATAATCGAAACATGATGCGGGCTAAGAAATACATACTCATTTTAGGGGTTGCGGCAATTTTCGCATCCTGTAAGACCGAACAGGCCCCCGGAAACCCTTTGGAACAGGTACTCGCCTCTACAAATCCAAAAATAAAGAGGGTAATTGACAGTCTTGAGCTTTACGAGGTGCAGATCAGATATACGCAGATCGATCGTCGCAACGACAAGATATTGTTCACTGATTATGACTTTCAGGTAAACTCCGACAACTATTTCTATCCTGCCAGCACTGTAAAATTTCCCATTGCGGTGCTGGCCATGGAACGGTTGAACCAAACCGATTCCCTGAACAGGGATATCCGGTTTTACGTCGAAGGAGATTCGGTGGAATCGACCTTTGCCACCGATATCATCAAGATATTCACGGTAAGTGATAATGATGCCAACAATCGGCTGTTGGAATTTTTGGGCCAGGATGCCATCAACAAGGGGCTTGCCGATAAGGGCATCGGTCCGGTAAGAATATCGCACCGATTGGGGGTTCATTCCGATGACATGACCACCAAACCCTTGATCATCCATATGAACGATACTACGCTTGGCACTACCCGTCCCACGTTCAATACAGAACCCAAGCCGTTGGCCTTGCAGAAAATCAAAAAAGGAATCGGCTATTATGAGGAGGATTCCTTGATCCACCAACCCTTCGATTTCAGCCTAAAAAACTATTATCCGGTGGATGCGCAATATGGTGTACTCAAGCGGATCATCTTTCCCGAACAGTTTCCCCAGGAACAACGGTTCGACCTGAGTGGTGAACAGCGCGATTTCGTACTCACCGCCATGCATACATTGCCCAGAAATGCAGGCTACGATCCGGTGGAATATTACGACGGCTATTGTAAATTTTTTATGTATGGAGATACCAAGGAAGATATACCCGATCACATCAAAATATACAATAAAGTGGGGTTTGCCTACGGAACGCTCACCGATTGTGCCTATATAGTGGATTCTGCCAAAGGGATTGAATTTATGCTCACAGCGACCATTCTAGTGAACAAGGACGGTATTTTCAACGACGACCATTACGAGTACGAAGAAGTGGGTATCCCTTTTTTGGCGGCTTTGGGCAGGGAATGCTATAACTACGAACTGAACAGGAAGAAATAACCAAGATCATGGATCAACTGACTTTCGACGCTTTTACCAAAAAAATATTCATCAAGGCGCCCATTGATCAATTGTATAAGTGCTGGGCCACCTCTGAAGGTATCTGTTCCTGGTTTTTGAGGAATGCGCAATATACCTATGGAAACGAACAATCCAGGAAACCCGAAGAGCCCATCCAATCCGGGGACGAATATCTTTGGGAATGGCACAATTGGGACGTTCAGGAAACGGGGACGATATGGGTGGCGAACGGAGCAGACACCATCGAATTCAGTTTTGCCGGGAGTTGCAAGGTCAGGGTAACCTTGGAAGAAAAAAAATCCGCGGTGCTCGTGACACTGAGGCAATTTGAAATTCCCACCGATGACGGGAGCAAACTCAACATACACCATGGCTGCAGCAATGGTTGGACTTTCTGGTTGGCGAACCTTAAAGCGTACCTGGAGCATGGGATCTTGTTGAACGAGACAGAATTTGACCTTCGCAAAATCCCTCTGTCTGGTTTCGAGTTCGTGAACATGTAGCATCAGGACAGTAATTGCCCGATACCGGCCCATAGGCTTTATCAGCACTTTTTTAAAGGAGGCAGGAAAATCAGGTGTACAACCAAGCACGGTACATCGCGCCCAAAATAGGGGCACCCTCCCCAAAACTTTGGCCATGAACAGCATGGATTATTTTGGATACCTTTGCTAAAATTGCTTTTATTCAGCTTAACTTTTTGACAATATCAATGGAAGGGGCCAAACAAACCAGAATCAACAAATATCTCAGTGAAGCTGGATTTTGCTCCCGGAGGGAAGCCGATAAGCTTATCGAACAGGGCCGGGTAACCTTGAATGGCAAGGTACCTGAAATGGGCACCAAAATCGTTCCCGGGGATGAAGTAAGGGTAGACGGCAAATTGATTACGGAACGGGAGGAGGAAGCGGTTTATCTCGCATTCAACAAACCCGTGGGTGTCGTATGCACCACGGATACTGGGGTGGAAAAAGACAATATCATCGATTATATCAATTATCCCAAACGCATTTTTCCCATCGGCAGGTTGGACAAACCCAGTGAGGGGCTCATTTTTCTGACCAATGACGGCGACATTGTCAATAAGATTCTGCGGGCACGGAACCATCACGAAAAAGAATACATCGTAACCGTTGACAGACCGATTTCGGAAGATTTTTTGTTAAGGATGCGCGATGGTGTTCCCATACTTGATACCGTCACCCGTAAATGTAAAGTCACACAAATCAGTGCTTACCAGTTTAAAATTGTGCTTACCCAAGGTCTGAACCGACAGATTAGAAGAATGTGCGAATATCTAAACTACAATGTGACCGGCTTGAAACGTATTCGTATCATGAACGTAAAATTGGATATCCCGGTGGGCCAATGGCGCGACCTCACGGTTGATGAACTTAAAGAAATCGACAGGTTGGTAGCCACTTCGTCCAAAACGCACGATGCCCCATAAATTATTCGGCAAAATTTTGCACGCCGGCCACCCTTCCAAATTTTCCGGGAAAGGCAATGGAAGTGATCAAAGGCATTTCGAAATCCAATGCCAAACCACCTTCCAAAAAAAAGTGACGGGTCATTGGCATATTGCCATCAACTTGATAAAACAGAGCGAAGGAACTTCATTCCATTTATAATAACATTAACATGAAAATACCCCAATAATCACTAACTTTAAGTAAAAAGTAGCAAAAAAAAAAGAAAGAACATGAAACGATTGATGAATACCCTAAAACAATTGCCGCTGTTGGCCCTCATTTTGATTTTTGGATTTGGGACAACGCAGAAGATGCATGCGGCATACCTTTTTCAACAGTTGCCGCAAGATAATTCCTTTAACCAATACAAGGGCGAGGTATTGGATGCGGAAAACAAGAAACCGTTGGTGTTCGCCTCCATTTCCATCCAAGATTCCAATATAAGCACCATCAGTAATTCAGAAGGGGAATTTTCCTTGAAAGTGCCCAAGACAGAAACGGAAGGCAATGTCATCATTTCCTTTTTGGGCTATAAAACGATCATTATGCCACTTGCCCAACTCAAAGAGGACAACAATAGCATTTTGATGGAAGTATCGGTAGTCCAATTATCGGAAGTCAACCTTGCCGTGCCCAAAGATGCCAAGGCACTGGTGCGGGAAATGCTCAGGAGGAAAGGGGACAACTATTTGGAAGACCCTACACTGATGACTGCATTTTATAGGGAAACCATCAAGAGGCGCAAAAAAAACGTATCCTTGTCAGAAGCGGTGGTCAACATCTATAAAACCTCCTATTCCTCGGACCGGAAAGATGCCGTTCAACTCTACAAGGCGCGAAAAAGCACCGATTACACCAAATTGGATACTGTTGCCTTAAAGCTTCAAGGCGGGCCTTTCAATGCGCTTTTTGTGGATATCATGAAGTATCCCGAATACATTTTTACCGATGAATCCATAGAAGACTACACTTTCAGCTTTGACCGATCGACCATGGTGAACGATCGCTTGCTCTATGTGGTTGATTTCAGGCAAAGGGCCAATGTCAATGAGCCACTTTATGTCGGAAAACTCTATATCGATGCCACGAAAAAGGTACTCACCAGCGCCATCTACAATATGAACATTACCGATAGGGATGAGGCTGCCCGGTTATTTGTCCGTAAAAAGCCAGCCAAGGCCTCTGTTTGGCCAACGGAAGTCGCTTACCGGGTAGATTACCGGGAAAAGGATGGCCGGTGGTACTATGGCTACAGCAATGTGCTTCTGGAATTTAAAATCAATTGGGACGATAAATTGTTCAATTCGGTATACAGCCTGTCCTGTGAAATGGCGGTGACCGACTGGGAGAAAAATTTAGAGGGCACCTTGCCAAAATCCAAGGATAGGGTAAGATCGTCGATGATCCTCAACGACGAAGCCATCGGATTCGCAGATCCCGATTTCTGGGGAGAATTCAATATTATCGAACCTGAAAAATCGATAGAATCGGCCATCAAGAAAATACAGCGCCAGTTAAAAAGGTCTAAAGATCAAGGCGGTACCTCAACGCCCTGAACCCTATAAAGAATTGCCATCAAAAAGCCACTGTTGCGATATAACGGTGGCTTTTTATGTTTGTGGCAGAAAATACCCTCGAGCAGGTATTATATCAATTGGCTACCTCGCTGATGAATTTGAGGCGATAGAGCCGGAGTTCATCATCATCATAATCGCCATCGAATTCGGCAAGGGCCTCCTCTATGCCATCGGTCTCGGCCTCGAGGAAGTACTCGTGCATTTCCTCCTGTTGTTCCTCATCGAGTATTTCATCGATCCAATACCCTAGGTTCAATTTGGTGCCGCTATAAACGATCTGTTCCATTTCCTTGATCAGTTCGGGCAGTTCAATACCTTTCGCAGAGGCAATATCGTCGAGTGGCAGCTTTCTGTCAACATTTTGTATGATATACAGTTTTAAGGCGGAATTGGCCCCTGTGGTCTTGACGACAAGGTCATCGGGCCTTAGAATATCATTGTCTTCAACATAGGCCGCAATAAAATCAACAAAGGGTGTGCCGTATTTTTTGGCCTTACCTTCCCCGACCCCATAAATATTCTGCAGTTCGTCAATTGAAATAGGGTATTTCAAGGCCATATCATCTAAAGAAGGGTCTTGGAACACCACAAAAGGGGGTACCCCCAACTTATCGGCCTGGGATTTCCTCAGGTCTTTGAGCTGTTTCAACAAATTTTCGTCAATGACGCCCCCACCTTTGGCGGCGCTGACAATCGCATCGTTCTGTTCCGCCCCGTAAACGTGGTCTTTGGTCATCATGAAAGACTCAGGCCGTTCCAAGAATGCCCTACCCTTATCGGTGACATGCAAAATACCGTATTGTTCGATTTCCTTGTTCAACAGGCCAGCTACCAGCACCTGTCTGATAAGCGCCATCCAGTACCCTTTGTCATGGTCGGCCCCGATACCGAATACATCCTTCTCATTGGTTTTATGCGAGGCGATCATGGCATTCACCTTGCCTATCAAGGTCTTGACCACTTCTTTTGACTTAAACTTTTCATTGGTGGCCTGAACCACCTGGATCAATTTTACCACATTGTCTTTCGCTTCCTCTTTTTCCTTTGGGTTACGGACGTTATCGTCCATATCGGCACCTTTGCCTTTCACCTCATCAAATTCTTCCCCGAAATAATGCAGGATAAACTTTCTGCGCGACATGGAGGTTTCGGCATAGGCAACCACTTCCTGCAACAGGGCATTTCCGATTTCCTGTTCGGCCACCGGCTTGCCCGACATGAATTTTTCCAATTTCTCGATGTCCTTGTAGGAATAGAACGCCAGACAATGGCCCTCGCCTCCATCTCGACCGGCACGACCTGTTTCCTGATAATAACTTTCGATACTTTTTGGGATATCGTGATGGATCACAAAACGAACGTCAGGTTTATCGATACCCATTCCAAAAGCGATTGTTGCCACCACCACATCAACATCCTGCATCAAGAACATATCTTGGTATTTCGAGCGGGTCTTGGCATCAAATCCCGCATGATAGGGCACTGCACTGACACCATTGACCTGCAATACCTGGGCCAGTTCTTCGACCCTTTTGCGGCTCAAGCAATAAATGATGCCCGATTTACCGGCATTTTTTTTGACGAAACGTATGATGTCGGAATCGACATCTATGGTCTTCGGCCTTACCTCATAGTACAAATTGGGCCTGTTGAAAGACTCCTTGAACAATTTCGCATCCGGGATACCCAGATTCTTTACGATATCTTCCTGTACCTTGGGCGTTGCCGTGGCGGTAAGGGCGATAATGGGGATATCGCTGCCCAAACGATCCACGATCGACCGCAGGTTGCGGTATTCCGGTCTGAAATCGTGCCCCCATTCGGAAATGCAGTGCGCTTCATCCACTGCCAGAAATGTAATCTTAACCGATTGCAAAAAATCGACATATTCTTCCTTGGTCAAAGACTCGGGGGCAACATAAAGCAATTTTGTAATGCCATTGCTAATATCTTCCTTTACCTGTTTGATCTCGGATTTGTTCAGGGAAGAATTCAACACATGGGCGATGCCATTTTCGGAAGAAATTCCGCGCATCGCATCGACCTGGTTCTTCATCAGGGCGATCAATGGCGAAACGACTATGGCGGTACCTTCCTGCATCAGTGCCGGAAGTTGGTAACAAAGCGATTTGCCACCACCTGTGGGCATGATGACGAAAGTATTCCTGCGTTTCAGTAAATGTTGGACCACTTCCTCTTGAAGACCTTTGAATTGGGAGAAGCCGAAATATTGTTTTAATGGAGCGCGAAGATCTATTTCTTTCAAAACTATCTGTTCCTTTAACATTTTGAATTAAAGCGATTATTGATTAAAGTATTCTCTTAAGATACGAATTTTTGGTGTTTTATGGTCTTCGATCGCGGTATTTCATTTTGTTGCGATTTAAATCGGCCATAACTTAAGTTTGTGTAATTTTGTTATCTTAAATATAGTACAAACTTTTAGCACCGCAATCACATAATTTTGTTAAACCATTGAAGGATACCAAGGCTATTCTTGACATCGCAAAAAAAACCATTATAATGCAGAGTGAGTCGATAAAACATTTATCCGACCTACTCGATGAGGGGTTCTCCAATGCCGTAGAATGCATTTTGCGATCCGAAGGCAGGGTCATCGTGTCCGGTATCGGCAAAAGCGCCATCATCGCTTCAAAAATTGCGGCCACCCTAAATTCGACCGGTACCCCATCCATTTTTATGCACGCCGGCGACGCCATTCATGGAGACCTCGGCACCATTCAGGAGAAAGACACCGTGATCTGTATTTCAAAAAGCGGAAGTACCCCGGAAATCAAAATGCTCGTCCCTCTGATCAAAAGGGGCAAGAACAAGCTCATCGGCATGACCGGCAATCCGGATTCCTTTCTGGGGCAACAGGCCGATTTTATCTTGAATACCTTTGTGGAGAAGGAAGCATGCCCAAACAACCTGGCCCCCACGACCAGTACCACGGCCCAATTGGTCATGGGCGATGCCCTTGCCATATGCCTGTTGGAACTCAAAGGCTTCAGCAGCAAGGATTTTGCCAAATACCACCCCGGCGGGGCGCTCGGCAAACGGCTTTACCTCAGGGTAGCCGATATCGTGACCACGAATCAAAAGCCTCAGGTAGATGTGGATTCCGATATCAAAAAAGTCATCGTTGAAATTTCAGAAAAAATGCTGGGCGTTACCGCCGTGCTCAAGGATGGCCTTATCGTCGGTGTGGTTACCGATGGGGATATCAGAAGAATGTTGAACAAATACGATTCGATCAACGGGCTCACCGCAAAGGATATCATGACCTCAAATCCCAAGACCATCGAAACGGACGTCTTGGCAATAAAGGCTTTGGAGCTGATGCAGGACAAGGGCATTTCCCAGCTGCTGGCCAAGGACGGCGATGCCTATGAAGGGGTCGTACATTTACACAACCTAATTAACGAGGGAATACTTTAATGGCAAAAAAACAAACCAAAGCCCATAATGAAATGTCCTTTTTGGACCATTTGGAAGAGCTGCGATGGCATCTGATCCGTTCCACGATTGCCGTGGTGGTCATTGGTTCCATCGCCTTTTTAATGAAAGATTTCATCTTCGATACTGTCATTTTCGGACCAAAAAAACCCGATTTTCCTACCTATGCGGTCTTTTGCAAATTCTCAAAAATGCTGGGCTTCAGCGAAGCTTTTTGTGGCAGCGAGCCCCTTTTTCGCTTGCAAAGTAGGGAAATGGCAGGGCAGTTTTCGGCGCATATCTGGACTTCCATCTGGGCGGGATTTATCGTGGGGTTCCCATACATCCTCTATGAACTTTGGCGTTTTATCAGTCCGGGGCTTTACGAAAAAGAAAGAAAGAGCTCACGCGGCTTTATCTTCATCGCTTCCTTTTTATTTTTTCTGGGGGTGCTTTTTGGGTATTATGTGGTCGCCCCGCTATCCATCAATTTCCTGGGCAGCTATACCATCAGTAAAGAAGTGTTCAATGATATCGACATTGCTTCCTATATTTCAACCGTAAGGGCCTCGGTCATTGCGTGTGGTCTGGTCTTTGAACTTCCGATCATCATCTATTTCCTCACAAAGGTCGGCCTGGTAACCCCTGCCATCTTGAAAAAATATCGTAAAATTTCATTGGTTGTGGTGCTGATCGTATCGGCGGTGATCACCCCGCCCGACGTTGCCAGCCAAATAATCGTCGCCATACCCATTTTAATCCTGTACCAAGCCAGTATCTATATTTCCGCCTATGTTTTGAGGCAGGAAGCCAAAAAAGAACGAAAAGCGAATAAGAATGTCAAACCAAGTTGAGGAATTCAATGCCTACCGTTCAAGGATGAACGAAAAGCTGTTGTCCGATAACAATAAGATCATCAAGCGAATTTTTAATTTAGACACCAACGCCTATGCCGCAGGTGCGCTCGACGTGAAAACCAAAGAGCTTTTGGGCTTGGTGGCCTCGGCCGTGCTGCGTTGCGATGATTGTGTAAAGTATCATCTGGAAACCTGTTTTAAGGAAGGGGCCACCAAGGAAGAAGTAATGGAAACTCTGGGAATAGCGACCCTTGTTGGAGGTACCATCGTGGTGCCTCACTTACGAAGGGCTTACGAATTTTGGGAGGCATTGGAAGCCCAAGAAGGTTAAAAAAACGGTAATTGTTTTTGGTTAGGGACCTTAAAGTTTAGTTTTGGTCTGCGGAAAGCGGAAACATCGTGACAGCGAACAGGAAAATGCAAACATGAAATTAAGGGCAGACCACATCATGAAATCTTACCGGGGACGCCAAGTCGTCAAAGGGATTTCCCTGGAAGTCAACCAAGGGGAAATCGTCGGTCTGCTAGGTCCGAATGGCGCCGGTAAAACCACCTCCTTTTATATGATCGTGGGCCTGATCAAACCCAACAGCGGAACCATTCACCTGGATAACATGGAAATCACCCATTTTCCGATGTACAAAAGGGCTCAGAATGGCATTGGTTATCTGGCCCAAGAAGCCTCGGTGTTTCGGAAGCTAAGCATCGAAAAAAATATTCTTAGCGTGCTGCAGCTGACCAAGTTGAGCAAAAAAGAACAACTGATGAAGATGGAATCACTCATCGAAGAGTTCGGTTTGGGGCATATCAGGAAAAATCGCGGTGACCTGCTCTCAGGAGGCGAACGGCGCCGAACCGAAATAGCCCGCGCCCTGGCCACCGATCCAAAGTTCATCTTGCTCGACGAACCTTTTGCAGGGGTAGATCCTGTAGCGGTGGAAGACATTCAGCGCATCGTTGCCCAGCTGAAAAATAAAAATATCGGTATTCTGATCACCGACCATAATGTTCAGGAAACCCTTGCCATTACCGAACGTTCCTATCTTATGTTCGAGGGCGGAATCCTCAAATCGGGTATTCCGGAAGACCTGGCCGCAGACGAAATGGTAAGAAAGGTATATTTGGGCCAGAACTTTGAACTGCGCAAAAAGAAGTTGGATTTTTAACCCACGCGGTACTTCAAGTAGCTTTAAGTCAAATCGGGTTTTTCTACAGTGGCACCCAAACTACCATGAGGATCTGGATCACAAAATAACACAGGAAGGGCATCACCAGATAGCCCATTACATCCCGAGCCTGTACATTGATACCTTTGGCCATCACCGGCAAAAGGATCAAAAGATAAAAAGGCTGCAAAAGATTCGTCAAGCCTTCACCATAAGCTATGGCCATCGATGCCCTTGCCATCATCTCAGTAAGCTCGGCTGCAGGCAGACCCGTCCCTATTTGCTGCACCGCTTCGATAACGCTCGGGCCGATAACAGCGAATTCTCCGCCTCCTGAAGGAATGGCAAAGTTCACCACTCCACCCAATATATAAGCAAAGAACGGATAGCTGTCGGTCGTCGCCACCAAGGCAATCTGTTGGCCCAGAGCGGCACCCAAGCCCGTGAAGGTCATGATGCCCATGATACCTGCATAAAATGGAAATTGAAACAAAATAGCTGAGATATTACTGCTGGCACGATGCATTGAGATACCATAGCGCATGGGTGTTTTGTGCAATACAAGTCCGAATATGATAAACACAAAGATCATGATGTTCAGATTCAGGTCGAGACCTTTGGTACCAAAGTGAAATATGATATATACCAGCCCCATTGCGGCAATGGTATATTGAAGCAACATGCTGTTGTTAAGCCGGTCAGACAAAGCCTTATAGGGATGTTTCAATCTTTCTGCCGCTTCTTTGATGCCGATTGGCGCCTTTTCCGTTCCGGGGCCCATGAGATCAATAAGGTCCGTTCCAACGTTATTTTTAGGGGCAAGCCAATACATCAGCAACGGCCCAAAGAGCAACATCACCCCCATCATACATATATTGAGCAGGGAACCCAAGGTCACGGAGGTGGGGATGGTGGCTGTCAATAGTCCGTTCTGGATCATGAAATTTTTATCGGTATTCAAGAGCAACGGAATGGAACTCGACATGCCGGTCACCCAACTAATACTTGAAAAATAAGTGCATGCGATCAGATAATTGTAGTTCACTCCACGGATCCGCAAAGCCAATTCACGGGCCAATACGCCGGCAATGACGACCCAACCCCAACTGACCATTGACAACAGGAATCCGACCAGGACCACAAAGGCATAAACTTGTTTTGGTCGTTTGATGTAGCCTGCCAGCCGATCGATTCCCTTTTCCACCACATCTGAAAGGGCAATGCTGTAGCCGGTCACGATCAAAAGCACCATTTGCATCCCGAACTCGAGCAGGGTCCAAAAACCATCGTACCATGACCGGATGATCTTTAAAGGTCCCACCCCCAACCAAAAAAAGGCGAGCAACCCGGTGAACAAGGTGAGCACCAATGCAAAAACAAAAGCGTCGGGCATGTTCCTTTTAAAGAAATCGGTAAATTTTTCCCCTAATTTCGAAAGCATTTAAAAAAATATAAGATTTTGGGCTTACCGCTTTGGCTTCCCGTTCAAACCGTCCAAAAAAGAACTGATCAAATAAAAGCCAATGATGGCTGGTACGGCCAAATAGCGCAAGGTGAGCAATAAAACCAAACTTACGATGATAAAAGTGTAGCGAAGCGCATTGTCCTTAAAACTCCAGTTCTTGAATTTAAGTGCAAACAGTTTAATATTGGAATTCAAGAGGAATGCACTCAACAAGGTCGTGCCAATCAAAAACCATTGGTTCAGGATAATGCCGTTGAGCACCTCGTTCTGATGATGCATCAATATCAATGGAAAGGATAAAATCAACAATGCATTCGCCGGAGTGGGCAACCCTGTAAAGGAACTGGCCTGATTTTCATCGATGTTGAATTTTGCCAGTCGATAGGCCGAGGCCAAGGTAATCAAGAAGCCCATGAAGGGCAGAAATCTAATGCCATCGGCACTGCCGAAAACCGATGCTGCATTCGCTGCAGAAAAATCGAGGTTCCAACCCCCGCTCATCGACATGCCCAGAAGCTGAAACATGACGATTCCCGGCACCAAACCACTGGTAATCATGTCGGCCAAAGAATCGAGCTGCACGCCCAGATCGCTCTGCACTTTCAATAAACGCGCCGCCAAACCATCAAAAAAATCGAAGAAGATACCCAGAAAAACAAATATCGCCGCCAACTCCAACTGGTTCAGTACGGCGAAGACCGTCGCGATACAACCACACATAATGTTCAAGAGCGTAATGAGGTTGGGTATATGGGCCTTCATTTGGAGGTGGTTTGGGTAAAAATAACACAATTTTTGATCTAGAGGTTTCATCCACTATTTTATTCGGATATTTGCCAAACTTTTAAAACTGCCCACAAAATGCGTTGTGCAAAATTTGTCGTGCTGCTCTTGATTTTCCTCAGCGAAAGGGCGCTTTGCCAGCAGATCGAATTATCACCCGCCGCCCAGGTAAGCATCCTTACCGTGGGTACGGCAGACGAATTGTATGCCAAATTCGGACATAGTGCGATTCGGGTGCAAGATCCGACATTGGGATTGGATGTGGTATATAATTACGGCCTGTTCGATTTTTCAGACCCTAACTTCTATACCAAATTCACCCGAGGAAAGCTCGATTATAGGTTGGGCCGACAGCAGTTCGATGCGTTTCTGTACGGATACGAGCTTGAGAACCGTTGGGTGAAAGAGCAGGTTCTTGACCTTTCTTTACAAGAGCGCGAATCGCTCTTACAGTTTCTTGAAAATAACCATTTGCCCGAGAACCGATATTATAAATACGACTTTTTGTTCGACAATTGTTCCACCCGTGTGCCCGATGCTCTTCAAAAAGTGCTGGGGGCCAATTTGAAGTTCAATGATAAACATCTTTCAGACCACTATACTTTTCGGCAGCTGATCCACCAAAATCTTGAGCTGAATTCATGGTCTAATTTTGGTATTGACCTCGCCCTTGGGGCGGTTATCGACAAAAAAGCCACGCCATGGCAACATTTGTTCCTCCCGATCTATGTCTTTAAACAATTGCCCCATACCACCCTCCATGGCCATCCTTTGGTCTCCGTTGAACGCACCCTTTTCGAAGAACGCCCTGTGGAGCGCACTTCGAATTTGTTGGCAACGCCCATATTCTGGCTTTCGCTGCTATTGCTTTTTGTTATCGTCATCACTTATCTCGATCACAAAAACAAAAGCAGGGCCCGTTGGCTCGATTTTATGCTTTTTTTGGTGACCGGTGCCGCCGGACTCCTGATACTCTTTCTTTGGTGGGGCACCGACCATACCGCCACGGCCAACAATTTCAATGCCCTTTGGGCCTTTGCGCCCAACCTGTTCGTGGCATTTTACGTATTGCGTAAAAATAGCCTACCTCCATGGTTCAAGTACTATCTGATAACAGTTTTGGGATTGTTGGTCCTAACGCTGATGCTTTGGGTCTTTGCCGTTCAATCGTTCTCGCCCCTGATCGGTTTTGTCTTACTGGCCCTCGCCCTTCGATACGGTTACTTGTTAAAAGGCCGTTTTTACGGGGACTTGATCGCAAATCCGGAAAAAGAAGTTCCCTAGACAGGCCCTTCCTACATAAATACTTTTTATAGAAAATAAATGAACCTACTCACCGTAGAAAATATCTCAAAGTCTTTTGGCGAACTGGTACTGTTCGAAGGGCTTTCCTTTGGCATCAACAAAGATCAAAAAATTGCCCTGATCGCGAAAAACGGTACGGGCAAGACCTCCATTTTGAATATAATGTCGGGTCTTGATGCCCCCGATACCGGAAAAGTGAATTACCGTAAGGGCTTACGGGTATCTTTTTTGGAACAGGAGCCCGATCTAGACCCGAAATTGACCGTGGAAGAAACGATATTTGCCTCCGACAATGAAGTACTGCAGGTTATTTTGCGCTACGAACATGCCTTGGAGCATCCCGAAGATGAAGATGCCTACCAACATGCTTTCGAGGCCATGGAACGTTTCGATGCATGGGATTTTGAAACCCAGTACAAGCAGATACTTTTCAAGCTTAAATTGGAAGACCTTCATCAGCGGGTTGAGGTGTTATCCGGAGGCCAAAAAAAACGATTGGCACTGGCCAATGCGCTGATCAACCGACCCGATCTTCTGATCCTCGATGAGCCGACCAACCATCTCGACCTTGAGATGATCGAATGGCTTGAACAATATTTTGCCAAGGAGAACATCACTTTGTTCATGGTCACCCACGACCGCTATTTTTTGGAACGGGTTTGCAACGAAATCATAGAATTGGACAATGGCACCCTATATCCCTACAAAGGAAATTACTCGTACTATCTTGAAAAAAAGGAAGCCCGTTTAGAACAGGAGGCCACCGAACAACATAAATCGAAGCAGCTCTTCAAAAAAGAATTGGATTGGATGCGAAGGCAACCCAAAGCCCGGACCACCAAGTCGAAATCGCGCATCGATGATTTTCAAACCATTAAAGAAAAGGCCGGACAACGCAGAAAAGAACATGAAGTTCAGCTCGAAATCAACATGGAGCGCGTGGGCAGCAAAATATTGGAACTGCATAAATTGGTCAAATCCTTTCCTGGGAAACCCATCTTGAACAAGTTCGATTATACATTCAACAAAGGCGAACGTATCGGTGTTATCGGAAAGAACGGTACGGGCAAAACCACTTTTTTGAACCTGATGACCGGTATCGACAAGCCGGATGGCGGTAAGATAGTGGTTGGGGATACCACCAGATTTGGCTACTATACCCAAAAAGGCATAGAAATTAAGCCCGGCCAGAAAGTCATAGACGTGATACGGGAGTTCGGTGATTATATACCTTTGATGAAAGGCCGGCAGATTTCGGCCTCACAATTATTGGAGCGTTTCTTGTTCGACCGTAAAAAACAATACGATTACGTCGAGAAACTGAGCGGTGGGGAGCGAAAACGGCTTTATTTGTGCACCGTGTTGATCCAAAATCCCAATTTTTTGATTTTGGACGAACCTACCAACGATCTTGATATCGTTACCCTGAACGTGTTGGAAAGTTTTTTGTTGGATTTTCCGGGTTGTCTGGTGGTGGTATCCCACGACCGATATTTCATGGATAAAATAGTGGATCACCTTTTCGTATTCCGGGGGGACGCCGTGATAGAGGATTTTCCAGGAAATTATTCCGATTTTCGCGCCTATGAAGACAGTGCTTTGATCGAAAGTCGGGCCGAAAAGGATGCGAATACAGACAACGGAACGACCAAGAACAGCTGGAGGGCCGAAGACAGTTCGGTAAAGCTTTCATACCTCGAACAGAAAGAGCACAAACAACTGGAGAAAGAGATCCAAAAACTCGAATTGCAAAAGGAACAGTTACAACAAAAATTCGTCCAAGGCAACTTATCGGGAGAGGATATCGATAAATTGTCTATCGCCTTGAAACAGCTGACCGACTCCTTGGAAGCCAAGACCGAACGCTGGTTCGAACTATCAAGCTTATTGGAAGGTTGATCATGAACTTCTCGGTGCCCCTTTTTGCTACAAATCAAATCATCCGACATAGCTAGGTACCCAACCAAGAAAAATGCAAAATTTGTTCGAATATTTGAAATTTATTGCCGGATCGAGCAATCATCATGGCGTGCACTCCCCCTTTGTTTACAATTATGTTACCGAATGTCTCTATAAAAAGCCAAGGTTGCATCGCAATCACATGCGGGATGTACTTTTGAAGAGCATCGGTTATTTTACGGCAACCCGTATTTTGATCCTTGGGGAGCAAAATACATTGGCAAGCCAGATCCGTTCCCAATTTCCGAACCTGCATTTTGGGGAGCCGCCTTACGACCTCATTGTTGCCCAAAAAGGCAAAATCGAAAACCTTTGGCCAATTCTCGAAGATTGTGACAAGCTCCATAACGACACCTTAATTTTGGTCGATGTCCCCTATAAAGATGCGTCCTGGGAACAACTGAAAGCACAGCCCATGGTGAGGGTAACCTTGGATCTCTTTTATTGCGGTGTCGTCTTCCTGCGCAAAGAACAAGCCAAGGAACATTTTAAGATTCGGATATAAACCCTTATTTTTAGGCCACAATTCAGCATGGCATGGATAATACCATCTACATCGTCTTAGGCGGGGTCTTTTTGGTGTACCTTTTTCTCTCTATGACAAATAGGAGCAAATCGAAAAAGCGAAGTTCGAAAAGATTCATGGGGGACTATAAACGAAGGGATGAAAAGAAATAGGAAGCAAGGATACCTCATGAATACCAATTTAAATCGTTCTTGAGGCGAAAGTCGATAATCCCTTAAACCCCATAGGCAACTTCATGAAAATTTACACCAAAACAGGCGACAAAGGCATTACCTCCCTATTTGGGGGCACGCGGGTCCCCAAGCACCACATCAGAATCAACAGCTATGGCACTGTCGACGAACTTAACTCCTGGTTGGGATTGATTCGCGACCAACCCATAGATGGGCACAGCAAGGCCATCTTGCAATCGATTCAGGAAAAATTATTCACCGTGGGCGCCATCCTGGCCACAGAACCCGAAAAGGCATTGCTGAAAAACGGCAAGCGCCGACTGAATATTCCTTTGATTGTTGATGCCGATGTGGAACTTTTGGAAGTAGAAATGGATGCGATGGATCAAAACCTGCCGCAAATGACCCATTTTATCTTGCCAGGGGGTCATCCAACGGTGTCATACTGTCATATTGCCCGTACGGTATGTCGAAGGGCTGAGCGCATGGCCACCCTGCTTCATGAGCATGAACCTTTCGACGACAAGGTATTGTGCTATATGAACCGTCTTTCCGATTATCTCTTTATTCTGGCCCGCAAGCTAACGAACGACCTGAAAGTCGTGGAAATCAAATGGATTCCGAAGAATAAAGGCGAATAAATTTGTTATTTATCCGTTAATACAATATACTGGCAAAATGATTGTTGATAAATAAATCAAAATAGTCGAGAAAAAACTTGACATTTTGCCATTAAAAATTAGTTTTGCAAAAATTTTAAAACCAAAGCCCACATATGTACTGGACATTAGAATTGGCATCCTACTTGAGCGATGCCCCTTGGCCCGCGACGAAAGATGAATTGATAGATTACTCCATCAGAACAGGCGCGCCTTTGGAAGTTGTCGAAAACCTTCAATCCATGGAAGAGGAAGGTGGTGAAATTTATGAGTCCATCGAAGAAATTTGGCCAGACTACCCTACTGAAGAAGATTACCTCTGGAACGAGGACGAATATTAATAAGATTAACTTAATTGCAACAAAAAAGTCTCCATGGAGGCTTTTTTTTTATGTAATTTTGACAGTTGAAATGGCAGTAATCCATAGAATTGGAAACTGGAACGGCTTTTGCCCTATCTGACGCACAAGAAGCCCATAACATTCACCTAGACCCGATTCACACCGGGTTACATCTTAAACAGCATCATCATTATGAGTATATTAAATAAAGTACTTAAGGCCTTCGTAGGGGACAAGTCCAAAAAAGACGTCAAGCAACTACAGCCCTTGGTCGATAAAATAAAATCGTTCGAAACCCAGCTGGAGGAACTAGACAACGATGCCCTAAGGGAAAAGACCAATACCTTCAAGAGACGATTGAAAGAGGATTGCAAATCGCTGAACGAGAAGATTGAAGAACTGCAGGAACAAGTGAAAGCCTCCGACGATATCGATAAAAATGAGGAAATCTATGCAGAGATCGATAAATTGAACGAGGAAGTCTATAAAATTTCAGAGGCCACCTTGAATGACATCCTTCCGGAAGCCTTTGCTGTGGTCAAAGAAACCGCCAAGCGTTTTGTAGCCAATGAATCGCTAACGGTAACCGCTTCGGAATATGACCGGAAACTCTCGGGGACCAAGGATTATGTGTCGCTCGACGGCGACAAGGCCATTTGGAAAAATTCTTGGGACGCCGCAGGAAAGGAGGTCACCTGGGATATGGTACATTACGATGTACAGCTGATCGGCGGCATAGCACTTCATCAGGGTAAAATCGCAGAAATGCAGACCGGGGAGGGAAAGACCTTGGTAGCCACCCTGCCCATGTACCTCAACGCGTTGGCCGGAAAAGGTTGTCACCTGGTCACTGTGAACGATTATCTCGCCAAAAGGGACAGTGCGTGGATGGCGCCCATTTTTGAATTCCATGGCCTTTCGGTAGACTGCATAGACCACCACAAACCAAATTCAGAGGGCCGTAGGACCGCTTACTTGGCCGATATCACCTACGGCACCAACAACGAGTTCGGTTTTGATTATCTGAGGGACAATATGGCCCACACCCCCAAGGATCTGGTACAAAGACCGCACCACTATGCCATCGTCGATGAGGTGGATTCGGTTTTGGTAGACGATGCCCGTACCCCATTGATTATTTCAGGGCCGGTGCCTGAAGGTGACCGTCACGAATTCAACGAATTGAAGCCCAAAATAGCCGATATTGTAAATAAACAACGCCAGCATCTGACAGGAGTTCTGGCGGAAGCCAAAAAACTCATTGCCGAGGGAGACACCAAAGAAGGGGGGTTCCTCCTTTTGCGCGTGCATCGGGGACTACCCAAAAATAAGGCCCTGATCAAATTTTTGAGCGAAGAGGGCGTGAAGCAATTGCTTCAAAAGACCGAGAATTTCTACATGCAGGATAACAACAGGGAAATGCCAAAGGTAGATGAAGACCTGTTGTTCGTGATCGATGAAAAAAATAACCAGATCGAACTTACCGACAAGGGGGTCGATTATCTGTCAGGTGAAGGCGATCGGGATTTCTTCGTCATGCCCGATATAGGTGCCGAAATCGCCAAAATTGAAAACCAGGACCTCGATATAGAAAAAGAGGCCGAACTCAAGGAAGACCTTTTTAAGGAATTTGGGGTCAAGAGCGAGCGTATCCATACCATGAGCCAATTGTTAAAGGCCTATACCCTGTTTGAAAAGGATGTGGAATATGTGGTCATGGAAAATAAAGTCTTGATCGTCGATGAGCAAACAGGCCGCATCATGGACGGTCGCCGTTATTCAGACGGTTTGCACCAGGCCATAGAAGCCAAGGAAAACGTGAAGATCGAGGCCATGACCCAAACTTTTGCCACGGTAACCTTGCAAAATTATTTTAGGATGTACCGCAAATTGGCGGGAATGACGGGTACCGCGGTAACCGAAGCCGGTGAATTCTGGGAAATCTATAAGTTGGACGTCGTTGAAATCCCTACCAACCGCCCTATTGCCAGGGACGACCGGAACGATTTGATCTACAAGACCAAACGTGAAAAATACAATGCGATCATCGATGAAGTGACCAAGCTCTCCCAACAAGGACGGCCTGTTTTGATCGGGACCACATCGGTGGAGATTTCGGAACTGCTGTCGCGTATGTTGGCCATTCGGAAGATCGATCATAACGTCTTGAACGCCAAACTCCACAAAAAAGAGGCCGATATCGTGGCCGAGGCGGGAAAATCAGGGGTGGTTACCATTGCCACCAACATGGCTGGCCGAGGAACAGATATCAAACTGGCCGAGGCCGTTAAAAAAGCGGGTGGTCTGGCCATTGTGGGCACCGAACGACACGATTCGCGCAGGGTCGACAGGCAGTTACGCGGCCGGTCAGGGCGACAGGGAGACCCCGGGTCATCCCAGTTCTATGTGTCATTGGAAGACAACCTGATGCGTTTGTTCGGGTCTGATCGGGTGGCCAAAATGATGGACCGTATGGGATTGGAAGAAGGGGAAGTGATACAGCATTCCATGATGACGAAGTCAATCGAGCGCGCACAGAAAAAAGTAGAGGAAAACAACTTTGGGGTGCGCAAGCGCTTGTTGGAATATGATGACGTGATGAACGCCCAACGCGAAGTGGTCTACAAAAGAAGACGCCATGCGCTTCAGGGCGATCGCTTGAAGGTAGACATCGCCAATATGGTTTACGATACCTGCGAAGTGATCGCGGAAACCAACAAGGCGGCCAACGATTTCAAGAATTTCGAATTTGAACTGATCAAATATTTCTCGAGTACCTCCCCCATTTCGGAAAACGATTTTACGAAGTTGGGCGTGTTGGAAATAGCGAACACCGTGTACAAAGCGGTCTATCAGCACTATCAGAAGAAGATGGAAAGGAATGCGCAAACCGCCTTCCCGGTCATCAAAAAAGTTTATGAAGACAATGCCAATAAATTTGAGCGTATCGTAGTGCCTTTCACCGATGGCATCAAAACGCTCAATGTGGTCACCAATTTAAAGGATGCCTATGAAACAGATGGGAAGCAATTGGTCACCGATTTCGAGAAAAACATCACCTTGGCCATAATCGACGATGCCTGGAAAACGCATTTGAGAAAAATGGACGAATTGAAGCAATCGGTACAATTGGCAGTCCATGAACAAAAAGACCCGTTGTTGATCTACAAATTCGAAGCCTTTGAACTCTTCAAGGAAATGATCGATAAGGTGAACAAAGAAGTGGTCTCCTTCTTGTTCAAGGGCGAACTGCCCAGTGCCAACCCAGGGGAAATAGCCGAGGCTAGAAATGAGGCCCGTAAAAAAGAAAATATACAGACCAGCAAAGCCGAAATACCCAACAGCGATGAACTGGCGGCCAGAAACCGTGCTGCGGGACAAACCCAAGGCCAGCGCACACAGGTTACGGAAACCATTGTTCGGGATCAGCCCAAAATTGGACGAAACGATCGGGTGACCATCAAAAATGTCATGTCTGGAGAAAGCAAAACCCTTAAATATAAACAGGCCGAACCCTTGATCGATAAAGGGGACTGGGTTTTGACGGAACATTGAACATCATAGACGCATCACGCCTTAAGGCGGCCTTTCCAGGCCGCCTTTTTTATTTCCGTGGTCCCTTCCACGTGCAAAAACAAAAACGATAATTCACTATCTTTAGGGAAAGCAATCCTTACCAAGTATGACTCCTTCCAGAAGAAAATTCCTGACCTCGATCAGCATGTTGGCGGCCAGCACAGCCCTACCCCTTCATGCATTTGACTTTGGCACTTCAAAAAAGTTGAAAATAGCGCTCATAGGAACAGGTATCCGAGGTACCACATTTTGGGGAAAACGCTTGATGGAAGAGTATTCCGATATCCTTGAATTTGTTGGCCTTTGCGACATTAATCCGAGTCGTGTCGAATATGGGAAACAGTACATCGGCGCTGCTTGTCCCACCTTCACCGATTTCGAAAAAATGGTTGTTGCCACACAACCCGATCTGGTGATTGTGACGACCAAAGATTCAACACACCACGAATTCATTATCAAAGGATTGGAAATGGGATGCGACGTGCTTACCGAAAAACCACTTACCACGGATGCAATGAAGTGCCAGGCCATTTTGGATGCAGAAAAAAAATCGGACAAGAACCTGATCGTGGGCTTCAATTACCGGTGGATTCCCTATGCGACCAAGGTAAAGGAGCTCCTGATGGAAAAAACCATTGGAAAATTGGTCTCGGTCGATTTTCATTGGTATCTGAACACCTATCATGGCGCTTCCTATTTTAGGAGGTGGCATGGCCAAATGGCCAGTAGTGGATCGTTGTGGGTGCACAAGGCCACCCACCATTTCGACCTCTTGAATTGGTGGATCGATTCGGAACCGGAGGAAGTATTCGCCTATGGCGATTTGGAATTCTATGGAAAAAATGGTCCTTTCAGGGGCAAGAACTGCAGAAGCTGTGACCACAAGGCCAAATGCGATTTTTACTGGGACATCATGGCCGACGAAGCATCGAAAAAACTGTATGTAGACCATGAGCATGCCGATGGCTACATCAGGGACAACTGTTTGTTCAGGGAAGAAATCGACATTTATGATAAGATGTCGGCCCAGGTGAAATATGCCAATAACACCGTGCTCAATTATTCGCTCACCACCTATTCACCGCTTGAGGGCTGGCGCGCTGCATTCAACGGAACTGAAGGCCGTATCGAAGCATGGATGGACATCCCCTATAACAAAGATATTTCCCTGAGCCAGGCCGAACTGCATGCCCAAGAAATGAACCAGGGCAACCAAGAGGTGTTCGACATAGAGCCCATTATCGTGCACAAACTCTGGAAAGATTTCGAAAAGGTGAACGTGCTTACCGAAAGAAGTGGCCATGGCGGCGGCGACGGGCGCTTACAGGACAAGATTTTCAAAACCCCCGACAGCATCGATGAATTCGGCCGCAGCGCCGGGGTTCGTGATGGTGCCATGTCTTGTTTGATCGGGATCGCGGCCTGCAAGAGCATCGAAACCGGGCAGGCCATAAAAATCGTCTCGCTGACCGACCTCGAGCCTCAGGCCAAACGTTCATGACAGGCCATGACATTGGCACTTCCTTCAAAACGAACGAATCTCCAGGCTGCCCTTATCGGCGAAAAACCGCCGAACTTCACCATGGATTTCAGAAATATGCGCCATTTTAATTGGAATTTTTGCCAAAACATATTTAGCTTTACATCATTAAACGCCATCAATTCATGGAAACGACCCAGACTGATGTAATCTTTTAATACATTGCCCACCATGCAACAGAAAAGCAAATTGGAAGAACGGTTAAGGGACAAAGCGCGTTTGATTTTGAAAGTCAATTACTTCACCTCCATATTTGCCCTGCTTTTTGGGGTGCTTTGCCTCTTTGTGCTAGGCATTACAAAAGTGATCCCCTATGTGTTTTTCGCTTTTGGGATGTTAAATTTGGCCAATACATTTTTGTACCGTTCCCATAAAAACCTGACCCTTACCTATAACATCGTTTCGATCATGACCCTTGCAGGGGCAATCACTATAACCTTGTACAGCGGGGGCATCAACAGTCCGTTTATTTTTGTCCTCGCCTTGATCGTGGTGGCAGGCTATATCACGACCAAGGCGTATGGTTCGCTTTATCTGAACCTCAACCTGTTGATCATTGTTTTGATTTACTCCCAAAGCATAGCCGAATTCAGTTTTGTGACCAATGTGGTGCCCGAACAATCGAAAAATCTTTTTGCACTCTTAAGTGTGCTTTTCTCGGTATACCTGCTCGGGGGCGTTTTTGGCAAGAATTTATTGCACGCCCACCATAACCTCTACAAGACCAAAGACCAGCTTGAGGTAAAGATCATGGAGAAGGAAACCTTGCTCAAGGAAGTTCACCATAGGGTAAAGAACAACTTGCAGACCGTATCGAGCCTGTTGAGCCTACAAGCCAGGAACAATGAGGACCCTAAGGTAAAAGATCTTCTAAAAAGCAGCCAAAACAGGGTCATTTCAATGGCCATGGTACACGAAATGCTCTATATGCGCGAAGACATCTCCAAAGTACAGTACAAAACCTATGTACAGGACCTTGCCGAATACTTGGTGCGATCGATCAAGGGCACCAGTAGCAATATTTCACTCGATATCGATATTCCCGATCTTAAATTGAACATCGACACGGCTATCCCATTGGGCCTCTTGATCAATGAAGCGGTGACCAATGCGCTCAAATACGGCATAGTCGACGACAGCAAGGGCGAGATTTTTATCAAGCTCCGCAGGGGCGAAGACAACGAATACGTGTTGAATATAGGGGACGATGGCATAGGGTTTTCTGAAGCCACCAATCATAAGAACAGCAAATCATTGGGCCTAAAACTGATCCATAACCTGGCCCGTCAACTACAAGGTTCAATCATGCGCGACCTTTCAAAACAAGGTACCCATTACATTGTAAAGTTTAGGGAAATCAGGGAGCAGATACCCAGCCTGGTTTGATCCTTTGCTGTTATTCTTTCAAAAAGCCAGGGTGAAATTCCCTAATATCCCCATAGAATGAGGCTCGTTCATGAAATTCACAAAAATAAGGGCAGGCACAATTTTTTGGGAGTCCATTTTTAAGTAAATCCCTATATTTAGAGCAAAATCAAAAATATTCTTAATGCTCAAAAATCTACTCCTGTTTACGCTGTGCTTTTCCATTCAAATCCAGGCACAGGATTATTTCCTAAAAAAATTCGAACCCTTCAACGACCAAGTGCCTTCGCCCGAAGCCTTTTTGGGCCACGGCATTGGAGAACGGCATACCCGACACGATTTGATCGTGGCCTATTTTGAGAAATTGGCCGAAGTCTCCGACCGCGTTGAGGTCAACTATTACGGCAAAACACACGAAGGCCGCAAATTGGTGATGCTCACCATCACCTCCCCAGAGCACCTCAAGAATCTGGAATCCCTAAGAGAACAGCATTTGGCCTTCACCGACCCCAAAGCCACGGTGTCGAATTACGGGGAATTGCCCATCTTTATCAACCTGGCCTATAACGTTCATGGCAATGAACCATCGAGTTCGGAAGCCGCACTACTTTCAGCATATACCTTTGCTGCCTCAGACAATCCGGAAATACTGCAATATTTGCAAAATGCCGTGATTTTCATCGATCCTGCCATCAATCCCGATGGCCGTGACCGTCACACCCAATGGGCCAACAGCTATCAAGGTTCGCCATTGGTTGCAGACCCCCAAGATGCCGAGCACAACGAATATTGGCCCGGAGGCCGCACCAACCACTACTGGTTCGATTTAAACCGGGATTGGCTTCTGGCAGTGAACCCCGAAAGTCAGGGGAAATTGAAATGGTATCACGAATGGTATCCCAATGTGGTGACCGACTTTCATGAGATGGGCAGCCAGAGCACTTACTTTTTTGAACCGATGAAGACCAACGGTTCGCTAAACCCCATCATGCCAAAGGAAAATTACATCGATCTCAACAACCTCTTCGGCAGCTATTATGCCAAGGCATTGGACAATATTGGGTCACTTTATTTCACCAAAGAGGTTTTCGACGGCACCTATCCTGGATACGGTTCTTCATACCCCGATTTACAAGGCGGCCTCGGAATATTGTTCGAGCAGGCCAGCTCAAGGGGACATAAACAAACGACTGATTTTGGGGAAATTACCTTTCCCTTTACGATTCGAAACCAATATACCTCGAGCATTACCACCGTTCAGGCAGCGGTGGAAAACAAGGCCCAAATGCGGAAATACCAACAAGATTTCTTCAAAAGTGCCTTGACCGATGCTGCCAAGGGCAAGGTGAAAGGATACGTTTTCGGAGATGCCCATGACGCCAACCGCACCAAGGCTTTTATCGAAAAGTTACTGTTGCACCAAATTGAGGTGTACCGATCGGGCGGTAATTTCGTGGTGCCCACACAACAACCGCAACACCGAATGGTACAAACCATGTTCGAAACGTATAGCCAATACCGAGACAGCGTTTATTACGATGCCTCTGCCTGGTCGGTCGCAAATTTTTACAACATGAAATACAGAGCGGTCAACAATGTTGACCTGGGGTCGAAAGTAACCAAGGCCGAGGATTTGGTGAAAGTGGCCCCGGTGCAGTCTTCAGAATACGCCTATCTGATCGACTGGGACGATTACAATGCCCCTGCGGTATTGAACTACTTACAGGAAAACGAATTGGTACTCTCTTCAGCCTTTAAACCGTTCACCGTGAATCTTGGCGGTATGAAGCAAAATTTTGATTACGGCACCCTGGTGCTACCGGTCAGCTTGCAGAAAAAGTCGGCACAGGAAGTCTATGCGTTACTACAAAAGGCACAACAGCGATTTCAGGTACCCATTTACGGCATCGATACGGGCTACAATTTGGGCGGCGTTGATCTCGGAAGCCGGTTCGTGATGGCATTGAAACCGCCAAAAGCGGTCATGATCATCGGCAGCGGTTCTAGCTCCTATGAGGCCGGGGAAGTTTGGCACTTGCTCGACACACGGGTTCATATGCCCATTACCAAGATACCGCTGCGAAATTTTGACCGTGCCGATCTGGATGATTATAATACCATGGTCATGGTATCGGGCAGGTACGACCTTAGCCAAAAACAACAAGACAAAATCAAGGATTGGGTGGGCAAGGGAAATACCCTGATTACCATAGGAACGGCCAGTAAATGGGCCATCGAGAAAAAATTGGTCAAAGAGGGCCTTACCGGCAAAGAAAAGGATTCCGTTAAAAAAGACAGCGCCAAAATCGCGGTTCGCAGGCCCTATGTCGATGCAGAGGAAAATATTGGTAAGGAAAGTGTCGGCGGTGTGATCCTAAGGGCAGATCTTGACCTTTCACATCCCCTCGCCTTCGGATACCACGATTTGTCGATCCCCGTCTATAAAAACAACGAGGTATGGCTGTTACCAAGCAAAAATGATTATGCCACAGTGGCCAAATATGCCAAAAATCCACATATTGATGGTTTTCTGACGAAAAAAAACGTGGAAGAATACCTGATGCCCTCGGCCTCCCTTGTGGTGAGCAAGCTTGGCGAAGGCAGGGTAGTCTTATTTGCCGATAATCCCAATTTCCGGGGTTCTTGGTATGGAACCAACCGTTTGTTCCTCAACGCCCTCTTTTTGGGCGAACATATCGAAGTACCGGAGTAATACCGCCGATCGAACCATTGGTCGGTCGTGTTTTCCGGCGATTGCCTCTGCCCCCATGTAGCGAGGGGCTACTCAAACCAAAAAAAAGTTGCGATTCGAACAAGGAAAAACAAAATGAACATAATATTCAGACCGAAAACCAAAATAGCCAACCCAATGAAAACAATTCTAACCGCTCTGGCCCTTTTCATCTCAGGCCTTTCGCTAATCTCGGCCCAATCGCTCAACGGTGATGGCCCGCACAGTCAGTTGATCATACGCGGGGTAATGCTCGTCAATGGCAATGGTGCCCCACCACAAGGTCCGATCGATATCGTGGTGGAGAACAACCTGATCAAGGACATTCAGGTGGTAGGCTACCCCGGCGTACAAATCGATGAATCGAAAAGGCCCAAACTCAAAGCCGGCGGAAAAGAACTCGATTGCAGCGGCATGTACCTGATGCCGGGTTTTATCGATATGCACACCCATATCGGAGGGGAAGCGCAAGGGGCAAGTCCCGAATATGTCTTTAAACTATGGATGGCACATGGGGTGACTACGGTTAGGGAAGTAGGGGGTCCCGGGGTGGAATGGACGTTGGACTTGAAAAAGAAAAGTGCGAACCGTGAAATAGTGGCACCCCGCATCATTACGCATACCTTTTTTGGTACGGGCAGTTCCACTCCGATCAGCACCCCGGAAATGGCACGTGCGTGGGTGAGGGAAAATGCAAAAAAAGGAGCAGATGGCATTAAATTTTTAGGGGCATCACCTGAAATAATGACCGCTGCACTGGACGAAAATAAAAAATTGGGACTTCGCTCCTCCTGCCACCATGCCCAACTCGATGTGGCACGATGGAACGTGCTGCATTCCGCCCGAGCTGGACTGACCAGCATGGAGCATTGGTACGGACTTCCAGAGGCATTGTTCGAAGATCGCACCGTACAGGACTATCCGCTCGATTACAACTATGCCAATGAACAGAATAGGTTTGAATTTGCGGGAAAGCTATGGGCACAGGCCGCCAAACCCTACTCGGAACATTGGAACAAGGTGATGGACGAACTGCTGTCGCTCGACTTCACCTTAGACCCCACCTTCAATATTTATGAGGCCAGCCGTGACCTTCAAGGGGCACGCCGAGCGGAATGGCACGAAGATTATACAATGCCTTCCCTTTGGGAATTCTACCAACCCAGCAAAATTTCCCATGGCTCGTATTGGCACGATTGGGGCACCGAGCAAGAGGTGGCCTGGCGAGAAAACTATAAGCTATGGATGACCTTTATCAACGAATACAAAAACCGTGGCGGTCGCGTTACCACGGGATCCGATTCAGGATTTATATTTCAATTGTACGGCTTTGCCTATATCAGGGAACTGGAACTGTTGCGTGAGGCAGGATTTCATCCCCTTGAAGTGATTCGTGCCGCCACCCTCAACGGCGCCGAAGCGCTGGGCATGGACGATAAACTGGGCACGGTGGCCATCGGTAAATTGGCCGATTTTGTGGTGGTCGAAGAAAACCCCCTTCAAAATTTGAAGGTACTCTATGGCACGGGTGCCATTAGGCTCACTGAAGACAATGAAGTGGTACGTGTAGGCGGGGTGAAATATACCATTAAAGATGGTATTGTTTATGATGCCAAGGCATTGTTGAAATCGGCAAAGGAGATGGTGGATGCCGAAAAACAAAAATCAAACTACAAAATTTTACAGCCGGGCGTGAAAGGATAACGACCGAAATGCAATATTCGTGATGGTGACGGTTCTTATGCTTGTAAGCGTCTTTTATTCAATTCTAAAAAGGTGATTGGCGGTCTGTATTTTTCGTTGGCACTTCCAAAGGTCTTAGAACGCCTTTGGTCCTTGGGAAAAGAGATGCGTGCGAAACGATAAGGGCTATGCTGATGATAAGTCCGACTAAGATCATAACGATGTAGGTTTTTAATGGGTTTGGGTGTTGAAGGCTTGTGTCTTAAGCCATTTTGGCTTTGGTTTCTTTGGTGCTGAACGAAAGGGCTTTTTTCACCCTGGCATTTTTAGAACGGTACAACCGAACTAGGCCGTCTTGGGGCTGCGTTGAAATTTCTTTTTTATCGTTAGCACGGTCAGTGCCAAGATCCAGAACAATACCCATTTTAACAGTGTGAACTTTACCATGGCTTGTGGGGTTTTGTGCCATTGCCGAAGCGCCGACGGTGAATATTACGATCAAGGTGATTAAAGCTTTCATTTGCAACATTTGGGTTACATAAAGATAACCGCGAAGTGCCGCTGCACATGGCATACCCTCGCCCAATGGCACCATTTTTCGATGGCTGAAAATATTACCGATAAAGCGTAAAGTTTCCTCGATATTGGCATTGTCATCGCAAGACAGCTCGTCGAAGTAAAATGTATTTTATCCTATGGATTCTAAAGATTGGTGATCATTGTCGTAGGTACTACAGAAAAGGAATCCAATATTTCACTATATTTATTTGAGTCGTTACAACATCTCCGCCCACCCTCAACGGGATAGCCGAAACCCGAACCTAGTAGGCATTTAACCACCAATAACCATGCATACCGTAAAGCTTCTCTTTGCCCAACATCACAGCTTGAAATTCGCACTAGTATTGGCACTTTTGCTCCAAGGCTGTCAGCAGCAGATCAAAGAAATGCCGGTCGAACAAATTACCATGCCCGTCAAAGAAACCGTGGAGTACTTTAGCCTGAGACCAGAGACCGAAAAAGCCTATGGCTATACCCACGCGATCAAAATCGGAAACGATATTAAAATATCCGGAGCCGTAAGCATGGACGATGCCGGCGCACCGACGGCTACAGGAGATCTTTTGCAGCAAATGAAAAACTGTTATGCAGATCTCGATAAGATCCTAAAACATTTTGGCTGTACGTTCGAAGATGTGGTGGTCGAAAATGTCTTCACCACCGACATGCCGAAATTTTTGGAACTTTCGGGGTATCGCAATGAAATTTACACCAAGCAATTCCCGGCAGGTTCCTGGTTGGGCGTTAAGGAACTGGCTTTGCCGGAGTTCCTGATCGAAATAGAATTGGAAGTCTACAAAGCAGAATAACTTAAACATAACGGTTTGAAAAATTGGTGTGCCATTTTCATGGTCGGTTGTGCGATCGGCATAAGTGCCTGTAAACAAGATGCCGGTTCGCAGGCCGAGCAATCCGCGGTAGAGCGCTCGGTATCGAAGACATATCTTCCCGAGGCTTTTGGATTGGATGAACGGATTTCCTTGATCAGGACAAAGGAGGCCGAATTTCAAAACCTGATCGAAAAGCACGCGCAGTCGGAACATATCCCTGGGGTGGTCTTCGGATTGGTAGTCGACGACCAATTGGTGGCCACGGCGGCAACAGGGCTGCTGGATGTGGAACAAAAACGCCCTGCAACCCTTACATCGGCATTTCGCATCGCTTCGATGACCAAAAGTTTTACGGCAATGGCCATCCTTAAATTAAGGGATGAAGGCAAATTGTCATTGACCGATCCCGTGGAGCAGTATATACCTGAAATGGCAAGGCTTACCTATCCGGCCAGCGACAGTCCGATCATCGATATCGAAAACCTGCTTACCATGACCGCTGGCTTTCCGGAGGACAATCCCTGGGGTGACCGCCAATTGGACGAACCCGACCAGATGCTGATCGATTTGGTCTCAGAAGGGATTTCCTTTTCGAACGTTCCTTCCCTGAGTTTTGAATACAGCAACACAGCCTATGCGCTCTTGGGCCACTTGGTTACAAAAATTTCGGGGCAACCCTTTCAGCAGTATATTACCGAGCACCTATTGAAACCCTTGAAGATGACGCATACCTATTGGGAAGTGGATGAGGTGCCCCCGGCAGACTTGGCTTTGGGCTATCGATGGGAAGACGGTATCTGGAAACTCGAACCCATGCTGCATGACGGGTCTTTTGGGGCCATGGGTGGTTTAATCACCACCATTGAAGATTTCAGCAAGTATGTCAGCTTTCATCTTTCCGCCTGGCCGCCCCGTAGTACGGAGGAATTGGGGCCTGTGAAAAGAAGTACGCTGCGCGACATGCATACACCACAATTCAGCAGACTTTATAGTGAGGCGAAAGACCGGAACGACGATAGCTGTCCGGTCATGGTAGGTTATGGCTTCGGCCTTGGCATCCAAAAAAACTGCAAGGGAATCACTTCGGTAAGCCATGGTGGAGCCTTGCCGGGATTCGGAAGCAATTATGTGTTCTATCCCGAATACGGAATCGGGCTCATGGCCTTTGGCAACCTTACTTATACCTCTCCTTGGCCGCTGCGTGACATGGCCAAAATACTGTTCGACTCGCTTGGCTTACAGCCCCGCAAACTCCCTATCTCGGATATCCTGGCCCAGCGGCAACAACAGCTTGCCCAAATGATCACCACATGGGACAGCAAGCTTGAATCTAAAATATTGGCGGAAAATTTTTACCTGGATGCGTCTCGCGAACATCGGAAGGCCAAAATCGAGGCTTTGCTGCAGGCAGCAGGCCCCATTCTAAGTACCGATCCCATAGTCCCTGAAAATCAACTAAGGGGGACTTTTGTGATGAAAACCGAAAAAGGGATGTTGCGCGTTTACTTTACCTTGACCCCGGAAATCGACCCCAAAGTCCAGGATCTTGAGGTTGAGTTTATCCCTCAGTAAAGCATTCCAAACCTGAATTTAAATCTTATCCGGAATAGCAAAGCCAAATGGTTCAATGCGCCACCTTTTTCACCAAACGGCCCACGGTAAGGCCCTGCACAATGATTGAAAACACCACTACCACATAGGTAATCACCAAGAACAGATCTCGGTTCAGGGCTTCGGTAAGCCCCAGGGCCAAGGCAATGGATATCCCGCCCCGGAGTCCGCCCCAGGTCATGATCAGGTTGGTCCTGGGCACAAAATCGAGCCTTTCACTGAAAAATTTAATGGGCAGGAACAAGGATAGGTAACGGCAGAGCAGCACTGTAGGGATGGCCAACAAACCGGCAAGGATATAATCGACATTAAAGGTCAGGACCAAAATCTCCATGCCGATCAAAACGAACAAAAGGGTATTCAGTAAAATATCGATCAGCTCCCAAAATTTATCGACATAGGTTTCGGTGATTTCCGACATCGCACTGTCGCGCAGGGTATCGTTCCCGACCACCAAGCCTGCCGCAACCATCGCCAAGGGTGCCGACATATGGAAGTGTTGTGCAATAACGGTGCCCAGCATGACGGCGGCCAAAGTGATGATCACCTCTATGTCGTAGTCATCTATCGATTTCATGAGTCTGTAGGTGATCCATCCGATCAATAGGCCGAACAGGATACCTCCAATAACCTCGACCCCAAAAAGTTCCAAAACGTCCATTGCTCCGATACTTTCGTTGGAGGGTGAAGCGAACTGGTAAATGGTAAGGAACACCACCACGCCTACCCCATCGTTGAACAGGGATTCCCCGACGATCTTGGTCTCCAATTTTTTAGGGACGCCGGCCTGTTTCAAAATACCCAAGACAGCTATGGGGTCGGTGGGTGAAATCAGTGCCCCGAACAGCAAGCATTGTATAAAGGGAAGTTGTAGATCGATCAATTGTAGGCCATAGAACATCATTAAACCGACCAAAAAAGTCGATACCAAGACCCCTAAGGTGGAAAACGCAAGAATGGGCCATCGCTGTACCTTCAGCTGTTCAAAATTGGTGTGCAATGCGCCGGCGAACAGTAAAAAACTGAGCATGATATCGAGCAAAACGGTTTTAAAATCGATCTTGGAAATGATGTATCGCTCTGCATTCAAGAGCGAATCATCGAAATAACTCAGGGCGAAGACCCCAAGGGTAAAAACAATGGTGATGACCATCAATCCGATGGTTGTCGGCAATTTCAAAAAACGGGTGTTGAGATACCCAAACAAAGCAGATAGAAAAACAAGGATGGAAATAATCACAAAATAATCCATAAAAAATGTCGGCTTGGTTCTTTACAAAAATGCAAAAAAAGTATCTCGAATATCACTTTAGAAAAATTAAATTGATGTTCGATTAATTTTTGCATGCCCCGGCATGGCTTTGGAAATATGCTTTATATTGCCAAACCTAACAAATTCAATGAAAGCAATAAGCATACAAGGCATCAGCTTCGATGCCAAATCATCTTTTCAAATCGGACCTGGCGAGGCTCCTCCGGTGATTCGAGAAGCCTTGTATAGTGGATCTATGAACCTCTATTCCGAAAATGGCATGAGCATCGAAAGCGATCGGATTATCGATAAGGGCGATTTCATGATCGATCACTACTTTGATATTGAAAAAGTTACTGGGAAGCATCTTGAAGAATCGGATAAGATTTTAACCCTTGGCGGTGACCATTCCATTACCTATCCCATTATTAAAGCCTTCTCCGAAAAATATCCCCGGATGGATATTTTGCATATCGATGCCCATGCAGATCTCTATCATGACTATGAGGGCGATCCCTACTCCCATGCTTGTCCGTTTGCCCGCATCATGGAAAACGGCCTGGCGGTGCGATTGGTGCAGGTAGGTGTTCGAACACTCAATCCGCACCAATTGGAACAGGCCCATAAATTTGGGGTGGAGTTACATGAAATGAAAAACCTGGACCTCACCCGGCATTTTGAATTCGACAACCCTTTGTACATTTCGCTCGATATGGATGGTTTTGATCCTGCCCATGCCCCTGGGGTATCGCATCACGAGCCCGGGGGGCTTACCCCCAGACAGGTCATTGGCCTGATACAATCACTAAAAGGGAAAGTGATTGGGGCAGATATCGTGGAATATAATCCCGATCGTGATTTCCAAAAAATGACAGGGTATTTAGCAGCCAAGATGATGAAGGAAATCTTGGGAAAAATGTTGGAGACCTAAAATGGTAAATTTCCAAGGCCTATTGGTCAATCCATGTTTCAGCACCTATATCAACTACACCATGAATAAGAAATACAAGCTTTTAATGATGCTATCGCTAATTGCCATAGCCTTGGGCGCACAAACCCCGGAACAGCACTATTTTGAATGGACCCAATTGCCTTTTACAAAAGAGGAACTTTCCCAACGTAGGGAAAAACTTATCGATCACCTACAGGAGCGGGGAGCAACTGGCCTGGTAGTGGTTCCAGCAAGTGATGGCATCTCCTCAGGGGAGACTTTTCGCCAAAACGATGACTTTTATTATTTCACGGGTTTGGAATTGCCCAATAGCATATTGGTAATCGATATCGACCTAAAATCGGCCAAAGTATATGTGCCCGAAACCGATCCCCGATTTTATAGTGCGTCCAGGCCCAATGATTTTCCCGGAAGGCCCTTATTGTATGATATGGCCATCGCATCCCGGTCTGGGCTCCCCCTAGCGGATATCGATGCATTTTCCGAACGGATGGATCAGGTGGCCATAGCCAAAACCAAAATATGGATCGATAAGGGAAAACCCGGAACAATTGGCCTGGTACCAAGCGATTATTTTACAATCCCCTCGCCTGAAGATTTATTGATACATGCTCTGCTCTCCCGACATCCTGATTTACAAATCGAAAACAGCTATGACATTGTTGCCCGTTTAAGAATGGTCAAATCGCGCGAGGAAATTAAATTGTTGCGAAAGGCCACTACCATCAACGTCGATGCGATCAAGATCGCGGCCAAAAGCATTAAGGCAGGTGTCGACGAACGATTTTTGGAGGGCGTCTTGGAGGGCAGCTATAAAATGAACGGCGCCCAACGATTGGCCTTCGGATCGATCATCAAATCGGGGCCCAACGCCCTCTGGCCATGGCGTATTTTGGCCACGCATTACGACCGGCGTAACCGGGCAATGGCAGATGGCGATTTGGTGATATTTGATGTGGGCTGCGAATACGACCAATACGTGAGCGATGTGGGCCGCACCTTTCCCGTATCGGGTACTTTTGATCAAAAACAAAGGGAAACACTTCGCATGGAGGTGGCCATAGCCGATTCGATTTTGGCGCACATTAAACCGGGTATCCGTTTTTCCGACCTCAAGGCATTGACCGACCGTATTATTCCGGATGAAGTGAAGCCCTTTATGCAGGTCGCTTTACATTTCGGGCATCATCTCGGACTCTCCACGGGCGATCCCAGTTTGCCTGAAGCACCCCTGGAAGTCGGTATGGTATTTACCGTAGAACCATGGTATTACAACCACGATGCACAAATCGCCGTATTCACCGAAGATGTGGTCCTGGTCACGGAAAACGGTTGCGAAATATTGAGCAAGGCCCTCCCGAGAAGCCCCGAGGCGCTTGAAAAATTGATGAAGGCCGAATAAAACAAGTCTTGATTTTGGCTTGGACCGAAAAATCAGAAAACGACCAGGCGTAAATGCTTTTTCAGATAGCGATCGATCGCTTCATATTCGGTACTGGACAGTTCGATGGGTGCCGCCTTGGCGTTCGAAAGTGCCTGTTCTTTGCGTTTTGCCCCAACCAGCACCGAAGTGATTCCTCTTTGCTGTGCCGCCCAGCCAATGGCTATTTGAGCCACGGTACAATGGTGGTTTGCCGAAATCGTATCCAAAAGTTGTAAAAGTCCCTGTATCAAAGGCCATAGATCGGGCTTGTAGTAGTCATAGAAACGCGACCGATTGTCCTCTTCGGAAAATGCCGGAAGCGATCGGTATTTTCCGGTAAGCAGTCCTCCGGCCAGGGTGCCATAGGTGATCAGACCGATCTGTTCGGCCATACAATAAGGGAGGGTTACCGCTTCGATCTTGCGTTGCAGCATGGAAAAATGGGGCTGCAGGCTCACAATATCCGAAAATTGCCGTGCCTCCTCGATCAGATCCACCGTAAAATTGGACACCCCGAGATACCGAAACTTTCCTTGCTCCTTCAACTTGATGAGTGCTGCCATGGAATCGGCCAAAGGGGTATTGGCATCGGGCCAATGTATTTGATATAGATCGATGTATTCAGTGCCCAGACGCCTTAGGGAATCCTCCATGTCCTTCGCAATGTTCTTGGGGCTCAAATCGCGGATAAAACGGTCTTTGGTGCGGATCACGCCCGTCTTGGTGGCCAGTACCACCTGATCCCTTTTTCCGGCAATGGCCTTCCCCACCACAATTTCTGCATGACCGGCCCCATAGGCCGGAGCGGTGTCGATGAAGTTGATGCCGACATCCAAGGCCGCATGGATGGCCGCTATCGAATCGCGATCTTCGACCGATCCCCAAAAATCGTTCCCCATGGCCCAAGTACCCAAACCAATGGTCGAGATGTTTAAGTCGGTGTGTGGCAGTTTGCGATAGTGCATCTTGTCAAGATTTTGCCCATATCATCGGTCAATCAACAAGTTAATAAATAAAAAACAAATTTCCCCGGGCATATGATCGATGACAAGGTCTGTCTTTGATCATTCCCATGGGTTGCCTTTTACCATTCGATCGGGCGATAGTCCTTCAGAAATTTGCCCGACCAGTGTTTCCCGGTATTGATGCCGTCTATCAGGGGATCCATTACCCTGGCCGCCCCATCCACAATATCGAGTGGGGGCTGAAAATCGTGGAGTTCCTGTTTGCGCTGGGCCAGTTCCGCGGGGTCTTCGTCTGTCACCCAGCCGGTATCCACAGCATTGATATAAATGCCCACTTTGGCCAAGGATCCGGCCGCCGTATGGGTGAGCATGTTCAACGCCGCCTTCGCCATGTTGGTATGCGGATGCCTATCTTCCTTAAAAAACCGATGGAATTTGCCTTCCATGGCAGAAACATTGATAATATGTTTTTTACCGGTTTGCTCCTTTTTCATCAGTTCTGCCAATCGGTTGCAGAGCACGAAAGGGGCTATTGAATTCACCAACTGCACTTCTATCATTTCAGTAGTTTCGATTTCGCCCAACTTGAGTCTCCAACTGTTGGTTTTCCTGAGATCTACCTGCTGCAGATCGGCATCCAGCGCCCCTTCCGGAAAAACTTCCGTTGAAACCAAAGAATTGTCAAAACTATAGGGAATCTGTGAAAGCCTGGCGGAAGCCCTCAAACCAATACCCGGTTCCGTCCCATGCCAACTCACAGGAAGTCCCTGGCCCGCCTCCATAAGGGCATCTTTTGACAAGGCACTCAATTCCTGTAGACAGGCCAGGTGGTCGTGTAGCAGGTCGGCCGCGTATTTGGGCAAAGCGCTTATAGGCAAATTTTCATTGTGCATGAGGTGCTGGTAAAATCCGGCCGGCCTTCTCACGGTCTGTGCCGCATTGTTGATCAGAATATCCAGGCGGGGATAGCGTTGCTCAAGATAGTTGCAGAAAATCTCTACACTGGGAATATGGCGCAGATCTAAACCGTGGATCTTCAATCGATGTCCCCATTTGGTAAAATCATCCTCCTTGGCGAACCTTAGTGCCGCATCTTTGGGAAATCGGGTGGTGGCCACCACTGTGGCTCCCGAACGCAGCAACATCAACGCGATGTGATAACCTATTTTCAGACGCGCGCCCGTGAGTACTGCTACCTGTCCTTTCAAATCACAGGTTTGAAACCTTTTGGCGTAATTGAAGTCGCCGCATTCGGTACACATACTGTCATAAAAATGGTGCAATCGGGTGTACAGGGTTTTACAGACGTAACAGTTTCGCGGCGAAGCCAGGTACAGTGGGTCTTTTTCGACGATTTGCCGTTGTTGGAGCAGTTTGGGTGCTGTAAATACGATAGCCTCACGGGCATTCCTGATCCCGGTCTCCTTTCTTGCCGTTTTGTCCTTGGCGGCTTTTTTTCGTTTCTCCGCCTTCTTGGCGTCTTTTTTCCGTCTCGAAAATTCCTCCCTGCTGGGTCGGGAGAGCATTCCGGATGCTTTGAGCAACGCGGTTCGCTGTTCCTTGGGAATTTCAAATATTTGATCGGTATTCGCTACGAGATGGTTAAGAATGTTGATGCACTTTTCAATTTCTTCCTGGGAAACAACAGGGAAATCGTTAACGGTCGGCTTCATCGTGGTATAATTTGAAACTTGGCTATTTTTTTTTGTGTTTACGGTGAAAATTTTTGTCGCCCCTGGTCTTTGGTTTTTTATACTTTTCCTTGATGATACGTTTATACGACCCGCCCAGATTTTGTTTTTTGTTCTTTTCCGATTTTTCATGAAAACTTGGGCCGGGCACATCATCGCCACTGGGTTGAAGCGGGTTATTGGCTTCGAGAACGATCGGCTGTTCTTCAGGGGCCAATTGGGTGGCTATCTCCACCTCCACAGGCAATTCCAAAAGTGGAATGGTTTTGCTCATTAACGCTTCTATCGCGTTTTTGAAAGGCAATTCAGACTCCGTAAAAAGCAAGATTGAGGTACCCTGTTGCGCAGCCCTACCAGTTCGGCCGATCCTATGGATGTAATTTTCAGGAAAATGTGGGGTATCAAAATTCACCACATGCGATATCCCCTCCAGGTCCAATCCCCGGGCCATGACATCCGTGGTCACCAAAATTCGGTTTTTGCCCGCATCGAATTGTTTAATGGAACGCAGCCTATAGTTCTGGGTCTTGTTCGAATGGATGACACACAGCTCTTCCCCGAAGTAATCCTCCAATTTGCCGAACAACAGATCCGCACTTCGTTTGTTGGCCACAAAAACCAAAACTTTGTGATAGGTTTCCCGATCTTGGAACAAATGCAGCAACAGATTGATCTTGGTATAAAAATTGGGCACTGCATAGGCATTTTGCCCAATATTTTCAAGTGGGGTACCACTGACGGCAACGGTGATTTTATGGGCAGCGATAAAAAAATCATTGATCAAGGCCTCGATCTCTTCGGTCATGGTGGCCGAGAACATGATGTTCTGCCGGCGTTCGGGCAAAAGTTCAAAGATATTGGTGATCTGGAAACGAAAACCCAGATCTAGCATGACATCGACCTCATCGATGACCAGTTTTTTGACCGATTTCAATTGCAATGCCCGGGAAAGGACCAAATCGTACAAACGTCCCGGTGTGGCCACTACGATATCGCATCCTTCTGCCAATGCTTCCTTATGCCTGCTCATATTGGTGCCTCCAAATACGCCAATGACACGTACGCTGGAATATTTGCCGAGCTTTTCAATTTCTTCGACCACCTGGAGTACCAATTCCCGCGTGGGAACGAGTATTAAAACCCGCGGTTGTACCTGTTTTGAAAATGAGAGCGATTGCAATATGGGCAACAAATAGGCAAATGTCTTACCCGTACCGGTTTGGGCGATGCCTACCACGTCCTTTCCGGAAAGGACCACCGAGAAGGATTGCGACTGTATCGGTGTAGGATGCACAAATCCCAAATCGTCAAGTGCATGTCGGAGGGGGTTTGATATTTTAAAATCGTCGAAACCGGCCATTGGATGATTTTACCTATTAAAGGGGCAAAACTAAGCCGTAAAAGTGGAACTGTGGCCGAAATGGCCAAAAAGATGTTCTGCTTGCCTTTAAAAGCCAAGCATCAACTGATTTTGCTAAAACAGAATGGATAAAATCCCCAATCGGTATTTGTGCTCCTTTGATAATTTTTGTTAATTTAAGTCCAACTAATATGCAATGACCACCATTTGATGTCCTTAAGGCGATTTCTACTATTGTTCTGTTCGGGGTTGATGCCTTTTATGGCCTGTCCTCAGGGGGCAAGTTCTGAACCATATATCATGACCGTAACTGGCAAGATGCCCGTTCAAAATTTCGGGAAAATCTTTCCCCATGAACACATCATCACCGACTTTTTGGGGGCCGAACAACTTATAGAACCGCGTTACCGACAGGAAGAGGCCATTGACGTTGTTTTGCCCCATCTTCATCAACTGAAGCAATCGGGGGTCGGACTGCTTTTTGAATGTACCCCGAATTACATCGGCAGAAATGTTGAACTGCTCAAAACCCTGTCAGAACGTTCCGGTATCGCCATGGTTACCAATACGGGATACTACTCGGCCGTGGATAAAAAATTTCTTCCCAAGCATGCATTTACCGAAACAGCCGAAGCCATTTCAAAAAGATGGGAAAGGGAATGGGAGGAAGGGATCGGGGGTTCCGGTATCAGACCGGGATTCATCAAACTTGGGGTAGGGAACGGCCCCCTTGATGAGATAGAGGCCAAATTGCTTCGGGCGGCCCTCCTCCTGCACAAAAAGAGCGGTCTTACGATTGCCATGCATACCGGTGATGCCGCTGCCGCGAATTCGGAATTTGAAATCCTGAAGAGCGAAGGGGTGCGGGCATCGGCCATGATTTGGGTGCACGCCCAGAATGCCAGCCATGGGGAACGGGAAACCTTGGCCAAAAAAGGTGTTTGGATCAGTCTCGACGGTGTAAATGAAAAGGGAATGGCGCAGTATGTTGAAATGATCGGAAAGATGAAGGAAAGCAAGCTCCTCTCGCGATTGTTGCTTTCTCAGGACGATGGGTGGATGGCGGAAGAAAAAAACGGTGCCATGCAACTGGAAACCTACCGGAATGGGAACAATACGCCCTACACCACTATCTTGGAATTACTGCTTCCCGAGCTCATTAAATCGGGGTTTACCCAAAAAGAAATCGACCAACTGGTATACGAAAACCCGATAAAGGCTTACGCCCTTGAATAATAGATCGGACGGCAAGGTAGAAGATTATTGCCCTTCCTTTCGCAGCACCTGCAAAGGCGGACTGTTCAGGACACTCCTGCTGTTGGCCATCCCGATAAGCAATACCAGAAGCGTTATGCCCGGAACCAGTATGAGAAAAGGTGTCCAAGAGGGAACAAATACGGCCTTAAAGACAAATAGGGCCAATAGCTGACTTCCGATAAGCGAAAGTACAAGGCCCATTCCACTGCCCAATAGGCCCAGATAAAGGTATTCCAGGGCGGTTATTTTCAAAATCTGATTTGACTTGGCCCCAAGGGTGCGCAACAAAACGCTCTCCTTGATCCTTTGGTACTTGCTGTTGCGAACCGACCCTATCAATACGATAATACCCGTAAGGATACTGAAAAAGGCCATGAAATTGATGACCCAAGAAATCTTGTCCAAGATGCCCTCCACCAATCTCAGCAGTTGGCGAATGTCGATAATGGAAACTGTGGGGAATTTTCGGACAAGCTCTCGCTGCAACTTAGCCGAGGTTTTGTCGTCGGGTACTTTCGTGCTGAGCACATGGAATTGTGGGGCATTTTCCAGAACCCCAGTGGGAAAGATAACCGAAAAATTCATTTGCATCCGGCCCCAGTCCACAGCACGGACACTCGCGACCACGGTATTCATCAATACCCCTTGCACATTGAACACCAAGGTGTCGCCCTCGGTGACCTGTGCGTCGCGGGCTATGTTGTCGGAAATGGAAATCGGCACAGCTGCCCCAGCTTCGAATTTTGGGTTCCATTCCCCAGATGCCAAGGTTTCCGAAGCAATGAGGGAATCCCGGTAGGTGACCCTAAATTCATGGTTTAGGATCCAGCGATTTATCGTGGAGGTGGTATCCTGCCGAATATCGTTCACGTCCCTCCCTTTTATCCGCTGTACGCGCATGGTCACAATGGGAATGTTGTCGATTACTTCAAGATCGTTGCCCTCAATGCTGTTGGCGGCCTCCGTTACCTGGTTGGTTTGAATATCGAGCAAGATCAGATTGGGGGCTTGGTTGCTGCCTTCCACCGAGGTTTTTGCCAAAAGGATGTCTTTGGAGAAATATAGGGTGCTGATCAAAAAGGTGCCCACCCCAATGGCCAACAAAAGCACCAAAGTTTGGTTATTGGGCCGGTAGAGGTTCAAAAGGCTCTGTCGGGCCACAAACCCCCAATTGGCGGGAAAATATCTTTTTATGGCCCTCATGAACAAGACGGCAATTCCCGTCAAAACCGAAAAGACGACCAAAATTCCAAGAACAAAGCCAAGCGCGAAACGCACATTGTTCAATAGCCAAAATGAAAAGGCCAGTAAGAGCAACAATATCACCGCCATTACGTAAAGTCCGGCCCTGCGCACCTTTTGGGAAGTCCCTTCCTGAATCCGCAATACCTGCAGAGGAGAAACATAATAGGTGCCCAGTAAGGGTGTCAACGCGAACAAAACAGACATCACAAAGCCCAACAAAGGACCAATGATCACAGGTTGCCAGGAAAAGGATACCGTAAGTTCAATGGGTAGGAACTCTTGCAACAGCACCGGAAAAGCCTGCTGCAACAAAAGCCCCAATACCGTACCGATCACGCCGCCAACAAGGCCCATCCCAGCTATTTGGATAAGGAAAATCAGGAAGCTCTGCTTTCTGCTGGCACCGAGGCATTTTAGGACCGCAACGGAGGCCAACTTTTCCTTGATGTAGATGTGCACCGAACTGGCAATACCCACACACCCCAATAAAAGGGCAATGAAGGCGACCAAGTTCAAGAATTTTCCAAAGTTATCGTACCTGCGTCCCAATTGACGCCCAGTGGATTCATGGGTGTCAAGATCGGCATTCTCGGCATCGAGTATGGGATCGAGTTGTTTGGCCAACTGGATGTAATCGGGTTCCGGTTTGGCCACAAAATAGTTTTTGTATTCTACCCTGCTTCCGACCTGTACCAACCCGGTAGAATCGATCAGTCTGTAGGGGATGTATACCGGAGGTGCCACAGAGGCAGTAATGCCAGTGCTCCCAGGTCCTGATGAAACCGCGCCCAAAATAGGAATCGAAACCTGCCCTACCTTGATCGAATCCCCGGGCTGAAGTCCATATTGCAGCATTAAGGTCGCATCGACCAAGGCACCACCCAAGTCCTGATAGGTTGCGGCAGCGGTAACAGGTTTGGTTTCCAAGGCACCATAAAAGGGAAATTCGCCCTGAATACCGCGTACCAATACCAGTTTGGTCGCTCCTTTTTTGGGGAATGCCGCCATGGAGGGAAAGTTGATTTCCTCCGCATCGGATCCCCCAAGGGAATCGATTATCTTTTGTACCCTTTCGGTAGGCGGTTGGTTGGCAACAATCAAAAAATCGGAGCCCATCAGTGACTTCGATTGTTCCTTGAAATTCTGTTTGAGGTTATTGCCGAAAGATTGGATGGAGACAAGGGCGGCGATACCGAGGATAATGGAAGCCATAAACAGTAAAAGCCGATTTAAACTGGCCCTGCCATCGCGCCAGGCCATTCGGAAAAGCCATGAGGTCCCAGCCCCTTGATTATTTGGGTTGTTCTTGCTCAAAGTGATTCGGTAAGTTGATTGGCGACCATCTTTCCGCCCTTCAATTTAAGGATGCGCTGGGTGCGTTGTGCCAGATCTGTATCATGGGTCACGATGATCAGGGTTGTGCCCGCATCTTCGTTGAGTTCGAACAACAGCTGCACCACTTTTTCACCGGTCTCCTCATCCAGATTGCCCGTCGGTTCATCGGCGAACAGAATGGAGGGTTTGTTCGAAAAGGCCCTTGCCAAGGCCACCCGCTGCTGTTCTCCTCCAGAGAGTTGTGAAGGATAATGGTTCATGCGATCGGCAAGGCCCACCTTATGCAGCAGTTCCCGCCCAATCACGCCAGCATTTTTGGCACCTTGCAATTCCAAGGGAACAATCACGTTCTCCAACGCGGTCAGCGTGGGAAGCAACTGGAAGTTCTGGAAAATAAAACCAACGTTTCTATTCCTCAAAAGCGCGCGCTCGTCTTCGTTCAGGCTATTTATTTCGGTCCCACAAAGGGTTACCGTGCCTGTATCGGGCCGATCCAATCCTGCGCAAAGCCCAAGCAGTGTGGTTTTACCGCTTCCCGAAGGCCCAACGATCGCAAAAGTTGCTCCTTGTTCCACATCGAAAGAAATATGATCAAGAACGGTAAGCGTCTTCGAACCGCTTGTATAGCTTTTCCCTAAATTGCTAACGTTTAATATCTTTGCCATCGCAGTTTGGTCTAAATTTTACGAGAAAGGCCAAAATAACGAATTGAAATCGACATTTAGAACCCAACATCATGCGAACCCTCATAAATCTTTGTTATTTTTTGTGCTTGTCCCTAATTGTCTCCTGCGGGGAGAGCACCGATAAAAAAACCGGGAAGGGTCAAAATGTCGAAGTGGAACCCTTGACCGAGATAAAAAAAGATTCGGATACCAAAATCATAGTGTTCTTTGGCAACAGCTTAACGGCAGGGTATGGGTTGGATACCGAAGAGGCCTTTCCCGCCCTCATCCAAAATAGGATCGATTCGCTGCAGCTCAACTATACGGTGGTCAATTCGGGCTTGAGCGGGGAGACTACGACCAGCGGCAAGAACCGCCTCGATTGGGTATTGAACCAAAAGATCGATGTCTTTGTGCTGGAATTGGGCGCCAATGACGGATTAAGGGGCATTCCCCTCGGCGAGACCCGTAAAAACCTACAGGAAATCATCGATGCGGTCAAAACAAAAAATCCTGAGACAAAAATCATTTTGGCCGGGATGCAAATACCACCCAATATGGGCAAGGACTACACTTCCGAATTCAGAAACATGTATCCGGATCTTGCAGAAAAGAACCAAACCCTGCTGATCCCTTTCTTATTGGAGAACGTGGCCGGCATTCCTGCTTTGAACCAAGCCGATGGCATCCACCCTACTACACAAGGCCAAAAAATCGTCTCCGACAACGTTTGGGAAATTCTCCAACCAGTGGTCACTGAATAGTCAAATTGTTGTACCTTCTGGCTGGAACAACACCAGCCATGATAAAACCGATTTTATTCACTTTCTTGCTGCTTTTTCTTGTTGGTTGCCGATCAGATCAAAAGCAATCCGTCCCCAACGAAGCGTGGACCTCCTTATGGAACGGCAAGGACCTCAACGGATGGCATACCTATTTGGGCACCCCATACAACAGGGAAACCGACAGTTTGGGGAATACGCTCGTACCCTATGGCATCGACCATGATCCTTTGGGGGTGATTACCGTTGTAGCAACAGAGGCCGGCAATGCCATCAGGATATCGGGTTTGGCCTGGGGCATGATCTACTCCGAAAAGGAATTTAAAAACTATCACCTGAAGTTAAAGGTAAAATGGGGCAAGGCCATGTACCCACCAAGGGAGAACGGACCGCGGGACAGCGGACTCCTGTACCATGGCTTCGGGGAACCCGGTTCGGCGAACAATTGGATGGGCTCCCAGGAATTACAGGTTCAGGAAGGCGATATGGGTGATTATTGGCCGGTAGGCGATGTGGAAATAGACGTACCCAGCGTGGCAAAAGACGACAAATACTTCATTTACAAACAAGGGGCCCCTTTACGGACCTATTATTTGGCAGAGATTCTGAAGACCGCAAGCGACGATAGCTTGGCCAAGCGACGTGTCTTTAAGGCCTTTGATGCAGAAAGGCCACATGGCGAATGGAACGAGCTTGAATTGATCAGCTATGGTGATTCGAGCGTGCACATCGTAAATGGGAAAGAGGTGATGCGGCTTTATAACTCCCGGAACATGCTCACCAAAGCGCCCTTGAATTCGGGAAGGATCATTTTGCAATCGGAAGGGGCAGAAGTTTTTTATAAAGACCTCTATCTAAAGCCCATCGACAGCATGCCTGAGCAATATCAATAAGATTTTTCTTGAAATATGCTTCGATGGCCGAAGCAAGTTTGGAACTTTTTGGATTAAGCCATTTTGGCGGCATCCCTTTTGGTGGTGAAAGAAAGGGCGTGCTTTACTTTAGAATCTGACCTCTTGTACAACCTGGCCACCTCGATGGTGTTCTCCAAAGAAACTTCTTGGGTAGCGGTGGCGGTAACAATGCCCATCTCGATGGTGGCAACCTTTACTTCCTTGGTATCGTTCTGGGCTTGTGCGGCCACTCCGATGAAAAGAACTAAGATGAAGGTTGCGATGGTTTTCATGACTTGCGTTTTGTTATAATAATAACTCCCGCAAGCGTATTTCAAAGGGTCATGATTCGTTCAAAAACACCCAATACTCGGTAATCGGCAAAAGGTCGGTCGAACTGCAAAAAACCCTCGACGAACGTTCGGGCACCCGAAATCACTTCAGCGAAAGAAGGTGCATTTCAACCGGACTTTGAGACTGGATTTGGAGCAATAAATTGGGGTCAGGGCAGTTTTTTGAATAAAATTAAAGGGTTTCCGGAGAACAGACCCCCGGAAAGTCGCCAAGGATATTGTTGGGTAGGGCCAAATCAAATTCCTTTCGCATCATCTATCAGGTATACCACCAATGCAACCACGCACTGCAATTGGATTTCCATTCTTGGAAGACCCATCATTACAAATGGGCATGCATGTCGCAATCATTGGATGTGATGGTGAAATATCCAATATTATATATTCCAACTTTTTAAAGGCAATCTTAAGAGTCAATCTTAAAATGTATTAATGTCGGGATGATTGACAGGAAAATATCGCTGTTGAAATGAATTGAATATTGAATTAAGATTAAGCCATTTTGGCGGCATCCCTTTTGGTGGTGAAAGAAAGGGCGTGCTTTACTTTAGAATCTGACCTCTTGTACAACCTGGCCACCTCGATGGTGTTCTCCAAGGAAACTTCTTGGGTAGCGGTGGCGGTAACGATGCCCATCTCGATGGTGGCAACCTTTACTTCCTTGGTATCGTTCTGGGCTTGTGCGGCCACTCCGATGAAAAGAACTAAGATGAAGGTTGCGATGGTTTTCATGACTTGCGTTTTGTTATAATAATAACTCCCGCAAGCGTATTTCAAAGGGTCATGATTCGTTCAAAAACACCCAATACTCGGTAATCGGCAAAAGGTCGGTCGAACTGCAAAAAACCCTCGACGAACGTTCGGGCACCCAAAATCACTTCAGCGAAAGAAGGTGCATTTTATCGATGGTTTCTGGCCATTTTAGGATAGCATTAAGGGGTCGCCGATAAAGAATTGACTATATTAGGGATGATTTGGAAGGCAAAAGTGATTTGATTTGAGACCGACATGATATCGATAAAACTTTCAAAACCATTCTTAATACCGCTACCGGCAAGGATATTGGAAATTTCCCTTCTTTGCGGCATGATCGTCTATGCCACGGCCATAGGTCAGGATTATCTACATTCCGAAATAAATGCCACGCGCTTTTTTTGGTCCGAGACCTTGCTCTATAATACCTATTGGTTGTGGTTCTTTCCCTTCCTTTACCTTTCGATTCCCCTATATCCATGGTTGAAATCCAAATCGATCGTAGCCAAAGTGTTTTGGACCGCCCTGTACGGAATCGTATTGAGTCTTTGCCACCTGTTTGTCTTTACGGGCGCCTTCTGTACTTTCAGCAGCCTGATTTATGAAAATCCCCATGCGCTTGACAAAATTTTCAACGGGACATTGGCCAACCATGGGCAACTTACCTTCTTGGCCTATCTCATCGCACCTTACCTGTATGGATATTTTTCAGAAACGCTGAATTCCCTAAAAATGGCAAGAACGGCCAAATACCCAAAGACCCTCAAGTTAAGAAACGGACGCTGCCTCAAGGAAATCGAGGTAGCTACCATTGAGGCCATCGTTACGAATAAACCTTATTCGATGATGCTTTGCGGCAGCCATGCTTATTTACATGATTACAATTTGAAGCAATTGGAGGGCGCTTTAGATCCTGCCCTTTTTCTTAGGGTACATCGGTCAGTGATCGTGAACAGAAATCACATCAGATCGTTGACTTCGAGAAAGAACGGCGACTATGATGCCCTGCTATCGAATGGCCGATCGGTGAGATTGAGCAGGCATTATCGGCAATATTGGGAAGCACTGATACTCCACTGGGCCAAGAATCCCCTCCAGTAAGCCAATTTTTAATCCGTGTCGAACAAAATGTAACACTTTCCTCCTATTTTCGGAAAACATTGAATTTTTAAAAAACAAAAAAATGTTGAAAAGTAGCCTTTTGTTCTGTCTGATCGCTGTGATGGTGAATTGTGCCGGACAAACCGAAAAAGAAAGTGCCAGCGCTACCGAAAAGGTCAAAGTAGTCATTGGCGGGCCATTTGAAAACCGGGAATTTATGTTTATCGGAATGCCCGAAACCATAAGCCCGGTAGATACCAGTGCCGGCTGGAGCCAATCGGGCCAGAAACTTGTGATCAAGGGTACGATTTTCAATCGCGACGGCAAAACGCCGGCCCCGGATGTCATTCTTTACTATTACCATACCGATGGCCATGGCCTATATGCCAATCATGACGATTTGGATCAACGGGTGAAACGACACGGTTATTTGCGCGGATGGGTAAAATCCGATCAAAAGGGCAACTATGCCATTTACACGTTGCGGCCCGCCCCTTACCCCAATGCAGATGACCCTGCCCATATTCACCCGGCCATCAAAGAACCCCAGTTCGAAAATCCATATTATCTCGATGAACTTGTTTTCGATGACGACCCGTTGTTGACCACGGCCAAAAGGAAAGCCATGGAAAACCGGGGCGGTAGTGGGGTATTAAGACCACTGCTCGATGGTGACGTGCAAATCGCTGAACACAACATCATTTTGGGCCTGAACATCCCTGGCCATCCCGACAAGGAGGCCTTTGAAAATGTTTCGGGCAAAAATATTGGAGAGGATGTCGTTTCGTTTACCCCCTTTCATGCCTGGGGACCGGATAAGGGCACCCGAACCTGTCCGATCTGCAAATATGGAAGATATCATGGCCTCCTGTATTTTGTCGGGAATACGCCCAACTGGGACCACATTGAAAAATGGTTGGTCTTTCTTGAACAGGAAAGCGCGAAACGCAAACAATACCTTAAAACTTATTTTATCTACGGAAATGAGGTTGATTATTCAAAGACCGATAGAACGAAAGCATTGGAAGCCTTGGGCAAGAAGTTGGGCTTGGAACATGTCGCCCTCACCTTTGTGCCCTCATTCCATGACATAAGCTCTGAGATAGCGCTCAATAAAATTGACGCGGATGTGGAAAACACCATACTGCTGTACCGCAACAGCAATATCATCGATAAGTTCATCGGTCTTGAACCCACCGAGTCTAATTTCAGGAGGATTACCGAACGATTGGACCAAACCACCGACGATCTGTTTCAACTGCCCACCTTGCTAGGGCATGATTAATGTGGAAATGTTTTCTGGAAAATTAAGCCATTTTGGCGGCATCCCTTTTGGTGGTGAAAGAAAGGGCGTGCTTTACTTTAGAATCTGACCTCTTGTACAACCTGGCCACCTCGATGGTGTTCTCCAAAGAAACTTCTTGGGTGGCGGTGGCGGTAACGATGCCCATCTCGATGGTGGCAACCTTTACTTCCTTGGTATCGTTCTGGGCTTGTGCGGCCACTCCGATGAAAAGAACTAAGATGAAGGTTGCGATGGTTTTCATGACTTGCGTTTTGTTATAATAATAACTCCCGCAAGCGTATTTCAAAGGGTCATGATTCGTTCAAAAACACCCAATACTCGGTAATCGGCAAAAGGTCGGTCGAACTGCAAAAAACCCTCGACGAACGTTCGGGCACCCAAAATCACTTCAGCGAAAGAAGGTGCATTTCAACCGGACTTTGAGACTAGATTTGGAGCAATATATTGGGGTCAGGGCAGTTTTTTGAATAAAATTCAAGGGTTTCCGGAGAACAGACCCCCGGATAATCGCCCGTTTTTCCCTCGAGATCCAGGATGATCTGGAAGTGAAGGTGGGGCGCATAGTGTACATTGATGTCGGTGGTGCCCAAAGTAGCGAGTACCGATCCGGCCTTAAAAACCCTATCGACATGGAGGCCTTTCAAGGATGCCAGAGAAAGGTGCCCGTAAAGGGTGTGGAATACAAAGCCATCGCGTTCATGTGATAAAATAATGGTTGGGCCATAATCGCCCCTTGTAGCGTTGTTCCGAAAACTGTGCACTTTCCCATCGAAAGGCACGAACACGGAAGTACCCGCATCGGCCCAAAAATCGATGCCAAGATGGATGTTTCTCGGGGAATGCCCCTTTTCGGTGAAGCCAGACTTGTCGGCATATAGGTTTCGACGCTCCAAATACCCGCCATAGGCGATTAAGGCCTTGCTTTTAGCCTTCACTCGATCGATATACCGTTGACAGACCAAGGGATCGGTGATGTCCAGTGTATCCAGATCGCGGTTGGAGGTCGAAAGATCAAGCGGCACATAGCGACTGAGGGGAATAGCAGTATCCAAGATCGCAATGGGCGCAGCAGCTATAGTTGTCAAGAATTCGGCCCATGTATTCATTTCGCAAATTTATGGGTTTATCGCATGCGGCAAATACTTCCCCCATGATTTACCGATCCATGGATGTTTGAAATGCATCCTTAACATTTTTTAACCCCCTGTCTTGTAAGTAGTTCGTAAATTGCTCTACCAATACCAAAAAACAAAAGGAAATATGAAAATCATCCAACTTACCCTCTTGACTACAATGGCCCTTATGGGCTTGAGCTGCCAGTCGAATGACAAGGGAAATAAAAAAATGACTTTGGTCGATGTGGAGCCTATTCAAACGGACATGTCAGCACAATTACCCCCACAAGACCTCAGCAAATATGAAACCGCTTATTTTGCGAGTGGCTGCTTTTGGTGCGTGGAGGCTATTTTTGAAAGTGTAAAAGGAGTGAAAGAAGTGGTATCGGGCTATTCGGGAGGCACCGAAGAAAATCCCACCTATGAGCAAGTCGGAGGCGGAATGACCTCCCATGCCGAAGCCGTGGAAGTTTTTTATGACCCAAAGGAAATCTCGTTCACAGCCTTGGTGCAGGTATTTTTTGGCTCCCACGACCCCACCACCTTGAACCGCCAAGGCCCCGATCGGGGACCGCAATACCGTTCGATCGCCTTTTACAAGAACGATTCGGAAAAGAAAATCATCGAAAATTATATCGCTGCCCTCATAGATCAAAAGAAATACGGGGATGATACCATTACCACCGAGGTTACGAAATTCGTAAAGTTCTATGATGCGGAGGATTATCACCAAGATTATGAGCGGAAGCACCCGAACAACCCTTATATCACAAATGTCTCCATCCCACGCTTGAACCGGTTCAAAAAGAATTTTCCGAATTATTTGAAAGAGGGGGCGCACTGATTAAAAATGGTCCCCAAGATGCGATTTTCATAAAATGCATTGATTTCCTTCTACCAAAATCAAAACATTGCCTACAAACCGAGGCAAGAGAAAGACGGCCCATTATGGGTCGTCTTTCATTTATCGAATTTTGGCTTTATATTTAGGAAATGTAAAATGTGTTCAGTAACAGTGCAGCAATCGACACTTTCACCAAACGGAAGGATCGTTTCCGCCGATAACCACAAAACAACATATCACAAAATCAAAATCCATGACCACAAGACGAAATTTTATTAAAAAGACCACCGTGGGCACGGCGGCAGTGACCTTGGGAAGCCTCGGGTTGCCCAGTATGGGCTATGCCAATATCTTGGGAGCGAACGACCGGATCAACTGTGCCACCATCGGTATCAACGGAAGGGGCAAGGCCCATGTGGCAGCGATCCATGCAGATCCCAACGCCAATATATTATATACCTGTGACGTCGACGACCTCATCTTGGAAGCGCACAATGCCTGGTGCCAGGAGCGCATCGGTTACGTGCCCAAAGTGGAAAAAGACTTCAGGAAAATTTTGGAGGATAAGGATGTCGATGCCATATTTATAGCCACGCCAGAACATTGGCATGCCCCCATGGCGATCATGGCCATGCAGGCCGGCAAACATGTGTATGTGGAAAAACCCTGTAGCCATAATGCCCATGAAACGGACTTGTTGACCGCTGCCCAAAGGAAATATAAAAAAAAGGTTCAAATGGGGAACCAGCAACGGTCCGCGGAAACTTCCATTTCCGCTATCAAGGACATTCGTGAAGGCATTATCGGGGAGGTGTACAAAGGGGAAGCCTACTATTCGAACAACCGCGGTTCGATCGGTATCGGCAATAAAATTCCCGTGCCCGCCACGCTCGACTGGGAACTCTGGCAAGGGCCGGCCCCGAGGGAGGATTATAGGGATAACGTCCACGCCTATAACTGGCATTGGTTCAGAACATGGGGCACCGGGGAACTGCACAACAACGGCACCCATGAAATAGATATGTGCCGCTGGGCCCTCGGCGTGGATCTTCCCCTCAGCGTCAGCTCCTATGGCGGAAAGTACACTTATGACGATGATTGGCAGTTTCCGGACAACCAACAGGTAACCTTTCAATTTGCGAACGACAAGTTCATCACCTGGACGGGCCATAGCAGGGGGGTCATGAAACCGGAAAGGCCAGGGCGGGGCATCACCATTTATGGCAGCAAGGGCTCCATTCAAATGGACCGGAACTTTTACAAACTATACGACCTGCAGGGAAATCCCATCAAATTCGAATTCGAAAGGGCCGCCAGCGCCACTACCGATACCAGGGGAGAAGGCCAATTGGATGTAAACCATGTGGCCAATTTCTTCGATGCGATCCGTAAGGACACCGCATTGAATGCCGAAATAAACGATGCCAGCATTTCGACGATGTTATGCCATTTGGGAAATATGGCCCAGGATACCGGGGAGATGTTGAGAATAAATCCGACCGATGGAAAAGTCTTGAACAGTGAGAAAGCCATGGCCCTTTGGAAAAGGGAATATGCCAAAGGCTGGGAGCCCAAAGTATAAGCATGTCTGCATGACTTTTGCCAATAATTAAGGATTTCGACGCCACTGCTTGAACAGGTATGGCCAATAAAAAAGAATTTTTATGAAACGAAGGGAATTTGTGGTCAAAGGAAGTTTGGCCACGGCGGCCTTGGGCACTTCTATCCATGGCCCTCGGAAAGGTATTTTCGCGTGGTCAAAATGACACCATTCGAATAGGGATCATCGGCACCGGAGATCGTGGTAGTGGCTTGATCCCTTTCATCAACCAGATTGATCGGTTCGAAGTTGCGGCCTGTTGTGATGTACTGCCTTTCCGACTGGAAAAAGCGCTTCAAAGCGTGGCGGGTGGTAATGCAGAGGGTTACAAAGACTACCGAAAATTACTTGAAAACAATGATCTGGATGCCATCTTGGTGGCTACCCCTTTCAATACCCATTCCAAAATTGCCCTAGATGCGCTCGATGCGGGCAAACATGTTTATTGTGAAAAAACCATGGCCAAAGGTCTTGAGGGCATCATCCCCCTGGTGGAACGGGCCAAAACCTCGAAACAAATTTTCCAAACCGGCCACCAATACCACAGCTCCCGGCTCTATACCCATGTGGTTGATTTGATAAAAAATGGTAAAGTGGGTAAGATCACCGCCTTCGAATGTCAATGGAACCGGAACGGGGATTGGCGCCGTCCGGTAGCCGACCCTGCCTTGGAGCGATTGATCAATTGGCGCATGTACCGCGAATTTTCTGGCGGATTGGTGTCGGAACTTTGTTCGCATCAGATCGATTTTGTGAACTGGGTCACAGGCGAAGTGCCCGAAAGCGTGATCGGTGTAGGAGGTATCGATTATTGGAAGGATGGTCGGGAAACCTATGACAATGTACACCTGATCTATAGCTATCCCAATGGGGTGAAAGCAAAGTTTACTTGTTTGACCAGCAATGCCTTGGATGATTATAAGATCAAGGTGTTGGGCGATAAGGGCACCTTGATCCTGGATTATACCAGAGCCTGGTTCTATCCCGAGGGTGCTTATCAAAAAGAAACCGGAACCGTAGACGGTGTTGCTGGGGCCACTGTTCCTTGGGAACAAGGAAAGGGCATACCCATTGAAGTGCAGCACGAAGATCCGAGTAAACAGGCCCTGCTCGATTTTAGAGATCATGTGATCAATGGCAGCGAACCGATCTCCAATGTGGTTACCGGAGCCAAGGCCGCCCTCTGTGTGCAAATGGGACTAGATGCCATGCACAACAATACAATGATACGTTGGAACGAGTCGCTACCATTTTAAGGGTTCATTGCAGCCCACACCGCCGCTGAAGCCCATTTTGGCACCAAACAAAACAATAAATCACTATATTTAGGCTGAATATGTCGACCCCAAGACTTATCACCTATGAAAAAAACAGTAATGCTATGTTGCCTGTGCTTGCTATTTTGTTGCAGCAAGGCACACCAAAAAAAAGACCACCAGCTCATTGAGGTCAAAAAGACCGATCGACCTCCTACCCTGGATGGCAAAGCTACAGAACCCATATGGGACAAGGTGCCATGGCACGCCATAGATCAGAACTGGCTTGGCCGCGCCTATGACCATAACGACTTTGACGGCCGGTTCAAGCTCGTCTGGGATTCGGATGCCCTTTACCTCCTGGTACAAATCGTCGATGATGTGCTCTACGACAGAAATGAAGATCCCTTGAAATTGTATTGGGACGATGATTGCCTGGAATTATTTTTGGATGAGGACAATTCAGGCGGACTGCACCAATTTGATTACAATGCCTTTGCCTACCATTTGGCTTTGGACGGAAAGGTAGTTGATTTGGCCCCAGATAAAACGCCGCATTTGTACGATGGCCATATTATCTCAGAACGCCATACCGAAGATCGGTTAAGCACATGGGAAATGGCCGTTCATGTTTACGGTTCGGATTATATCGATGGGGGTTCCAACAAAACCATAAAATTGACCAAAGGAAAGAGAATGGGATTTATTATTGCCTATTGCGATAATGACGGCAGCATGGAAAGGGAAAATCTGATAGGTTCGGTCTTTATACCAGGTGAGGATAAGAATTTGGCCTGGATCGATGCGGATTTTTTTGGGACGCTGGAACTGCAGGATTAATCAATTGAATACCACATCACTGTAGTTGGATTTGATCACGATGTTCTTGCCATTATTTTTACTGAGATGATATCCCTTACTGACTACGGTATTTTGGTTTTTTGTTTTCACCAATATGAAACTTTTCGGATAGGCCAATTCCGAAGCGGTACCGTTTACGTTGATCGTAAAGGCGGTCGCAGGAGTCTTGCAATGTAGTTCGGCATTCTGTAAGGTGATGTCCAGATCGGTAAAACCCGAGGCAACATTGTTGATCGTAATGGGACCGAATTTATTGGTGATATATACTTTGTCCAAGATTCGATCGATGGTAACATCGGAGGCGGTGGCCGCAAGCCTTAGATTGCCCACCTCCATTAAATTTACCTGGTCTGAATAATCGACCTGCAATGCGCCGTAGTTCCATCGCTGTACGGTCACTGGGGAATAGGAGGCCACTATGGAGGTTTTGTCCCCATCGATCGTGGCCGCCAGCAACCTTGAATACGTCAAGGTTGCATGGATGTTTTTGGTAATTTCGGCCAACTTTACTTCCCCATGTCGCACGTTCATCCGAATCTTCAAGCCTTTGGGCATTTTAATGTTGATGGTTTTCTTCACTTTGTAATTTTTATGCGCCCCATCGGTAGAAAAGTAGAATATATTGGGCCGGCTTCCCTCCTTTTCGCGGGAAATCAAAACGTTCCTCTCCTCCATTTTTCGAGCCATCTCCTCTGCTCTTTTTTCGATGGCCTCAGTTCTGGCCTCCATCTCGCTTTCACGCTTTTCCATTTGTAAGGCCCTATCTTCCTGCATTTTTTCGAAACGCTCCGATCTTACCTTATCCATGGCTTCGCGTTTTTTCTCCATCGCCAATGCTCTTTTTTCCATTTCTTCACCCCATTCCTCCATCTTTTTTTCATACTCCTTATCAAAGCCTTTTGAAAACTGTTTCTGCCATTTGATCATATATTTATCGCCATCCTTTTTGAAGGCCTCATAGTCAAAATTTTGTTTCGGCATGGGTGGCATGGGCGGCATATCGGCCAGCATGGCCCAACCCATGTTCAATGAATCCATATGGCCCATGTGGGAATCCATACCGATCATTGGACCGGCCAAAAAAGGTTCAAAATCGAACTGAAAATCATGTTCGAATTGTATATCTGCCAATTCTCCGGCCCTGTCACCAAAAGCCCACGAATTTTCGCTGGCCGTGGCAACCGACACTTTTTGGCTATTGCCCATGATCTCGATGGCGCCCTCCTTAAAATAGCGTTTCGCTTCTTCCTCGGAAGCACCGTCCAATTCTATGAACGCTTCCACGGCGATTTGGTTCTTGTCCCAGGTTTCAAAAATGATATCGGCATTGTTGGTGTTGATATCCAACACTGTTTCCTGGCCCACATTGAAGAGTTCGCTATAGGTCTTGGATTGTTTCTGGCCATGCCCGATGGATACGATCAGGAGTGCTCCCAGGAGCATCGGTTTAAATGGCATTCGTTTCAACTTGTTCATTTTTTGATGATTTTAGATCGTTTAACTTCATTTTTAACTTTTGCAATAATTGCAGTCGCAATTGTAGGTTCTTGATCAGGGCATTGATGGTCTGGTCGTTGGGACCAATGGTGTTCAACTCCTTGTTCAGATTCTTGTATTCTATATCCAGAAGGGACAATTGTTCCATAAAACTGTCGACTAGCACTTTATTTTCGGGTGATACTTCCAATTTTGAAAGCGCCAGATTGATGTTTGCCACATAATAATTCTCAACCTTTTTCAAATCGGGTGATAGATCGCCCAAGGAAATACCGTTACCGCCTTCATCAAGGGTTTCCTTGTCGACCACCGTGGTTTTGATAGGTACATTTTCTTCGGTTGTACTTGTAAGGAAGTAGATACCCGATGATAACAATACCACAATGGAGGCTGCCAGGGCGTACCATTTTATCGACACCGCCCTTTTCTCCGAGGGCAATTCCCTTTCAAGCCGTGCCATGAAACGGTTCTCGTGTCCGGCCTTCATCTTGATATTCCGATCTGGTCGTTCCCTGTTCAATTCGAACATTTTTCTAAGATCCTGTGCCATCTCTTTTGTTTTTTAAAATTTCCTTCAAATATCCTTTTCCCCTTAACAGCCTTGTTCTGCAGGCACTTCCCGAAATGTCAAGTATTCCCGAAATTTCGTCATGGTCGTATCCTTCTATCAGATAAAGCCTTACCACCGTGGCGTATTTTTCTGGTATGTGTTGCATGGCACGTATCACATCATCGATCGTGATTTCGTCGGCCACGGTCCAATCGCCGTCTTCTGCCACCTGCATGTAGCGTTCGTCCAGCGCGATCAGGTTTTCTTTCCTCGCCTTCAAAAAGTCAAGACAGCGGTTCACTACGATGCGTTTCAACCAGGCGCCAAAAGTAACGTCCCCCCTAAACTGGTCGATCTTCTCAAAAGCTTTGATAAAGGCATCCTGAAGCACATCCTCGGCATCATCGGCATTTTTCACGAAACGCATCGCCACAATGAACATTCCTTCGCAATACTGTTTATAGAGCGTTAATTGGGCCTTGCGGTCATTGGCCTTGCATTTCGCCACCAAGTCGATCTGAAACATTGGCCAGTTTCGTTTATTGGTTAGGGTTGTTCTTTTTAAAGGACGACAAAAAAAAGGGGATGTTGCAAAAATCAAGTATTTTTACGCAAACAATCTTCCAAGTCTTGAAACAAGTTACTATCAGCAATAGTTTTATTACGCTCATCGTATTGGATTATGGGGCAATTATCCAGAAGCTCTTGGTCAAGGACAAAGATGGAAATACCATAAACATGGTGGTCGGTCATAACTTTCCATCGCTGTACCTGAAAGACCAGTTTTACCTCGGGGCCTGCGTAGGTCGGTATGCCGGCAGAATCGCAAACGGAAGTTTTGAATTGGACAGGGAGACCTACTTGCTTTATCAACAAGAGGGGGTACACCTACATGGCGGGAAATCCGGTTTTGGAAAAAAATACTGGACATTTGAAGCGGTCGGTCACGGAGAAAACCCCTTTGTGCGTTTATCATACCATAGCCGGCACCTTGAGGAAGGATACCCTGGAAATCTGAAAGTGACGGTCACTTATCGGCTCGAAAACAATTGCCTTCATATCGATCATAGGGCCACCACGGATCGAAGCACAGTGGTGAATCTTACCAACCACTCCTACTTTAGTTTGGATAATGCCCTTGCCATCGACCATTACAAATTGCAGCTCAATTGCCCAAAAATAGCGGTCCTTGACGACAAGCTTTTGCCCACCGGGGAACTGGAGGAAGTAACTGGCACCCCTTATGATTTTATAAAAAGCAAAGCCATCGGAAAAACACGATTGGATACCCCTTACTTGATCGACCGTGAAAAGGAATATGCGGCAAAGGTGACTTCCCCATTATCGGGAATAACCATGTCGGTGGTAACCGATCAGCCCGCCATGGTCGTCTATACCCCTCTGCATATGCCGGCCATTTGTTTTGAAACCGAAAACCTTCCGGACGCCCCTAACATACCACACTTTCCCAACAGTGTGCTCAAACCGGGAGCGGTTTACGAAAATAAGTCCCGGTTTATCTTTGAACTGGAAAAATAGCTTCCGATCGATTTTTACAAGTCAAATGGACCGCCTTCAAAATGGTCAAAACCCACTCCAACTGAAAATAAAGGAATAAAATCTGTTTGGATTTACTATTTTTAGGGGAACACAAAAAAACCAAAAATGAAAATTTTAAAATGGATACTTGTCGTAGTCGTCGTACTTGGTTTGCTGGGCTTCTTTTTTGGAATGCCCTATATGAGGGAACAGACCAAAAAAAATAGTCCTGAAAAAACAGCCACCTATGCCAAAAACGGACTTGACCTTTCGGTACATTATTCAAGTCCCTTTAAAAAAGGCCGGGTCATTTTCGGTGAATTGGTCCCTTATAATACCGTTTGGAGAACGGGTGCCAACGAGCCGACCACTTTTTCCACCGCCACCGATTTGAGGGTCATGGGCAAAGTACTTCCCGCGGGGACCTATGCGCTCTGGACCATTCCTGGAGAGCAGCAATGGAGCGTGATTTTTAACAAGGAAGTCCCGGATTGGGGGGTTACGCTGTTGAGCGGAGGGAAAGATACCACCAGGGACGCGACCAAGGACGTTGTACAGGTGGAAGTGCCCTCCTCCACCGTCGCTCAACCAATCGAATCATTCACGATTGAATTCGAAGATTACGGCCAGTTGAACATGAGTTTATCCTGGGATCAGACCAAGATTACTGTTCCCTTGAGCAACTAAACTTGGAAACGCACCGTCATAGCAATCGTGGAAACATTTCCAAGATACGGGAGAAGAGAAAGCATTTACCCTCCGTGGAGGAATTGCTGAAAGGCATCATGGTCGGTGACCAAACGCTATTGGCGAGGGCGATCACCTTGGTGGAAAGCTTGAAAAAAGATGATGCATCACTTGCCAATCGAATTATTGAAGGTTGTATTTCCAAAAAAAAAGAATCTTATCGAATCGGAATTACCGGGGTACCGGGCGTAGGAAAAAGCACCTTTATCGAAACCCTGGGCATCAATTTATTGCAGCAGGGAAATAGGGTGGCCGTACTTGCGGTAGATCCCAGCAGTAGCCAAAACAGGGGCAGCATTTTAGGCGACAAAACCCGGATGCCATCGCTGGCCAAACATCCGAACGCCTTTATCAGGCCTTCCCCGGCAGGGAATTCCCTGGGCGGCGTGGCGAGGGCGACAAGGGAAACCATCATCCTCTGCGAGGCCGCAGGTTTCAATATCATTTTGGTGGAAACCGTTGGTGTGGGCCAAAGCGAAATCGCCGTACACAGTATGGTCGACTTTTTTCTGTTGTTGAAACTGGCCGGTGCCGGGGATGAACTTCAGGGCATAAAACGTGGCATCATAGAAATGGCCGATGCCATTGCCATCAATAAAGCGGATGGGGACAATGCGGCGCGGGCCCAACGCGCCGGGGAAGATTTCAAAAGGGCACTGCAGCTTTACCCGCCCAAGGATAATGGATGGAAACCCCAGGTCAAATTATGTTCCGCCATGGAGAACAAAGGAATGGTCACCTTGTGGGACATGATGCAATCCTATTTGAATGGGGTCCGAGAAAGCGGTCATTTGGAGCAAAAAAGAAAGCTGCAAAACCGGGATTGGCTGTACCAGACCATCGAGGATCAATTGAAACGCGATTTTTACGCAAGCAAAAAAATAAAATCGAAATTGGAAATATTAACCCAGCAAGTGATGGATTACGAAATTTCGCCATTTAAGGCGGCCGAAATACTGCTGCAACTCCAAAAAAAAGAACTTAAATAAAAACCATAACTTTGCCGTGAGCAACACCGCCAATAAATGACTCCCATCACCACCGAGCTCCTTTCCATTGTCATACCACTTTATAACGAAGCCGATAACGTGGTGCTTTTAACCCAAAAAATCCACGAAAGCCTGGAGGGCTATCGATATGAAATCATTTATGTGGATGATTTTTCGCAGGATGCCACGCGAAAGACCATCAACGGGATGGGTGATAAAAAGGTGCACCTGATCGAGCTAAAAAAGAACTATGGGCAGAGTCTGGCCTTGGCGGCGGGTATCGACCACGCCAGTGGCGGTTATGTCATTACCATGGATGGCGACCTGCAGAACGATCCGAGCGATATTCCGCAGATGTTGTCCCATATGGTTTCCGGAGAATATGATGTGGTGACCGGCATCCGGCAAAAAAGAAAGGATTCATTTGTCAAGACCATTCCTTCAAAAATTGCCAATTTTTTGGTGCGCCGCGTGACCAAATTGGATATTAAGGACAATGGTTGTGCCCTTAAAATCTTTTCCAAAGACATCGCCAAGGAATTGAACCTATATGGCGAAATGCACCGGTTTATCAATCTTTTGGCCTATTTGGAGGGTGCACAGATCAAACAGGTGCCCGTAAAACACCATGCCCGCCATGCCGGGGTTTCAAAATACGGACTTGAAAGGGTATTCAAGGTGGTGGCCGACATGATGCTGTTGCTCTTTATCCGTAAATACTTCCAGCGCCCGATCCACCTTTTTGGGATTTTTGGTTTTTTACTGATCTTGTTGGGTATTTTCATCAACATCTATCTCCTTTTTGTAAAATTTTATTTGGGTCAGGATATCGGTAACAGGCCATTATTGATCTTTGGTCTCATGTTCATCCTGGCCGGGATACAGCTATTTACCATTGGCATCGTAATGGAGCTCTTGATCCGTACCTATTATGAATCCCAAAAGAAAAGACCGTATCGCATCAAAAAAGTGACCATAGGTGGCTTGGCATCGTAAGCATTGGATCACCGCCTTGAAGATCGTGATCAGTCTTGCACTGGTCTATTTCATCTATACGAAAATCGATTTGGGGGTGGTTTTGAAAACCCTTCAAAAATCGAGACCGCTTCCTTTACTACTGGCCCTTGTTCTTTTTGTGGCTTCCAAAATTTTATCGGCCTATAGACTCAACCTATATTTTCATCAACTACAGCTAAGGCTCACCCAGATAAGCAATCTCAAGCTTTACCTGCTCGGCATGTTCTATAACCTCTTCTTGCCGGGCGGCATTGGGGGCGATGCCTACAAAGGTTACCTCATCAAGCGACAATTTGAGGTGAAGACGAAACGCGTGGTTTCGGTGCTGCTGCTCGATAGGTTGAGCGGATTGCTGTTATTGTGGGTATATGCCTGTTGCCTCGCCTTAATGCTCCCCCAATCAGAACTTGGTCCATACAAGATAACCATAGTGGTACTTGGATTTTTGTCGGTGCTCGTTTTTTGGGGGTTGAACAAAAAATACTTCCGGGAGGTCTATCCCGTGTTCTGGGGTTCGATCGGCTATGCCGCCTTGGTGCAATTGGCCCAGTTGGCCAGTGCCTATTTTATCTTGATGGCCTTGAACGTCGAGGAGCACCAACTTTCCTATTTGTTTATTTTCCTGATTTCTTCCATTGTATCGGTACTGCCATTGACCATTGGGGGCATCGGGAGCAGGGAGGTCACCTTCTTTTATGGGGCCAAGTTGTTGGGACTTGATGAAAATACCTCGGTCGGGATCAGCATGGAATTTTTCATCATAACCGCGCTGGTGTCCTTTTTCGGTATCCTATATCACTTCAAAAAGCCCGAATTACAGGTTGATGAAAACAGGTAGGGCATGCCCAATGGGCCCATCATCTTGGATCCAGATACCCCTCCAAGCCCCAAGAAATTGCATTACCGTTCATTGGATATGGATCAGATGCATCTTTTCGAGCACCCTTTTTCTGGTGGAAGGATCCAAAAACTTGGCCTGGAGTCGTGTTATTCTAAAATCTTCTTCGGTGAACTGCCGATCCCAATCAAATCCCAGCTTGCGCAATTCGATCAATTCGTCATTGGTAAGGTACACCCAAATATTCTTCAGGTCCTTGATTTCTTCGATCGATGAGATGATTACCGGCCTCTGGTTGTAAAAGTCCATTGACCAAGTGTATCTTTCAGACAGTTTGTAAATTTTATCGACAGGTATTTCCTCTTTGGCGATGCGCTTGGCCATTTCACTTCCAGCTTGGTACTTCAACAAGGCCGGATAAAAATGGGCGTTCAAGACCGCATTCAGCGCTATGGCACTGATGGCGGCAACCGTAATGATCCTTGGAAAATAGGCTTCCCTTTTCAAGCAATAGTAAATGGCCAACGACCCAAGTAAAAACATCCAAATGTAGTCTATAGGCCTTTCCAACTTGAACACGAAAAAAACGACAAAGGAAACCGCAATGAAGACCACACTTAGGATAAAATACTGAATGCCGAGCATCACCTTGATGGTTTTGCTACGGGAATCTAGATACAGGCCGTTAAGATATGATGCGGTAAGCACTGAAAATAAGGGCATCACTATGTTTAGGTAATGGGGCAGTTTGAATTGTGCAAAACTGATGATGACAAAGATGAGCGTTATGCCCCCAAAGGTGAGCAATTCGCTCCCTTGCCGGTACTGGAAACGCAGCCTTATCAGCTGCTTTGCCTTTGTCAAATAGGCGGCCAGACCCAAGACCGTCCAAGGTATAAACACCCAAAGGAAAGTATGGAAAAAGAAGAAATAGTCACTGCTGTTCTTTCCTATACCCTCCCCGCTCATGCGTTCAAAGCTCTGCTCCCAAAAAATAAAGAACAGCCCGCTGCGTTCCCCCCTGCCCCTGATGATCTTTTCGGGATGCAGATCGAATTGATGATAATAGGCATAGAGCATGGGAGCGATCGATACCACAAAAACCATGACACCGACAAGGACACGCCAGTCGAATAGCCGTTGCCATTTTCCGGTGAAATACAAATGACAGATCATGGGAAATCCCACCACCAAAAGGGCTATTTGGCCTTTGGTGGAAAATGCCATGGCTGCCGCAAAGGCGCCCAAAGCGATGTGCTTCAGGTTTTTTGTTTCAATATAGGCCGCCAATTGCCATATGGCCAAAATGGCAAAACCGGTGAGTACGGCATCGGTGCGTACATCGATGACCGAAAGGATAATGGTTTGTGAGGTCAAGAAGATCAGGGCGGCCAGCTTTCCGGTATTCCTGTCATAGAGCAATTTGCCCAATCCATAACAACTGTAGGCACCCATGAGGGTCGCCAGCAGTGCCGGTATCCGGTAGGCCCAGTCGTGCAATCCGAAAATTTTAAAGGCAATCGCTGCAAGCCAATAATGCAGATGCGGTTTGTCCAAATATTCTTCAGGCCCTTTAAATAGGCTCAAAAAATCGTTTTCCTGAACCATGCGCATCGCCATCACGGCGAACTGCGCAGAGTCGTTTTCAAATAGCGTAGCGAACATTCCGGCCAAGTACACCAGAAAAACAAGTGACAATAAAAACCAATACCTGATATTGGATATCATAAATGGAACTTATGTAGGGCAAAGATATATAACTTGGCAAATACCCATCCAAAAAACAGGCCTACGGCCAACCCGGTCAGCACATCGAATGGAAAATGGACCCCGATATAGATCCTGCTATAGGCTACCATGAAGGCCCAGACCATCAATGGAATGCCGATCCATTGTATTTTGGATTTCAGCAGCAGTGTAAAAAAACACGCCACCGCGGCCGAATTGGCCGCATGGGCAGAAAAATAACCAAACTTACCGCCGCAATACCCTTGAACCAGCCGCAAGCCCTCCTTCAAGTCTGGGTCATGGCATGGCCGAAGTCGTTTTAATCCATACTTAAAAAAATTTGCGAGCTGGTCGTTTACCAAAACCAAGATGGCAACACTTACCAAGAGCAGTACCGTAGCTTTGGTTCCGAAAGTCCGGTACGATAATAACAAGAGCAGCGCATAAAGGGGAATGGCACTGAACTTATTGGACAGGAAAAGCCAAAAACCGTCCCAGGATTCATTTCCCAATTGATTCAGGTAAAGAAAAAGCTCCTTATCGAGATGCAACAGGTTTTCAATCATGGCATTCATTCGTCGTAACGCGACACCTCCCTATCATAAAAATCGGTGGCCTGCTGTATGAGGTTTTCGGTTTCCGCTTCGAGCTCTTTTTCGTCCTCGGAAGTAAAATCCTCGAGCCATTCCACTTCATCGTTTTCCAAATTGAGGATGAAACGCGGATACTCGGTATGTATTATAAAAAGAGCTGTTGGAAAATCGGTATTATCGCCCAACAAAAATTTTGGTAGTTCCATTTGATGTCGTTTATTAAAAACCCTGTTTGCCCTATATGGCGCTTAAGCCCTATGAACGGATCAACTTTTTGGTCAGGTAATTAAATCGAATATACAACATAATCGCCGATGCCGATAGCCCCGTCAAAAGGCCGATCCATATCCCCGTGCTCTTGAGATCGGTATGCAGTCCCAAATAATAGGAAATGGGAAAACCGATCAACCAATACGCCACAAAGGTAATCCAAGTGGGTATCTTTACATCCTGTAGGCCACGAAGTGCGCCTAGCACCACTACTTGCGTACCATCTGAAATCTGAAAAAATGCCGCCACCAAAAGCAGTTTCGCCGCCAATTGGATCACCTCATTATTGTCGGCCATATTGGACAGATCGGACACATCCAGATAGAGGGTGGGAAACCAGTACCTTCCCAGCAAAAATAAGGCAGCGAAGACCACCTCGATCAGTAAGGTCAGCAAGAAAATCGATTGCGCGATGCGACGCAACTTTCGAAAATCTCCCGTTCCTTTTTGATTCCCGACCCTGATCATGGCCGCTACGCCTAGACCCATGCCGAACATGAAAGTCATACTGCTTAGATTGAGGGCAATTTGATTCGCCGCCTGGGCATTTTTTCCCAAAACACCGCTCAACCATATGGCCGCCGTAAAAATGGCCACCTCAAAAAACATCTGCAAAGCGGAGGGAAACCCCAACCCGATTATTTTTTCCATCACCTTCCTTTCAATGGTCTTAAAATTGAACCGAATGACATAATCATGGAATTTCGGCCGCCGCTTTAAAAGGAACCACAGATGAAAGACCATAACAATGCGTGATATCAAGGTGCCCACCGCTGCCCCGATCAAGCCCATTTTTGGAAATCCGAAATGGCCGAAAATGAGCACATAATTGAGGAAGATATTGATCACATTGGCCAAAATGGTGGCATACATGGGATATTTGGTTTGGGAGAGGCCCTCGGAAAATTGTTTGAAAGCCTGAAAAATAACCAAAGGGACCAAAGAGAAAGCCACCAGGTCGATATAGGGCAAGGCGAGGGCAACCACTTCCAAAGGTTGTTCCATCATGTACATAAGCGGTTTGCATGCTAGAATGATGAAAAACAACAACAAGCCCAACAGGGTACAGAGTACCAAACCATGTTTTAGTGCGCTTTTGGCATTTTCCTTGTTGCCCGCACCATCGGCTTCCGCAACCAAAGGGGTAATGGCCGTGGAAAATCCAATGCCCAGTGACATGGCGATAAAAACAAAGCTATTTCCCAATGAGACGGCGGCGAGTTCGGCGGTGCCCAATTGCCCGACCATGACATTATCGGCAAAGACCACAAAAGTATGGCCGAGCATGCCCATGATCACGGGCACGGCCAGTTTGATATTGTAACGAAATTCTTTGGTATATTTTTGCAACAAAACTAAGGGGTTGTACTTAATGGTGCTTTAAGTTGGTCGATGTTCACTTTAGAACTTGCTTTCGATGATCTGTTTCAAACTTACGTTCTCATAATTGCGTTTGACAAAATCGAGTGCCAAATCCAAAATCTGTCCCATTTTTTTACACCTTTTGAACTTAACGTCCAAGGTAAGGGCATAGATTTCTTCTCCCAGTTTACCGATGTTCTCCGGATTTGAAATGGTATCGTGTTTGCAGATTTCCCTTAACTTTTTAATGCGGTTGCCAGAACTGAGGATGCGCTTTGCGACGATCGATCGTTCTTCAACCTTGTACTGATCGACCGAGTGTTTTTGCAGTTTGCTGCGCACCAGTTCCACCATTTGGTAATTCTCTTTAAAAAATTGGGGCCGGTACACCTTTAACTTGCCCTCATAACACTGTTGATCGAAGTCGATGGCCCTGATCTTGTAGACCACATGGTCAAAATCATGGGTGGGCACGATCACATAATTGTAGGAGCGCATATCGCCCAACAGGCGAATCATGCAGCGTTCATTGAATTTTACGAATTCCTTTGCCAATTGTGCTTTTTCCGAAGCGTCGCATTTCGGGAGAAAGTCGCGGATAAATACATCTCCTGGAATCCCCGCGATATGCTCTTCGATCAAAGTGTCCTTGTAAACGAGGAAGTTCAGGTTATAGGGCGATAACATGTGCTCCAATTCCAGGCCGTAGACCCTGGAAGCATCCGTTCTCTTCACATAGAAATACGTGAAGTTGTCGTTGAGGATGTTCCTGATCTTGATCCGAAAAGGTTTGGAATTGCCAAAAGTGCAATAATCTACCGCATCGACGTTCAAATAGGGATTGATGCTGTTGCTGCCATCTGAATGCAGGATGGAGTATACCTTTTTTAGACTTTGGTCGATTTCCATGCGGTCATACTCCGAATAGTACACCCTCACCCAAAGCGTATCTTCCTCGTTGGCGTCATAGACCACCACACTACCCGCAAAGCGCAGCAAGTCTTCATAAAATATGGGAATCTCAATCTTACGGTTGTACTGGTGCAAATATTCGTCGAGCTTTTCGTTCACCGGAAAAGCAGGTTTCTTCTTTGACATCAATCTTTCTTCTGACATAATTGCATTTAAGATGTAACAAATCTAAGGTTTCTTCGTCAAGTTAGCAGCAACACTCCAAAAACACGTCACCTTTGTCAACGATACTCTCTGTAAACCACCTTACCAAAAAATATGGTGCCCTGACCGCGGTAAAGGACCTCTCGTTCAGTATAGAGAAAGGCACGGTCTATGGTATCCTAGGACCCAATGGGAGTGGTAAATCGACCACTTTGGGCATCGTTTTGAACGTGGTGAACAAAACGGCAGGGGATTTTTCATGGTTCGATGGCACGAGTACTACCCATGATGCCCTGAAAAAAGTAGGGGCCATCATCGAAAGGCCCAATTTCTATCCCTATATGTCGGCCGTTCAAAACTTGAAGTTGGTCTGCAAGATCAAAGAAGTATCGGACCATAAGATCGAGGAAAAATTGGAATTGGTGGGCTTGTTGGATAGAAAGGACAGCAAGTTCCGCACCTATTCCCTGGGCATGAAGCAAAGGCTTGCCATTGCATCCGCATTGCTGAATGAGCCTGAAATATTGATTTTGGACGAACCTACGAACGGACTAGATCCCCAAGGAATACATCAGATCAGGGAAATCATCAAAAAAATTGCCGCAGAAGGAACCACTATTTTGTTGGCCTCCCATCTTTTGGATGAGGTGGAAAAGGTATGCAGCCATGTGGTCATCCTACGAAAAGGTGAAAAATTATATTCTGGAAAGGTCGATGGCATGTTGGCCACCCATGGTTTTTTTGAACTCAAATCGGCGCAAACGGAAGAACTTCTCAAATTCTTGAACGGCCATGCCAGCTTTGGGTTGGTCAAGGAGGACAACGGATTGATCACCGCATTCCTCAAAGAAGAAATCGGCGCAGCAGAATTTAACAAAATCATGTTTTCACAGGGCATCGTGCTCTCCCATTTGGTCAAAAGAAAAGAAAGTTTGGAGGAGCAGTTTCTGACTTTGACCAAAAACAAGCCTAACTGACCGAACTATGTGGCGATTATTACAAATTGAATATATCAAATTATGGAACAACAGGGCCAGTAGGTTTTTGATCGTCTCCTATTTTGTGCTCTTGACTTCCATCGCCTTGATCGCGGCCATTAAATTCGATATCGGGCCTGTAAAATTCCATTTGGCCGACCAAGGAATTTTCAATTTCCCCTATATCTGGCACTTCAATACCTATGTGGCGGCCATTTTCAAATTATTTCTTGCGATTGTGATCGTATCGATGATGTCGAATGAATATAGCAACAAAACCATCAAACAGAATTTGATCGACGGCCTGTCAAAAAAGGAATTTATCCTCTCCAAATTCCTGACCGTAGTCGCTTTTGCCTTGATTTCATCAATTTTCGTCTTTGTCGTTTCGATGGTATTGGGATTGATTTATTCCGATTATAACGAAGTCTCGATCATCTTTTCAGATCTGGAATTCATGCTCGCCTTTTTTGTAAAGTTGGTCGGGTTTTATGCCTTCTGTTTGTTTTTGGGTATTCTGGTAAAACGGTCTGCCTTCGCCCTGGGTTTCTTGATCCTATGGTTCATTTTGGAGCAGATGGTATTCGGTTTCATGGGCTGGCAACTGATGAGCTGGGACCATGCAAAGACCATTAAGGGCTTTTTCCCTTTGGAAGCCATGGCACGCCTGCTCGATGAGCCGTTCAGCCGATTGGGCGCGGTAAAGACCGTCGCCGACCAAATCGGGGAAAAAATCAGTCTGGATTACCAAGTTCATTGGTACGAATTGCTTATCGTCATCATTTGGACGGCAATATTCGTTTATCTATCCTATGCCCTGCTGAAAAAGCGAGATCTCTGAACAGTTGCTGCGCCCTTATGTATTGCGTTTCCATAGGGCTTTTTATTTATTGTGACGGAAGCCCGAATTGCCTTGTCCGCCATATCAAATAGGTGTCTTCCTTAAAAAAAAGGCAACCAAGTATTGGCCCTCAAAAAAATATATTGGCATACCCTGGTTCGACCGATTGCACATGCCAAATTCGGTTTGAGGTTTTTTGACCCTAATGGGCAGGATACTTGGCAACTTTTATTATCTTACCATGTTTGAATTTCATTCAAATGAAAAAAAAATTGCTATCGCTTTTCCTCATGATCATGGGATATTTTTCCTATGCCCAATATGTATGTCCCAATATCACCGGTCCAGTTGATAATGAGGTCAATGTTCCCGTAGATTCTGAAATCACCTGGAATGCCGTGGCCGGAGTCGATGGCTATTTCATATCGTTGGGTACCAGCCCCGGCGGCAATGAAATATTGGAACCCCTATCTACAAGCAACACCTTCTATCGGCCCGAATCCGGGCTTCCCGAAAACACCAGGATCTATGTGACGATCACCCTGTTTTTCTTTGATCAGGACAATATTTCGTGCCCCAGTGAAAGTTTCATCACCGAAGACGTGACCGTTCCCCCCGATTGTACCGGCCTTGTTTCGCCCAATGAGGGGGCAACCGATGTAAACGTGAACACCGCGATCGAATGGGCTTATGCCCCCAGGGCAACCCGATACCGATTGAGCCTGGGGACCAGCCCTGGAGGCAGCGAACTGTTGATGGTAGTTTTGGAGAATGTGCAGTCTTTTCAGCCTACGGTGGCCCTGCCCTTCGAAACGCGGATCTATGTCAGGATCGTCCCTTTCAATGAAAACGGACCGGCAGCGGGCAGTTGCACGGAATACAGCTTTACCACTGCCGCAGCGCTTTCCATCCCGGGATGTACCGCCCTGATCAGTCCGGCAAATGGTGCCGTAAATGTGCCCTTGACCCCTATTTTGGAATGGGCACCTTCTCCTGGTGCGGCCGCTTACCGTGTTTCGTTGGGCACCGCCCCCGGGGTCAATAACATACTCGACAATGCCAGTTTTGCGACCACGACAACTCCAGTAATCGATTTCCAGCCAAATCGGACTTTCTTTGTGACCATTATACCCTACAACGGTGCAGGCAGTGCCATAGGATGCACACAGACCTCTTTTACGACCACCCTGGGTTGTGGCCCTTATGTGGATACCGTTACCGGGGAGTTGGTATCCCTTGGACCGGAGATGGATTTTCCAGATCAGGTTTTTCTCTGCCGTAATCAAGACCTTACGCTGATCCAATCCGAAGACACTGCCGACGGCTATCGGTGGTTCGAAGTGGGATCGGACGGTGTTGAAACCCTGATTTCCGAAACTGTACAGGTCGTAATAGCCCTGGAAGGCACCTACCGATATGAAGCCTACAACCGTTTTGAGCAATCGGGCAACACCTTGGAATGTACTGTGGGCAAGGAATTTCAGGTATTCTCCTCTGAATCGCCCACCATCGTCGCAATGGATGTAGAGGAGCAAAACAATGGGTTAAGGATTAGCGTGCAAACGGCCGGGATTGGGAATTATGAATATGCTTTGGACGACCCCAACGGACCCTATCAGGAAAGCAATGTGTTCGAAAATGTAGCGACCAATGTGACCATGATCTATGTCAGGGATAAAAACGGATGCGGCTTTGCGGAACAGCGCATCATTCAAGGTCCGGTGAAGGAGGATTTTCCCACTTTCTTTACCCCGAACGGGGATAACGTGAATGATTATTGGCAATTTATTCCCAGGGCAGAAAGTGGTACAGCCGGACTTGAAATCATCTATATCTATGACCAGTATGGCAATTTGGTGACACAGTTATATCCAAACACACAAGGTTGGGATGGCACCCAGAATGGCAGGCCCTTGCCTTCTTCCGATTACTGGTTCAGGGCAATATCCACTAAAAACGAAAAAATCGTAGGTCATTTTACGCTAAAACGATGAAACAAAATTGCACTATCTTAGTATGCTTCGAAAAAGAGAAATGAAAGGAACGCTGACATACCTGCTGATTATCATGCTTGGAGCTACCTTGTATGGACAGAGCTGCCCAAGTATCAGCACGCCGCTAAATGGCTCCACCGGTGTGCCGGTAGATGTCACAATCCGTTGGCCGGCCGTGGATGGTATCGTGGGGTATCTCATATCCTTGGGGACCACCCCTGGAGGTACCGACATACTCAACAGAAGATCGGCAGGGCTTACGAATTCCTTTACACCCGAAGTTGGCCTCCCAGAGGATACCATGATTTATGTGACAATCAGTCTTTTCTTGCCGGACGCCCCATTGGTCATCTGCCCTGGGGAGGCGTTTAGAACCGTGGATGTGACCACGCCACCGCCCTGTACGCAGTTGGCCAATGCCAGTGACCTTCCAGATAATGCCAAGAACAAGATCAATTGGGCATATGCTTCCACTGCAACGGGCTATCGAATCACGGTGGGAACCAGTCCGGGAGGCAGCGACATTGCAGACGGACTCGATGTGGGCAACGTGCTATCTTACCGCCCTGACCCAGATCTGCTGTTGGACACCGATTACTTTGTACAAATCGAACCCTACAACGAAAATGGCTCGAGCGGCCCATGTGGTTTTGAGATATTGAACACCACCGCACCTGCATTGGATTGTGACACCTTTGGGCCAAATATCGGATTGCCCGAACAAATCGGTTTATGCCTAAACGATCTGCCGTCAATAATCTCAAGTGAAGCCAATGCCGAAGGGTATCGATGGTTCCGCATCAATGAAGATTCAAGCGAGACCCTGATCTCGGAAGCGGCCGAATTAGCGATAGATGCCCTGGGACGGTACCGTTTGGAAGCCTACAACACCGTAAACCAGTTCAGCATCGTTCAGGAGTGCGCCAGATCGAAGGAATTTGTCGTCATCCGGTCCGAATTGGCGACTATTGAAAATATAGCCCTCGATCGGGACAGTCCCGGACTCAGGATCAGCGTTGACGTTAGCGGCAGTGGCACCTATGAATATGCCCTCGATTTCGAAAACGGGAGCTATCAAGACAGTCCTGTTTTCAACAACGTGCCCATTGGAGCGCATACCGTGTATGTCAGGGACAAGAATGGCTGTGGCACTGCGAGCCGCTTGGTTGACGCCGGCATTACCGCCAGGGATTTTCCACCATTCTTCACTCCAAATGGGGATGGTGTGAACGATTACTGGCAGTTTGCACCGCAATTGCGAAACAACGAAATCAATGTGGAATATATCCGCATTTTTGGTCGTGGGGGGAATTTTTTGGTTCAAATAGATCCCAAATCGGAAGGCTGGGACGGCAACTTTCAAGGCCTACCGTTGCCTCCGTCCGACTATTGGTTCAGAGCGATCACTTTCAATGGGCAAGAAGTTCAAGGCCATTTTTCGTTGAAACGCTAGATGACGGCCTGTATCCAAAATACTTGTGAAGACCTCCATAGAATTGCTGCCGATTGGCTATTTTTAAGGAATGAAATTTAAGGTAGTATCCGAATTCAAGCCCACAGGCGATCAACCTGAAGCAATCAAACAACTTGTGGAAGGGGTCAACGCCAAGGAACGCCACCAGACCCTTTTGGGCGTTACTGGTTCGGGCAAGACCTTTACCGTAGCCAACCTGATTGAACAGGTGCAACGCCCCACTTTGGTGTTGGCCCATAACAAAACCCTTGCGGCCCAACTATATTCGGAGTTCAAGCAATTTTTTCCTGAAAATGCGGTGGAATACTTTGTCTCCTACTATGATTATTATCAACCGGAAGCCTATATCCCAAGCTCGGGACTTTATATCGAAAAAGATCTTTCGATCAATGAGGATATCGAAAAATTAAGATTGAGTGCCACCTCTTCATTGCTGTCGGGGAGAAGGGATGTTTTGGTCGTGGCTTCGGTCTCCTGTCTCTATGGCATCGGGAACCCCGTAGAGTTCCAGAAAAATGTGATCAATATCCAAAAAGACCAGGTCATCGCACGAACCAAGTTTCTGCACCAATTGGTTCAGGGCCTGTATTCAAGGACGACGGCGGACTTCAGAAACGGCAATTTTAGGGTAAAAGGCGATGTGGTGGATGTATTTCCAAGTTACGCGGATCACGCTTTCCGAATCCATTTTTTTGGGGATGAAGTTGAGGAAATTGAGGCCTTTGATCCTTTTAACAATAATGTGATAGAAGTTTACGAAACCCTGAATATCTATCCGGCGAACATGTTTGTGACCTCACAGGATGTACTTCAAAATGCCATCCACCAAATACAGGACGATCTGACCAAACAAATCGATTATTTCAGGGAAATAGGAAAACCACTGGAGGCAAAACGATTGGAAGAACGTACCAATTTTGATCTGGAAATGATCAGGGAGCTGGGCTATTGCTCAGGAATCGAAAATTACTCGAGATACCTGGATGGCCGTGAACCGGGTACCAGGCCATTCTGCCTTCTGGATTATTTTCCGGATGATTATCTGATGGTCATCGATGAAAGCCATGTAACCATTCCACAAGTCCATGCCATGTACGGTGGCGACCGTTCCCGAAAAGTGAATCTGGTGGACTACGGCTTCCGATTGCCCGCGGCAATGGATAATCGTCCCTTAAAATTTGAGGAGTTCGAAGCGTTGCAGAACCAGGTGATCTACGTCAGCGCCACCCCGGCGGATTATGAACTGCAGTTGAGCCAAGGCGTTTACGTGGAACAGGTCATCAGGCCCACGGGATTGCTGGATCCAATCATCGAGGTCAGGCCCAGCCTGAACCAAATCGACGACTTGGTGGAAGAAATTCAGTTGCGGGTGGAAAAAGATGAAAGGACCCTGGTGACCACCTTGACCAAGCGCATGGCCGAGGAGTTGGCAAAATATCTGGCAAGGATCAATGTGCGCTGCAGGTATATCCATAGTGATGTGGATACCCTCGAAAGGGTAGAAATCATGCAAGATCTCAGAAAAGGGGTTTTTGATGTCTTGATCGGTGTCAACCTCTTACGGGAAGGTCTTGATCTGCCGGAAGTATCCCTGGTGGCCATCCTTGACGCCGATAAAGAGGGTTTTTTGAGAAGTAACAGATCCTTGACTCAGACCGTGGGCAGGGCGGCAAGGCATTTGAGCGGAAAGGCCATTATGTATGCCGACAAGATTACCGCAAGCATGCAGCGCACGATCGATGAGACCATTTACAGACGCGAGAAACAAACCGCCTACAACCTGGAGCATAACATTACCCCTACGGCATTGAACAAGAGCCTTGACAATGTCCTCGCAAAAAATTCGGTGTCAACCTATCATTTTCAGAAAGAAGAACTCCGTGCGGCCGAACCGGATTTGGAGTACCTTACCAAAGATCAGATCGAAAAATTGATCCGCGACAAAAGGAAAGCCATGGAAAAGGCGGCCAAGGAATTGGATTTTATGCAAGCCGCTAAATTGAGGGACGAAATTAAAATGTTACAGGAGCAAGACTGAACGAGAAGTTTGAAAACACAGCACAAAAGATATTTGTATCGGGTTTTTATTTCAAGTTTTTTATCACATAAAGTAATATATTTAGTTAGTATTCAATTATTTAATATCCATTTTTAGATTTGTCTAAAAAACATGCTTCACATGTGCTATCCTTTTTTTAAACGCATTGACGTTAAGGGCCATCAACCCCCAGCCTTCCTCTTGTCCGGTTGTTTTATAGTCATGTTTGTTGCATTCTCTTTGGCTCAAGACTTTAAGGGTTTGCCTTTGGCCCGTGCGGCCCACGAAAGATTCCCGAAAGCCGTCTCAGAACTTATTTCTTTTTTGTCGCTCCCCAATGATGGGCATTTTCCCGACCAGGTTCAAAACAATTTGGCATGGAGCAGGAAAGCCTTTGAGGCGCTGGATTTTGAGGTTCAGGTCCTGCCCACGGAAGGCGCACCCCTGCTTTTCGCCGAAAAACAATATCGCACTAAAAACAAGACCATTCTTTTTTACCTGCAAATCGACGGTCAGCCCGTGGATAGGCAAAAATGGAGCCAGCCCGATCCATTTATTGCGGTCATCAAAGCAAAAGATAGTATTACAGATGAATGGCAGATTTTAGATCGGTCGGAATTGGGAACCGAATTCAACCCCGATTGGCGCCTATTCGCACGATCGGTCTCGGACTCCAAAGGCCCGGCCATGGCATTTATCAGTGCCCTAGACATCTTGAAGGACCAAAAAATGAAACCCCGGTTCAACATCAAGGTGATCATGGATTTTCAGGAAGAAATGGGCTCCCCCTATTTGGCCGACGCGGTCGGGAAATACAAGGAACTCCTCGTTGCGGATATGATGTTGATCATGGATGGCACCCGCCACCCTTCTAACCTGCCCACGCTTACTTACGGCGCCAGGGGCATTGCCACTGCTACCTTAAAGGTTTTTGGACCTGCCTATCCATTGCATAGCGGGCAGTACGGTAATTTCGCCCCCAATCCGGTATTCGAGACGGCCCGCCTGCTGGCCGGACTCAAAGACGAAAATGGCAGGGTGACCTTGCCGGGTTTTTATGATGGCATACACATTTCCGACAAAGAAAAGATACTCTTGAACCAAGTACCTGAAGACATTGAACGACTCAAAACCAGTCTTGGCATTTCAAAGACCGATGGCATAGGCTCCACGTATCAAGAAGCATTGCAATTCCCCTCATTGAACATTAGGGGGTTGCAATCTGCTTGGGTGGGTACGGAGGTTCGCACCGTAATACCGTCGGAAGTAATCACGGAATTCGATATGCGCCTGGTCCCCGAATCGGATGGAAAGGAGTTGATGGAGCTGTTGAAAGGCCATATCGTTCAGCAGGGCTACCATTTGGTGGATTCGATGCCCACGGCAAAAGACAGAAAAACCTATCCCAAACTGGCCTCCTTTCATTACCGTTTGGGATCGCAACCTTTTAGAACCGACATGGACTCCCCCACCGGGGAATTCTTAAATCGGGCCATGTCCAAGGTTTTTGGGGATCAGGTAGTGAATATGCGCACCACAGGGGGATCTCAACCCATCGCGCCTTTTATCAATACCCTGGGCATTCCGGCGGTTTCCATCAGAATACCCAATCCGGACAACAGTATCCATGCACCGAACGAAAACCTGCGATTGGGCAATTTTTATGAGGGAATATTGAGTTGTTTGGCCATTCTGGATGAACCTTTCCGATAAAAAAAAGCGCCCCTACCCATGGGGCAAGGACGCCTTTCAACTAACCAACTTAACCAACCATTATGAAATTCCACCAAGCGGTGGATACTCACAATATCTAAATTCTGTTACGACAATTCAATCATTCTTTTGGGCTTTGGCAATGCCTCGGCCTTTTTCGGAAGTGTCAATTTCAAAATACCCTCCTCATACTTGGCCCCAATTTTATCGGCATTGATCGTTTTGGGCAAAGTGAAGGATCTTTTGAAAGAATTGTGCACAAATTCCCTTCTGGTGTAATTTTCTTCTTCTTTGGACGCTTCAGATTTAGATTCGTAGGAAATGGTCAAGAGTTCGTTTTCCACTTCGATATGGAAATCCTCTTTTTTTCTGCCGGGAACAGCTAGTTCCAAACCAAAATCCTTCTCATTTTCCTTGATATTGACCGCGGGCAGGGCATTGGTCAGATTCTCCAACCCGCCAAACCAATCTGGCCTAAAAAGTTCGTTCATCAAGGAAGGAAATACCAGGTCGTTTCTTTTTACTATGCTCATGACTATAAAATTTTAAAGTTGTTATTATTTAAGTTCAACCATGTTAGGGCAAATCCCATACCAAGCCCATAAACCTGCCTTTATGTCGGTGTTTTATGCATAATAGCTGTCGTTTTGTCGCTTTTTGATGGATTTACACCATTTGCCCGTTAAAAGGCCAAGAAATTCAAGAACATTTAGTGGAATCTGACGGCCGTTGAGAAAATCGAAAGCGGCTAGGGTGATTGGTTTAACGCGGTTAGAAAAAATCGTGTCACTTCTTTATAAGAACCCAAAATATTTAAGGAAAATGGACTAAGCCCTTACCGTCAATCGTCAATAAATGATAACTTGCTAAAAAATGACGTCATGAGCAATAACGATGTGTTTAAAAAACTTAGGGTAGCCCTTATGTTAAGGGACGATGATATAGTGGACATTCTAAAATTGGTGGACTTCAAGATAAGCAAAACCGAACTGAGCGCTTTTTTCAGAAAGGAGGACCATCCCAACTATGTAGCCTGTGGCGATCAAATTCTTCGGAATTTTTTGAATGGCCTGGTCCTCTATTTGAGGGGAACCAAGGAGCAGCCCAAGTTTCCCGGCGATGTGCTGGGAAAAAATAAAAAGGGTACCAAAACGCCCTTGAGCGGGAGCAAGACCTCCAAACCAAGTTTCAAAGCGCAACAACAACATCGAATGGAAAAGGAAGTAAGTCCGGTGCGTTATAAAAACAAAAAAAAATCCTGAGCCATTTATTTAGACCCAGGATTTTTGAACTATAAATGCTTTAGGCGGAAATCGATACTGATATGGTATATTTCTTTCCTTCCTCAAAAGAGGACAAATCCACTTCATGGTAATTAAGGCTTGCCTTGATAAAGGCATCCAAAGTTGCGTCATCCGTGTCAACGGACAGTACCACGATTTCCCTCTCACTGTTCAAGGTGAACAATACTTGAGCGGTTTTGCCCTGTTCAGTGGAGCTGAAATTGTTATTCCTCAGCAAATCTTTGATCTGTTCGGATAGGCTTTTGGATGGATCCTTTCCCTTGGTAGGATTATTGGCCAACATACTTCCAGTGGACAGTAGCATTGCAGCTACCAGTAACAAACTGATTTTTCTCATGATTTTTGTTTTTTAATTGATGATTAATTGATGAATTACTTAAAAGACGCCTCACTTTTGAGAATGTTACAGCCTTTTTCATTTTTAACATAGTATTAATGGATGGGCCCTCAGCACATGGTCACGACCGACCTTGCCTCATTTTATGACGTGCAGCTTGTATTGCCGATGATGGCCATAAAAAAAGCCGTGCAAGGCACGGCTATATAGAATTTATGGATATGTCAAGGACTAGGCCAAGACCGCCTTTACTTTATCTGCAGCCTCTTGGAATTGAACCGCAGAATGCACGGCCAAACCGGAATTGTCTATGATTTCCTTAGCCAACTCCGCGTTGGTGCCCTGCAACCTTACGATGATGGGCACTTTTATGGCATCTCCCATGTTCTTATAGGCATCGACTATGCCTTGGGCCACCCGGTCACACCTTACAATGCCTCCGAAGATGTTGATCAATATCGCTTTCACGGCGGGATCTTTCAGGATAATCCGAAAAGCTTCCTCCACCCTTTTGGCGTCGGCCGTTCCACCAACGTCCAAGAAATTGGCGGGTTCTCCCCCCGCCATTTTGATCAAATCCATGGTTGCCATGGCCAATCCGGCACCGTTCACCATACATCCAACGTTACCGTCGAGGTCAACATAATTCAGACCTACTTCACGGGCCTCCACCTCTATCGGGTTTTCTTCCCTCAAATCGCGCATCTCTGCATAGGCCTTTCTGCGGTAAAGGGAATTGTCGTCTATGGATACCTTGGCATCAACGGCCATGATTTTATCATCAGAAGTCTTTAAGACCGGGTTGATTTCAAACATGTTCGAATCGCTCTGCACATAAGCTTTGTACAAGGAGGTCACGAACTTGGTCATTTCCTTAAAGGCATTACCGGAAAGACCAAGGTTGAAGGCGATCTTTCGTGCCTGAAAAGGCAAAATGCCGGTAGCCGGATTGATTTCCTCCGTAAATATTAAATGGGGCGTTTTTTCGGCCACTTCCTCTATATCCATCCCGCCTTCCGTTGAATACATGATCATATTCCGCGCAGTTCCACGGTTGAGCAACACCGAAATATAGAACTCCTTGGTATCGCTGGGCCCCGGATAATAAACATCTTCCGCGATCAAAACCTTGTGAACCCTTTTTCCTTGGGCTGAGGTTTGCGGGGTGATCAGGTTCATCCCGATGATCTTTCCTGCAATCTCTTCTACCTCCTTCAGGTTTTTGGCCAATTTGACCCCACCTCCTTTTCCCCGGCCACCTGCATGCACCTGTGCTTTGATGACATGCCATCCTGTCCCGGTTTCCGCGGTCAGTTGTTTTGCGGCTTCCACGGCCTCCTTAGCATTGTATGCTACGATGCCGCGCTGGATACGCACACCAAAACTGGCCAAAATTTCTTTTCCTTGGTATTCATGAAGGTTCATATATGAGGTGTCTTTAGGTTTGAAAGCAAAAATAGCAAACGATTCGGATTTACACTAATCATTGGGCCATCAAGCTGTGTGCGAATACGTTCTTGTCGGTCCAATTTGGGTGTTAAATATCATAAATGCAGACGTCGGGGGCGGTTCGCAGTCCGTTAGGGACTAGTTGTACCCCTCTATACCCTCAAAATCCAAAGGATCGAAATTCTTGAAATCCCCATTCAGGGCGATGGTCTTTTTGGTCCGTTCCACTTCATTCAAAATGGCGATCGTGGTGTTCAAATGCCTCTTGATAAAGTTCAGTCGGTCGCGCTCGCCGGGAATGAGCAAAAGTTCATACTCCTGTTCCATGGACAAGCCCATTTTATGTGCCAGTACAAAGCTGTGGAACTTGTCGACGGATATAGGTGTGAACGGCACATCCATCAAGGCATAGAGTTCCTGTATACCGACCAGTACTTGCTGTCTCAAGTCAGGGTCGGCATCGTTGGTGTTATCCAAAAATGCAACTTCTCCGCCGGCATAAAGCTTGCCCGGCACTTGGTTCTCAAAAGACAATATTTTGAAGACCTGGCGTGCTACACAAGTCACGTCCATTTCCCCTCCGGCATAGGTATTGACCACTTCTACCAACTGTACTTCCGTTCCGTAGGCTAGACCGTTATTGATATAAACCGGAATTCCAAAGGTGATCGCCTCTGCCCTGCAATCGAGTATCAACTGCTTGTAGCGCTCCTCAAAAATATGCAAGGGAACGGTCTCACCGGGGAAAAAAATAGAACGCAATGGAAAAAAAGGAAGTTTCATGGAATGATTTAGTTTAATTGGCATCAACGGCTTAAGGAAGTGCTGATCATTCGAAAAGCCATCGGTTTAAGGGAAGGTCAATACTTTTCAAAATTACAACAGTTCAAGCAGTCTACAAAAGGAATCAAATTGTTTCATATGTAACAATTTGTTGTATTTATTAATAATCATCCGGATTTTTTGTTCATCACAAACGATCCACTTAGATTTGCCCAAAATTAAGGTGCATTATGAAGCATGAAGACTTGCTTAAGATAGCAAAAACCTTTGGTGATCCGGTCTATGTTTATGATTCCGAAAAAATCATCTCCCAATTCGATCGACTGACCAAGGCTTTCAGCAGTGTAAAAAAACTAAGGCTCAACTACGCCGCAAAAGCGCTCTCGAATATCAGTATCTTAAAATTGATGAACAGTTTGGGCAGCGGTTTGGATACCGTTTCGATCCAAGAGGTAAAATTGGGTTTAATGGCCGGATTCGATCCCGAAGCGATCATTTTTACGCCCAATGGCGTTTCCCTGGAAGAAATAGAACAGGCCGCCGAACTGGGCGTCCGGATCAACATAGACAACCTGTCGATTTTGGAGCAGTTCGGAGGGAAGCACCCTAATACCCCGGTTTGCATCAGGATCAATCCACATGTGATGGCAGGGGGCAATTCGAATATCTCCGTGGGCCATATCGACTCTAAATTCGGTATCAGCATCCACCAAATACCGCACCTATTGCGTATCGTGAACCTCACCAAAATGAACATCAATGGCATTCACATGCATACGGGCAGCGATATCTTGGACATCGATGTGTTTTTATATGCCTCCGAAATTTTATTCGAAACCGCCAAACATTTTAAAAATCTTGATTTTATTGACTTTGGAAGCGGTTTCAAGGTTCCTTATAAAGCGGGTGACATCGAGACCAATGTGGAGGAATTGGGTAAAAAACTGGGATCGAGATTCAATGAATTTTGTGAAGAATATGGCAAGGATCTGACCCTTGCTTTTGAACCGGGCAAATTTTTGGTGAGCGAGGCCGGTTATTTCCTGGCCAAGGTCAATGTGGTGAAGCAGACCACCTCAACGGTTTTCGCCAGCGTTGACAGCGGCTTCAACCATTTGATTCGTCCAATGCTCTATGGGGCATCGCACCAGATCATCAACATTTCGAATCCCGAGGGTCGAGAAAGATTTTATTCGGTGGTCGGGTATATCTGTGAAACCGACACTTTTGCCAGCAATAGGCGCATCAACGAAATTTCAGAAGGGGATATTCTCTGTTTCAAAAATGCAGGGGCCTACTGTTTTACCATGGCGAGCAACTACAACTCCAGATATCGACCACCGGAAGTACTTTGGCATAAAGGCAAGGCCGTACTGATCCGGGAAAGGGAAACCTTCGACGATCTTATCCAAAATCAAGTGGATGTCAAAGATTTGTTTTCCCCCAAAAAGGAGAAGGTAGCCGTAAAATAATCTTGCCTTTTTTTCGTTAGCTTTGTAGTCATTTAGGGACTAATCCCTCAAATCCATGCGATGAAAAAATTTTTACGATCCTTCTTTACAACCGGAATTTTACTGGGATTGTTCTTGGTCGTAGCCAAAACCAATGCCCAAACGGTAAATTGGTTGAGCTGGGATGAGGCGGCCAAACTGGCCGAATCCGATGCAACCCCTAAAAAGATTTTCATCGATATCTATACCGATTGGTGCGGATGGTGCAAAAAAATGGATGCGGATACCTTCCAAAATCCTGAAGTCGCAGCCTATATGGCCAAAAATTTCTATATGGTGAAGTTGGATGGAGAAGGCAAGGAACCTATCGAATTCAAAGGCAAAACCTACAAGTTTGTCCCATCCGGGAGAAAAGGTTACCATGAATTCGCCGCTGCATTGATGCAAGGCAGAATGAGCTATCCGACCACCGTATTCCTCGATGAAAAATTGAACATGCTTTCCCCGGTGCCAGGTTACCAAAAACCGGAACCCTTTTTGAATATCGCCCGCTATTTTGGAGATGACATCTATAAGGAGAAAGACTGGAAGGCCTATTCCAGTAACGGTAAATAACAAGCTGAATTTTTATGACTTCCGGGCCACCGTGGCATATTGCAGGTAAAACATATCCATGGCAGTGAATAGGAAGGGAATGTTATACAGATAAGGTTTTAGCGACCTGGTCCGATTGATTCCCTCATGGCTCAAGACTTTATATCCCAAGGAATCGTACATCCTAAAGATGCTTTTTTTGGTAAAGAACCTTAGGTGGGTCTGATCGAAAATACCGTGCGACTCATAGGGCCAGTCTTTTTGAAGCATTATTTTTTTGAAGCCATCGTGATACCTGATGTTGGGAATAGAACTGATCAACACCCCTTTTCCCGTTAACTTGGTCTTCAACGCTTTAAGAACGGCATATGGATCCACCAAATGTTCCAGAACATCGTTGCAATAGATCACATCGAAATAATCATCGGGAAGTTCCTCCAAAAAATCTTCACAAGGGCCTATGAATACCCTGTCCAGTTTATTCTTGGCCTCCTCGCCGGGCCCGGGCATCAGCTCGATGCCCCAAGCCTCCAAATCGTACTTTTTTTTGATTTGGGCCGCGAAACTGCCCCCGCCGCAACCGATATCCAATAACGTATTTGCCGTGTTGGGCATATAGATCATCATCTCTGGGCGATCATGGCTAAAATAATCGTCGTCCTTGTTGTCGTAATCCATAAGCTGCTTATCTGCTGTAGTTGGGCGATTCGTTGGTTATGGTGACGTCATGGGGATGGCTTTCATTGATGCCGCTGGCCGTGATCTTCACAAAACGTCCCGTTCGCTGTAAGGTAGCGATATCTTTGGCGCCACAATACCCCATACCGGCACGAAGCCCCCCCACGAATTGATGGATGCTCTCATACAAATCGCCCTTATAGGGCACGCGCCCGACAATACCTTCGGGCACCAATTTTTTGATATCGTCTTCCACATCCTGGAAGTACCGGTCTTTACTGCCTTCCTTCATGGCCTCCACCGATCCCATTCCTCGATATGACTTAAATTTTCGACCCTCGTAGATAATCGTTTCCCCAGGGGATTCTTTGGTTCCGGCCAACAAAGATCCCAGCATTACGGTATCAGCACCCGCTGCAAGGGCTTTGGGGATGTCGCCGGTATAACGGATGCCTCCATCGGCGATAACGGGAACCCCGCTGCCCTGAATTGCGGCAGCCACTTCCAGCACCGCAGAGAATTGGGGAAAGCCCACCCCGGCAACCACTCGTGTGGTACAAATCGATCCCGGACCTATGCCTACTTTGACGGCATCGGCTCCGGCAGCCACCAAGTATTTGGCTGCCTCCCCTGTGGCAATATTACCCACGATGACCTCCAGGTCGGGAAATTTTCCCTTCACCTCCTTAAGGATGCCCACTACACCTTTGGTATGGCCATGGGCCGTATCGATGACCACGGCATCCACGCCGGCGGCGACCAAGGCCTCTGCCCGTTCAAGGGCATCGGAGGTGACCCCGATGGCGGCAGCAACCCTTAACCGCCCGTATTGGTCTTTATTGGCGTTGGGTTTCTGGGTGAGTTTGGTAATATCACGAAAGGTGATCAAGCCTACCAATTTGTAGTCTTTATCGACCACCGGTAATTTCTCGATCTTATTTTCCTGCAGTATTCCTTCTGCCTGCTCCAAAGAAGTACCCTCGCTTACAGTGACCAAATTTTTGCTGGTCATCACCTCGGCGATGGGGCGCTGGTTGTTTTTTTCAAATCGAAGGTCCCTATTGGTGACGATCCCGATCAATTTTCCACTGTTATCGACTATAGGAATGCCACCGATACTGAATTCGGCCATATTGGCCTTGGCATCCTTCACCAAGGCTGTGGTGGGCAGGGTCACGGGATCGATGATCATACCGCTTTCGGCCCTTTTCACCTTGCGCACCTTCATGGCCTGCTGTTCTATGGACATGTTTTTGTGCAATACCCCTATGCCGCCCTCTTGGGCCATGGCAATGGCCATACGCGATTCGGTCACCGTATCCATGGCCGCTGATACGATGGGCACGTTGATGACAATGTTCCTTGTGAATTTGGCTTGGATGTTGACCTCTCGGGGCAGTACCTCTGAAAAAGCGGGGACCAAGAGCACGTCGTCGTAAGTGAGACCTTCGCCGACAATTTTATTTAGGTGGGCTTGCATGGCAATTATCGATTAATTGCGTGCAAATGTATGGATTTTAATTGGGATTCCCCCTGGCTCCAACTTTAGAATAAAGCCGATTTTGTCTGTTGGCCATAAATACTCCTTGTTTCAGCCTTGGTGCTCCCTTAGGAAGGATATACTGTTGAAAATTATTTTTATTTATTCTAAATAAGCTTTGCATATTTGGAAAAGCCGATTATTTTTGCGCCACCATATTATTCTTAATCAGTCTAAATAAAATGAAATATCCGATCCTGTTACTGGCCATGACGGCCCTCATCGATTTAAAGGCACAATCCTTTCCCCAACCGCAAGACTCAACCCTGATAGAACTAAATGAGGTGGTCATCTCGGCGAACACGATCTTGGGCAGCAAGTTCCAGGCCAAAAACCGAACAGGATCTGCCTATTACATCTCCCCTCAAGAATTGAAAAAATTCAACAACACCGACATCAACCGGGTCCTCAGAACCGTACCGGGGGTAAATATTTATGAAGAGGATGGCTTCGGGCTACGCCCAAATATCAGTTTAAGGGGAACTTCGCCCGAACGCAGCTCAAAAATTACGCTCATGGAAGATGGTGTCCTCATCGCTCCTGCGCCTTACAGTGCCCCGGCCGCTTATTATTTTCCATCCGTTGCGAGAATGGCCGCCGTGGAAATCCTGAAGGGTAGCAGCCAAATACAATATGGTCCGTTTACAACGGGAGGCGCCATAAATATGCTCTCCACCCCCATTCCCGAAACCTTAAAAGCCGAAGTCATTGCAGGCTATGGAAGTTTCAACAGCAGCCGACTCCAAGCGGTTGTCGGAGACAGCCGAGAGTACTTTGGCTATTCGGTGTCTTACCTCAACTTTGATTCCGATGGCTTTAAATATATCGGTCAAGAAAACAACACCGGATTCGATAAGAACGACCTGGTCGCCAAATTTCGCGTGAATACCCTTCAAAATCAACCGACCTATCAGGCTTTCGAGGTCAAATTTCAATATGCCGATGAAATATCGAATGAAACTTATCTAGGGCTCACGGAAACAGATTTTGAGCAGACTCCGTTCAGACGCTATGAGGCATCACAAAAAGATCAAATGAAGAACGACCACGTTCAAGTCATGGCCACGCATTTCCTGAAACTCAATACTTCGTTTACGCTGACCACTTCCGGTTATTTTAACGGTTTTAGCAGAAACTGGTACAAATTGGATTATCTAGTCCTCGATGACGAAAAACAAGGCCTTGCCAAAATTGTGAATGACCCCGTCGGTCTTTCCACTTTTTATCAAACCTTGAACGGAACGAACAACAGCCCCGATAATGCCCTTTTCGTCAAAGCCAACAACAGGGACTATACCTCCCAAGGCCTTCAGACCAAATTGGATTACCGTTGGGGAGACAACAAAGCTTTTCATGAAATCGAAATTGGCATCAGATATCATTTGGATGAGGAAGATCGATTTCAATGGGTAGATGGCTATAACATCATCGAGGGTACAATGAACCTGACCAATGCCGGAACTCCCGGAACAGAAGCCAATAGGATAAGCGATGCCAAGGCCTTGGCAACCTATGCAGCCTACAAACTGAAATACAAAAACCTAACCTTGACGCCCGGTCTGCGTTACGAGGATATGATTCTTCGCAGAAAGGACTTTGGGGTCAACGACGTGCTGCGAAGCGGACAAAACCTTGCGGTACGGGAAAACAAGGTACGTGTTTTGATGCCTGGAATGGGTTTTAACTACAATTTCGATAAACTATCGCTTTTTGGTGGCCTGCACAAAGGATTCTCGCCCCCGTCGAACCAAGTAGGTCAAAAAGCGGAGCAAAGTGTGAACTATGAATTGGGTTCCCGATTTAACTGGGACGGTTTTTCAGGCGAGATGGTTGCCTTTTACAACGATTACAGCAACCTGTTGGGGAGCGATCTTGCCGCCACGGGCGGCACGGGAAGCCTGGAACAGTTCAATGCGGGGGAGGTCAATGTGAGCGGCCTGGAAGTTCTTCTCAACTATGACTTCTTGAAACAGGACACGAAATTTTCCCTGCCCCTTACGGTAGGCTATACTTTTACCGATACGGAGTTCTTGAACAGTTTCGGCAGTGAAGACGAGCTGTGGGGCACGGTTAACGTTGGTGACGAACTACCCTACATTTCCAAACACCAATTCAACATGGCCTTAAGCCTGGAACATCAAAAATTTGAAATCAACTTGAACGGACGCTACAACGGGAAATTCCGGACCCAAGCGGGTTCGGGCCCAATCCCTCCAGAAGAATTGGTGGCTTCCAATTTTATCCTTGATCTTTCGGGAAAGTACCGTTATAGCAATAACCTTAGTTTTACAGCGAACATCATCAATGTATTGGATGAGTCCTATGCGGTGGCAAGGGTACCTGCCGGACTTCGTCCCGGGCATCCTTTTGGGATCTATGCTGGAATTGCCCTGAATTACTAAGAGCAAACCCCACCAAAATGATGGATAATTCCCGGATATTATTTTGCCAACAAGGAATCAAGTAGTATCTGCTTGCCTGTTTCTTCGTGGTTCAACCGCTTTTTCAATGCTTTTAATGCATTTTTGGCAGTATTGCTGTTCAAGGCGGCGACCCTCCGCATCGCGAAGCTCAAAAAATGGGGGTCCTTGGAAAGTTCGGCCATTCGCAGCAAACGATCGGCATCCAAAGATGCCAAAGGTTCTGAGGCATACCAAAGCATCAGCGGGATATTGTGGTCTTCAAAATCTTCCGGATGCCGTACAAGGGCAGTGAGCACCTCCCACCGCTGGCCTAGGGCCAATCTTTGCATGGCAGCTGCCAGATAGAGCCGAACCATTGCCGAACTATCATTGTTCGCCATTTCAACAAAACGCTCAAAGCTCTTCTTGGATACATTTTTATCCTCGGCCAACAGTTGAACCGCCCAGCTCCTGATGTATTCGTCTTCATTTCCCAAAAGATCGTTCAAGTCCGTTTCGCTGAGTCCGTCTGTTACATGAAGCGCCCATAATGCCCTTAATTTACGGGTCACATCGGGATGGTTCGCCAAGATTTCTTTTAGCGCCCTATGCACATCCGGGTTTGGACCGCGCTCCTGAAGGATGGTACGTGCCTGTCGCACATACCACTCGTTGGGATTCAATTGATAATTCACCAAATCCATATCCGAAGCCTGTGTCAGATCGACCCTTAGCCAGTTATCGTTCTTATGGCTTATCTTAAAGATGCGGCCCAAGGTTTTGTCGTGCACATCGGGATTGGGGCTGTGACATTGGTTTTTGTCGTACCAATCGATGGCGAATACCGATCCACTGGGGCCATATTTCATATTGAGCCATTGCGACCACGAGTCGTTCATCACGATAAAATCTTCGTTGTGCGATGCGATATAACCCGACCCCGACCGTGACAGTCGGTCATTGTTGAGTCTTGCTCCGTTGATGTTGTTCATAAAAATCGTGTTCCGGTATGCTTCTGGCCAGGAATCGCCGCCCAGATAAATCATTGCCCCGGCATGTGCATGTCCGCCCCCGGCCGCTGCCGATCTAAAGTTTCCCGCATGCGGACCGCGATCGCCAAGCCAGTGGACATGATCCCCAATGGTTTTGATATCATTGTAGGTATACGGATTGAAATGTTCGCCTGCCTGTCGTTCAAAGCGGCCTCCCTGAACAATATTGAACATATGGGGAATGACGCAGACCGTGATGAATGCATGACCATAATCATTGAAATCGATGCCCCATGGATTGCTGGTGCCTTCGGCAAAAACTTCAAACCGTTTTTTGGTGGGATGGTATCGCCATACCCCGGCGTTCATTCCGGTGCGCTGCCCATCGGTAGCCCCGGGCTTGCCGATATTCGAATGGGTAAAAACCCCTTGCAGGCCATAAAGCCAACCATCTGGGCCCCATCTGAGGTTGTTGAGAACCTCATGGGTATCATCAAGGCCCCAACCATCCAACAGTATTTGAGGCGGACCTGCGGGTTTGTCCTTTTCGGCATCTATAGGTATGTACAGCAAGTACGGGGCCGCACAGAGCCATACACCTCCCATCCCAACCTCGATGCCGCTAACAAGGTTAAGACCTTCGGCAAAAATCTTTCTGTTGTCCAAGGTACCGTCGCCATCGGTATCCTCAAAAATAAGGATGCGGTCTTTGCCCTCCCCTTTCGCGGCGGGCACCGGATAGGTATGTGCTTCGACTACCCAAAGCCTGCCCCGTGGATCGATGGTAAAACTGATGGGGCGAACGACATCGGGTTCGGCTGCGGCAAGGGTAATCTTAAAATCGGGGGCCAATGCCATGGCATTGGCGGCTTCCTCGCCGGAAAGTCCAGAATTTATGATGGGATCTAAAGGTGGCAGTACAATGATATCGTCTTGCTTCAGTTCATTGTGAAAATAAGGTCGGCTGGGATAGAACAAAAAATCATCAAAACTGATGTGTGCCCATGGATCATCCCCAATATAGGGAATCGTCGATATCCCGGTCTCATTGTCAACGATACGAACAAAGATTTCCTTTCCCAAAAATGGGGCCATATCCATAACCACGGGTTGCATCGTGGCACGTCCTTGCCCTGTGGACTCATAAATTACCTCATTATTTTCAGACAGCACAACCTCAACACGCGTGTCTGCCAAGGCACCGCCCGAGATTTTAAAGGATGCATATGGTTCGGTTACCTCAAAGGGAATGGAGGTGAGCGTGCCTTTCCGTTGATATTCTTTGGTGCCACCACTGCTCAGGTAATAATCCCCATCAAAGCGAACTGCCACCCCCTGGTCATAGATCGCGGAAGAAATGCTGTATGGATTTTTAAAGGCGTCTCCGCTAGCCGTCCAGTCGGCCAAGGTACCCCGTTCAAAACCCAGGTTCAGTGGCCTTCCGTTCTTCGAGGGCACTTTGCCCTCAACCACCGGACCTGAAAGGTTGCCCTCTACTATTTCAAACCTGCCCACCATGCCAGCAGCCCTATGACCCGGCACTGTACAATAATAGGTGTCATCGTTTTCCGCCCAAAATGCGATGCTGGTCGTTGATCCCTTTTCGAGCAAGGTGCCACTTTTGACCCCCAATTGTTCCATCGCGATATCATGGGTCATGGTTTCCCCATTTGTTATCGTAATGCGAACACGATCCCCTTTGTTGGCTCTTAAAATGGGATTTCTGGTACCATCGGCGGCAAAATAGCCCAGCATGCTGGCTTCGAGTGCATATTCACGGTCAATGATCGTGGAATCACGCAATTGGTTTTTGGCGGATTCTTCCTTCACCGTGGGCCTGCAGCGTATAAAAACACTGAAGATGACCAACAACAGACAGCCAAAAGCAATGGAACGGTATTTTTTCATTTTGTCGGGTAGGCGTTTCAAGGTTTTGATGATTAGGGCAATGCGGAATGCATATTTTATTTGATTTCTTCGATACTTATCTCTTTAAAGGATACCTGTGCCTTGCCACCGCCATGGATCTGCAATCCAATAAGCCCGGATTGTGGGATACTGAGATCTGTTTCGGTATAGTCAACGGTTTCATGGCCATTAATGTATAAACGTATCCTGCGGTCTTCGGCCCGTATCTCATAATCGTTCCATTCATCGATTTTGATCCATTTCATGACCTGCACGGAATCGGGAGCCATCAACGTCTTGTTCCTGCGTGATTCATCATAAAGGCTTGCCCAATATCCTTCGCCCCAATCTGCCTGGTATCCGCTCATTTCGTACTGTGGATCTTCCAGTCGCACGCTTCGAAATTGAATGCCCGAATTGATGAACCCTTCGCTTCCGATCAATTTGATCTTGAGCTTCAGCACAAAGTTGGAATATGAACGATCTGTGCAGAGAAAATCGTTGTTGGGAACAACATGATCCAGCGAGCCCCCTACAATGGCAGCATTTTCAATGCGCCAGGTACTGAGGGTATCACCCTCCCACCCCTTAAACGTTTTACCGTCGAAGAGCGGTTTCGCCTGGCCCATGATCGTAGAAGGACTGTATAGCAACATCAACAACAGACTACAACTGATCAGGTATACTTTCATATAGTGCATCTTTATATTTATCACTAGCAAGAACAAAAAATCAAACATAACGACACGACCATCCATAGGCAAACATGGAAGGTACTTGCGCCTAAGCGCAGTCGCCTATCCGACCGTATTAAAAATAGAGATTTAATTCTGATTATCGGCACTAACCTTTGACTTTCATACAGTTATAAGTGTAAAAGCCAACACTATAACCTGGCATGGGATTGACTACTAAAAATGGGGTGGTGAATCAAGAATACCTCGAAAATAAATCGCTGGCTTTGTTGAATGCCGCTTCAAAAGCCATCCATTTGACGCCGGTATCGACCTTTTTGGACGTAAAATAAGACAGCATTTTTTCGGTGGGCATATTTCCCGTAAGTTCATCCTTGGCCATGGGGCAACCACCGAAACCCTGTACCGCGCCATCGTACCTTCGGCAACCAGCAACGAAAGCTGCATCGACTTTTTCATTCCACTTGCTGGGCGTGGTGTGCAAGTGCGCCCCAAATTCGATATCGGGGTATTTGGGGATAAGGTTAGAAAAAAGATAGGAGATGTTCTCGGGAGTTGAGGTACCCACCGTATCGGAGAGCGATAGGATACGGGCTCCCATTGCGGCCAATCGCTCTGTCCATTCCCCCACGACTTCCACGCTCCATGGATCGCCATAAGGATTGCCAAAGCCCATCGATATATAGGTGACCACCTCTTTTCCCGTATCATTGGCCAAATGGAATATTTCCTTCAAGGTCTCAACGGATTGGGCAATGGTGCTATGGGTATTCCGCATTTGAAAGTTTTCCGATATGGAAAAAGGATATCCGAGGTAATCGATTGCCTCAAATCCGCAGGCATCTCGGGCGCCGCGCACGTTCGCCACTATCGCCAAAAGCTTGCTTTCGGTGTGGGTCAAATCGAGTTGTGAAATGACTTCGGCCGTATCGGCCATTTGGGGTATGGCCCTGGGGGAGACAAAACTGCCGAAATCGATGGTATCAAATCCACAGCCGAGCAAAGCCTGTAGGTAAGCAACCTTTTGTTCAGTGGGAATAAATGACTTTATGCCCTGCATGGCATCCCTTGGGCATTCTATGATCTTGATCCTATCGGACATGTATACCGTTTTGTGCTACCTCAAAATTAGTACTATTTATCTGATAATAACAGATAGGTTGCTATGCCGACAAAGACCACGATTTGAAGCCATTTTAGAAATGTGCCTACGCCTGAACTTCCTGAAAGGTATTTGGCGATAGAACCGCTTAACACGGCGATCAGACTAAATACGATGGCGGAAACGATCATAAAAAGCAGTCCGAGAATATAAAACTGCGCAATGGTCCCCATGGTTTTGCTGAACAGAAAACCGGGGAAAAAGGCCAAAAAGAAAATGGTGACCTTAGGGTTCAGCACGTTCATGATAAACCCTTGTTTATAGAGCTGGCCCAGCCCCTTTTTCGGCAGTCGCTCAGCAGAGAGCCTGAAGGAAGCTTCGGAACGATAGACCTGGAAAGCCAAATAAAATAGGTAGAGCGCGCCCAACAATTTAATGATGAAAAACAAATAAGGATTTGCTTTGATCAGGGCCGATACCCCGAAGGCCAAAAGGGTGGTATGCACCAAACAGCCCGAAATCAAGCCCGCAACCGTCGCCAAGCCGTACTTTTTCCCATTGGTGATGCTTTGCAGCAACACATAAATATTGTCGGGACCCGGAGAGATGGCAAGGGCCGCGGTAGCTATCATGAAGGCGGAAAGGATATTGTAGTCCAACTTAGACGATTTAGGGCCATTGGCCTATTTGTCGACCGGCAAATATGCAACAAAACCATGTGGAATGTAAGACTGTTTTTGTTATCTTCCGAAAAATTTTCAAAATGAAACCGATCTATCTGGCCATTACCCTCCTTGTGACATTCTCTTCGTTAATATTGATCTCTTTCAATTCGAACGGTCATACGCAAGAAAAAACCAACCTCACCATGCAAAAAGACAGTGTTTTACGTCATGTAGTGCTCTTCAAGTTCAATGAAGGCTCCACTACAGAAGACATTAAGGGGATTGAAATGGCCTTTAAGGCGCTTCCCTCCAAAATTTCGGAAATAAAGGGATTGGAATGGGGCCTGAACAACAGTCCGGAAGGCCTCAACAAAGGCTTTACCCATTGCTTTTTTCTTTCTTTCGACAGCGAAGAAGATCGGGCCGCATATCTGCCACATCCAGACCATAAAGCGTTCGGCGCATTGCTGGGCCCTCATTTGGCCGATGTTTTGGTAGTCGATTATTGGACTACCGAATAAAACCGTAGACAGGATATACCTTGTCTTGTTGGGTTGCTTAAGCCAATACCCCTCAACGGGGCGTTGATGCCTCAAGGATGGCCTTGTTGATTTTTTTTACCAAACCAGGGCCTTCATATACAAAGCCGGTCCATAGTTGCACCAAATCGGCACCGGCATGCAATTTTTCGAGGGCATCTTCAGGAGAATGGATGCCGCCCACGCCAATGATAGGAAAGGATTTGCCGCTTTTTTCGGCCAGAAATCTAATGACTTCCGTACTCCTTTCCCTCAGGGGTTTGCCACTAAGCCCCCCTTTTTCCTCGGTACTTACCAGATCCGATTTCAGATTTCGGCGCTCGATGGTGGTATTGGCAGCAATGACCCCGTCTATTTTGGTAAGCTGCACAATTTCAATGATATCCAACAATTGCGCATCACTAAGGTCTGGGGCTATTTTCAAGAGGATAGGTTTTTCCTTGCCCGTTCTGAGGCGCATTGCCACTTTGGTGTTCTCCTTTTTGAGTTCCATGAGCAGGCCCGTCAATGGTGCCTTATCTTGAAGTTCCCTCAGTCCTGGTGTATTCGGGGAACTCACATTGATTACAAAATAATCGACATGTTCAAAAAGGGCATCAAAACAGATCAGATAATCTTTGATGGCATCTTCATTTGAGGTGTCTTTATTTTTTCCAATATTGCCCCCGATCAAGACCCTATGTTTTTTCTTCAACCTTTCCACCGCATCAAAAACGCCAAGGTTGTTAAACCCCATCCTGTTGATAATCGCTTTATCGGCGCGCAGCCTGAACAGTCTTTTCTTTGGGTTTCCGATTTGTGGCTTTGGGGTCAGGGTCCCGATTTCGATAAACCCAAATCCAAAGTCGCTCAACTCATTGTATAGTTTGGCGTCTTTATCAAAACCGGCCGCCAAGCCAACAGGATTAGGGAAGCGGATACCGAAAACCTCCCGCTCCAATCTTTTGTCATGGATAACATAAAGCCTTCGAAAAAGGCCGGAAAAACCAATTTTTGAAACGATTTTAATGAGCCTAAAGCTAAAGTGGTGCACCCATTCCGCATCCAGTTGGAACAAGATTGGCCTTAGGATATATTTGTACATAAAAAATTTAAAGATTTAGCCAAAAATACAAACTCAGCGCGGGTATTTGGGCAGGAACCGGCTATTTTATCAACAGTGGAGGGTTAATTACTTGGGGGCGATACTATCTTGATAAACCATCGGGACAACGTTAATGGGTTCCCTTAAGGCTTCTTTGCATAACAAGAGGTAGCGTTGGTATTGCTTTTCATTGAATGCAGACAACAATTTCGTATCCGTTTCCCTTGCAAGAACCACCAACTCTTGCTGCAGGGCCTTGTACTTCACGGCCAGTTTCATCAAATCCTCCTCACTGGATTGCGGATGTTCCTTGAACAATAGCTCAATGGCGTCGACCACTTTTTTTTCGGAGATGGCATAATGGCCCCTCAAAGAATCCATCAGTACTTTTTGGGAAGCGTTCAGTTGAAAATTTGAAATAATGGCTTCGGTATTCTTCCCGCCTATGCCCAAAGAGCAATCCTGGGCTTTCATGACAACATGGGAGAGCAAAAACAACAACATCAAACCAATATATCTTAAGTACCCCATAACCTCTTTTGATTTCGCCTGTAACATTTGCTATATAAACAGTATTTTTATTCAAAAATTATACCGATGCAACACATTATCGATCGTTTTATAAGCTATGTTACAATAGATACGCAAAGCGATCCCGGTTCCGATAGCACCCCAAGTACGGAAAAACAATGGAAACTTGCAGATTTATTGGTAGATGAACTTATGAGCATTGGCATGGAAGAGGTGACCATTGATGAGAACGCATATATTATGGCCACCTTGCCGAGCAACTTGGAATATGAAGTGCCCGTGATCGGTTTTATCTCCCATTTCGATACCTCGCCCGATTTCACCGCTACCCATGTAAAGCCCAAAATCGTTTCCGATTATGATGGGAACGATATCATGCTCAATGCCGAGGTGGTACTCTCACCGCAGTATTTTGAAGATCTACTGCTGTATAAAGGGCAGACTTTAATCACCACCGACGGCACCACCCTTTTGGGGGCTGATGACAAAGCGGGTATTACCGAAATTGTTTGCGCGATGGAATACCTCCTTGCGCATCCGGAAATTAAGCATGGCAAAGTGAGGGTGGGATTCACACCAGACGAGGAAATAGGTCGTGGCGCCCACCAATTCGATGTTAAGAAATTCGGTGCCGATTGGGCTTATACCATGGACGGAAGCCAAATCGGGGAACTCGAATACGAAAATTTCAACGCTGCAAGGGCAAAAGTGACCATAAAGGGCAAGAGCGTGCATCCCGGATACGCCAAAAATAAAATGGTGAATGCCATAAGTATAGCCAATGAATTTATGGGAATCCTGCCGCCCGAAGAAACCCCGCAACATACCGAGGGCCGTCAAGGCTTTTTTCATATCAACCATATGAAAGGGGAAATCGAGCATGCAGCATTCGAAATGATCATCAGGGACCACGACCGGGAACATTTCAAGAAACGCAAACAATTATTGACGGACATCACCGAAAAGTTAAATATGGTTCATGGCGATTGCATCACCCTTGAAATAAAAGATCAATATTTCAATATGCGCGAAAAAGTGGAACCCGTATACCATATCGTGGAACTTGCGAAAGAAGCCATGGAAGCTGTTGGCATTACCCCTATCATTAAGCCCATCCGAGGGGGCACCGATGGTTCACAACTTAGTTTTAAGGGGCTTCCCTGCCCCAATATCTTTGCGGGCGGCCATAATTTTCATGGCAAATTTGAATATGTTCCCGTGGAAAGCATGCAAAAAGCGGTTGACGTTATCGTAAAAATTTGCGAACTTGTAGGAAACAAGGCAGCATATATCAAAAAATAAACCATTTCCTTGGTAGCCATTTCACCAAGGCTTGAAAGCCATCAACCCGCCCTATGGATATTTCTGAAAAAACGGAAGCCTATTTCGCCAAAGACCGTCCCTTTAAATCGGGACTCGCCCTCTTGAGGGAATTGGCGCTTAAGACCGAACTTCAGGAAACCTTCAAATGGAGTACTCCGGTTTACACCATAGCCGGAAAGAACGTGCTGGGGATTACTTCCTTCAAAGATCATTTTGGCGTTTGGTTCTTCAACGGGGTCTTTTTAAAAGACCCGAAAAATGTGTTGGTCAATGCCCAAGAAGGCAAAACCAAATCGATGCGGCACTGGAAATTCACCTCCGTTGATCAAATCGATCAGCGGGATGTGCTTTCCTATATGAGAGAAGCCGTGGAAAACCAGAAAAAAGGACTTGTTTTGATGGCCCAAAAACGACCCAAGCCAAAAATGACGGTACCCTTACTCTTGGCATCGGCTTTGAAAAAAAACGAAATGGCGAAAAGGAATTTCGAGGCGCTCCCTCCTTATAAGCAAAATGAATATTCAGAATATATCACCACGGCAAAACAAGAAAAGACCAAGCTTTCCCGTTTGCAAAAAATACTCCCAATGATCATTGAAGGGATTGGCTTTCATGACAAATACCGTTAACAGCCAAACCCCTTTCAATCCATCTCGTTGCGGTTTCTTGTCTTATCCGTTCAGGGCTTCAACTAATCGGTTAGAGCATCGGCAATTCCCAACCGTTTTGATAATGGGCACGGATATATTGGTTGGCGGCATCTTCCCTGAAGGCACCCCGTTGTTCGTCCCAGTAAATCCTGTTGCCCGTTTTAAAGGCCACGTTCCCCATATGGGAGACCAGCGCGGCATCATAACCAACTTTTATGGGGGCGGTCAAGATTGAACGATCTCGGCTTTTGACGGCTTCTATGAAGTTGACCGTATGCAGATCGAGGCCAACGCCTTCCCTTTTTACGACCGGAACCCTTTCTATCTTATCGACACCCTCTTTGTCCCAACCCATAAACTCCTTTTCGGGAATCACTTCCCATCCGCCTCTGTCGAGCACCAAGGTACCGTTGTTGCCGATAAATGCAATGCCATGATTTCTACCATAATTGCCGCCATCGATACCCGTGGCATGTTCCCACAAGATGGAGAAACCATCATACTCGAAAACGGTCTGCAAACTGTCGGGGGTTTCCGAAGCATCATCGGGATAGGCGAATTTACCTCCTATGGCCATTACGGATTTTGGCGTACCGGCCTTCATTCCATAAAGGGCATAGTCGATCAAGTGCACGCCCCAATCGGTCATCAAGCCCCCCGCGTAGTCCCAAAACCACCTAAAGTTAAAATGAAAACGATTCGCGTTGAAGGGGCGCTGTGTGGCTGGTCCCAGCCACATGTTATAATCCACCCCTGCGGGGGCAGCACTGTCGGCCACCACGGGAACCGGTTTCATCCATCCCTGATAGGCCCAGGCTTTCGCCAAACGAATATTGCCCAATTTTCCGGAATGCACATATTCAATGGCGTCGACGAAATGGGGTTGACTGCGCTGCCATTGTCCTACCTGGACCATACGATCGCTGGCGTTCACGTGGTTGAGCATAATATCGGCCTCCTGAATGGAATTGGCGATCGGCTTTTCGCAATACACATCCTTCCCTGCTTTCAGGGCATCGGTCAGAATTAAACAATGCCAATGGTCGGGGGTGCCTATGATGACAACATCGATGTCTTTGTTCTCCAATAGTTTTCTGTAGTCCTTGTACCACTTGGGCTTTTTTATTCCGGCCTTTTCCAGATCCGCCGTGCGTTTTGCGAGCACGCTGTCATCCACGTCACATAGGGCGATCACATTTACCTCGTTGATTTTCAGCATCGAACTCAAGTCGGAAAAGCCCATCCCGTTACAGCCAACAAGGCCTACATTGATCTGGTCGTTGGCGCCTACTTTTTTGCGCATTTGCGCCAATAGGTCCATAGGGAATAAAAAAGCGGCCCCCGTGCCGGCCAAAGCCAACCCGCTCTGCTTGATAAAGTGTCTTCTGTTGTGCATCGTAACGGTTTTATTGTTGCCTCAAGATAAGTAAATTTCAATAAAGATGTACAAAAAAAGCACCGATCCGGAATGGATGGTGCTTGGATTTCAATCTATAAAAATAGCTACTTTTTGGCCGGGGCGTTCAGCTTTTTGCTCAATTCCATGGAAATGGCCGATTTATCGAATTTCAGCTTCCCTGCCATGGTCTCCAATATGCAGGAAGCATCGTTGTCGTTCAATTCCATTATTTTTCCATGGAGTCCGCTTTTGGTGATGACACGGTCACCCTTTTTCAATTCTGCCGCAAACTTTCTTTCGTCCTTCTGTCGCTTCATCTGTGGTCGTATCATAAAAAAATACGCTACCACAAATATTAAAATCATCGGCAGGAACTGTCCAATATCTCCCATATCACTATTTGGTTTGTGCTTGTTTTTATTGTGATACCGGGCCTGCTTGTGGTCCTCCGCCAGGGGCGTTCACAAAAGCTTGGATCCTCAGTTGCTCTTGGCCCCTTTCGGTATTAGCGGTAACGGTAATGGTCTTGGTCACTTGATTTTGACCGGAACCATTGAATTTCACCAATAATTCCCCTTTTCCACCCGGTGCCACCGGTTCTTTGGTCCAAGTAGGGATAGTGCAGCCACAAGAACTTTTGGCATCTGTAATGATCAATGGCGCATTACCCGTGTTGGTGAACGTAAATAGGGTTTCCTGCGGGGCATTTTGTTCGATTGTTCCAAAATCGTGTACCTGCTTGTCGAAGGTCATCACCGGAACTTGTTTGGCAGCGGCGTCCCTTTCGGCGGCTACGGCCACATTTTCGGTGTTGATCTTGTTCGCTGCATTTTCTTTGCAGGAAATAAAACTGAGCATTGCAATGGCACTAAAAGCCAAAAATATTCTTTTCATAAGTTTAATTTTATTATTTCCCCGCAAAATTAAAGAATTAATTTATAATAGGCCCCTACCCACCTTTTTTAGTTTACCATCGGTTTTATATTCCCTGACCAACTTGTCTAAAATACCGTTGATGAAGATACTGCTCTTCGGGGTAGAATATTCCTTGGCGATTTCGAGGAACTCGTTGATGGTTACCTTTTCCGGAATGGAAGGGAAATTGAGCAATTCACAAATGGCCATTTTCAATAGGATGGCGTCTATTTCGGCGATCCTGTCCTTATCCCAATTGGGCGTTTTCCCCTCGATCTCCTTTTCCCACTGTGCATTGTTCAACAAGGTCTTTGCCAATAATTTTTGGGCGAAAACCATATCTTCTTCATCTTTCAACAGGCGTGGCAAGAAGAAGGTTTCGCTCTGCGTCGCCTTTACTTTTTTCAATTGCTTCAGAATAAAGGTATTTACGATGGGCAGGTCGTCTACCCAGGTGAGCTTATCGTCCTCAAAATAGGCATAGATCTTTTCATTCGGGGCAATCACTTCCCTGAAAAGATCCATGATCACTTTTTTGTCCGCTTCATAGGATTGTTCCTTGGCGTTCATGTATGCCTCATAAATGTCGCTGTCTAAAATGGCATTGTAAATCAATTTGACGTACTCTTCATTCAGGTACCAATTTCGCAATTTGCGTTTGAGGAGTTCGTCCCTTAAGGGCTTGTTGCCTGAAATCTGTGTCAACAATTGGTTTTCGGCGAATTTCTCCTTGTCGGGAAAAGCATCAGATCGGTTGGCCAGGTATTTTTTTGAAGAGAGTTCGAGTTGGCTTTTGGCCCTGTCCTGAATCTCGATCATAAGACTGAGCAACAGCAAATAGAGCGTATACATGTTTTCGATACTTGCCCGAAGGAACTTTTCCTGTTTCTCGAGGGAGTCGTCCTTGGATTGGGTCAATGCATAGATGCACTGCATTACCTTCACCCGAATATGCCTTCTTGTAAGCATTTTAAAAGAACTTTATGGAAATGGTTGAACCGTTAAGCGGACAAAAATAGGAATCTATTTTCAATCCCGACCGCTGCTTGGTGTTATTGTCGCAAAAAAAGAATTCCGCGAAATACGATCGATATGGTTTGCTTGGGCTTATCGGGCAAGCGGCCAACGGACCATTTCTTGATTTTTCTTTTTACACAGCCCTTGTGAGGGAGTATATATGGACTTATCTTTGGTGACCGATCTACCATTTTGGATGAAAGAATTAAGACACCTTAATAAATACTTCAGGAAATACTGGTTAAAATTGTTTATTGGGGTGATCATTACGATCATCGCCAGGATTTTTTCTTTGGTGATGCCGTCGTATGTAAAAAATTCAATAGCGGTAATCGAGAAATTTTCGGCCTCCATCATTCAGGAAGCGGAAGCGCGTGAACTGCTCTTACAGTATATTCTGATCATTCTGGGAACTGCACTGCTCTCGGGTTTCTTCACTTTTTGGATGCGACAAACGATTATCAACGTGTCGCGCTATATCGAATATGACCTCAAAAATGAAGTCTTCGATCATTACCTCTATCTGAACCTCGACTTTTACAAAAGAAACAGAACCGGTGACCTGATGAACCGGATCAGCGAGGACATCAACCAAGTGCGCATGTACGCCGGACCGGCGATCATGTACGGCATGAACGCCCTGACCTTGTTCGTCTGTCTGATTCCCCTGATGTTCATCAAAGCCCCTACCCTTGCATTTTATACCATCGCGCCTTTTCCGATCTTGTCATTTTTAATATACAAGATCAGCAAGATCATCCATAGGAGGAGCACCAGGGTACAGGCCTTCCTATCGAAACTATCGACCTTCACCCAAGAATCGTTTTCGGGCGTAGCCGTGATCAAGGCCTATGGCCTGGAGCCCAGGATACATGCGGATGTGAGCGCCCTGGCCATTGAAGGCAAGAATAAAAGTGTGGAGCTTGCCAAGGTCGACGCTTGGTTTTTTCCCTTGATGATCTTGCTGATCGGGGTGAGCAATATTTTTGTGATCTATATCGGTGGCAAACAATACATGAACGGCGAAATAACTTCAGTAGGCGTTATTGCCGAGTTCATTCTCTATGTGAACATGCTGACCTGGCCTGTCGCGATCGTGGGTTGGTTGACCTCCATGGTACAACGGGCAGAGGCTTCGCAGAAAAGGATCAATGAGTTCCTCAAGGTACAGCCCAGCATAAAGAATGAAGTTGAAAAGGAAACGCCCATCCAGGGAAAAATTGAATTCAAAAATGTAAGCTTCACCTATGAAGACACCAATATAACGGCAATCGACAACCTATCATTCACGATCAACCAGGGGGAAACGGTCGCTATTTTGGGTAAAACCGGATCCGGTAAATCGACGATCCTGGATCTTATCGCACGCCTATATGATGTGACTTCCGGTGAAATCCTCATCGATGGGGTTCCTATCAGGGAGTTAAACCTGAACAGCCTGAGGAGCGCCATTGGGGCCGTTCCACAAGACGCTTTTCTTTTTTCGGATACCATAGCCAACAATATCAAATTCGGCAAAGACAATGCCAGTAGGGATGAAGTGATCGAGGTTGCCAAAAAAGCGGTCGTGCACGATAACATCATCGGCTTTTCAAAGCAGTACGAAACAATCCTAGGGGAGCGGGGCATCACCTTGAGCGGCGGACAAAAACAAAGGGTCTCCATTGCACGTGCCCTTTTGAAAGACCCGAATATTTATCTTTTCGATGATTGCCTATCGGCCGTTGATACAGAAACGGAAGAGGTAATTTTAAGCAACCTGAAACAGGCATCGCAAAACAAGACCACCCTCATCGTTAGCCACAGGGTTTCCTCCGCAAAAAATGCAGACAAAGTATTGGTTTTGGAAAACGGCAGACTCATCCAACAGGGTACACACGAAATTTTGAACGCAACCGAAGGCTATTATAAGGAGCTCTATCTGAACCAGCTTTCCGAGAAAGAAAACTAAAAAATTGTTGTCCAAACCGCTTTTTTTTTCCATTTTTGATAGATTAACACCTAATTAATCAACTAGAAACAATAAGAAATGGGCGAAAGAAACATTGAGGATCAGGAGGAAATTTATTCCAAAGTGCTAAGGGCAGGAAGAAGAACTTATTTTTTTGATGTCAGAAGCACAAAAGCCGGTGATTATTACCTAACGATTACCGAAAGCAAGAAATTCACACATGACGATGGTTCCTTTCATTATAAAAAACACAAAATTTATCTCTATAAAGAAGATTTCGAGGCTTTTAGGGAACATGTTGAGGAAATGATGGATTATATCATCAACGAAAAAGGTTCAGAGGTCATTTCCGAAAGGCACCAAAAAGACTTCAAGAAGGAGGAAGAAGCAGATTTTAGCGAAAATGGCGAGGCCTCCCCGACAGATAAGTTTACCGATATCGATTTTGATGATATTTAAAGGTCATCACCATCCTAAATAGACTTAGTGCATCAACGGCCTTTTATTATGGGCCGTTTTTTATATTTAAACCCAGACTTAATTCCTTTTTAAATGAAAAGATTATTCCTTTTGACGGCATTCATTTTCTGCCAAAGCCTTATTGCCCAAGAAAAAGTGGAGCTGAACTATTACCTTCCCCAAAATATTTCCTACGACCCGAGCATTCCCAAACCCATCGATATCATCGGGCATGAAGTTGGCGAATGGCACGTGACCCACGATAAACTGATGTTTTATATGCAGACGCTCGCCAGTGTCAGTGAACGTATCTCGATCGAAAATCGCGGCTTCACCTTTGAAGGCAGACCGATACTGTTGCTCACCGTGACTTCCCCAAAAAACCATCAAAATATAGAGGGGATTAGAAAGGAACATCTGTCCCTTACTGAAAAGGGGGGAACCACCGTCGATCTGCAAAAAATGCCCCTTGTGGTCTACCAAGGTTTTTCGGTTCATGGCAATGAGCCCAGCGGCTCGAACGCCGGCCTGGCCTATGCCTATTACCTGGCCGCTGCCCAAGGACCCGAAATCGAAAAAATGTTGGAGAACACCATCATCCTTATGGATCCCTCTTTCAATCCGGATGGATTGCAACGCTTTGCCTATTGGGCCAATACCAATAAAAGCGAAAACCTCAACGCAGACGGGAATGAAAGGGAATACCACGAAGTTTGGCCAGGAGGCCGAACCAACCATTATTGGTTCGACATCAACAGGGACTGGCTGCCCGTGCAATTGCCCGAGAGCAGGGCCCGCATTTCAACCTTTCATAAATGGATGCCCAATATATTGACCGACCATCATGAAATGGGCACCAATTCTACCTTCTTTTTTCAACCCGGGGAACCCACAAGGGTGCATCCGTTGACCCCGAAGATCAACCAAGAACTCACGAAGGAAATTGGGACCTACCATGCAAAGGCCTTGGATAAAATCGGGTCTTTGTATTATTCCGAAGAAGGTTACGACGATTACTATTATGGCAAAGGATCCACCTTCCCCGATGTGAACGGCTGCATCGGAATCCTTTTCGAGCAGGCCAGCTCACGGGGCCATGTGCAGGAAAGCGAGAACGGTTTGTTGACCTTTCCCTTTACCATAAGAAATCAATTTACCACCGCCCTTTCTACCATCGAGGCGGCCCAGAACATGCGCGAAAAAATTCTGAAATATCAAAGGGATTATTTTGAGGAAGTCAGAAATGAAGCCGCCAGAAACAAAACCAAGGCCTTGGTGTTCGGCGATAGCAAAGATGCCAACAAAGCTTGGCACCTGGCAGAGATCTTGAGCCGCCATGGGATAAAATTCCATGAATTGGCCAATGACGCCACCATCAGTGGCAAAACCTTTACCAAGAACAATAGCTATGTGGTACCCATGGATCAAAAGAATCCGCGGTTGATTCAGGCCATGTTCGAAAAAAGAACCACCTTCACCGATAGCCTATTCTATGACATCTCCGCCTGGACCTTCCCCTTGGCCTTCGATCTGGATTATGCGGAAGTGCCCACCATGGCTAACGCCGGACCCGAAATCGGAGATTTTAAACCCTTGACGGGAGGCGTTGACCGGGAAAGCGACTATGCCTACCTTTTCGAGTGGAACGATTATTATACCCCAAAGGCCCTCAACGCCATTTTGAACAAAGACATCCGCGCCAAAGTCGCAAAAGGACCCTTTCGCCTTGAGGGGCAGGCTTATGACTATGGCACCATCATGGTCCCTGTACAAAATCAAATTTTAAACAAAAAGGCGCTGCATGATTTTTTGAATGAGGTCGCCAAAGAAGCCAAAATAAAAATTACGGCGGTGGGCACAGGACTTACCCAGGGGATCGACCTGGGCAGCAACGATTTTGAGGCCTTGAAGAAACAAGAAGTCGGACTTCTGGTGGGCAATGGCATTGCGAGCAACGATGCAGGTGAGATATGGCACCTATTCGACCAACGGTACGATATGAAGCTCACCAAGTTGGATACCGATTATTTCAATCGTATTGACCTGAGCCGTTACACGGCCATTATCATTCCCAATTCATGGGGCGGATCCTTGGACAATAAAACCGCCGACAAGCTCAAGGAATGGGTGAAGAATGGCGGTATTGCCATCGGGTATTTGAGGGCTGCAGAATGGTTCGAAAAAAACGAAATGATGAAACTAACCTTTAAAAAGGACAGCCTGATTGCGAAAAACATATCCTTTGCCCAAAAACGCGACTTCTTAGGGGCCCAGGTTACGGGAGGTGCCATTTTTGAGGCAGCCCTCGATCGTTCACACCCAATCGGCTATGGCTATAAAAATGCCAGGGTGGCCTTGTTCAGGGATTCCAACGTTTATTTGGAAGCGGACAAAGACAGCTACAACAACCCGTTGAGGTATCTTCAAAACCCGTTGTTGAGCGGTTATATCTCCGAAGAAAATCTCAAATTGCTCCAAAATAGCGTACCCTTTCAAGTACAAAAATTGGGGAAGGGAAAAGTGATCGTTTTTACCGATAACACCAATTTCAGGGCTTTCTGGTATGGGACCAATAAATTATTGATGAATGCCATATTTTTTGGGGGAGTGATGTAAATATCCCACCCTTGTCCATAGCCAAGTATGGGATTATTTTTCTTTGGCGTGATGCAAATTCTCCTGAATGCGAAACCTGATGATCTTATCGATCAAATGCCAGGGCATGGGCTGGTTCAAGGGAAACTGAATGGATCCCTTGCCGGTCTTGTAGGCTTCGAGTTCCTTACTGAAGGCTATGTTGCCAGACGGTAGGGCGTAAAGGCCAATATGGTTTTTAAATGCGGCAAAATAGATCAAGTCTCTGCCATAGAGCCGAAATGCCGGCATCCCGTATGCGATTTTTTCCTCTGCTCCGGGAGCCGCTGCATGAATGGCATTCCTTAACTGTTGAAGGACCTCCTGCACCGCTTTGGGGCAACCAGCCATATAGGCATCCATGTTTTCAGGTTTCTCCATGGCAAATTTTTATGCGTTTTCCAATTGGCTCAATTCGAGCTTTTTCATCCCCATTAGGACCTTCATGACCCTTTCCGATTTGGCGGGATCGCTCATCAACTTGCCCAGGTTTGACGGAACCACCTGCCATGAAAACCCAAATTTGTCCTTGAGCCAGCCACATCTGCTTTCTTCGCCTCCCGCCGTTAACTGGTCCCAGAAGTAGTCGATTTCTTCCTGACACCCGCATTCGATGACCAACGATAGGCCTTCGGAAAAGTGCAGATCATGGGAGAATCCACTATCCATAAGAATAAACTTTTGATTTGACAGGCTGAATTGGGCATGTGCAATTTTACCGCCTTGAAGGGTATCGGTATCGTCATAGCGATGGATGAAACGCAGCTGGGAATCGGGAAATAAGGAAGTATAGTATTTGATGGCCTCATCGCCCCGGCCAAATTGTGCCCCTGTGAACATCAGGGCCGGAATGATCTTCTGCCCAATATCAGCTACTTTGCCCATCGACAATTGCCAAGATACCCCATAACCATCCTGAACCCAGCCATACCTTTCGCTCCAATCGTAGCGGTCGAGCGGCATCATCACCATGCCATCCTCTTTGAGTCTTTCCCATAGGCCATCGATTTCCTGTTGGGTTTCACAGGTAACATAGAACGACATACTGGCATTGGGCTTAAATTGTGGCCCTCCGTTCAAGGCCATGAACCGATGGCCGCCCAGTTCAAAACCAACGACGACCGGGTTGACCGATCTAATCGTGGCATCCTTGAACACGGAGCAATAAAATTCCGCAGCTTCCTTGGCATTGCCATCGAACCAAATACAAGGGTAAATTTTATTTGACATCTTCTTTAGATCGGTTCGGATTCGACATATCGCTTGAAATTATCCAAGATAGCCTGCCATCCATTTTTCTGCATTTCGAGGGGGTTGGTCTCCTCTGCTTCGAAGGTTTCCGTGATTTGGGTTTTTCCGTCGACCTCAATAAACTGAATTCCGACCATTCTTCCATCCCCAAGGGTATAGGAAATTAGATGGTTCGGTTCAACTTCGATATAAGTACCCCAAAGATCAAAACCGAAACTGCCGTCCTTGGCTTCCATTCTGGCCTTAAAAACACCCCCGACACGAAGGTCGTTTTCTGCCTTAGGGGTATGCCAATCCGGAGAGGCACTGTTCCATTCTTGAATATGCCGTGGCTCGGTCCAATACGTCCAAACGACGCCAGCGGGTGCCTTTACCGTGGTTTTGACCGTAATTTGTTTGGGATTGTCCATAAGCCCAATAATGGCTGAACCTTACCTAATGGCTTGCATTCAAACGATTTATCCTATTAAAGATAAGGGCAATCCAACATATTTCCTATCAATCAGGGTGAATTATTTATGCCCATTTGACGTAGGCCCAATTAAAAAGAAAGAGGCCGATCACCGACATCATTGCCGTTAGGGAGTTGATCCACAAAGCCAAGCCCAATACGAGGAGCAGGTAGTAAACCGGCACTGAGAATAGGGCGAAGCCAAAACGAAAAGTGGCCATGAACTCGGGTTCCCAAACCTTAGGCTTTAACCAATACTTCCAGCCCAGAACAATCGGCAGGTTCAACAAGCAGAACAGGGCAAAGAACAAGCGGGACGGTATTTCATTTTGCCTCATTTTAGGTTTGATTGCCTCAGGTTTCCCTGCCACAAGTCGCGCAACAGCCGTATTCACTTCTTTCGGATTCAAATAATCCACCCCCATTGCATCCAGTTGTGCGACCAAATGGTCGTATTTCCCCAAATCGTCAATGTGGGTAGTCAGTGCCATAAGCTTTGCCTTGACGGTCTTTTTTACACCTTGGGTGGTAGCGGGAAAGTCATCGCCATCGAATAATTTTCGCAAAGGAAGGGCATCTCCGTAATGAACCGCCACCCGATCTGGGAATTCTATTGCCTGCATATAATTGAACCCAACCGGGAGCATATATAGATCCTGATCGGGAGACAGGTTTTGGGCCATGAATAAAATACGGATAAAACCATTGCTCAAAGGGCGAACCCTTCTTTTCAGGTTATGGTTGGCTTCCGGAAAAATAACGATTGCCTCCCCTTGGGCCAGCAATTGGGCACATCTTGCGAAAATTTCCTCGTTTTGCCGAATGGTGTCCCTACCATCCCGAATGCGATAAACGGGCATCATTTGTAAATAATTGAAAAATCGGTTGAGCCATGGATTGGTGAAGACATCGGAACGCGTCAAAAAATAGGGTCTCCGATCGCAACTGACCGCAATGAGCAATACATCGATGAGGGCATTTTGGTGATTGGGCAAAAAAAGGACGGGGCAATCGGGAGGAATGTTTTCCCTGCCCTGCAGTTCGAGCTTCCCATAATAGAGGTATAAACTGTACTTGATCCAAAGCTTCAATATCCCGTAACCGATCTTCATCTGGCCAATTCTTCATTTTCCAATGCGCGATAGCCCCATATGCCGGCCAACAGCAAACCGGTAACCAAATGCCAAATCCCCCAAAATGCCGCGACGAGTGCCATCCCGCCCAAACCATCAAAAAAAGTGAAGATGAGCAAAAGGCCCAGCCCCGAATTTTGGATTCCCGTTTCGATGGTGATCGATCTTACATCCCTATCGGGCAATCTGAATCCCTTCGCAATCGTAAACCCAGCCGAAAAAGCCAAAAGGTTATGAAGTACCACGATCCAAAAGACATACCAAACATATTCCATGAAAATAGCACGGTTGTTATAAAATGCCATAAAAATTAAGGACACAAAAAACAACAAGGAAACCATTTTGAGGAGTTTACCCATTGTTTGGGCCGGTTTGGGCCAATAGTGGTTCACTGTCATGCCCAGGATCAAAGGAATCAGAAGGAGCAAAGAGACCACCTTCACCATTTGTACGGGTGAGATCTCGATTTCCCTTAAAATGTTGGCCGATGGCCCATATAGCGACCCCCAAAATTGCAGGTTCAGGGGGGTAAAAACCACTGCGAACAAAGTCGCGAAAGCAGTAAGGCTTATCGAAAGGGCGGTGTTTCCCTTGGCCAAATGGGTCATGAAATTTGAAACATTTCCGCCTGGACAAGCTGCTACCATGAACATTCCCAAAGCCATGCTCGCCATGGGTTGAATGATAATCACCAAAACATAGGTCAAGGCCGGCAACAGCACAAATTGACCAAAGATGCCGACCAAAATCGATTTGGGTTTTTTGACTATCCCCTTAAAATCGTTTGGGGAAATATGCAAGGCGATACTGAACATCACCAGGGCTAGGGCAATATTCAACACCCATTGTGCCTCGGCATCAAAATTAATATGAACGATATCTAAGAGATTTTCACTCAATATTTCATGCGATTTTGAGTCCGTTGGCCACCCGTTCTTCCGGTAGGAGCAAAACAACGTCTTGGCCCTCGACCGCACCCAATATAAGACATTCACTCATAAAGTTTGCTATTTGTTTCTTTGGAAAATTAAGCACGGCCGCTACCTGTTTGCCCAACAACTGCGATTTGGCATAACGCTTAGTCAGTTGCGCTGATGACTTTTTGATGCCTATGTCTGATCCAAAATCGATCTTGATCTGATAAGAGGCATTTCGGGCTTCTGGAAAATCATTTACTTCAATGATAGTACCGACGCGGATATCCACTTTGTCAAAGTCGGCCCATTGGATGGTTTCCTTCATTTCGATTCTGGTTTAAATAAGATTTAAAGTTCAAACAGCAGCTAAAAATAGCGTTTATGGCAAAATTATTCCAATTACCTTTAACTTTATGGAAAGTAAAATCTTGAAAAATGGCGAGAACGGCCAGTAAAATGTTGCCTTTGGGCACGAAGGCGCCCGATTTTAGTTTGAAGGACACTGTCAGTGAAAAGACCTTGGGGCTCAAAGCATTGAAGGGAAGCAGGGGCACGTTGATCATGTTCATTTGCAACCATTGCCCCTTTGTGATCCATGTGAACCCTATGATAAGTGCATTGGCCAAATTATACCAGGCCAAGGGAATAGCATTTGTGGCCATTTCAAGCAACGATATCGAGAACTACCCCCAAGACGCACCCCATCTGATGAAAAAAAAGGCCAATGAAGCCGGCTTTACATTTCCCTATTTATACGATGCCACCCAAGCAGTTGCAAAAGCCTATCAAGCAGCATGTACCCCAGATTTCTATTTGTTCGATGGGCAGTTGGAACTGGTTTATCGGGGACAACTCGATGATTCCCGACCGGGCAACGGCATACCGCTTGATGGCATGGATCTGCGGCAGGCGATGGACGCACTGTTGCAAGGAAGTCAAATCGATCCGGTTCAGAAACCCAGTATTGGCTGCAATATTAAATGGAAAGCCAACTGACAGACCATGGCAATCAAAACTTCGCAGAACGCTAAAAACGGCTCGATATCAAATATCGACATCAAACCTTTGGAGGTTGGCCTTTACCAGACGTATATCGAGGTCGGAGTGCTGGCCTATCAACAGCATTACCTGCATTTATGGGAGAATCAAAATCCCGATCCCTATATCAATATTTCATTTACCCTTGATGTGCTGCGAAAGGAAGCCCTGAACAGCAATGCCAAATTATTCCTGATTTGTAAGGACGCCCTGGCGATCGGGATATTAAAAATCAACCTTGACCATGCCTTGGGCCACTTTCCTTGCAAGGAAGTACTTTTATTGGACAAAATTTATATCCTGAAAGCGTATTCAGGACAGGGTGTGGGAAAAAAAGTTTTGGATTTTGTGGAGAGGTTGGCCAGGTCATACAACAAAAAAAAAATCACCTTGGATACCATGAAACTTGGCCCCGCACTCGATTTTTACAAAAAAAACGGTTTTGAGATCTTCGATGAAATAAGGCTTGGGTTCGCCACGGTCAAGGACGAACAACGCGGCATGTATGTTATGCTCAAGAATCTATGGCCATAATGGTCATAGCCAGCCCTTCCGTTCCAACAATCCCTTGATATGTGCGAGATGATGGTTTCCATGCCATGCATAGCGTCCCACATTCTCCTCAAGGGAAGTTTCCATTTGGCTATCCGGATGAATAAAGGTCCGTTTTAAATCGCTGGGCGAAAGGCCCTTCAGCAAATACACCAATTTATGGTGCACCGCCTTGAGATGGTCAAGTGACATTTGTATGGGGGCGTTACGACTGTCGAAAAGGTTTGCCCAGGCCTTCTCGTCATAGGCCTTGATCACCGGACGATCTTCGGTCAATGCCCATTTAAATCTGGTATAGCTGTTATGGTGGCTGTCGGCAATATGATGGACCAGCTGGTGCACCGTCCATCCTCCTGGTCGGTAAGGGGTGCTCAACTTTTCACCATCAAGTGGTTGTACCAGCTTTTGCAGACGCTCTGGAAGGGTTTCCAAGGCCAGGATCCATTCTCTGATCTGGGCGCCATCGATTTGGGACGGCCGAACGAATTTTCCGATAGGGTATTGCAGTGCTTCCATAATAGTTGTCATTATTAAATCGGAATAAAGTTAATCCACTTTTTTGGATACTTTCGACCAAAACTCAAATCAAGGTTTGATTTCCAAAGAAGGCCTTAAAATTTAATACTTTTTTAACCCTAAAAATATTCAAGTATGATTTAATCTACTTAATTTGTAGGGTAATAATATGTAACTAAACCACTAAAAAAATGGCTACGATACGTTTGGGCGATACCGCCCCTAATTTTACAGCAAACAGTTCAATGGGAACCGTCAATTTTTATGATTATTTGGGAGATGGTTGGGGGATTCTTTTTTCCCATCCTGCCGATTTTACCCCGGTGTGTACGACTGAGTTGGGAACGGCTGCCAAATTCAAAGGGGAATTCGACAAGAGAAACGTAAAAATGCTGGCATTAAGTGTTGATGGGCCGACCTCCCATGCCGCTTGGATCAAGGATATCAACGAGGTTCAACAAACCACGGTGAATTTCCCGATCATAGCGGATGAAGATAGAAAGGTCTCCGATCTATACGATATGATACATCCTAAGGCAAACGATACACTAACCGTACGATCGGTGTTCATCGTCGCACCCGATAAAACGGTAAAACTGATACTTACCTATCCCGCCTCCACGGGCCGCAATTTTTATGAACTGCTCCGGGTCATCGATTCCTTGCAGCTTACCGCCTACCACAAGGTGGCCACTCCCGCCAATTGGGAACATGGTCAGGATGTGGTTGTCAGTCCGTCAATCCCTACATCGGAAGCCAGGAAAATATTTACCAAAGGGGTGGAGGAGATAAAGCCCTATTTGAGAATGACACCAGATCCGACGGTCTAATACATCGGTTTAAAAGCAATTTTGACGATAATGATTTACATCGACCAGAGGGGTTTGGTGATGAAGGATACCCCATTGCCGTTGAAGCAAAAAAGAAATATATCGGGCAAAACTGCATGCGTTTAAAAAATTTAACACTATCTTCGCAGCTTAATTAATATTTAATTTTTTTATTATGAGTAAAGGAACAGTAAAATTCTTCAATGATTCAAAAGGGTACGGCTTTATCACTGAAGATGGTTCAAGCGAAGATCACTTTGTACACATTTCCGGTTTAATCGACGAAATTCGTGAAGGTGACGTTGTAGAATTTGAACTACAACAAGGTAAAAAAGGACTAAACGCGGTAAATGTGAAAGTTATAGACTAGGAACGCATAAACTTTTTTAATACAGAGCCTCGACATTTGTCGGGGCTTTTTTATGTAGCACCCATTCTTTTATTCAAAAGATCAAAACTTTGTTGTACATTAAACGCAACCATCGTCCTTTTGGGCATCTTTATAAGAAATCAATTACCTCCCCCCTGTACAAGATGCCAATAAAAGTGTCTTGAATAGTATATATTTTTATTTCCCCTACGCATTACGCTTGACGATCGTGTCGTCTTTATTGTCATTAATCACCTTAAAAAATCAGTACAGGAATGATTACATTTTTTGCTATCATGTCAGCTTTGGTATTCGTAAACGTCATGTTACTACTAATCAGTACCGGAGACAAAAAAAAATGAGGTACCAAAAAATAATAGCCTCCTTCATTCAGATGGCGACCGACAAACTTTCCTTTTTGGCTTTTGCTATTTTTTTTCGGTTTCAATCAAAATTACTTTGCCTGCGATAGGTCGCGCCCCTTAATGGGTTTTTCTTGCGTTTTCCTCAGCAATTTGGTCATTTTTATAATATAAATGGATTTTTTTCGTTAGCAACAAGATGATTTTCAATCTCATCCTGTAGCCAAGAATCCATGACTCTCTTTTTTTGCATTTTAACTTTTCTGATCTTCCTCAACGTTTTATTGCTGCGATATAGCGCCGTGGATATCGATACGCTTTAGCCATACTTTGCAGGTAGGGTTTTTCGCCTACAGGTTGTTTTAGTTAAAAGGGCATTCGGCCCAAAAAGCAATTCCTATATGATTTCTTTTTTCGGTGTGCTATTGAGCTTGGTTTTGATCAATACGATATTGCTCTTCGTGAGTCTTGATAACCATGGCAAATCATCCAAGGACAACGTTTGAACGGCGTACTTGGTTGACGATGACCCAAAAAAAACACCTTCGTTGAAGGTGCTTATTTCGAGAACGTTTCCGCTCAACTTAAATCGAGATGCCCCTCGAACAATATCAGTTGATGCCCATCAATTCGACATCGAAGATCAGGGTAGCATTCGGAGGGATGACACCCCCCGCGCCTGCGCTGCCGTAGGCGAGGTCTGAAGGTATCACGAACCGCGCCTTATCCCCTACTTTTAAGAGCTCAATCCCTTCATCCCAACCTGGAATGACCTGACCTACACCCAATTGAAAATCGATGGGTTGCTTTCTTTTATAGGATGAATCGAAAACCTGCCCTGATAGCAGGGATCCTTCATAGTGAACCGATACCTCCTGCCCTTTTTCGGCCTTGGCACCATTTCCTTTTTGTATGATTTTATATCTTAGTCCGCTGGGGGTTTCATCAAAACCGGACGCCACCTTGTTCATTTCTTCTCTCTGCTTTTCACTTTCCGCCGCAACTCTTTTGGCCTTGGTTCTTTCAAATTCCCCAAAGGCATTGAGTGCATCCCAATCCTTCGCGGCCGAGCCGACCCTTACGATCTCAAGTCGCTCCACTACATCGTCCTGGGCTATGGAATCAACCACGTCCTGGCCTTCCACCACTTGTCCAAAAACGGTATGTTTATTATCTAACCACGGCGTGGCCACGTGGGTGATGAAAAACTGGCTTCCATTGGTTCCGGGACCGGCATTGGCCATAGATAGCACCCCGGGACCGCTATGTTTTAAGTCTGGATGAAATTCATCATCAAATTTATATCCTGCATCTCCGGTGCCGGTTCCCTTGGGACAGCCGCCCTGGATCATGAAATCGGGGATGACGCGATGGAACTTCAATCCGTCGTAGTAGGGGGTGCCTTCCGGTTTAACCGAATTTTTCTTTAAACCTTCTGCCAAAGCCACAAAATTTCCCACGGTTCCCGGGGTTTTTTCATAGGTGAGCTTCACCAATATTTCTCCTTTTGTAGTATTGAATTTCGCGTAGATTCCGTCTTTCATTTCACTCGTTTTTGATGAGCGGCAAAAATACTGGAATTGTTTGGAGTATGAAAGTCGATGGATGGAAAGTTTGGCACTTCCTTAAGCTATTGACATCGGGTTAAGATCACTCTTCGGCAGCCACACCATATTTATCGAAGAGGTACACCAACGACGCCATGGCGCCCGCACCCAATTCAAGTTCGCGTTGGTTCACAAATTCGAAAGTATCGTTTTCGGCATGATGATGGTCAAAATACCTTTGAGAATCGGGCCTCAATCCGGCCAGTACAATGCCTTTGGTCTTTAACGGACCAATATCGGCGCCCCCTCCTTTGCCATTGGTGAATTCATGAATCAAATAGGGCTCAAAAAACGATTTCCATGCCTGTATTCTCTTAAAATTTTCGTCAGAACAATCGAAGGCAAAACCCCTCGGCGTAAAACCCCCGGAATCGCTTTCGAGCGCAAAAACATGATTTTCATTGTTTTGTTTGGCCATTTCGGCATACTGCTTACCCCCTTTCAATCCGTTCTCCTCGTTCATAAAGAGCACTACCCTAATGGTGCGCAAAGGTTTGTAATCCAATTTTTTGAACAATCGAAGTACTTCCATGGCCTGTACGCAGCCAGCACCATCATCGTGCGATCCATCGCCCAAATCCCATGAATCGAGGTGTCCTCCGATAACCATTATTTCGTTGGGATAAGTGCTGCCTTTGAGTTCCCCGATCACATTGAAGGAATCCACTTCACCAAAATCCTTGCAATTCTGTTTAAAATAAACTTGGGTATTCGGATTCAACTTGATGGTGGTGCTGAGCATATTGGCTGCTTTGGTGCTGATTGCAGCACCCGGAATTCTCTGGTCAATGGGCAGGTCACCGTAGTTTAAGGAACCCGTGTGCGGAAAGTCATCGAGCCTAAGGTTCATCGACCGGACGATCACGCCTAGCGCACCGAACTTGGAGGCTTCGGAAGCCCCGGAAGAACGTTGGTCCACTGCTCCGCCATAAGCTTCGAAAGTATTGATTTTGGAGGGGTCCATTGGCCTGTTGAAAAACACGATCTTGCCCTCGATTTTTTCCCTGCCGAGTACTTTTAACTGTTCTATGCCCTGTACTTCGATCACATTGGCCTTAATACCGCCCAATGGTGTCGCGACCGATCCGCCCAAGGCACAGATTGCCAGGTTGGTGGTGATGCCCGGACTGGTTTCCATATAGGCGAACTCTGGTGCCCCGCGCACCCATTTGGGAACTTTAACAGGTTGCAGCCATACCCTATCCAGGTTTAGGGAGTCGAGCCGCGATTTGGTATAATCGATGGCCAGTTGTGCCTCAACCGATCCTGAAAGCCTTCCACCTATTTGGTTGGAGAGATAATTGAGCCAGTCGTAGGCTTTGCCTTCCTTTAGGGAAGCATCATAAATTGCCCTGAACTGTTTTTCGTCATCGACCTGTCCATAACATTGGCCAATGATCGATAACACCAGCAAAACCATCATTTTCTTCATACTTTTCCTTTTTCCAACTGCTCTTTATAATACTCCAGATTCGCTTTTACCTTGTCGCTCAATTCGGGCTCCTTGATATCTTTGAATTTCGTCAATTCCTGCAAAAGGATGGATGCCACGATCAATCGCGAGGCGGATTTGTTATCGGCGGGGATCACGAACCACGGTGCTTGCTGGGTTGAAGTGCGATTGATGGCCTCTTCATAGTATTTTTGATAGGAATCCCACAGTTCGCGTTCTTCGAGGTCATCGGGCGAAAACTTCCAGTTCTTAACCCTTTTTTCAAGCCTTCTTAGCAGGCGCTTGCGCTGCTCTTCCCTTGATAGGTGCAAAAAGAACTTAAAGATCAAGGTGCCGTGTTCGGCAAGGTGCTGTTCGAAATTGATGATCTGTTCGAAACGCTTGTCCCAAAACTTCTGGTCGATATCGCTCACCTCATTTATTCCAGGAATATTTTCCGACATGATGTATTGGGGATGCACCCGCGTAACCAGCACGTTCTCGTAATGGGTGCGATTGAACACACCAAATTTACCTTTGGCAGGCAGCGCGATATAATGCCTCCAGAGGTAGTTGTGTTTCAATTCGAGATCCGTGGGTACTTTAAAACTGGTCACTTCTACGCCACTGATGTTGAAATCCTTGAAGACTTCCCTGATGAGGCTGTCTTTTCCGGCGGAATCCATTCCCTGCAGACATATCAGTACGCTATATTTCCCATGGGCATATAGGACATCCTGAAATTCACCCAAGATGACCCTTGTTTTTACAAGTTCCTTTTCGAGCTTTTTATCCGACAGGCCAAAATCTACATAGGTAGGCCGGTCGGCCAGTTTTTTATCGTCGGTCACCCGGTAGTTGTTGATATCCACTTTATCCATGGGGGGAATATAAAATATTTTATCGTTTAACGGCATAATTTGTTAAAAAAAAAGGTCGTTCGCCAATGGAATCTTTCGGTTTGTCCAATTTATCCGAATAGGGCTACCATGTATCGAAAAAACGAGGCATTCGATAGATCGGTTGCGTAACTTTGAACTGTAAAATCCCAAATTTTACCCCTAATTATGCATGCAATGAAAACGTTACGGTTAATTGGCTGTGCTTTCGCCATGTTGCTCCTCTTTGCCTTCAAGCCCAGCAAAGCCTGTGAATATTCAGGATCCAACATCAATTACATCAAGACACAGATCGAAAAAGCCATTTCGCAGGACGATCTTAATCTGGTCCGGTACTATACCTACAAGGCCCTGGACGGTATTGAAAAGTCAAAAAAACAGCTGGATGATTGTGGCTGCCAGCATGCCGCCATCGGTGTTGAGGAAAGTGCACATCTACTTAAAAGAGCGGCCAAGGAAAGCACGCTGAACGGCTCTTTGGCACTGCTCGGCCGGTCGTTGGAAAATACAAAGGGCAGTATCGAGGCATTGGATCAGCACGAAGAACATTTGGCCACACCCAAAAAAGACATGCTTGCCATGAACATGGACAACCCGGCCGACAAGATTCCGGAAGTTCAATTGGAAAACCGATTCTTGCAGGAAAAAATAGATATTTCCCTGGAAACGTACCGGGAGTCGCTACAGAAGGTAGTGCTGACGGTCGATTGCAAGGAAGCCCGAGCTTTTGCCGAAAGAATATACAAGCATTGTGAAAAGGAACTTTTGAAACCCAATCAGACCGAAGGCAAGAAATACTACAACCTAAGGACCCAGCAAATCACGGCTGAGGCCCTGGAAGATCTCGGCGAATGTGGCAAGAACGATAGGATGGGCAAATAACCCAAGCCGTATCCTCAGACACATGAACTAGGACAGGTTTTTGCGCGCTATTTACTGGCGAACAACTTTACATCTTTCTCGGTGACTTCTTTCCCTCCAAGGATGATCAGTCGCTCCACCACGTTACGAAGCTCCCTGATATTCCCCGTCCAATCATAACTTTGCAGTAATTTGATCGCGCCCGCTGAAAATACCTTTGGGGCAATACCTTGCTCAGAAGCGATTTTTTCGGCGAAATGAGCAATCAATATAGGGATGTCATCCCTTCGATCGTTCAGTGAGGGCACCTTGATCAAAATTACGGCCAAGCGATGGTAAAGGTCTTCCCGAAATTTTCCTTCCTTGATTTCCTTTTTCAAGTCCTTATTGGTGGCAGCCACCACCCTCACATCGACTTTGATATCCTTATCGCTGCCCACCCTTGAAATTTTGCTCTCCTGCAACGCGCGTAGCACTTTGGCCTGGGCAGAAAGACTCATGTCACCGATCTCATCCAGAAAAATGGTGCCGTTATTCGCTGCCTCAAACTTGCCCGCCCGATCCTTTACCGCTGAGGTAAAGGCCCCCTTGACATGACCGAACAGTTCGCTCTCGATCAATTCTGAGGGTATGGCAGCGCAATTCACTTCAATGAAAGGGGCATTGCTCCTTTGGCTCTTTTCATGGAGCCAATGGGCCACCAATTCCTTCCCTGTGCCATTATCGCCGGTTATCAAGACCCTGGCATCGGTAGGCGCCACTTTTTCGATCATCTCCTTGATATTGGCAATTTCATCGCTCTGGCCCACCATTTCATAATTCTTGCCTACCTTTTTCTTGAGGATGATATTTTCGACCACCAGTTCCTTTCGGTCCAAGGCGTTTCGCACGGTGGTAAGCAATCGGTTCAAATCGGGAGGTTTTGAAATATAATCAAAAGCACCGGCCCTCATGGTATTTACTGCAGTTTCCAGATCGCCATGCCCTGAAATCATGATGAACGGTATTTCCGGTTTGAATTTTCGCGCCGCCTCAAGCACCTCTACCCCATCCATCTTAGGCATCTTAATATCACAGAGTACAAGATCGAAATCGTTATTTTTGATGGCCTCCAAGCCTTTTAGGCCATCTTCGGCCTCTTCTACGGTATAGTTTTCGTTTTCTTCAGATAGGATTTTCACCAATACCCTTCTGATGGCCGCCTCATCTTCAATTACCAAAATTCTTGACATTTTTTTCTCTTTTTTATAGTCCTATTCTGAAGCCACTCCTGAAGTAGAAGCTGGCCTTATCATTCAATATAAATATATCATTTCTATTCTTATCCCTCAATACGCCCGACTGCAGCACCGTGTGGCCAAAGTATGCATATATGCCCATGACCTTGGTGATGTTGTATTGATAACCCAGCGTGACCAGCGCGGCCGAGGACGAAATGGAAGAGGCAATTCCGGTATCGGGCAAAACCGTAGTATTTTGGAGGTTAACATAATACCCATCCAAAATAAATTCGGTTTGGAAAGTATGCTTTTCGCTGTAATGGTATTTCATACCGGTTTTGGGTACCCCGACGACGTAGGTCCAGCTGGGATGAAATCGTTTCTCATAATACACCACCGGAAGCGGTATCCTCAAGGCCACGGTGGAATTATAGGAAATACCCAGTACCAATCGCATGGGTTTTTCGATATCCTGTCTATCCTTAAAGGCGCCAACGGTCGCATTGATAGAAAAGTCCCCGTTTTCTATCCCATTGGTCAAGGTAGAAGCCAGGCGAGGGGTAAGTACCCCTACAAATCTCCAGTCTTTGTTGTGCTTGTATACATAGGCCATGTGAAGATCGGCAACATGAAACGTTTTCAGCCCTTCTTCCCCAAAGGGATTGTTTAGTGGCAAGTCATATCGCAAGCGGTTATACTCCGATCCAATGATAATGGCGTTCGAGTCCTTTACCTTGATGGGCAAATTGGCCAATAATCGGATTCGCGACAAACTGGTCTCTGCCGAGTTGTTGGGCATGATCATGTACTCCACCCTAAAAATATCGGGGGTTTGTGCCCGGATAAAAACCGCACAAAACAAGAGAAAAAATAAATTTACGTTGGTCAATCTTGTCCCAATCCCCATTCCTCAGTTGAGTTTTCTACCGCAGTATGTTGAAACGGGCTTTGCTGAAATACATGCACATCGCGCTGAGGGAATGGAATGACCACCCTGTTTTCCCTGAACTTGGCATCAATGGTATAGCGCATCTGACTTTTAATCCTTGGGTCTCCAAAACTATCCCCGATAAAAAAATTGAGGGAGAACATCAGGGCAGAATCCCCAAAATCATCGAATTGTACAAAGGGTTTCGGGTTCTTTAGCACCCCTTTTTGGTTGTTCGCGACGTCTTCCAAAATTCTGGTGACCAGACCTACATTGCTGCCGTATGCGACCCCCACCTTGACCGATTCCCTGGTGGAAGCATGGTTCTGTGTATAATTATAGATGCTGTTGGTCAAAAAGATATGATTGGGGATGACCACGACCTTATCGTCTCTGGTGAGCGCCCGGGTGGTTCGCAAACGAATTTCGAATACCTTGGCCACTTTGTCTTCCACTTCGATCACATCGCCCACGTGCAGTGATTGATCCATAATGATCAGGACACCGGAAATGATGTCCTGAAAAAGATATTGCAACGCAAAGCCCAAGCCCACGAATAGCGCCGCGGATGCCGTTAGCAAGACGGTTAAATTCACCCCGGAAGTATGGAGCACCGTTATGATCACAAAGATATACAGCAGGTATTTGAGAAAACTGAATATGCTGACGAACTTGTTCTTGTCGGTTTCGGGCAATTTGGCGGTGACCAGCCTATGAACTATTTTCAAGATCAACGAGGTGATGATGATACCAACAATGATAAGAAGCAACGTACCCACGCTGATGTTGGCGATCTCACCATCATACAACTTATAATTCAGAAAATCCTTCAACCCTGTTAATATGTTATTAAATTGTTCCATATCAATATTTTAACCATTTGAACAGTTCTTTGTAGGTTGGTCTTTTACCGTACATCAAAATACCTACACGGTAAATTTTTGCAGCCAACCATACAATTCCTATAAACGTGCCCATCAAAAGTACGATAGAGGTGAGCAACTGCCAAATGGGAACCCCTCCTTCTCCGATGCCCCCCGGCAAACGCATCATCATAACGATGGGCGATGTAAGCGGGAACAATGAAAAACCAACGGCTATTGGCCCATGTGGATTGCCAAAAACCGAAAAGAAGCCGACATAGATCGCCAACATCAGCGGAAGAATGATCGGAAAAATAAATTGTTGGGTGTCGGTCTCGTTATCGACCGCCGCGCCGATGGCAGCGTAAATGGAACTGTATATCAGATAGCCCAGAACAAAATAGACCAGAAAAAAGCAGATGAGCATCAGCCATGGAATATTAAATAGCTCTTGGGTGTACAGCATCATCGTTTCATTGGCCGACGGAACTGAAGGGGCGAAATTCCCTGTATGTCCGGCAATGAGTTCTTGTCCAGGCTGAATGGCCTCGGGCTCTATATCGAATATGGCCAGGGCCAACATCAACAACAGTCCCGCGGAAACGATCCAAATGGCGAATTGGGTAATGCCCGCCAAAGAAGTACCAATGATCTTGCCCAGCATCAACTGAAACGGCTTTACGGATGAAATGATCACTTCAATGATACGGCTGGTTTTTTCTTCAATCACGCTGCGCATTACAAAGCCGCCGTAAATAATGATGAACATCATGATCAGATAACCGAAGCCCCCTCCTATAAAGGCCTTTATTTCGTTGATGCCCTTGAGATTCTGCTCCCCTGAAAACGACGCGGTATTGATTTCAAAATGGTTGTCGAGAGTGGCAAGATCCATTGCTGAAACTTCCATTTCCTGAAGTCTTCGCTGACGCAACCGATCTTGGAAAACCGATTCGAGCCTTTCCAATACCAAGGTACTGGGCGCTTCTTTAGAGTAAAAGAATGAATTTTTGGCCACCGCTTCCAGGTTAGGTGCATCGGGAATGAACAATATTCCCGAATAGCCCATATTTTCGGTCGAGTCTTTTGCTGCTTGCAAATCGATGCCGCTAAAACGCACAAACGACATACTCTCGGTGGTATTGAAATCATTGGAGAAATAATCGCTTTCGTTCAAAATGCCGATAACCCTTTTTTCACTATCGTTTATTTTGGTCAAATAAGCAATCAAGACCACCATCCCCACCATTAAAATGGGACTGAGAAATGTCATGACCACAAATGACTTGTTCCTGACTTTGGCCAAATACTCCCGTTTTATGATTAAAAGCAGTTTACTCATGATTTCCCTTGCTTTGAACGGTTTGTATGAATATTTCGTTGGCAGAAGGAATTTTTTCTTCAAATCGGTTGACGTTGGCCTTGCTGGATAGATAGGACAGCAATTCACGGGAATCATCGGACTGCATCTGTACCGTGAAGTCGACCTGGGCCTCTTTGCTATCAAAAGTGGATGTGGTCAGTGTAAATTTTTCGGCTATTTCTTTAAGCAACGCCTCCCCGTTCGAGGTGGTCAAACCTACCTGAAACTTATTGTTTTTATAGGCGCGTTTGATATCGGATAGTTTTCCATCCAAAATTTTCTCGGCTTTATGGATCAATGCGATATACTCACACAATTCTTCAACCGATTCCATCCGATGTGTCGAAAATATAATGGAGGTGCCCTTTTCCTTTAAATGTAAAATTTCATCTTTTATCAAATTCGCATTGATGGGATCAAAGCCGCTGAAGGGTTCATCAAAAATCAAGAGTTTCGGTTCGTGTAGAACGGTAACTATAAACTGAATTTTTTGGGCCATGCCCTTTGAAAGTTCCTGGACTTTTTTGTTCCACCAATCCCCGATATCGAGCCGATCGAACCAATACTTCAATCTTTGTTTGGCCTCCGTTTTGGTCAATCCTTTCAACTGGGCCAGATACAAAACCTGTTCCCCCACCTTCATACTTTTATACAAGCCCCGTTCTTCGGGCAAATAACCGATCGACCCGATATGTTCCGGTTTCAGTTTTTCACCGTCAAAATAAACCGTGCCACTATCCGGGTAGGTAATTTGGTTGATGATCCTGATCAGGGTTGTTTTTCCAGCGCCATTCGGACCAAGAAGTCCGTAAATGCTGTTTTTGGGGATTTCCAAGGAAACTTTGTCAAGGGCCCTAAAGGTTCCGAAATCTTTAGAAACCTCTTCGGTTACCAAAATAGTATTCATCAATGCAATTTTGTCAAAGATAGAGAAACGGATCAATACGGTTTTGGAAATAAACGCCAATTCAGCCTTGTCGGCCAAGTTTCGTTTTGGCTTGCAACACCTTGATATCATCGTTCGAAGAGCGGGTCAAAAACTTGGGTTTGCAACCCGGTGGGGTGATACGAATGCCCCAGAAAAACAAAACCCACCCTTAAATGAATAAGGATGGGAAAAAAATTGCTATGAAAAAGAAAATTAGTATTGGTATCCCAACACTAGGCCAAATATACGTTTTTATTTTAAAAATGAAATTAAAATATGCTATGAGAACATATCTTTTACCTTCTCAAAAAAAGATTTGTCAGATTTTTCCGGTTTCGGAACGAAATTTTCATGGTCTTGCATGCGTTCAAAAAACTCCCGTTGTTCCTTATTGGGTTCTTTGGGGGTCCAAACATTGATATGCACGAGCAAATCCCCACTGCCATAACCGTTTAGGTTGGCTATACCCTTGCCCCTCAACCTGAGTATTTTTCCCGATTGGATACCGGGTTCCAACTTGATCCTTACTTTTCCGCCCACCGAATCGATTTCCTTGGAGGTTCCCAAGACCGCTTCGGAAATACTGATGTAAAGGTCATAATGTAAATTATCGCCTTCGCGTTTCAAAGTGTCGTGGTCTTCGGTTTCGATGGCCACCAATAAATCCCCAGGGATTCCATTTCCAGGCGCATCGTTGCCTTTCCCGCTCACCTTGAGCTGCATGCCTTCCTCTACCCCTGCCGGAATTTTGATCGACACGGTTTCTTCTTGGATCTTTAGACCATCCGCATCCGCATCATGTGGCCTTTTATCCAAGATTTGTCCACTCCCACCGCAAACGTTACAGCTTGCTGCGGTCTGCATTCTGCCCAAGATGGTATTGGTGATTTTAGTGACCTGTCCTCGGCCACCACAGGTATTGCAGGTTTTAAAGCTCACGCCTTCCACCTGTACCTTACGCCGAACCTTTACTTTTTTCTCGACCCCCAGTGCAACTTCCTCCAGATTCAATTTGACACGAATTCGAAGATTACTGCCTTTGACCCTTCGCTGACCTCCTCCAAAACCTCCAAATCCGCTGAAACCGCCGCCGCCAAAAGCGCTGCCAAAAATATCGCCGAACTGACTGAAAATGTCATCCATGTTCATTCCCGCGCCACCAAATCCACCGCCTTCAAAAGCTGCATGGCCGAATTGGTCGTAACGCGATTTTTTATCGGGGTCGCTCAATACTTCGTATGCTTCTGCTGCTTTTTTGAATCGCTCCTCAGCCTTTGCATCACCTGGATTCTTATCGGGATGGTATTCAATAGCCTTCTTGCGGTAAGCCTTTTTGATCTCAGCCGCGGATGCTCCCTTTTTGATGCCCAAAATGTCGTAAAAATCCTCTTTCATAAATAAGTTCTAGTTACCGACCACAACTTTTGGGTGTCGCATAATTTTATCCCCTAACGAAAAACCTTTTTCGACCACATCGATGATCTTCCCTTTCATTTTTTTGTTCGGGGCAGGAATTTGTGTGATGGCATCGTGCACATCCGGGTCGAAGGCATCGCCTGCTTTGGTACCGATTTCCTGTAACCCCTTCGACCTCAGGGTCTCTTTTAGTTTATTATGGATAAGTTCAACGCCCTTGAAGGATTCATGATCACTGCTCTTGGCCAGTTCTTTCATGGCCCTTTCGAAGTCGTCCAAGATCGGTAATAGCGCCACGATTACTTCCTGGCCTGCTGTTCTGAACAATTCTACCCTTTCCTTGGAAGTGCGTTTTTTATAATTCTCAAATTCGGCGAACAGGCGCAGGAATTTTTCTTTTTCCTTGGCCAGTTCCATCTGCAATTCTTCTTCCGGGGTCAAAACCTCGCCCTCTTCCTGTAATTCTTCTTCGTTTTCCTGCGAATTCAGGGACGTATCGGGGATCGCTTCATCCCAATCTTCTTGCTTGTGGCTATCACTCATGAAAAAAATCTTATTTTAAACAATCAAGGATGGCAAAAGTACTGCCAATTTTATTAAAATGTCAAAATGTCACTTAATAAAATATCCGCACGAGGCGGATGTTTACTAAAAAGCTTGGATATTTGAGTGGTTTCTTAGATGTATTCCTTGGTTGAGATGGCTTGGGAGGAATCTGTTTCGGATTTCCCATATAAACCGTCCAAGGCCCTGCAAATATTCTGATATTCGAAAATAAAACCTTCTACTTCTATTTTTTTGGAACTAACACGCTGGCTCGCAAATAATATATAGGACATTTCCCCAAGGACGGTCTTCATCACAATTTTGGGGATATTTGGCAGGATCAAGGGTTTGTTCATGACCCTTGCCAGTTCTTTCGTCAATTTTTGGTTGGTAACGGGATTGGGGCCTACACCGTTGTAGACGCCTTTCAGTTGATTTTCGGACACAAAGAGGAACATCCGCGCCAAATCGCCGATGTGGATCCAAGATTGCCATTGGCTGCCCGTTCCGAACGCGGCGCCCAAGCCATATTTCATCGGCTTTGCCATCTCGGGCAGGGCCCCACCGTTCTTCGACATCACCAGCCCGATGCGTATTTTGGAAAGTGCAAAACCATAAGATTTGAGGGTATCTACCTCTTTTTCCCACTTTTTCACGACCTCCCCCAAAAAACTGTCATCGACTTCAGGTTCATCCTCTTCATAATAATGCGACAATGAATCGGGATAAATGCCAATAGCGGAAGCTGATACAAATGACCGGATTTTGCTGGTTTCGACATGGCTCAGCCCTTCGTTCAGAGTTTGGAGTGACTTGATACGGCTACTCAATATTTCAGCCTTGTATTTCTTGGTCCAACGGCTTGAAATACTCGCCCCGGCCAAATTGATGATGGCTGTTACTCCTTTGAAACATTCCCGATCGATTTCGCCCGTAGTCGGATTCCAATAAAAACCCTTATAATTTTCTTTAACCACCAATTTATCGGCGCTGGTGGTTAAATAGTGCACCGAAATACCCCGTTCATGGCATAATGCCGTTATTTCACGGCCTATGAGCCCAGTTGCACCTGTAATCAACATCTTCATGGTTCAAAAGTATGTGATTTATAAGAGATAGGATATAGGTTTAATTTCGATTTAACAGTGTAGGTTAAACTTACGTTAAGGTTTGGGAGTGATTTGGTTTTCCAAGCAGCCCTTTTAAGCCTTGGTAGCCCGCAACATTTCACGTTTTCCAGGTGGGCCTGGAAGCCGTTCCACCATAAAACCTACCGATTGCATGGCCCTGCGCACACTTCCTTTGGCCGCATAGGTCACCAGCACGCCGCCGGGTTTCATCGCATTGAACATTTTCAGGAATAGTGGCTCTGCCCAGAGTTCTGGCTGCACCCGGGCACCGAATGCATCGTAGTATACCAGATCATACTTTTCGATATCTGAAATTGTCGCAAAATCCTTCTTTTGCTTTTGAAGGACAAAACCGGTTGATATGGGAATATCCAGTTCCCAATCCGAAGTATGCATATGGTTGAATTCCTGGGCATGGTCTTCGGCATGCAAAGCCTGCAAGTAATTGAGCTTCCCAATTTCGTTTTCAACCACCGGATAGGCCTCGACGCCGGTATAGTGAATATTGGTTTGGTTCTTGGCTCCTTCCAGCAAAGTGATGAAAGCGTTCAGGCCCGTACCAAATCCGATTTCCAGGATCGAAAGCGTTGGCCGATTGAGTAGGGAAAGTCCGTTTTTGATAAAAACATGGTATGCTTCCCGGATGGCACCATGCCTGGAATGGTAGGTTTCGTCCCAGTCTGCCAAATGGATGGTGCTCGATCCGTCGGCCGTGGTAATGATTTCGCGTTTCAAATTATTGCTTTAAGAGCACGCCATCGGCTTCGAACAAATATGTTTTTTTTGGCTGAGTAATGTCATTGATTTCCTCCTCCGATTTTCCGGCATCCTTTGCGTAGTGTTTTTGGTCATCGAGGCCCATCATTTCAACGAAGGCCAGGCCATTGACGACCACCTCCTTTCCGGTGATATCCGTTGGCATAAAAAACCCATAATCCTTGAACTTGACCATAGCCTGTTCGCCATTGGGCAAGGCAACGGTCATCCAACATCCCTTGGCCTTGCATACCTCGGTTACCTGGGCATGGAATTTGGTCATCAGGGTATCTCCAACCGACAATTGTGCATAGGCTTGAAGCATATCCGCGCCGTTTTTGGCTCCTGTAGCATCCGTTTCTTGGCCAAAATTCTTGATTTCGGACGAATGCAGCAACGGGCCTTCGATTCCCGGTTGGGAAATTTGGCCCTGACAAGCCCATATTGCCATGATAAAAACAAGTAAAATGTTAATTCTTTTCATATTTGCCAATATTTTGCCATCAATGCAAAATTGGTCATTTTTAAAGGAAAAATGAAGTTCCTGTTGGGATATTTCACTAATTTTATTTGAAATTTTGAAGGAATGAATATTATAGATCAAATTGTTGTTGAAAAGGCCAAATCTTCAAAGCTGGGGCAGGTCGATTTTGACCACCTATCGTTTGGCAACGTATTTTCTGACCATATGCTGGTTTGCGATTATCGCAAGGGCGCTTGGGAATCCCCAAAAATTGTTCCATATCAACCGATATCACTAGATCCCGCTTCTAAAATTTTCCATTACGGGCAATCGATCTTCGAAGGAATGAAAGCCTATAAGGATGATGCGGGCAAAATTTGGCTTTTTCGTCCCTTGGACAATCATAAGCGGCTCAATATTTCGGCACGAAGGTTGGCCATGCCAGAATTGCCGGAAGAATTTTTCATGGAGGGCCTCAAAACCTTGTTGCGCTTGGAAGAGGCCTGGATTCCCAAAAAAGAGGGCAGCTCTCTTTATATTCGGCCTTTTATGTTCGCTTCCGGCAAGGGTTTTCACGCATCCCCTGCCGATGAATATAAATTCATCATTGCCTGTGCACCCTCCGGAGCCTATTTTTCGGGCAAAGTCAAGGTCTTGATAGAAGAGACTTATTCAAGGTCGGCCAATGGTGGTGTTGGTTTTGCCAAGGCAGGGGGAAATTATGCGGGCCAGTTTTATCCTACCCAATTGGCCATCCAAAAAGGCTACAACCAAGTGATATGGACAGATGACAATACCCATGAATATATCGAGGAAGCCGGCGCGATGAACATCTTTGTGCGTATCAAGGATACGCTGATTACCGGCCCTACCAGTGACCGGATATTGGATGGCATCACCAGGAAAAGTATCTTGGAAATCGCCAAAGCCGAAGGAATGAAGACCGAAATAAGAAAGATAACCGTGACCGAAGTGGTGGATGCTGCCAAAAAAGGTACGCTTATGGAGATGTTCGGCGCGGGAACGGCCGCCGTGATTTCCCCGATTTCAGGTTTCGGCTATCGCGGCAAGGATTATGAAATACCCGACCAGGACAAGGGTTTCGGGGCCAGGCTCAAAAAAAGGATTACAGACATACAATATAACCGCACGGAAGACCCATTTGGCTGGCGCTATCGTATCGAATCATAGCTCTTAAAACTATAAAAAAGGGGCCGGAAGCCCCTTTTTTATTTATCCAAAACACTTTGAATGTTCGGTTTTACGTAGTTGGGCCCTTTGAGCACCTTGCCATCTTCCCGGTAAATAGGTTTGCCGTCGTGCCCCAATTTACTCATATTGCTCCGTTGTATTTCTTCAAAAACCGCTTCTATCTTGTGTTGCATTCCATGTTCCAAAATAGTGCCGCAAAGAATATAGAGCATATCCCCCAGCGCATCTGCCACTTCAATGATATCGTTGTTGTTGGCCGCTTCCAAATACTCCTTATTTTCCTCCGCCATCAAATTGAAGCGGAGCTGGTTCTTTTCCGAACCTAAATCGGCACGCATGGTATCGGATACCCCGAGCCCAAATGACATATGGAATAATTCAACGGCAGATATCTTACTTTTCATAGGAAGGGATATTTAAATTAGTTTTGCACAAAAATAAAAAATATGTTCAGCAAAGGACAACTCATATTTGCAGCTCTTTTTGTAATCATCTTCACAGCCGTTGTCGCCTATACCTATATTAAAGATAAAAACCTGCATCGCCGAAACTACAGCGGCGTAAAATGGGTCGGTATTTTTTTCGCGGCATTCATAATCATCCTTTTCTGTATTAAATATTTGATCAAAAATTAACACAAAATTTACCTTTACCACAAAAATTGAGGTTTTGACAACATTATTTTAAAATAGCCCGTATATCATAACAATTAACGTAATTTTGCGTTATTCATCCAAAGGGGGCTAAAAATGATGACTTTTTTTTCCATACTTTTTATTTTGATCGGTATTAATGCGGTAATCATGTTCTTCTCGCTTCACAGTTTCGATGTGAAGGAACGCAACAACCAGAACACCGTATCCGCACCCGATGACGCTAAAATCTATCCGATAGATTTACTTCCTTCAAAATACAAAAAGGCGATCTAATTTTATACCTTCGTGGGTATGATGGCCGCTCGGTAGTTTGAGGATAGCTCAACAAACTTTCCCATATATTGACCACTGGCCAATTATCGCTTTCTGTTTATCTTTTAAAATGAAACAGTTTTTACTTGTTTTTTTGGGGGGTGGTTTCGGCACTTTTCTCCGCTATTTGATTTCAAAAAGCCTCAACGGCTATTTTCAACACTTTTTTTTAGGAACTTTTTTAGTGAATATCGCGGGTTGTTTGCTGATTGGGCTTCTGTTTGGCCTATCCCTAAAGGGCCAATGGATGACACAAAACCAAACCTTGCTCCTCACTACGGGTTTTTGCGGTGGATTTACCACTTTTTCCGCCTTTGCCCTTGAAAATCATTCCTTGCTCCGAACTGGAGAGTTATTTTATTTTTCTTTCTATACCCTATTGAGTATTGCAATCGGGGTCGCGGCTGTGGCCTTGGGCATTTGGCTGGCCAGATTGGTGTAGTTAGTCCTTCGCTTTAATTCACTTTCTTTTACAAAATGTATAGTAGTATCCCTACATTATTGGCGATATGTTAAAAAAATTGACATTACTGTTCATTTTTTTAAGAATTTGATATTTCCAGCTGTTAACATTTAGTTAATTAAATAATAAATCAATGATTTAAATTTCATACCCCTAAAATTGTGGGGTCATAATTATCATAACCATAAAAATAACGATTGACCCCCTCTATTTTATAGGGGGTTAATTTATTTAAAATATATTTGCTGCCGTAATCAAAAATCTAACAAATGAAAAAAATCGAGGCGATTATCAGAAAATCAAAGTTTGATGAGGTCAAAAAGGCTTTGCATCAAATTGAGGTTAACTTCTTCAGTTACTGGGATGTAACTGGGGTGGGCAATGAAAAACAAGGCCATGTTTACCGTGGCATCTCCTATAGTACTTCAGATATTCAAAGAAGGTACCTGTCTATCGTAGTTTCAGATGAATTCGTGGAGCGCACCGTGAATGCGATCCTTGAGGCTGCTTATACCGGAAACGTAGGAGACGGTAAAATATTTGTCTCCGATATGATGGAGGCATACAGAATAAGGACCAAGGAAAGCGGCCACGCCGGCATCAACTAAATTATAAACTAACTAACGACAATAATTATGGACGCAGGATTATTTACAGCTAACAATGTTTGGATGATGATTTGTACCGCTTTGGTATTCTTCATGCATTTGGGCTTTTCCTTTTTGGAAATTGGCCTCACCAGACAAAAAAATACGATCAACATATTATTCAAGAATGTATTTATCATTTGTATCGGGCTACTGCTTTATTACATCGGTGGCTTTAACTTAATGTACCCCGGGGATTTTAACGGTTATCTTGGTTTTGCCGGATTCGGACTCGATCCAGGGGAAAACGGAATGACCCCCGATTACGCAAGTGGTGGTTATACCTATTGGACCGACTTTTTGTTCCAGGCCATGTTCGCCGCAACGGCAGCTACCATCGTTTCTGGAGCTGTTGCCGAGCGCATCAAGATCGGGCCCTTCATGATATTCACCATCATTTACGTAGGATTGGTCTATCCAATTGTCGGTTCTTGGCAATGGGGAGGCGGGTTCCTTTCATCACTTGGCGGGGACGAAGGCGGATTCCACGATTTTGCCGGTTCAACACTGGTACACTCTGTTGGAGGCTGGGCGGCCTTGATTGCCATATACCTTTTGGGACCACGAATCGGAAAATTCACAGAGGAGGGAAAAGCACAGGCGATCCCAGGACACAATATTCCTCTGGCCGCAGGTGGTGTACTTATCCTCTGGTTGGGCTGGTTCGGTTTTAACGGCGGTTCTGTATTGTCTGCAGATCCCGCAGTTACATCCCTTGTGCTCGTTACCACCTCTTTGGCCGCAGCGGCCGGCGGTATCGGGGCTTTTATATTCTCGTCCATATTGTACAAAAATTATGACATCACCATGTTCCTCAACGGTATCTTGGGGGGATTGGTAGGAATAACCGCGGGCGCCGATTTGATGTCCCCTTTCGAATCGATTTTGATCGGAACGTTGGCAGGGGTAATCGTAGTGCTCGGTGTTGCTTTGATCGATAGATTAAAGTTGGACGATCCGGTAGGTGCCGTAGCAGTTCACCTGATATGCGGTATTTGGGGCACCCTTGCCGTAGGCATCTTCGGGGCAAAAGCCGGTGGAGATCAATTTTTATTCCAATTGGCAGGTGTTGGGGCCGCAGCTACCTTCTGTTCGCTGACTGCCTTCATCATCATCATCACATTGAAAAAGACCATAGGAATTAGGGTTTCCAAGGAAGAAGAGGTTGAAGGACTCGATATTCACGAACATGGTATGGACGCCTATCCCGATTTCATGAACGAACGACCCTAAAAGCAAACGGAGCGTTTTGCAGAACGCTCCGTTACCATTGCTTTTCAAAAATTCATTTCAAACAATTCAAACCCTCCCCATAGGGGACATTTAAATCTAAACTTATGAAAGCATTTATCAATACAAATTACAAAAAAATTCTAATGCCGCTGGCATTTATGTTCATCACCGGGGCCACTTTAGCCCAAGAGGAAGAAGAGGACACCGCGCCGAAATTTTCACTGAGCGGAAGTGTTGATGCCTATTACAGGGCCAATTTGAATTCGGCAAACTCTGGAGAAAACTATTCGGCACCGGGAAGTTCGTTTGCCAACCTACCGGGCTTTGCCCTGGGCATGGCCAATGTAATCGCCAAATATGAAGGCGAAAAAGTGGGATTTGTTGGCGACCTGGTCTTCGGCCCCAGGGGTACCGATGCCGTATTTGCATCACCCATGTACTCCAACACGGGAGACATTATCAACCAACTCTATGTGTATTGGAACGTCAGCGACAAAGTGAAGCTGACCTTTGGAAATTTTAATACCTTCTTGGGTTATGAGGTAATTTCCCCGGTGGCCAATTTCAACTACAGTACGTCTTATCTGTTCTCCTACGGTCCGTTCAGCCATACCGGTTTAAGGGCCGATTTTGATCTGGGCAATGATTTTACCGCCATGCTGGCCGTGATGAACCCCACCGATCTAACCGAGTTCAACACCGAAGGCCTCTATACCTACGGGGCACAATTGGGATATAGCGGGCAGTTCCTGAATTTGATCTATGGCAAACAAGGGCTTGGATTGGAAAATCTGTTCCAAATCGACTACACCGGCGGGTTCGATGTGACCGATACTTTTTTCCTTGGGCTGAACGCATCCTATCAGGATACCGATGGTTCAGGCTTTACCGGGGTGGCCGTTTACCCACAGTTGACCACTTCCGAGAATTTTGCCATCGGCCTAAGAGGCGAGTATTTTGCTGAAAACGGATTCTTTGGGGCCTTGGGGGCCACTGACGCGGACGGAGATGCCAGCGTCATCGCAATCACCTTGACGGGAAGTGCCACCATTGGTGACCTGATCATCAAACCGGAATTAAGATTGGACAGTGGATCTGAGGATTTCTTCACCAATGCCGACGGCGAACCTTTGGGAAGTCTATCGAGCTTCGTATTGGCAGCGATCTACTCCTTTTAAAAATGAAGTTAATTGGTTGATTGTTATAGTTTGATTTACTTTAAAACCCCGGCCCTTTGGTCGGGGTTTTTTATTCCTTCCCTTGCTTAAATGATTTTACCCCGGCAAAAATGGGAATTTGCAGGGCATTCACACTTGGCACGATCGGACAGGAATATTTCTTGTTGTAGGCACAATAGGGGTTATAGGCCCTGTTGAAATCGATAAGGATGGAATCGCCCTTGGGAATCCTTAAATCGAGATATCGACCGCCCGCATAGGTCTGCGATCCATTGGTGGCATCCGTAAAGGGCAGGAACAAATAATCTTCAAAACCTTCTTGGAGCATCAATTCCTTGTTCTGGTAAATCTCCAGCCGGTGCGATTCCCCATCCAAAAAAAAATGTGCAATCCCATAGACCACTTCGGTGGATTTTCGATCGGTGGTTGTGGGCATCAAAAAGGGCAAGGCTTCCGGCGTGCGCACCAATTTGGCCCATACGATATAAGAAGCATCTGGATCGAAAAAGTCCAATTTGACAAAATCCTTGCGATACCGATCGGGTAGCGGGGATGTTTCAGGATCTTTGAACGAAGCGTTGAGTCTTTGTTGGAAGTCCAGAACATCCTCAACGCCGGCGGACATGTTCAGGACAGGCTGCTTTTCCTGCAGATCGTGGTATTTTTTCTTTTGACCGCATCCAATACAGAACAATAGGAACATTAGAAGTGGAAATCGCATCAGCATTTGTTTGGAATGTAAAAATACGACATAATCCATTTTTAGCTAGTTTTGAATGCACGCAACCATAAAACCGCTTTAAAGCCAATGCATCCCATCCGGACCATCTGGCGACCAACCGCTCCATGATTTCCCTTAAAAAAATGAAAAGCCTTGAATCTGGACCACCCCAATGGGCCAAGCCAAGGGTATGCTACAGCCGATCTGATTGATGAAAAAACTGTACCTGTCTTATATGAATTCCTTCCAGGGCCTCTCCAAAGAAGTCTGGTGGCTGGCCTTGATCACCTTGATCAATAGGGCGGGCACCATGGTAGTGCCGTTCCTTTCGCTTTACCTTACGCAAAACATGGGCTTTACCCTTGAAAATGTGGGCAGTATCATGACCAGTTTCGGTCTGGGCTCGTTGTTGGGCGCCTGGCTGGGCGGGAAACTGACCGATATTGTGGGTTATTACCGCATTATGCTCCTCAGTCTTATCGGTTCTGGGTTTCTGTTTATCGTCATACAATTTTTGGAAGGTTTTTGGCCTTTGTGCATCGGTATTTTTGTTTTAATGACCGTTGCCGATGCCTTTCGACCGGCAGCATTTGTGGCTTTGAGCGCCTATAGCAAACCGGAAAACAAGACCAGATCGGTGACCCTGATCAGGCTTGCCATCAATTTGGGTTTTTCAGCGGGGCCGGCCCTAGGCGGACTCATCATCGCCACTGTGGGCTATGGAGGATTGTTTTGGATAGACGGTACCACCTGTATCTTGGCGGGATTGTTACTGCTCATTATTCTACATCCTAAAAAAACCAGGGTATCGGACACTATAGGCAATCCAAGTCCGATATCGGCCTATACCGACGGCAAATACCTTTTGTTTATTGGCAGCATGGTCTTGTTCGGTTTTGCCTTCGTGCAGTACTTTTCCACCATACCCTTATACTACAACGAAGTACATGCCTTGAGCGAGTTTCAAATCGGTCTGCTTTTGGCCATGAACGGTTTTACCATTTTCCTGCTGGAAATGCCATTGATCAAATTTATGGAAGGTCGGGCGGGGTCTAAAATTGGCTATGTGATGATCGGCCTGGTACTGCTGGCCTTCAGTTTCTTGATCCTGAACCTTACTTCTTGGACCGGCATATTGGTCATTGGCATGTTGTTGATGACCTTTGGGGAAATGGTCGCATTCCCTTTTTCGAACGCCTTTGCCATGGATCGAGCCAAAAGGGGCAATCAGGGAGAGTATATGGCCCTTTACAGTATTGCCTTCTCCATTTCCCACATTTTTGGGCACAATTCGGGCATGCGGTCAATTGCCCATTTTGGTTACGAACTTACCTGGAATGCCATAAGCGTGATATGTCTATTGGGTATTTTGTTACTTTTATGGCTTAAGAGAAAACCTTAAAAACACATGAAAGCATTTATCATCGCTTTGTCGTTGGTCCTGGTCACCTGGGCCTGCAGTCCCAAAAAAGAAGATCCGACCACAATGGACCAAAAAAAAGACCTGCCGGATGCACTGCCGCCAAACCGATATAACGTGGGGTTTTTGATTATGAACGGTACGTACAATACTGAATTTACCGCGCCCTATGATATCTTTCAGCATACCCAGTTCCGCGAAAATATCAAGGCCATGAATACCTTCACCGTGGCAAATACCCTAGAGCCCATCACTACCTTCGAAGGGCTACGCATCTTGCCCGATTATGACTATACCCAAGAGGGCCTTCCCGCGATTGACATTCTGGTGGTGCCCAGCGCCGAACATCATGTGGACACCGATCTGGAGGATGCCCAACTATTGGCATTTGTACAGGAAGTAGACGCCAAGGCACTTTACATCACCAGCCATTGCGATGGTGCATTTGTCTTGGCCAAGGCCGGATTGCTCGATAAAGTGGTGTCGACCACCTTTCCCAGCGACATTGAAAAATATAGAAAAATGTTTCCACAATTAAGGGTAAAGGACAGTGTATTGTTTGTTCATGACGGAAAATACATCACCTCCGCGGGAGGTGCCAAGAGCTTCGAGGCGGCCCTTTATCTTTGTGAACGTTTATATGGGGCAGCCGTTGCACGATCGATTGCAAAAGGACTCGTCATCGACTGGAATCTCCAAGAAGTTCCCTGCCTTATTCCTCAATGATATCGTAACGGGCTTCCTTTAGGTACTTCTCGACTATTGCGTTAAACTCGGGGGTAATCCTCAAAAGGGCGGTATTCTCCAAGGAATAGAGCGCCGCCTTATCGGTGTAACCATTCTTCAAAAGCTCCTCCAAATAGAATAAAGCGGTACCATTGTCATCAAAAGCGGCACTGTTGGAAATCACCTTTAAATAGTAATCATAACCCTTTGGATCTGTAATGGTCTTTAGCATATAAAGGAAATTAACGGCTTCCATGTCAATTGGGGTTTCGGAGATCAACAGATCGATGTTGTCCTCGACGAGGGCATTGATAAAACCGCGAAGTCGTTCGCCCATTTGCCGTTCGAAAACGTTGGCACTATTAGCATATTTGGAAAGTTCTTCCATCTGATAGTTCCACCAGCCCAGGTTATTGTAATTATACGTGAGCACATCTTCTTCCAAATAATAGGAATAATCTTCCTTGATCAACGATTCCTTGAAAAAAGCACTGTTCTGAGCCCTGTTCTGACCGCGATATAGTTTGTCTTTCTTCAAGGATTTGTTGAGGTCCTGCAACGAATCGATTGCCCTATGCGGACGATAAATTTCCAACATTTCTTCCACAAGATAATTGGCCCGCAAAGGATTCTGAGTGGCAACCAACTGGCCAACCATATCCATATTTTGCCGGTAGGTATGCTCGATATAGGCACTGTCTTTCAAGGCGCTGTCTTTTGTCATCGCGGCCAGTGTAAAAAATTCTAGGGCCCTTGTCATATAAGCTGTTGTTGGCCATCGGGCACCTCCTTCAAAAACCAATAATTGGTTGGGGAATTTCATTTTGCTCAAGGTCTTCCCTACCGAGAGCATTTCCGGATAGTTGTAATCCTCCATGCCCACGATACCGATAAAATGAAAGGGGTTTTTAATGTTCAGGACCTCAATATTGGTAATCGATGCCCCACAGGAAATCACCCCTTCTATTCGCTTGATAAATGTCGGGATCAAGGAGGCCATGCGCGCGCCATTGGAAAAACCCGCCGTATAAACCCTATCGGCCTCGATCGGCAGCAATTTTGCCACAGACTTGATCAGCCTGCCGGTAACGAGTACATTGTTGGTAATGGAAAGCGTGTCGCTCAGATTGTTGGAAGCAGCCAGTATATAACCCTCTTCCTCAGCTGCTTCCCGCAGCATCCCAATCGCCTGTCGCCCTTTGCCCTTCATATCAAAGACAAAGACGACGGGCCATAATCTTGAAAACTCAAATCGTTTGGGAAGATATACCGCGAAAGTCTCAGGCAAGGAATCGTTCACCACCACGGAATCGATAACGAAACCCTTTTTGAGGGTCAACTCTTGGGCCGAGACCAGAAAGAACGCCCCGAAAAAGAATACCAATAAAAGTTGTTTCATACGCAATTTGATTATCAAAAATAGGGCCAAAAACCTATAAAATAAAATTAAGTAATATTTTAGGCTATCCCTATTGGGATTGAAAATAAATAACCTTGAGCGCCGCCAAAGCAACCTATGGTTTTCTTTTTTTGATATGCGCATTGCGCACCACGTTCGATAAGATAATATGGGTTCGCGTTTCTCCATATTGAATCAGCAGATCGATAAACTTTTCAAGATGGAACTGGTCTTTGAGCACCACTTCCATCACTATGTTCTCGTTCCCGGTAATTCGATAGCAATTGATCACCTCTTCAAAAGAAGTCACCACGGCCAAGAAAGGCTTTAACTTGCCCATAAATGCGCGAAGGGTTATGATAGCCCTGAGCTGATGCCCGGTCATTGCATGAGACACCAAGGCATGGTACCCTTCCAGTATGCCCATATCCTCCATCTTCTTGACGCGTTCCGCCACGGCAGGGGGAGTCAGGCCAACCTTTCGGCCAATTGTTGCGAAAGATTCGCGCGCATTTTCCTGAAGGCAGGTAAGGATACTCCAGTTCAAATCATCTATCTTAACATTCAAAATTTTATCGGTTTTTTTATTTAGTTTTAAAAGTAAAATTACTAATTAACTATTTATTCTAAAGATAAATTTTTAAATTCGAGCGTAACTTTATAATAAATTGTTGAAAAAGAAAAGATGTCCCACAAAAATCTAAAATCGGTACCCATTTATAGGAAAGCATTGGAGCTTTGCCATATGAGCAGGGAAATCGCTTCCTATGTTACCTTCAATAAAGACCTGCTTAAACTGTACCAATCCCAAAGCCTAAGGGATATCATCGCCGAAGCTTTGTTGACCGATGCCATTTTGATACCACAGCAAATCGCGCATGCCGAGTTTTCCCAATCCCATTCCGAGCGGATGCGGAGTGCCTCCTTCATCAATATTATGATCCGGAACATCAATTCGTATTGCACGGGGCTGGAAAAGGATGGTGTCAGGGAAAAAGAGTACTTGAACCTTCTGCGAAAGGAAATCAAAAGCTTTAGGGCGTCATTTAGGAAGTGGCGCAAAAACCTTTCCAGCGAAGGGTATTGGGGCTAGTGCAGGCCATTGACCAGCCGCCAATTTCGGAAAAGCCATTGCCATTGCAAGTCCGTTCTCTTTATTATATTAATTTTGGTGCTTTAAAACCTATCTTTTGAAGACCACCATACTCATACATTGTCCAGACCAAGTGGGCATCATCCATGCGGTTACCGGATTCATACAAGCCCGGGAAGGCAATGTGGTATACCTCGACCAACATGTAGACAAAGAGGCCAATGTGTTTTTTATGCGCTTGGAAACCGATTTTGACAAGATGGTCCCCCATATCGAGGATTTAAAACGTGATTTCGAAAAATCTCTGGCCAAGCCTTATCGGATGCAATGGAGCTTGCACTTGGACAACATAAAGCCCAAGATGGGCATTTTTGTTTCGAAATATAACCATTGCCTCTATGATCTGTTGAGCCGGTTCCATTCCGGTGAACTGCCCATAGAGATTCCTTTTATCATCAGCAATCATGAAGATTTAAGGCCCATAGCAGATCAATTTAACATCCCCTATCATGCCATTGCCATTACCAAGGAAAACAAGCATGACGCTGAAAAAAAGCAACTGGAGCTTTTAAAATCACATGGCGTCGATTTTATCGTGCTGGCCCGGTATATGCAAATCGTAGGCAGCGGTCTCATCTCTGCCTATCCGAATAAGATCATCAACATCCACCACTCCTTTTTGCCTGCTTTCGCAGGAGCCAAGCCCTATCATGCCGCCTTTAAGCGGGGCGTAAAGATCATCGGGGCTACAAGCCACTATGTGACCGAGGAACTCGATGCAGGGCCCATCATCGAACAGGACGTGACGACGGTATCACACACCCACAGTATTGAAGATTTCATCGCCAAGGGCCGTGATCTGGAAAAAATTGTTTTGGCCAGGGCCGTTGGGCTGCATGTACACCGCAAGACCATGGTGTATAACAACAAGACCGTTATTTTTGCATAACCATTGATCCATCCTATGAAAAATAAGACCCTTCTACTCTTGATCATTTTCCAATTTTTGGGCTGTGGGGAGCTGCAACAGGTTGTGAACCAATTGCCCCAAGGATCTGCAGGCATCGGCAATACGGAAATCGCGAACGGCCTTAGGGAAGCTTTGGAAATGGGCATCAGCAAACAAGTGAAAAAATTGACGCAGACCGATGGCTTCTTCAAAAATGAATTGGTGAAAATCCTCCTTCCGGAAGAACTGCAGAAGGTAGACAAGACCTTGAGGGATGTCGGCTTGGGAAATCTGGCCGATGAAGGCTTGAAGGTCCTGAACCGGGCTGCCGAAGATGCTGTCGGGGAAGCTACGCCGATATTCGTGAATGCGGTAAAGGGCATCGATTTTGAAGATGCCAGAAAAATATTAATGGGCGGTGATGATGCGGCGACCCGTTATTTGAACCTAAATACGGAGTCGGCATTGTACGATAAATTCAATCCGATCATCCAACAATCATTTCAAAAAGTGGGGGCAGATCAAATATGGAAAGGACTGATCGACCGCTACAATAACCTGCCAATGACCAATAAAGTGAACCCAGATCTTACCGATTATGTTACCCAAGAGGCCCTTAATGGGGTATATACCATGATTGCTGTGGAAGAAAAGGAAATTAGGACAAAGGTTTCCGCACGATCAACGGCCCTATTGCAAAAAGTATTCGGCCTGCAAGACCGTTAAAAATTTGATTTCAACATACAATAAGCTCAATATTAATACGTTCAAGATGTAAAGGGCAACAATCATTTGCTCCCTTGACCTCACTTTTCGGCACCCATGGAGGCGTTGAAAATGAACCTAAAATATTTGAGTTAGTAATTTTTTGAGTTAGTTAGTCTAAAAACCGGTGGGAGCGCCGGTTTTTTTTATTGAATCCCATCTTTCCCACGGCATCCGTCATATGGTAGATCGCGCCATTTTTGCATCCTTTTAAATGTGTAGGAATAATTGCCCATGATACCGTTTATATCATAAATTTTAATACTTTGGTACTTCCTCCACTAAACCCCTGTCGAATTATTCAAATAATTGGCTCTTGTATTTTTGCTAAAACAAATACTAAAATGGGATTATAATATTAAACAATTAATATTTTTTTGTTTAATCATTTATAATCATCTTTGAACAAATAATCCAATCTAATAGTTATGAAACTAAAACTATCCGGCATTGCAACACTGATCATGGTGTTGGTCACCCAATTTTCGATTGGGCAAGAAAAATCGATTTCAGGGATGGTCAACGATCAAGATGGCCTTCCTTTACCTGGAGTAAACGTATTGGTCAAAGGGACCACGAACGGCACCCAAACCGATTTCGATGGTAATTATATCATCCAGGCAAGCGAAGGGCAGACCTTGGTTTTCTCCTATCTTGGCCAACGAACCGTTGAACGCATCATCGGCGCTTCAAATACCATCGACGTACAGATGGTGGAAGACGCTTCCCAGTTGGAAGAAGTCATCGTGGTAGGCTATGGTACCCAAAGCAAACGCACGCTTACCGACAATATCGCAAAACTCACTTCCGATGACATCTCCGAGGTGCCCAATCCCAACTTGCAGAATGCGCTGGTCGCCAAAGCCGCAGGGGTGCAGGTCACCCAAACCAATGGTAAGGTAGAAGGAGGCATCAACATCAGGGTAAGGGGTGCGGCCAGTATCAGTGGTGGAACACAACCGCTCTATGTGCTGGATGGGATTCCTTTGGTTGATCCCATTGGCGGCAACAATGATGTTGGAAACGGGGCGCCTACCAACCCATTATTGACCCTGAGTGCCAACGAAATAGAATCGATTGACATTTTAAAGGATGCCTCATCAGCGGCCATTTATGGCGCCAGGGGTGCCAACGGGGTGGTTTTGATAACCACAAAACGCGGAAAGCAAGGGAAGGCAAGCTTCTCCTTGAATCTGTCCCAAGGGTTCAGTGAACCGACCAATAAAAGGGAATGGCTGAACGCTGCAGAATATATTGAACTGTTTACTGAGGCCGCCATCAATTCTTTTGGGGAAGCCGATGGCAGGGCCGAAGCGGAGGCCACATTTGACTTTCTTGCTGGAGATACCGATTGGAGAACCGGGCAAGTCGATACCAATTGGAGCGACCTGGCCTTCCAAAACGGTTATCAGACCGATACCGACTTCTCCATGTCCGGAGCCGATGAAAAAACCTCCTATTTCTTTTCTGGGGCCTACAATAATACCACGGGCATTATTCGCAGCAATGAGTTGGAAAGGGCCTCGGCGAGGTCCAACGTCAGCCATAAATTCAATGATAAGTTTACCGCGGGCATGAACTTGGGCCTCTCGAGAACTGAAATAGATCGGATTGCCAACGACAATGATTTCGCCACCCCTTTGCAAGCCATCGCCCAATCGCCATTGTCACCGGCATATTTGATCGACGGCACGCCCAATCCGAATACCCTTTATGGAAACTTTTTGCTGGATGATGAGAATGCTTTTTTTAAGACCATTGTCAGGAGGATCACCGGGAAGGTTTTTGGGGAATACCGGTTCATCCCATCCCTGAAATTCAATTCGGATTTTTCGTATGATTATTTTTCCCAGACGGAAGATAACTTCAGGGGTCAGAATGCCCTGTTCCAATCAACCAACGGGCAGGCATTCGCCTCCGACCTGGGTTCGGAAAGCTATGTTTACAGCAACTACCTAACCTTCGATCAGCGCTTTGCGGAAAGGCATAATGTCAATGCCATAGTGGGTACCGAGTACACACAGAACAACAGAAGGATCACCAGTGTCACCAGCCAGCAATTTCCCGGAGATGACCTTCCCACGGTAAGTGGTGGTGCAGAAGTAACCTCAGGTACGGGGATCGAGCAAAAAAATGCCTTTCTCTCCTACTTTGCCAGGGCCACCTACAGCTTGGACAATAAATATCTATTAAAAGCGAGTATCAGAAGGGATGGGTCGTCCAGATTTGGCGAAAACCAACGTTTCGGTACCTTTCCCGCGGTATCTGTGGGATGGATCATGTCTGAGGAAAATTTCTTGAAAGAATCAAGTACCCTTTCGTTCCTTAAGCTACGAGCCAGTTACGGCGAATTGGGGAATGCAGAAATCGGAAATTTTGCCTCGCGATTCCTGTTCTCGGCGGTTTCTTATAACCAGCGCCCAGGTCTGGCCCCTTTCCAACCTGGAAATCCGGACCTTACCTGGGAGAAATCGAAACAATCCGATTTTGGCGCTGAATTTGGCTTTCTGGATAACAAAATTACCGGGGAGCTCGATTACTACGTCAAGGACACCGATGGATTGCTCTTTGCCGTGCCTTTGGTGCCGAGCAGTGGATCGGATATCATCAATCGGAATATTGGAAAGTTGAGGGGTAAGGGGGTTGAAATCGTGCTCAACACCAGAAACATGGAAACCGACGACTTTACATGGACTACCAATTTCAACCTGGGCCAAAACGTGAATGAAATTTTGTCGTTGCCCAATGACAATGCCGACATCGTCAACGGTCAAAACATCAACCGGGTCGGCAACAGTGTGGCCGCATTCTATTTGCGGGAATACGCAGGGGTCAATCCAGATAATGGGGATGCGCTTTATTATATCAACAGCGATAACGGTGACGGCACCCTGAACAGGAATACGACCACCGATCCCAATGAGGCCCAACGAATCGTTGTCGGCAACCCCTTTCCCGAATGGATTGGAGGACTCACCAACTCCATCACCTATAAAGGATTGGACTTCTCCTTTACCTTTCAAGGCGAATGGGGCGCAAGTATCTATAACGGGGGTGGGGTTTTCCAATCGGTGAACGGGGACTTCTACGACAATCAAAGTAGGGATCAATTGGCCAGATGGCAGCAACCGGGAGATATTACGAACATTCCCCAAGCGCGGCTCTTCGGAGGTAACGGAACGGCGAATTCAACCCGATTTTTGGACGAGGCCGATTTTATACGCCTGCGCAATCTAACCCTGGGCTATTCGCTCCCCAGCTCGGTCGTGGATAAAATGGGCTTCAGCAAGCTGCGCGTTTACTTTGCCGGTTTGAACCTGCTCACCTTCACCGATTATGCCTTTGAAGACCCCGAGGCCAGAAGTGATGTCAATGGGTCCAATAATCCGGGACAAACATTCTACTCTTCGCCACCCGCCAAAACATATACCATCGGTCTTAACCTTAATTTTTAAAAAAAACAGACATGAAATCATATAAATTATCAATTCTGGCATTATGTTCCATCGTGATTTTAGGATGTGAAGACAGATTGGAAATCAACCCGACCGACAACCTCCCCGGGGAGTTGGCCATTACTTCTGAAGCCAACATATCAGCGATTCTTATTGGAACCTATGATGAAATGGGCCAAGGAGATACCTATGGTGGGGAATTACAATTGATGACCGACCTCTTGGGCACTACCGATCAAGTGGTCTGGGGCGGTACCTTTTTCGACCCAAGGCAAGCCTATACGAAAAGCTTACTGGTAGACAATTTCTTTGTGGAAACCATTTGGGTCAATAGTTATGAAAGCATCAACCAAGCCAACCTGGTCATCGACAATATCGATATTGTTACCAGTAGCGATGACGAGAGGGACAGGATCGAGGGGGAAGCGAAATTTTTACGCGCGCTCGCCTATTTCGATTTGGTGAGGAATTACGGTGCGCCCTATATCGCTGGGCAGCCCAATGGCCAACCCGGTGTCCCCTTAAGGTTAAGCGGTATTCTTGATTATTCGGTTCCCTTGGATGCCGCTCGAAATTCCGTGGACGAAGTTTATGCACAAGTAATTGCTGACGCCCAGGACGCCTACTCCCTTTTGCCCGGGGCCAATGGTTTCTATGCCGATAAGTTCGCGGCCCAGGCATTGTTGGCAAGGGTTTATCTGCAGCAGGGCAATTACGCGGCGGCACGCGATGCCGCGAACGATGTGCTGGTCAATTCGGGCCATGTACTGACCCCAACATTCGCCGGAGCCTTTAACAATGATACCGACAGTTCGGAAGATATTTTCGCCTTTCAAGTGACTACCCAAACAGGGATCAATCAATTGGTCAATTTTTATGCCTCCCAAGAAAATGGGGGTCGAGGAGGTGATGTGAGGATTCAGGAGGCCTACTACAACCTCTTCGATGACCCGCTCAATGATGATCGTGCCGCATTCTTCTATATCAGTCCTGACAACGACCAGGTATTGAGTTCCAAATACACCAACCAGTTCGCCAACATTACTATTTTCAGGATTGCCGATATGCACCTGATCCGACTGGAATGCAATTTCAGGGAAGGTACCGCCCTTGGCTTGGATCCGTTGACTGAAATCAACGCCTTACGGGCCCGTTCCAATGCGATTCCCTTGGTAGGCCCACTGACGCTCGACCTTATTTTTAATGAACGACAACTCGAATTGGCATTCGAAGGTTTTTTGATTCATGACATCAAAAGATTTGAACAGAATGTAGGTCCCTTGCCCTTCAACGACAATGCTTTGGTATTTCCGATTCCACAAACGGAGACCGATACCAATCCGTTAATAGTACAGAATCCGGGATACGGAGGTTAAAGAGGAGAATTGTTCATAACCAATAGGAATAGCCGATCCCGAAATGGGTCGGCTTTCTTTATTCGGACTTTTTATAGAGGCCATCGAAAAGGGTATTCACCACTTGATCGTCTTGTAACAATTCCCAAAGTTGGCGCACCTGACCATCGGGCATCAGGGTCCAGGTGATCCGGTTGACGAAGGTATTGCCATCGGTAAGCACAAAAGGTTCGGAAGCGAGCACCATGCGGTCTTCAAGGCGATTCCCGGACAATTTAAGGGTACTGCCCATACTATCGACCCAAAGTTGTTCCCATTGCCCTGATTTTGTGTTATAAAAGTTAAAACTGGTCCCGGATAATTGTCCATCGGCACTGAGCCATTGTTCCTGCACCAGACATCCCGATTGGATCTTTTCAATGCGGTTGGTCCCTGCTGGAGTACCATCGGGGTTGCTAACCTCCCATTGACCGATCCAAAAATCGAAATCGCCATGGTTTTCGGTACAGCATGCACAAGCTCCATCCTGTGCGAATCCATTGAATGCAAAAAGCAGCAGGCTGCAAAAAGCGATACCTTTCTTAAGATTTATCATGAAGTTGATTTACAATTTAAAGAAGTCCTATTCGGGTTAGCGGGGCACATTGTTTAAATACCCGATAACTATATTGTTAAAAAGTATCGGTTGCTCAACGTTCACCACATGACCGCAATACTGGATCATCACCAGGCTGCTCATACTGTGCTTGTTTACCACCTTTTTGATCGAGGGTAAAAACAAATAATCTTCCCCGCCCATGACGTACAGGGTAGGAATTTTGATATCCGCTGTGCGGAACAACCTTAACAAGGGATTGATTTCAGAGGTGAGTCGAAACCATCTTATGAATTCTTGCCGATATAATTTCTTGGCTTCCCTTACAAAGAGCAATCGTGATTCCCTGTGATTGCTGTTGGGCAGCATGATGAAAGCAAAAAATCGGTACAACCATAGATACGGAATAACCGATTTACAAAGGATGCCCAAGCGCATCAAGAATTGTGACTTGAGATTCAACTTCATGATGGCCCCTCCCAAAATCATACTTTCCACACGTTCCGGATGGCGTTCCGCGAGGTTGCGGATCAAGATGGTACCTAGGGATATTCCGATAAAATGAGATTTTTTGATCTGTTTATGGTCGATGACTTCCACAATATCATCCGTAATGGCATCGAAGGTGTAATGCTCCTTAAAAGCATCCTTGAACGTGGATTTCGAATTGCCATGGCCTCGAAGATCCAGCAAGAGCACATTAAAATGTTCCTTGAAGGCCTTCAACTGTTTGTACCAAATGGTCGAACTCCCCCCGGCACCATGCACGAAGGTTACCCAAACATCGGAATGTGCATGAATATAGGTGGTGTGGCTTAGCATAAATCTTTAGGAAATCGACCTTCATTCGACGACCCGGCAATGTATTAAACTTTTCAACGGCAAAAACGTTTTATCGATTATTTTAACAATTCCATAGGGAATTTCTTATTCACAATGATAAGGTTATGTTAACCAATCATCAAATGAACCGGTTTTATGTTAAATATAACGATTGGTCAAATCCAAAAAATGGTCTGCTGCGTATATTTGAAAGAACTAGCAATAAGACTATGGAAAATCAATATTGTAAAGTAGGAACGGTAACACCGATCACCGCTGGTAGCCATACGATCAGTATGTTGGAATACCAATATCAAAGTTTTTTGGAAAAGGCTTCCAATTTGGAAGTGACCGATAGAAGATTGGTGGAATTTTTCGAGCAGAAGGCCGAAAAAATAAAAAGAATGTTGGAAAATCTGGTCCAGTAGCGTTTTATTGCATTTTTGCAAGTTCCCCCCGCATCTGTACTTGAATTTCCTGCGCTTTTTTGGCAGCGACCGCTGCAAAGTCCTTGTTTGCCGAGGCATATATAATGCCACGGGAAGAGTTGACCAATAGCCCCACCTGTGGGTTCATCCCATACCTGCATACCTCCTTTAAACTCCCCCCCTGGGCACCAATGCCGGGCACCAGTAGAAAACTGTTGGGTACCATTTGCCTGATTTCTGCCAGATGTTCCGCTTTCGTAGCCCCTACCACATACATTAGCCGATCGGCATTTTCGTAGGATTGTGACACCTTCAGCACCTTTTTGTACAGGGGCATCCCATCGGCAACCTGGGTCTGGAAGTCAAAAGCGCCTTCGTTCGAAGTCAAAGCCAGTAAGATGGTATGTTTATCCTTGAATGCCAGAAAAGGTTCCACTGAATCTTTTCCCATGTAGGGGGATATGGTGACGGCATCGAAATTCATCTCGTTGAAAAAAGCCTTGGCATAGCGGGTGGAGGTATTACCGATGTCGCCCCGTTTGGCATCGGCAATGGTAAAGATTTGCGGATGGTTTTCCTTGATGTATCGATTAGTCTTGGCCAAAGCGTTCCAACCCTTGATACCATAGGCCTCATAAAAAGCAGTATTGGGCTTGAATGCCACACAAAGGTGATGTGTCGCGTCTATAATGGCCTTGTTGAAGGCAAACAAGGGATCTTCCTCCTCCAATAGATGGGGCGGTATCATTTCCAGATCGGTATCGAGTCCGATACAGAGGAATGATTGCTTGAGGTGTATTTGGGCTATGAGTTCTTCGGTGGTCATTTGTGATGGAATTAGAAAATCTCCGAGGCCTCTTTTAATTTCTCGGTATTCTCTACCAAGCGAAGTTCTTCCACTATTCTTTGGATATCGCCATCGATGATGTTCTGCAGGTCATATAAGGTAAGTCCGATCCTATGGTCGGTAACCCTGCCCTGTGGATAATTGTAGGTCCTGATCTTTGCCGACCTGTCGCCACTGCTTACCTGGGAATTTCTTTTGGCCGAATCCGCTTCCTGTCTTTTGGCCAACTCCATATCGTATAAGCGCGAACGCAAGACCATGAAAGCTTTATCCTTGTTCTTATGTTGTGATTTCTGATCTTGGCATTGGGCGACCAGGCCTGTGGGCAGGTGGGTCAAACGCACTGCCGAATAGGTGGTGTTCACCGACTGCCCCCCCGGGCCCGAGGAACAGAAAAAATCGATCCGCACGTCCTTGGGATCGATCTGAACATCAAAATCTTCAGCTTCCGGCAATACCATGACCGTGGCGGCACTGGTATGCACCCTTCCCTGGGTTTCGGTCTGTGGTACCCGTTGTACGCGGTGCACCCCGGCCTCGAACTTCAGGGTACCGTACACATCTTCGCCGGTCACCTCAAATTGGATTTCCTTGTACCCGCCGCTGGTACCCTCACTGAGATCGATCACATTGGTCTTCCACCCTTTCGATTCACAATATTTGGTGTACATCCTGAAAAGATCGCCCGCAAAGATGCTCGCCTCGTCCCCGCCCGTGCCCGCGCGGATTTCCATCACCACGTCTTTGGCATCTTCCGGATCTTTTGGTACCAGCATGAACTTGATTTCTTCCTCCAAGATCGGAAGCGCATTTTTGGCCTCCTCCAATTGTAATTTGGCCATTTCCATCATCTCCGTATCACTGCCATCGGCAATGATTTCCTCCGCCTCGTTGATGTTATTGGTCAATTCGAGGTATTGTGTACGTTTTTCGACAAGGGCTTTCAAATCTTTGTATTCCTTGTTCAGCTGCACATAGCGCTTCTGATCCGATATCACATCGGGTTGAATGATCAGGTCGGAGACCTCATCGAACCTTTGCTTTACTATATTTAATTTATCAATCATGTAGTTCCTTCACTTGGACTGCGAATTTACGATTTTTTTGAGCCATTCCCCCGTAATCTTTTGGCAGAAGAACAGTATATCGGAAGTTGGCCGATAGGGTCTAGTCGCCCACAAAAGTGGTCCCCAAGGTAATGATGAACGAGTTGAGGCCATCGCTCCGATCGTATTTGTTCAAGCGAAGATCGACCGCTTTTAGGCCAAACATCCATATTTTGGCTTGGGTGAAGATGTCTTTGTAACGAATGCCCATCCCGTATTGGTGGGCACTGAAGGCCGAAAGGTCGTAATCTGAGGTATAGTAGGCTGTTGTTGACAATGCGGTCTCTTTTCGGTAAAAATAATCGGCCGCGGTCTGGGTATAATAACGGTATGAGGGATAAGCCACAAAAGAATCCCCCAATTTTATAGGAACTTCAAGATTTGCCGTGTGCGCCATGATGCCCCAATCATCGTAATAGAAACGATAATAGCTGCGTAGAATAAAGGTATCGTTCAAATAATAATTGAGCCTGGCCCCGATCGGAATCTTCAAGCGGGAATCGGGAAGGCGTTCCACATCGTCGGCCAGTTGAAAATCAGCGACAAAAAAATCGTTGGTATCCCCAAAATACACCCTTTGAAAAGGCGTGCTCAAGAGTCCGTTTTGGCGTACCAAATCCATGAATACCGAGGCTTGCAATTTCTTACCCAAAATTTGGGAAAGGCCGAACGACAGGCTGTAGGTATTTCGGTTCACTTTATCGAAAGGGGTGAACAATGGGTCATAGGTACCGATACCCGTTGTACGGGAATCGAAAAAACCTGTTCTCAATTCGATGGGATATTGTGGATTCCATCGGTCTAGATAAACCTTCCCGCTCAAACTGAGCTCGGTGTTCTTCTCATTGAACAAACGGGCATATCCACCTCCAAAACCTATCGAAAAATAATCGTATTCGGATGATACGTACAGGTTGCCCGACCAAACCGAATTTCTATCGTCAGTGCTATAGGTATAACTGGGGTTAAAATGGACGAGGGCATCGCTTTGGGACGCTCCCGAGGAGGCGCTGAACGGACTGGCAGGCCGATTGGGATCGCCATCGAAAGGATTGATATTGCTTGATGAAGCCGAACTGTATGCAGAAATCCCAACATCTACCGTTAAAACGGCATCTTCGTTCATGGGAATGCTGACCACGATGCTGGAGGTGGCGTCGGTCAGTTCTTCGGTGCCTTGGCCTCCCGTAACCGCCGCATTTTGCCCGTCCTGCCCGTAATAACTGAACAACAAGTCAATTTCCGCAGTTTCCAACACCCTTTTCTTGTATGTGTTGACATCGGTCTGGGCGTTTCCCGCCAGAACGTAAGTGATCATCAAAAGGCACAAATAGGTTTTCAAATCGCCATTTGGGTTAAATCGTATTGTCTGAAGTCATCTCGAACCATGGAAAAGGCATTGAATCGGGGCAATTCGTATCCCATGATTATTAATTGCACCCGCAACCACCACCCGCTTTTCCCCCATTAGCTCCTGCAGCGGCTTCACGATAGATTTGGAAGTTGGTCTCGAACTGTTCCGCTGCTTTGGCCGACAACAACATTTCCTCATCGTTGATATACACCATATCATATTGCTTGACCACCACACAGGAGGATGTCAACAGTAAAAACAAACAGGGTACAATCAACTTTTTCATAACAGAAAGGTACTAAATATTATTTGGCCGCCATGTCCCCTTTTCATGAGATGGACTTTTTGGTCATTGCGGTTCACTTTCGAACATAATGCCATTGCTTTTATAGATTTTGTTCTGGTCATCGACCAATATCACTTCGGTACCCCCCAATTGGTTGATCAAAGAAATGCCCGCTTCCTTGCCCATGATAAAAACGGCAGTTGCCAAAGCGTCGCAAAGTTCCGCACTCTTTGCAAATATGGATACACTGTTGATACCCGAGGCGGGATAGCCTGTTCTGGGATCGATGATATGGGTATATTTTTTACCTCCGAAGATGACGTATTTTTCATAGTTCCCTGAGGTGGCCACTGAAGATTCAACGATGGGCAACCATGAGAATATCTTGTCTTTGGACAGAGGGTTTGCAATCCCGATCAACCATTTCTCGCCACTTACCTTGGTACCCCAAGTGGTGAGATCCCCAGCAGCATTGATAATGCCAGCAACCACCTGGTTGGCGACCAACAGTTCTTTGGCCTTATCGGCTGCGTAGCCCTTCCCGATCGCACCAAAAGATATTTTCATTCCCGGCTGTTTCAGAAAAACGCTATGGTCTTGTTCATTCAGGATGATTTTCTGATAACCCACCTTGGCCACCGATTTTTTGATGTCTTCTTCGCTGGGCATGCGTTTCATGGAACCGTCGAACTTCCATACTTCATCCATAGAGGCATAGGAAATATCAAAGGCCCCATCGGTGATTTCTGAAATCTGTTTGGCGCGCTCTATCAATTTGAAGAGTTCCAGACTCACCTTGACCGGTTGAATGCCAGCATTGCGATTGATAAGCGAAGTCTCCGATTCTTGATCCCATGAAGAGATGAGTTTCTCGATCCTTGTAATTTCGGCAACCGCCTCATCGATGTTGATATAGCCCAGTTCTTCGTTCACGGCCACCACCGTAATATCAAACCGGCTGCCCATGAGTTTTAGGGTCTTGCTGACCGTGACGTACTTCCGATCCTGCCCATAAAAATTGAGGACCATCAGACAAAAAAGTAAGGGCATCAGGGCCCTCACTTTAAAAATGTATTTAGAAGTGAGATATATTGCTCCGGAGGCAGCTTTCGGTAGCCAGTGCTCCCCAGCACCTGCTCCTTGGAATCGATTACGATCACCAGGGGAAAATGGCCCTCTGGATTAAAACGCTCGGCCAATAGGTTGTTTGTGAGGGTGCGTTCTTGCGAAAGTTGGTTCGATTTTTTTCTGGGAAAATCGGCGCGATACAGCACGTAATGATCCTTGGCATAGTCCTTGAAAGTTGCCGATTGCCAAACTTCCCGATCCAGTTTTATACAGGGAGCGCACCAGTCGGTGCCGGCAAACACCACGATCAATGGCTTTTTGGTTGCTTCGGCCTTGGTGAGCGCCAAGGCATAGTCTGGCTGCCAATCCTGAGCCGAAGCAAATATCGACAACGAAAACATAGCGATACCGAGCCAAATCTTTTTCATGGGTTGCATAATTACAAAATCAGTGCCACTTTTATTCGAAAACCCTCAAAAGGTCACCTGAAAGCTCAACATTGAAAATTTTCAAAGGTTTGGGAGGGTTGTTATCGACTTGGTTCAGCGGACTGCCATCTTGTTCGAACCGGGAACCATGAACGTCGCAATAAAAAATACCGCCCTCTTGATTGATGAAGCGAACCTGATCATAGGCTTGATGGCTGCATATTTGGCTCGCCGCTATGTATTCGCCTTGCAGGTTCTTCACCACCACCACATCATTTTTAAGAATAAACCCGCCGTTGTTCTTCAATGGGGCCGCTTCCGCGGCATTGAGATCTATGGTAAAATCGACATTGGTGGGCACCTGCTTTACTTCTCCAGGGGTATCGTCTTTCGAGCAGCCCTGAACACAGGGAAATATGACCGCAAAGGCCGCACCTGCCCCTAAACTTCTTAAGAATTCTTTTCTTTCCATAACGCTTTTTTATAATAAAAGAACGTATTAAATCCGGGAATCGTATGGGTATTTTCGTTAATTACGGATATTCGACAAATGGTGGGTTTGGGAGGCGGTGCACGCATTAAAATCAAATCTTGCAGCCATCCCAATCTGTATGAAATCTCCGTGGCCAAACGAAGCCATTATTGATAAATGAAGGTCCCGAACTCACTTTCTATGGTGAGTTTTTTGGTTTTACTTTCGACCACTTTGCCCACGATTCGCGCATCGACCCGAAAACTTGCGGCAATCTGGATCAATGGGTCGGCCACTTCCGGATTGACATAAAGTTCCATACGGTGTCCACAATTGAACACCTGGTACATTTCTCTCCAGTCGGTTCCGGACTGTTCCTGTATCAACTTGAAGAGTGGCGGAATGGGAAATAAATTGTCTTTGATGATATGAAGGTCATCGACAAAATGTAGGATTTTGGTCTGTGCCCCCCCGCTGCAATGCACCATGCCATGGATATTCGCGGAGGTGTATTTCTTCAGGATGGCCTTGATGATCGGCGCATAGGTCCTGGTGGGGGAAAGTACCAATTTTCCCGCATTCAAGGGAGAGTCGGGCACGCCGTCGGTGAGTTTGGCCTTCCCGGAGTACACCAAATTTTCCGGCACGGCAGCATCGTAGCTTTCCGGATATTTTTGTGCCAGATACTTCGAAAAAACATCATGTCTCGCCGATGTGAGTCCGTTGCTGCCCATACCCCCGTTATATTCCTTTTCGTAGGAAGCCTGTCCGAAAGAAGCGAGGCCGACGATCAGGTCGCCTGCCCGTATATTGGCGTTATCGATCACCTCATCGCGTTTGATTCTTGCGGTTACCGTGGAATCTACGATGATCGTGCGCACCAAATCGCCGACGTCGGCCGTTTCCCCGCCGGTTGAATGGATGACGATACCATGTTTTTTGAGGTCTTGGATCAATTCTTCCGTCCCGTTGATGATGGCTGAAATCACTTCCCCTGGAATCAGGTTTTTATTGCGACCTATCGTCGAAGACAGCAAAATATTATTGGTGGCGCCCACGCAAATCAAATCGTCCAAATTCATGATCAAGGCATCTTGGGCAATCCCCTTCCATACCGAAATATCCCCGGTTTCTTTCCAATACATATAGGCCAGGGAAGATTTGGTGCCCGCGCCATCGGCGTGCATCACCAAACAATAGTCCTCGTCTTCGGTAAGGTAATCGGGAACGATTTTGCAAAACGCCTTGGGATAGAGGCCCTTATCTATCTTTTTAATGGCGTTGTGCACATCCTCCTTGGCGGCGGAAACGCCCCTTTGTTGATATCGTTCGCTACTGGACGTATCCATAGATCATGTTTTGTCAAAAATAAGGGAATCCTGAAAAAGACCGCCTAAATCAGTGGTCGATAATCAAGATATTTTAAGTAAAAGCTTAAAAATAGGGGAATGGCCATGCTGCGGGCATCCACATATTTTCCGCCTTCGGTTGGCCAATTATTTGATGAACAATAATTCACGATACTTGGTCAAGGGCCAGGACTGGTTATCGACGAGCTGTTCGAGTTTATCACAATGTATCCTTATTTCTTCAAAATAGGGCTTCACATCGTTGCAATAGGCAAAGGCCTTTTTATGGCTGTCTGTGAGTTTGTTCGCCTTCTTTCTGGCTTCGGTCATGGCATCGGTCTTCTTTTTCAACTCTGCCAGGTGTTCCGCGATCTGTTCAATGATCGACAATTGCGCATTCGACAAGGCCTTGTGCGCGGCACCATAGATTTCCTTGAGTCCCAAAACATTGGTGATGAGCTTGTTATGATATTCAATGGTGGCAGGCACCACATGGTTATAGACCAGTTCGTTGAGTACCCTGCCCTCAATCTGCAGATGCAGGATATAGGCCTCCAATTCCACTTCCTGCCTGGCCCTCACCTCGGTCTCGCTCATGACCTTCATCGATTTGAAGAGTTCGAGGCTTTCCTTGGTGGTGAGTACCTGCAGGGCCGATGGGGTATTTTTGTTGTTGCTCAACTTCCTTTTTAGCGCTTCCCTCTCCCATGCGTCGCTATAACCATCCCCATCGAAACGGATCCGTTTGGAGGTTTTGATGTATTCCCGCAAGACATTGAAAACCGCCTCATCTTTTTTGAGGTTCTTTTTATCAATCAAACTGTCGACCTCTTTTTTAAAAGCCAACAACTGTTTCGCCACGATGGTGTTCAGAACGGTCATCGGTTTGGCACAATTGGTCTTGGCGCCTACACCGCGCATCTCAAACTTATTCCCCGTAAAGGCAAAGGGGGAGGTACGATTGCGATCGGTATTGTCCACTAATATCTCGGGAATCTTACCGACTACGTTCAGTTTCAGCTCGGTTTTTTCCTCGGGGGACAGCTTTCCTTGCGAAACGCCTTCCAATTCGTCAAGCACCTCACTCAATTGTTTCCCAATAAAGATGGAAAGTATGGCCGGCGGCGCTTCGTTCGCCCCCAAACGATGGTCATTGCTGGCGGAAGCAATCGAGGAACGCAACAGTTCTTCATATGCGTCGACCGCCTTGATGGTATTGATGAAAAAAGTAAGGAACTGCAGGTTTTTCATAGGGGTTGATCCTGGACTGAGCAGGTTTACCCCCGTATCGGTGGCCAACGACCAGTTGTTGTGCTTTCCCGAACCATTGATCCCTGCAAAGGGCTTTTCGTGGAAGAGTACCCTGAAATGATGCCTATCGGCAATCTTCTCCATCACGTCCATCAGCAATAAATTGTGATCGACGGCCAAATTGGCTTCCTCAAAAACCGGGGCGAGCTCGAACTGGTTAGGGGCTACCTCATTGTGCCTGGTCTTTACGGGAATGCCCAATTTGGTGCACTCCTTTTCCAAGGCTTTCATAAAACTGATGGCCCTTTGCGGGATAACCCCGAAGTAATGGTCATCCAATTGTTGTCCTTTTGCCGCCGAATGGCCGATCAAGGTTCGCCCTGTCATTAAAAGATCCGGGCGGGAATAGGCCAAGGCCTTATCGACCAGGAAATATTCCTGTTCCCAGCCCAGGGTGGCATTCACCTTGGAAACGTTCTTATCGAAGTACCGAGCCACGGCGGTAGCGGCTTCATCAACGGCGCTTAGTGCCCTTAACAAAGGGGCCTTATTGTCGAGTGCCTCTCCGGTATAGGATACGAAAATGGTTGGAATGCAAAGGGTGGTGTCGTAAACGAAGGCAGGCGATGTGGGATCCCAAGCTGTATAGCCCCTTGCTTCAAAGGTATTCCGCAGGCCACCACTTGGAAAGCTGGAGGCATCAGGTTCTTGCTGTACCAATTGTCCACCGCCGAATTTTTCCAAGGCCTTGCCATTGGGCAAAAGATCGAAAAAGGCATCATGCTTTTCTGCCGTGGCCCCCGTAAGGGGCTGGAACCAATGGGTATAATGGGTAGCACCCATGGCAATGGCCCATCCCTTCATGGCCTCGGCCACTTGGTCGGCAATTTTACGATCAATTTTGGAGCCCGAATAGATAGCGCTTTTCACACTTTCAAGGGCATCCTTGGTCAAATGTTGCAGCATGCGCTCTTCATTGAACACGTTGATCGCAAAATATTCTGAGCGTCTCGCCCTTTCGGTAATCTTTATTCGGCCTCTGTTATTGCTTTCGGAAATGGCATCAAAGCGTTGTTTCGACATGGATCAGTGATTAATTCGGCGCTAAATTAACAATTACCGATTTAATAATATATCGTTAAAAAAATTAATTTCCGACAAAATACCCCCCGCAAATTGGGGGTATTGGGAATAATATGTAAAATCTGCAATTTTACCCCCTATAAATATCGCATAATTCAACAAAAAACATATTTTTGCTAATCCAAAAATTTAAAATTAACAACCGCATATTATGAGCAAAACAAAATTAGAATACATCTGGTTAGATGGTTATTTCCCCACACAGAACATGCGCAGTAAAACAAAAGTCGTGAACAAATTTGGCGGCAAATTGGAAGATTGTCCGGTATGGTCGTTCGACGGAAGTTCAACAAGGCAGGCCGAAGGCGGTTCGTCAGATTGTTTGTTGAAGCCGGTGGCCCTTTTCCCAGACCCGGAAAGAAAGGACGGTTTTTTGGTGATGACCGAAGTGATGAATGCCGATGGCACGCCGCACGTTTCCAATGGTAGGGCAACCATTGACGATGACGACAATGATTTTTGGTTCGGTTTTGAACAGGAATATTTCATCATGGACACCCATACCCAATTGCCATTGGGCTTCCCAATAGGCGGTTACCCTGCGCCACAGGGCATGTACTATTGCTCGGTGGGCGGTAAAAACACCCATGGAAGGGAATTGGTGGAAGCGCATGCAGATCTTTGCATTGCGGCCGGCATCAATTTTGAGGGCATCAACCAGGAAGTGGCCTGTGGGCAATGGGAATTCCAATTGTTCGCCAAAGGTGCCAAACTGGCCGGGGACGAATTGTGGGTGGCACGTTACCTTCTGGATCGATTGACCGAAAAATTCGGTTACTATATCGAGTACCACCCAAAACCTTTGGGCAAGGATATGGACTGGAACGGATCGGGAATGCACGCGAATTTCTCGAACTCCACTTTGCGTACCGCAGGTTCCAAAGCGGTCTATGAAAAAATATGTGAAGCCTTCAGGCCAGTGGTCGAAGAGCATATTGCCGTATATGGAGAATTCAATGACCAGCGTTTGACCGGGAAGCACGAAACCGCTTCCATCCATGATTTCAGTTATGGCATTTCCGACAGGGGCGCCTCGATCCGTATTCCGATCGCCACGGTGGAAAGTGGCTGGAAAGGATGGCTGGAAGATAGACGGCCCGCCTCCAACGGTGACCCTTATAAAATAGCCGGCAGGATCATTAAAACCGTAAAATCGGCCAAGCTATAATTAAGACTAATTTGTTGTTAAATCAAAAACCGCTTCCTGTTCGTTAAGGGGCGGTTTTTTAGTTTTCCACTTTTTGAAGGGGCGTATTCATCCAATAATCTTTAAAATTGTCCGGTTTTGAGATAGGTTGATCCTCAAAAATGGGAATATACTTTTTCATAAACAATGTATCCTGGTTGGGAATCCCATTCGGCCGTATTTCTTGGACAAAATACTCGCGAAATTGCCTATAGGTTTGATACTTCATTTCATTGACCTTCGCCGTTTCCCTTTTATTTAATACCTCAGTGACCTCTGCGGACAGCATCTTCATTAAATCCAGTCTTTTATTTTGGGCGGCTGCCAATTTCCCAACCATAACAGTAAAGGCTCCATTTCCTAATTCTGGATACAATTCTACTTCAATATCAAACACTTTTACCCTTTTAACCTCTATTTTCTCACCCTCAAAACGAATGTCATAATTTGCCTTTCTTTCTGCCGTTTTTATATCCACAAAATCATTGAACCTTACTACAAAGCAGCCTCTGGGCCCATCTAAAAAAACCTCCTTTACTACGAACTCCGGAGGCTGGCTCACTTCAAACGTGTTGTAGAATGAAATATAGTTGGGAAACATTTTTCCAAAGTCCCTTTTATATTCAATTGCGACTTCAAAAATGGTCTCTAAATTATCTCCGTGCTTGTTTATTTGTCCATTTTCCGCTTTCCGAAAACGGTCATAGAGCACATATTCCATTTTATGGATTGCATAATCTTTTTTTGATATGTACATTTTTCCATAAGCCAAATATTTTTGAAGGGATTGCCTAAAGGTGATCGTGTATAAAACCTCATCATCTTGGCGTATATCCCCCTCCTTCTTGAAAAAATGATTATTGACCAAGTCGCGTTCCAAAACATTGACAAAATCAAAAGAATTCACCTTGTAGTTACGAATGGCATCGTGTATCCTGAGGATGGTAAATTCATTGCCCCCATAACCATATAGATATGCCTTATCAATGAACTTGTTAAAGGACTTATAGTCGTACTTAAATTTACCTCGAAAATCTTGCGCAAAGGTTTTATTGCTTTGGTAATCATATATCCTGACTTTTGAGGACAAATGGTCATAACTGCCAAAACCAAGATCTGTAACTTCCAAGATAGCCTCGTTCAGATTGACGTATTTATCCTTTTTTAGCTGGTAATCCCTGTAATATCCAATAGTTGCAAACGCACGCATGGGATAATTTTCCGGAATGGCCTTTATGGCCCTGCGTACTATCTGTATTGCAGAAAGCCTTCTTTTCTTTTCCGCACGCACCACGGCTTCGGACAATTGTAAGACCCCGGGCCCCAATCGAACAATGCCGATCTGGTCTGGTAAAAACGCGGCCAGGGGGATTACCCTTGTTTCGTATCCCATGCAGGAGATCACCAAATCGCCGCCCAGGTCCTTGAATCTTTGGGGTATCTGAAACCCCCCGTCATTATTGGAGATCACGCCCAGCGGCGTACCCCTTCACCCGGACCGTGGCAAAGGGAATGGGTTCCTGGGTCTGGGCATCTAAAAGCCTGCCCCTTAGGAAAGCATTTTCTTGCCCAAAAAGGAACAGACCGTAAAAAAACAGCAGCAATGTACAAAGGTTCAACTTGTAAGGCATAGGCCTAATCTTTTATGGTCTTGAGGGGCGTATTCATCCAATAGTCCCCAAAATTTTCGGGCTTTAAAATGGGCTGGTCTTTGAATATGGGCCTATCTTTCTTCATGAAGAGCGTGTCGGCCGGGATGGTGACAAAGGGTTTCACCTGTTGTACAAAAAACTCACGGAACTGGTCATAGTCCTGATACCGTGGGGCATGGAGCAGATTACCGTGAACGTCCCTGATATCCCCGAATTCCACACTGAGATTTTTTTGCTCTACACGTTTCAAAATGCCTCTCGTAGAAAGTTGCCGGAACATGTCTTCGGATTCGAACTTGGTGAGGTCGGGAAAAAGGCGTACATAAGTTGAATCCACTTCGATTTCCTTGAACTTCAACCTGTCGCCCTTGAATTTGAATCTGTAATTTTTGGGCAAGATGGCCGTTTCAAAATTTGGCATTTGATCGAATTCCACTTGAAAGAACTCCGATTGTATTTTAGTCACTATTCCCCTAACATTGAACAAGGGCGGCAGACGGAGTTGAAACGTATTGCGGAACGAAATGTAGTTCAGGTACATTTTATCCCCTATTCGATGGTATTCGGTACTGACCTCGAAAATCAATCTTTTGTCCTTTGGCAGCCGTCCTTTTACCACCCCCTCATATTGTTTGGTATTGTTGTAAAGGGCATAGACCATTTTGTGGATGGAAAAATCACGTTTGGAAATATAAAGGGTGCCCAGGGCGCTGTAGGCCGGAAAAACCTTTCGCACACTGATCGTATACAATACCTCATCCGCCAAATAGGTATTGTCTTCTTTAGTAAAGGCATGATTGTCCAACAAATCCTGATCGAAGCGGTTCACAAAATCGTAGGAATTGATGTCGTGGTTTCGAATGGCATCGTGTATCCTGAGGATGGTAAATTCATTGCCCCCATAATTTTTGAGAAAGGCCTTGTCGATCACCTTTTCCCAACTCTCATAGTTGTATGCCGCCTGTGCCAGGGTATCGCGCCCAAAGGCGATATTTTCGTTGTAATCATAGAATCTGACCTGTGAGGTGCTTTTATCGGACATCTGAAAACCCCGGTCAAAAACCTCGAGGATGGCCTCGTTCAAATTCACATAGCTGCTATCACGTATCTGGTAATCGCGGTAATAGCCCACGGTGGAGAAGGTGTTGGTGGGATAGTTCTTGGGGATGGCAGCAATGGCCCTGCGTACGATCGCGCGTGCCGAAAGTCTTCTTTTCTTTTCCGCGACCACCACGGCCTCCGACAACTGTAAGACCCCGGGCCCCAATCGAACAATGGCGATCTGGTCGGGCAAAAACGCGGCCAGGGGTATCTCCCTGGTTTCGTATCCCATGCAGGAGATGGCCAAATCGCCGCCCAGGTCCTTGAATCTTTGGGGAATCTGAAACCCCCCGTCACTATTGGAAATGACGCCCAGGGCGTACCCTTTCACCCGGACCGTGGCAAAGGGAATGGGTTCCTGCGTCTGTGCATCTAAAAGCCTGCCCCGTAAAAAATCCTGCTGCCCAAAGGTCGACCAGACCGAAAGTAACAGCAGCAAGGTAAAGGCACGGATGCTAAGCATGGTTCTGGTTCGGTTTTAAATGAGCGTAAAATAGACAAATGCGCAATACACGGCAACAAGAATTATGCCATCACGCCATCCCAGTCGCATGCCCCTGGGCAAAAAAACCAGCGGTAGTATGAGGAAAGAAACCCCCAACATCCAAAAAATATCGCTGCCCAACAATCTGGGATCAATCGCTTTTAAGGGGGTAATGATTGCCGTGATGCCCAACACCGCCAACAGGTTGAATATATTCGACCCGATCAAATTGCCCACGGAAATGGCTTTTTCCTTTTTGAGCATCGCAATGACCGAGGCGGCCAATTCGGGAATACTTGTACCGACGGAAACCACTGTAACCCCAATCGCCCGCTCGCTGACGCCATATGCACTGGCGAGGCCCACCGACCCATGAATCAAAAGCTCAGACCCTCCCCAAAGGGCCATCCCGCCCAAACCAAAAAAGAGCGCCGTCTTGTACCAAGGCAAAGGTTCGTCATCTTCGGGCAATTCGTCTATCACCGCCGGTTTTTGAAAGCGCAGCAGATACACCAAGAAAAGGAAAAGGCAAACGACCATAATGATTCCTTCATCCCTTTGCAAGGTGCCGTCAAAATAAATAAAGGCAAAAAACATCAGGGACGACAGCATCATGATGGGCCAGTTGATGGTATAGAAACTCTTGGTCACATCGATATGTCCCAACATAACAGTGATCCCCAGTACCAGGGCCAAATTAGCAATATTGGACCCGACGACGTTCCCCAATGCCAAATCGGGATAACCTTCAATGGCCGCTTTGATGCTGACGATCAGCTCGGGCGCGGAGGTGGCAAAGGAAACCACGGTCATTCCAACGACAATTTTGGGGATGTTCAAGCTTAGGGCCAAAGATACTGCCGACTTCAATAGCCAATTGCCGCCTTGAATCAGAAAGATCAGTCCGAAGATGATCAGCACCAGGTTAAGCATGGGAATGTTTTTTTGCAAATATAGCCTAAGCCTACCATTTAAGTCGGTAGCGATTTTTTCACTTTAAATGCTGAAAAGCCCCACTGTTAAATAACTATTGATTTAGTTGTATAACCAAAGTTATAGATGGGGATACCCTTTATCCAGCCGCAAAAATTGACCCATTAAGAAAGAGGAGGTTATGAAAGTCCTTTGGAAACCAATGAAGGCTTTCGTTTTCGGATTTGCTTTGTTTTGGGATCAAAATGATGAAAAACACCCTTTTGTATTACAAATTGCCCTTGCTTTTGCCAAATCCCACATAAATCGCTCCTTGAAAAGTATCATTTTATAACTTAAACCTAAATTATACATTACATTTTAAAATATCATTCAAGACCACGTCCAAATATATTATATGCAAATCGTTTTTTAGCTTACAATATTGTATGCAATTATATTAATAAATCCTTTTGGATAGGCAACAGCGCATTTTGTTTTATATCTTGAATGCCAATTGTGCCAAATGACTCGGTTTTTAGGTCATTTTGCGCATTCAAAAATGTAAGATTCAACAAAAATCCAATAAAATGATTGCCTTTGCCAAATTTCTATTGATCCTGATACTCAGCTTGGTCTTGACCCTCCTGTGATGCCATGGCTACTTGCCATTTGAGATCTGCAACCCATGAAGGACCTCTTTTTCCGGAAAGGGACTATATTTGATGAAAAGTACAAGGATGACCGTTGCTATTTTCAAACTGCTGGCCAAAATAAACAAGGTGCTTCTTCCCTCCTATTCCAAAAAAGGCTTGGACCTCTCCAAAGCTTCCAAGTTGCAGTTGGCCTTGATTGCCTGGCGTTATTTTGTGACCACACGGGCCCTAGCTCAATAATGCAGCAATGACCTTAGCTGATGGTCATGTTTTAATGTATCGCGTCCGTTCAAAAAATCGAGTTCGATCAAAAAGTTGCATAGCACGATTTCCCCTCCCAATCGTTCCACCAAGCGGCATGTTGCCTTTGCCGTGCCACCTGTGGCCAGCACATCGTCATGGATCAAAACCTTTTCCCCGGCTTGAATGCTATCTTTATGTATCTCGAGCAGATCGCTTCCATACTCCAGTTGATAGGCCTGGCCAATCGTGGCCGCAGGTAGCTTGCCCGTTTTGCGGACCGGAACAAATCCCGCCTTGTAATGGAACGCCAAAAGGGGCCCGAAGAAAAAACCCCTGCTTTCCATGCCCACCACTTTATCGATTTTTTGGGGACCGATCAAATCTACCAGGGCGATTAGGGTAGCCTCAAAAGCTTTCCTGTCTTGCAGCAGGGGCGTGATATCCTTGAAAACCACCCCAGCTGTGGGGAAGTCCTGGATATCCCTGATATAGCTTTTTAAATCCATGATTTAGATTGCCGTTAGTTTGTGGTTAAATGTAAAAAGAAATATATTTGCCGTCCTTTGCAAATGCCAAATTTGTTTGCTGGGTAGGCCGATGGCCAAATTGAGTTCCATAGCAATAAAAAGGCCCCGTGGCGCAACTGGATAGCGCATCTCACTACGAATGAGAAGGTTACAGGTTCGAATCTTGTCGGGGTCACTTAAAGCGAAAAGTCCATCACCCAGGTGATGGATTTTTTTATTGATGAAGTAATGCAAAACCCTCGGTTTTGAGATTACGCTCTGAAATAAAAAACATGGCGTGCCAACGCGATGGACTTTCATTTTCAGGCGGGACGCCAAAAGAAAACCATTGGTAATCTTGTCGGGGTCACTTAAAGCGAAAAGTCCATCACACAGGTGATGGATTTTTTTATTGATGAAGTAATGCAAAACCCTCGGTTTTGAGATTACGCTCTGAAATAAAAAACATGGCGTGCCAACGCGATGGACTTTCATTTTCAGGCGGGACGCCAAAAGAAAACCATTGGTAATCTTGTCGGGGTCACGACACCTGGAAAACCACGTCTTAAAAAGACGTGGTTCTTTGTTTGTGGCAGGGCCAAGCGAATGCTTGAGGCCCTGGTAAAATAAAGAACAATGGCAGCGGCCCGTGGTCGTCAAAAATCGAGCATTTGCTCATCAATGTAACAAGCGTTACATCCCAACCGATCATTTCCCACTATATTTGCAAAAATAAATTTTATGGATTTTCTCTTACAACCTTGGCCATGGTACGTTTCCGGGCCCTTGATCGCCGCGGTCATGTTCTTGCTGCTCTATTTTGGCAAAACCTTCGGCATGTCGTCCAACCTACGGACCTTGTGTGCCATGGGCGGCGGTGGAAAATATGCCGATTTCTTCAAATTCGATTGGAGGGCCCAACGCTGGAACCTTATCGTGGTACTGGGCGCAATCATAGGCGGTTTTATTGCCGTAACTTTTTTATCGGATGGATCAACAATCGATTTGAACCCCAAAACGGTCAGTGAATTGGGAGCGCTCGGCTTTGAACAGGTCGGGAAATCCTTGGTGCCTTCCGAAATATATGGTTGGTCTTCCGTCTTTAGTTTGAAGGGCTTGGGCGTATTGATCCTGGGTGGTTTTTTGGTCGGCTTTGGCACACGGTATGCCGGGGGATGCACCTCGGGCCATGCCATAACGGGACTCAGTAATCTGCAATTGCCCTCGCTCATTGCCGTTATCGGATTTTTTATTGGTGGTTTGATCATGACCCACTTCTTATTACCCTTAATATTTGGTACATGAAATATTTAAAATTCTTACTCGTTGGTATTTTCTTTGGCATCGTTCTGGTAAAATCGGAGGCGGTATCCTGGTACCGAATCTATGAGATGTTCAAATTCCAATCTTTCCATATGTACGGAATCATAGGCTCCGCGGTCATCTTGGGCGCATTGTCGGTATGGTTTTTGAAGAAATCGAAAATCAAGAGCATCGAAGGCACTGATATTTATTTAATACCAAAAAACAAGGGGATTGCGCGTTACCTGATCGGCGGATCGATTTTTGGACTGGGCTGGGCCTTGGCCGGTGCCTGTCCCGGACCCATGTATATTTTGTTGGGAACCGGGGTATTCAGCATGCTCATCGTTATTGCTGCGGCCGTATTGGGCACGTTTACCTATGGACTCTTGAAGGATATATTGCCCCATTGATCCTCGTCCGACGGAAATTTGATCTATACCTAATGTTCATAGGAAAAATCGCCTTCGAGCACCGTTTTGGAACTCCCCCCGACAAATACCTTGAAGTCCCCTGGTTCTGTTTCCCACTTATTGTTGGCGGAATAAAAGGCCAGGCTCGACTTGTCCAAAGTGAATATCACCTCCCGCGATTCCCCAGGTTTTAAGGAGACCATTTTAAAATCCTTCAATTCCTTGACAGGTCTGGTAACACTGGCGACCAAATCCCGAATGTAACACTGCACCACTTCCTTACCCTCGTACTTTCCCATATTGGTAAGGGTAAAAGAGACTTGCATCTTTCCTTCCCCGCTTAGGCGATTTTCACTGAGCTTCAAATCCCCATACTTGAACTTGGAGTAGCCCAAACCATGCCCGAACGGGTACAATGGCTCATTCTCGATATCGGTATAGTGCGACCAAAAAACCAAATCGGGAGCTGGAATGGTTGGTCTGCCCGTATTTTTATAGTTATAATAGATCGGAACCTGTCCCACATTTTTTGGAAAGGTCATCGGCAACTTCCCGCTGGGGTTATAATCGCCATAGAGCACTTGCGCAATGGCATGCCCGCTCTGGGATCCCAAATGCCAGGCCTCCACAATGGCAGGAACGTTCTCGTCTGCCCAATTGATGGCCAATGGCCTGCCGTTCATCAGAACCAAAACAATATTTTTATTCACCTTGTACACGGCCTCCAAAAGTTCTTGCTGCAGTCCTGGCAAATCCAACGATACCCTGCTTCTGCCCTCTCCTGTCTGGAATCCATGTTCGCCCAAAACCATGATCACCACATCTTGGTTACGCGCCGCTTGAACGGCCTCTTCAAAACCGGATCTATCGGTGGTATTGATCTTGGTCTCCAGAACGAAAGCAGGTTTCTCCAGGGTGAGCGCCACTCCTTGTTTATGGGTGATCGTATTCCCCTGATAGGCTTTCAGGCCTTCCAAGACCGAAACGGATGAATTGTCATCGGCGGCCAACCGCCAACTCCCCAGTGGACTATCCTTGTCATCTGCCAACGGACCGATGAGCCCAATCTTCAGGCCATTCTTTTGTAACGGCAAGAGTCCGCCCTCGTTCTTTAACAACACAATGGACTTCTTTGCCATGTCGAGGACGGCATCCATGTTTTTTTTGCTCCCTATAAGCTGTTTCTCACGCTCTCGATCGCAATATCTAAAGGGATCATCGAACAATCCCAGTTCAAATTTTACGCGTAATATCCGTTTGACGGCATCATTGATCAATGCTTCATCCACTGCGCCCGAATCAACCAATCCCTCTAAATACTTGACATAGTGGTAAGACTCCATGTCCATATCGGAACCCGCATTCGCGGCCAGTTCAGCAGCCTGCTGGCCATCTTTGGCATAACCATGGTTGATCATTTCATTGATCGAGCCCCAATCGGAGACCACAAATCCCTTAAATTTCCATTCCTCTTTGAGAACCGTTCTTTGGAGGAAGCCGTTACCGGTAGCTGGTATACCATTGAGTTCATTGAAAGAGTTCATAACGGTTTTCACATCGGCTTCAATGGCGGCCATGAACGGTGGAAAAATGGTATTGTACAAGGTGGAAGTGCCTACATCGACCGTGTTGTAATCCCTTCCCGATTCTGAGAACCCATAGCCAGCAAAATGTTTGGCACAAGCCGCGATGGTATTGGTTGCCGCAAGATCATCGCCCTGAAAACCCTTGACCCGGGCGTATGCTATCTTACTTCCCAAATAAGGGTCTTCCCCGGCTCCTTCCATAACCCTGCCCCAGCGGGCATCCCGTGAAATATCGATCATGGGGGCAAAGGTCCAGTTGATGCCACTGGCCGCTGCCTCTTCCGCTGCCACAGCAGCCGAAATTCCAATGGCTTCAAGGTCCCAGCTGGCCGCTTCGGCAAGTGGTATCGGACTTATGGTCTTGTAACCATGCATCAAATCGAAACCAATGATCAACGGAATCCCCAATCGGGTTTCCTCGACCACTATTTTTTGCAGTTTTTCAACTTCTTCGGTGCCCCTAACGTTGAGCATCGACCCGACCAATCCAGCTTTCAAGTGTTCATATTTCTTGGCAGCATCGCCATCCTCGGGCGTTGGCCCGGTGACCTCCCAAAATCCGTTGTATTGGTTCATCTGCCCGATTTTCTCGGGAAGGGTCATCAGCGACAGCACTGAATCGACTTTTTGTGTGATCTCCAAGTTTCTTGCCGCCTTATCGGATAATGTGCTCTGTGCACAGGTCAACTGCAAGACGAAAAATAGGCCTAATCCCAATATGTGCTTTTTCATTTTAAGGTCGGTTATTAAGGGGTTTATTGGTGCCAAGTCTCCTATAAAACATGCCGCTTTAAAAGACGGAAGGCAAAAAAAATAAAAATATAATGGAATGTAAAAATATTTTTTGCCATCACCATGAAATACGGCGGCATATTTGGCGAAATAGCTTGTTGGGTAGGGTTATATGGGGCTTTATGTAAGGAATTATACGATTTCGGCACTCAGACCTGCTTGGAGCAGGCGGCTGCAACGTGGTTTTAAATCGGTATACTCACCGGTCTTCACCGTACATTTTCCATTATAATGTACAATTAGGGAACACTGTTCAGCCTGTTCAGGGGAATGCTCACAGACTTCGATCAAGGTCTCGATCACATGTTCGAAGGTATTTACCTCATCGTTAAAAAGAACAATTTCGTTTTGCTTTACCGTTTCTTCTGCCAAGAGCAGGTCTTCCTGAAACTTCTCTTTGCTGCCCATAGAAATCAATTTTTTGGGTTCGAGTTCCTATTTTCCACTTTAAATATAAGATAGAAAGGGCAAAAAAAATACCTTCCATGGTATTTTTAACAGAATGATCGATTTTGAAACCAACTTCTGTGCATCCTGCAACGGGGCCCCGTCGCCATTGATTATTTCTTTAAAATCGTTTTTAAACTAGAGATCTCTTGGTTCAGGAATGTGTTGGGGAACCTTGGTTATGTTGATTTCAAATAGGTAACGGAAACCCAATCGTTTTTTGCCAATTTCTCTTGATAGACCAAGCCGACCTCCAGACACTTCGCCGAAATCAATGCCAAATCGATTTCATAAAAACCGCTGACGAACAACAGGCCGTTATTTTTGAGGGCCTTTGCATAGGTTGGGATGTCGGCGAGCAAAATGTTACGGTTGATATTGGCAAGGATCACATCGTACTGTTGGTCTTCCAAGAAGTGTACATCGTCTTCGTGCACTGAAATGTTTCGGCAGTGGTTGCGTTCCACATTTTCCAAAGCATTGAAATAGCACCACTGGTCGTTATCTACCGCGTCGACCTTGATCGCGCCCCGCATCTCTGCCAAAATCGCCAGGACTCCGGTGCCACTGCCCATATCCAAAACTGTTTTTTGCTGGAAATCGTGGTTCAAAATATGTTGCAGCATCATATGGGTGGTCTCGTGGTGGCCCGTGCCAAAACTCATTTTGGGCATGATCACGATATCATATGGTACCTGCGGCGCAACATGGAATGGCGCCCTTACCACACATTGGTCATTGATCTGTATGGCCTCGAAGTGTTGTTCCCAAGTGGCATTCCAATTTTGCTGTTCAATTTCCCTGAAGTGATGCCGAATTTCAAATAGCGGGCTGGAGCATATCCGAATGGATTTCAACATATCTTCCGACCAAAATTCCTTTTGAATGTAGGCCAACACCCCGTCGTCTTGTTCGACGAAACTTTCAAAGCCGGCCTCCCCCAATTCCGCGATCAGAATATCGGTAGCCGGTTGGGGTGGATCAACCTTAAAATGGACCTCGATATAAACCGTATCGGACATGTTAAATGGCCTTGACGATCGCCAGAAAATCGTCGGCCACCAAGGAAGCGCCGCCTATGAGACCGCCATCAACGTCTGGTTTAGAAAATATCTCGGCCGCATTGCCCGGTTTCACACTGCCCCCATATAGGATCGAAACCTTGTCGGCAATTGCCTTGCTATAAGCCCCCTCAATGGTCTTTCGGATAAAAGCGTGCATTTCCTGGGCCTGTTCGGGAGAGGCCGTCTCACCGGTACCAATGGCCCAGACCGGTTCATAGGCCAGGATGATATGTTTCCATGCACCGGCATCCAACGAAAAAAGTGCATTTTTCAATTGACGCTTTACCACCTCAAAATGTTGCCCCGATTTTCGCTCATTGAGTTCCTCACCGAAACAGAACATCACGCGGATTTTTTTGGCCAGCGCCGTCTTCACTTTTTTGGCAAGGATCTCATCGGTTTCATGAAAATAGGCCCTTCGCTCGGAATGGCCAATGATGGCCGTTTCTATGCCGATGGAAAGCAGCATGTCGGCAGAAATTTCACCGGTAAAGGCGCCACTTTCGGCAAAGTGCATATTTTGGGCAATCGCCACCACTTTTGATCCTTTCAAATGTTTTACCGCTTCTGCCAGGTTTACAAAGGCGGGTGCCACCATGACCTCGGCATTGGTATCTGGCAGTTTACCGCTTATCTCGGTCAATAGCGTGGCCGTTTCCAAGGCGTTTTTGTTCATTTTCCAATTACCTGCAACTATTTTACTTCTCATCTTTAGCGTTTAATTTATAGTGGTACCTTATTCTATCTTGAACCCAATTGAAACGTCGACCACATATTCATGGTCAACGAAAGGGATTACTCAAATTTCAATGCATCCAAATCATTATAATGCACTTTTTCCTTGATGGTGCCCTTCTCTAAAACCAACACGCCTGGATTAGACCTGACAATGGTTTTTAGGGTTGTTTCGTCTGTAAAATAAAATGGGAATCCCAATTGGTGGTCTTTGACCAATTGGGCCGCCTGCCCCGTATCGGAGGCCGACATGCCGATCACTTTATATCCCTTTTTCATCGCCAGATCGGTGACCTTCTTTATTTCTGAATAAACATTTTGGTTCGTCTTGCGCAAATCATAGGCAATGACCATCACCAACTTGGGTTCCTGCAATAAGGAAGCGGCATAATCTTCACCGTCTTGCTCTATGGTAAAGTCGTGAATGGGGGGCTCATAGCCTTTTTGGACCTCGGTGGTCTCTACACTTAAATATTCCCCATCCACCGAAGGATAATCGCCCTGGGTGACAATGGTCTGCTCCTTTCCATCGACCATGAAGCGCCATTCGTAATCATAAATCGGAAGGGGCGCCCCTTCCGGAAAGCCCATCCCTGCTTCAATATTCGCACCGATCTTGTATGGCCTAAAATCGATGACGGGAAGATGGTTCAGGACATAATAGGCATAGATGCCACAGAGCAGTACCGCCATCAAGGTAATGATGCGTTGTGCGGTGGAACCGATAAAAGAGGTAATCAGTTTACGTCCTCTAAAGAGGATTATTATCAAGACCAGCAATACCACGTCTTTTGTGAACGATTGCCATGGCGTGAGCTTTAAGGCATCACCGAAGCACCCGCAATCGGTCACTTTGTTGAAATAGGCCGAATAAAAGGTCAGAAAGGTGAAACCAAGGATCATCAAGAGCAGGCTCCATACCGTAAATTTAACACGAAATCCCAAGAGCAGCATCACCCCCAATAGCACTTCCAAAATAACGACGAACACGGAAATGGCAAGGGCATAGGGCTCGAAAAAGGGCAAGTTCAACACCCCTTGGCTAAAATATTCCTCCAACTTAAAAGAAAACCCCACTGGATCGTTCAACTTGATAAAGCCACTGATGATAAATAATATGCCCACGATAATCCGGGCAAAGAGGACTAGGTACTTCATTTGGTTTTTTCAGGTTTTGAATGGGCATTCAGGTGTATGAGCGCGAAAACGGCGTAGTTTACAATGTCTTGATAATTGGCGGCTATACCCTCACTCACAAGGGTCTTGCCCTGATTGTCCTCGATCTGCTTTACCCTGAGCAATTTCTGTAGGATCAGGTCGGTGAGCGAACTGACGCGCATTTCGCGCCAGGCCTCGCCATAATCATGGTTCTTGTTCGCCATCAAGGCCTTGGTCTGACGGGTATGGGCATCAAAAAGCGAAAGTGCTACTTCGAGCGAAAGGTCGGGTTGATCCACGACGCCTTTTTCGATCTGTATCAGGGCCATGATCGAATAATTGATGATCCCGATGAATTCCGAAACCTCATCTTCATCCACTTTTCGAATTTCATTTTCCTGTAAACCCCTGATGCGCTGGGCCTTGATATAGATTTGATCGGTCAGGGAAGGAAGCCGCAAAATACGCCATGCACTGCCATAATCGCTCATTTTTTTCTCGTAGAGATTCCTACAAATTTTTATGATGGCATCGTATTGTTCAGGCGTTTGCTGCATCTACTCTGTCTAATTTGTGTAAATTTCGCTCAAAATATTGAGATGCTCAAAGTTCGCGCTATAAACTTGGTTTGTCAAACAATTCCCTGTAAAATATGACCCTAAACTGCAAAGGCCATTTGGTGGATCTCTCCACGCCCAGGGTAATGGGCATCCTCAACGTCACTCCCGATTCGTTCTATGATGGCGGACAATTTAATAATATGGATGCCATATTGGAACAGGTTGAACAGATGCTGCAAGCCGGGGCCACTTTTATCGATGTGGGCGCCTACAGTTCGCGGCCCAAGGCGGATTTCGTTCCGGAAACCGATGAATTGGCAAGGATCGTTCCCGTCGTTTCCCATTTGATCAAAACGTTTCCTGAAATCCTCCTATCGATCGATACCTTTCGTTCAAAAGTGGCCAAGGCCTGTTTGGAGGAAGGGGCTGCGATGATCAATGATATTTCCGCAGGCGTCCTCGATACCGAAATGCTGCCGACCATTGCATCTTACCAGGCACCCTATGTGATGATGCATATGCGCGGCACCCCGCAAACGATGCAACAACAGACCGATTACCAAGATCTATTGCCCGAAATACTCTATTATTTTTCCGAAAGGATCGCGGCGGCAAGGGCCCTTGGCATCAAGGACCTGATCGTTGACCCGGGATTCGGTTTTGCCAAAACCCTTGCCCAGAATTACGAACTTTTGGGGCGGCTAGCGCTTTTTCAAACGTTCGGACTGCCCTTGTTGGTTGGGATAAGCAGGAAATCGATGATCCAAAAAGTGCTGAATACCGATGCTGGTGAAGCCCTGAACGGTACCACGGCATTACATGCCATCGCATTGAACAAAGGCGCCCAAATCTTGAGGGTTCACGATGTTAAGGAAGCGGTGCAATGTGTTAAGTTGGTGCAGCGTATGGCCCAGTACAATGATTAAAACAAAGTTCACCTATTTTTGCTAATTTTACCAAAAAGGCAAGGCTTGGATTTTTTGGATTTTATCGATTTTAAAATTACAGATGTCCTCGACATCGTCTTGGTTGCCATTTTACTTTACTCCATTTACAAGCTGGTGCGCGGTACGGTCGCCATCAACATTTTTATCGGCATTGTAATCGTTTGGGGGTTTTGGAAACTCACTGCGCTGGTCGGCATGAAAATGATCAGCAGCATGGTAGGTGCCTTCATGCAAGTGGGCCTCATTGCCCTGATCATCGTGTTTCAACAGGAAATCAGAAAGTTCTTGCTCATGATCGGGTCCACCAATTTTGCCAATAAACGCAATTTTGTCAAACATTTTAAATTTCTGCGCCAGGAAGGTCTTACTACCAGCACCGACATCGATGCCGTGTTGGCCGCCTGTAAAAATATGGGGCTCAGTAAAACGGGATTGATCTTGGTTTTCAAGAGAACCAATTCACTCGATTTCGTAAAGGCCTCAGGGGATAAGATGTACATCGAGATCACCCAACCGATCATAGAGAGCATCTTTTACAAGAACAGCCCCCTGCACGATGGGGCGGCCATTATAGAGAACAACTATATCACCGCAACACGGGTCATCCTGCCGGTCTCCAATGAAAGAAACATCCCGCTTCGATTTGGGCTCCGTCATAGGGCCGCTTTGGGAATCACTGAAAAAACCGATGCGGTGGCCTTGGTGGTGAGCGAAGAAACCGGGGAAATTTCCTATCTTAAAAACGGGGAATTCGTGTTTTATAAAGATTTGGCCACCTTGGCTTCATTGCTCAAGGAAGACCTGGTATAAAATATTTTCATGGACTGTAAAAACTGTGGAAAAAGCTTAGGTACCGATCACAACTACTGTGCTTCTTGCGGGGCCAAGTACATCCGCAATCGAATTACCTTTAAAAGCCTGTGGCTTGAAGTCACGGAAAGATTTTTAAATCTGGACAACACCTTCAACAAAACCTTTCTTCATCTGATCACAAAGCCCGAGGCCGTGATCGGCGGTTATATCGGGGGCATCCGGAAAAAGTACCTCGATCCGCTCAGCTATTTGGGCATTGCCCTGACCTTGTCGGGGCTTTTTGTATTGCTCTTACAGAAATATTTTCTGGACAAGTTAGATTTTGGGATACTTGAAATATTAGGAACGACTTCTGATTTGCTCAAAAAAATCACTTCGGCCACCTTGGAGATTAGCAGTTTTATCTATGTGCTTTATATCCCGATAGTCGCCTTTGCAGGTTGGCTATTATTGAATCAAAGAAAATATTATTTTTCGGAATATTTGGTGGTCGGGGTCTACACCCTCGCCCATTTTAGTATTTTTTCCTTCCCCATCAGTTTGGTTTTGTTGACCTTGTTTCCCAAATATTATTTGGCCATTTCTGCACCCATGCTATTGGTTATGGCGCTTTATGCTACCTATGTGGCCAACAGGCTCAACGGACTGGACCTATTTAAATCCATATTGTTCTTGATAATCTTTATGATAGGCTTTTTTGGAATCAGTATATTTTTAGACCTGATCCTTTTGGTTACCGGCGTATTGGAACTTAAAGATTTCATGCCGAAAGGTACCCCTTAGATAGACTAGGCCACCTCTTCCGCCAGGAACTGTGCTTCGTACAGCGCATTGTAGTACCCCCCTTTTTTCAGAAGTTGCTTGTGGGTACCGGTCTCCACGATCTTTCCGGCATCCATCACCAAGATCTTATCGGCTTTTTTTACCGTGGCCAAGCGGTGGGCGATGATGATCGAGGTGCGGCCTTCGGTAATCTTCTCCGTGGCCCGTTGGATCAATTGTTCGGAATAGGTATCGACCGAAGAGGTCGCCTCATCCAATACCAAAATACTGGGGTTGCTCACATAAGCCCTTAAAAATGCGATAAGCTGTCGTTGCCCGCTCGAAAGCATGGTGCCCCTTTCCTTGACGTTATAGGTATAGCCCCCGGGCAGGCTGTTGATAAATTCATGCACCCCGATCTGTTTGGCCGCTTCTTCGATATCGCTGACGGTAATGTTTTTGTCTTTCAGGGAGATGTTGTTGGCAATGGTATCGGCAAATAGAAAAACATCCTGAAGCACCACCGCAATATGGGAACGGAGGGAGGCCAGGGTAAAATCCTTGATATTCACGTCATCGATCAAAATACTGCCCGAATTGATCTCATAAAACCTGTTGAGCAAATTGATGATGGTGGATTTGCCCGCACCCGTGGCGCCGACAATGGCCACGGTTTGCCCGGCTTTCACTTCGAAGGAGATGCCATGCAGCACTTCCTCGTTCTCCAAATACCCAAAGCGCACATCGGAAAACCTAATGTTGCCCGATATCTTTTCCTTGACGATGTTCCCCGAATCTTGGATATGGCTATCGGTATCGAGAATACGAAATACACGGTTGGCGGCCACCATGCCCATTTGCAGGGTATTGAACTTATCGGCGATCTGTCTTAAGGGCCTGAACAACAAATCGATGAGAAAAAAGAAGGAAAAAATGACCCCAACATTGTTCACATCAATATTGACAACATTTTGAAGTACCCCGAACCAGACCACCAAACCGATGGCTATCGACGTCACAATCTCGGCTATGGGGAAGAAAATGGAATTGTACCACACCGTCTTCAACCATGCATTTTGATGCTTTTCATTGATGGCCCGGAATTTTTCCTTTTCGATCTGTTCCCTGGTGAACAACTGAACAATCTTCATTCCCGTGATCCTTTCCTGCACGAATGAGTTCAGGTTCGAAACTTCCGCCCGAACCTCGGTGAAGGCTACTTTCATCGCCTTTTGGAACAGCCTGGTGGCATACAGTATGATGGGCAACAGCACAAATACCAACATCGACAATTTCCAATTGAGATAGACCATCACCATGGCGGCGGTAAGCATCTTCAACAGATCCGAGACGATCACAAAAAATCCCTGGCTGAAAATTTCCCCGATCCGCTGCATATCGGCAACCGCACGGGTAACCAATACCCCAATGGAAGAAGTATCGAAATACTGCATCCGAAAACCGAACATTTTTTTAAAGAGGGCGATGCGCACATCTTTGATCACCGATTCGCCCAACCAGTTCGCATAGTAGTTGAACGCCAACTGGCTCACCACCTGCCCGATGAGCACCCCCAGCATGGCCAAGGTCAGGTAAAGCAATTTTTCAGGATCATTTTTCTTGATGGCATCGTTTACGATATCGCCGGCTATGGTAGCGGTCAATACCGCGAATACCGAAAGGAGTATCGCTGCCAATGCCACCCCATAAAACGTGAGCATATAGGGCTTTGTATGGGCCATGAGCCGTTTAAACAAAGTATAATCGAATGCAGTTCCTGGGCTTTTATCCATTTTTTTTGAAAATATGATCGGGATATAAAACTTTGGTCAAATATAAACCTTTTGCAGGCACGGAAGCCCCGGCCATCGATCGATCTCGGCTTCCAATAATCGATTGCATCTGAACGGGTTCCCATTTCCCAGCTCCTATCTCGAGCAGCGTGCCAACAATGGCACGGACCATATTGCGCAAAAACCGATCTGCGGTAATGGTAAATACGAGAACTCCGTTTTTTTGTTCCCAATGCGCCAAGGTGACCTTACATCGATAGGTTTTGACATCGGTATTCGATTTGGAGAAACATTCAAAATCGGTATGCTCGAAAAGCATGGAAGCCGCTTCGTTCATCTTCTGTAGATCCAAAGGATGCCTGATATAATGACTACCTCCGGCCAAAAAGGGATCTTTGTCCCGCACGATCCAATATTCGTAAGTCCGCGCCACTGCATCAAATCGGGCATGGGCATCCGGGGCCACCGGGAGGATGGCCTGGATGGCGATATCTTGCGGCAAAAAGGCGTTCGAACGATATACCAAATCTTCGATATCGATCTCAACGTCGACCTCAAAATGGGCGTACATCTGCCGGGCATGTACCCCGGTATCGGTGCGGCCTGCACCTACCAAGGCTATCGGTTGGCCCAATAATTTGGAAAAAACATCTTCCATCACCGATTGCACCGTAATGGCATTGGGTTGGTTTTGCCAACCGTGATAAGCCTCCCCAAAGTATGAAAATTGAATGAAGTATCTCAAACCAAACCCTTAGTTTTGTAGGCGTAAAGATACCCTTCTTTAAGGGAACGCAAAATGGCCCTCAAGGAAAAATGTGACCTCGCAAATGACCAAAATCCTATTGCTTTCGGATACCCATTCCCATATCGATGCCGCCATACTGAAATATGTGGCGCTGGCCGATGAGGTTTGGCACGCCGGTGATATCGGGCATTTGGCGGTCACCGATGCGATCGGGAAGCTGAAGCCCCTCAAGGGGGTACATGGCAATATAGATGATGCCACGATACAGCAGGAATTTCCCTTGAACCTGCGCTTTCAATGCGAACAGGTCGATGTATTGATGACCCATATCGGCGGCTACCCACCAAAATATAACAGCCGAACCCGGGAGGAAATCAAACGCCGACCTCCGAAGCTCTTCATCTGTGGCCATTCCCATATTTTAAAGGTCATGTGGGACAAAAAATTGGGCCTATTGCATATGAACCCAGGGGCCTGTGGAAAACATGGCTTTCATCAAGTAAGGACCATGCTGCGTTTTGTCATTGACGGTGCCGATATCAAAGATTTGGAAATCATTGAACTGGGCCAGCGCGGTTGAATTCCATATTAGAGATCCTACCCTCCGGCAAAATCGGATGTATTGGTTCTAAAATGAGCTTTTGATTGACGGCAAACAAAAACCCCGATGCTTCCATCGGGGTTTTCTACGCACTAATACAACTAAGATGTTAGGTTTAACGCAAACGATCCACAGATTTTACGAGATCTTCATCCTTCTTGATGGCCCTGTTGGCCAGGACCAATAAAACGATAGAAAATACAGGAATCAACATCCCAATACCCTTCTCTGAAACCGAAGTTTCTCCAGATAAGTTTAGCGATCGGTAAACGAAAAAACCCAGTAAAAAAAGACTTAATATCATGTTCAACCTGTTCAGGACAAATTGATTTTTTCGATTTTTAAATTGCAAGACTGCAATCAAGGCCAATACAGCACTAGCCAAGAACAGGACCAAAACCACAATTTCATCACGGGCATAAATTTCAGTTCCATCGGTATCGGACCAGAGGTTGGCCCAAAAAGGCAGAAGTCCCGAAACCAATGCCACCAAGAGCAGATAAATGGTCTGTATGCGTTGGATCATGTCCTTTTAGTGCTATTGGAAGGCAAAAATACAGGTCTTTTTAAAAATAAGTGCCAAAAGTTCAAAATAATTTGTAATTTTACCACGTTACTAGTACAAGCACTCACCCGCTGGGATTTCAATCCCCAGTAATACCCAAAAAACCATACCCTTCATTATCGTTTTAAGACAAGTATAACTTACACAACATTTAATGTTTGAAATTTCTGATTTAAAAGCTAAAAAGCTTCCTGAGCTTCAGGATATTGCTGAGGGTTTAAAGGTACCCAAGTTCAAAACCTTAAAAAAACTCGATTTGGTCTATCAGATTCTGGACCTCCAAGCAACAGATCCAAAAGTGGTCGCAGCGGTAGCACCCGTTGCGGAAGCCACCAATGTTATCGTAAAGGAGCGGCCCAAGCCTCGACCCAAAAGGGAGCGTACCGTGAAAGAAACCACGAATAACGGCAACGAAACCCAAAGTGAGGAAGCCAAACCGAAACACCCAAGGGCAAAAGAGGATAAAAAGGAGGAGACCAAAAATGTTCCCAATCGAAGGGAGCAGCATAAAACCACTCCCCAGCACAAAAATCTTAATAAGCCCCAGCGCCCACAGAAGGCGCCCACCTACGACAAAAGCAATTTTGACAAAGACCTCAAGAACCGATATAAGGAACCCGAATTCGAATTCGACAGTATTATCGAGAGCGAAGGGGTATTGGATATCATGCAAGACGGTTACGGTTTTCTTCGATCTTCGGATTACAACTACCTTTCCTCTCCAGACGATATTTATGTTTCCCAATCGCAGATACGGTTGTTCGGACTAAAAACAGGGGATACCGTTCTGGGCAACATCAGGCCACCTAAGGAAGGTGAAAAATATTTTCCGCTGATCAAGGTCAACAAAATTAACGGGATCGATCCCCAGGTCGTACGTGACAGGGTATCTTTTGAGCATTTGACCCCACTTTTCCCACAACAAAAATTCAATATCGCGGAACGCCAGAGCAATATTTCCACGCGCATCATCGATCTTTTCGCCCCAATCGGCAAAGGCCAGAGGGGAATGATCGTCTCCCAGCCCAAAACGGGAAAGACGACCTTGCTGAAAGATGTGGCCAATGCCATCGCCGCCAACCATCCAGAGGTTTATCAGATTATTTTGTTGATCGATGAACGGCCTGAAGAAGTAACCGACATGCAGCGCAATGTACGCGGTGAAGTCGTGGCCTCCACTTTTGATAAGGAAGCCACGGAACATGTTCGTGTGGCCAACATTGTTCTTGAAAAGGCCAAGCGATTGGTGGAATGCGGCCATGATGTGGTGATCTTACTGGATTCGATCACGCGCTTGGCAAGGGCATACAATACCGTTCAGCCAGCTTCCGGCAAGGTGTTGAGCGGGGGTGTCGATGCCAATGCATTGCACAAACCCAAACGCTTTTTCGGTGCTGCGCGTAACATTGAAGGTGGAGGGTCATTGACCATTATCGCAACCGCACTCACCGAAACGGGATCCAAAATGGACGAGGTGATTTTCGAGGAGTTCAAAGGAACGGGCAACATGGAGTTGCAGCTCGATCGTAAAATCTCGAACAGGAGGATTTTCCCAGCCATCGACCTCACTTCCTCCAGTACAAGGAGGGATGACCTGCTATTGGATGAAAATACCATTCAACGCATGTGGATCTTGCGCAAATACCTGGCCGATATGAACCCGGTGGAAGCGATGGAGTTTATCGAACAACGCATCAAGCAGACCAAAAACAACGAAGAATTTTTAATGACGATGAGCCAGTAAAACGGCCCCTCAAGGAAATCTTTCCAAGATCCAAATCCCAAAGCGGTTGAACCCATGGGATTTGGATTTTTTTTTGGGAAATCGGCATTTCTGGCGCGAGATAGACCAAAATTAATATCTTTATGTCCGGTGATGTCCGTATTCCCCCCATCGAGGCATTGCATACGAATTTGTTTAACCTAAATAAGTAAGCATGAAGTACTATGGCAAAAAATTCACGACTCCATTGCTCTTGGCTATGACCCTTGTCGGGATCAGCGGCTGCAATACAAAAATCGATCGCGAAATACCGGCTGCAGCGGTGGTCGATGCCCCAAAACAGATTATTGCGGTAGATGAGGCCAAAGGTTTTTACGACGACTATTCGAAGCGAAGGGTTCCCCTGATACAACGTTATGAAGACTCGATCAACAGGGCACGGGCGAACGACAAAATGCAGCAGATGCGACAGCAAGAGGATGCATCCAAGGCGCAAGCTGAGGCTGAGCCAGCACAGTTCGATGTGGCCCGTTATGTGTACTACGATTACGCCACCATCAAACAATACCTGGAATACATCGAACAGGAAGCCAAATTGGCCAATGTGGAAATCTCCACCTTGCGGCTCTATTTTTCAAACTATCCCGACGATCCCCAATTTGTGCATCCCAGACAGAATTCCATTATGCTTTCCCCTACCCTTAAAAAGGGAGACAAGGATTATCTTTTCTTTATCGGGGAATCGGAGGGAAAAGCGGAGGCCGTTTTGCTCGACAACGCTTTTGGACCGATGAAAGCCGATGGCATGGGAGATGGGTCAACCCGTGACGGAAAATCCTATGCCTCCTTTGTCCCAAGCCTAAGCACCAACCATCCCAACCCCGCAATGCCGCTCCAAGGTGGGAAAAGCCTGACCTTGAACAGGGGCAACGGCGTTCCGCCACCGAACAACTAACGCATTCTTGGGCATCAGGGCGAAACCATTTAAATAGACCTATCGGTGTTGAATTTTATAGAAGACAACTATTTTATGTTGCTATATGCAGCTGCCCTGGCGATGTCGATCATCCGCTATCGATGGTACTTCGACTCGGTCTTGCGCTATCTCCCCATCATCATCGCCTATGCCCTGTTGGGTGAACTTTTGGGATTTTTGATCAGTGAGGTAGACAGTTTCCAGATTGTTTACAAAGAGGGATTCTCAAATTATAATTCTCTGATATTCAATATATTTGATATCGTTTTTTATTTATTTTTCTTTTATGTTTTTTGGAAAATTTTCAAAAAGCCCCTGCATGTAATGTTTGTCCGCTATGGGGCGCTGCTTTTTTTGTTGGCGAGCTTGATCGATCCCTTTTTCATGACCCGATCCTTTACCCGCAATATTTTGCGATCGCAGTCGGGTCGGCCGTACTGGTCGGCAGTGGGCTCCTTTATCTAGGGGAACTCAGGACTCGAAAAACAAAAATTCCGCCGCAACGAAACCTGATGTTCTATATCTGTATCGGCCTCATCGGATTCCATATCTTATACCCGATCATCATGATCATCGGGCTTATCGATTCGGAACTTTATATGCAATTACAGTTGCGAAAGCTGCTCCATATCGCAATTGCGTTCATGTATGGTTGCTTTATTATTGGTTTCGTGCGCATGCAAGGGAGGCTGGTGAATATCTTGGGCCAATAAAGTGAAGATCGGATCGGGAACAAAAAATGCCCTCGCTTTTCCGCAAGGGCATTTAAATATGGTAAAAAGCGCGGTTGCTTATAAAGCGGCTACGTGCTTGGCGAGTTTGCTCTTCAGATTGGCCGCCTTGTTCGCATGAACGATATTGCGTTTGGCCAAGCGGTCGATCATGCTAACCACCGTAGGGAAAAGCGTTTCCGCTTCCTTCTTATCTTCAAGGCTACGTAGTTTTTTGATCACGTTACGGGCAGTTTTATGTTGGTACCTATTGCGCAACCTTACCGCTTCGTTTCTTCTGATCCTCTTTAATGCCGACTTGTGATTTGCCATCTTATTTCCTAATTATATTAAAATATTTTTCATTCAATTCCTCCCTCGAAGCTTTTGTAGCCCGTAGGGGAATCGAACCCCTGTTACCAGGATGAAAACCTGGCGTCCTAACCCCTAGACGAACGGGCCTTAACCTAGAAAACATCGATTTCAACGCCCTCGATCCGCCGGGACTTCCATTGAACCATTATAAAATGTTCCCTTTGTATTTCGTAGCCCGTAGGGGAATCGAACCCCTGTTACCAGGATGAAAACCTGGCGTCCTAACCCCTAGACGAACGGGCCATTTTTGCTTTGAAAGTTCGTGCATATCCAACAACCTTGTAAAACAAGTCGCCATGGGCATGATTTTAACTTTCAAATTATCAAAAAACTTCCGTTTATTGCGGATGCAAAAATACAATTATTTTTTACTACCACAACTGCTTCTTATTATTTTTTGGCCGGATGCCAAAATTAAGGCCCCACAGACACTTTGGTCCCAATAGTCGGGCCAGCTGCCGGCAAAAAATCCTTAATACGCCTTGGCAAAAAGAACCCTCTTCGCCGAGGGTTTTCCAGTGACCATGCAACGGCCACTTTCTGATTTCGCTTCCAAGGGGATGCAGCGGATCGTTGCCTTGGTTTCTTCTTTGATTTTTTCTTCGGTGGCACTGCTGCCATCCCAATGGGCGGCAATGAACCCTCCTTCTTTTTCCAGAACAGCCTTAAACTCCTCATAGGAATTGACTTCGGTGATATGGGCCTGCCTAAAATCGAATGCCCTCTGAAAAATATTCCTTTGTATGTCTTCCAATAAAAATTCAATCTTGCCAATCAAATCTTCGGAGTTGACCGTTTCTTTGGCCAGCGTATCCCTTCGTGCCACTTCAAAGGTGCCGTTATCGAGGTCGCGTTGGCCAATGGCCAAGCGAACGGGAACGCCCTTCAATTCATATTCGTTGAACTTGAATCCAGGTTTCTGGGTATCCCGATCATCATATTTCACCGATATCCCTTTGGCGCGCAACTCCTTCACCAATGGATTCACTTTTTCGGAGATTGCCTCCAATTGCTCCAATCCTTTATAAATGGGCACGATCACCACCTGAATTGGCGCCAATTTCGGGGGAAGTACCAAACCGTTGTCATCGCTGTGCGCCATGATCAATGCACCGATCAATCGCGTGGAAACGCCCCATGAAGTAGCCCAAACATATTCCTGATTTCCTTCTTTGGTCGCAAATTTAACGTCGAAGGCCTTTGCGAAATTCTGACCCAAGAAATGGGAAGTCCCGGCCTGCAAGGCCTTTCCATCCTGCATCAAGGCCTCGATGCAATAGGTTTCCAAAGCACCTGCAAACCGTTCACTTTCTGTCTTGGTGCCTTTGATGACGGGCACGGCCATATGGTTTTCAGCAAAATCGGCATAGATATCCAGAATCAATTCAGCCTCGGCAATGGCTTCCTTTTCAGTAGCATGGGCCGTATGCCCCTCTTGCCAGAGGAACTCCGAAGTTCGCAGAAACAAACGGGTTCGCATTTCCCAACGCACCACATTGGCCCATTGGTTGATCAATAAAGGCAAGTCCCGGTAAGACTGTATCCATCTTCTATAAGTATCCCATATAATGGTTTCCGAAGTGGGCCTTACAATGAGTTCCTCCTCCAGTTTGGCCTCTGGATCAACGATAATACCACTGCCATCATCCGCATTTTTGAGGCGATAATGGGTCACGACGGCGCATTCCTTGGCAAAACCTTCCACATGGCTCGCTTCCTTGCTGAGGTACGATTTAGGAATGAACAAGGGAAAATAGGCATTTTCATGGCCCGTTTCCTTGAACATCTTGTCCAATCCCGACTGTATCTTCTCCCAGATGGCAAAACCATAGGGTTTGATGACCATACAGCCCCGAACACCGGAATTTTCAGCCAGATCCGCTTTCACTACAAGCTCATTGTACCATTTGGAATAATCCTCGCTACGCTTGGTCAAATTTTTACCCATTGTATATAGTTTGGCACAAATCTTGTGCAGGTATTAACAAAATATTTGGGTAAAACTAACTATTTTTAAAATGTTCAACAATATAATTTTGATACGATGATACAATCAAGACCCCACAATATGCTTAGCGGAATGGCCCTATCGCTCTTTGCTGCGATTTTCGCCGTTTCTTGCGGATCCTATCAACAGGCATCCTATTACGACAATGATGGCATCTATGCAACGGGCACCCGGCAAGTTAGCGTCGAAAGGCCCCCGCGGCAAGCTCCCGTGCAACAGCAACAGCGTCAGCAGCGAGACGGGGATGTCTATTCCGATTACTTCGGGCAACAGGCAAGCCAGTTCGACAATATTGGGGACGGGGATGTTTTTACGGATGTTGATTCGTATTCCAGCCAAATGGAGAACGATAGCCTCGACCAAAACCGCCTAACCGACTATTACCAGAGTGAAAATGACTATGTAGGCCAGGGAGGTTGGGGCGATAACCCGAGCAGCGTGAACATCAATATCTACGATAACAGTTGGGCCTGGGGCGGCTACGGTTTCGGTTCCCCATGGTTGTGGAACGACCCATGGTTATGGGGCGGCGGCTGGGGCTGGAACCGATGGAACAACTGGGGCTGGGGCGGCGGCTGGGGCTGGGGCGGCGGCTGGGGCCTTGGCTGGAACAACTGGGGCTGGGGCGGCGGCTGGGGCTGGGGCGGCGGCTGGGGCCTTGGCTGGAACAACTGGGGCTGGGGCGGCGGCTGGGGCTGGGGCGGTCCGTGGTACGGAAACCGTTGGGGCTATGGTGGCTATAACGGTTACAATAGAAATTTTGGCTACAACCGATCCAGAAGGGGCTACTATCGCGACAATGGCGTGGCCAGCAATAACCTGAACAATAATGCCCTTCGCGGCAGGTCGAACCTCACCAATAGCCGTAGCAGTGCAAATACCGCACGATACAGGTCGAATACCAATACCCTGACCGATCGCAACGGCAACTTGAGGAGTTCAAGGAACTACAGAAGCAGCAACAGCACCGGTAGAACTATTGGCGTCGATCAAAACCGCGCCTATCGTACCAGTCGCAGTACACGGGCCGTGCCGAACTATAACAGGTCGAGCAGGACAAGCCCCACCTACCGTGGCGGCGCCCCGTCTTCGGGCTACCGTTCGGGAAGTGCCGTGCCCCGCACCTCCTCTTACAGGAGTTCTGGCAGCTCCTCAAGAAGCAGCAGCGGCAGCTACAGGAGTTCGGGCAGTTCCTCCAGAAGCAGCGGCGGCAGTTACAGGAGTTCGGGCGGTTCCTCTAGGAGCAGCAGCGGCAGCTATAGGAGTTCGGGCGGTTCCTCGCGAAGCAGTGGGGGCAGTATAAGGAGCTCCGGAGGTTCTTCACGTAGCAGCGGCGGCAGCGCAAGAAGCTCAGGTGGATCCCGTTCATCCGGCAGTCGGGGCGGATCCAGACAATAATCCCATTTACATCAAAAGAACTTAAAAAAATTTCCATGAAAAGATTTTCGATTTTCATCGTGCTATCGGTATGCACGTTCGCAAACGCCCAAAATATGTCGGATGTGCTGCGATACAGCTTGGAAAACCTACAGGGTACAGCCCGTTTCCAGAGTATGGGAGGCGCTTTCGGTGCCCTTGGGGGCGATCTATCTGCATTGAATACCAACCCGGCGGGCTCAGCCGTTTTCAACCACGGCTTGCTCACGGTTACCGGTACCAACTATTCCAGAGACAATACGGCGAATTATTTTAATGGGTTCAGAAACGATACCTCGAATTCGTTGGACATCAATCAATTCGGAGGCGCGCTGGTTTTCAACAGTACGGGAGACAATGCCGGGTGGAACCGTTTGGCCCTTGCATTCAACTATGATATGGTCGAGAATTTTGATGACCGCCTCTCCATTGGCGGCAACAGCAACCAGGGCATCGATAATTATTTTTTGAACTTTGCCCAAGGTGTGCCCTTTGGTAGCATTCTACTGCAGGACGGGGAATTTTTGGAAGATGCCTATTTGGACATTGGTTCCAGGCAAGGCTTTGCCGACCAACAGGCTTTTTTGGGGTATTACGGTGGTGTCATCGACCCTGCCGCTCTGGAAGATGATAATACGGTATACAATCGCAATGCGAGCTATAGCACCGTAAATCAGGATTTCCGGAGAAACACCTATGGTTACAACAGCAAATTCACCCTTAACATTGCCTCTCAGTACAACAACAATCTTAACCTAGGGGCATCCTTGAATTTTCATAATGTTTTGTACGATAGGGTAGACCGCTTTACCGAAAACGGTTATGCCGCGGATTCTGAAATCAGCTTTACGACTTTTGACAATTATTTGCGCACATCTGGTTCGGGCTTCTCGTTCAGTTTAGGGGCCATTGCCAATTTGAACGAAGTGGTCCGCGTAGGCGGAAGTTACCAATCCCCCACCTGGTACCGTATGAATGATGACCTTTCGCAAAGGATCAATTCCGATCTCGCCGATAGCGAAATTGGGTTCATCGACTTCGGTATCGTGAACCTTTTTGAAACCTATACCGTAAAAACGCCTGGCAAACTGGTCGGCAGCTTGGCCTTTATTTTTGGAAAAGACGGATTGTTGAGTTTGGACTATGGCTACCAAGATATGTCCCAGGCACGGCTTCGACCCGAAGGCGATCCCAATTTCAATACGGTCAATGCCGACATCTCCAATACCTTGGGGCCAGTATCCTCACTTAGGTTGGGCGGCGAATACCGCATCGAACGATTCAGTTTAAGGGGCGGATATCGCTATGAGCAGAGCCCGTATCTCGATGGCAACACCATCGGCGATCTCAATGGCATTTCTGGGGGAATCGGCTATGATTTTGGAGGCAGTAGGTTAGACCTGGCCATCAACCGAACCGAACAGGATGTAGCCGAAAGGCTTTTCGATACCGGACTCACAACCCCGGCCCTGGTCAACAGGATCAACACCAACGTAAGCGTGGCCTATACCTTTAACTTTTAAGGCAAAAGCAGGTGAAAGAAGTAAGGCCGGACATGATCCGGCCTTTTTTTATCTTTTGAGTGAAAAATGCGAACGGATGATCCGGGCCACGACCACATTGTCTTCCGTTCTTGAGAAATCGAGCTTGAACCAATAATCCGTGGAAGGCAAGGGCCTCCCATTATAAGTGCCGTCCCATCCCGCACCATTGACCAATTGTTTCAACAACTTCCCATAGCGATCGAAAATGTAGATCGAGGGATCGGTGAGGGTCTCTATGCCATAAACCAACCATAGGTCGTTGATGCCGTCGTTGTTGGGCGTAAAGAATTTGGGGTAGCCCGTAACCAGAAATTCAATGGGTTCGGTGATTCCGCAGCCATTTTTGTCGTTGATGATCACGGTATTGATGCCCACGGGAATATCCCTGAAAATGGGATCGTCCTGAAAAGGCCCCCCGTTGATCGCATATTCGTAACTGCTGTCGCCATCTACCAAGAACTCAACATTGTTCGTGCGGGTATCATCATCCAGGATATCCTCCAAAATCGTGACGCCGTTCACAGGGTCCAAAACGGGTATCCCATAAAAAGTGATCAGGATACCACTGACATCGGCCACTGTGGGCGGGGTGCCGGAAATGGTTGTAATTTCCGCAAAATAGCGTCCCGAATTGGGGCTGGTGACCACATATTCCGCACCAAATGGCCCAGATCCCGCCAAGGTGGCATCCACGGTACCATCATCATCATAATCGACCGTCCAATCGACATTGGCGATATCGGCTCCGGCGGGTGAGTTCAAGGCACTCAAGGTGATATCGGGATCTCCCTCACAGGCAATGATGTCCAACCCCAAAAACTCGTCGCGCAACGTACAATCCAAGGCAGAATTTTGATCATCGTCTACCGAACTACCCGTAAAGGTGAGCATGAACGGTTCCGGATCCCCATCGAAATTGGTATTGAAGTTATTGATAAAGATATAATAGATCTCCCCTGGCTGCACCTCCAAATATTCATCATAGGTATTTAAATTCTGGGTCAGGGAAGGAGCGCCCACATCCCCATTTTCCGGATTGATACCCAGGCCGGTAAAATGGGTGGCGTTCACCTCGTAATTGCAACGGATCGGTTGGGCGGTGCCACTGCTGATATCCGCGCAAGCCGATTGTGGACCATAAGGACCATAGACCGCAAAGTCGAATTCGGCAGTGACCGTGGTACCATTGCTCGGCAAAGCCTCTATGTCAAAACCGACCTGCCCTCCCGTGCCCGCGCGAAATACGAACCACGAAGTATTGTTTTCTATATTGGCCGAAGCCACGCTCCCTTTTTCCAAACAGCCGGTATTCAGGATCACGTCGGGATCGAAATCATCGATATCCCCGCTGCCATCGGACAATCCCATGTAAGGGACATCGGCGCAAACGGGAATGGCAGTTCTACAGTCTGGGGAATTTTGTGCCTGCAAGGCAAACGTGCAGAGCAAAAAACAACTCACAACTAAAGCTGATCGCATAGGTAGTGGGGCTAAATTACATACCAAAGGTTGCCTTAATAACTGCCCTCTAGTCCGATTTAGTATAATTGAACGGAAATTTCTGCCGTTAATCGATGAAATGCATCTTTTGAAATGGGCAATGCTTGCCGATCATCTTTTTAAAGCGAAGTGGTTGTTGATGTATTTGGCGGTAACTCGCTGCCCATCGGCTGAGGTATAGGTGAGTTTGAACCAATAATCCGATTCGGGCAAAGCCTTGCCGTTCATGGCCCCATCCCAGCCGAAGGTATCGGTGGCTCCGATATATTTTATCAATTTGCCATACCGGTCGTAAATAAACACTTCAGGATTTTCCAAAATATCGACCCCAGAGATATGCCAGGTATCATTGTTGTTGTCACCATTGGGGGTAAAAAACTTGGCAAAGCCGACCACCACAATTTCTTCGGAGACTGCCCCGCATCCGCCGATATCGTTTACAGTAACCGTATGCGGGCCCGGGGAAACATAGCTGAACGTACTGGAGCCTTGGAAGGCGCCTCCGTCCAGTTGATACTCAAAATTTCCTTGTACCGTAGTGGTGATGGTAACGGTATTGTTATTCTGCAGATCATCAATTTCAATGTTGGCTATCTCTGGCGGATCCGATACGGTGACCAGCACTGTCTTCGTGTCGCTGCAACTTAGGTTGCCCTCGACATGCGTGGCCGTCAACGTATAACTTCCGGGTTGCGATACTGTTATTTGGGCCGTTTGTGCCCCGTTGTCCCATAAATAGGCATAATCGGCTTCTGCCATCTCAAATCCTATGGTTACCGTGCCCCCGTTCACACAGAGGGAAGCTTCGGAAGGGAAATCCATGTTGGGCGATTCCAGATTGATGAGTTGAAATTGCTCGGACACATCATAACAATTGGGATTGTCTATCGATGCTACCCGCACGAAGATGGTTTGGGTACCCAGGATGGTAGGATGCATTTTGGGCAACATATTGGCAGCATTGTTCGCATCCCCTAAGGAGGCATAATAACTTACCACAAATTCGCTTGGATCTTGGCTCCCCAGGGCTTCGGCATCTTTTTGGGAAAGGTCGTAGGTCTGAAAGCCTTCACAAGAGGCCGCATCGGTCATGGGAAAGCTCGTAGGTGCCGGAGAAAATGCCACTTGTACGTCACTGATGATAGTACCGGTCGGCGTAACCACCATCACCCGATATAGGGCCGATTGATTGACGGAGAGGGTGTTGCCACTTTCCCCGACGATCGGCTGAAATCCTGTTCCGGAATCGCTGAACCATGAGTAGGCAACCGCTGTCGCGGTAGTAGCGTCCAGTATTACGGTTTCCCCTTCACAGGACGAAATCGGAGGTCCCAGAAGGTTGTTGATGATCGAACAATCCAAGGCGTCGTACGGATTGGTCGAAAAGATACTTCCCGAAAATTGTATGGAAAACCCTGAATTGGTATTGCTGAAATTATTGATCAACAGGTAATAATCCTCCCCAGGTAAAACCTCCAACCAATCTTCATATTGAAAATTTTCAGCACCCCCGGACGGATCCACGCCCACCCCGGAGTAACTGTTCGCATCGGAATTATCGAAGAAGTTGCAACGCACGGGTTCCCCCAAATTGTTGCAATCGTCTGTTTTGTACAGGGCAAAATCCCAGTCTTCGGAGGCATCGAACCCGATGTTGAAACCCAACTGGCCCGAAGCACCGGTACGAAATCGATACCAGGCCGAATTGGATTCTATGAACCCCGACAATGTCTTTTCCAAACAACCGCTGACTTCTTCCCCATTGAAGTCGTCGATGCCATAGCCAACAGTTCCGCCATTTACAGGGGTATTGTTGCAAATTGGAACAGCGGTACCACAATCTGGGGAAATCTGTGCCGACACGGCGCAGAGTCCCATGAAAAATAGCAGCAGGTACGGGATGCCAAAATGCTTCATCGTTCGATTCAATTCTTGTAGCCGTAAAAATAATGGGTCATGGGCCACAACGCTAATTAATGTTGTGTAACGGGTTAAATGGGGCATAAAGTGCCATATTATGTATATCTTTGCCTTTCGTAATTAGCCAAAGTGAATGAAAATGAATAGCACGTTGGAAGAGCATTTTGAAGGGATGGAGAACGAACATGTCTCGTCGGCCGAGGATACCCCATTAAGGGAAGATGCCTTTGTCTTGTCCGATGATGAAAAAATAGAACGGATTCGCGGGAACATCAGGGAGGTGATGCTGACGCTTGGCCTCGATTTGGATGACGATAGTCTGAAAGGCACCCCTAGCCGGGTGGCCAAAATGTTCGTGAAGGAAATTTTTGGGGGGCTGCACCCCGATCGGAAACCGAAATCCTCCACCTTCGAAAACAAGTATAAATATGGCGAGATGCTGGTGGAAAAGAACATCACCCTGTACTCTACCTGCGAACACCATCTGTTGCCCATTGTTGGAAAGGCCCATGTTGCCTATATTTCCAATGGGTCGGTAGTCGGGCTTTCAAAGATGAACCGCATTGTCGATTACTTCGCCAAAAGACCGCAGGTGCAGGAAAGATTGAACATCCAAATTGTACGGGAACTCCAAAAGGTGTTGGGGACCAAGGATGTGGCCTGCGTAATCGATGCGAAACACCTATGCGTAAATTCCCGAGGCATTCGTGATACAGAAAGCAGCACGGTCACCGCCGAATATGGTGGAAAATTTAAGCAGGAAGCCCTCCGCCGTGAATTTTTGGACTATATCAATCTAGATACCCATTTTTAATCGTTTGCCCTTAAAATGCAATTGTACGAAAGCCATCCGCTAAAAATTTACAACTCACTTACCGGAAAAAAAGAAGTATTCGTGCCCCTGAACGAGGGCCATATCGGGATGTACGTATGCGGCCCGACCGTTTATAGCAATGTACATTTGGGCAACTGCCGTACCTTCATGTCTTTCGATATGATCTTTCGTTATTTGCGGCATTTGGGCTACAAGGTTCGATACGTGCGCAATATTACAGATGCCGGCCATTTGGTCGACGATGCCGATGATGGGGAAGACAAAATAGCCAAAAGGGCCCGTTTGGAACAACTTGAGCCGATGGAAGTGGTTCAGCGCTACACTGTCGACTTCCATAACATCCTCGAGAAGTTCAATTTTTTGCCCCCGAGCATAGAGCCAACGGCCACCGGACACATCATCGAGCAGATGGAAATCATCAAGGATATCTTGAAGAAAGGCTATGCGTATGAGGTGAACGGATCCGTTTACTTTGATGTGGCCAAATTTAACGAAACCTACGATTACGGGAAACTGAGCGGCAGGAAGCTGGAGGATATGATCACCAATACCAGGGAGCTTACCGCGCAGGATGAAAAAAGGAACCCACAAGATTTTGCCCTTTGGAAAAAGGCCGAACCGCAACACATCATGCGGTGGCCCTCCCCCTGGGGCGATGGATTCCCTGGATGGCATTTGGAGTGTACCGCCATGAGCACCAAATATCTTGGGGAGACCTTCGATATCCACGGCGGGGGAATGGACTTGAAATTTCCACATCACGAATGTGAGATCGCCCAGGCCGAAGCCAGTTTTGGCCATTCCCCGGTGCGGTATTGGATGCATGCCAATATGCTCACCATGAACGGCAAAAAAATGGCCAAATCAACAGGCAACAATATACTGCCGGGAGAAATTTTTACAGGAGAAAACAATATCCTGAGCAAAGCCTTCTCCCCTTCGGTCGTGCGTTTTTTTATGATGCAGGCCCACTATACCAGCATTCTCGATTTGAGCAACGATGCCTTGTTGGCCTCCGAAAAAGGATTCCAAAGACTGATGGAAGCCATGGATACCCTGGACGGACTTGAAACGGGCGACCAAAGTGATTTTGATCTGGCAACATGGAAAGAGCAATGCTACGATGCCATGAACGACGATTTCAATACCCCCATTCTTATCGCACAGCTGTTCGAGGCAGTAAAGCATATCAATCTTATCAAAGAAGGAAAGGAAAGCATTACCCAGAACGACAAATCGGTGCTGATACAGACCCTGAATGCCTTTGTTTACGAAGTGCTTGGGCTTGAACGTCAAAAAGAGGGTCAGGGAACCTCCAATAAACTATCCGGCGTGGTAGAACTATTGATCGCGCTTCGCGATGAGGCAAGGGCAAACAAAGACTTTGGGACCTCCGACAAGATCCGAGATCGCCTCGCCGTTTTGGGCATCCAACTGAAAGATGGGAAGGAAGGGACCACCTTTAGCGTATCTTAAGTGGTACTGAAACAATTCGTTGATCTTTGGGCCGGTATCTGACCAGAAGGTAACCTGAAAAACAAATGACCTTAAAAAAAGTCTTGATAGCCCCTTTTGTAGCTTTGGTGCGATTTTACCAACTTGCCATTTCTCCCTATACCCCCGCCTCTTGTCGCTACACCCCCACCTGTTCGCAATATACTTTGGAAGCCTTAAAAAAATATGGCCTCTTCAAGGGAGGTTGGCTGTCGTTGAAACGGATTTTCAGCTGCAATCCATGGGGCGGTAAAGGCTATGATCCGGTGCCCTGATCTAAGCGCGAAGCAATACCAAAACTACTTGGGTTTCAATTTTAAATACTCTTCTCGGCATACCCAGTACTTTGTGCTAAATACTTATCTTAGCCCCCAAATCATTTCAAATGTATTTTTTAGGCTTTACCTGGAACCCGAACGAAACCTTGTTCAAAATAGGTTTTTTGCAGATCAAGTATTACAACCTTCTTTGGATATTGGCCTTCGCGGTAGGTTGGTTCATCATGAAACGCATTTTCACCCAGGAAAAAAAGACGGTCGAACAACTCGATTCCCTCTTTATTTACACGGTTTTGGCCACCATGTTGGGCGCCAGGCTGGGGCATGTGTTCTTTTACGACTGGGCCTATTATAAAAACCATTTGCTTGAAATTTTGCTACCGATCAGGGAAAGTGTCGAGGGAACCCTTTTTGGTTTCATTCAAGGATATGAATTTACAGGATTTACGGGGCTTGCAAGCCATGGGGCCACCATTGGGGTGATCATCGGCATGTACCTCTACACCCGAAAATTTCCCGAATTTAAAATGTTGTGGATTTTGGACAGAATGGTGATTCCCTTTGCCATCGGCGCCTTCTTCGTGCGTTTGGGGAATTTTTTCAACTCAGAGATCAACGGGAAGGTCACCGACGCAGCCTTTGTTTTTGCCACGCGGTTTATCAGGGATTCCGATGACATGCACCCTGCAAAAGCACTGGGCATCACCAAGGAACAAACGGTGAACGCGGCTTATGATGCCATCGAAAACAACCCCCAATTTTCGGAATATCTCGCCCAAATACCTTACAGACATCCAGCACAGTTATATGAGGGAGTGTGCTATATTTTTGTTTTTATAATCCTTTATTATCTCTATTGGAAAACAGATAAGAAAGACAAACAGGGCTATCTATTCGGACTGTTTCTGGTACTCTTATGGACCATTCGTTTCTTTGTGGAGTTCGTCAAGAAAAGCCAAGGTGGCTTTGAAGAGACCCTCGGACTGCTGTCTACAGGCCAATGGTTGAGCATTCCGTTCATTTTGATCGGGCTGTATTTCATGTTCAGGCCAACAGCAATTAAAAAGTGATGGGCATGGTATAGGCGGTGGGCCCAATACCAACCATTGGATTATCCTTAAAAACATGATCAAAGTACTTCATCGTATTGTATTCATACTGATTCCTTTGTCGGTCGTTCTATCCTGCAAGGAGAACTCAAAACAGGCTATTAAGACCGAAGCCATTGTCTTTCAAAAGGAAGGGGAACTCACTTTTGTGCGGCAAAAGGTCGATACGGTAATCACCACGCTGGACATAGAGATCGCCGACAGCGATTACGAAACACAGACCGGATTGATGTACCGAAGTTCAATGGCCGACAAACAGGGGATGCTCTTTATATTTCCCAACGAAGCCATGCACGCCTTCTACATGAAAAATACCGAATTTCCCCTTGATCTTATCTTTATCAAGGCAGACCATAGCATCGCCAGCTTTCAGGAAAACACTAAACCCTATAGCGAAGCGGGCCTTTCCTCCAAGGTAGCCGTGCAATATGTTCTGGAGGTCAATGCGGGATTGGTGAAGCAATGGGGCCTTGAAATCGGAGACAAGATTGATTTCACCAAGGATTAATCGGGATGGCAACCAGGTATGGCGAGCTTTTCAAAATGCGGTCCATGCAATCGACATGAACGACCAAGCCACCATTTAAAATTCCTTCGACAATCACATAAACCGCCGCCTTTGGGACGGTTTTTCGCATTGTTCCAAGGTACGATACTACCTATAAATAACCCACCGAAAATAAGTTGTATAAATCAATAAAATTTTATGACAAAATAGCCGTTATACTGTTAACCCCAAATAACAGTTACAACTCCAACAAGCGTTGAAAAAGTCGGTACATTTTACCTACATCTCCGTCATGGTGCTCATTACCGTGATCGCGACCGTCTATCTTTTTTATACCGGTTTTACCTATTATGGCACCCCTTTGGAAGAGCGTTTCTATCATCCCAGGCACAACTGGTTCAAACCCAGTGGAATCTATGGACAGGGACTGGGCATCCTGGGTACTTTCATGATTGCCTTTGGGGTAACCATCTATATCTTGAGAAAACGGTATCATTTTTTATCGAAAGTCATCCGGTTGAAATACTTGCTCGAATTCCACATCTTCCTTTGTACCTTGGGGCCTATCCTGGTCCTTTTCCATACCGCCTTTAAATTCGGGGGTATCGTTTCAGTCGCATTTTGGAGCATGGTGGCAGTGGTGTTGAGCGGCGTGGTGGGGCGGTTCATTTATAATCAGATACCGCGAACCATAGAAGGGAGGGCATTGAGTTTGAACGAGGTGAAGGAAATGAAGACCGATCTCGCCGCCGTATTGAACGAAAAATACCATTTGGAATCGAATACCATTGCCATTGTGACCCATTTGATCAATGACGAAAACAGCAATGGCTATTCCAAAACCTTGGCAAATTTAAGAAAGGTACTTGGTCGAGGCGATCTGCCAAAAACAGATAGAAAGGCAATACTGAAAATGGTGAAGCATGAGCGCCAGCTCTCCAAAAAAATAGTACGGTTGCAGTCTATGCAAAATCTTTTCAAATATTGGCATGTGGTGCACATGCCCTTTGCCATTATCATGTTGATCGTGGTCGTCATCCATGTGGCGGTAACCCTTGCCTTTGGCTATAAATGGATATTCTGATGAATGAAGTATTGCTCGAAGAACTGATCATTTATGGAAGCGTGGCGGTCATCTGTGCCATCACGATCGCTTTCTATCTCAGAAAAAAGAAGAAAAAATCGATCAAAACGGAAATGAAGGTAGCCGTTGCAAAGGAAGAAGGCCTTTTTGAACCTGTTTCCTTATATCCACATATCGACCTAAGCACCTGTATCGGTAGTGGCGCCTGTATTACCGCGTGTCCGGAAAAAGATATTTTGGGCATCGTCGATGGGGTAGCCACGGTAATCAATACCTCGAACTGTATCGGGCATGGGGCATGTTTTCATGCTTGTCCCGTAGAGGCGATTTCCTTGAGGATCGGGACCGAAAAAAGAGGAGTGGAACTTCCCCATGTGAGCGAAGATTATGAAACCAACATCAAAGGCATGTACATTGCAGGTGAGCTGGGCGGTATGGGGCTGATCAAGAACAGTGTGGAACAAGGCCAGCAAGCGATGGAGAATATCGCTAAAAATAAAAAACCTTCCAAAGAGAATGTTTTGGATGTGTTGATCATCGGCGCGGGGCCCGCAGGCATTTCGGCCACCTTGGCCGCCAAGGAACATGGACTGACCTCAATTACCCTTGAGCAAGATTCGTTAGGGGGTACTGTTTATACCTTTCCCCGGTCAAAGATCGTGATGACGGCACCGATGGATCTTCCCCTTTACGGCAAGGCCAAACTTTTTGACACCTCTAAGGACGAACTGTTGCAACTTTGGAAAAAGGTCATTTCAGAGCACGACTTGAAGATCATCGAAAATACGAAGGTGGAAAGTATTGTGCCCATTGAGAACGAAGTATTTAAAATAAGCACCAGCACCGGCGAGGAATATCTTTGTAACCAAGTGTTGCTGTCTATCGGAAGGCGTGGAACGCCAAGGAAATTGGGGGTAGATGGCGAGGAATCCCAAAAAGTAGCCTATCGGCTCCTAGAACCTGAGCTGATCCATAAGAAAAAAATTATCGTGGTCGGGGGCGGCGACTCCGCCATAGAATCGGCGCTGCTGCTTCAAGACGACAATGAGGTAATCCTTTCCTATAGAAAGGACCAATTCTCAAGATTGAAACCCAAAAACAAGGAGAAAATCGAACAATCCATGGCAAATGGTTCCCTTCGTGTCCTTTTTAATTCTAACTTAGTGAGTATAAGTGATAAAGAAGTTTCCATGCGCACCGAAGACGATGATGCCCCGGTGAATATCGAAAATGACCTGGTCTATATTTTCGCCGGGGGGGAACTTCCGACCAGTTTCCTACAGAATGCCGGTATAAAGATCACCAAACGCTATGGCCATATCATGAAAAAACACCGTTAGATGGCTTGAATTATTTCCTTCGACATATTTGTAACCTTTTTTTGTTGGGCACCCTGATCGGCTATGGCCAAATTTCCCCTGGCGACCTTACCAATGCACATGCCAATCTTGAGGGCATGAGCCAATGTACCCAATGCCATGAGCTCGGGAACAAGGTTTCCGATCGTAAATGTTTGGAATGCCATTCCGAAATACAATCGCTGATCAATCAAAAAAATGGCTATCATGCCAATTCCCAAGTCTTAAAACAAGATTGCGTCGAATGCCATAGCGAACACCATGGTCGTAAGTTCGAGATGATCCGTTTCGACGAGGACAATTTCGACCATTTGCTCACGGGGTATGCATTGGAAGGCAAACACGAAACCGTGGACTGTAGGAAATGCCATATTTCGGAAAACATAAACGATAGGGAACTCAAAAAACGGGCAGATACCTACTTGGGTCTCGATGAAAAATGTTTGAGCTGTCATGACGATTACCATCAGAATACCCTTAGCAGCACCTGCCTTGATTGCCATGATATGCAGGGTTTTAAACCTGCACCAAAATTCGACCATGATGATACCGATTATCAACTAAGGGGAGAACACCAGAATGTAGACTGTATCGAATGCCATAAAGTAACCACCAAAAACGGCAAGGAATTTCAGGAATTTGCGAGCATCCCTTTCAATGACTGTGTTTCATGCCACGAGGATCCACATCATGGCCAAATTCAAGGGAAATGTACCCAATGCCATGCCGAAACCTCGTTTACCGATTTTAAGGGGCAAGCCAATTTTGACCATAACACCACCGATTTCACCTTGAAGGGAAGCCATCAGGAAGTCAGTTGTTTCAACTGCCACAAACCTTCCATCGATCCCTTGAAAGTCTTTCAGGACAGACAGCGCATCGATGAAAACAACTGTGTAACATGCCATGACGATGTGCATGAAGGGAAATACGGTACCGATTGCGTCAAATGCCATCGGGAAACCAGTTTTCTTTCCTTACGGACAATGGACTTTTTCGATCACAATACCACCGATTATCCGTTGGAAGGAAAACATACGGAAGTGGACTGCAAACAATGCCATGTCGAACGCTTTTCCACACCGATCGATTTTAGCGCCTGCAACAATTGCCATACCGATTATCACAAAGGGGAATTCAAGGAAAATGGGGTAGTACCCGATTGTGTAAGTTGCCATTCCCTTGAAAAGGGTTTCGATTATAGCCTATATACTTTGGAACAACACCAGGAAACCAAATTCCCCTTGGAAGGGGCCCACAGCGCAACGCCCTGTTTTGCATGCCATGTGAGTGAGGATAATAAACGCTGGACCTTCAGAAATATGGGGGCAAGCTGTGTCGATTGCCATCAAGATATCCATGAAGGCTATATCAGTGAGAAGTTCTATCCCGATGACGATTGCAGATCTTGTCACGTCAACGAGGCTTGGGCCCTGGTAACTTTCGATCACGACCTCACCGAATGGCCCCTTGAGGGGAAACACACCGAAGTGGAATGCAGGGCGTGTCATTTCAACGAATTAAAGGATAAAAAGGGAAATCCGTCGCAAAATTTCGCTAATTTGGAGGTGGTTTGTGCCTCCTGTCATGAAAATGTGCATGGGGAATCATTCGCCATAGATGGCGTGACCGACTGCAAGCGTTGCCATGATCCAGAGAGTTGGTTTCCCAAAAGGTTCAACCATGATATCACCGATTTTCCGTTGGAAGGGGAACACGCCAAGGTCGAATGCAAGGCCTGTCATGAGGTGACCGCTGCTAACGGGGAACGGGAGGTGATTTACAAATTGAATAAGTTCAGATGTATCGACTGTCATCTTTACTGATCTTGCTTTTTGGTTGTATTCCAATGATGGCCCAGTCGCCACATGGAAGCCAATTGAAGATGGATTGCGTGAAATGCCACAATCCTTCCGGATGGACCATTGATTATCGCACCCTGCAATTCGATCACGACAATACCGAATATGCCCTAGAGGGTGCCCATGCCCAGGCCGATTGCAAACTTTGCCATACCACCCTGGTCTTCGACGATCCGGTTGCCCAAGACTGCGCATCCTGCCATGCCGATGTGCACAGCCAATCGGTAGGTAACGACTGCGTTCGCTGCCACAGCACCGAATCCTGGTTGGTGAACGACCTGACCGAAGTACATGAAGAAAACGGGTTCCCTTTGATCGGTGCCCACAACAATCTTACCTGTGTGGAATGCCATACATCCGAAAATACCTTGAGGTTCGACCGTGTGGGAAACGATTGCATCAGTTGCCATCAAGACGATTATACCAGTACCCAAAATCCCAATCACATGCAGGCCGGCTTCTCGACCAACTGCGTGGAATGCCATAATCCGCTTGGGTTCGGCTGGAACTCTGAGAGCATCAACCACGACTTTTTTCCGCTCACCCAAGGCCACAACATACAAGATTGCACCCAATGCCATACCACTGGAAATTATGTCGATGCTTCGCCTGAATGTGTGAGCTGTCACCAAGCCGATTATGCCGGAACACAAAATCCCAGCCACCAACAGGCCGGCTTTTCCACCGACTGCGCCTCCTGCCACACCACAAACCCCGGTTGGTCACCGGCCAATATCAACCACGACTTTTTCCCGTTGACCCAAGGGCACAATATCCAGGACTGTACCCAGTGCCATACCAACGGCACCTATGCCGGGCTCTCGCCCGATTGCGTCACTTGCCACCAAAACGATTATGCCGGAACACAAGACCCCAATCACCAAACCAGTGGCTTTTCCACGGATTGCGTACAATGCCATACCACCAATCCTGGGTGGACTCCGGCCGATATCAACCATGATTTTTTCCCGTTGACCCAAGGGCACAACATCCAGGACTGTACCCAATGCCATACCAATGGCACCTATGCCGGGCTCTCGCCCGATTGCATCAATTGCCACCAAGACGATTATGCCGGAACACAAGACCCCAATCACCAAACCAGTGGCTTTTCCACGGATTGCGCACAATGCCATTCCACTAACCCTGGTTGGTCACCGGCCACGATCAACCATGATTTTTTCCCGTTGACACAGGGTCACAATATACAGGACTGTACCCAGTGCCATACCAATGGCACCTATTCCGGACTCTCTCCCGATTGCGTCAATTGCCACCAAGATGACTATGCCGCCACCCAAAATCCGAACCACGCCACCTCAGGGTTTTCCACCGATTGTGCATCGTGCCACTCGACCAATCCAGGTTGGGCCCCAGCCACGATCAACCACGACTTTTTCCCGTTGACACAGGGTCATAATATACAGGATTGTACCCAGTGCCATACCAATGGCACCTATGCAGGGCTTTCGCCCGATTGTATCAACTGCCATCAGGATGATTATGACGGCACCCAGAATCCCAACCACATAGCGGCAAACTTCCCTACCGATTGTGCTGCTTGCCATACCACCAATCCTGGCTGGACTCCAGCGGAATTCGATCATGACGGCCAATATTTCCCCATTTACAGTGGAAAGCACAGGCAAGGAGAGGTATGGAACGATTGTGTGGAATGCCATAACAATCCAAGCAACTATGCCGAGTATTCCTGTTTCCAATGTCACCAACAACCAGAAATGAACGATAAGCATAAAGATGTTAACGGCTATGCTTATGTAAGCACCTTATGCCTGCAATGCCACCCCAACGGCACCAATTAAGACCATGAGATTTTTATTCTGTTTCACAATTGCCTTTACCGCCATCACCTTCAGCATATTGGGGCAAGAGACCAACCCGGTTCTGCAAGGCGAGGCCACCTTTGTCACCACCCAAAACGTTTATGTGAAATTTGCCAATACCACTGAAATCATGGTAGGGGACAGCTTGCGTTTGGCCTCCACCAAAACCCCATGTCTATTGGTAAAAAGCAAATCGACCACTTCCGTGGTAAGCGCATTGATCTCGGGATGCCAGGTTCAAAAAGGGGACAAAGTTTTGTTTTATCCCCATCCAGAGGAAGTGCCTCCCACTCATGAAATACCTTTGTCCGTGGTCGCTGCCGTGGAAGATCCCAAAGAAACGTCGCTTTACCACGAAGATATACGGGGAAGGATCTCCCTCTCCGATTTCAGTACCCTTTCCAGTGTCCGCGACGACCGCCACCGGGTCATGGGCCGATTGTCGATGAACGCAGATCATATCAGGGATTCCAAATTTTCGTTCAACACCTATTTGAACTATCAATATTTTTTGGATCAAGCAGGGAGTACTTCCATCCCCAACAACAGTATTTTAAGGGTCTTCAACCTCGGGGTACAATATGATGCCACCCCCACCCTGTCGGTCACCCTTGGCAGGAACATCAATCCCAAGATTTCCTCATTGGGGCCCATAGACGGACTGCAGGCCGAAAAATACTTTGGGAAGCAGTTTATTGGCATCATCGCAGGCTTCAGGCCCGATATTTTCAATTTTGGGTACAATGCGAACCTGTTGCAATATGGGGGCTATGTCGGCACTTTGACCGACCTGGATAATTTCAATTCCCAGACGACCTTGGGCATGATCCAGCAACAGAACAATGGGGCGGTTGACAGGCGTTATGGCTACATGCAGCACAACAGTACGCTCTACAAAAACCTGAACCTCTTTTCTTCCTTGGAGGTCGATCTTTTCAGCAAGGTCAACGATACGGTCACCAACCAAATTAGGCTGACGAATTTATACGTTTCGGCTTCCTATCGTTTTAGTAGAAAGGTCAGTTTGATGGTATCCTATGATTCGAGAAAACGCATCCTTTATTATGAGACCTTTCAAACGGAAATTGAAAGAATTCTCGATGACGACATTGCCAGACAAGGGGCCCGGGCGAGAATCAACATCAGGCCTTTGAAAAATATCCTTGCCGGGGGAAGCTATAGTATGCGGTTCCAGAGCGATCAACAAAATAAGTCAGACAACATTTATGGCTATGTCACTTGGTCGCGATTGCCGACCATCGGAGGCAGATTGAGCCTCTCTTTTAACAACAATGCCTCCAACTATTTGAACAGTAATATTTTTTCGTTGCGTCATTCCAGAGACCTTTTCCGCAATAGGATAAATGCCGATTTTTATTACCGATATGTGAACTACCAATACGCCAATTTCATCGACCCATCGATTCAACATTATGTTGGAACCGATATTTCATACTATATCACCCGCAAACTATTTTTCAGTGTTTCGGGCGAATTATCTACCTTGGAAAACGAGAATACCTATCGAATATTCACTCAGATTTCACAACGTTTTTAAATAGTTTTCATGATGAATCCACGAAATCCTAAAATACCGGCAACTATTATTTTCGCCTTACTGCTCTCGGCCTGCACTGGCGGTCCCAAGGTGATTGCCCCCAATTCGGAAAGTGAAAATTCCCCGAACAGCAGTGGTATTTTCACCCCGAATCCTGCCACTGAGGTGACCACCGGCAACAATGGGTCGTTCGGTGAGGACCTCCATACGGTTCGGGTCAATGAGATCTTGCCTACGGAGCGGTATGTATATTTAAACGTAACTGAAAAGAACAAGGGATTTTGGATCGCCACCAGAAAACAGGATGTGGAAAAAGGGGCTACCTATTTCTATCGGGCAGGGCTGCTCAAGACCAATTTCGAAAGCAAGGAATACCAGCGGGTTTTTGATACCATCTATTTAGTTTCCAACTTAGTGGCTGAAGATCACTCGAAAAATGCCGTCCTACCGGACAACACCCAATCCCGGGCCTCAGCGACCGCCCCCAAGAAAGAAGACATCCCCATGCATTCAGAAAAGGCCGTAGTGCACCAAGGAACCATTAAAATCTCAGAATTGTTGAAAGATCCCAAAAAATATGAAGGCCATAGCATCCAGATCAGTGGCACCTGTGTCAAGGTGAATCCTAATATCATGGATCGTAACTGGATTCATCTTCAAGACGGAAGTAAAAATGATTATGACCTTGTCATTACTTCGAGTTCCTTCGTTCCGGAAGGTACAAAGGTTACCATGCAGGGAACCGTGTCCTTGAACCGCGATTTCGGTGCCGGGTACCGTTATGATCTTATCTTGGAGAACGGGACCTTAATCAGGTAACTCAGGAAATTGCAGGATATTTTCTTTTCTTAAAATAGGCCATGGCACTGATCAGCATGATACCGACAACCACCACATACACCCATGTCGGGATGGGTACGGGATCGCCAGTGGCATAGGAGTGCAGGCCCGAAAGGTAATAGTTGACCCCATAGTAGGTCATGATTACCGTAGCCAATCCGAATATCGTAGCAAGATTATAGGCAAAAAGGCCCGTAATTTTTGGGATAATCCTCATATGTAGAATAAAGGCATAGACAAGTATGGTCACCAAGGCCCAGGTTTCCTTGGCATCCCAACCCCAATACCTTCCCCAGGATTCATTGGCCCAGACACCGCCCAAAAAAGTACCAATGCTTACCATGAAGAGTCCGCCGATCAAGGTAAGTTCACTGATATAGGACATTTCCTGCACGATCCTTTTGATCCTGCCCTTGTTCGATTCGTTGAGGAACATCATCAAAATGAGGTTGATCAACCCGATAATGGCCCCTAGCATCAAAAACCCATAGCTGCCAGCCTCCATGGATACGTGGATGGTAAGCCAATACGATTTCAATACGGGCACCAAGGGCGTTATTTCCGGATCCAGAAAACTCAAGGTCGCCACAAAGAGTATCGTGGCCGCCAAGACCATGGTGGCCGCCAACCCGCCGAACGATTTTCTGGTAAAAATAAGTCCCGCCAACGTTGAAGTCCATGCAATATAAATCATCGATTCATAGCCATTGCTCCAAGGCGCCCGGCCAGAAACATACCAGCGGAGTCCCAAACCTAATGTATGTAGCGCGAAGCCGAAAACCACAATGTAAAACAAAATAAGGTAGGCCCGTTTTAAGTTCAGCTCAGGTTTGAATACGGAGAGGAACAAAAAGAAAAGGAGGGCAATGCCCATAAATATGTACAAAAAGGCCAACCTCGTGAACACGTTCAGATTGTTCAATATTATTTCTGCATCGATCTTCGATGGGGAAGGCATCACGGTTCCCCCGTTGGTTTCCTGGAATTGCTTGAGTTCTGCCAATAAGTGGTCAGCATTGGCATAATTACCGGTGTCGATCCCTTCTTTAAGCGCTAAGGCATAGGCCGTAAAAAATTGATTGGCCACATTGTCATCATGATTGTGGCCATCCTCAGCACCATGGTTATGGGTTATGGCAGAAACCCAGCTGTTGTTGGGATCGTTGGCCACCGGAACTATCTTTAGCAAGCTGCCGGAAAAGGCCATGCTCATGATATTCACCTTTTCATCCAATTTGAGCAGTTCTTTCTCATAGACCCCTTGGTCAATGGGCTCCAAACTATAGATCCTTCGCATTTCATCGCGAAGTTTATAGGCGCCATTGGTTTCAAAAAAATCTTTATAGGAAGCATAGTCGCCACCGATGCTCAGTTTTTTATGAATGTCTTTGTGTTGGCCCAATTTGATGATCTTGGCAGCATACCATTCTTCTTTGTTGGCAAAAAGGCCCAACAACACCTGGTCCGCGTTCAAACCGAACATTTTTTCCTTTCGCGCCAATTTGCGCATGATTTCCCGTGATAAGGTATGCACCGGTTTCATTCTACCCTTGAAATCCTGTACTACCAACTCGCTGAAAGCGTTGGCATGATCTATACTCACGGCATGTTGCACAAAAGGCGCCGCAGACTCGGACTGGGCATACGAAGCGGTAGCAGTGAACAAAACCAGCACAAATGTGCCCCCTTTTGCCCTTAACGACCTTATCTTTTGGGTGACTTGATGGAAACGGGTACGCTTACTGAAAAAAGTCAAAAACATACCCACGGTCAATAAAATATATCCGATGTACGAGATCCACGTACCCCAGAAATCGTTGTTGACGCTCAAATAGGTGCCCTTTTCGTCGCGATCGAAAGAGGATTGGAAAAAACGATAGCCATCATAATCCAGAATATTGTTCATGAAAATCCGGTAATCAATTTTTTCATTGTTCCGAGGGTCGACCAAAGTTACTTCACTGGCGTAGGATGAGGCACTACTGGTCCCAGGATACTTGTCCATGATGAACTTGTTCAATTTTATCGCGAAGGGAACCGAAATTTCTTTTGCCCCATAAGAAACGGCCACTTTTGATCCCTCAAACTGTAGCGATTGAGGTCGTCCCATCATTCCTCTACTTCCATATACATAGGCTTCGTTTGATTTGCCATTGACCGAAATTTCCAACAAAAGAGCGGTAAGGCTTTCATTTTTTACCTTCGGGCTTTCCGATTCGATCAAGAGCGTGGCGCTTTTTTTGAAATCGGAGAAAACAAAATTGCTTACTCCATCGGTGTATAGTGAACGCAGTATTAAGGGGCTAAACTGGACCGAAGGATAGAGTGTGTCTTTTTGCTGGGTGGCCATAACAGTTTGGGTGAGCGTCCGATTCGAAGCGATCAAAAGAGAATCGTTGCGAAAGTTGATATTTATGGCATCGGGGAGTTGGGCGTCTTTAAAGTTATAGATAAGGCTGCCAATACGCTTGGTTTCCCCTTTGGCAATGAAATACTCTTCCCGCCCATTGGCGCCGGCCACCACGATCTGTAGGGTTGGCAGCCCTGCCATACTTTCTCCCAATCTCTGTTTGGGATTGGGGATAAACTCTTTCACTTTGATATCGATAAGATCGCCATCTACCAAATAGGATCTTTGCCAACTATTATCTCCCAAAGAGGCGAAAAGCACCGGCTCATCGAAATCGTAGGTCTCCTTGCCTTTGGCCACCTCGAATTTCAGGAAGGTGTTGGAGGATAAAAACCGACTGGACGCATCGTTCTCACGGATATGCATGATTCCTTCAAAACCCCAATAACGCGTTACGGCCGCCCCGATCAAGATGACGATGATCGCGGCATGAAAAAGTAGCAAAGGCCACTTTTTTTGTTGTATCATCCTAAACTTGAAAATATTCACCACGATCGTAATGCCGAACAACAGCAAAAGCAATTCAAACCACCACGATTTAAAGATGACCTTCTGGGCTGCACTGGTCCCAAAATCGTTTTCAATAAAAGTGGCGATGCCTATGGATGCCGCAAAAAGTATCAGATAGAGTCCGGCGGCACGGGTATTGAACAATGGGGATAGCTTTGCAAGGATCTGGGCAAGTAATTTCTTCATTTCTTTGACTAAGGGGTTCTCAAAATTACGGGATTTATGGCTTGTAAGGCCACCATACCATTAAAACGTTAATTTTGATATATTTAGCATTCCCTATGACCAAAAAATTGCATTGTGCCATTTTTATAGACAACCGATCGGAGAAGGGCCACCTTCTGGAGTCGCTTTTGGACGGCGATCCACCGATGGGATTTGATGCTTTAAAGGGCTTAAAGGGTGCCCTTTTCTCCAAACTCGCCTTGGAAGCGTTCATGGAAGAAGAGGAACGGCACGATACCAAAATACTCACTGAAAATAAGGGCAGAAACCTCAAAACCTTCTCGAGTGGGGAACAGAAAAAGGCGCTGTTGCGTTATATCCTTCAATCCGAACCCGATTATATCGTGCTCGATAACCCCTTCGATAATTTAGACGTCGAATCTCAGGATGATCTCAAGAAGCAACTTGAAGGAGATCGGCAAAAGCACCACCCTGATCCAGGTCATCAGCCGCAGTACCGACTTGCTGCCCTTCATGACGACATTTGCACGGCTGGAAGAACGGGAACTGGTTTTTATCGACCATGGTGAGGCCCTTCGACCGATTGCCTTTCAACACTTCCACGGCAGAATACCCATGGCGCTGAGCGCTCCGGAATTTTCAGGAGATGTACTGATTGAACTCAAGAAGGTGAATGTTGCCTACGAAGGGAAACCTATTCTCCATCAAATCGATTGGGTCATCAAAAAAGGCGATTTTTGGGAGCTCAGGGGGAAGAACGGCAGTGGAAAAACAACCCTTTTATCAATGATCACAGGGGAAAATCCAAAAGGATACGGGCAGGAACTCTTTATTTTTGGAAGGAAAAAAGGAAGTGGGGAAAGCGTGTGGGACATCAAAAAAAATATCGGCTATTTTACCCCTTCAATGACCGATAAATTCACCGGTTATCATTCGGTAGAGCATATGGTGATCAGCGGTCTGACCGACTCCGTTGGCCTCTATGTACAACCTACCGAGGCTCAAGTACGGCTGGCCGGGGAATGGCTGCAACTGATCCGGATGTGGCATTTAAAATCTGCATTGTACCACGATCTGAGCATGGGCCAGAAGCGTTTGCTGATGTGCATCAGGGCGATGATCAAGCATCCCGTACTGTTGATTTTGGATGAACCCACTGCCGGCCTCGACGATGAAAGTGCCGACCTCTTCGTGGCATTGGTCAATAAATTTTCCAAGGAGAGCAACACCACCATCATCTTCGTGTCGCACCGAAAGGAACCTGGATTGCGACCCCAATGCGTCTATGAATTGGAAATGACCCCCCAAGGATCATTGGGCAGGACCAAATAAAAAGCCGCTGTTTTTGGAATGATGTCCAAAACAGCGGCTTTCAGTTTAAACTTTATTATACCTTGGCCTTGGCCACTGATTTCGGTTTTTCCTTCACGGGAGAGGTCACGCTTTTCTTCAAAGTGTCATACATCACAGGGGTGGCGATGAACAAGGAGGAATAGGTACCTACAACGATTCCTATGATCATCGCGAACATAAAGCCCCTTAACGATTCTCCACCAAAAATGAAGATGGCCAACAATACCACCAAGGTGGTAAGCGAGGTGTTCAAGGTTCTGCCCAAGGTACTGTTCAAGGCGAGGTTGGTATTCTCCCCGGCTTTCCAGCCCTTTTCATTGATGATTTCCCGGATTCGGTCGAAAACGACCACCGTATCGTTCAAGGAGTAACCGATTACCGTAAGGATTGCGGCGATAAAGGCCTGATCGATCTCCATGTTGAAAGGCATTATTTTACCGAACAGCGAAAAGATGCCCAATACAATCAACACGTCGTGCAGTACCGCGACCACGGCGCCCAAAGAGAACTGCCATTTACGGAAACGCAACAGGATGTACAGGAATACCACGGCCAGAGATCCGATGATGGCCAAAAAGGCGTTGTTCTTGATATCATCTGCGATGGTGGGGCCCACTTTGACAGATTGCAGGATTCCGATCGAATTTTCCCCGCCTCCGGTAATGAAATCGGCCTTGGTCATGCCATCGGGCAATAATTTCTGTAGGGATGTGAACAATTTGTCCTGTATTTCATTATCAACCTCAATACCCTCCACGTCTACTTTGTAAGGCGTGGTTACTTTGATCTGATTGGCTTCCCCGTAAGTTTTCACTCCGGTTCCACTGCCGAATACCGTGTTCAGTTCAGAAGCGATCTCTGAAGGGTTGACCTCTTTTTCAAATCGGATCTGATAGGTCCTCCCCCCGACAAAATCAACCCCTTGCTGCAGTCCTTGCCCGAAGAAAAGGGAATACAGGCCAATCAATACCAAGGTGGTCGAAAACACATAGGCAATTTTCCGCTTGCTCAAGAAATCGATATTGATATTTTTAAAGAGGTTCTTGGTCAAGGAAGTCGTGAAATCGAGCCTTCTTGTTTTTCCGCTCAAGTACCAATCAACCAATAACCTGGTGATGAATATGGCGGTGAACAAGGAAGTAAGAATACCGATCAACAGCGTGGTCGCAAAACCTTTGATCGGACCTGAACCGAAAACAAACAGGATGATGGCCGTAAGACCGGTGGTGATGTTGGCATCCAAGATCGAGGAGAGTGCATTGCTGAAACCGTCTGCCACGGCCTGCGATTTTCCTTTGCCCTTGGCGAGTTCTTCTTTGATCCGTTCGAAGATAAGCACGTTCGCATCGACCGACATACCAATGGTCAAAACGATACCCGCTATCCCTGGAAGGGTGAGCACAGCTCCAAGACTGGTGAGTACCCCAAATATCAATAAAATGTTGAGCAACAGGGCGATATCGGCAAAAATACCTGCCTTACCATAATAGAAAACCATCCATAAAAGCACGATTGCCATGGCGATCAGAAACGAGGCGAAACCACTATCAATCGCCTCTTGGCCCAGGGAAGGACCAACGATTTCCGATTGGATGATTTCTGCGGAAGCCGGCAATTTACCTGCCCTCAACACATTTGAAATATCCTTGGTCTCGTTGATGGTAAAGTTACCGGTGATTTCTGAACGGCCACCGGAAATCGGACCTGAGGATACCCCAGGTGCGGTGTATACTTTGTTGTCCAATACAATGGCGATACCGGTTTGGTTATTGTAGGCATCCCCCGTTAATTTTTCCCACTCCTTCGCGCCTTTGGTGTTCATGGTCATCGATACGGCCGGCTTGCCCCCAAGGTCGAAATCGTCCCTTGCGTCACTGACCACATCGCCACTGATCCTAGGCTCGCCTTCCCGGTTCGATTTTAAGGCATAGAGCTCCACGATTTCAGAACCCTCTGCAGGTCGTTCCCAAACAAATTTCACGAACTGTAGGTCTGCTGGCAACAACCTCCGAATTTCCTTCATTCTGAGGTAACGGCCCACTTCGGCCGAATCCTTGATTGCAGTGATGCCCACCGCATAACTGGGGGCGCCGAGCTGAAACTTGTCAAAAAGCGGGTTTACTTGTTTGCTGAGATCCAAGGAGTCTTGGGAAACATCGGAGAGCAAAGAATCGATTTCCGATTCTTGTTTGACCGGTACCGACGCACTATCGATCGTTACCAGGGATTTCAATGCTTCGTTGGCCTGAAAGAAGAAACCTTGCAGTTCTTGGTTATCGGGCCTATAGGTTTCCCAGAATTCCAATTGGGCAGTACTCGACAACAAACTTTGGGCCCGGGTAATGTCCCTGGCGCCCGGAAGTTCCACTAAAATTCTCCCCGAAGTGCCTTCCCTTTGGATATTGGGCTGGGTAACCCCGAAACCGTCGATCCTTTCACGGAGCACTTCGAAGGCCGAAACGATCGACTCATCAATTTTCCTGCGAATGACCTGTTTTACCTCATCATCGGTCATATTCGAATTCACTTCACCTTCGAGACTTCGGGTATAGAAAATGTCGGGGGTGGCCAATTTGGTATCGCCCTTGATCTTATCGAAGGCTTCAAAAAACAGATCTACATAGTTTTCGGCACTGCTCTTGGAAGCTATGTCTGCATCGGCCAGCGCCTTGTTGAATACCGGATTTTTGGTATTGTTCGCAAGGCCCTTGAGAATGTCCTTTACCGAAATTTGAAGGGTTACGTTGATTCCCCCCTTTAGATCCAGACCCTTGTTCAACTCCTTTTTCTTAGCATCGTTATAGCTGGTGTATCCCAAAATTGAATTGTCGCCTATGGAATCGAGATATTTGGCTTCCAGCGATTCCCTTTTGGAAACATAGCCTTCCTCAGTATCGGAAATTTCGGATTGGGCATAGGTCTTTGCCTCATTTTCAACCTTGCTGGTGACAAAAGTATAGGATAGTTGATAGATACTCACTAGCCCGAACAAGAGGGCAAAAAGCTTTATAAGTCCTTTATTCTGCATGGGTTACATATATTAATTCGATGCTTTTTCTAACAGCGTGCAAATATATGATATTCCCTTAGGATTTGACAATATATTTACCAGTTAATGTAAAATCGAAAGGGCATCCTACCATGGTAGGATGCCCTTTGCCCTATTTGGGTCGAAGCCGATTTATACAGCCAACAAGGCGTTGGTCTTCCTCACCCCTTCCGCACTTTCCTTCATCTTGGTCTTTTCCGCATCACTTAATGGAACGTTCACAATTTTCTCGATGCCATTTCGCCCAAGAACCACGGGAACCCCTATACAGATATCTTTCAAACCGTATTCTCCTTCGAGCAAAACGGAACAGGGAAACAATTTTTTCTGATCGCAAGCAATGGCTTGCACCAAGGCTGATACAGCCGCTCCAGGGGCATACCAGGCACTGGTCCCCAAAAGCGAGGTAAGGGTTGCCCCGCCTACTTTGGTTTCTTCGGCCACCTGATTCAAACGGTCTTTTGACAAGAACTCGGAAACCCTGATGCTGTTTCGGGTCGCGTGCGAGGTCAAGGGCACCATGCCCGTATCGCTATGGCCTCCGATGACCATGCCATCAACATCGGAAATAGGTGCTTCGAGCGCCTCGGCCAATCTGTACTTGAAACGGGCGCTATCGAGGGCCCCACCCATGCCTATGATCCTGTGCTTTGGCAGCTTGGTCGACTTGTGTACCAAATAAGCCATAGTATCCATCGGGTTACTCACCACGATCACGATCACATCGGGGGAATGTTTGATCAAACTGGAAGCCACCATTTTGACAATGCCCGCATTGATACCGATCAATTCTTCCCGGGTCATCCCAGGTTTTCGCGGTATTCCTGAGGTAATCACCGCGATATCGCTTCCGGCCGTTTTGGAATAGTCGTTGGTTATCCCCGTGATTTTGGTGTCGAAACCATTTAGGGAAGCGCATTGCATCAAGTCCATAGCCTTGCCTTCGGCATAACCTTCCTTAATATCCAACAGTACCACTTCCGATGCGAAATTCTTAATGGCGATATACTCGGCACAACTGGCACCAACGGCTCCCGCCCCTACTACGGTAATTTTCATAAGTATGATTTTTATTTAATGTTAGTTGTTCTATAACAATGGAGGCTAAAATTAAACATTCTTTGTTAAAAAGCGCTGGATTGCCGCTACATTAATGAAGAACCGGGCCGACTTTTTTGCCAAGGCCAAAACCCCGGGCTGTTAAAAAACAATGCCGTTCAACGAAGAAAAGGGAATTAAGTTACCGTTCATCGAATTCTAACAATAGAGCCAATTCCCAATCGTTAGTTAAAAAAGTCCCCTAATCTAATTACCCTACATCATGAAAAAGCTCATGTCGTTGATGGCCATCATTGCAATTGTAACGGCCAGTCATTGTTCCCGAGTACCCGACAACAACGATCCGATCATCGGGATCTGGGAAAACGTGGAATTGAAATCGATCGGGCAGACCGAAAAACAGACCGTCGCGCAGGAATGGATTTTCAATGATGCCTATCTGGGCCGCTACCATCAGCGACAAAACAATGAATTGACCATCAAGACCGATTTTAAATGGACAGAGGAGAATGGTGTTTATACGATATCCTATCCCGGTACCGATCTTCCTAGTCAACTGGTCTCCATGCAACAGACCCCGGAAGGGGACATGCTAAAGGACAACGAGGGACAAGTCATCGCGATCCGCAACGCGGACTAAGAAAATCAACCCAAAATAAAAGGCCGCAATCTGAATCGATTGCGGCCTTTTTTTATTTTCTTTTTGGCGTTTTACCTAAAGCCAAAGTTGATTCCCACAGAGAGGTTGTTGAATTCGGCAAGCGTGTAGTCTGCATGCAGCCTAAAAAATCCGAGTTTTAATTTGGCCCCTAGGTTCGCCCGCACCCCACTGGCGTCTTTGACGACCGAGAAAGGATCGGTGTAGGTTTGTCTAAAGGGTCCCGATTGCACGGTATAGGTCCCCAGGATATCGGTGGTAGATTTGCCGGTCATGTAGCTGATTCCCCCATAAAAATTGATGATCGGTAACTTGGTGGAAGCCACGGCTTGAAACACCCAGGTGTCCATGACCGCATCGATACGTTGATTATCCCCAGCAATGATATTGGTACTGGTGAAGTCGTAGGTGCCATCGAGATGGGTATAGCCGATCACCCCGGAAATCGCGACCGGGAAAACCTTTTCCGCCGGTAAATATTGGGTGAATTCGTGTTGGATACCGATACCGTATAGCCCGATGCTGGCATCTTCCGCATTGACTTTGGGAACGAACCTGGCCTTGATCTCGGTACCTTTGACCAAGCCCACACTGGCTTGTAGATAAGCGGATGGAATAAAGTTAATGTTTTCCGAGGCGAGCCCGCTGGGCAGTTCAAACTCTTCCCGAGCGGGCACCCCAGGGGCCACTTCCCCTTCAACGAACACCCTTATCCCTTCCAATTCCCCAAGTGCACTGGAGACCGTTTTTGATGTACTGCCATCGACAAATTGAAGGTTTTCGTAATCTGCGGTATTCAGGATGAAGGTCTTTTTGTCTTCCTTGTTCCCGAACGGGCCATAGTTTCCGATGATCGATATTTCAAAACCCCCAAGCGGTTTGGCCTGTCCGGAATTATACCAGCCGTTCGAGATGCTGTTCAATGCACCCTCCGATAGCGGCGCGAGATAAGCGTTTGTATAGCGTTCCGCGTCATCAAGACCGGCGGCCAAAAGTTCATTGATATTCGACTGGGCCCATCCATGAAAACCGGAAGCGACAATAAGTAGGAAAAATAGTCTTTTCATCATGTAAGTTTTCCCAAAACTAAAAAACCTGCATTGGGGGTGCAGGTTTTTGTTGTGAAATGCCGTTTTTTATGCATCAATGTTCGCATAGATGGCATTTTTCTCGATAAATTCCCTTCTTGGGGGTACCTCATCACCCATGAGCATCGAGAATACCCTGTCAGCTTCCGTCGCATTGTCGATGGTAATCTGGCGCAGCGTCCTGAATCCAGGGTTCATCGTCGTATCCCATAACTGTTCGGCGTTCATTTCCCCAAGACCTTTATATCGTTGAATGCTCACACCACCGCTGTAACTATCGGCAATGGCATCGCGTTCCTTATCATCCCAAGCGTATTGCTTTTTACTTCCCTTTTTTACCAAATAAAGCGGCGGGGTGGCAATATACACGTGCCCGGCTTCGATCAGTTCTCGCATATACCGGAAAAAGAAGGTGAGGATCAAGGTTTCGATATGGCTACCGTCTACATCCGCATCACACATGATGACCACCTTGTGGTATCTCAATTTATCCAGGTTCAGCGCCTTGCTGTCATCTTCGGTACCAATAGTGACCCCGAGCGCGGTATACATGTTCTTGATCTCCTCATTTTCAAAGACTTTGTGCTGCATCGCCTTCTCTACGTTCAAGATTTTACCCCTCAAAGGCAAAATGGCCTGAAAATTACGGTCACGTCCCATTTTGGCTGTTCCCCCGGCCGAATCGCCCTCAACCAAGAACAATTCGCAAATGGCTGGGTCTTGTTCCGAACAATCGGAAAGTTTTCCCGGTAGACCACCGATACTCATGACGCTCTTGCGCTGCACCATCTCCCTCGCCTTGGTGGCCGCATGACGCGCCTGGGCTGCCAAAATCACTTTTTGAACAATAATTTTGGCATCATCGGGGTGTTCTTCCAAATAATCGGTGAGCATTTCGGAAACCGCTTGGGAAACCGCTGCGGAAACCTCCCTGTTGCCCAGTTTCGTCTTGGTCTGTCCTTCGAATTGGGGTTCGGCCACCTTTACAGAAATAATGGCCGTCAGCCCTTCCCTAAAATCGTCTCCCTGCACCTCAAACTTCAATTTGTCGAGCATCCCTGACGAATCTGCATATTTCTTGAGCGTAGTGGTAAGGCCCCTCCTGAATCCTGACAAATGGGTACCGCCTTCATGGGTATTGATATTGTTGACATAGGAATGCAGGTTCTCGTTATAGGAGGTATTGTAGACCATGGCCACCTCTACAGGAATCCCGTTCTTTTCCCCTTCAATGGCGATGATGTTTTTGGTCAGCTGTTCCCTGTTCCCGTCCAAAAACCTGACGAACTCTTTCAATCCCTCATCGGAATAAAAAGTTTCAGTGAGAAATCCCGATTCACTGTCCTTATCTTTTTCACGCTTGTCGGTGAGCGTAATGGTGACCCCTTTGTTCAGAAAGGAAAGTTCACGCATCCTGTTTGACAGGGTTTCATAGCTGAATTCTATAGTTTGGGTAAAGATGGTTTCATCGGGATGGAAGGTGACCTCGGTACCCCTATCTTTCGATTCCCCAATACTTTTTACCGGATAGAGCGCCTTTCCCCTTTGGTATTCCTGTTCCCAGATCTTCCCATCTCGATATACCGTTGCCCTTAAATGATCGGACAGGGCGTTGACCACCGATACCCCAACCCCGTGGAGACCACCGGAAACTTTATAGGAATCTTTATCAAATTTGCCACCGGCCCCGATTTTGGTCATGACCACTTCCAGAGCGGAAACGCCTTCCTTTTTATGGAGATCGACCGGGATGCCCCTACCGTTATCCTTGGTGGTTATGGAATTGTCTTCGTTGATGGTCACATGAATGGTGTCGCAATGGCCGCCCATGGCCTCATCTATGGAGTTGTCGACCACCTCGTAAACCAAGTGGTGTAGCCCCCTGATGCCAATGTCACCGATGTACATCGATGGGCGCATGCGCACATGCTCCATCCCCTCCAAGGCCTGAATACTGTCGGCCGAATATTTGTTCTTGTTTGGCTCGTCCTTTTTTGCTTCTTCGCTCATAATTTAAGGTTGTTTTCACTTCTAAAATTCCAATCCTGCAAATATACGGAATAGCCTATGATATATGGGATTATACGACTTTTTTAAGTCTTAAGTTATCAACATTTATTGTGGAAAAATTCCTTGGGCCAAAGGGTCCAAATTCAAATCTTTTATTCGGTTTTCCGAAGTCCGCCGCACGCTGCTCCATAATCATTTTTTTTGCCGCCGAACCCATAAAAAAACCCCATCTCTCGATAGGGTTTTTTTCAAACTTTTATTGTCCATAAAAGTGATATTAAATCAGGCGGGGCGGTCGTCGTCAATCACAACTAAACGGTTTGCGCCAAAGGTTACTTCACATAGGCATCGGTATGCACATTGGCAACAGCCCTGCCTGAAGGGTCGTTCATGTTTTTAAAAGCCGCATCCCACTCCAGGGCAATTTTGGTGCTGCAGGCGACCGAAGGCTCCTGCGGTACGCACAATGCCGCCGCATCCGATGGAAAATGGGATTCAAATATCGATCGGTAATAGAACTCTTCCTTCGATGTCGGGGTCTGCAAGGGAAAGCGGTATTTCGCATTGGCGAGTTGTTCATCTGTGACCTCCTGGTTCACCATCAATTTCAAGGTGTCGATCCAACTATAACCTACCCCGTCCGAAAACTGCTCTTTCTGCCTCCAGGCGACGCTTTGGGGCAACATGTCTTCAAAGGCTTTTCGCACTACCCATTTCTCCATGCGCTCGCCATTGATCATCTTATCCTGTGGATTGATGCGCATGGCCACGTCCATGAACTCCTTATCCAAAAAAGGAACACGCCCCTCTATGCCCCATGCTGCCAATGATTTGTTGGCACGAAGGCAATCGTACATATGCAATTTGCTCAACTTCCGAACTGTTTCTTCGTGGAATTCCCTTGCGTTGGGCGCTTTGTGAAAATAGAGGTAACCGCCGAACAGTTCATCGGCTCCTTCTCCTGAGAGCACCATTTTGATGCCCATCGACTTGATGACCCTTGCCATAAGATACATGGGCGTGGAAGCGCGGATGGTGGTAATGTCATAGGTTTCCAAATTATAGACCACATCTTTTATCGCGTCGAGACCTTCCTGTATGGTAAACTTGATCTCGTGGTGCACGGTGCCGATATGATCGGCCACCTTACGCGCCGCAGCCAGGTCGGGCGAACCTTCCAATCCTACCGAAAAGGAATGCAATTGTGGCCACCAAGCATCCGCGGTATCGTCCGTTTCGATTCGCTTTTGCGCATATTTTTTGGCAATGGCCGAAGTAACCGATGAATCTAGCCCACCGGAAAGCAATACCCCATAGGGCACGTCAGACATCAATTGTCGGTGAACTGCAGCCTCCAGCGCTTCCTTAATGGCCTGTATGCTGGTCTCGTTATCTTTTACCGCATCATACTCCATCCAATCGCGGGTATACCACTTTTTCAAGACCCCGTCCTTGCTGTGCAAGTAATGACCAGGTGGGAACAATTCTATCTTGGTACAGGTTCCTTCCAGCGCCTTCAGTTCTGAAGCCACATAAAAGGTACCGTGTTTGTCCCAACCCATATAAAGGGGAATGATGCCCATATGGTCTCTTGCCACGAAATATTCATCCTTGTCGACATCGTAGATGGCAAAGCCAAAAATACCGTTCATTTCATCCAAAAAGTCAACGCCTTTTTTCTGATATAGGGCCAATATCACCTCGCAGTCCGATTCGGTCTGAAAATGATACTTGCCTTCAAATTGTTTGCGCAACGTCCGGTGGTTATAAATTTCACCGTTGGCGGCCAAAATCAATTTTTTATCTTCGCTGAACAAAGGCTGCTTCCCAGAGGCTGGATCCACGATCGCCAGCCGTTCATGGGCCAAAATGGCCTTCTCATCGGCATAAATCCCGCTCCAATCCGGACCCCGATGTCTCACTTTTTTTGACATCTCCAACAACTGTGGCCTTAAGGTTTCCGTACTTTCCTTTACATCAAAGGCACATACTATTCCGCACATAACTATATATTTTATTTCAATTTGATGGCAAAGATGAATTTATAGTTTCAATTATAAAATATAAAACCTATTATTGATTACAATATATTACTTTTTTTATCTTTATGCTAATATATTGACAAGGTTTCCTGATGTTTTTGACAAATTGGATATATTTTGTAAGCTGCGCGAATTTTAACGACTTTTTAAAAGAATTTAGAACGGATGTTAGCTAGATTTGAACTCAATTAAACTATAACTATTATGAAAAAAGTAATGACAATGAGTATGTTCGTGTTAGCATTGGTCTTTGTGACCCAATCACACGCACAGGATTTTAGCGGATTGGACAAAAGTCCAATGGACGTGGCTGCCTATCCCTCGAGTTATCAGGAATCGGATAAAATGGTAAAGGTCACTTACAGCAGGCCCCAACTGAAAGGTCGTACTTTGACTGAGTTGGCCAAACCGGGCGAAGTATGGAGAACTGGAGCCAATGAAGCATCGGAGATCACATTTTACCAAGATGTGACTTTTGGTGGGCAGAACGTAAAAGCAGGTACTTATTCCCTGTTCAGCATTCCAGGAGCTGGGGAATGGACCGTGATTCTAAATAAAAACCTGAACCAATGGGGTGCCTATTCCTACGATAAGGGTGCCGACGTGGCACGTGTGACCGCCAAGGCCACCATGGACAACAAATCATTGGAAGAATTTTCCATTGCGTTCAAAGACGTTGATGGCGGGGTTCATATGGTGATGGGATGGGATAAAACCCGTGTTGCCGTGCCCATCATGGCGCAGATGTAAGCACCAAATTCATGAAAATAAAAACCCAAGGTCAGAAACCTTGGGTTTTTTTATTTAAATATCTTCAAAATTATTATTTCACCCGCTGTCCTCCGACATAGGTATGTTCTACCTTAATATCGGGTATTTCCGATAGTGGCACTTCCATCAAATCTTTGTTATATATCGTAAAATCGGCAAATTTACCTACCTCGATACTCCCTTTTTCAGTTTCCTCGAAGTTGGAATAGGCCGCCCAAATGGTCATCCCTCGCAATGTCTCTTCCCTCCCGAGCGCATCTTGCATCTGAAAGCCATATTCGGGATAATCGTCAACATCTTTTCTGGCCACCGCCGCATAGAAGGTCAAAAAAGGACTCACCTGCTCCACTGGAAAATCGGTGCCCAATGCCAACCTGCCCGATTGGCCCAATAATGTTTTGAAAGCGTAGGCACCCTTCATACGATCTGGCCCCAACCGATCCCCGGCCCAATACATATCGCTGGTGGCATGGGTGGGTTGCACCGAGGGTATGATGCCGAGTTTGAAGAAATCGAAGTCCAATGTATCTATAATCTGGGCATGTTCTATTCTCCATCTGCGATCGGGTTTGCCCTTTAAAACCGACTTGTAGGCGCGGAGCACCACGGCATTGGCCGAATCGCCAATCGCATGGGTATTCATTTGAAAATCGGAATTCGCAATGCGCCCGGCCAATCTTTCAATGTCCGAAACCGGGGTGATCATGGCCCCATAATGGCCGGCCTGATCGGCATAGGGTTTTTTCAAAACCGCACCCCTTGAGCCCAAGGCCCCATCACCATATACTTTGATGGAACGCACGTTCAGGAGGTCTGTCTTTAGGGGCCCTTTTTTCAAATAATAGTCAACATCTTCCGGTGAATTCCCGACCATGGCGTAGATACGTATCTTTAAATCCCCTACCTGTTGCAGGCTATCGATCAATTCAATAGTGGCACGGTCGAGTCCGGCATCGTCAACCGTCGTCAGCCCGTTCTCAAAACAAATGCGTTCCGCATCCTTCAATGCCCTGATCCGGGTATCAAGCGTTGCAGGGGGGATAACGGCATAGATCAATCCCATGGGATTGTCTACCAATACCCCTGTAATTTCGCCGTCTTTTTTAACGATTTCACCACCCTCGGCCCTGGTTTCATCGGTAATGCCGGCTTTGTCCAACGCACTCTGGTTGACCAGGAAGGCATGGCCATCAACCCTTTCCAAGACTACTGGAGTCGCTGGAAAAAGGGAATCCAATTCTTTTTTTGTCGGGAATTCCTTGATCTCCCAGTCGTTCTGGTCCCAACCCCGCCCTAAAATGAAGTCTTTGGGATGTTCATCTTGAAACTTTTGTACCCTTTCAAGCACCTCTGCGAAACTAAGGGTACCGGTAAGGTCTGCCCATTGTTGGTTGAGCCCCAGGCCATAGAAATGACAATGGGCATCGATAAGACCGGGGGTTATCGCAAGTCCTTTTGCATCGAAAATTTGGTCTGAAATATACCATTTTTTGATTTCCTCGGTACTGCCCACTCCCACGAACCTTCCATTTTGTATGGCGAAGGCCTCGGCTTTTGAAAATGCATCGTCGACGGTGTAGATGTTGGCATTTACCACTAATAAGTCTACCTGTTCTTTGGACGGACCGCAGCCCAAGACCAAGAATACAACAAGGAACCACATACATTTCATAGGGCTACAATTTTTTGGATTGATTGAAATACCCGGATATCGACATCGGGAATGGCGCTACAAAAGTGAAATCCCGGAACGACCATTTAGCCGATATCGGTTATTTGGCAGAAAGGCTTTTAACGCCGTTTATCGTATAGGTTCCATCGGAGGAGGAACTGGTACCCGATAATTTGCTGCCTTCGGCTTTGAGGGCCACCGCTACTTTCTGTCCTTCGACATATACGTCGAAGGTGATCGTATTCTTTTTTACGGATATATTGTCTGCCAACAAGGTTTGATTGGCAGTTTGGATCTGGGCCTGATAAACGCCATTTGGGTTGATGATCAAGAGGAGTCCTTTTTCCCATCCTTCGGGTGCACCTTCCACCGTATAGGACCAACCCCCCAAAAGATGGTCTTGAAACGGCACCATCAACACTTCGGGCTGCAACCCATCACCATTAATGCTTGCATTGGCCATGATGGCCTTGGGAGCAGCGAATAACAAACAAGTTAAAAGCAAGAAGAGGTACAGGTTTTGGTCGGTATTTTTCATGACGTTGATTTTGAATGGTTCAAAGCTTCGTAAATGTAAAGAAATATTTTATTTTTTTTCACCTCCGGAAATAATCGGTATCGACAATCCAAACGCTATCGCTGTAAATCGATCCAAGCATCTATCTTTTTCTCGAGCAAAACCAAGGGCAAGCTGCCTGAGTTCAATATTTGGTTGTGAAATTCCTTGATGTCGAATGCCTGCCCCAACGCCTGTTCCGCCCGATCCCGAAGTTGCCTAATTTTGAGCTGTCCGATCTTATAGGACACGGCTTGGCCCGGGGTGGCCATATAGCGCTCGATTTCGGCGATGATTCCATCTTCCGATTCGGCCTCATGATCCAATGAGTATTGAATGGCCTGCTCCCTGGTCCATCCTTTGGCATGGATCCCGGTATCGACCACCAAACGGATTGCCCGGTGCATTTCCATGCTCAGCATGCCAAAATACTGGTAGGGATCGGAATATAGTCCCAATTCCTTCCCCAATGATTCGGCATACAGTGCCCATCCCTCCACAAATACGCCCATGCTCTCAGGATGCAAGAATTCGGGCAATTGGTCATTTTCCTGTTGCAGTGACAATTGATAGTGGTGCCCTGGTACCGCCTCATGCAAAAATAGCGCCTCGTCCGCGAACTTATTATAAGCACTGACATCGGGTATGGGCACGTAAAAAATGCCAGATCGAACAGCATCCTTGGAACCCGGAACATACTCTGCACTGGCGGAGGCCTCGCGAAATGCCTCTGTGCGTCTCACTTCAAAATTTGCCTTCGGCTTCAGATCAAATACTTGGCCCAAACGCAGATCGATCCTTTCATTGATATCATTAAAATGGGCGATCACCTCCTCAGGTTGCGTAAAGGGCATCTGTGCTGCACTTGTACGGACGTGATCGAAAAACGCCCTGATATCCCCTTCAAAGCCGATTTCCACTTTGGCCTTTTGCATTTCACCTAAAATACGGGCTACTTCCCGTTTGCCCAATTCATGGATTTCATCTGCTGTGAGATCGGTGGTCGTATGCAGTCTGATCAAGTAATCGTAGGTGGCCTGGCCATTGGGCAGGGCACCGATGCCCGAGGTGTTCCGGCAATTAGGGAGGTATTCCATTTCAATAAAATCATTCAAACGCTTATAGGCCGGTACCAACTTGTCTGCGATCAAGGCCCGATACTCCCGATCCAATCGTTCCCGGTCGGCATTGGAAAAAGATTCGGGCATTTGTTTGATGGGGGTATAAAAGAGGTGTTCCCCGACTGGAGTTGAAACAAAGCCCTTTAACTGGGGCAACATTTTTAAGGCAAGCGCTTTGGGCATGACCAGCTGTTTGGCCATCCCTTCCTTCATTTTGAGGATACAGGTATCCAAAAAGACCTCATAATCGTCCAATCTTTTAAGCCAATTGTCATAATCTTTTACCGTTTTAAAGGGCTGTACGCCGGTTCCGCCGGCCATCTGTGCCACGTACAAATGCAAGGACTGTATTTGAAACAGCGGCATCAATTCAAAACTGGGCAAATCGTAAATCGGTGAGGCCATCGTAACGATCGAATTGGTCAACCCTTCCTTTTTGATGGCGCAGTCCCATTGTAGCACTTTTAAGCTGAGCCACTGTTCCGGGGTGGTACGAACCGAATCGAATTGGGAAGATCTTTCGAGGAAATCTTCGTAGCTGTCGATCAAAAATTCCTGATAGTTATCGGAAATGTAATTGGCTATGGTATCGTTGTATTCGTTATACCCCGCCTTGGTGGCTTCAATGGGATTGATGCCTTTTTTAAATTCGTAGAATGCGATGAACAAACTGTCGATGGCCCGATTCGGTGATGGTGGCACCGGTTCGGTTTTTTGTTGGCATGCGGTACATAACAGCAGTGCCGAAAGGAAGGTGAATAGATATCTCATGTTGGGAATAGTGATAAGGATATTAAAAGCAATTTGTGATTATCTGGAACGTGGCCTCTGTTTTTCCTTGATCTTTACATAGATCAATTTTTTTCGTCCTTTGGAATCTTCACGTCTTTCCACTTCGAAGTTTGAAATGGAACTGATGAGGGGCGTCAATTTTTGGAAGCCGTAGTTACGCGCATCAAAATTGGGCTGTTTTTTTTGTAAAAGGCCCCCAACATCGCCCAAAAAAGCCCAACCATCGTCATCTGCAACATCTTCTATGGTGTTGGAGATCCATTTGATCTCTTTTGAGGTAATCTTGTCGATACTGCTTTTTGATGCCGCTTTGCTCTGAGGGGTATCGGTGGTATCCCCTTCTTCCGACTGACCTTTCAATATTTCGATATAGATAAACTTGTCGCAGGCCACTATGAAGGGATTGGGGGTTTTCTTTTCACCGATTCCAAAAACCTGCATTCCCGCTTCGCGCAGGCGGGTGGCCAAACGTGTAAAATCGCTATCACTGCTCACCAGGCAGAATCCGGAAACCTTGCCGGAATAAAGAATATCCATCGCATCGATGATCATGGCCGAATCGGTCGCATTTTTACCGGCAGTATACCCATATTGTTGTATCGGCGTAATGGCATTCTCCAACAATACGTTCTTCCATTTAGCAAGTCGTGGGTTGGTCCAATCGCCATAAATTCGTTTGATTGTGGGATTGCCATATTTGGCAATTTCCTCCATCATTTCCTTGATGTATGCCGAGGGGATATTATCTCCATCGATCAATACGGCCAGATTCAGATCCATACTTCTTATCAATTTGCTGCAATTTACGAGGTTTTGCCTTCAAATGCGAAACCTGCTCCTTTTTAAAATGACATTTTCCCCATAAAAAAAGCCTATCACTGGGTGATAGGCTACATTTTCAAAAAACCAAAAGTTCTCTATTAAATGACTTTCACGTTTACCGCGTTCAATCCTTTGTTTCCGTCCTGCAAATCAAATTCAACTTCATCGCCTTCACGAATTTCATCTACCAATCCTGATACATGCACAAAGTGGTCTTTTTCAACACCTTCTTCTGTAATAAAACCGAATCCTTTGGCATTGTTGAAGAATTTTACTGTTCCTTTATTCATTGTCTTAAATTAAAAATTAATTAACTGTATTCGGGCAAAGGTAACGCCAATTAAAAGAGCAAGGCCCTTTTAAATCAGTTATCTTGAGTAAATGCCGTAAACAGGGGGATGTGCGCTGGGTAAATCTTGATATCGACACCGTTTCAACCTCCTAATTTAGGAATGCCCCTTTTTGTGGCATCTTGCTGATCACAAATTCAACCCTGCGATTAAGGCTTCGACCGGCTTCGGTTCCGTTTTCGGTGATAGGTTTCCCTCCCCCATGGCCTTTCCAGGCAATACGGTCTTCGGGGATACCGAGTTGTTGAAGATATCCGGCCACGGCCGCGGCCCGTTGTTCGGATAGTTTTTGGTTGTATTGGCTGGTACCGACGTCATCGGTGTGCCCGATGATGGCGATATGGAGCATCGCATTCGATTTCAGGTGATCCGCCACTTTTTGCAGTTCGTTTTTGGAGGTTTCCAAGAGCGCAGACTGATCGAACTCAAAAAGGAGGTTCTTAAAAATATAGCTTTTATCGAGTTCTATGTTCTTCGTCTCCTTCCCATCGGCAATGGCGACCAGTTCTGTAATCTTTCGGGGGGGGTCATCGGTGATCACCGAAACCATGTCAACATAATAATATGCACCCTGCTTGCTTTCTTTTTTAGTCTGGAACAAACGGGTACGCGCATTGGGTTTAAAATTGCCCAAGGTCATATATTTTTCAGAGCCCTTGGCCTCGAACTGGGTGTGGACCAAAATCCAATCTTCGGTATTGGAATAGAAGTTGCTATACCCGATCTCCAAGTAATTGTAGCGGTTGCCCTCTTGCTGGTACCAAAGGTTTTTAGAGAGGTTTTTCTGGGTATCAATATCCAGTTGGTCTTGGGAGAATAGCACGCCGAATTCCTTGATGGCAGAATCGGAACGATCGGCCAAACTCACATAAAAGGATACCTCATAATTGACACCCTTGATCAATTGTTCCCGCAGTTCCACCTGCAGGTATTCCCTATAGTCATCGGGGGCATACACATAGAAACCGACATATCCGTTGCCAAAGTCGGCCGGTTGACGGCCCTTAAAGTTGTCGGGCGTGCCCATGATCTCGCTACAGGAATTGAAATAATCGGTGGTTCCCATGGAGGGACAACTCCACGATACCACATTGGTATCGAAACGTGCCAAACGCTGTGGGCATTCGAGATACTCTTCAAAACTGGGATTTTGGACCAGATTCTGTGCCATGCCCAACACTGCGAAGTGCAGGCAGAAGTAAAAACCGATATGTTTTATTTGTTTGTGCAGTTGTCCAATTCCTTTTAATGTCCTCTAAATTAACAAATTAAAGCGCAGCATGGCGGGCTGGTGGTCCTCCTTCGATGAAGTGCCGCTTTTCTGGGATGAGCCAAGGTCCTTGGGACAATAAAAATCCACTTCGTTTAAAAATCGAACTTATAAGTGGCTCCTCCCAGGATCTGTATTCCTTGAACAGGAAAATTTGCCCATTTTTGATAGTTGGTATTGGCGATGTTGGCGGCCTTTAAGAACACCGACAATTGATTGCTCAAGCGATAGCCCAAGTGGGCGTTCGCATCAAAATAACTGTCCAGGGTGATGATGGTTGCCGGAAATTCGGAAGCAATGCCGCTTAAGGTCGCTATGGTGGCGACATCTTCACGTTCCCCTACATAGAAAAGATTTGCGCCCATATACCATTTTTCGCCGATTTGATAGTCTATAAACAGCGAGCCGTTCATCTTGGGCAAGTTCCATGCAGGATTATCGGTTTCCGTGGTATAGTCATACACCGCCGCGTTGATGCCCAAGGTAAAGTTGCGGTTCACATCGATGTTCAGTTCCCCGAACAAACCAAGTGTTTTGGTATCGTCATAAAAAACATCGAAGGAATTGCCATAATAATAACCCTTTTCGTCGTTTCTGAAACTATTCTGAGGATTCAGTTTGTACAATGGCCTTCTGTTTTCCGTGGTATATGATGCCTTGATGTTATAGCTCAAGTTCGGCAGCAGCTGGCCGCGTAAACCCACATAGCCATCGTACTTCTTGTCGGTGGGGGCAATGTTGATTGTGGGAGAGACATAAGGGTTGTCGGCCACAAAACCATAATACGAATTCTGTTCCAAAGCGCCTTCGACACCGGCATAGGCGATGGCCAGTTCATCGAGCAAGCGGTATGAGGCCGTTACGGCAGGATAGAAATAGAAGTTGCCGTCGCTGTTCTCCAAGTCCATCCCGTATACCAAATTAACGCCAAGATTCAGGGTAAGGTCATCGCGCAACATGGTGAGACTTGGGTTGATCCCAAGCTGCAGATTGCTGTACTTGATACCCGCATTGTTGGTGGGGAAATTAAGCGGGGCATTTTTGAAGTTTCCATTCACATAATCGACTTTTAGTCGAATCCCGAAGGTTTCCTCCCCTACCGGAAACTCAAAAGCAGGTTTAAATACGACCCTGTTTTCTCCCGATTTTACGGCGTCGCCGAACCTGCGAAATTGGACTTCGGCGCCCTTGAAGTAAGCATCTGCAATATTCAGGTGTGCCCCTATTTCGCCCATGAAATAATTTTGCCTTTCATCGATCGTGTTGATAGTCGTCTCATCGTAAACCCCCGGAGGCAGTCCGTACCAATTGTAGAGTTGATGCTGGAAGCCTGCATCGGCACCCCATTCGAAATCACTGCCCCTGAAGGTATAATCGGCATCCAATCTTGAATTCGAAAAAATGTTGTCCAAGGGTACGCCCGCAATGTCGCCCTTGGAGGAGTAATGCTCCAAGCCTACGGTATAGCCCGATTCCCTATCGATGGCCCTGCTCGTATAGAACTTGGCCATTAAATTGGCAGGATTTCCCCCACCGGCAGAAGCATAGGAGTTGAAAAGTTCTGGTGGAGGGGATTTTTTAACGGTTGAAGCCTTGCCTTTCGCCGGTGCAAAGGTAGATGCCACCGGGACCGAGAAAATACTGTATTCGATTTTCTTCTTTTGAAGCACGATCGAATCATTGAGTTCGGGAATTGATTTTAATTTGAAGGCGTCGGAAATCGTGGGCGAATAGGCCTTGGTCACCGTTACGGTCTCCGTCCCCAGATCTTTCTCCTTTTCCTGCCCCCTGAGACCCCCGATAGAAACCAGGGATAACACTACAACTATCTTATAAACCTTGTGCATAATCTGTCTTTTTGAACCGATGACTATCGTGAATATTTTAATTTCCGGTTTCTACCGAAGAGTTGCTTTTTGCTTCCTTGGCCTTGATGATGGCGAGTTCGCCCTTGGCCTCGGCCACAATTTCTGGGAATTGACCAAAGTTGACCGCCACACTCTCCAAAATATAGGTCGCCTGATAGGCGTCGCCCAAGGCATAAAAGTTTTTGGCCATGATCACCAGCCCTTTTCCGCCCCACTCCTTATATGCCGCGTAGTCTTTGGCCAATTTTTGGACCGAAGTATTGGAAGCTTCGTTATTGCCGTCTTTATTCTTGAAATAGGCGTCGTAATAAAGGGCTTCGGCAGCAGTCTCCCCACTGGCGATCTTAAGCACTTCGCTATAGGCGGCCTTCGCCTTGGCCTCGTCGCCGGTGGCAATGGCTGAGCGTGCGATCATGATATGTGCGTCGCTCCTGATGCGGTTGTCAATGCTCGGAGAGGCCAGCACCTTGGCCGCATAGGCTAAGGTTTGATCATAATTCTTGCGCTGGTAATAGCCCTTCATCAGGTTCGATTGCGCAAATATCCTGTTCTGCGGTATGTCGGCTCGGGTTTCCAGTTGTTCCAAGTAGGGGATTGCCGCATTGTAGTCGTTCTGGCCTATAAAAATTTCGCAGACCCTGGTCAAGGCCTGTTCGGCGTATTCACTCCCTCCCTTGTCGGCAACATATTTATAATAGGGAAGGGCCTTTTCGTTCTGGCTATTGCCAAAGTAGAGTTGGGCCAAATTAAAATTGGCCTTAATGGCATTTGTCCCATTGGGGAATTGCCTGATATAGTTTTCATACCCTTTGATGGCCGCATCTTTCCTGCCCTCCATATTCTGTTTGTCGGCCGATTCGAAGGTGGCATTGTCCAATTCAATATCACTCACCTCAACAAAATCGAGGTTTTTCACCCAGGCGGCATATTCATCGACCCGGCCCAAATCAACGTAGATCAGCTTGGCCGTGGCAACCGCCTGTATCGCCTCCTGGCTGTTGGGAAAATCACGGACCACACTTTTGAACTTGGCCAAGGCCTGATCGTTCCTATTCCCGTTATAGAAAACAAGACCTTGCCGCATCATGGCCTGGGGCACCAGGGAGCTGCCTTTGAATTCTGAGATCAGCCGGTCATAGGTTTGCAGGCCCTGCTGCTCTTTCCCGGCAGCTATATAAGTGTTGCCCAATTCATAAAGCGCATCGTCTCTCAAAGTGGATTTGGGATAGGCCGATACAAAACCTTCCAATTCCTGGATTTTGCTGTCGCGACGGTCTACAAAGCCGTAACTCATGGCCTTTTGATAGGCGGCATAATCCTTTTCAGGTCCTGTCAAAGCCAAGGCCTTGTTGTAGGTTTCAATGGCCGGCCAGTACTTGCTGGTCACAAAATAACTGTCGCCCATGCGCAAATAGGCATCGTGCAGTTTTTGGATATCCCCGGTACCGGAATCGGCAAAAGCATTAAAAGCGGAAATCGCTTTTGGATAATCCCTCAGTTTAAAATAGGTATACGCCAGATTGTATTCGATTTCCTTGGCTTCGGGAGTTGCCTTTGCTGTCGGATTTTGCTTGAACAGCAGGAAATCGGCCAAGGCCTGGTCGAATCGATTGAGCAAATATTCCGATTCTCCCTTCCAATAGCTTGCACGGGCCCTAAAATTGGCATCTTCGGCATTGTCCAACGATTTTTTAAAGTTTTGGGAGGCCGCTTCATAATCCCCATCGATGAACAGTTCCACCCCACGATAAAAAGCAACCTTCTGATAGGTGGCTTTACTGGCGTAATTTCGGTTCTTTTCCAATAAGTCAATGGCGCCTTGAAAATTCTTGGAAGTGATATACGAATCGACCAAAAGAGCCTGCATTTCGGAGGCATATTTATCGTTCGGATACTTTTCGAGGTAGTTGGTGAGCACTTGGGGCACGGGCTCGTAGGCGTTGCCGATTTCATAGCTCAATCGCGCATAGTTGAGCAAGGCGTCTTTTTGGATATCGTTCGAAAAATCCATTTGCGACGCATTTCGAAAAGCGTTCAGCGACTCTTGCTTCTTATCGAGTTTTAGATAGCACTCGGCCAGGTGGTAGTAGGCATTTTGGGCCACGCTGTTGGTGCCTCCGATAATTTTATTGAACTGTTGAATGGCATTGGCAAAATCGCCTTGTTTATAATAACAATAGCCCAACAAATAATAGTCGGTATTGCTCCATTTGCCACTTTTCCCTTTGTATTCCTCCAAATAGGGGATGGCATTGGCATATTGCTGGAGATTGAAATAGCTCTCCCCGATGATTTTGTTCAATTCCGATTTCTCTGTCCGATCCGATTTGGGTATCTGTTGTTTGGCCAATGATATGGCCTCTTCAAACTTACCGAGTTTGAAGTTCATATCGGCCTGATAGTAACTCAGCTTTTCCTCCAATAGCTCCGGGTCGGTAATTTGGTCGAACCTTTGGTTTGCACCTTCATAATCGTCTTGCTGATAGGCGATATAGCCCAAGTAGTATTTGGCTTGTGATCCATATACAGGGGAATTGCTGACCGTTTCTAGGTAACGTTCGGCGTCTTTCTGTTTGCCCGAAGAGAACAGGGAATACCCGTAGTTGAAATTGAACTTGTCCATTTCCTTTCGCGAGAGGGCATTCTGGTCTACCTTATTGTACCATTTCAGCGCATAGGGGTATTTGCCCGTTTCAAAGTAATACTCCGCTACGTCGGCAAAGGCAGAATTGCGTTTGGTGGAGGTGGGGTATTTTTCCACGAAGTCTTCCATCAAACGGTCGGCACCCAACTGGTTCAAGCGCACGGCGGCGTTCGCTTCAAAGTAGGCACTGTTGGCCTTGGTCTCCAAGTTATCGGTGGTGTTCTTCACCCGGCCGAAGATTGTTTGCGCAGCCTGGTACTGTTCGTTGTTGTACAGCGCCAAGGCGTCTTGGTATTCTTTGTCGTCGTGGGTATAAATCTTGGTTTCCTGGGCCAATCCCATGGAAACCATCCCCAGAAAAATGGGGAAAATGGCAGTAAATTTGTTTAACATAGCGTTCTCTAACCTGTTATCATTGCATATAACGTTGAAATTTGCACCAAAGTATATCGGAGCCAGATACAAAGGAAAAAGAATTAGGCCATGTGCCATTTGTTATCCGATGTAACTTATTACTTTTATATCAACAAAAAATAACGGATTTCGCAGTAGGGTTCAAAAAGATTGGACCTTTCGTTCGGCGGAATTGCGGTTGGAAAATTTAACCGTATTGTACGAAAAAAAGTTTTAAAACAGAACACCCTTTTATTATGTCAGAAACCATATTGGCCTTTAAGGATGCGGCCATATTCCAAAAAGAAAGCCTCGTACTCAAAGGGGTTAGCGTGGAAATCAAAAAAGGGGAATTCGTGTACCTGATCGGTAAAACGGGAAGCGGGAAGAGCAGTTTCATGAAAACACTTTATGGCGATATCCCCCTAAAGGAAGGGGATGGAAACATTGTGGATTTTGACCTTAAAAAATTGGAGGAGAAAGAAATTCCCTACCTCCGCAGAAAACTTGGCATTGTTTTTCAAGACTTTCAGTTGTTGCCCGACCGGAATGTCAACAATAACCTTTTGTTCGTTTTGCGGGCTACCGGCTGGAACGATCCGGCAAAAATGAATGCCCGGGTCGAAAACGTGCTCGATAAGGTAGGCATGAAGACCAAGGGTTTCAAATTTCCCCATGAACTCTCCGGGGGGGAACAACAGCGGATCGCCATCGCAAGGGCATTGCTCAACGACCCTGAACTCATCCTTGCCGACGAGCCTACAGGAAACCTGGACCCCCAAACCAGTGTGGAGGTGATGAAGGTGCTCCAAGACATCAACAAATCGGGCAGGACCATTTTAATGGCCACGCACGACTATGCCCTGATCCTCAAATTCCCATCCAAGACCCTGAAATGCGACGGCGGCAAGGTCTTTGAGGTGGTACAAAGGGCAGTTTAGATCATCCCGAATCAATTTATTTGTGGGCTGTTATTGGAACTTCCCATCCCCGGACGATGGGAAAATCAGCATTTTATTTTATCCTTTTGAACAGTGTTTTAACAATTCGTGCTTTGTTGAAATGTACAACATTCGGTTAACAAGGTGTCCAAGGGCTTTTGGCACCATAAAAAAATTAACAATAAAGGAAGAGGCTTATATAATATTTTTGCCGAAATTATAGTTTATAGGAAATACCGTAGCGCATTTCTATGAAAAGAGCAACCATTTTGTTTTCCATCATGTTCCTCACCCTCTGTCATCTTATGGGTCAGGATGAATTGCCCATTAAGATTGCCGATGATCAAATCAAGCCTTTGCGATCTTTGGCTGACCAAAATTTACAGTTGAAATTCGAGAACGAACTCAACAGGCACGCCCAATGGAAAAAATTGATTGCCCAGAAAAAAATGGCCGTCGGTATCGTTGACCTCAGCGATCCCCAAAACGTGCGTTTCGCCAATGTGAACGGGAACCATATGATGTATGCCGCAAGCCTTCCCAAAATAGCGATACTTCTTGCCGCGATGGATGCCATTGAAAAAGGGGAACTGAAAGAAACCAGGGACGTGAAAGCCGATATGCGCCTTATGATCAGCAAATCCGATAACAAGGCCTCGACACGCATGATCGACCGGGTGGGCTATGAGAAGATTGAAGCGGTCATGACCGATAGGAAATATGAATTTTACGATGAACATAAAGGCGGCGGCCTATGGGTTGGGAAAAGATATGGTTCTGGTGGCGATACCAATAGGGAACCATTGAAAAACCTCAGCCATGCTGCCACGGTGAACCAGGTATGCCGTTATTATTATCTGTTGGCCAACGGCAAACTGGTGAATGAAAACAGGTCGAAACAAATGTTGGACATCATGGAAAATCCTGAGTTGCACCATAAATTTGTGAACACCCTCGACCAAATTGCCCCTAATGCCCGCCTCTTCAGAAAATCGGGTTCATGGAGAACCTATCACTCCGATTCCATTCTTGTTTGGGGAAAAGATTCGAGCAGACGATATATCATCGTGGCCTTGATCGACGATGCCAATGGCGAACAAATTATCAGGGACTTGGTGAAACCAATGGAAAAGGTTCTAAAAAAGGGCATACCTTTGGCTATCAAATAGCCATCAGTCCTTAATCAGATGCTCCGAAAATTAATTACCAAGGTATTCGACGTACGGGAAGGCGAATTCAAGGTTTCATTATGGATGCTCTCCTACATCTTTTTGATCATCGCCGTCTTGTTGATCATCAAGCCTACCGTAAACGCGCTATTTCTATCTGAACTTGGTGTCGAACAATTGCCTTTCGCTTTTCTTTTGGTGGCGATTACCGCAATCATCAGTTCCTGGTTCTATTCCAAGGCCCTCTCCAAATTTGCCCTGAACAAAATAATAGAGGTTACCCTAATCGTGTCCATCAGTATTTTGGTAGGACTGGGCATCTTGTTGAAATTGAATTATGTAGGGGGCTGGCTGTTGTATTTCTTTTATGTCGGGGTAGCGATTTATGCGGTATTGTCGGCATCCCAATTTTGGGTATTGGCCAATTTGGTCTATAATGTCAGGGAAGCGAAGCGACTTTTTGGTTTTATCGGTTCCGGCGCCATTTTGGGAGGCATTTTCGGGGGTTACCTGACTTCCATCCTGGCCCCGTTGATCGGTACTGAAAACCTGATCTTTTTGGCGGCATTCCTTTTGCTTTTCTGTATCCCTCTTCTGGGCCGCATCTGGAAGACAAGGGTTCGCAAATTAGGGACCTTTAAAGAGCAAAAAAGAACGCCATCCTCCACCCAAAGGCCCCTTCAACTCATTCGCAGTTCGAAGCACCTCAGCCTGATTGCCAGTATCGTGGCGGTGAGCGTGATCGTTGCCAAGTTGGTCGATTACCTGTTCAGCGATTTCGCAGCGGCCTCGATTCCCGATCCAGACGAGCTTACCTCCTTTTTCGCATTCTGGTTCTCTACCTTCAACCTGCTTTCGCTGGTGATCCAATTGTTTCTAACCCACCGTATAGTCGGCATTTGGGGCGTAGGTTTCTCACTGTTGCTGCTTCCTGTAGGCATTTTCGCCGGCACTCTTTTTTTCCTGATTTTGCCCGAACTCTCTGCCGTGGTGGTGATCAAGGCCATGGATGGAATACTAAAGCAGTCGGTGCACAAAAGTGCAAGTGAACTTTTGGCCTTGCCCCTTCCCTTCGAATTAAAGAACAGGACCAAATCGTTCATCGATGTGGTCATCGACAGTATCGCTACGGGCATGGCCGGCTTTCTATTGATTTTTGTGGTGCAGGGCCTGGAACTTCCCTCTATTTATATCGCCATTCTCATCTTTCTCTTGGTCGGTTTATGGATATATTTCATTTTCCATGTTCGGATCGCGTACTATCGCACCTTTAGGGACAATTTGGAAATGTTGACCGCACAGGCGGACAAAACCCCTAAACCCGTGCTCAAAAAAGTGTCGGTGGTTGAAGGCATGCGCACCGTGTTCAGCAGCGGAAGCGAAGAGCAAATATTGTTCATGCTGGGGAAACTGATGGAAATCAACGACCCCCGTTTTGAAAGGGATGTGACCAGGTTGTTGGAACATCCTTCGACCAAGGTCCGCACCGCGGCGATTCAGAACCTATACTTCCTGAATTCCAGTTCTATGATTGCCAACGTAAACGATCTATTGAATACCGATGACGAAGCGCTTACCTTGGCCACCCTGGAATATTTATTGTTGCATGCCAAAAAAGAAGGCAATCTGGTATATGATCGTTATTTAGATCATCCCAATGCCAACATTTCGGAAGCCTCCCTTTATTGCCTCGCCAGAGAGTCGAAAGACAACGATGCCTTAAAAGTTGCTTATGGACTCAAACAACGAATCGCAGTAAAAATCCGTGGTATGAAACAAGGCGATGCATCGACTTCGACCCTGATCAATCTGCTGAGAACGGTGGGGGCCGCAAACCTTCCCGAATTTTATTACCTCATCTCACAAAACTTCGAACATGAATCGCAAGAGGTGGTAGAAACCGCCATTCAGGCCGCAGGAATGAGCATGCATGCTTACTTTGTGCCAAACCTCCTCGGGTTCCTTCCCGAAAAAGCGGTTCGAAAAACCGCGACCGAGGCGCTCCAAAACTATGGTGTGAGCATGGTTTCGGTTTTGACCACTACCGTAAAGGAACGCTTGGCCCCGGTGGAGACGTGCCGGCTGATCCCAATGGTACTCAAGGCCATACCCTCACCCGAGGCCATAAGAGGACTCTTTGGTTTGTTGTATGACGGCGATCTAGGGATTCGGCTTGAAAGTATCCGTGCTCTGAGCGATATTCGGAAAAACCATCCAGAACTGAAATTCAACAGGTATAAGGTGGTCGACTTTATTTATGAGGAATGCAAGTTGCACCATACCATACTGTCGGCATTGCATACCCAAATCATCATTTCCTATAGGAATCGAAGCAAATCAAAAAAGGAAATCACGGCCGCTGAAAGGGATGCCAGAACAAGCCTGCTCGAATTGCTGGAGCGACGGTTGGACGCCGGACTGGAAAGGATCTTTAAACTCCTTGGACTTAGATACCAGCAAAAAGATGTTGAAATCGCCTACGAAGGACTCAGAAGCAACAAGCAGGAAGCGCAGACCAATGCCATAGAATTCCTCGATAATTTGCTTACCGGCGACCTCAAACGCACCTTGTTGCCCATCATAGAGGATACTGCACTCGACATTTCTTCCGAGGAAGTGATCCTTAAAATAAAGGAAAAAGTGCCCACTGAAAAAGAATGCTTCCACTTGCTCTTGGAAGGCAACGACCTCAAATTGAAGTTGGCGGTCCTATATTTGATCAAACAACAACGCGATCCCAAGTACATTCCGATGGTCGAAAAATATATGGAAAGCGAAGAGGTGAAGTTGCGATCATTTGCAAAGGATGCCATGAACGCACTGCAGGTCGAAAATTAGCGCTTACGCACCAGTTTATCGATGTTTCCGGCCAGATACATATGGTCGCTCGCCGAATTCTTCCGCAGCACATTGGTCATCAGCACCACCATATAAGTACAATTGTCGGGGTGTTCCACGATAATGACCGAATTCATGTAGTTGGTAACGTTGCCCATATATTTTCCACAGGCCTCCCCGTTGCTCCTATCACATTTGTACAAACTTCCCGATTTGAAATAGACGGCCGCGTCTTTTAAGGCGGGGGCCTGCGCATACCTGATCCTGCGATCGGTCATGTACATCAGGCGTTTCATTTCCAAACTGCTATTGGTATCGACCACTTTTCCCTGTTCCAACTGTATCAGAAATTTCATCAAGCCCAAGGGCGTGCCGATACTGCCCCCCTTGTCTCCCACATAGGTGTTGGCACCTCTGGTGAAAAAACTGCCCAAACGCCACTCCTCCGGTGTGATGCCCAGATCCCTCAAAGGGAGGTTGACCACATCATTGCCCAAATCGGTCAACTCTTTTTTTGGGGTGGTTTTAAAATATTCGAGGGCCTGTTCTTCGGTGAGCGTTGGATACTCTTTTCCAAAAGCGGCCATCAGCAGCACCTCGCGCCAAACAATGCTCGCTGCTCCATTGTTGCTTACCGAGAGCATATGATCTGTCCATTCGTACAGGGTAAAGACATCGCTGGCGATGACCTGGCGTTTTACCAGGGTATTCTTTTCGATATTGAATATGGGAATGGTATGTTCATCTGTCAGGCCCCAAACCCCCGCCTTCACCGACCGGTTGCGCAACAATTCGGTACGGCTTTCCCAGGAGTCGGGATAAATTTTGGCCAATTGTGTAAATAGGCCTGCCAGCACCGCCAACTTGCCCACGCTGCCCGGTTGGTAACCGGCCGATTCGTTGCGCTCCGCATATCTGACATTGCTGGGATCGGAAATGTCCAAGATGGTCAGGGAATAACTTTTGTCTAGCCCTCGGAAGAGGCCGTTGATCTCTTTTTGAAAATCAGGATCTACCTCCATGAGTGCGGCGACGCTATCCGTTCTTGAAGTGAGGTTGAGCTTAATTTGATCATAGGTCTTCATCGCCCCTGGCGGCATGGGCGTGGTACTCTTGATTTCCCCGCTTTGGATCCGCTCCAAACGCAACAAGCGCTTTATTCCGGTATGTTCATACCCATCGATAGGGTAAACATCCCTGGCAACAAATGCAGTACAGATGATGAACATCAATGGAACAAAAATCAATTTTCGCATAAGTCCGGTTGCTTTAAGCGTTTTCAAATGATAACCCCTACTAAAAAAACTATGGATTGTCGGTTCTTTTAAGGACAAAAAGATCTTTTCTTCTATCCTTCAAATTCTGTACCGCCCCGAATTGATTCAATTGACGCAAAAGGTCTATATCTACGTCGGCGATCAAGATCATTTCCGTATTTGGCGTGGTTTCCGCTTTTATCCCATTGGCGGGAAACGAAAAATCACATGGCGTAAATACCATGGATTGGGCGTACTGGATATCCATATTGTTTACTTTGGGCAGGTTGCCCACGCTACCGGCGATGGCAACATAGCATTCATTCTCGATGGCCCTAGCTTGGCAACAGTTGCGCACCCTTGAATAACCGTTTTGGGTATCGGTCAGGAACGGAACGAACAATATATTCATGCCATCGTCTGCCAATAGCCTTCCCAATTCGGGAAATTCGGAATCATAGCAGATCAGAATGCCTATTTTTCCGCAATCGGTATCGAATGCCTTGATCTGTTTGCCCCCTTGCAATCCCCATACTTTTACTTCATTTGGGGTGATATGCAATTTTTCGTATCGCTCTGAAGTGCCGTCCCTTCGCAAAAGATATCCGGCATTGTGCAAATGGCCATCTATCAGTTCGGGCATGCTCCCAGAAATGATGTTGATATTGTAAGAAATGGCCAAATGTGATAGTTTTTCGATAATTGGCGTCGTATGTTTGGCGAGTTCCCTAATGGCTTCCGGTTCGGACAAATGGTTGAATTCTGCCAGGAGCGGGGCATTAAAGAATTCGGGGAACAAGGCAAAATCTGAGCGGTATCCCGATAAAGATTCTATGAAAAATTCTACCTGGTGCATCAACTCATCCAAATTTTTATAGGGACGCATTTGCCACTGTACCAATCCAAGGCGAACAATACCTTTTTTTACAACAGCTTTCTTATTGGGTTTTACATAATAGATATTGTCCCATTCCAATAATACGGCAAACTCCCCGGAGGCCTCATCTCCCTCGAGATACCCTTTTATGACCTTGGTAGGATGGAAATCATTGGAAATCTGAAAGTTGAGTACGGGATCGTTGATTTCTTTGACCTTCACTTTCTGGATGTACTCTTTAGGACTAAGGGTATCCGCAAAATTATGGTAATTCGGAATTCTTCCCCCGAAGGCAATACCCCTTAAATTCAAACGCTCACACAACTCTTTGCGATAATCGTACATTCTTCTTCCCAAACGCAGGCCTCGGAATTCGGGTTTTACAAATACATCGATCCCGTAAAGCACGTCACCATCTGGATTATGGGTGTCGAAAGTGTAGTCGCCGGTAATTTCCTTGTAAGTACATTTGTCATCAAACTCATCATAACTGACGATCAGTGAGAGGGCACATCCTGCGATTTGATCATTGATTTTGATGACGATCTGCCCCTCGGGGAATTTTTCGATCAATGTCGAAATCTGTTCTTCTCGCCAGTAAGCATTGGGCATCGTAGCATATGAATCGATCATGGCGTCCTTCAAATCCTCATAATCGGCCAGGGTTAAATACAGCAGTTCTATGTTTTCAATGCTATTTATCATATTCATTTTTTTGTTAATTTTTAATATACCTTTTTTTTTTGATTTGGTCAATGGTGCAACGGTACTAGTTTTAGGGAGGTACTGTGCATCGTATTAAAGTTTCGAAAAAAGTGGGATTTCCTTTTTGGTATCGATCTTTGGGGTAATCGATTCCAGATAACCCGAACTCAAGGCCTTTTTGTTCTCAACGAAGGGTCTGATCTGAAATAACCAAAGTCTGTTGTTCTGGAAACCCAATTCAACATCGTACGCCCCTTTATAATCCGATTGGGTCTCACCGGGCAAGGTTTTACGGATGACCTGGGCAAGTGCCCTTATTTCATCTATGTTTCCTGGGTTCAGAACCGCCCTTTCAAAGGTGGCCGATCGGCGTGCCGTTCCCCCGGTGGCCGGCAAGCTGTTATAATGTGCCTCACGGGCAGGGGCCAGGAGTCGATAGTCCCCCTTATCGAAAATGGTATAGGTCTCGGCCGACTGTCCGTCTACCGCGCCTCCGGCACCTCTGCTAAATGCCACCGTGAGGTCTTGCTCGTTGCCCGAAACTATCCCCTTGGTGATCAGCACCCCTGAATAATCGACATCCACGCTTGGGATCACCAAAATGGACGGAAAAACATTTTCCGGATTCAAGAGGTATTTTTGACGCCATTTAAAACTTCTTTCGGTGTATGGCGAAGCCCATACGTCCTTGATGCCGTTCAATATTTTTTCCTTTTCTACCGCATTGAAGATCGTCAGGTTCAGGCCTGCGCCGGTAAAATCCTTCAAATCCTCCATATTGGTATCGCTGCGCAAAAATACCGGGATGTCGCCCAACGACTTGCCCAGGACGGTTTGGAATTCCTGTTCGAGCTGTGAGACAAAACTGTTTTTAAGCGTCATTTTCTTGATCGCGTCCCTTAAAATTTCCAATTGCCCCAACTGATAGTGCTCGATTTCCGATTCTTGGGTACCGCTTTGGCGCATTTGTTCGGCCTCCGCGAACATCGCATTCAAGAATGCCCAATAAGAGACCTCCTGGCCGGGCATCGTCTGGTTCATATGGTCCCTGAATATCCCGAAGGGAATGACCAGGCCTTCCACCACCTTGTCGGGGAACATTTTTTTCAACTGCCCCAAATTGGCGGCTTTTGGACCACATAACTGTCCGGAGTCGCTGGCATCCACATTGCGCAGGTTGAGGATATCGACCTGATCGAGCCTGATTTTGGCAATGGGCACTTCAATCTTCTCGGTACTCCGCTCCTTCTTGCTGAAGAGTTCGCGCTCTTGGGCGGTCATCTTTGATTCCGGCTTTAAAATTACGTTTCCTTTATTGGAAACCGCATAGAACACCTTTTGGCCGTTAAAGGGCAGCAGCTGTTCTAAATTATCATCGGATAAGGCTGCATTGGGTATCCCCAGATTCCTTGCCAACAACTGTACGTGCGAAACCATATTTCCTTCGGCCACCGTGGCGATACCGGCAACGGGCTTCAGGTCGGAAGGGGGTCTCTTAAAAATGTAGATTTTATCGGAAGACACCTCCACCGCTTCCGGCGAACCGGGCACTACCACCAATTCACCGAAGGCATAACCCGGGTTGAGGCCACGTACGGTGCTCTGGTTGGAAATATCGAATACCTTGTTGGTCAAAGCCGATTGCTTCGACAGAAAATCACCCAGCTCTCCCACCGTTTTGCCCAGATGCAGGGCTATCGACCCCCTGATACGGTCATCGATAAAGCCATAGGCCAATGGCTCGAAGGCGCTATAGTTGTTCACCTCATCTTCATAGTTCGCCTTCACCATGGCCGCGCTCCACTCTACCACACCCCTGGCGGTTTCTAGAACTTGGGTAAGTTCGGCCAGCGTCAATTTTTCAATCCCTGAATGGTTCAAAGTATTTTTTACCTGATCCCACTCCCATAGTTCAATATAGCCGGATCCGGCAGCAGCGGTCGCAAGACTACATATTTTTTCAAGTTGTTCCGATACCGAACCAGGCTCCCATAAAGAAGCTTCCTTAAACAACAATTCTTCCAATTTCAAGGAAATATCGAGCAGTTGGAGCCGTGCGAGCGGTCTTTTTTCATCGAGGATTCCTTGACGGATCTCCAACAGAAGATCGGCCGTTTCCGAGATCAACAACGATTCATCGGCATGTGCTTTGTTGTTATTGACATAGGTATCCAATGCCGCTCCCAACTTACTGTTTTTTAGCAAGGTCGCCTTGGATACGATTTTCTGGATATCGACCGGTTTAAAGAACTCGGTCATCGTGGCCAACAGTGCTTGGAATTCTTTTTGTTGAGCCTCGGACAGTTTCGCGGCATGCGACCGTTGAAATGCCCTTACTTTGGCTATGTCGCCCACTTCTGGCTGGCTGTGTATTTTTACCCTTAAGTCCATAAACGGTTCATAAAGATCCGAGATGACCTTCGATTGGCTTCGCATGCGCTGTGCCACATTATCGTCACCACTATGGGGGATATCTTTTAAAGATTGCCGAACCAAAAAATAATCACGCTCTAGCACCTCATTTTTGGACAGTAGCCATTTGTAAAATTCGATTCCCCAGGCCTCTTCGTCCTCCGCCTGTACCGAACCGCGATAAAACTGGCCTTTCTGATTGATCCAACCATTATCCACCGCGCGGAGGTACTTATCGAGTTGGTATTGCTTCAATCGGGAATGGTCGCTGTTCTCATCCCAGAATTCCTCCTTCGAGGTATATGCCAATATCTGCCCCAGAAAAATATGGCGTTCCTTGCCAATGGCTACGACTTCGTCTTTATATCGGGCATGCTGCACTCCAGGTCCAATATCTTCCGGGCAGGGATCTTTTGGGGCGCGCAGGCTCCCATCGGTACAAAACCAGCGGATGTCCTTGTACGGACCACGGATGCTTGTTTTATATTGTGCGATTTGATCTTTTAGGTAGTCGTTGTCGATTTTCTTCTGGCCAAGGACCAAGGATGAAAACAAAAAGACCAGACTGCCTGCGATTAAATATTTACCCATGGGCGTTACGATTCCGATTAATGGTACAAAAGTACAGCCATTTTTTTTTGGAACTGAATTAAGGACCAGGATTATTTGATTTTACGGCACATTGGTTATCTTAAGGGCATCGAAAAATAAGATCAAACCTATCCCATGAAACTGAACTTTACCATAACACCCATCAAGTTTGCCGTCATTACCGAACTTCCGAATTCCTGGACAAAAGACGATTACCTAAAATTATTGGAATTGATGGAATACGGAGACTCCGCCAATCTTACCGATGCGGAGTTAAAAGACATGTGCCTGCTCTCCCTCTCTGACAATGACCCCGATGAGGCCGCCAAAATAGTGTTGAATTATCTTTTGGGGAGTCGTTTGACGTCTGGACAAATAGAAAACCTTTCCCATGAAATGATCGAGGAGCACATGTGGGAAGAATATGCCGAACTCGACCTGCACGAAACTTTTTTCAACGCCACCCAGTTGTTGTACGAAGCATTTAATGGCACCTTTCCGCATCCCGAAGCGGCAGGTTTCAAGGTAGCGATCGGCCCAAAGGAAAAAATGGCCCGAACGTTCTTCGACAAAAATACCGAGATGTCCTTGATCCGTTTGCTGGTACAGGGCATGCCCCAAAACACGCTGATCAACCGACTGTTCGAAGACCAATTGGCCGGAGGCGACTTTGAAGACGCGAAACATATCATCTGGCAATATAAAATGGAGCCCGCAGAGGATGGTACGTTGGTCTTCGATATCATATCGTCGCTCTATTGGTTCCATGACATAAAATATGCCGAATCGTATCACGCCATTTTGGACCTTGATAGTTTGGAACCCTAGACCAGGTCATGCTTTTCTTACAGAATGATTTTTCGAATTTGGGGGCAATATAAAAAGCGCAACCGATGATCCTTAAAAAACAGGTTTTCCAACCCGATAAAAAAGCGAGTCCGTTTATCGGGCTATTGCTTTTTTTCATTTCCATTTTTTTGCTGCTTATCACCGGCCCGTTCGGGTTTTTATACGGATTCTTACATGCTCTGTTTACCAAAGGCATTAAAGGACTTGGGGAATACTTGCTACAAATTGCCATCTCGATCGATCAATTGGGTAATGTAATGATGCAACATTTGTTGAACCTGCTTTGGATCAAGCAAGAAGGGTACAGGTTTGGCAATCGGGACGAGACCATATCCAGTGCCCTCGGCAGAAACAAAAACCTGGGTACTTTGACCCTGATGGGGAGGGTCGTCGACCGTGTACTCGATGTCATCGATGCGAACCATTCCCTTAATTCAATCGATTATTATGTGGAACCTACCCCTCAAATCATCGATCGGCTCGGCTGGATCCATCTCGTTGACGGTAAAATTTTAATGCTGCGCCATGCCCTTGGGGAGCGATATGAATTTCCGGGCGGGAAGCGCTTTCCCGAACAATCCGATTTTGAGACCCTGTCCGAACAGATCGAGGAAAAATTGAATATTGCATTACAACGGCCCAGCTTTCTTTTTATGGGTATTTTTGAAGCGATGGGCGATGGACTTCCCAAAGGGAAATTCATTCGGATCAACTGCTATTTTGGAACATACAAAGGTATTATCGAGCTTCGCTCCCCGGACGAAGAAATGGCTTGGCTTGCCTATGCGGATCGTCATAAAGTTGGGGCCACGGCACAATTGATTTTTGATCATTTGAAGGATCGTTCCCAACTTGTATGACCTGGCGTTCCCATACTCCCAAAACTTTTTGTTACTTTGCCGCATAAAATTAAACCACTGGAATGGAAGTTTTGGGAATCGACGTTGGGGGCTCAGGGATCAAAGGTGCCCTGGTAAATGCAGAAACCGGTGAGATGCTCACCGAACGCTACAGGATACCGACCCCGGCGTCTCGGAAACCCAAACCCATGGCCAAAGTGGTCGCTGAAATTGTTGAATATTTCAATCACAAAGGTCCGATTGGAATTGGTTTCCCCACCGTGATCAAACATGGGGTTTGCAAGTCGGAAGGCAACCTGCACAAAAAATGGTATGGCCGCAATGTCGAAGAACAATTTTCGAAGTATGCCAAACAACCTGTGGTCGTGGTCAATGATGCGGATGCGGCGGGATATGCCACTATGAACTATGGTATTGGAAAAGGTCGGAAAGGTCTGGTGGTCATGATCACCATCGGCACCGGTTTGGGCAGTGGCGCCTTTTGGAACGGGGAGCTTATTCCGAATGTTGAATTGGGCCAGATCCCGTATAAGGAATTCGATAAGATTGAACTTTGGGCCGCCGATTCTGCCAGGGAACGCGAACAGCTCAGCTATGTAGAATGGGGCAAGCGGTTCAATATTTTTTTGGAATTCGTAGAATTGATTATTTCTCCAGACCTCATTATTTTAGGGGGCGGTGCTTCCAAGGATTTTGCCGAATACGAGGCTTGCATCACCATCGAAACACCGGTCATCGCAGCAGAGCTCCAGAACCATGCCGGTATCATTGGCGCTGCCGCGGCTGCGGCCTGTTTGGTGCCTAAAGGTTGATTCCCGGTTGACATAAAACAAAAAATCCCAGCGGCCGGTGCCACTGGGATTTTTTTATGGAAATCACTTTTTCTTAATTTATTTTATTGCGCTTGCGATCGACCTCGGTAAGGTAAATTTTGCGCAGGCGCAAGTGTTTCGGGGTCACCTCCACATATTCGTCCTTTTGGATATACTCCAGTGCTTCCTCTAGGGAAAACTTGATTGCCGGAACGATCTTGGCCTTATCATCGGCCCCGGAAGAGCGAACGTTCGATAGCTTTTTGGTTTTGGTGATGTTGATGGTCATGTCATCGCCCCGCGAATTCTCCCCGATCACCTGGCCCTCATAGATGTCTTCTCCCGGATCCACGAAAAACTTACCGCGGTCTTGCAGTTTGTCAATCGAATAGGGGATGGCCTTGCCCTTCTCCATGGAAACCAAAGAACCATTTTGCCGTTGCGGGATATTCCCTTTCATGGGCTGGTACTCCAGGAAGCGGTGCGCCATAATGGCTTCCCCGGCAGTAGCGGTCAAAAGTTGGTTCCTAAGCCCTATGATACCCCTTGAAGGGATCAGAAATTCACAGACCATCCGGGAACCTTTGGCTTCCATACTGATCATTTCCCCTTTGCGCATCGAGACCATTTCAACAGCCTTGCCAGAGACCTCTTCCGGCAAATCGATGGTCAATTGTTCGACGGGCTCGCATTTCACCCCATCGATTTCTTTGATGATTACCTGGGGCTGCCCGATCTGAAGTTCGTAGCCTTCCCGCCTCATTGTTTCGATCAAGACCGAAAGGTGCAATACCCCACGGCCAAAGACCAAGAATTTGTCGGCACTGTCGGTTTCGTTGACCCTAAGCGCCAAATTCTTTTCCAATTCGCGTTCCAAACGCTCCTTGATATGCCTTGAAGTCACGAATTTGCCGTCCTGGCCGAAAAACGGACTATCATTGATGGTAAACAACATGCTCATGGTAGGCTCGTCGATGGCGATGGTCTTTAGACCCTCCGGATTTTCGAGGTCGGCAATGGTATCGCCGATTTCGAAGCTTTCCAAGCCAACGATGGCACAAATATCGCCCGCGGCAACTTCCTTGACCTTCAAGCGACCCAAGCCCTCGAAAGTGAACAGTTCTTTAATCTTTGACTTTACGATGCTTCCGTTGCGCTTCACCAAGGAAATCTGCTGATTTTCCTTGAGGCTGCCCCGCAAAAGTCTGCCTATGGCAATCCGCCCCGTGAAAGAGGAAAAGTCGAGAGACGTGATCAACATTTGGGTCGTGCCTATTTCAGGTTTAAAAGTAGGGATGTGCTCGAGGACCATATCCAATAAGGGTTCAATCGAATCTGTTGGATTTCTCCAGTCGTCGCTCATCCAGTTGTGCTTGGCCGATCCGTAAACGGTAGGAAAATCGAGCTGCCATTCTTCCGCCCCCAATTCATACATCAGATCGAATACTTTTTCATGCACCTCTTCCGGGGTACAGTTCTCCTTGTCGACCTTATTGATGACCACACAGGGTTTCAAACCCAGATCGATTGCCTTTTGCAGCACAAAACGGGTCTGCGGCATAGGGCCTTCAAAAGCATCGACCAATAGCAGCACACCATCGGCCATATTGAGTACCCGCTCCACTTCCCCACCGAAATCGGCGTGACCAGGGGTATCGATGATATTGATCTTGGTGTCTTTATAGACCACGGAAACATTTTTCGAAGTAATGGTGATACCGCGTTCCCGTTCAAGGTCGTTGTTGTCCAATATCAAATCGCCTGCATTCTCGTTCTCACGAAATAAGTGGCAGTGGTACATAATCTTATCTACCAAGGTCGTTTTTCCGTGGTCTACGTGCGCAATAATGGCAATGTTCTTTGTTGTGGACATAATTTTTAATTAATGGCGATATGCTTGCTATTTTTCAGCGTGCAAAGATACTCCTATTTTTTGCTCCAACACCTAAAGTTATGTTATTTTTAGTTTACTGATTTTGAGAAGGTTCGGCCAAGATCAATTCCTTTCAAAAACCATTATCTTTGCCCAAGAAATACCGTCCATATGAAGTTCGAACAAATCCCACATCTGAAACACTTGGAGAGCAATAACTTCTTTCTATTATCCGGCCCCTGTGCCATCGAAGGCGAAGCGATGGCGATGCGCATTGCTGAAAAGATTGTTTCGGTGACCGATCGGCTCAAAATTCCATATGTGTTCAAAGGAAGCTTTAAAAAGGCCAACCGAAACCGCATCGATTCCTTTACCGGTATCGGGGACGAAAAGGCGCTCAAAATACTGCGCAAGGTTTCTGAAAGCTTTCATATACCCACCATTACCGATATCCATGAAATTACCGATGCGGCCATGGCCGCGGAATACGTCGATATTCTGCAGATTCCTGCATTTTTGGTACGCCAGACCGATTTGGTGATCGCAGCGGCGAAGACCGGTAAGACCATCAATCTAAAAAAAGGGCAGTTCATGAGCCCTGAAAGCATGAAACATGCAGTGGCCAAGGTGACCGATTCCGGCAACCAGCAGGCCATCATCACAGACCGGGGCACCATGTTCGGCTATCAAGACATGATAGTCGATTTCAGGGGTATTCCCACCATGAAAAAATATGCCCCAGTGGTGCTCGATGTGACCCATTCGCTCCAACAGCCCAACCAGTCGACGGGAGTCACCGGAGGGCGTCCCGATATGATAGAGACCATCGCCCGGGCGGGAATCGCCGCGGGGGTCGACGGCATTTTCATGGAGACGCATTTCGATCCGGCCAACGCCAAAAGCGACGGGGCCAATATGCTCCACTTAGATCATCTTGAAAAGTTATTGACCAACCTCAGCACACTGAGAAGCACCATCAATGCGTTGTCTTGATCGAACATGATTTTTCGTGCGGGAAGGCGACCTTAGATCATAAGGGTGAATATGTTCCTGGTTTGTCTCCTGAACCAAATCCGCTATTTTAGATTTTACAGTACCTTTATCAAATGCGAAAATTCCTGCCCTTCTTAGGATGGTTGCCCCATTATAAAAAAAGCGATTTCCCCAAAGATGTCGTGGCCGGTCTTACCGTTGGGATCATATTGATTCCACAGGGCATGGCCTACGCCATGATTGCCGGATTGCCACCGGTATACGGACTCTATACCGCCTTGGTCCCGGTTTTGATCTATGCTTTTTTGGGCACGTCCCGCCAAGTAGGCATGGGACCCGTGGCCATGGATTCGCTCTTGGTGGCCGCCGGCTTGGGGGCACTATCGATCACCGGGGTAGAAAACTATATCGCCATGGCCCTTTTTTTGGGGCTATCGGTAGGCGTGATCCAGTTATTGTTCGGCCTTTTCCGAATGGGCTTTCTGGTCAACTTTTTGTCCAAACCCGTTATCAGCGGGTTTACCTCAGGGGCCGCCATCATCATTATTTTCAGTCAACTGGGGCACTTACTGGGCACCAATATTGAAAAAAGCAACCACTTTCATCAACTGGTCATCAATAGTGTATCGATGTTGGGGTCGATCAATCCCTACGATTTGGCCATTGGCCTGACCGGCATACTGCTCATTGTGGCCTTAAAAAAATGGGACGATCGGATTCCCGCTATATTATTGGTGGTAATCTTGGGGAGCCTGGGGGTTTATTTTTTGGATCTGCAGGACCTTGGGGTCAAAATTGTGGGCACTGTGCCCATGGGCTTACCCAGCTTTGGACTTCCAGAGATCAGTGTACAGCATATAACCGACATCTGGCCGATTGCCCTGACCCTGGCCTTGGTGGGTTATTTGGAAACCATTTCCATTGGGAAGGCAATCGAAGAAAAAAACGGTACCGATCATATCAACGCCAACCAAGAGCTGGTCGCCTTGGGCACGGCAAATATTGTCGGTTCTTTCTTTCAATCATATATCTCCACGGCCAGTTTTTCGCGCTCTGCGATCAACAGCGAAGCGGGGGCGAGAACCAACCTGGCGGGCGTGATCAGCGTACTGTTGGTCGTCCTCACCCTTCTTTTTCTGACCCCCTATTTCTATTATCTGCCCAATGCGGCCTTGGCCAGTATCATCATGGTCTCGGTTTTCGGCCTAATCGACATCCCTTATCCTAAAAGCCTTTGGATATACCGAAAGGATGAATTTGTGCTGCTCATGGTTACCTTTTTGGCAACCTTGTTCATAGGGATCAAGGAAGGCATCCTTATCGGGGTACTGTTTTCCCTGTTGCTTATGGTATACCGGACTTCCAATCCGCATATAGCCGTCTTGGGAAACATTAAAAACTCGAATTACTATAAAAACGTGAAACGGTTTGGCGACGATGTCGTGCTAAGGGATGACATATTGGTCGTTCGGTTCGACTCTCAGATCTATTTTGGCAATTCTGACTTTTTCAAAAAGGAATTGATGAAACATGTGAGGGGCAAAGGAGCCGATTTAAAGGCGGTGATCCTCAATGCGGAGCCGATCAATTATATCGACTCTACGGGAGCGGTCGCCTTGAGAAGGGTAATTGACGAGATCCATGCGTTGGGCGTTCAATTTTATCTTACAGGAGCGATCGGGCCCACCCGGGACATTATCTACAGCAGTGGTTTGATCCACATTTTGAAGAAGGAGAACCTTTTTGCCGAAATCAACGAAGCGGTGGCCTATTTTGAGAACCCCGACGCCATTTCAGAAGTGCAGCATCATGTGGCACACCAAAATCAGGTGGGGGTAACCAAGGTTACAGAACAAAAAAAGAATTAACCCTATTTTTGCAATGCAATTAAAAGTCAAGATAAAATGAACATTGAACAAATTTATACCGGATGCCTCGCACAAGGGGCCTACTATATAGAAAGCAAAGGGGAAGTCGCCATCATCGATCCGTTGCGCGAAGTAGAACCCTATCTGAAAAGGGCAGAAAACGACCAGGCAAAGATCAAGTATATTTTGGAGACCCATTTTCATGCCGATTTTGTAAGTGGTCATGTCACCTTGGCGAAAAAAACCGGTGCCCCGATTATTTATGGGCCGAATGCAAATCCAACGTTCGAGGCGATCATCGCCAAAGACGGACAGGAATTTCCTTTGGGAGACCTGACCATCAAGGTATTGCACACCCCTGGCCATACCATGGAAAGCACCACTTACCTTTTAAAGGACAAGCAAGGAAAGGACCTTGCCATCTTCTCTGGGGATACCCTTTTTTTAGGGGACGTGGGAAGGCCCGATTTGGCACAAAAGGCAGCCAGTATGACCCAAGAAGACCTTGCGGGCATCCTGTTCGACAGTCTTAGGAATAAAATAATGCCCTTGGCCGATGATGTCATCGTTTACCCTGCCCATGGAGCCGGCTCGGCCTGCGGTAAAAACATGATGAAAGAGACCGTGGACACCCTTGGCAACCAGAAAAAAATGAACTATGCCCTTCGGGCCAATATGACCAAAGCGGAATTTGTAAAGGAAGTGACCGATGGGCTTCTCCCTCCGCCAAAGTATTTCCCCCTCAACGTTAAAATGAATCGGGAAGGATATGAAGACATAGGCGATGTGATGCGGCGTGGCAATATCGCCCTGGCACCAGACGCCTTCGAAGCTGCGGCCAATGAAACCGGTGCCGTGGTCCTCGATGTGCGCCACCAAAACGATTTTGTGAAAGGACATGTACCGCGTTCGATATTTATCGGCCTGGATGGCGATTTTGCCCCCTGGGTCGGAGCATTGATTGCTGATACCCAGCAACCCATCTTGTTGGTTGCCCCAACAGGCAAGGAAAAAGAAGCCATCACCCGACTTTCAAGGGTAGGGTTCGACGGCACCATCGGCTATCTAAAAGGAGGGTTCGAGGGCTGGAAAAAAGAAGGAAAGGATTACGATATCATTCCTTCGGTCAGTGCCACCAATGCTAAAGAAAAATTAGACAAAACCCATTCACCTATATTCGATGTAAGGAAGGAAAGTGAATTCCTCTCGGAACATTTGGTGGACGCACACAATACACCACTCGATTTTCTGAACCGGCATTTGGCCGAATTTCCGAAGCAAGATGATTTTTACGTGCATTGTGCCGGCGGATACCGCTCGGTCATAGCAGCATCCATTCTGAAAAGCAGGGGCATACATAACCTGGTGAATATCGAAGGCGGATTCGGAGCGCTTAAGATTGCCGGGGCGCCCGTTTCGGACTACGTTTGCCCGTCTACCCTATAAACCTGACGATTATCATATTTGATATCCTGCAGCCACGATACCTTTGACCTTGACAATGAACAAGGCCATCAAGTTGTTACTGATCTGTATCCTGTGTCTGGGTTTGATTACCGGAGTGGTGCTCTTGTTTCAATTTTTTAACCACTAAATCATGATGTTATGAAAACAAATATGGGAGGTACCGATAGGGTAATACGCTTTTTGGTAGCCGTTGCGATTGCGCTTTTGGTATTTTTTGATATGGTATCGGGCACCTTGGCCTACATTTTATTGGCCGTGGCGGGAATCTTCGTACTGACCAGCCTGGTAAGTTTTTGTCCCTTGTATGCCGTATTCGGCATGAATACCTGTGGTACCAAACACCACGAATGATCTAATTACCTGGTTTATGAATTTTGTGGTTCAGGCCATCCTATGGAAATTTTTCCCGGGTCAGCCAGTTTCGACAAATTCGTGATGTATTTAATGCGTACAACGGCTGACAAATATCATGTTTTGGAGAACGCCCCAAGATTATTTTTGATGCTTCTAATCCAGTAATACTTAAAAAAAATGGTTCGAGCTTTACTTCCACTCGTCAATTGGGGCAATGGGATGATCATGATCGGTGTTTTTGCGGTTGTGGTGATTGTCTTGGTGGTTACCCTGATCAATTTAATGAACAGCGGAAAAGAAAACAGCGGGAAAGAAAATTAAAATCGACCCGGAAATGATCAATAGAAGCCAACAAGTGCCCCAATTGGCGCTTTGACCATTTCTGACAATGCATTTTATTGCTATTGTATTAATTTTTCATCTACCTATTTCAAAAATTCGCAATTGTTAAATATTTCTAAAAATATTTTGGACCAATACTCCAGATTAGCTTAACTTTATCTTTAATTCCCAAAAGGCACAATGATCAAAGATTTTATCAGGAAAGTTGGGGCAATGAACGTTGTGATGCTCTTAGTGGTTATATCCATTATAATCGTTTCGGAATATATGTTCCTTACCGGAAAAAAACTGGACGCCATTTTTATAGCATTTTGGGCCCCCACCATTCTGGGATTTATGAATTATTTTAAGAAATAAAGCACTTTGGACTTCATTTTACTTTACTCCATTATCGTGGCCATTATTTTTATGGTGTGGATGCTTTTTGTCATTCGGATGTACAGAAAATTGAACGATTGAGCCTTATTTGTCCAAGTTGTCGGAAAACACCCATGTTTTGGTCGATTTTTTATTCAGATAGGCATTGATGATCCTTTGTGAATCCATGGAGTTTTTTTGCGGATTCAAAAAAGCCTCCAGATCCTCCTCGCTTTTGACCTCCAACTGCTTATCCAAAAAACCGTACCCGCGATAGTGACCGTCTTTGATCAATACAAAGGCCTCCTCGGAAAGTGTCCGGCCCTGCTCCTTGATCACTAAGTTTTCATTTTTTCGCGAGAGGGCCTCAAGCGCCTCCACAACCCTCCGATTGTAGTGCGCCGCCGACTCCTTGCCACGACAAACACCCCTGCAATGATCGATCCGGTAATGGGAACAACTTGCAATATTTTCCTGTAAGTGGCAATACTTGGGACAAAGTTCAAACTGTTTGCATACTTCCTCCAAGTAGGTACGGCAATCGGTCGGATTATTGAAAAGGGCTATGGGCCCCGAAATCATCTTTACCTTGTTGTAAGCCATATGCATGATGCCGTTTCGGTCTTCGTAGGTAAAGATGCCATAAGGCTGGGTGTTGCTTTTTTGGGCGCTATTGTATTGTGGAAAATGATGTTTAATGGCGGCAGATTCCATCAAGAGGGCCAAGAGCTCGCTGCCGGAGAGTTCATAATCGATATCAGCGGTCTCTCGACACAAACGAACCTCTTTCGAGGATTTGTCATAAAAATGGCCCAGGATCCTTTTCTTGATATTGATGGCCTTCCCAACGTAAATAATCTTCCCATCGCTATTCTTAAAATAGTAGACCCCGGGTTGGTTGGGCAGTTTTTCAAAGGTTTCCCGTGGCAGTGCCGGAGGTAATGTGGCCTCTTGGGAACGCATATTCAAAAACGATTTGAATACGGGAGCTGCCCCTTCAATATCCATGAGCATCCTGAACAGGAGCAGGGTGGCATGGGCATCTCCGCGCGCCCTGTGCCTATCTGTCAAAGGAATTCCCAATGCGGAACACAGTTTTCCCAGGCTGTAGGAACGGTACCCCGGCAACAATTTTCGGGACAAACGCACCGTACATAGTTTTTTTCGATTAAAATCAAGACCGATTTCCTTGAATTCGTTCTTGATCACATTATAGTCGAAATTCACGCTATGCGCCACAAAGATCGTATCGGCGGTAATGTCTAAAACCTTGGGCGCAATCTCATGGATTTTGGGCGACCCTTTCACCATATCATTATCGATTCCGGTCAACCCCGTTATAAAATATGGAATCTCGCATTCAGGATCGACCAGGGAGGTAAACTCCTCGACAATGTCGATGCCGTTGAACTTAAAAATAGAAATTTCGGTGATCTTGTTTCCTCTGATCCCGTTCCCGGTGGTTTCTATATCGATGATGGTATACATGCCAAAATTCAATCAAACTGTTTCAATCCAAGCCAAATGTTATAGCACCAAAGTACCGACAGCGCCGGCCGACAAAGGCAGGACGTAGGAACTCTTGCCGATGCCTATTTTGATGGTTTCGTCCTTCCCGCTCTTGTTTTGTATGACCACGACCACCTCGCCCTTAGGAGTCAAAAAGGCCACGTTCGGAAACTGGTCCACCATTGTCGAAGCGATCCGCAAAGAACCTGGAGGTACAAATTTAGATAATTGCGCGACGATATAATAAGCAGGGTTCCGTGTCAGCTGGTCACCCTTTATGGTCAATGCCCCCAAACAACGGTCACATCCCCCACGATCGGTGTGTGGTTCCTGGTTTTCGTCGGCCGCCAAATTCCATTGTAAAACGGTCTTGCTCCAATTTCTTGGGGCCCCGATCATCAGCTGCTCGATGTGCCAGCTGAAATCGTTGGCAAAGTCCCCGGGTGCCCCGATCCACTGTTCCGTAAAATAGATATTTTTCGACGGATGGGCATCATGTACTTGGCTCAAAGCCCCTATCGTGCCCCCGTAAAGATGAAATGCGGAACCGTCGATATAGGGTTCGGCCTGGGCATCGTCCAAAATGGAAATGGGATAATCGGGCCGGTCGGCATTGTGGTCATAGATCACTATCTTGGTCTTTATGCCCATCTTCTTAAATTTTGGGCCCAAATGGTTTTTGATAAAATCTGCCTGAGCATCGGCCAACATCAACAAACTGGGATTGTTGCCCGGGTGTAGCGGTTCGTTCTGGATGGTCAATGCATCGATGGCGATGCCTTCGCGTCCCATGGCCTCGACATAATTTACCAAGTAATCGGCATAAACCCCATAATACTCCTTTTTTAGACTGCCGCCCCGGGTATCCTCATTATCCTTCATCCAAGCGGGTGGCGACCATGGCGAACCCATCAATTTGATGTTCGGGGAAATCTTCAAGATTTCCTTCAGGGTGGGAAGGAGATATAGGGTATCATAGGCCAATGAAAAATGATCGAGCCCAAGATCGGTTTCTCCTTTTGGCAAATCGTCATAGGACCACGTTTTTTCGTCAAGATCGGAAGCGCCAACGCTCAATCGCAGATAACTTACCGAAATTGCATTGGGTCCGTCACCGAAGAGTTCCTCCAACAATTCGGCCCGTTTCGCGGTCGACATGCCTTGCAGCAACATGGCACTGCCCCCTGTGAGCGTATACCCAAAACCATCCATTTCTTGGAAAGTAGTTAAGGAATCGACCTGGATATTGACCGAAGCCACGGCATTGGGATCCGACCCCAGGGAATGAGCCTGTAACAACTGTTTTTGGTCTAAAGTGGTGACATACCAATTTGCAGGCTCCGCAGAAGCATCTTGTTCCTTCTCCCGATGATCGCAGCCATGAGTGGCCATTAAGATCGCTAACGCGATCAGATATCGTTTCAAGGGCCGGCCATTTCGTGATTTTTTCATACAAGCTTGGGTTTTCGGGCTCCCCTAAAGATAAGGAGAAGTAAGTCTTTTGGCCCAAACTGAATCATTTAATGATAGGATTGCTTAATTTTAGGGTATACAACCATTTTGAACCGGGACCCGTGATCGTTTTCGAAGGTTCTAAAGAAAAACCAAATAGTGAGGAAATTATTGATGCTGTTCGGGGTCCTTTCGACACTTACTTCCTGTGAATCGGATACGCTCCCTGAAGCACCGCCGAATATTGTATTGTTCATGGTCGATGACATGGGATGGCAAGATACCTCCGTTCCCTTTTGGACCAGGCGCACCCCTTTCAATGATCGTTATCGCACCCCGAACATGGAACGTTTGGCCGAGGAGGGAATGAAATTTACCCAAGCCTATGCCACTCCGGTTTGCTCCCCGACCAGGATAAGCTTAATGACCGGCATGAATGCCGCAAGGCACAGGGTCACCAATTGGACCTTGATCAAAGACAGCATCCAACCCATGGAAAGGGATCATCCCGATTTGCAGTTCCCATTTTGGAATGTCAACGGCATGAGCCCGGTGGCAGGGGATTCGCTTTCCGTATATGCCATGCCTTTACCGCAAGTGCTGCATGATGCAGGCTACTACACCGTGCATTCCGGCAAAGCCCATTTGGGGGCCATTGGTACCCCTGGCGAAAATCCGAGGAACCTGGGTTTTGACGTGAACATCGCAGGGCATGCGGCGGGTGCCCCAGGAAGTTATCTGGGCAGCAAAAATTTCGGAAACGTATCTGAAGGAAAAGAAATTTGGGCCGTACCCGGACTCGAACAATATCACGGCAAGGATATTTTCTTGACGGAGGCTATCACCCAAGAGGCCCTGAAGGCCATCGATTCGGCAGTGGTTAAAAAACAGCCCTTTTTTCTATACCTATCGCATTATGCGGTGCACACCCCGATCATGGGCGATGAAAGATATCTTCAATATTATTTGGAAAAAGGCTTGGATTCCATCGAAGCCAAATACGCTTCCATGGTCGAGGGCATGGACAAAAGCCTGGGTGATATATTGAATTATCTTGACGAAAAAGGCATTGCCGAAAACACGATCGTGCTCTTCATGTCTGACAATGGTGGTTTAAGTGCCCATGCACGCGGAGGAGAACCCAACACCCACAACAAGCCCCTTGCAAGCGGCAAGGGGTCGATGTACGAAGGGGGCATTCGGGAACCGATGATCGTCAAATGGCCGGGCAAGACCGCTCCGAAATCAATTTCGGAAGAACAGATCATTATTGAGGATTTTTATCCTACCCTGCTCGAACTGGCGCAAGTAGATAGCTTGAAGACGGTGCAAAAAGTGGATGGCCGCAGCTTTGTGCCGATATTGAGCGGAGAAAAGGAACATCTCGGGCTTCGTCCCTTAATTTGGCACTATCCCAATGAATGGGGACCCAAGGGACCCGGAATCGGAGCCTCGAGTACGATTCGCAAAGGCAGCTGGAAATTGATCTATTTTCATGCCGACCGTCACATGGAACTGTACAATATCACCGAAGACATCGGGGAAACCAACAATCTCTTTGAAACCAAAATGGATATGGCAAAAGAGCTGGCCGGAGCATTGTCCGATTATCTTGAAGGTGTAAAAGCCCAAATGCCCATCGACAAAAAAACAGGGAAAACAGTCGAATATCCCATAGCATTATTTAAGAATGAACAGAATTAAAAAATATGGCATCCTCTTCTGGATCGTTGTTTTAAGTTGCTGTAGCAAAGTAAAGCAACCCAAACCGGTTGGGCCCATCCCATCAGATCGACAATTGGCATGGCACGACATGGAATTTTATGCCTTCGTGCATTTCAATATGAACACCTTTACCAATATGGAATGGGGTACCGGGGGCGAAAGCCCGGAACAGTTCAATCCTTCGGAACTCAATACCCGACAATGGGCCAAGGTGGCCAAGGAAGCCGGGATGAAAGGGATCATCATCACTGCAAAACATCATGATGGATTTTGTCTTTGGCCCACAAAAACCACCGAACACTCTGTCAAAAATTCCCCCTGGAAAAACGGACAGGGCGATGTGTTGAAAGATTTATCCGAGGCCTGCGCCGAGTACGGACTCAAAATGGGGGTCTACCTGTCGCCTTGGGACAGGAACCATGCCGATTACGGCAACCCGGAATATGTGACCGTTTTCCATGAACAGCTACGGGAACTGTTGACCGATTACGGAGAGATTTTCGAGGTTTGGTTCGATGGGGCCAATGGGGGCTCCGGCTATTACGGCGGAGCCAATGAAACCCGCACTATCGATAACAAAACCTATTATCAGTGGGAAAAGGCAGTAGATCTTGTAAGGAACCTACAACCCAATGCGGTCATTTTCAGTGATGGCGGTCCCGATATCCGCTGGGTGGGCAACGAAGAAGGCTGGGCCAACGAAACCAATTGGAGCATTATGCGGAGAGATGAGATCTATCCGGGATGGCCACGTTACGTTGAACTGCGTTCGGGACATATCGATGGCACCCACTGGCTTCCCGCAGAAGCGGATGTTTCCATTAGGCCCGGCTGGTATTACCATCCCAGGGAAGACCATCAGGTAAAGTCATTGCCTCAATTGTTGAACATTTATTATAATGCCATAGGGCGCAATGCCAGTTTATTGCTGAACCTTCCGGTAGACACCAGGGGCCTGGTACATGAAACCGATGTGCAACAATTGATGGCGCTACGGAAACAACTCAACCTCGACTTTGCGACGGACCTGGCGAAAGGTGCCACCTGCACGGCCAGTGAAGTACGGGGCAACAACGTCCGGTTTTCGCCGCAAAACGTCATTGATGACGACCCAAACACCTATTGGGCCCCCGAAAACGAAACCTCCACCGCAATGTTGACCATTGCCTTCGACCAACCCACAGAAGTCAATCGGGTGGTGCTCCAAGAGTATATTCCATTGGGCCAAAAGGTGCAGAATTTTATCCTTGAGGCCGAAATCGATGGGCGATGGAAAGAGATCGATGGTCAGACCACCATCGGGTATAAAAGAATACTGCGGTTTAACCCCCTTACGATTTCCAAGCTTAGGATAAATATTTTAAAATCAAAGGGGCCGCCCACCCTATCGGCCATCTCCATTTACCGTGCACCAACCCTTCTGGTCGAGCCCAAGGTATCCCGGAGCAAGGATGGGAGGGTAAAGATCCAGGTGCCCGACAAAACCGCCGTCATTTATTATACCATTGATGGCAGCGAACCAAACCCCAATTCCGCTCGCTACGAAAATCCTTTTGTGGTCGTGAAGCCCACCACCATCAAGGCCATTGCATATGATCCCAAAGAAAACCTACGTTCGCAAATGGTGAGCCGAGATTTTGATATTGCCAAAAAAGATTGGAAAATATTCGATGCCTCCAGCGGCAATCTGCAAGAGGCGGTGAAAATCATCGATAGCGATCCAGATACCTTTTGGGGCACGGATGAGGGGTCTACCGAACCTCAGGAAGTGGTGATCGATTTGGGAAAAGCCTATTCCCTAAAAGGATTTACCTATATGCCCAATCAAGATCGCTATCCGTTCGGCATTATCACGCAATATGAATTTTCGGTAAGCAATAACGGATTGAACTGGAAATTGGCCAAAAAAGGTGAATTTGCCAATATCGTGAACAGCCGGCTGGAACAGCGGGAAAACTTCAACCCGGTCAATGCACGGTATATCAAACTCAAGGGCATCGCCGTCGACGGCCAAGACCTAAGGGCTTCCTTTGCCGAAATCGGTGTGCTGACGCGTTAGGGCATATCCGCCAGCTTTATTTTTACCGACCTCATTCATGGGTTTCCTGGCGGCCATCCAGCAGGTGGATGATCCTTTTGCCATAATCCGCATTTTTTTCGGAATGTGTCACCTGGATGATCGTCACCCCCTCTTCGTTCAATTGTTTGAAGAGTTCCATTATTTCCTGCCCCTGTATGGAGTTGAGGTTTCCTGTGGGCTCATCGGCAAGGAGCAATTTGGGCTTGGAGATCAACGCCCGAGCAACGCCCACCAATTGTTGTTGGCCCCCGCTCAACTGTGTTGGAAATAGGTCTTTTTTTCCAACGATATTAAAACGATCCAGCATATCGGCAACCATCGCCTTTCGTTCCGATCCGCTGTGCCTTTTGTACAATAATGGCATTTCCAAATTTTCATATACGGTAAGCTCGTCGATCAAGTGATAGGCCTGAAACACAAACCCAATATATTGCTTGTACAGATTTGCACGTTGTTTCTCTTTTAAGTTGTGAACGGAGCCTTCCAAGAAGTTGTATTCCCCTTCATTAAAATCGTCCAACATCCCTATGACATTAAGTAGGGTAGACTTCCCCGAACCTGACGGGCCCATGATCGAAATGAATTCACCTTCCCCTACCTCAAGGTTGATATCCTTCAATAGGAAGACCCGCTGCCCCCCTTGCTGTACCCATTTAAATATGTTTTGCAATCGCAGTAACATGATTTTTGATGTTTTTGAATTGTTTTTTTGTTACCCCCGACATTTTACTCTTTTTGTTCATTCCGTTCGCAAACTTTTGGCCGGATTTGCCATAGAAGCTTTCAAGGTGACCATGCCCACAAGCAAGGCAGTGCCAAGGAACGTCAATAGACCCACCAATAAAAAAATGATATGGTGCACTTCTACCCGGTAGGCAAAATTCGACAACCATCGGTTGCTGGCATAAAGTGCAATGGGCCAGCTGATGAACATTGCCACTGCGATAAAAAAGACATATTCCTTTACGGTAGATTTGACAATATGAAATCCGTTGGCGCCCAAAACCCGTCGTATCCCTATTTCCTTGGTTCGTGCCATTACCAGAAAAATAGTTATGCCGATAATCCCCATAGCGGCTAACAATACCGCGAGCACATTCATCCAATATATAAGTTTGGCGGCCTGCTGGTCCTGAACGTAAAGTTCCCGCATATTCTCGGATAGGAATTCGGTTTCCAAAGGAAATACTTCGTCCAATTCATCATGTATCCGTTGAATTTGTTGAACGACTCCATCGGTATTGTCGGTGTCATATGAAATGATGGTCCGCCCGTTCATTCGTACCTTCGGCGACAGCGTTATAAAATAAGGCGCAACTTGTTCCCGAAGCGAGAAGACATTGATATCCTCGAAAATTCCGGCTATCTCAAATGGGAAGCCGACCTGACCATCTTCGGAAATATATTCGGGCTCCGTTATGACAACGGTTCCAATAAGCGATTCGGGGGTCACTTCTTTCAATTTGGCGAATTTTTGCGCCGCAGTGCGGTTGATCAATGTAGCCCTGCCATTAAAATTACCGGCGTCGAAGGTCGTTTGGATACCATATGCCCTCAAAGCCCCATCATCGAGGTATAACTGGTTGGCATCATCCAAGACTTCCTCAACGCCCTGCAGTTTATAGGTCACTTGATTAAAGGTGCCGATCCCAAAGGAAGATCCATTGCCCACATGGTTGATGCCCGGCACTTGCTTTAGGCGTTCTTGAAAAGCATCTTGTTTTTCAGGGGAAGTGTAGGCGTAAAGAATTCCTTCCTTTTTAAAACCAACGTCCTTGTTTTCGATATAATCCATTTGGCGCATGATAAAATAGGAAATGGAGGTAATCGAAATGAGGATTACGAACTGACTGACGACCAAATACTTGCGGATGGAAAAATGTTGAAATCGATTGTCCCTTAGATTTTCCTTAAAAAGGCTCAAGGTGTCTTTTGAAGATAAAAAGATGGCTGGGGCAATACTTGCCAATAGTCCCAGAAGCATGGCCAACGATGCCAACATGATAAGGGTCTTCGGATTTGCCACAAGATTACTGTCCAGGCCGACATCCATCAATTCATTGAACCAAGGTACCACCAATGTTATCAACAGCGCCAGAATGGGAAGGGAGATCAAAGCCAACAATACGCCCTCGATGACGAACTGCAGTGCGATGGATCTATTTAAAGCACCCATGGCCTTTTTTATACCGATAGATTTCCCTTGCTTCGACTTGATGGCCAAGGTAAAATTCGCATAGTTGAACAGGGTAATGACCAAAATGAACAGTGCAAAACCGCCGATGAGAAGTATAAAGGAATAGTTTCCGGGTGTTTTTAGCTCGTAAAGAATATTTGATTTTAGGTGGATGTCTTCCAAAGGTTGCAATACATGTTTTTTGTAAAGGGGGTCGTTCACTAGGGTAGGGTTAATGGCGCCCATGGAAGTGTTGATCTGCCCTTCCACCTGTTTATAATCCGCATGATCAGCCAATCCAAAATAAACTCTGCTGCCCCAATAATCGATTCTGGGCTTGCTCAAGGCCATGGAGAATTCAAAATGGGAATTTGGCGGGACATCCTCAATAATCGCCGCAACCTCAAAACTTTCTTCCCCTATTTTGATTGCCTCCCCGATCAGGGCCGAAGGATCTTTAATCGCATTTCCAATGATTTTGGAGGCCGATGACGCTGTCAAAAGTACTTTGTTGACATCTTTTCCAAAATCGGATAGGCTGCCTGCTATTGGTCTCCAGGTGAAAAGGGTTGTGAACGCCTTGGGGGTATTGGTGGTGAGAAATCCTTTTTCCTGAACCCTTTTGTCTTTCCATGTAACATATTCCAAAGCATCGGAGGTAATGAATTGAGCCACCGTTTGCACTCCGGGAATGTTCTCAAAACCCTTGATATGATTTAGTTGTTGCGCTCCCGTTTCATCGTTCCAGTGCTGGAATCCAATGACGCTATAGTCTTGGGAACGATAGGTTCGCGCCAAGCGATATATGTTCTCGGAGTTTTTGTGAAAGCTATCGTAACTGTATTCGAAACCGATATAGCCGATGGCCACATAGGCAACGAAAAGACCTGCCACCAAACTCAATAAGTTGAACACCGTGAACAATCGATTTCTTAGAAATCCACGCAACGCTATTTTTAAACTTGTCAAAATCATATTGAAGTGATTATTCGGTTCTTAAACTTTTACTGGATTCATGATCGCGGCTTTGATACTTTGGTAGCTGACGGTCAGTATGGCAATCGTTAAGGCCAACAAGGCGGCCAATGCATACACCCACCATTCGATCTCAATCCGATATGAAAAATCTTCCAACCATTTGTTCATGGCAAACCATCCGATGGGTAAGGAAATCAAAATGGCAATCACCACCATTTTTAAGAAGTCGGTTGTCAAGCGATAAGTTATTTGTCCCATACTGGCACCCAGCACCTTTCGGATCCCGATCTCCTTGAAGCGCTTCTGGGCGTTAAAAGTGGCAAGTCCGAACAGACCAAGACAGGCAATCAAAATGGACAGAATGGTAAATACCATAAAAATTTGACCTAAACGCCGCTCCGCTTCATAGGTGGTATTGAACGATTCATCCATAAATCGATAACTGAAAGGTTGACTCTTCACCGGGTTCGAATTCGCCGCTTTGATCGCCTGAAAACTTATCGTCAATAGGGTTATAGCCAAGGCGCCCAGCACGGCCAAAGCGAAGATCCACCATTCCATGATCACATGATATGGATAGTCTTGCAACCAACCGTTCATCACATAGTAGGAGATGGGAATGGCGATGAAACAGGAGATGATCACCAGTTTCAAAAAGTCTTTGGATAACATGTTCCATACGCTGAATACCGATGCCCCCAATACTTTGCGAACCCCTATTTCCTTGGTGCGCTGTTCGGCCACGAAAGAGGTAAGGCCGAACAGTCCGAGACAGCTGATCAAAATGGCCAAGGCGGTAAAAATTCCCGAAAGGGTACCGATTCGTTGTTCCGAGGCAAACTTTTCCCCGTATTTCTCATCTACAAAATCGTATTGGAAAGGAATATCGGGGAAATGCTCCTTGAATACCCTTTCAATAATAGCCAAATTCTGACTGGCGCTCTGTTTCGGGTTCAACCTCAAATTGTAGTAACTCGAATTTCCATATTTGTCGTAGACATAAATTCCCTGCTTCACCGGTTCATAGGGCGATTGTGCGATCATATCCTCGACCACCCCGATGATCTTCATCGGAGGTTCCGGATCTTCCTCATCATCATCTTTGATCAATACCCCGATCGGGTTGGTCAGATTCATATATTTTTTGGCCGTGCGGTTGATGAGCACCGCATTGGAATCGGTCGCAAATTCCCTGGAAAAATCCCTGCCCTCAATGATCTTCATATTCAATGACTTCGCATACTCAGGCGTCACCTCGGTCCATGCCAGATCTTCCTGAAACCCTTCCGGTTTCCCTTCCCAATCAAAGCCACTGCGGTTCGACCAAATTTGTGTGGTGGGACTGCTGGAAGCCGACATTTCGACCACTGCCCCTGACTTCAGGAACTCACTGCGCATCAGGTCATACTTGCCTTCGAAGTCACGGCTCATGGTCGGTATCTGAACCAAGCCTTCCTTATCGTAGCCCACCGGGCGGTTTTTGGCATGGTTGATCTGTTGCATCACGATGACCGTGCCTATGATGAAGGCGACCGAAACCGTGAACTGTACGACGACCAAAATTTTTCTGGGCAGGCCCGCATATTTACCCGCCTTGAATTTTCCTTTTAATACATCCACAGGTCTAAAGGATGACAGATAAAGCGCCGGATAGCTGCCGGCCAAAACGGCGGTCAACAGGACAAAGACAAGTGAACTCAACCAGAAAAAGACACTGCCCCATGGGAAGGTTATCGCCTTCTTCGACAGATCATTGAAACCATTTAAAGATGATAATACGATCATGACGGCAATACAAAAAGCGAGCAATACCACCAAAAGCGATTCGGTCAGAAACTGGCTGATCAATTGGTTTCTCTGAGAACCGATGGATTTTCGGATACCGACCTCTTTTGCCCTTTTTTCCGAACGCGCGGTACTCAGGTTCATGAAATTGATACAGGCCAAGAGCAAGACGAAAGCCCCGATGATCCCGAAAAGCCAGACGTATTTTATCCTACCTCCTGTTTGTTTTCCGTTTTCGAAATTGCCCCGCAGATACCAATCCCTCATCGGAAAAAGAAATAGCTGGGGGTTGAACTCTGCCGTATCCTCGTTCTGGTTCTTCTTGACATCCCTGATCCTTGCCGTAACACCCTCCATATCGGTATTATCCGCAATTTGGACAAACATTTGAAATGAATTATTGCCCCACTGATCCTCTGCATTCCTAACCCAATCGCGTACACTGAGATACTTTTCCCAAGGCATTATGAATTCCGTATCATTGAAGGAATTGTTTGTCGGAATATCTTCATATACGGCGCTTACCTCCATATCGAATTGGCTGTTGACCTTGATTACCTTTCCAATGGGTTCTTCATCACCAAAAAGGGCCTTGGCGACCGATTCGGAGAGCATGATCGAATTGATTTCCCGCAACCCATCCTTTTCCCCTTTCAGTATTTTTAGATCCAACATTTCCGGTGCTTCCCGTTGCATAAAATTGCCGGTTTTTGAAAGGCTCTTCTCTTCATAGTTCAGATACTGCGATTCGTTCCAAGACGACATGACAAGATGCTTGAAATTATCTGCATATCCATCGCGCAATGCCTTTTCCAAGGGCCTGGGTATCGCGGGCCCCGTACCCGTTTCACTGTTGAAGGTCTGCGACTGGAACACTTGTGCGATCTTGTCCTTTTTGGAAAAATAACTGTTGTGGGAGAGTTCGTCCTGCATCCAAAGCCCGATGATCAGGGTTACGGCTATTCCCAGCGCAAGTCCGCCTATGTTGATGGCCGAATAGCCTTTGTTCTTCCAGAGGTTTCGCCAAGCGATTTTAAAATAGTTTTTGTACATGATCGTTCGATTTTTGATGGATGATTTATTCTGTTCTTAAACTATTCACCGGGTTCGCCAAAGAGGCCCTAACCGATTGGAAACCAACCGTAATCAGGGTAATGGCGATCACCCCTAGTGCTGAAACCACGAATACCCACCACGGCAAGCCTACACTATAGGCAAAATCCTGTAACCAAAGTTTCATCGCCCACCAGGCCAGCGGGAAAGCAACCAAGGATGCGATCACTACCAATTTCACGAAGTCATTGACAATCATGCCCACGATATTGGGCATCGTTGCGCCCATCACCTTTCGTATGCCTATTTCCGCCGTTCTTCTTGCTACCGACAGGGTAGCCAAACCGAAAAGGCCCATGCAGGCGATAAAAATGGATAAAATGGATGCAATGTTGACAATGGTTTTGGACCGCTGTTCATTTTGGTATTGCGTGGCCAGGGCAACGTCCAAAAATGTGTACTCAAATTCCTGGGAGGGATTGATCTGTTCCCAGGTCGATTTCAATAGGCCAATGTTCGATGGCAAATCGGTTCCGGTCAACCGTACCGAAATTCTCGGTTGGGAAAAATATTGGGCACCTATATTCTCCACGTTCCTGAAAATAGGATCCGGATTCATGCTCAACAATAGTGGACTTATGGGGTAGTTCAACGATTGAAAATTGAAGTCCTTGACGACGCCTAAAACTGTGACTCCGAATTTATCAAATGAAGTACCGATGGGATTGTCCAACCCGAATTCCCGAACAAAGGTTTCATTGACCAAAACCCCATTTTGGGCATCGCTTACATTGCCTTCCTCAAAGTCCCTGCCAGCAACGATTTCAATGTTGTGGGTATTTAAAAAATGGGCATCCACCCCGTTGAAGGCAAATTCCTTATAAGTATTTTTGGCATCCGTAAAGCCAACGTCGAACCAGGAGCTTTCATTGAAACTGAAGATCGAAACGGCAGCATCGGCCACTTGGGGCCTTTTTTTCAGTGCATCGATATACAATTTGGCCATTTGATCGGCCGCTTCCCCAGACTGATGGGTAGGCACCACCACAATAGCATCTTTTTGATAGCCCAAATCCTTGCTGACCAGAAAATCGATTTGACGGCCAATGACCAGGGTGCTGATGATCATGACCATGGCGGTAACGAACTGGGCCACGATCAAAGCCCTGCCGAACAAGCCCATGGAAGCGCCTTTTACTTTCTTCCGCACCAAAACTTCAATGGGGCTGAAATTCGACAACACGAAGGAAGGATATATTCCAGCGACCAATGAAATAAAGACGATCATTGCCAGGGTGGCCAATAGAAAATCAAAATCAATGGAGATGACAAGCGATTTGCCCGTAAGACCATTAAAAGTATCCATCAACAGAAACGAGAGAAGAACGCCTAATACGACCGAAATCAAAGTGATCAATATGGCCTCGCCCCAAAATTGGTAACGGATCTGACTTCGGAAGGCCCCCAATGCTTTTCTAACCCCTACTTCGGTAGCCCGAGTAAAAGAGCGGCCTACCGCAAGGGTCACAAAGTTGATGCAGGCCAAAAGCAGTATCATCAGGCCGATGGTGGCCAAGACATAGGAGTACATAGGGTTCGATATCGGTTCGATTCCCGCAGGCAGGGCATTATTGAGGTGAATTTCCGTTAAGGGTTGCAGATGCAGTAAAAAAGTGCCTTCCTGAAAATCATCTCCCAAATATTGTTCGACCACCGTCGGTAATTTGGCCTCCAGATCGGCGGCCGTTTGTCTGGGCCCCAACAGCAGATAAGACTCTACGGAAACATTGAACCAGCTGCGCCGGGCCTGTTCGCCAAAAAAGCGTGCTTCGTTTTCCAAGGAAACCAAGAGATCGAATTGAATGCTCGATTCTTCCGGCGGATCGGCCATGAGGCCACTGACCTCGAACAAAACTGATTCCTCGTCCATTTGCAGTTCCAAGATTTTTCCCAGAGGATTTTCCCGGCCAAAATACTTTTCGGCCGCTGTTTCGCTCAAAATAATGGAATTGACATCCATGAACGGGGATTCGGGATTGCCCGCCAACAGTTCAAAATCAAAAATCTCAAAAAATGAAGGATCCACGGCACGTATAGATTCATTGAACTCGTTCGCGTCTCTTTTTACCAGGCCATTGAAGGCATATACCCTGGTACCCGCTTCTATTTCTGGGTAATTTCCCTGTAAGACGGGTACCATGGAAACGGGGGTCACGGTGTTCACAAAATTTTCCTTGGGACCATAGTTCTCATCTTGCCACACCCTATAAATACGATCTGCTTTCGCATGGAAACGATCATAGCTGAATTCACTTTTTGCGAACATCGTAAGCAACAGAAAACAACAGACCCCCACGGACAGACCGCCGATATTGATCATCGAATAACCCTTATTTTTCCAGAGGTTCCGCCAAGCGATTTTTAGATAATTCCTGAACATAATGTTCGATTTGATTGATTTGATCGATGGATAAACTCCCGTTTTTAGACCAAGGTCCCCATGGCCCGGTTATGGCTCTCCGTGACGACCTGACCGTCGAATAGGTTGATGACCCTGTGCGCATAATGCGAATCGTGGTCTGAGTGGGTGACCATCACAATGGTGGTGCCTTCCTGGTTGAGTTCGGTCAACAACTTCATTACCTCGGTGCCGTTTTTCGAGTCGAGATTTCCTGTCGGCTCATCGGCCAGAATCAGTTTGGGGTTCGTCACTACCGCCCTTGCAATGGCCACACGCTGTTGTTGCCCCCCCGATAACTGGTGCGGAAAATGCTTCTCCCTGTGGGCGATTTTCATGCGTTCCAATACCTTGGTCACTTTTTCCCGTCGTTCACTTTTTCCCATTTTCATATAGATCAACGGCAGCTCCACGTTTTCAAATACGGTGAGCTCATCGATCAGGTTAAAACTCTGAAAAACAAAGCCCAGGTTGCCCTTGCGCAATTCTGTTCTTTGACGTTCCTTGAGGCCGCCCACCTCATGACCCGCGAACTGGTAACTGCCCTCGGTGGGATTGTCGAGCATACCAATGATGTTGAGCAAGGTCGACTTACCGCAACCCGATGGCCCCATAATGGCCACGAATTCCCCTTCCGCGATTTTCATGTTCACCTTATTCAATGCCAAGGTTTCGACCTCTTCCGTTCTAAAACTCTTTTTTAAATTCTGGATCTGTATCATTCTTTGTGCGATTATTGTTGTTCTTCTGGCTAATTGTTCTTCTTTTAAAGACGTTTTGTCGATGCCCTTTGTGACACTTTTCAGGCCTTATTTCAAAACGATCCTCTCGGCCTCACCGAAACTGTCGTAGTTACTGGTGATCACCTGTTCCCCCGCTTGCAGCCCTTCCAGTACTTCGTAATACCTTGAATTCTGTTTTCCCAGTCGAATGGCACGTCTGATCGCTTCTCCCCCATTGGCATCGACCACAAAGACCCATTGCCCTCCAGTGCTCTGGAAGAAACTTCCCTTGGGCACCAAGAGTGCATCGCTCGATTCCCCCAACTGCAATTTGATATTGTAGCTTTGGCCCGTTCTGATGGTCTCCGGTTTGTCTCCGGTAAATACAAGGTCGACCTTGAATTTTCCGTTTCGCACCTCGGGATACACCTTTCGCAGCCTTAAAGGATATGCTTTGTCATTGCGGTCCAGAACGGCGGTCAGCTCGCGTACCACCCTATCGATGTAGTGTTCATCGATATCGGCCTCGATCTTGTAATCGGTAAGGACATTGATCTGCCCAATCCGTTCCCCTTGGGCAATACTTTGTCCTATTTCTGCATCCAGAAACCCCAATTGTCCGTCCGCGGGGGCACGCACGTTCAATTGATCGATGCGTTCATATACCATTGAAAGGGTGGTCTGCATACGGGCCAAATCACTGTCTAGGCTGGTGAGGGATGTTTTACGGAGGGCATCATCCTGCTCGGTTTGCAGCTTGATGATGTCGTATTGTTTTTGAGACAATTCAAAATTTTCCTTGGACAATAGAAACGCTTCCCTTGAAATGAGCCCTCGTCGATAAAGCGCTTTGTTCTGTTCATAATTGCGCTGTAACCTTTGAAGATCGTACTCGGCAGTGGCCAACGATCGCTTCCCTTCGACTTGTCGTGGAATCGAAGGCCAATTTGGTCGATCTCAGGTCGTTCTGTTTCAAGGCGAGGTTGCTTTCACTGGCAAGAATCTGCTCATAAAGCGCCCTATTCTCCAATTTAAGGATGATATCCCCTTTTTTTACGGTGGCCCCTTCCTCGATCAGCTTTTCGGTGACACGCCCCCCTTCATAGGCATCCATATATATGGTGGCTATGGGCGCCACATTGCCGGTAATAGTGATGTAGTCATCAAACTTGCCTTGGGTCACCTCCGCGATGCTGAGCTTTTCCTTTTCGGTTCTGTAGGTAGAAACCGTACCACCGAATATCATCTTCCCAATCGCAAAAAGCAACAACAGGCCAAGGGCGATATAGCCATAATGTTTGGGTCTTAAACCTTTTTTCTTTTCGAGTTTTATATCCATGTCATTGCATAAAAACTAATTAATATTGAATACGGGTAATCCGCGGTAAAAATCCAGGGTGCTTTTGTTCACCTCGGTGCGCAACCTTACCTGCAGGTTTTCGTTTTGGGCATTGGCCAGCAAGTTCTTGGAGGTAAAAAGTTCCAAGGCATTGATCAATCCTTTTTCATATCGTTTTTGGGCGATGGTGAAAGCCAGCTGTTGTGCCTTCATTTTTTGGTTGCTTTGTTCGTACTCGACGAGCAATGCCTCATATTGCTGCACCAATTGCTGAATGGTCTGGTACAACAACTGTTCCTGTACCTCCAAATTGTTCTGGGCGCGCATTCGCTCTATTTTCTGTTGTTTGACCCGAGATCTCGCCGACCAACCATTGCTGATCGGGACGTTCAGGCTGAAACCAACAAATTGAAAGGTATTGTCGCGGAACTGATCCCGAAATGCGATGGTCGCACCCAATGAGTCTCTTGTGGTTTCAAAATAACCTGTGCCCACGCCACCGAATAACGATAAGCTCGGAAACAATCTGCCGCGAGCCACAGCCAACTGTTTTTGGGCGGCTTTGGTCCTGAATTCCTGTGCCTTTATCATCGGCATGAAGTCTTTGGCCTCCCTATAAATGGAATCGGACTGCAGTGTCATTTCGGCAGCGGTATCGCTAATTTTTTCCAATTCGCCTTGTAGGCTGATATCCGGTTCCTCCAGGTTCATTTCCTGCATCAGTCTTAATTTGGCGGAAACCAATTGGTTTTCGCTCTGGGTGAGGTTCAATTTATCCGAAAGTAAAAGCGATTCGGCCTCATAAAGATCGGCCTCTGCCTTTAAACCCAGTTCGATTTGCCTTTTCACCAAATCGTTGTTGCTTTGGGAGACCGTCAACTGTTCTTTGGATATGGCGACCAGTCCTTCAAAGAACTGAATGTCATAAAACGCCTGCATCACCCTAAAGGCCAACAAATATTTCTGCTGCAAAACCTCCTCTTTCGTGGCTTTCAATAAAAATTTTGAGGCTTGTATGGAATTCATTTTCTGAAAACCCTGAAACAGATCTACCGAAGATTCCAAGCTATAATTGTTGGAAAAAAAATCAGTGGTGACCACATCGTTGGTGAATGGATCGGTACTACGACCAAAATTGACCACATAGTTTGTCGCCCCGTTCACGCTGGGCAATAAGTTCCGAATCGATTGGCGGTAGGTTTCTCGATCCGATTGCTCATTGTATTTAAAATCATTGAGTTGCAGGTTGTGCTGAAGGGCATAGGTAACGCAATCATCCAACGACCATTTCTGTTGCGCCGCCATCGACAACGCGAGCAAGAAACAAAAAAGTCCGGTTATCGTTTTGCTGTAATTCATTTTCAACTGGGTCTGCCATTTAGCATACCACTCCCATGCCAATTTCATAGTTAATTGTATATCAATGTTTTATGTTTTATTTAGGGGTATGGCCCCCTTTGGGTTGTAAAATTTTTATACATAATTTGTCCAATTTATTGACACTTGCGATTATATTTCAAATTCAAATTGTAGCTTTAACGGGTCTAATAAAGGCAAGACTATGATAGATGGCAAAATTTTGGTGATCGACGACAGCAAAAGCGTATTGAGTGCGCTAGAGATTTTGTTGCAATTTGAATACAGTCAAGTAACCACCATTTCCAATCCCAACCAGATTTCTTCCTTTCCTGATTTAGCGGGCTTCGATATCGTGTTGTTGGACATGAATTTCTCGGCCGGGGTGAATACGGGCAATGAAGGTTTGTTCTGGCTCCGTGAAATTAGGAAAAAAGCGCCCGAAATCTCCGTGGTAATGATGACCGCCTACGGCGCCATCGATCTTGCCGTGAAAGCGCTAAAGGAAGGTGCCACCGATTTCATACTCAAACCTTGGAACAATGAAAAACTTTTGGCTACCGTTAAATCGGCCTTTGAACTTCGAAAATCACAAAAGGAAGTACACCAGCTGAAACAAAAGGAGACCCATCTCAAAAAGCTGATCAACCGCGACACGCATTTTATCATTGGGCAGTCGAAGGCATTGATCTCGGTATTGAACCTTACCCGAAAAGTGGCGAAAACCGATGTCAATGTATTGATAACCGGAGAAAATGGCACAGGCAAGGAATTGATTGCCAGGGAATTGCATCGAATATCAAACAGGAACAACGAAGTGTTCATCGCGGTTGACATGGGGTCGATTTCCGAAAGTCTTTTCGAAAGCGAACTGTTTGGTCATCTTAAAGGCGCCTTTACCGATGCGAAGGAAGACCGCGTGGGCAAGTTCGAAGCCGCGAACGGGGGCACCTTGTTTTTGGATGAAATAGGTAATCTCTCGTTGACCTCCCAAGCCAAATTATTGTCGGCCATAGAAAACAAAACAGTGGTAAGGGTGGGCTCCAACAAAAGCATTCCGGTAAACATAAGACTGGTTTGCGCGACCAATTGCAATCTCGATCAAATGGTGGCCGACGGCATCTTTAGGGATGATCTCCTGTACCGGATCAACACTATTCATATAGAGGTGCCCCCGCTCAGGGAAAGGGATAACGACATCTTGGCACTCTCCGAATTTTTTCTTACCCGTTTTGCCAACAAATATGGTAAAAGCGGATTACGCCTCAGCGAATCGGCGCTCGACAGACTAAAAAGCTACCCATGGCCCGGAAATATTAGGGAATTACAACATACCTTGGAACGGGCCGTCATCCTATCAGAGGAACATGTCTTGAAACCGAACGATTTCCCCATGCATGACAAAGTTTCGATACCATCGGCTGACATGCGACCCGATACCCTCGATGAAATGGAGCAGCTGATGATCACCGATGCCTTGAACCAACACGACGGCAACTTTACCGCCGCTGCCAACCAGTTGGGCATTTCACGGCAAACCCTTTACAATAAAATCAAAAAAATGGGCAAGACGTGGTAAGCAGGCACATATATCTTCAATTGATATTCAGGATCGTGATGCTGGCCTTCACTGCTTTGGGTTTGGCCTTTTTCTTTTTTGACGGACGCTATGCTTGGGCAGCTTTTCTATTGCTCCTGATGATTCTACAGGCCGTTTTCCTGATCCATTATGTGAACCAAACCAACCGCAAGATCGCCTACTTTTTTGATGCGATCAAGAACGAGGATTTCACCCTTCGCTTTCCAGAAAAATTGAGCGTAAAATCATTGGAGGAACTGAACCATAGCCTGAACATGTTGAATGCCATGATTCAGGAAATCCATATGAAAAAGCAGGCCCAGGAACAGTATTACCAGGAAATCATGAAACAGGCCGATATCGGTATTCTCACCTTCAACAAAAAAGGGCATATCATTTATTCGAACCCGACCGTGGAGCGTCTTTTGCAATACCGCCCCTTGAACCACATCAAGCAGCTCTCGCAGGTCGATGGGAAGCTCTATGCCCTCTTCGAAAACTTAAAGCCTTTCGACAGAAAACTGTTTCAACTCACGAACGAAAGGGAGAAAAGGCAATTGGCACTCAAGGCGACCGCTATCCAATTGAATGGGGAAGATTTTTTATTGGTCGTGGTACAGGATATCCACCAAGAACTCGACGAAAAGGAAACTGATTCGTGGGTGCGCTTGATCCGGGTGTTGACCCATGAAATCATGAACACGATTGCGCCCATCACTTCCATTTCTGAATCCATTCTAAAATATTTCAAAACCGAGAAAGGGTTGGTACTGAAGGAAAACTTCTCTGAAGAACATATCAAAAGTACAGTGAAGGGCTTGGAAGTAATCCACGAGCAAGGGAACGACCTGGTGAGTTTCGTGCATTCTTACAGAACACTGCTCAATGTCCCTGAACCTGATTTAAGTCTGGTTCCCGCCAAGCGGCTTTTAGAGCGGGTAAAGGTATTGATCGGCCAAGAGCCGGCCAAGGGTCAACTCCAGATCGAATGGAAATGCGAACCCGAAAATCTAGATCTTTTTATTGATGAAAAGCAAATCGCCCAAGTACTCGTCAATCTGGGTAAAAATGCCATGCAATCTTTAAAGGACCACGATTCGGGCCACATCAAAATTTCTGCAGGACTGGATGGAAGCGGCAAAAAATACATCGAAGTATGTGACAATGGTCCCGGTATTCCCGAAGCACTATTGGAGCAAGTTTTCATCCCATTTTTTACTACAAAAAATACTGGTACCGGCATAGGCCTGAGCCTTTCCAAGCAGATCATGCGCTTGCATGGCGGCAGCCTTAAGGTTCATTCTATCCCCGATAAGGAAACTTCCTTTTTCCTTGTTTTCTAGATATTTTATAGACCTGTAAATGCCCCGCGCCGTTGGCAGGTTGTACAATAATGACCTTATTTGGCCGTCCAGCCCCCGTCGACGGTGAGCATGGATCCCACCATATAGCTTCCGGCATCACTGGCGAGGAAAATCGCCGCCCCCTGAATTTCCTTGAGTTCCCCCCAACGGGCAAGGGCCGTGGCCCCAACGATGAAGTTTTTGGCCTCGGGGGTATCGGCAATGGGAATGTTCATTTCCGTTAGGAAGGGACCGGGGCAAATCGCGTTCACATTGATGTTGAAAGGTGCCAGTTCGAGTCCCAATGCCCTGGTCATCTGCACCACCGCACCCTTGCTGGTCGCATAAGGGGTCCTATTGGCCAGGCCTACAAGGCCCAAAGTACTGGCCATATTGATGATACGGCCGCTGCCCTGCTTTTTCATATATGGGGTTACGGCCCTTGAGGTGTTCCAAGTACCCGTTACGTTCACTTCCATCACCTGTTGGAATTCTTCCGGTTTCAACTCATCGATGGCCCCCCTGATATTGATTCCTGCGCTATTGATGAGGATATCGACATGACCGAATGATTTTACCACCGATGCCACCACGGCCTCGACCTCAGCCATGTCGGTGACATTGGCGGCATAGGCCTTTGCCTTCACCCCATAGTCTTTTTGCAATTGATCCGCCGCGGCTCGGCCCTCTTCCAGATTCCTGTTCAACAAGGCCACATCGGCACCTGCCGAGGCCAAGCCGGCCGCCATGGCGAGGCCCAATCCCTTGGAACCCCCTGTAATGAGGGCACATTTACCTTTAAGGTTAAATAGTTTGATACCTGGAAGTGCTGTCTGGGTCATATTCAAAATTGTTTTATTGGGTTAGCTGAAGCCGTAATGTTTTTTGGCGTACATACAGGAGGTTCTGTTATTTTCGTCTTCCAAGGCCAACTGCGCTTCAACCGCCATATCAGAAACCCTGGGCAACGGTTGTTTGGCTTTGTGATGTTTGATATCATGAAGGAATCTTGCCAATTCGGTAGCGGGCATGGGATCGAAAGTTGCCCAATATTTTTCCGTCAGACAAGGGATTTCCAAGGGATCCCGAGTGATCATCTCCAAATTGAAACGAATATCGGGATGATGGCTGCGAATGACCGAGATCATACCGTCGATGTCGAGATATCCTTCCCCCAGGTTCACTTCCGACATCAGAAAACCGTCTTCATATTCTTCCACGGCCATATCTTTTAAATGAACGGTAAAGGCATAGGGTGCGAGTGCCTCGACCACCGCCATGGGCTCTTCCAAAAGCGACAGGTTGTTGCCCGTATCCAAGGTCACTCCCACCCATTCACTATCGAGTCCCTTCAGGATTTTCAGAAAATCGGCAATACGCCAATCTTTATGGTTTTCGACCGCAAGTTTCATCCGATGTTTGCGCATGATAGGTTCAGCAAGTTGCAGCGATCGGACAGAGGCCGCTTTGAATTGTTCAAAAGCCTCGTGGGTATCGAAATTTTCATATCTCCGCCCCGACAGGCATACGGTACGGATGACATCGACATCCATGGCCTTGGTCTCTTTCACTTCCTGCTCGAAGCGGGCTACCTCTTGATCATCTTTGGGAAGTCTTATTTGCCCCTCCATAAAAAAATTGAGTTCTTTTCTGCGCTTAAGAATTTTTTTGGCCAGGTCGGGTTCCAAGCCCGACATGGTCAGTTGCGCCCCTCCAAAGCCCAGGGAACTAAAATGTTCGATCATGTCGAGGGCATTGACAAATGGAGGATAGTTGGCGCTCTCCATCTTGCGGTATCGGCGAAGCATGTAAGAGGCCTCTGCCAATCCAAAGCGGGTATCGGGTGCGAGGGAAGGGAAGGTCGGGAGAACGGGCATGGCCATAGCCAAGGCCCCCGCCGAGGAAGTTCCGATAAATTTTCTACGTTTCATAAGGCGCGTATTTAAGATACTATATGGCCACACCAGCAAGTTCGGACCTTAAAAAATAACAGATTTGATTTCAAAAATAACCCAGCCCTAATAAAGCGCCCTTCCTCCGCTCAAATCAAAGGTAAAGCCCGTGCTAAAACTGTTTTCCGCTGACAGGATAAAACTGGCAACGGTCACGAATTCTTCGATGGTGCCACAGCGTTTCATGGGGATTTTATCGGTCATATACTTGATCTGTTCCGGGGATTGGCCCTTCAAAATATCGGTTTCGATCACTGCCGGGGCAATGGAGTTCACCAAAATGCCCGTTTCGGAATATTCCTTGCCCTGAACCTTCGTCATTCCAATGACCCCCGCTTTTGAGGTAGAGTAGGCCACCATTCCCGCATTGCCGTCCTTGCCCGCTATCGAAGCCACGTGCAATACCCTGCCATAATGCTGTTTCAACATATAGGGCACCACCGCCTTGAACGTATTGAAAGAACCCAACACATTGACGGCCAATACCCGACTGAAATCCTCAAAAGTGACCTCATGGCTCTTGATGCCTGTTTTTCCGACGATACCCGCACAATTGGCCAAAATATCGATCCTGCCCACCGTGACGGCAAAATTCGCAACGGCTTTCTCCACTTCCAAATAGTCGACCACATCGAGGGCATAGGCAAAGGCATTTTTGGCATCTTTTGGGATCGATTTTTTGATCCCTTCCAAATCGCGATCTAAAAAAGCAACCTTTGCCCCTTGCAAAAGCAAGTGCCTTGCCAGGGCATTTCCAAGGCCATTTGCCGCGCCCGTAATTACGGCCGCCTTATCTTTCCATTGATCTTTCATATGCTATTCGCCCCCAGGTCGATTATCATAGGATTGGGGCACCTCTTAAAAGTAACAAAAGATTGTTATAATCGTAAAAGATTTAATCAAAAGAAACCAAGATCATAATTAATTGCGCTATTCATTTTGTGAACTGCAGTAAAGATCATACCTTGATTACGAAATTAATAAAGTTGATTTTCTGCAGCCACCACACAAACCATACAGCATGAAAGATAAAAATGACAAGAAGTTAAGGAGTCAGGATTGGTTCGATCCCAAAGATGCCAAATCGGCATTTATACATCGGTCTTGGCTTCGCAACCAAGGCTACCCCAACGACTATTTTGAGGGGCGGCCGGTCATAGGCATCTGCAACACCTGGTCGGAGCTCACGCCCTGCAACGGCCATCTTCGCGAATTCGCCGAATTCGTAAAGCGCGGCGTCTTGGAAGCAGGTGGCGTACCCTTTGAATTTCCAGTCACGAGCATGGGAGAGATCCTGATGAGGCCTACCGCCATGCTCTTCAGGAACTTGGCCAGTATGGATACCGAGGAAAGTATCAGGGCCAATCCTTTGGACGGGGTCGTGCTGCTTACAGGTTGCGACAAAACAACCCCATCGACCGTAATGGGAGCCTGCAGTGTTGACCTTCCTACCATCGTGGTGCCCGGCGGACCCATGTTGAATGGTAAATATAAGGGCGAACGCATCGGCTCCGGAACTTTTGTATGGCAGTTAAAGGACAAGATTAAAAACGAGGGCTTCACCCCCGAAGATCAGATCGAAGCTGAAATTTGTTCCGCCCGCAGTGCAGGCCACTGCATGACTATGGGCACTGCCTCTACAATGGCATGCATGGTCGAGTCGCTCGGACTTACCCTTCCGGGCGCGGCGGCGATTCCCGCAGTCGACTCACGAAAAAAGGTGATGGCCCAGCTATCGGGCAGACGTATCGTAGAGATGGTAAAAGAAGACCTCAAATTATCCAAAATATTGACCAAAGAAGCCTTTGAAAATGCGATCAAGGTGAATGCGGCCGTGGGTGGATCCACCAATTTTATCATCCATTTATTGGCCATTGCAGGAAGGATTGGCGTGAAGTTGAACTTAAAGGAATTCGATACCTTGGGAAGTAAAATCCCCCTTTTGGTAAATTTGATGCCCTCCGGTAAGTTTCTTATGGAAGATTTTTTCGATGCAGGCGGGCTGCCCGTAGTCATCAAGGAAATGAAGGCGCATCTCCACAAAAATGTGATCACGGTCAATGGCAAGGCACTGACCGATAATTGCGAAAAGGCGGAATGCTATAATGCGGAAGTCATCGCCCAATACGACAAGCCTTTCATGGCAGAAGCCGGTATCGCGGTATTGTACGGCAACCTTTGTAAAGATGGCGCGGTAATCAAACCCTCCGCCGCCACGCCCAAATTGATGACCCACCGGGGCAAGGCAGTGGTCTTCGAGACCATCGAGGATTTTCTGGCCAAGGTAGACCAGCCCGATCTGGATATAGATGAAAAAAGTATTATGGTGCTCAAGGGCGTGGGGCCGGTAGGATATCCGGGCATGGCCGAAGTGGGCAATATGGATATTCCTGAGAAATTGCTCAAAAAAGGAGTGAAGGACATGGTGCGCATTTCCGATGGAAGGATGAGCGGTACCGCTTTTGGCACCGTGGTATTGCATGTTTCACCGGAATCGAGTATAGGGGGCGTATTGGCCCTGGTTCAATCTGGGGACCTCATCGTACTCGATGTGCCCAATCGCAAATTGCACCTGGAAGTTTCGGAGGCCGAACTCGAGAAGCGCCGTGCTGCCTGGACGCCACCCAAACCCCCCGTCGACAGGGGTTATACAAGTCTTTATACCAAAACCGTACAGCAATCCCATTTGGGAGCCGATCTTGACTTTCTGGTCGGTAAATCGGGCGCCGAGGTTACTCGGGATGCCCATTAGAAGACCAAACCATGATAGCGATTACTTTACTTCTTGTCAGTGTTCTGATCATTATTTTACTTACCGTAAAATACAATGTGCACCCATTTCTTGCCCTGCTCTGTGCCGCCCTGTTTTTTGCCCTTTTATCGGGCATGTCATTGGATACCATAGTAAATCTTGTCAATGACGGATTTGGGATCACCCTTGGAAAAATAGGGATAGTCATCGTGCTCGGCGTCATCATAGGGGCATTTTTGGAACATTCTGGCGGTGCCTATAAACTGGCGGAAGTAGTATTAAGCCTTATCGGCAGAAAAAGGGTGCATGCCGCCATGGGAATCGTGGGCTATATTGTTTCCATTCCCGTGTTCGCCGATAGCGGTTTCATCATCCTCAACCCTTTGAACAAGAGCCTTACCAAAAGGGCGGGGCTATCGATCGTCGGAACAGCTACCGCCCTGATCCTGGGCCTGATGATCACCCATGTTCTGGTACCCCCTACACCAGGGCCTATCGCCGCGGCGGGCATCATCGGTGCCGATGTGGGCTTGGTGATGTTGGTGGGATTGGTTATCGGTATGCTTTCGTTGGTCGTGGCCGTTGTGTATTGTAAAAAGATGGGGGCCAAGTACTATATAGATCCCAATCCAGAGGTGACCGAAGAAACCATCCAGGAAAAGATGAAGCAGGCCCCCGGGGCATTCAAATCGTTTTTGCCCATATTGATTCCCATTTTACTCATCATAGGCAAATCGGTCATGGAATTCAACCTGACCGAAGGGCAGGAACCCTCCGGTCTCGTCAATTTGATTTCTTTCGTTGGGTCTCCCATTATTGCCCTGATCATCGGTATGTTGTTTTCCTTTTTGTTGCCCAAAAAGTGGGACAAGGAAATGCTATCGACCACGGGTTGGGTTGGGAAGGCCTTGGCCGATGCTTCCAATATTATTTTGATTACCGGTGCAGGCGGTGTTTTTGGTACCATTTTACAGAATAGCGGTATAGCCGATACCCTGGCAGACTCCTTGTCGGGTGCCAATCTTGGCATTTGGCTGCCTTTTTTGTTGTGTGCTGCCATAAAAACGGCCCAAGGATCCTCCACGGTCGCCCTGATCACGACCGCATCGATCATCGCACCATTGCTGGTCACTATGGGCTTTACCACGGAAATGGACAAAGCATTGGTAGTAGCTGCCATCGGCGCTGGTGCCATGGTGGTATCCCATGCCAATGACAGCGGGTTCTGGATTCTGACCCAATTTTCAGGAATCGATGTTAAAACAGGTTACAAGGTATATACCTTGGGCACCTTGGTCGTCGGGACATTCGCTGCCCTAATGGTATTTGCGGCCTCTTTTATATTTTAATGGCGTCCCATCGAATTATCTTTTATCTTAGTAAAAAATGCTGTTTCCGAATGAAAATCTTAGCCACCGTTAGAAAAAGCAACCTCCTTTTCCTAACAGGCATAGCTCTCTTTCTTGCTTGCCAACGCGAGCCTTCCCCGCCCCTATCTCCCGCCGAGGCGATAAATTCATTTGTGCTGGCCGATGAAAATCTCGAAATACAACTGGTCGCTTCCGAACCCTTGGTGCAAGATCCCGTGGCCATCGCCTTCGATGAGGGGGGGCGTTTATGGGTCGTGGAGATGCTAGGTTTTATGGCCGATATCGAAGGCACTGGTGAACAAGACCGTGTTGGCCGAATCTCAGTACTTTTCGATGATGATGGGGATGGACGCATGGACCGTGGTCAAATTTTTCTCGATAGTTTGGTCTTGCCCAGGGCCATTGCCGTGATCCAAGGTGGCGCCCTAGTCGCGGAAAACATTCCCTTATGGCACATAGAGGATACGGATGGCGACTTCAAGGCCGATAGGAAAACACTGATCGATTCAACCTACGGCGGATCCGGCATGCCGGAACATTCTGCCAACGGTCTATTGCGGGGTATGGATAATTGGTACTACAATGCCAAATCGAAATACCGCTATCGCTACATCAACGGGAATTGGAGCAAGGAAGAAACCGAGTTTCGCGGACAATGGGGTATTGCCCATGACGATGCGGGCAGGTTGTTCTATAATTATAACTGGTCGCAATTGCATGCCGATCTCGTGCCCCCCAATGCACTTCGTCAAAATAAAAACCACGTTGCAACCAGCGGTATTGATCATGGACTCACCCTTGAACGTGAGGTATACCCGATACGTAGCAATACGGCGGTCAACCGGGGCTATGTACCGGGCACGCTGGATGAGGAAGGCCGATTATTGGAATTCGCCTCGGCCTGTGGACCTCTGGTGTATCGCGGCCATGCGATGCCTGAAAACTATTTGGGCGATGCCTTTGTATGTGAGCCGACCGCCAACCTGATCAAAAGGAACAAGGTGGTCGAGGAAGGTTTTATGCTAAGTGCTAAAGGGGCCTATGCAGACCGCGAATTTCTGGCCTCTACCGATGAACGTTTTCGGCCCATATCATTGGCTTCCGGGCCCGATGGCAGTTTGTATGTGGTTGACATGTACAAGGGCGTCATTCAGGATGCCCCCTATATGACCCCTTACCTAAAAGAAGTCACTTTGGCAAGGAAACTGGACAAACCCGTACATATGGGCCGTATTTGGCGCATAAAATCGAAAAATGCCGTAAGTGCAAAACCCATTGACCTGGCCTCCGCCGAACCCAAGACCTTGGTGGAACAGCTTGGGAGTGCCAATGGATGGACCCGCGACATGGCCCAACGGCTGCTCGTAGAAAAAGGGGGGCTTTCGATGCTGCCCGAACTAAAAAATCAGCTCGCGCAAGGTAATGCCTTAGGGCAATTGCACGCCTTATGGACCCTGGAAGGGTTGGGTTATGACCAACCCGACATTTATCTCAATGCCCTCCATTCTGCCGACCCCAAGGTGGTACAAGCTGCGATACGCCTTTGTATGGCGTCAGCTGATCAACATCCGGAGGTCGTAGAAGCTTTGGAATCCTTTATAAAATCGAATTATGATGGGGCCGCTTCGCTTGTAAAAATGCAGATGGTTTTGGCCAGTCATAAAATCAATGCCCCATTGGCCTTTGAAATCGATATTAAATTTTTGGAAGACTATAGCCAAATCGCGGTAGCCCGTGATGTGGTCATGAGCAGTCTTGAGAATCGGGAATCATCTTTTCTGGCCCTTCTGCTTTCCCGGCCAGCATGGAAGACTTACGACCAGAGCCATGAAATATTTACCGAAATGTTGGCCACGGCCATAGCCAACAGGGGAGAAGAAAAAGAAATTGATCAACTTTTCCAGATCGCGGGCAGTTCGCAGGGCCCCGATCAGATTTGGATCAAGGAGGCCCTTTTCAATGGCATCATCAATTCCAGGGGCTCCAACGACTCAGGGGAGTTGGTCCTCAACCGAATGCCTGTTTTACTAACGCTGACGGAAGTTCCCGATGCACTGACCAAAAAATTGACTTGGCCAGGCAAACCCGTCAAGGAAAAAAAGGCGTCGGATACCACCTTTGAAGTAGATAGTAAGGTGTATGCCATGGGAAGACAAAAATTTTTAAACCTGTGTGCCAATTGCCATGGCACCCAAGGGGAAGGTATGGCCCGTTTTGCCCCTCCCTTAAAGCATTCGGAATGGGTGAACGGACCCGATTATAAATTGGCCATGATCTTATTGCATGGCATGGAAGGTCCGATCACCGTAAATGGCAAGAAATACGACAATCCCGATATATTGCCCATCATGCCCTCTTTCTCCACCCTTCAAAATGAAGATATAGCCGCGATCACCACTTATATCAGGAATTCCTGGGGTAATGAGCAACCTCCCATCTCTAGTGGCACCGTCGGGCATATCCGTTTTCGAACCCAAGGGCAGATTACCCCATGGAAGGCCTCCGAACTCGATACCTTGGTATTCGATAGCGGATTATAATGGAAGATTAATGGCCCTACCCACAACTTTGATTTATCTGAACACATCGAAATAGAAAGGGGTTATCAAGAATCGCATTTGGGAACAAAAAAATCATTAACTTCATGATTCTGCAATTTTAAAAATTAAAACAATTCAAGATTAATAAAAACCAATTGAACGGATATGAAAAAAGGGGTACTCTTACTGATGGGCATGTTAAGTATCATGGCATGCAAACAAAAAGCGGAAAATGCACCCGCAGACGAGGCACAAACTGTTTCCATGGATGAGCAGGCCATCAAAAAAATAGATGTGCATGCCCATTACAAATACGACCGTGATTACTTGCCGGAAGCATTTAAAAAATGGAACATGCAAGGGGTACTGGTCGACGTTTTCCACGAAGATTCGGTTGGGGTTACCAGAAGCTGGGACAACTATCTGGCCGTTGCCAAAGCCAGACCCGAATTGTTTTACCTCTGTTCAGGTTATATAGGAATTGGGATCGACGCCCCGGATTATGCCGATAAGATCATCGCACAGCTCGATAAGGAAATTGGGGAAGGGGCCAGAATGGTCAAAGTTTGGAAAAACTTCGGAATGGTCACCAAGGATGCTTCCGGTAAATACATCCAAATAGACGACCCCAGGTTACAGCCCATTTGGGATTTCCTGAAAAGCAAAGATATCCCCGTAATGGCGCACATCGGTGAACCTGAACAGGCGTGGCGGGAACTTGACCCCACCAGCCCCCATTATGGCTACTACAAAAATAATCCGCAATACCATGCCTACAATTTCCCTGAAATCCCTTCCTACGAAACCATCATTGCCGCAAGGGACCATTGGATCGAAAAAAACCCCGACCTGAAAATACTTTGTGCACATCTTGGCAGCATGTCCCACAATGTGGATATGGTGGCCGAACGTTTGGACAAATACCCCAATATGTACGTCGAAACCGCGGCCAGATTCGGGGATTTGGCACGACAGGATAGCGATAAGGTGAACCGATTCTTTGGACAGTACCAAGACCGCATCATGTTCGGATCGGATTTTGGCAACAATGTACCGCAAGACGAATTGACCCCGACCCAACTGGATCAAGAACGTGCCGAACTGGATGCCGACTATGCGCTGCTTTGGAAATATTTGAGCACTGCCGACTCTGTGGAGATAAGGGGACAAAAAAACCGCGGCATTGCACTTTCCAGAGAGGTCCTCGAAAAGGTGTACTATAACAATGTGGCCAATTTCCTGAAGTTGAAGTAGAAAATAAGCCCATCGATTGGTCAATTGCATTTCACCCGATGGGATAAATAGATTTTTCCTTTTGATGACTTAGCATGAAACGCTCCGAAATCAATCAAATCCTCATGGAAGCCGAGGCCGTTTTTTTGGCCAATGGCTGGGCCTTGCCGCCTAAACCGAAATGGGACATTACGGACTTTGGTTTGGGTGAATTCGCCAACTATGGCCTCGTGCTCATCAATTTGGCCGAAGAACCAGAATATTGCGAAAAATTGATGTACGCCAAAAAAAATCAAAAGACCCCGGCACATATGCACCGCAAAAAGAAGGAAGACATTATTTGCCGAAAGGGAAAATTAGCCGTTCACGTTTGGCACGGCCCGCCCGATCATCGCCGAGCTGGAACCTTCCAACTTCAGGTCAATGGCGAATTGACGGTATTTGAACACGGGGATGTTGTACGGCTTCAAAGTGGGGAACGCATTACGTTGACCCCTGGAATTTATCATGAATTCTATCCGGAAAGCGAGGATTGCATCATCGGGGAAGTCTCGACCGCAAATGACGATCTGCACGATAATTTTTTTGTGGACCCGAATATCTCTAGATTTTCGGCAATTGAGGAAGATGAACCCCCAACCGTAAAACTGCTCAGCGATTCATGAGCAGGAATTGCCGTTTTAGCGATACATTGAAATCAGGAATGTTTAAAAACAGACTTCTTCTACTCTGCGTGATGGTCATCGTCCCATTTGATTTTTGCGCACAGACACCGGAAATTAAGGCAGAATTCACCTATTCGCCACCAACGATTGATGGTGGGCTCACCGATGCGGTGTGGCGGTCGGCCGTACCAGTTATCTTAAAGGAAAATCGTTCCGGTGAGGCCGTTATAGATCCACTGTTGACGACCACGGTCATGGTATGCCACGACGAAAACAACCTGTACCTTGCCTTCAGATGCAACGATCCCGATATTTGGACCACCTTCACCCAAAGGGATGAGCATTTATGGGAAGAAGAGGCGGTGGAAGTCTTCATCGATGTTGATGATGTGCCGGACAATTATTTGGAAATCGAGGTCTCGCCCGCCAATGTGCTTTTTGACAGCTATATCATTGATCCAGATCATATAGATGTGCCCAAAACGGCCCGCTTGAACTTAAAGGGAATACGTACTGCCGTACAAGTGCAGGGAACACTGAACCAACGCGGAGACAGGGATTCGGGGTGGACTGTAGAAATCGCACTGCCTTTCGAGGATCTGTTCACGGAACTGACAAAGGAGATTTCCGACAAAACCCCCATCAAAATTAATTTTTACCGTTTGGATCAGAACAACGGCATGCCAAGAGCTGCCTATTCTTGGTCACCCACAGGATCGAGCTTCCACAGACCTTCGGTTTTCGGGAAGTTGATTTTAAAACCCCGTTCCAAAGATTGAAACCAATCCTATATCTTAAACAATTAGCGCATGAAAAAACACTGTTTGGCCCTCGATTTGAAAAACGACCCTGAATTGATTGCGGCATATGAGGAATACCATAGAAAGGTTTGGCCAGAGGTATTGCAGAGTCTCAAGGATTCAGGAATCCTCCATATGGAAATTTACCGCATCGCAAACCGAATGTTCATGATTATCGAAGTCACCGATTCCTTTTCTTTCGACCAAAAAGCGAAAATGGATGCGGGCAATCAAAAAGTACAGGAGTGGGAAGAACTGATGTGGAAGTACCAACAGGCCCTTCCCATTGCCAAACCAGGTGAAAAATGGATGCCGATGAAAATGGTGTTCGAGTTCCCTGTGCCGAGTTAATCCAACGGGTGTGCTTTCAGCAGCTCCTCGGCGGTATAGAATCCTTCCTTGTCCTTGATTTGGTCCCTAACCTTTTTCACGGTATCGGGAGATACGACCGTGGCCTTGTTGCCAAAAGCGTTTCTAATATAGGTCAATACCGAAGCCACTTCTTCATCGTTCAACATGCCCCCAAAAGGGGTCATGGGTACCTGTCCAGGGTAAACCTTGCCATTGACCTCCATAGGGCCCATAATCCCCTTTAAGGTCAACTTGATCAAGCGTTCCTCATTTCCGGTAGCCCATTGCGCCCCTGCCAAAGGCGGGAATTGTGAGGCGCTGAGGCCCTTCCCATCGGGCTGGTGGCAGGTTGCGCAGTAACCGTCCCTGTGGTATATTTCTTCTCCCTTCACGAACAGCTCCCGATCGGCCCCTTCCAGGTCGGTCTCGGTTTTTTGGGTATCGGGATCCACCCCGAGGTTGTGCCCCTCCAAATGGGCCACGGCAGCCTCATAGGGCAATTGCATCCAATCATCCATGGGCAGTTCGCCGGCGGCCTCCACAATAGGGAGCCCGATTTTAGGATCGAGCCATGAAGCGGCGACCAGGGCTTCCAGCCTGACCCTCGGATTTTCGTCCTGGGCGGCGACCATCAAAAGATCGGCCTGTTCGGGAATTTGATGTGCGACGTACCGCAAAACCTTTACCGCAGCGGCGCGGGCCCTAAAATCCTTGGCCTCTAACATTTGCTTCAACAGATCGGCATCGATACGGTCGAGGCCCCAGCTTACCCAAAGGGCTTCCAAAACGTGGTGTTCATAACGGGCATCGTTCTTGTCCAGACCAACAACCCAGTCTTTCAGCTTGGACAAGACGGCTTCGGGCTTCCTTGACCTCAATTCCCGCTTGGTCCTATATCGCGTGCGGTATTCGGGCAGTTTCAGGTTTTCCAATAGCTCCTCGATCGTGGCGTCCACGATCTTTGCCGGCTTCACCAAAGGCCTTGAAGGATAGGTCATGCGGTAAATCCTGCCATGTACGTGGTCGCGCAATGGATCGCGGGCGTTGTGCTGCATATGCCCGATCAGCACATTGTGCCAATCGACGAAATAAAGGGAGCCGTCCGGTGCAAATTCCATATCCACCGGTCTAAAATTCGGATCGTTCGATGTCATCAGATCCATACGGAACTTGCTCAGATAACCGGCCGACTTGGGGTCGTCTGAAATGGTATGTTCTTTGGTACCCAAAAAGCCGATGTCGTTGTTCAGGATAAAATCGCCCTGGACCTCATCGGGAAAATGCCGGCTCGAAATAAATTCGAGTCCTGAAGTCGGCCTTACCAGCTGTTCCTTTTCAATAAGATTTTTTGGAAGGGGGGAAGATTCCCCGTAGCGTGATTTGATGGTCCCGGGCATCATCCAGGTCATATCGGGACCGGAAGTGTGGAGAAAGAAGTTTTGCCCCCAGTCGTCAAAAGCGATGCCCCATGGGTTGGGGATCGGCAATTGTGCGGTACGTTCCAAATGATGCCGTTGCGGACTGTACCGATAAAAACCGCCATTGGTGGCTCTCACGGGGCCATACGCGGTTTCCACATTGGTATGTAAAAACACCCCCTCCCCCATATAGATGGCACCAGACGGATCGGCCGTGAAGGCGCTGATCGCATGGTGGGTATCGTGGTCGTCAAAGCCACTGAGTATGATCTCTTTCATATCGGCCTTGTCGTCACCATCGGTATCCTTGAGCAGCACGAGATTGGTCCCTTGGGAAACATATACCCCTTCGGGCGCAAATTCAAATCCGATGGCCAGCTGTAGGCCCTCCGCAAAAATGGTCTGCTTATCGGCCTTGCCATCATTGTCGGTATCCTCCAGGATCAACAATTTATCATTGGGTTTGCTATCGCCCGGCTTATAATGGGGATAACTGGGCATCACCCCTACCCACAGTCGCCCTTGATTGTCGAATGACAATTGAACCGGATTTGCCAAGTCGTTGAACTCTTCTTCCGATGCGAACAATTCCAATTGATAGCCTTTGGCCACTTTGATTCGGTCCAGGGCTTCTTGGCCATAAAGGTACTTCGGATCCCCCGAACCATTCACTTCCAGATAGTTGGTCTGTACGGGAGGGAGTTTCTTGGTTTTCGCATCGGCGGCAGCCAAATCTAAGGTCCTGCCCTGATTGGCTTCCCAAATGGCCGTATCCCTAATGGCGGTCATTTCCCTTATTTTTTCAATTTCGAAAGGATAGTTTGCAGGGCCGAAAGGGTCATAGCGCCGACCGTAGGCATGCACCCCATTTGGAATTTTGAAATCGTTATGCCAGAACCAGTTCTTTTCCAATACTGCGGCACGCACCAGTTCCTCATGATCCCTCTTGGTTTTAATGCCTGCTCCAAAAAGTTTGTCGGCCAGCAGTGTGGCAAATTTGCGATAACCCAAATCGTTGAGCTGAAAGCCATCGGCCGTCAAATCTTCGGGTTCGGTATCGAACCATTGTTTACTGGGATCGAAGGCATCCAAAAACAAAACCCCATCCGCTATGGCCACTTCCTGCATGGCCTTGGTATAAAGCGCCAAATTTTGATTTTCCGTCACGCCATTGGGAAGATCCATTTTCGAGGATAGGTCCTCGAAGGCAATGGGCGAGATCAAGGCCAATTGCGGGGCGTTGACCCCATTATATTGTTGGTTCAGGGTGTGCTGCACAAAGGCATGGAGTTCCCCCTTGAAATTCTCTATGCCCTCCGGGCCCTGAAACGACTCGTTATAACCAAAGAAGGCGAGGATCACATCTGCTTTGAGATGGGTCAACCATTCGTCCTCTGTAGGAAAATGTCCAATGCTCCCGGAGGGTTGGGCCAGTTCGGTCTGGAATTGCTCCGCTCCGGGAAACGCCCAAGGCGAATTTCGGGAAGAATGCGGCCTAAAACCTGGGGTATTGCCCCCATCGCACATATTTCTGATGTAGAGCAAACTATCCGGATACCGCAATTGCAGTTCCGTTTCGAAATGGCCAAAGTTCATCATACGGGATCCAAGGTTGTTCCCGATCAAGACGATGTGGGCGTTCTTCCCCAATTGTATAGCGGGACCTTCCTGTTTTTCACAACCGGTAAATGCCAACGCCAGACCAAGCGTCATCCCAATAAATCCATTGAACTTTTTTCCTTTTATGTGCATTGCTTAGACTGATTAATTTTTGATTCCGTTCATTCTTTATGGAAAAGCCACATGGATCCCCTCGGTTACCGAGCGTTCGCAAGCCTCTATGATTTGCTGGCAGGTGATGGCATCTTCCAAACTGGAGAGGGGCGCTTCCCCTTCGCGAAGCACCTTGTCGATAAAATGGGTCGCGGTGTTCTTGATCGATTCCGGATAACATTGGTACGTTTGGGAATGGGCGCCATTCGGCGCATTGATCACCCAGTCGCGATAGCTGTAACGGGTGCTCCCCTTGGTTCCCATCACCTTGATCATGCAGGTCCACGAATCTCCGGCATGGTCATCGTTTGCAAAACTGGCACAGAGATGGCTCAAACTGCCGTTGCTCATCTGCAGGGTAGCCATGGCCACATTCTCCTGTGGTGCCAGGCTGACATCGGAGGTGTGTTTCAGGCAGGAAACGGTCCGTGGCAGCCCTGCCAGATAGAGCATGGTATAGCTATGGTGCGTCAAGATTTGCCGGATTACCCCGGGATAGCGTGCCCGAATATCATGGGCGTGGTGAATATTGTACAGCATGTAAAACTGTGTGATGTCTCCGAGTTGCCCCTTTTCGATCATTGATTTGGCCCGTTGAATGCCTGCTTCATAGATATAATTATGTACTGGCATACAGTATACCCCCGCTTTGGCCACGGCGCTTTTCATTTGCTGCAATTCGGCAATGCTGGAGGCGGCAGGTTTTTCGACCAATATGTGTTTTCCAGCTCGTGCTGCCCTGATTGTATAATCGCAATGGGTTTCCATATTGGTAAGGATGAACACCGCATCGATATTGGGATCTTGAAGGAGTTCCTCTTCGGTCGCGTAGGTTTTGCAACCATATTTTTTCGCCTTGGTCTTGGCTTTTTCTGGGGTACGGTTCCATAATCCCATGAGGTTTGCCCCTTCCAGCTGGTTGATGGCTTCCGCATGTAGATCGGCGATATCGCCGGCCCCAAGAAATCCTATGTTGATGGTCTTCATGAATGTGCTTTTGAATAGGTCAATTCCCCCTTATCGGCCATCTTACGAAATTCCAGCAGCGATTTATGGATGCCTTCGGCAATCGGGGTCAAGGGCAGGTCACTAAAGGTCGCCTCGATTTTTTCATGGTTCAGATCGGAAACAAAAAGGTTGGGAGGGGCCCCTCCTGCAATCGATAATTCTGCGAACTTGCCCATCCCCATGGCCTCGGCCTGCTGCTTCACCAAGTTCAAAAATTCGGTGATGGCAATTGTTCTGCCCTTAATGTTGAAAGCGCCAAAACCTTCGAACCCTTGCAGGGTACAGGCGGCAAAATGGGCACCCACATCCTCCACAAAATGGTAGTTCTCCCTGCCCTGATAGGGCATTTCAAAAGGAATGACGCTGTTCGTGGCCGCGCCCATGGCTATGGCCTTGAGGGCATTGGTCGGGGCCGAGGTCTTGCCTTTGTCCCTGCCCTTGCCATAGGTGGTGTTGATCCTCAAGCACACCGTGGGCACTTTGGAGTTGTCGTGGAACAATCGCGCCAAGTGCTCCCCTGCGAGCTTCCAAATGCCGTAATGGTTCGGGGGCGCCAAGGGTACATTTTCATTGATGCTCGCCTCAGGATACATGGCCCTCATTCCATACACGGCGGCCGAACTGGCAAACACAAATCTTTGGAGCTTGGGCAGGGTTTCAGCAATATCGAATAGCGCCATGGTTCCTCCGGTATTGATTTCCATGCCCCTGATATGGTGCATGGAACAATCAGGACTCTGAAAGGCGCCCAAATGCACGATATGGGTCGGATTTACCTTGGTAACGATACGTTCAAGGGCCTGATAATCGGCCACGTCAAGGGTCACGAATTCCAAACGGGGATCCAAATCCTTTCCCAACCACAGTTTCAAGGTATCGGTATTGTTCGAACGTGCGGCGATGATAATTTTCGCCACCTCCTTGGATTGCAATAGTTTATGGATGGTTACCGATCCTATGCAACCCGTACCTCCGGTAATGAATATTGTATGCATCTAAATTATTCTGGTTTAATCTTTGTTGGCCTAATTCATTTTTACAACCGCCTTGACATTGTTGGCCTTGATGGAATCCTCAAATGCGGTGGTGATTTCTTCAAATTCGTAAAGATTGGTGTAAGCTTCGGATGGAAATACCCCGGTGACCATCAATTTTTGCGCGACCATGTAATCGGCCCTGCACGACCCCATTGAGCCCCTCATGTTTAAGGAGGTACGGGTGAGGTGAGTAGCATTGATCTCCACTTCCTTGGGATAGGTGGCGATGACGCAAATATCGCCTTCGGGCCGAACTACCGATATCGCCTCCGATAAAACCTGTGGCACACCAGAGCATTCAATGAGCAAATCTACTTTGCCGTTGCTGCCAAAAGCATTGCCTTCGGCATCCATGATACCTTTGATCAATTGGGAAGCCAGGGTATTTTCAGGGGTCACTTCAATGGTGATGAAGCCGCGTTCCTTGGCCTTCTTCAAGCGAACCTCACGGTCATGGGCAATCCCTGTAATGGCGACCCTTGCTCCGGCAGCCCTGGCCAATTCTGCCGACATCAATCCGATGATACCGCATCCGGTCACCACGACATCCTGACCCGGTTTAATATTGCATTTGTTGTGCAGGGCGTTGACGATGATCGACAAAGGTTCTACCAGAGCGCCTTGTTCCGGTGTCAATCCTTGCATTAGGGGTACCACTCGATCCGATTCCAAGACCACCTGCTGGCCGAATCCGCCGTTTCTATGAAAACCGATGATCTGTTTATCGGGGCACAAATTCCATTTGGCCACACTGCAGGCGGAACAGTCTTCATTGCGACAGCCCAGCATGGCCAAGGGCGTAAAGATGTCGCCTATCTTGAGCTCACCATGGTCTCCAGGACCCAGCGCGATTACCTCGGCACTGAATTCATGGCCAATGACCCTGGGCCGTTGCACCCAATCAAAATTCGATTTGCCCAAAGCCGCACTGTTATCGGACCCACAAATGCCCGTGAACAAAGTTTTCGCCAAGATTTCCCCATGCTTCAATTCCGGGATTTCCATTTCCACCACGGCCGTATTCCGTGTGACCGAACCTTCCCCATTGGGGTATATTTTTTCCCGTCCCTGCAGGCAAAAGCCTCTTATCGATTCACTCATTTTCGTTGTTTGATGTTTATAGGTCCTCATTAATTTCAAGCTCAATCTTGCTAGCCTATGGAAGGTTCTATCTATAATTTTTAGATACCCCTCATCAACTACCAAAGACAAAATGGAGAACACAAAGTTTCTTTTTTTGTCAACCTCTTATCGTACTCTGTTCATTGTTCGCTGACTTCCTTTGCCCCGACCCTAAAGCCCGCCCTTCGGGCCGGCAAGGGAGGGAAACCAAAGTGTTTTATTTTTTATGCACACCGCCTATTGCTCACTGCCAACTGCTCACTGTTCATTGTTCATTGTTCATTGTTTATTGTTCACTGCCATCTGTCTTCCTTTGCCCCGACCCTTAAGCCCACCCTTCGGGCCGGCAAGGGAGGGAAACCAAAGTGTTTTATTTTTTATGCACACCGCCCATAGCTCACTGCCAACCGCTCACTGTTCATTGTTCATTGTTTATTGTTTATTGTTCACTGCCATTTCACCCCGGTGTCTTTCCAACTTCTCGATTTGGCCGAGTCCAATACCGCCTCACACACCTTCTGGGTTTCTTGGGCTTCCCTGAAGGTGGGGGAACAGGGTTTCCCGGCTTCCAAACATTGGATGAAGTCGGCGACCTGATGCACAAAACTATGCTCATACCCTATCGATAATCCGGGCACCCACCATTTATCCATATAGGGCTGGTCGCCATCGGTAACATGTATCGAACGCCACCCACGTTCGATGGAAGCGTCTCTATGGTCAAAATACTCCAATCGGTTCAAGTCGTGAAGATCCCATCGGATGGAGGCGTGCTCCCCATTGATCTCAAAAGTATAGAGTGCTTTATGGCCGCGTGCATATCTGGTCGATTCGAAAACGCCAAGGGAGCCATTGGAGAAGTGGCAATGGAAGATACAGGCATCATCGATTGTCACTTTTTGTTTTTTGCCCGAAGCGGTATGCAGTCTTTCCTTGATAAAGGTTTCGGTGACCGCCGATACGTCTTTGATGCCCCCATTGAGCCACATGGCAGTATCGATGCAGTGGGCCAGGAGGTCGCCCGTGACCCCCGATCCGGCAGCATCATTGTCCAATCGCCATAAGCCTTCCCCACCTTGGGGCAATTCAGGACTGATGGTCCAATCCTGCAAAAAATTGGCACGGTAATGAAATATTTTGCCCAATTTTCCCGCATCCACCAATTGTTTTGCCAAGGTCACTGAGGGAAGCCTTCTATAATTATAGTAAACCGTATTCATCACCCCGGCTTTTTCAACGGCATCGACCATCGGTTGCGCTTCGGCAACGGTTCTGGCCAAGGGCTTTTCACAAAGTATCATTTTTCCTGCCTTGGCAGCGGCTATGGCAATTTCGGCATGCATGTTATTGGGGGTACAAATATCGATGGCATCGATATCGTCTCGGGCGATGACCTTACGCCAATCGGTTTCGGTGGTTTCGAAGCCCCATTGTTCTGCGAAGGCTTTGAGGCGCCCTTCGTTACGCGCACAGACCACTTTTAACACCGGCCGATATTTGAGTTCCGGAAAAAAATCGTTCACCCTTTTGTAGGCATTCGTGTGGGTGCGGCCCATAAATCCATAACCTATCAACCCGATCCTAAGTTCTTTTTTCTTTGGCATTGCTTAACTAAAATTTTGATTTCTTATTCAAATATGTGCTTGAACCCATTCACCAATCAGCGTACACTTCCCTCTGCTCACTGCCCTCTGCTTACTGCCCACTGCGCTCTGCCCACTGTTCACTGATAATTGTTTATTGTTAATTGTTCACTGACATCTGTCTTCCTTTGCCCCGACCCTAAGGCCCACCCTTCGGGCCGGCAAGGGAGGGAAGCCGAAGTGTTATCTTTTTAATGCACACTGCCCACTGTTTATTGTTAATTGACAATTGCCCCCCCTCATCACCCTTCATGCCATCCGTGCAGTTCTCGCACTTTGATCATGGCGCCCAATACATCGTTCCACGTTTTTTGACGCATCATCACTTCGTTGGGAAACATGCAACCGTCCCAACATATATGCTTCATTTTCTTGGTGAGTTTTCCGTTTTCGTCCCGCAACCAATGTCCGGCATCGACGGCGATATCAAGTTTGCCATTGGGATCGGCAGCTTGGCAATGTCGGCCGGTTTTGTCGTGGGAACCCGCTCCGAAGACCGTGCCATCGTTTTGGGCCACATGAAAATCTATGGTCCATGGCCGTAGTGCGGCTGTGAGGGTTTTTAAGCCTTGGGTCAAGGTTTCCCGATCCTCCCATTGAAAATTCTTGGGCAAAATGCGCTCATCGGGTTTGTTATACCCCAAAAGGTACAAAAGGGTATGTGCCATATCTGCCTGAAATCCGATATTTGGCCTATTGACGGCCTCCAGGGTATTGAGCATCGTTTTCCAGCCATGCATCCCGCCCCAGCATATTTCACCTTCTGCGGCGAGCGATTCCCCATAATCGGCCGCCACATCGCAGGCTTCCCTAAAGGTTTGGGCAATCAATTTTGTATTGCCAACGGGGTCGGTGGCCCAGCTTTCGGGATTTACCGAGGAATCAATCCGTATGACGCCGTGGGGACGAACCCCTAAGCCCCTCAATTTTTGTCCGATGATACATGCCTTGTGCACTTGGGTCACGAATTGTTTTCGTTCTTGCTGCGAGCCCATCGCGGAGCCCCCACCTGTCCCTGCCCAAATTGGCGCCACCAAGCTTCCTATTTCAAGATTCTTGGACATGGCCTTATCCGCCATTCGTTTTATGCCGTCGTCGTTGGAATCAATGTCCATATGCGGATCGGACAGAAATAGGTCGAAACCGTCGAATTTGATGCCGTTGACCTCCGCATTGGCCGTAAGTTCGATCATGGTATCAATCGGGATCGGCGGCTCCGAATCCGGGCCTTTTCCCACTACCCCTGGCCATGACGCATTGTGCAGTTTGGGATAATTGTTTTGCATTGGGATGATTTTATGGTTAACAGTACACTTTCAATGAAGAAGCTATTTTGTCCTAAATTAGCTAAAAATCATTTAGGATTAAAATTTATGGGGTTTATAAAAGCCACCCCTGGATTTCGGGGATAGGCCAAGACATCTGCAAAATAATTATGATAATAGCAAAAAAGTGATTAAACTTATAGTCGCAAAAATTGCGCAACTAAACCACTATCAACAAATAACAAGCTAACTAACTTAACAAACTCTTTTCATTATGGAAAACACCACTAAAACCTTGGCGTCAAATGCCAACAGACTATTTTACGGTAGCTGTTTTGCATTGATCACCACCGCTTTTTCTTTTAGCATCCGGGCAGGCATTCTTCCCCAATTGGGCGAAGAACTGAGCTTAACGGCGGAACAGCTGGGATTCATCAACTCGATGTGGTTCTTGGGATTCCCCATTTCCATGGTTATCGGAGGTATGATCTACCATACGGTAGGCGGTAAAAAAATTATGCAGTTCGCCTTCTTGGCCCACGCCGTCGGCATATTGATGACCATTTATTCGGGCAGTTATATCGGTCTTTTGATATCTACCCTGCTTATTGGGCTGGGTAACGGCTGTACCGAGGCCGCGTGCAACCCCATGATCGCGGATGCCTATGAAGGCAACCGAATGAGCAAAATGTTGAACCGTTTCCATATGTGGTTCCCAGGTGGGATCGTCATCGGGAGCCTTGTTTCCAAGTTCATGACCGATGCAGGTTTGGGCTGGGAAACCCAGATCTGGGTGATCATGGTACCCACATTGATCTATGCCTATCTGTTTTTTGGTCAGGCCTGGCCGAAAGCGAAGGTGGAGGCTGCCGCTTCCCTCTTGAGCAACTTTAAGGCCATGGTCTCCCCTTTGTTTATTTTTATGATCGCCTGTATGGCCCTTACCGCAATCACGGAATTCGGGCCCCAGCAATGGGTTGGCCTTATCCTCGCCAAGAGCGGGGCACAACCGATGCTGATTTTGGCATTGGTTACCGGACTTATGGCCGTGGCACGGTACTTTGGAGGGGAGGTCGTTCATAAGTTCGATCAAACGGGCGTACTGCTCGGCGGGGCCGTCTTGGCCACGATCGGAATTTACCTCTTCAGCACGCAAACGGGAAGTATGGCCTATGTGGCCGCCATCTTTTTTGCCCTTGGGGTCGCTTATTTCTGGCCCAACATGATCGGTTTTGTAGCCGCAAAAATACCAAAGAGCGGTGCCTTGGGCATGTCGATCATCGGAGCAGTGGGCATGTTTTCAACCTCTATCTTCCAACCCATCATCGGAAGGTGGATCGATACCGATAAAGCGGAAGCCGCAGCTCAAGGACTTACCGGTGACGAATTGGATCTGGTGGCAGGACAGGCCACCTTGGGCACCATGGTGACCTTTCCGGCTATCTTGATCGGATTGTTCATCATATTGTGGTTTTGGGTGCGCAAGCGCAAAAGCGATGCCGAGGTTGCCCCGGCCTAAGGGCGCAGATTGGAATATGAAATAGATTCTGTTCAACCCCTGCCCATCAACGGTAGGGGTTATTGATTTAAAGCTTAAAATTCATAGGATGAAAATTGGGATGAACCTTTTGCTCTGGACCAACCATGTCACCGAGCAACACTATGGCATAATCGACAAGCTCAAAAAAACCGGCTACGATGGGATAGAGCTTTTTTTGGGCGAAGGCAATGCGGCGCATTATACCAAATTGGGAAGGCACCTGGCCGATATTCAAATGGGTCTTACCTGTGTGGCTTCCCTGGCCCCTGAGGAGAACATTGCAAGTCCGGATAAAAAAATACGGGCGAAAGGCTTGGACAAGTTAAAGTGGTCGATCGATATGGGCGCTGCCGGTAATGCAGAAGTCATTTGTGGCCCCTTCCATTCCAGTTTTGCCTATTTTACAAGACAACCCCCCATGCCGGAAGAAAGGCAATGGAGCATTGAAATGTTGCAAATAGCGGCTGACCATGCCGAACAGGCCAATATCATCCTCGCCCCCGAGGCCCTCAACCGCTTCGAATGCTACCTTTACAATACCATGGAAGATCTAAAGACGCTTGCCGAAAAGGTCAACCATCCCAGTTTGGGGGCCATGTACGACACGCACCATGCCCATATCGAGGAGAAAAATCAGGGCCGGGCCATCAGAACAATAGCTCCTTATTTAAGTCACGTGCACATCAGCGAAAACGACAGGGGCACGCCGGGCAGTGGCCAGGTACATTGGAAAGAAGTCTTTGAAACCCTCAAAGCCATACAATACGACGGTTGGCTTACCATTGAGGCCTTCAGCACCATTATACCCGAGTTTGCGAATGCGATCAATGTGTGGCGCGATTACTCCCCTGCCGAAGAGGTATATACCCAAGGTTTTAAACATATCAAATCGGGTATGGGCATTTAAATCCACATCCTTTATAAAGAAGCACATGAGAAACATGATATTGGTACTATTGTTGGGCCTGTTCTTGGCCTGTGGACAAAAAGAAGGCAAAAAAACCGCCGATCCGGTGGCGGAAGGGCCAAAATTATGGTTGAGTTTCGAGGGGAACGACCCGGCGGCCAAACATATCGTACTCATATCCGGGGACGAGGAATACCGGTCGGAGGAAGCCTTGCCACAATTGGCCAAAATTCTTGCCACAAAGCACGGATTCAATTGTACCGTGCTGTTCGCCCAAGATCCGGCACAACCAGGAACCATCAACGCCAATTACGTGAAAAACATTCCAGGCTTGGAGGCCCTTGACAAAGCCGATATGATGGTGATTTTTACCCGATTCCGTGCCCTGCCGGAGGATCAGATGAAGCATATCGATGACTACTTGAAGCAAGGAAAGCCGGTTATGGGGATCCGTACCGCCACCCATGCGTTCCATTTTGATGCCGACTCCCTGTCCCCATACAAGCATTACGGCAATGGCTATGCCGGGGATAAAACGGAATGGACCGATGGATTTGGCCGTTTGGTCTTGGGGGAAAAATGGATATCCCACCATGGCGAACACAAACACCAAAGTACTCGAGGCATCGTCGCCGATGCTGCCAATACACACCCTATTGCCAATGGTATAGTCAGCGGAACCCTATGGGGATCTACGGATGTATACGGGGTGCGATTGCCCTTGCCGGGCGATTCCGAACCGATTATTTTGGGACAGGTGATGAACAGAACTGGTGAATTTGCTGAAAACGATGTTTACTATGGCATGAGATCTACCGATGACCAAGTCGCCGACACCAACGAAGCGGGCGAAAAGTTGAACAATCCCATGATGCCCATCGCATGGACGAAGACCTATCAGGTCCCAGATGGCAAGTCTGGGCGGGCCTTCACCTCTACCATTGGATCATCGAGCGATCTGCTCAACGAAGGCGTGCGCAGACTCTTGGTGAACGGGCTGTTTTGGGCCATGGATCTGCCCGTACCGGAAAGGGCCGATGTAGGTCTTGTAGGGGATTATCAACCCTCTGCGTATGGCTTTAAGACAGATGCATATTGGCAAGAAAAACAATTGAAGGTGTCCGATTTTGAATGATATACAGATAATAAAAACATACCCTAAACCATGAGTGATAAGATACTGAAACCCTGGTCGATGATTATGAACCGATACCCATTTTTAATCCTTATGTTATCAGGCATTGTGGCCATTTTCAACATGCAACCACTTTTGGCACAAGGGCCGAGTGAAGGCAAGGTATTGATGGCCATTTTTGCCCATCCAGACGATGAAATGACGGTGGGGCCCATGCTGGTCAAATATGTGGAGGAAGGGGCCAAGGTATATTTGGTGGTCTGTACCGATGGCCGCTATGGCACCAATGATTTTTCAGGACTCGAAGGCGGCGACAGTTTGGTGAAAATACGCAAGGCGGAAATGCAATGTGCGGCCGATGCCCTGGGAGTAACCCTCATCCATCTCGGTTTTCATGACCAGTTGCGGGCCGGGGAAGGCTATGATGGCCATATGCCTCATGTAAAATCCCTAATCGCGGAGCTGGAACAGATCATTTCCGATAAAAAACCCGATGTTCTGGTCACCTGGGGCCCCGATGGGGGCAGTACCCATATGGACCATCGCCTGGTCGGGGCCTCGGTGAACCAAATTTTTGTGAGCAAGGTTTGGGAAAAGCCTGCCAAGCTGTTTTTCGTGGGCACGCCCTCCAATCAAATAGAAGACCCTGCACAAAAAATACTCGCCGGGGTAGACCCCGGGTATTTGAACACCCATATCACCTACTCAGCGGAAAATTTGGACAAGGCTATGGTATCCCTGGTCTGCCATAAAAGCCAGATACGGCCCGAAGACATTGAAAGAATCAAGGAAAACAGGCAAAACTCAGGGCTGCAAATTCATTTAAGGGAGTTTGTTGGGCCGGAGAAAACCATTACTTCGGTCTTCGAATAAAAAGATTTGATTCTCGAAAAATATCATGACATGATAAGCCCATGGTATCCACTATTTCCTTTAAAAATAGCGATGCGATGCCATGTTTATGGCTTCCGTGCCCCTGAACACTATTACTTAAAAATCAAGTAAAGTTTTTCCCATAGGCATCGATTATTGCATTTCCTGCAGCTTCAACAGCGCCTCCGATTTGGAGTTCACATCGAGCTTCAGATAGATGTTCTGTATGTGGAAATTCACCGCACTGGGCGTCACAAAGAGCTTATCGGCGATTGTTTTGTAGGTGGCCCCTTGACTGAGGTACTCCACGATCTGGTTTTCCCTGGCGGAAAAGCACTCATATGACTTTTTCTGGAACATGGCAATCACCTTTTTGGCAATGTCGTTGCTCATCATCGCCCCCTCGAATTTTATCGAATCGAGGGCATGATGCAGACGGTCTTTGGTGACCGGCTTGGTCAGAAAGCCGTTCGCCCTATTTTTAAACGCCCTTTTGATCGCTTCAAAATCGCTTTGGGCACTGATCATGATCACTTTTACCTCAGGATCCTTTTTATGAAAGTACCTGATGCCATCAATGCCGCAAAGATCGGGAAGGGTCACTTCCGATATGATGATATCGGGTTTCAATTTATCATAGTCGGATAAGGCATCCCTCACCGAAACATAAATGCCCTTGAGGGTGTAATCCAAGTACTTTTCAAAATAATAATGGTAAGATTCATGTAATGTTACATCATTGTCGATAACAATTATTTTTAGAATATTTGATTTCATAACACATCGGATTTGGTTAATGATCTCTGGTATTTTAAAAAGAAGTGTTGACCGTTTGTATCGGGGAATTGCGCATGGCAAGCCTAGGGGCATGGCCCATTTGGGTAAAACATCGAGAAAAATGTGGCGTGATTGATGACCTTACCCTCCTGCATCACCGAAATGCATTCGACGCCTATTCTAAGCAGAAGAAGTTACTCTCCCTTAAAAATAATGGCAACAAATGGAAACGGATCACCTTCTTTTGGAAGACGGTTCAGGATGTGGGAACAGCTTTTAAATTTGCGCTGGGTCTCGGCCGCATCGTGCTTGGCCAAGAGGTTGGCAAGCCATCGTTTTTGCCTGTAAGTAAATGGTGGGTACTGGACTTGGTTTTGGAACCAAGTTCCTTTTTTTGGATACACTTGAGGATGAAGTAGGTTTTCATAATGTGTTGGATTTGGGGGTTTACAATAAATGTCAACTGGTATCTATTTTAAATGTAATAAAATAAAACACAGTCTTTGGCGTTGCGTAGGTTTTTTCGTTCAAATGCATGCTATGCAGCCTTGAAGCATCGACGAAGTGTAAGCCTTTACCCCTAAACACCACAAATTCATCAAAGATATTAGGTCGCTGCCCAGAAGATTCATCGCTATATCATTTGGGTAGGATATAAGGCAACGCACGGTTTTAAAATTTGAAAACCCGATGGAGCATGAAGACCACTGGGGTCGGCTATTTTCCATGGTAAGCGGTCCGGATCTTAATGAACGACAAAAGCCGTTTTCCCCCGCCTCCAACAGCGGCCATTGATCAAGTGCTTATGGAAAGTAACCTCCCCCAGAGGAACTGCATCCAAAATGCTAATCGTTTCGGTTTATAAAAGCATCCTGGTCTTCATAAGTGTTTGCCACCGTTGCCGCGGGATTGTCGACCTGCATGATCCACTTTTCATCCCGATATTTACCCCCGAGATTCGAGGTATAGGCCACTTCAGCGTCTTCCTTGAAGTTATAATCGGCCAAATAAACATAGTAGAGGCCATTTTCCTTGTTATAAAACTGATTCGCGTTCAGCCCTTTCTCTTTTAAGCTCTTCATAAAAGCGTTGAGGTATTTCTTTTCCTTGTACACATTGGCGATGACATAATAACCGGTTTTGACCCCGACGATGTCCGATTGATCGAGCACTTTAATGGGGAGTTTCACATAACCCTTGTCTTCTGCCTTGTTGATGATTTTTGGTGCCTGCTTCTCCACTGCCGCTACCATCACGCTGTTCTGATCGCGCACATAGTCTTGTTTGTTGCCGTTGCCGTCCTGTTCGATATGCTTTTGCAAAATACGCACCAAGGCCTCGAACCTTTTGTCGAACTGTTCGTTCCGGGCGATTTCGAGCGAATCCTGTCGCAAGATCAACTCGTCGAGGATCATCCGGTTTTCATAGGCCATGGTGTTGGGGTCGATGGTATTGGGGTCGACGGTTTCCCTTTTGTTCTTGCTCGCACTGTTTTTATCGGCGAGCAGTTTTAAGATCTGTTCCTCATAGTTTCTGATGATGCCATCAATTTTTTGGTCATCCGAATCCCCGACATAATTTCGGCTTCCGGCACTGTAATTTTCAAAGGTATAGGCGAGCGACAGTTCGTGGTTCCAGCCGAAATCGGCTTCATCCTCCATAAAATCCTTTTCCAGGAGGTATCCCAACGACATTTTTTTGTTGATATTGAAACCAAAGCCCATCGAGAGGCCATATTCATCGTCAAGGGCCGTTTGCAACCACCCATAATTGGGCAGGTCCAACAGTACGGCGCCTACATACGACAGGCTATTGTCGGCGTTTCGGCCCACTTGCAACAATGGCATTAACCTGGCATTGGCGAACAGACCCCTTTGCGCCATGAAGGTATGGGTATATTGAAGGGCCGCCTTGAGACTCTTGTCGTTCAATGTGGTGGCAAATTCATTGGTGGTCTGATTGAATTGGAAGAGGTTCTCCGCATAAATTCCGAAATCAAATTTCCCCAAAGAAAGAGTGATGCCGGGCTGTATGGCCACCTTGCTTTCTTTTCTGGCCTCCAAGATCTGTTGGTCGTTTTCGGTCGCCACGACCCTATTTTTATCAAGTCCTTGATTGAAATAGGTAACATTGGTTCCAAAAGTAAGTTTGCTGTCGGTTCCCAATTTCACCGAAGTCGCATAGTTGGCATTGAATCCGAACTCCTGGATGACCCCCGACCATTGGCTGTAAACCCCGACGCCTACCGCCGTATTCTCGTTCAATTTGTTGCTGAACCCCAGAAAATAATTCTGACGGTTATCCTCGAAAGTGGCATATTGATTGCGGTGGAGCATGTTCAAATACGATTTGTTCTCCCGAACCAACGAAAAGGTCGGGTTGATCAAAAATCGATTGAAAAACAACTGGTTGTGATAGGTGGAATTGGAACCCGCATTGTTGGTTTCCTGTGCGAAGGCAGCCATGGTGCAGAGTAGTCCGCACAGTAAAAGCAGTAGGTATATCTTGTTTTGTATCGTTTTATTGCTGTTCATAGTCTTGGAATTAATATTGATCTATCGCGTCATCATCCTGATCGGATTCCCTAAAGGGATTCTTGGAATAATCGGCCATCGTTTCCCATCTTGCTTGGTTCAACAAACCTGCCCCGCAATCCACACATCTGATCTCCGATGCCGCCTGGAAAGCATTGTCGCTTGCCTTAATCATTATCAAAGACCGAGGAGGAATAATCAATTCTCAGGTCGTTGTTCAGGGCCTCCAAAAGGTTATATTCCCTTTTCTCCGTCGCTTTGGCATTCTGCTCTTTGGTATAGGAGAAGGCTACCTTGTTGATGGCACTCCTATCTGTCCCACGGTTCGACATCACATAGCCTTCCCCCTTTTCAGCCATCAGAAAAATTGAAAAATCATCTTCCTTACTGTTGATAGGGTTGCCCAGGTTTACGGCCCAACTTACTTTTTTGTGGTTCACCTGTACCATGAACACGTCGAGCCCTCCATAGCCTTCACGGCCTTCAGAGGCAAAAAACAAGGTGCTGCCCCCTGCCAAATTGGGATACAGTTCGTTTTTGTCGGTATTCACCTTCTCCCCGAGATTTTTTGCCACCCCAACGGCTCCGTTGCTTTGTACGGCGGCGACATAGATGTCATATTTCCCGAACGTTCCCGGCATATCGGAGGCAAAGAACAGGCGTTTGCCATCTGCGGAAACGGTAGGGTGCATGGTCGAGAAGTGCTTGGGTGCCAGGGCTACTTCCTGAACGTTCCCCCATTGCCCGTCGCGCTTCTCGGCCCTATAGATTTTGTGGACGAGTTCTTTTTTGGAGAAAATGCCGTAGATGGGCTTTTCATAGGTGGCCATGCTGAAATAAGCGGTTTTACCATCGGCGGTCATCGATATGGGCGCCTTGTATCCGTTCTGGTCTTCGAGCTGGTCGCCGATCAAAGATTCCAAGGTGCCGGTGGAGGTTACTTCGCCATCCATGGAGGCATCCCTTTGTTGTAGAAAATCGAGTTCACGGTACTTGTCCGATGCGGGGGTCGCCGAAGTATAGGCCACCGAATTCTTCTTGATTTCGTAATCTGCCTTGATGGAGGCATACCAGTCCTTGTCTTCCTTCACATTGGTAAAGGAAGGCCTCCCGGTTCTTCCCTGTGCGTATTGATAGCGTTCATAATAGGTGGGCCCTATGATGCCGTCATCACTCAGTTCGATCAATTTTTCATACCAGAACAAGGCCGATTCATAATTTTCGGCCAGGAAATTGGCATTGCCCAGGTCTTCGAAGATTTCCTTGTCCTGGTATCCCATATTTCGAAGATGGTGATAGTGGTCTACCCTTTTTTGGGCTTCATAGATATCGGCATCTTTTACATTGCTGGTGCGAAGTCCCTGGCCCGTTAGGGAAAAGCACATCAAATAGAGGAGGCACGAAAGGGCCCCATAGTAGGTTATAGTCTTTTTCATCAGATAAGATTTTGAGGGTTAATACGTCCAAAGGTCAAAAATATCGATGAACCGATACTTAGCAAAAATTCATAGGTTTTTGGATTTTTTGTTAAAATGCCATTATTCAAAGCGCGGCGGAAGGTGGATTTTAAAACAAAAAATTCGTTGTAACCACCATAAACAAGAAGGTTATGCTTCAACATGAAAAAATTATCTCTCTTTTTTTAGGATTGCTTTTTTTTAGTACCTTATGTTGTGTTTCTCTGTTTCACTATCCATGGCGCACCTTCAAAACATCAGGTACCATATTACCTAAATGCAAGTAGCAACTGGGGCTTGATCATAAAAAACTATCTTAGTTTGCATAAAGGATATGTAGTGAATTACCAACTCGAATTGTTGTACTTCATTCCCGATAGTTATCGGGACCAACCAATAACCAAATGATCAAATTCTTTGGAAAAATTAGGCAAAACTTACTTTCAGATGGAAAAACTGGAAAGTACTTCAAATACGCAATTGGCGAAATTATACTTGTAGTTATCGGAATTTTAATTGCGCTTCAGGTTAATAATTGGAACGAAATAGAAAAGTCCAAATCAGAAAGCAATAGGTTACTCATTGATCTCAAACTAGAGCTTGAAATGGATATAGAAGATTTCAAATCTTTACAAACAGAATACAATGATTGGCTACTACAAATAGAAAATATTTTGGATAATGTCTTGGATGGCAAGACCAAAAAAATTACGGAATTTGATCAATTGATGGCAGGAAGACTTTCAATGAACTATTTAAGTATAAATAAAGTGACCTACTTGGATATGTTCAACTCTGGAAGAAAATTAGAATTTGATAACCCAGAAATTGTTCGAGATATAAAGGATTATTATCAATACGCCGACAATGAATTAATAAAACTAAATTCCGACAACGAGGAATTTTATCGATTACTAATGTCGTATTACGGTGTACGCGGGATTAATACTTTAAATAGGGTAATAGAAAAACGAAATTTAGAATACATAGATTGGACTTGGCTTTCCAACCCGAGTTCACAAGAATACATCAATCTGGAAACAGCAATGCTTCTTTATAAAATAGTAGTCGAAGCAAACTTGAGGTTAATTCAAGCATTGGAAAAAAAATCAAACTTGCTTATTGATAAAATTGAAAAGGGAAAAGAATGATAAAACCATCTAGATCATAACGGCTTGGATTTAGGTCAATTTATGACTAACGAAATCACAACATTGGCTACCATCCAGTGCTGCTTTTAAATTTACAGAAATTCCCTACTTTTAATAGACTTTATCCCGGACCGGACAATTACAACGTATTTCCCCACCGAAATCATAGCCGAACGACTAGGTACAATGCTAAAACATGCAAGAAACCATTAAGATAAAGATTGACCGTTTAATATTCGATTGTCGCGCTGTTGGAAATAAAGAAAACGAATTGGTGCTTTTTTTACATGGCTGGCCTGAGACTTCCCATATGTGGAAAAAGTTAATGCTCCGTTTTTCCAAAAATGGCTTTTATTGTATCGCACCCGACCTAAGGGGATATAGCAAAGATGCTTGTCCGAAAGGTAAAAAACATTATCATTTGGATAAGTTGGCCAAGGATGTTTTGGATATTTCCAAGTTTCTGAATAAACCGAAATTTCATCTCGTGGGTCATGATTGGGGGGCTGCCATAGGTTGGAAAGTAGTTCATGATCATAAAGACAGCATTTTAAGCTGGAGTGCAATCTCCGTTCCACATCTGCAAGCTTTTGGGAAAGCCATTGTAGTTGATCAAGAACAAAACAAAATGAGCCAATACATAAAACATTTCCAGTTGCCATTTCTACCGGAAATAACCATTAGAAAGAACGATTTTAGATTGTTTAAAAAGTTATGGAAGCATAGCGACTCGAGCGAAATAAACGAATATTTAAGGGTTTTCAGAAACCCAAAACAATTGACTGCTTCCATAAATTATTACAGAAGCAATTATAAGCTATTGAAGAAAGCCTCCAAAAGTCAGATACTTGGAGATATACATGTTCCAACCTTGTTTATTTGGGGAAATAGGGATGTTGCCATTGGTTACTATGCTATTGGTGAAGGTCATCAATACATGAAAAGTGATTACGAGTTTCTAGAATTGGATTCTGGTCATTGGTTGATTCAAACAAATTATCAGGAACTGGAAGCGGCCATTACCAAGCATGTTATAAGAAACAGGAACAGTACCCAATAAAGAACCGAATTAAAAAAACAAATTTTTTTAAGCCAGTCTCGACACCCATTTTTCGTCAAAAGGAAAAATCGATTTGGCCCTGAATCAAACCGAAAGGCGAGGGTCTTTTTACACGCTAGGTTTTTTATAAAAGTCCATTGTGCATACATTTGAACCAGAAACCATGAATGCTTTTCAGAAATGGAATATGGAAAACTGAAAAATCTAGGCATCCTGCTTTTCCTTTTACAAAGTATCGGTATTGGGATTTGGTTTTATGTGGAACAGCCTGAGATGGGTGATTCGATGGAAATGCTGAAAATAATCCCGATCCTATTTGGGGTCAACCTTCTGGCCGGACTGGTATTTTATTTGCTGAAGAAAAGGGACATCTCGAAATTGATTTTTGGAAATGCGATCATCTGCCCCCTGATTTTTTATGCCGCATGGATCATATGGTTTACCTATTATGCCCAATAAATCAAAACGGATTGGATAACCATGGGATGGATAATTAAAAACGCATCGTAAACATACATGCAGAGACCGTTGTGATTCCTTATCCCTACGCTGAAGCTTCGGAATAGAGACTATGACAAACCGCTAACCTATGATAAAATTCTTTAGAAAAATTAGACAAAAGATGTTGACTGAAAATAAATTCAGCAAATATCTTCTTTATGCAATTGGGGAGATCATGTTAGTGGTAATTGGAATTTTGATTGCATTGCAAATAAACTCATGGAATGATAACAGAAAGAATGAGCATTTGGAAAAACAATATTTGACAAATATTAAAAACGAAATAACTGCATCTTTGCTTAAATTGGATGAATCTATAAAATTTAATACAACTACATTAGAGCATATTGAAAATATACTGAACCATATAGAAGGCGATTTACCTTATTCCCCCTCATTGGATACTTCTTTTTATGTTTATCAATACTTTGTAATGCCTGAGCTAAATTTTACCACTTACGAAACAATAAAGAACGTAGGTCTAAATTCAATAAATCCAAATAATTTGAGGCTTGAGATTTCAAAATTGTTTGAGGAAGAATTTAGTTTCTTAGCGAATACAATTAAGGGTAATGAGCTGCAATACTATCAGAATGTAATGACCCAATTCCATGTAAACCACTTTAAAGAAACATCGCACATGGGCACTACTATCCCGAATAATTATGATATTTTAAAGAAAAACCAAAAATATAGTAACATTCTTTATAAGTTAAAAGGCATAAGAATGTATAGTATCAATTCATTAAAAAATGTAAAAAATAAAACTTCAGTGGTATTGGGCGGTATAGAAAAAAGATTAAATGCCATTTAGCCGATATTGTTGATAAGGGAAGTGGAAAGAAAAACGAACCCCTACCAAACATATATTATCAATTGGCGCTATGCGCCAACTGCCAGAATAATAGCGTTAGTCTTCACTAGGTCAAACACCCAAAACCTTCATTGTATTAAATGGTTGATCAAAACACTTTAAAAGCAGTGTTGATTTCGGCTTTAACCCGTTCCCATTGAAATCAAAAATTTTAGGTGGTCAAAGTGCGGCTTCATCAGCACTTAGTGCAGAGATCGTATTCTGAACTGTGCCCTTCAGCGCGTGGCCATCGGTATCGGTAAGGTCATAGGTAATGGTCATCACATCGGCAGGCTGGATGTCGTTCAAAAATAGCTTCACCCCCTTGCCATCGGGCATGACCTCTGCCCTGGCGATGGCCAAGGTCTTCCGGTCATAACGGTCCGAGCCGTACTTACTGCTTCTTTTCAGGGCCCAGGTCTCGACCTTGTAGTTGTTCACCTCCTTGGCCCTTTCGGTATCCAGCGCCTCGGCGAAGCGCAGTTCCACCCCCGATGCCGAGGTATGCAGCGCGATCGGCACGGGCAGGGGTTTGTTGTTGTATCGGATACGGTAGAATCCGCCGCCCCGCAACATCTGGTTGGTGCCCCAGGCCGACATGCCACAGGCATAGAGCTGGTGGTCCCCGGGATTGAACCTGCCCCGCATCACCCCGGTGAGAAATTTGATGTCGGGCAGATCGATGACTCCGCCCTGCATCTGTCCGTTCACCTTTTCCGGCAGTACCAGTTGCACTTTCCCAAACCCATAGGAAAAACTCAACAGGGCACCGTCCAGCGGGCCCCATTTTGGGCTATCGACCCACAGCAGTTCGGATGGGGACCGGTCGAACTGCATATCCACCCATACCATCGGCTGTTCCATGGCCACCATGGTACTGTCGATCGGAGGGTCATAGCCCCACATATTGCCATAAAATTTTCCTTTGCCCGAAACCCAATTGATCCGGTTCATGGGGTTCCAGTATCCCTGTTGGTCGGTCACCAAAAAACTCCCATCGGGATTGATGCACACCCCATTGGCCGCCCGGAAACCCTTGGCGATGATTTCTGTTTTTGAACCGTCCTTGCTCACCTTCAGCAGGGTGCCGTGTTGTGGTACCAAGGCCTCACGCGCATGTCGCCCACTTTTGGCATAATACAGGTTGCCCTCTGCATCGGCCTGAAGGCCCATCGCAAATTCGTGGAAATGGTCGGTCACTTGATGGTCGTGGTTAAAGCTCTCGTAAAAATCGGTTTCCCCATCGCCATTGTAATCACGTAACAATACCAATTGATCTCTGCAGATCACATAAATCTTTTCATCCAGTACCTTAATGCCGAGCGGTTGAAACAGGCCGGCGCCGATACGCTTCCAGTGCAACGTACCCTTGCCATTGATGAGTCCGCCAACCCACCAGACATCGCCATCCGAGGTGCAGATCACCGCCTTGTCGGGGTCTTTCATAAAATCGATGCCACTGAGTTTCATCCGGCTGGCCCAGGGATTGTCGAACGGAGGGGTGAGTTGGTCTACCGCAAAAAGGGCATCTGGTGATCCGGGCGTAATGGTCGTGTTCAGCACTTCGGGATAATGGGCCTCCCCCCCACCCTCCGTAAATGGGGCCAACGACTCTGGCGGCCCGGAGGCTTTTGCGAAATCGCCCAGTTCGGAAACCGGGGCATCCGCGATGAACAAGGTCACTTTTGCGGCTTTGTTCGGCTGCACCAGCATCACGGTGTATCCGGCTTCCTCCTTTAATATGGCGCCATCGCCCGAGAGGGCCACCTTGTTGGCCACCGGGGCCACCCTCATTTTTAAGCGAGACGAAGACGGACCGATATTGAGCGTTCTAGTAAATATCGTGGCGCCATCCTTTTCTATCATCCCCAGTTTTTCCAGCACCGAAGATCGACCCACCGTATAGGAAATAACGAGTTTATTTTCATGGTGATAGAGCCCCTTGTAGTTCGCCCAAACTTTGGGCAGGGGCCCGAAGGCACGGCCATCCCTTGCCCTGAACCTTGGGTCTTCGAAAGAACCTGTTTCGGGATTGGCCCATCCCGGACCAACGGGTGTTTCAAAATGCAAGGTACCGATGGTGCGCGGATAGGTCTCATGCCTGTCGTTCAACAAAATGCCGTCCCAATCGATAAACCCTTCACCGGTCCAACCTCCCGCTACGCGCATTAGATCGTGGTCGAAGATCATCCAGGCCTTTCCTTTGGCGATCCCGCCTTTGCCGGTATCCAAACGCATGGCAATGCCCTTATAGGCAAAGTTGTTTTTGCTGTAATCTTCATCGGGATAGGGCGGTGGCCCCGGGGAATGGTACCTAGCGGGGCCCGTGGCGCTATCGACCAGTTCATAGGTGTTGATCAGAAAATTGCCATAGTCCATATCGCCCCAAGGTTGATAGGGCTCGGTGGCCGGACCCCTGGAAGTGCCCTTGGGCAGTTCTGCCAAATAGCCCGGACTGCTGCCGATATACTTTTCCGCTTCGTTGTTCCTGATGAATTCTTCGCGTATATAGGAAATGACATCGTATTTCTCCTGAGGGGTGAGCACGGGTTGGGGGGGCATGGATCCAACGCCCCGGCTCAGGGTCTGATACATGGAATAGGCATCGCTGCCCGCCTTCAGTGGCTGTTCCCAAAACTTGGTCGACAGCGGAATGGATCCCTCCACTTCGGGGTTGCCATGGCAATTGATGCAATTGGAACTATAGATACGTTCTCCCCTTTTGAATCCTTCAAGATCCGCATCGGCAATGAGGCCGGCATGATCGATATTTTTTTCGTTGGCGGGCAGGTCGGCTTCAGAGAGCACGTAGGAAATCTGGGAGCGGTCTATTGGAAAAGGCTCCGTAGGTTGTTTTCTCGCCAAAAACGGATAGTCTTTTTGATCGGTCGTAAGGATTCCTGTAAAGGTATCGCCCTGAAATGAACCCTTTAGAGCGGAGTCGTTGCCAAAAAGATCGAAGCTCGCAGACATTTGCCCCCCGTTTAACACATCATTCCCGAGGTCGAAGGTCCCCCAATCCATGGAAACCAGGGTTGCCGTATAGGAATCGCCTTCCCTTTCCATTTTCATCAACCCATATATGAGGTCGTCCCCAAAGTCGATCTCATAGTCCCAGTGACCTTCCGGCCCATTGGGCCGACATCCCAAGAAGAACAAAGCAATGAAACAAAAAAGGATACGAACGGATAACGAAAATGGCCGCGTTAGGCCAAAAAGAAGAACCACTTCGGAAAGATAACCGTACCGCATAGACTTTTTTAGGTTCCTGTCTTCCTGTAAAAGCGAGCCACGCTCCACGGAAGGGTTTGTTTCCCTAAAAATAGCGAATTATTATGAACGGGAATTTGGTGCAACGATTTTATTGATACCCCTGTGGTACCGCAGATGAAGTAAAATCAAAAAATTCTAGGGACCCGGGCAGTACAAATGGTCCAAACAGTTTCTAGGGCCTTAACCTTGGGGTGGGCTATATTGAACTATAAAATGGTTGGGGTAAGCGGCAGGCTTTCCGAAATTGGAGATGCCCATTCCGCCAATCCAGGCACTATACTAAAAGAGGCTACTTGGTAAGGGTTGCCGATACCTTGATTGCGGCAATCCGGCTTTGGGCTGCTGGGGTGTAGATGATGGTATTGGTCACGTCATCGATTTCGACTTTGCCGTTAGCGGCCGAAGTGGCTTCCGATAACTGAAGCTCACCGTTGCCGGTTTCTTCGACAAATGCATCAAGGATTGCATTGCCATTGGCATCGGTCTCCTCTATATCGTCCATGGTCAACATGGCCAAATCGTTCGAACTCAAAGTAGCCGAGACAACGTATTCAGCCATCAAATCGTGATCTTTTCCGCAGGAAACCGCGCTGATCATGAAAACAAATAGCACGCTCAACTGAATGATTTTTAAGGGGGAAGATTTCATAAATAGACCAAGGTAAAAATGAATGATAGACTTTTTGGGTTTCATAAAAATAGGTAAATCGATTGAATGATCGTTGAAACAAATCATTTTTTCGATGAAATGCACAAACTGTTTCCTTATGGACTTACGTAAGAATCGCTTGTTATGGACGCCGTGATGCCATTTCTTCGATGAACGGTTGTTTTTTTTAACATTTTCTTTAGAATGGCAGCTGCTGATCATCAAGGTCGGCATCACCAACCTTAATTTGTCGTCATCGCGATGAGGGGCGGATCATGCCCATCTGCCAATGCCCCTATTTTTGATAGGCATACAAAAGAATGTACCGGATAGTATTGGACAATGACCAGGAAGAAGAAAGAAAGGAAGAGGGTTCAATGAAAATCCACGCACCGGATTGGAGGGCAAAACCAGGGATATATTGGGGCAGCGATCATAGGATCGAACATTCGACCTGTATTATTCGGCGATCTTTGTTTCGCGAACCTTGCCCAGACTGTCCATTTCCTTCCGAAACCGAAGGATAACAATGGTATCCATTTGTCGATAGATACTATCGCGCATGGCCCGCCAATTACGGGCATTCATTTCGAGGGTAAATTTTTGGATGTTCGTGAACCGATCCACATTATGGCGGTTTGCTTTCCAGTAAGCCGCCGTACTTTCCCGATGTTTCAGATCTTGCAGGTAGATCCCAATACCAAACCCGGCTACGACTATCGTAACGATGATCCAAAGTGTGCTTTTCTTTACCATAACGATCGGGTTGTGTTTCATCTGCCGGGGCAGATCGATATTTGGGGTTCATAGCGCCTTTAAAGGAGCCGAAGCGCCGCAAGGCAGTTCATTGGATTTGATCAGGTCGATTCCTTTTCCAGGGAACCATCCACAGTAAGCTTATTAAAATTAACAAACTTGCGGTCAACAAGAATAAAATTTAACCATAAAGATCGAATTTCAGGTTTGAAAATAAAATTAAATTGGATAAGGCGTTGGTTTTCAACGTCCAACCTAAGATGGCGCACAAAGCAACCTATTCAAACGGCCTAGGTTCGATTGCATATGAATATATTGTGCCAAGCCCGTTCCATTGGTTGGGTCAACATACCTATTTGAAAAACAAATGGAACATCGTCGGGTAAATTCATAAATTGAAGGATATTCGTATTAATTTTATGACCAATGAGGATTAAAGATATTATCATCGCGCTACTGTTGCTGCTTTTGACGAACTGTCGGGACAAGAAACCAACCGATAGCCCCAATGCCAAACCTTTGGTCGACAGTACTTCAATCTCCGATACGGAAGACAGCAAAACGGCGGTTGCCCCGAACCTGGAGGCGGAAAATGGAGGGCTCTTTTTGCCCGACGGATTTGAGGCCCTGGTCGTGGCAGACAGCGTGGGCCCCGCCCGGCATCTGGCGGTGAACGACAATGGCGATATTTATGTGAAGTTACGGGTAGAAACCGGAAACATGGGGAATATGGCCCTCAGGGATACCGACAACGACGGCAGGGCAGATGTTTTTCAGCGATTTGGCGATTACCCAAATGATGGCAGCTTCGCGACTGAAATGCGGATACACAAGGGGTATTTGTATTTCAGTTCGGAACTGGTCGTATATCGGCAAAAATTGATGCCCGACCAACTCATTCCCGAGGGCAAGCCCGAAGTGATCGTAAGAGATCCCTATCCGGTACGCTGGCACAATGCCAAGTCAATTGCCTTCGATGACCGTGGCGGAATGTACGTTACCTTCAGCGCCCCGACCAATGCCTGTGAAGACCAGGCACTGACCGGGAACGATCCCAATGCGATCGTGCGCGGCGAATACCCCTGCTCGCAATTGGACATTTTGGGCGGTATCTGGAGGTTCGAGGAGAACAAAACGGAACAGACGCTCGCGGAAGGCCAACGATTTGCAACGGGCATCAGAAGTGTGGTTGCCATTTCTTGGAACGATCAAGATAAAAGTCTGTATGCCGTGAACCATGGCCGCGATTTTTTGCACAACCATGCCCCGCCCTATTTTGACGAATGGCAGGATGCTGTCTTGCCCGCGGAAGAGTTTATGAAAATCAAGGAGAACGACAACTATGGCTGGCCCTATACCTATTACGATCCTTTCAAGAAAAAAAGAATGCTCGCCCCGGAATACGGGGGCAACGGGGTAAAAGAGGCCACCGGCTATACAGACCCCATCATGGGGCTACCGGCCCATTGGGCACCTAACGATCTGCTTTTTTATAGGGGCGATCAGTTTCCCGAACGCTACAATAAAGGCGCCTTTGTAGCCTTTCACGGCTCCACGAACCGCACCCCTTATCCCCAGGCCGGCTATATCGTGGCCTTTATCCCTTTCCAAAATGGCAGACCCACCGACCGATGGGAGGTGTTCGCCGATGGATTTGCCGGGGTCGATACCATTGCCAAAATGGACGACTCCCATTACCGGCCCATGGGCTTGGCGGAAGGACCTGATGGTTCGCTGTACATCTCAGATTCCAAAAAAGGAAAGATCTGGCGGGTATTGTTTAAAGGTGAAAAGGCCCAATTTGGCGACGCCCAATTGGCAACCATGGAAAAAAGCAAGTCCAAGAGCTATATCAAGTTGCCCGAAAAAAACAAAGACCTGCTTCCTTCCAATTAAACCCCGGAAGCAAGGAAGATTATTTGTCATATTTACTTCGGTTGTAAAGTAAAATTTACTTAGCGCCATTTATGCCGGCTGCAACGGTCTTAAAAATTTGCCAGACTACAATCATCATTCCTGTACATTGACCAGTCTCCCATTTGGATTACTCATACGCTTGCAAAATCCCGATCCTTCAAATTTCGAACTTGGTCCAAAAATATTAAAGTCTTTTCCTGAGGTATAGCCAAGGGCACCCCAATTAGCGCCGAAATATATCTGGTTCAACACCTCGGTCGTAATCAAGTCTTGAACGCCAGGATTTCGGTCAATGATACCCTTATATTTTGCGAGTTCCGAAGCATTGGCTGTCCATCCAAATGAGGAGTCGGATCTGATTATATTTAATTCGTAAGCACCTAAGCCAGCTGTCTGACTCAAATACGCTACCTCGTTGGGATAAAAGTAAAACAAAAGTTCAACTCAATTAAAATTCCTTAATATGAAAAATTTAACACCCCATGGCTTTTCAGTATTGGCAAGTTTAGCACTATTGATTACAAGTTGCTCCAGTGGAGATGATCCCGTGACCCCTGTGGAAACGCCAAACAACAACCCAGGAATCTTTTCCGCAAATACCACTGAAATAGGGTTCGATGCAGCCACGATCGAATGGACCGAATCACTTGATTTTGATGACGACCCCGTTACCTATGCCGTATATCTGGAAGGAACTGAAATCTCCAAAAGCATAACCTCCTTAACCTATTCCTTCACCGGCTTGGAATCCGAAACCAACTATTCAGGTTATGTAGAATCACGAGACGGTAAAGGAGGCACGAACAAGGCGGATTTTTTCTTTACCACTGAACCCGAGTTAATTATTCAGACAATCGATGTTTCGATAGTAGAAAGAACCGAGGGCACTTCATTTAACATTGATGCCGTTTTTGTAATCGAACCTGTGGAAAATGCAAAAAGTTATACCATTGAAATATTGGAAATGAACCCAGACTCCAGTCCTACCCGTATTGGAATACAATATACCTGGGATCCCTTAACAGATGCGCTTCCCATATTGGTAAACGATCAAGGCAACTATGTGTTTTATTTTGATTACGGTGCCGGATTAAATATCGCCAATACAGCGGGAATAGCTCAGGCACGCGCATATTATGCCAATGTTACCGGAAGCGCTAGAGTATTTATTACGGTAGGCAATTAATCCCTTGAATCGTAGGGAAGCGTTTCTATATTGGGCAACGAAAAGAGATCGCGGGCTTTATTTTTCCTCCGTCTTTCCTTTTCACATTCCAATAAATGAGTGTCGGCTTTAATATCATTTCGACCAAGTATTAAATTGTTTTGACCGTATTTATTTGGTGGCTTTGCTAAAATCTGTAAATTTCTCTTGCGCTATAAGCCAGTGAATGAACCAGACCAATACCAGACTTCACCAGACCGGCACACGGAAGGTAACCCTTAGCGGCATTCTCCAAAACAATGATTTGGTTTTACGGTCGCTGTATGAAGGTGTCTTCCCTAAAGTGAGGCGGTTCATCCTTCAAAACAATGGCAGTGAGGAACAGGCAAAAGATACTTTTCAGGAAGCATTTATCGCAACTTGGAAAAACGTCAAAGAAGGGAAGTTTACCGAACAAAAAGGCACCAGTGTGGAGGCGTATCTCTATACCATTGCCAAAAACAAATGGTTGGATTATTTGAGATCGTCAAAGTATAAGAAAACATCGTACTCCAATTCGGCAAACAACATGGAACGTGTTGAGGCAAGGGAAGAGGATGACCTAACAGAAACGGAAGACACACAAAAAGAGATGGACGCCATGCGGCTAGCCTTTGAGAAATTGGGGGCACAATGCAAAGTTCTATTAAATCTGTTCTATTTTGAACGTAAGTCCATGGATGAAATCTCCTTAGAACTTAAAATCGTTGCTGCATCTGCTCGCAACCAGAAGTACCGTTGTATGGAAAAGTTGCGCAGTTTGACCTTTGAAATCAAAGCTAATGGATAACAGGCCCAAATACATGTCCCAAAAGCGGCAGGAACGCTTCGAACGCTTTCTCATGGGCGAAATGCCAGAGGAGGAGCAAGCTACTTTTCAGGCTAGTTTAGGGGATGATGCTGCCTTGCGACAAGACTTCGAAGCCTTCAAAGCACTCTTCACTGCCGTAGAGGAGGCCGGGCTTCGTGCAAAATTGGAAGATTTTCACCATGCCTTTGACAGGAATAAGGAAAACCACGAAAAACGCGCTATTCCTTTACGTGTTAAATTATACTATGGCATGGCTGCTTCGATTGCCATATTGATGGCCTTGGGTGGTTATTGGTTCTTGATCGGCTCAAAAAAAGACGCACGGCTTTTTGAGGAATATTACCGACCCGATCCCGGCTTGCCTACCGTCATGCGCACCAGCGACAATAACTATGATTTTGATGAAGCTATGGTCTATTACAAACATGGAGATTATGAAGCAGCCCTTGAAAAGTGGGAAAAACTCCTGCTGGCCAAACCGCAAAACGATACCCTGAATTATTTTTTAGGAAATACCTATCTCGCCCTTGACAAAGAAGAGGAAGGCATTAAGTATTTTGAGAGAACCTTGGGAAATGCGAATTCGTCATTTCTCGACGAAACCAAATTTTATTTAGGAATGGCCCATTTAAAGCTAGGGCACGAAGAAATTGCAAAAGAGTACTTCAAGCAGAGCAAATCCCCAATGGCCATTGAGCTACTAGGCAAAATGAACAACTAGCCCGTTATGAGAATATGTATTTCGACCCTATGGCTAGCTTTCATCATTCAGCTTTTTGGTCACGCTTCCCTTGCGCAGGAAAGTAATACAAATAACATAAAGCGAGGATCTATAGACAGCCTCATCCATTTAGACCAGCTCCAATTGGCCCGTGCGGCGCTAAAACAACAATTGGATTTTTACTGGGAATCTAAAAAATATGACAGCCTTCCGAATTATGTAAAGGTTGTTGCAAGTTATAGATTGGCCGATAACAACTGGGATCTTGCCCTTGCTAAAGGCGAACAATTTGTATCGAAACTGCTTTCCCTGAATGACGATTTACTTTCCAAAAATGCCTATTTAGAATTGGCCAATCTTTACGATGATCACGGAAAACCGTCCAAGGCCTATGAACTCACCTTAAAAGCCCTTGGTTTTGCCGAAAAAATCGAAGATCCCAAAAAAGCGGATTTGGAGGGCATTTATTATGACTTGGGCACCAAGGCATTCAATATGGGAGATATCGCCCTATCGAAAAAACACCAGCTTAAAAATTTGGCATTGCGAAAGCGCAGTAAGGACCAGGACCATGAAATGAATTATCTCACCTACAACACCATGGGCAGATTGATGTGGTATTCCGGCCAACCCGATAGTTCTTTGTACTATTTCAAGGCGTCTTTGGTATCCATTGAAAAATTGGATAAAACACCAAAAAACCGATTTTATAGACCCGCAGTCGTCACAAGCAATATGGCCGCACTTTTACATGGTATGGGAGAGGTAGGTCAAGCTATTTCGCTATCGGTGAACGCCCTTGGCCAGCTCGATCAATACGATAAAATGGTCACGAACGAGGCCGAAAAATTAAATGCCCTTAAGCAGAAATTCTTGTCACTGGATAATTTAGGAGGTTATTATGGCAGTATGGGCGAGTTTAACCTGGCCGAGCGCTTCCTCGAATACTCCTATCAACAGAAAAAAAAGGTATTGGAAGGCAACGATATCAATATTTCAATTTCAATGATTTTGATCGGGCAAGAAAAGACCAACCTGAGAAAATTCAGTGAGGCAAAAAAAATATTGCAGGAGGCGATCGACAACCTCAATCAAATCCCATCCCCAAACCTATATTATCTGGCTTACGCCCATTCAAGTTTGGGAAGCGTTCATGAAGCAATGGGGGAACCCATCGAAGCGGCGAAGAATTTCGAAATGAGCGAAGAACTGTTTAGGAAAACGATGAATGGAGACTATACCAAGGATTTTTTGGATGAACTTTCCGATATGGCCCTATTTTATTCCAAAATAGGCAACGAAAGCAAGGCTGTGGCCCTTTCACAAGAAGCAATGGACTTTGTTCAAAATGGCGCATTGAGCAATGGCCTTCAGGGATATCTGCAAATGTTGAACAGGGCCATGGTGAGCTATAATCTAAAGCAATACCGCCTTGCCGAAGAACAGGCTCGTCTTGGCCTTGAGTTCTTTGAAAAAAATTTAAATCCTGTTTCCAAGGAAGATTCCATCCAGATTCAGTTTCGAAAACCCGAAAATCTCCTGCTTTGGGCCAAAAGTGCCTATGCACTTGAAAGCAAAAAGGAACCCGCATTCTATTTGACTTTGCTGCAAAGCATGAAAGCGTGTTTTAACATTTTAAACCAAAGAAAAGCCATACTAAGTTCGTATGCTGACATCAGCACCCTGATGAAGGAAAGTGACGAAGTCTTTCAATTCACAAAAAAACTGTATTACGAATTGTATGCCCTCACAGATGATACGAAATATTTAAATGCGATGATTTCGATGAACGAGTCTTCGATCTATACCAGGATAAGGGATAGAATGAACATCCATGAAATGTCATTTGCCAACGTGCCCGAACCTGTAATCAAGCGAGAAGAACAGCTCAAAAAAAAGTTGAGGTCATCACTGAAAGAAATCAATTTAAAAGGGACCGATCAATTTTTTAAGGCCAATAATTCCAGGAATATTTTTTTGGATTCGCTTAAAACGGCTTATCCTGAGTATTATCAAATGCGATATGCTCTACTGGAGGAGTCCTTGCCCGACCTCAGTAAAAGCATTCCAAAGGCGACCACCTTGATCAGATATTTATTTATTGACGACCACCTCTATGCCTATGTCGTTGATAGCAATACCACCCATTTAAAAAAGCTCGACTATGATGGTACCCAAAATCGCATTCGGGAATTATCGGATTACGACAATTTATCCATAAAATCGGATATTTCCGGAGAGGGTTTTTCAAAGAAGGCGTCCAAAAGTTTAGAGGCCCATAGCCAAGGTCCATGGAAAAAAGCAAGTCCAAGAGCTATATCAAGTTGCCCGAAAAAGGTGTTGACCTGTTACCTGCACATTAGTGCGCAGCATTTTGGAAATCGAGCATCGGTGTTTTTGTACCGTATGTCTTACCGACTTTGGTCCTCCAACCGATTTTAGGCCCTGATCTTCCCGTAATTCCCTTTGTAAAAGCTATGGTGATCGAAGCATCAAAAGGCAATAATGGATCGGCATCCACCGAAGCCCGCAGTTTATAGCAAGCTGAAACGTATTAGACAAAATTAAAAAGCCCTCCTACGCTCTCTATAAATCGAGAGCTTCGGAGGGCGTAGGTGGAGCTGGAGGGATTACCTACGGTGTTCCCTAAAGCTACCGTCCTGTAAATGCGGCTATCCGTTCCTGCGGTCCGGGCGTCTTAAAACAAAAATATCCGCTCAAGTAAACTTGGCGGATATTTTAGGTTTTAAACCGCAGCTTAGCTGCGCTCAATCGTGGAGCCGGAGGGATTCGAACCCTCGTCCAAACAAGCAATTACAATGCTTTCTACATGTTTAGTCTTCATTTGTTTTTCGATGCACGACCGACCGAAAACCGCCTATCGTACACTTAGCTTCTTAAGGTTTTGGTGACACTGGCGAAGCAACAGTGTCCTTATGTTGACATTTCTGGTGCCCCTTGATGAACCGCCGCCAACAAGGGCTTTTCAGGGACATCTCGCTTTCCGACCTGGTCGGAACGAGGCTAAATCCTACTGTGATTCGGATTAAGCGGCAAGAGCGTAATTAGATTCGCCAATTAAAAGTGTGAAATATGAGATTAACGAGCTGTATCCCAGCGCTCGACATGCTTACATTCCAATTGGTCTCGCTGTCAAAACCAGTCGGCCCCTTCAATGAGTTAGAAAAACTTGTTTTTCGTCAACGAATTGAATCCCGCCTTTGGCGGGATATTCTCTCATGATTTTTTTCAAAGAACAATTTCAGTCCGATCCGCCATGGAGGTTCCCACCGCGGTCCGCAAAGATACCCCAAAAAGTATTCCAAAAAAAACATAGGCCAACTTGACAGGCCGCTCCGCAATAACCAAAACGGAGTGCCATGCCATTAGAACCCTTAACACTCCCCCTATTGTAGCGATTGGGCAACTTACTTGGCCAAGGCTTTCCTACTTTGGAAAATATCAAGGAAATCAGTTACATGGTGTTCTTTTTTTTAGTTCATTTGTGCCGAATATTTTTGATGCCCATTTAGGCCATGATATCGCATTGTACTGTCCTCTTTTAAGCACTTTGAAAGAACACTCCAATATTGAACAAAAGATGATCCCCCGCAGGAACGCGAATGTCAAGTCCATTCATAAGACCCACAGATCAGCGTCCCCTTTAAACGAAAATCAAAAGTGAACAAAGCCGTTAAAAACTCGAAAAAATTTCTCTTTATCTCCCGTTGGGGAGAATCGTTGGATATTGTACACGCTACCCTCAACGAAGGCAAGGCTGTAAAAATGTGCATAGAAGAACCGAGCTGCCGGGAGATCGGTGCGGGTTTTGTGCCCAAAGTAAGGGACTGGCGAAAGCATATCGATTGGGCAGATGTGGTGATTTTTGATTATACCGGCAATGGCGACGAATGCGAGAAATTACGCGCTTCGGGCAAATATGTATTTGGCGGAACCCCCTATACCGACAAACTTGAATTGGACCGTAATTTTGGCCAAGATGAGCTCAAAAAACACAAAATCAACATCTTGCCCTTCAAGGAGTTCCATACCTTCAAAGATGCCATCCGTTATGTCGAGAACCATCCGAATGCCTATGTGATCAAGCCCTCCGGTGACACCCAGGAATGGAAGCAACTGCTCTTCGTGGGCAATGATGACGAGGGGCTCGATGTGATCCGGATCCTGAAAGCCTATGAAAAGTCATGGGGCGACGATTTCGGCACCTTTCAATTGCAACGCAAGGTAAAGGGCGTGGAAATTTCGATTGCGGCATTTTTCAACGGTACCCAATTTCTCAATCCGATAAACGTCACTTTCGAACATAAAAAGCTGTTTCCCAAAGAATTGGGCGTCTCTACCGGCGAAATGGGCACCAGTATGTTCTGGACCAAGGATTCACCTATTTTCGACCGTACCTTGAAGAAATTCGAGGCCACCCTGGCCCAGTCCGGATTCCGGGGCCATATCGATATCAACTGCATCGTAAACGGGGTGGGCATCTATCCCCTTGAATTCACCTCGCGTTTCGGCTTTCCGCAAATTTTTATACAGCGGGCGGGACTTGCCGAACCCATCAGCGATCTTCTCTACGGAGTGGCCAGTGGGGAAAAAAACCAGATCCAGGTAAAAAAAGGATTCCAAGTTGGCTCCTATATCGTGGTGCCGCCCTTCCCGTACGATGATAAAAAAACCTTTGAGCTCTTTTCCAAAGATGCCGTGGTCGTCTTCAAAAAAGACAAGAACGAAGGGGTGCATCCGATGCACGTTAAAAAGGTAAACGATGAATGGCTGATCACCGGCAATACCGGTATCGCCGTTTTGGTCGCCGGAACGGGGCTCACCATGCGCGACGCACAGAAAATGATGTACAACAGGATCAGCAATGTGATCATCAACAATGGGTACTATAGAACCGATATCGGAGATCGTTGGTTCGAGGATTCGGACAAACTCTGGTCTTGGGGCCTTCTTTAACGGCAAAGTAAATGGACTGCAACTTTGTGGAACTTTCAGGAAATCCGGATGACTTTTTCCAAATTTTGCCGGTCGATTGGAAAAATGAAATCACCCCGATCTGGAAACGTTATGCCACAAAAACCCAAATTTTTGTACTGAAAGACGGGGGCCAAATTGTTGCCGGTGGTATAGTGGCCCACGGCATGCCCTTGGATATGCACCACTTTTTTCAAGAAGTTACGGAATGGGTCGACAAAGGATACCGTTATATAGGCTATCTATGGGTCATTGAAAACAGACGGAACCTTCGATTGGGATCGCTGTGGCTTGAAGCCTTGGCCAAACATGATCCGAAGGTAAATTACTGGCTCACCATAGAGGAGGAAGAACTCAAGCAATTCTACCTTCGAAACGGCTTTCGAACGGTCAAAAAAATCGAAAAAAACGGCCTTACCGAATGGTTAATGGTGAAGGATAGACCAGGAAATTAAGCCACTCATCCAGTATTCCAACAAAAAGTTTTGCAGAGGCCAACGCATCTGTTACATTTGACACTCCTACGGGCTAGATTGTTACAATACTAAATTATATGAGATTCGGAATCATCAGGGAACGCAAAAATCCGCCCGATCGCAGGGTGGTACTATCACCGGAAGCATGCCACGAGGTTTTGGCCACTTACAAAAAGGCCGAAATCTGTGTTGAACCCTCACCCATCAGAACCTTCACCGATGCAGAGTATCGCGCAAAGGGCATCACCGTTGCCTCCGAAATGAACGATTGTGCTGTACTTTTAGGCGTCAAGGAAGTGCCGATCGAGGCCTTGATTGCCGATAAAAAATATTTTTTCTTTTCCCATACGATCAAGAAACAGCCCTACAACAGAAAATTGCTACGGGCCATATTGGAAAAGCGGATCGAACTGTACGATCATGAAGTCATCACCAATACAAAGGGTATCCGACTGGTAGCCTTCGGGCGTTATGCGGGCATCGTGGGCGCCTATAACGGATTCCGAGCCTATGGCCTGAAACATGATCTATTTACACTCCCCAAGGCTGAAAGTTTGAAAGATCAGCAAGCATTGATTGCCGAACTGAAGAAAGTGAAGTTGCCGAACCTCAAAATATTGCTTACCGGCAAAGGAAGGGTGGGCAACGGTGCCAAGGAAATGCTCGATGCGATGCAACTGAAAAAAGTAACCGTGGAGGCCTATCTCCGTCAAGATTTTAAGGAAGCTGTTTATTGCCAGATCGACGCATCTGAATATAACAAACGCAAAGACGGCATTCGGGGCAATAAAGCAGATTTCTTTCAAAACCCACAAGACTATCGGTCGAATTTCTTTCGTTTTGCCAAGGTCACCGATTTCTACATCGCCGGTCATTTTTATGGGCAGGGCGCGCCCTATTTGTTCACACGGGAAGATGCCAAAAGCCCAGATTTTAAAATCAAGGTTGTGGCCGACATCAGTTGTGATATAGATGGCCCCGTGGCCACTACCATCAGGGCCTCAACCATCGCAGAGCCCGTTTATGGGTACGATCCCCATACGGAACAGGAAACCGATTATACATCGCCCAATGCTATCGCGGTTATGGCGGTCGACAACCTGCCCTGTGAATTGCCCCGTGATGCGAGTTACGGATTTGGCAGTGCCTTCGTTCAACATGTCATACCTGCATTCTTCAACGGCGACAGGGATGGTATCCTAGAACGGGCCCGTATGACGCAAAATGGAAAACTTACCGAACGCTTTGCCTATCTTCAGGATTATGTTGATGGGATTTCCTAAACAAGGAATATCGATTTTTTGGCTACCCAAATATTACAAAAATTGCTATCTTGTAAGGCTTTCTAAAATTGAATTGTGAATTTTAATTGGATCTTTAAGGGGAAGGTCGACGACAAACTCAAAAGGTTTTGCGTGGAACTGGAATATCAGTTGAGGCCCAAAATCACACGGTTCTTAATGGATCGTCTGGAAATTGACTATGACGGGGATTTTACCGATTTTTATTTCGATATCGATTTGGATAGCAAACAAATCACACTTTCCAAAAAGACCCCTGAAGAATACCTTCAACGCATCGGTTCCGATTTTGAGATGGAAATCAATCCAATTTGATGCTGATCTCTACTTCACTTCAACCTTCCATGTAATCACGGGGTGCTGCTTTGGCGCAATATAGGCGCCCAATGCCTTCAATCTCAGGTCGAGCGCTGGCAATATTTCGATGGTCTTGATGCGCAGCACTGCGTTTTTACCGGCCTTGATTTCGAAAATGGGCGGGTTGGTATAGAAGGTAAAGGGCATCTGGTTCTCGAACAACAGATCGCTGCTGCAATTGTTTTTGAGCTCCACTTCCAGAACGGCCGTATCCTCAATATATGTAGCCTTCAACACCTCTACGCTGGCTTTTATCAAAGGCTCCAGATATTGGGCCCTACCTACCAGTAGATCATTAAAGATGGCGGCTGTCCTTCCAGCGAACAAAGCTTCACGCAGGCTGGCCAAGGTCCGCTCCTTCGCAAAAACCAGGGTAATGGGCCGGTGGTTGCCATTTTCGGTATAGTCCCAATCGATAAGGCCATGGATATCGCTGGTGCCCATAATGGTCAAATCATATTCGAGTGCCAGGGCAAGTGATTCTTCGGCGTAGTCCAAAGAATTGATCACCTCGATACCGTGCAATTCCCCATTCTTGATCCGCTCTTTTTGAAAATCGCTCATGATGGGCATACCGGTCGGACTCTGGGCATGCCATGCCGGGTGGTTCCAAAATACGAAGGCCTGCTGCTTTTTGGCTTCCATAAAAGCGGTTTCCGGGGCATCGTTCAAAAGCTTGTTGGCATCTGAGATAAAAATAGCATTGCTGTGCCCTACCGGTTCTGAACGCGTGATCTCGGAACCGGGCACAATCAACAGATCGTGATTTTGTGCTTCCTCCAATGCCAAATGATAGGCTCGGTTTCGGTCTGGGTGCGGAATGTCGTCCTTGTGTGGTTGGTATTCCAGATGTTCGGTCAATGAAATGGCGTCCAAATTTTCACGCAACGATTCTTGTACCCTGATGCCAGGCCAAACGGCGCCATCGGAAAAAACCGTGTGCTGGTGCAAATCGGCCTTTAATGAAAGGTAGCCGGGGATATTGGGATAGCTTAAAGCCATAGTGCCCCTATGCGTATGGTCTTGGGCGTAAAAGGCCATGTTCGACAGCAATAAAATGATCAGGAGCCGCTTTTTCATAGAGAATAGGTATTTCATGAAATCAATTATTTTGACGGTTTTCTACTTTGAAATTCAGTATCGGTTTTTTTTCCATATACACCGTTAGGTAACCATTGCCCTTTTTGAACTTCCTTCCTAAAGGCAACCTCGATCGGTATGATTTGTTTTCAATTTTCCGGAAGCCCATTTTCTTTAACTCCGGAGAGCCATTGAAACCGTAGTGGAGGTCATGGATACGGGGCAGTTTGTCAAAGTATAGATATTTGGCCTCATTATCGCCAAGGTTCAGTATGCCCGGTGTTTTCTCGGAAAGCGCTATGCCCTTGCCGAAGTAGTCGGGAAAATAAATGGGGGCACCATAAAAACTTTTGGCATCCAGAGGCTGGTCCAATAATTGCCAATCTGGGTTGCTTGGCAAATGGTGCTTGACGAACTCGGCGGGTTCGGTGAAAAAATAGTGTTCTATTAGTTTCCTCTCAAACTTCCCACGCTCCGGATTGAAATGTCCGGAAGCCCAAGTGGGATCGAGGAGCTTCCATTGCCCTTCGATCTGTACCGCATTCCAGCTATGGTTTTTGAAAACTTGGTCGCCCCTGATGTCCTTGATCTCGTTTTTGGCCACGCCCGCGATCACCTTTGATGGTATATCGAATTGTCTGCACAGTTCATGCAGCATTAAAGAGAAGTCGATACACACCCCTTTTCGGGCGTTGAACGATCTGTCGACTTTAACATTGACGAGTTGACGGATTTTTTTATGTTTATCCGATTCGGAGTGGAAGGTGATTTTTTGGGCGCCCTCCAATTCGGACCCATTTATTTTACCATACCCCATGTGATGCGTAATCCAAATGAATGCGGCCCTGACCCTCAAGGAATCTTCCATGAAATCGTTCTGAATTCTATATCTCAGGGCGGTTAAATCATTAAAATGGGGATAGGACTTCACTTTTCGGTCTACCTCCCCATAATCTTGGGGATATGCAAACGCGATCGTAAAAATTGAAAAGAATAATAATAATTTAGCGAACATGGATATCGTGAAAACATAAAGATATGAATCCTGCGGAAGAATACATACTTCAAAAAAGCGAACCTTTTCAAGCCATCTTGATGCACCTGCAATCGGTGATTCGGCTTACCGTCCCCGAAGCGGAACTGAAATATAAATACAAGATTCCCTTTTTCTATCTCGAAGGAAGGCCCTTTTGCTATCTCAACCAGGCCAAGGACTATGTAGACCTCGGATTTTGGAATGCGGCCCATTTAACGGTGCATCTGGAACACATGACCACAGCCGGACGCAAAATGATGCGTTCGCTCCGGTATAGGTCATTGGAAGAAATCGATGACTTAATCCTTACTGCGGTTTTAAAGGATGCCCATAGCGTAAAGGACAAAAAGTTCTGGAAGAACCGATCCCGATAAAATTTCTAAATTCCCTTCACGTGCTTCCCGAACCACGCCAAATACCTTTCATACCGGTCTTTATTGAAACTGGGCCGTTTGATACCGTGGTGCTCCCCCGGATAGACCACCAATTGGGTATCCAGTCCGAGACGTTTGGTCGCTTGGTACATCTGTTCCGAATTCAGGATGGGCACGTTCCAATCTTCCTCCCCCCCGATCCACAAGGTGGGGGTTTTGATTTTGGCAACATCATTGAAAGGCGATAACTTTTCCCAAGTAGCCGCGTTCTCCCAGGGCAAACCCAGTTCGAGTTCCCAAGTGAGTTGGTAATGATCATGGCCATAGTTGGCCCTGTAGAGGGCCTCACTGGCCCCAGAGACGGCACCTTTGAAACGTGTGGATTTGGTGATGACATAGTTGGTGAGGATGCCCCCATACGACCAGCCCCCTACCCCAAGTTTGTCGGGGTCTGCATAACCGGCTGCAATCGCATGGTCAACCCCGGCCATCACATCTTCAAAATCCTTGACGCCCCATTCTGCGAAAAGGGCCTGTGAAAATGCCTGGCCGTAGCCTGAGGAACCCCTGGGATTGATCAATAAGGTTACGTAGCCGTTCGCCGCGAACAGCTGTGGCTCCGGGTCAAATTCGAATTGGTACTGGGCCACGGGCCCGCCATGGATCCAGAGTAGGGTTGGATATTTTTTTGAGGCGTCAAAACCGATAGGTTTGACCACGAAGCCTTCGATTTGGGTGCCATCGGCGCTTTTGAACTGGATTTTCTCAATCGTCGGTTTTTGGATATTTGCCAATAGGGCCTGGTTCATCATGCTGCGTTTGCTGAGCACCTTATTCTCAAAAGTGTAGACCTCATAGGGGTCATTGGCCTTGCTTAACAAGAGGGTTATTTGTGCACCCTGTTGGTCGAAGTCGGAGATGCTCAGATCTCCTGCTACCATTCGAACCAGATTTGTGCCGCTGGGCTCAACAGAAGCCAAGATATCGGTACCACTTTCTTCCAATCGAAAATAGATCGACTTGCCGTCGGCGGAAAACTCGGGTTGATTGATGTTCCGGTCGAGATCATCGAGCAGTAATTTTCTGGCGCCTCCCGCAGCAGGAATCACGGCAAGCTTGTTGGTGGCATACCAGATCGCTTTGGGGTCGGTAATGGTTCGATATACGATCTGTTTGCCATCAGGGCTCCAAGACGGACTATTGTCGTCGTTCGGGTCTGTGGTCAGCTGCCGCATGCTCTTCCCCTTCTCTTGGTCCGTGGAGGAAACGATCCAAATGTCGTTGTTGGAGTTGGCATCGGGGTTGTTGCTTCGGTTGCTCACAAAGGCGATCGAAGTGCCATCCGGACTCCATTTCGCATCGCTATCGTCGAAATCGCCCGTAGTGAGTTGTGTTGGGATCGAATCACCGGGCACGATTACGTACAAATGGGTCCTATAACGGTCTAAGTATCCTTCATAATCTTGCTTGAACTGCAGCCGATCGATCACATAAGGCTTCGCTTTCTTGTCATCTTCCTTGTCTTCGGTCAATTCCTCGGGTTTTGGATCCTTGATGCTCAACAGCAACCGGTCTCCTTTGGGCGACCATTCATGGCCCGAAACCCCTTGCGGAATTTTCGTCAACTGTTCGGCTTCCCCGCCCAAACGGTTCAGTTTCCATACCTGTGTTTTATCTTCCTCCGCTTTTGAGGCCAAAAATGAAAGGTATTTGTTGTCGGGACTCCAACGGGGCTGGCTCGCTGAATAGCCTTTGGCGGTCATGGGAATAGATTCCCCTCCTTTTGCCGGTACCATATAAATCCTTGTCTCGGGTTTGTCCTTTTTCATATCCATCTCCGTGACGGTGAAAGCGATCCATTGACCATCCGGGCTCAATTGGGGCTCCTTGACCGTTTTTAGGCTCAACAGGTCATCGATCTGAACGGGCCGTGGGGTTGTTTGGGCAAAGTTGAAGGTGGTAAAGATCAAAAAATGGCAAAGAAGCATGCTTCGGAACGCGTGTAGATTCATATCAAATGATTTAGGCTATTGGTTTCTGGTAAAAACCACTAAAAATACAAATTTAAAGGTCTGTTCATTGAAATAACCATATGATTTTTAAAGCTCCAAAACTTTGATCTGGTTTCGGTTCATGGCAATAAGGCCTTCATTTTCCAGTTTTTTCAAAAGTCTGGAGACAACGACCCTCGAAGTATTCAGGTCCTGGGCAATTTCCTGATGCGTGGTCTGAACCACCTCATCGCGGTTCACCATGGCTTTGTCTTGCAGATACTTAAAAAGTCGCTGATCCATTTTCATGAAGGCAATGGTATCAACCGTATCCAAGAGTTCCAACAAGCGGGTGTGATAGCTATCCAAAATAAACTGTTGCCAGCTTTTATACCTGCCCATCCAAACCTCCATTTTCCCGACAGGGATCATCAGCAATTCGGCATCGGTCTCGGCTACGGCACGTATTTCGCTGATGCGTTTCCCCATACAGCAGGAGAAGGTCATGGCACAGGAGTCACCGGTCTCCAAGAAGTACAACAACAACTCGTCGCCCTTGTCATCTTCCCTTAAGATTTTAATGGCACCCGTGAGCAGTAGCGGCATCATGGTGATGGGTTCCCCTATATCCATCAACATATCGCCCTGGCTTACTTTTTTATACATGCCCAAGGCTTCTATTTCATCGAGTAGCGCCTGCTCAAAAAGATACCCATAGTTCTGTTCCAATTTGGTGCTCATATGCGATGCATTCAATTTATTGGTACCATTCGTACTTTGAATTCCTTAGGGGCATCCAACAAGTATTGGAATCCCTCGAACAATCTATTCTGGGCCACCTGGTAAGGGTAAAAAGTGATGGGTTCGATGCAGACCATGTTCCTGACTTCGGTCCATAGCATGAAATTTCCGAAACCCCCTGTAGTGATGCGCAGTTCCTGCTCGTCTTTTAGGATGATTTCCTCACAATCGGCGACCAACAAGGCCCTGCTCCCCACTTCCAAAACGGCATCGAGGGTGATTTGCCCGCCATTCGCCTTGATAACGGGATGCTTCGTGTTCAATGTAAAGGCGGGGTGATAGCCCAACATAAAGGGGGCATCGCGCTCCCCTGAAACGGTAAAAGTAATTTCAAGACCATCGGGCAGCAGTTCGAACTTTTTTTCAAACTGAAAGTCATAGGGCCAAAACAAAAATTGTTGGCTCGATTTTTCAGGATACTTGGCGTTCTTGACCCGGGTATGCGCCTTGTATACTTTTCTGAACAAAGCGGTGGTACCCGTCTGGGAGATATTTTCATAGTCGAGTTCCCGCAACAATCCGTGTTGGTCCTGGACGGCGATGGTTCTAGGGGTCTGTACCTGAAACCGGGCCTCTTTGGTAGGCCCTATGATGGGAAACATCTCGGTATCCGAATTACGCCACCCTGGACTTCCTTTTTGATGGATGAATTCATGTCCGCTTACCTCATAGCTTGTCAATTCACCCGCTTCAATTCCCACTTTATGATCCGTTAAACGAAGTTGTACCAACATAGTTTAAATTATAATGCGCCTATGGCGCCATCTAACCAAACCAGGCGATCATTTACCCAATTTTCAAGGTATCCCAGTTCTTCGCCATACGTATTCCCTACGTAGTAATTGGGCCAAACATAGGTGCCAAGAACGGGCCAAGCCGCAAAGTTCTTCTCGATGGCCCCCGATTTGGCCAAGGTGTTTTTGTAGGTTTCTATCTTGGCCATTAAACTGGCTTCGGAAAAGACATCGGCCCGAAGTGCGGCCCATCTCGCTTTCAGCTGCGCTACGAATGCCGGGTCCTGCAGCAGACGTTCCCACCAGAAGGGTACCTGCCAAAAATCACCATCGCAACGTTCGTTGAATTTATAGGCCCATACATTGCTGTCGCCCCCGCTACAATAATCGGCATTCCCAAAAGCAAGGTTAAAGTCCCATATCGGGCCCATCTGTAGTTTTTGGTTCTTTTCTTTCTGAAGAAAAGTACTAAGCCGATAACCATCCACATTGTTCGAAATTTCGTTCAAAAGAAAGAAATCAATGAAACTCGGAACATCGATATAGTTTGCATATCCCAGCTCGGGATCCGAAAAACTATCGGAATCGAGCGCATTCTCAAAATCATTGATATATTGGGAAATGTAACCTTTTTGTTCTATCGTAATCTCATCTTCCTTGGGATCCTCGTACAGAAATCGGATGGTCTGGCCCATGGTAGCATGCAATGGGGCATATGCCGAAGCAAAAGAATTGACCTCGGTATAATCCATACCGAAATTGGCACCGTCGGCCTTATCTATCTTAAGGATGTATCCGCCCGTGAGATCCTCGCCCATGTTTTCATCTTCCTTTAACTTATTGATGTCGATTCGGTTGGCGTTGCGTTTCAATTTTTCCATAAAAACATAAACGCCCTTATAGGTGCCGTTGAGGGTGAGTTCGACAAATTGTGTTCTGCTGGCATACCGGTTGATGTCCCTGGAGAGGTCGTAGATCAAAAAATTCCGGAACAAAGCCTTATCACTGTAGGGCGCATACAAAATCCAATCCGACTCTTCGGGCATTCCCAATAAAGAAACATCAAGGTCTTCATTGCTGGCATCCCTGGTCTCAAAGCCGTAGGATTTTTTGGGAAACATCTGTGACGACTTTCCTCGGATCTCTATGGCGATATTGCCATCATAATCAATGCCGTTCAGGGTGGTGACCGTCATCGTTGCGTCGATCTTGGGTTCGTCAACAATGGTGTTCCCGTTCGTATTGACCGATATTTGCGGCAACCGGTCTTCCGGTTTTATTTCCGGGGTTTCAACAACCTCCTCGGTGGGCAATTCAGCACTGCCTTCTTTACTGCAGCCCAGATTGATCAAGCCTATGGAGACGGAACAAAACAAAACGAGCCAAAGTCTGCGAAGGGGGTTTTCAATCTTCATGAAATAATTTTTTTCCAAGATAAACAAACTATTGTCTCCAGTTGAATTCGGTATTGTTATTTTCGATCCGGAAACGGACTACGGCCATGATGCTGCAAGGCGAAACTATTCGATAAAGCCTTTGCTGCGCATCCAATCGTCATTGAACATTTTCCCGACGTATCGACTGCCATGGTCGTGAAAAAGAACCACCACCACATCGTCTTTTGTAAAATGTTCCTTGAGCTGTAGCACGCCTTTGATGGCCGCCCCGGCAGAATTGCCCAAGAACATGGCCTCCTCTTTTGCCAAACGTTGTGTGTAAACTGCGGCATCCTTGTCGGTGACCTTGGTAAAGCCGTCTATGATTTCGAATCGAACGTTTTTAGGCAGGATATCTTCCCCGATCCCTTCGGTGATATATGGATAGATTTCGTTTTGATCGAAGATGCCCGTTTCATGGTATTTTTTAAACACCGAGCCGTAGGTATCAACACCCCAAACCTTGATATTGGGATTCTTCATTTTCAAATAAGATCCCACCCCTGAAATCGTGCCCCCGGTACCCACTCCAACCACAAAATGGGTGATCTTGCCGTCGGTCTGTTCCCAAATTTCCGGGCCGGTGCTTTTAAAATGCGCGCGGCAATTCGACGGATTGTCGTATTGGTTCACATACCATGAATTCGGGATTTCCGTTGCAAGCCTTTTTGCGGTGGAATAATAGCTCCGCGGATCTTCCGGGGCCACATCGGTTGGGCAAACATGAACCTCACTGCCCATGGCTTTTAGGATGTCCATTTTTTCTTTGGACTGTTTGTCGCTCATGACGCAGATGAGTTTGTACCCCTTCACCCTCGCGACCAGGGCCAGTCCCATCCCCGTATTCCCCGAGGTTCCTTCTATGATCGTATCCCCAGGTTTTAGGATCCCGGCGGCTTCGGCATCTTCAACAATCTGCAATGCCATTCGGTCTTTTACCGAGTTGCCCGGATTGAAGGTCTCGTATTTGGCCAAGACCAAACAGGGCAGCTCTGCCGTAATGCGGTTCATTTTTACCAAGGGCGTGTTGCCAATGGTGTCCAGTATCGTTTCTGCGTATTTCATAGGTGTTGCAAATTTAGGGATTTGGGCGTTGATACTTCCATTTCCTTGCACGATGTTTGGCGATCTATGACCTGTTTCCAGGAAAATTCCTATTCCAGCGTCAGTGGCGATCCAAGATCAAGGTGGCCAAATCAAAGCGCTCATTCAAATTTTATCGCCTTGACAGGTGTTATTCTCGTGATGATGTAGGAAGGAAGCAACAGCATCAGCAAGCATAGCAGAAGTACGCCGATGTTGAGCAAAAGCACAATCGGCATATCGATGGTCACGGGAATGTAGTCGATATAATATTCCTTGGGGTTTGGAAACTTCAGGAATTGGTACCGTTGCTGTAGGAACAGCAGGGAAAGACCCAGTAGGTTTCCCCAAAACAAACCTACCCCGATCAAATAGGTTGCATTGTACAGGAATATCTTTCGAATGCTCCAGTTAGGGGCGCCCAAGGCCTTCAGGATACCGATCATCTGGGTGCGTTCCAAAATCAATACCAGTAAGGCGGTAATCATATTGATACCCCCCACAATGATCATAATGCCAATGATGAGGGCGATGTTAAAATCGAACAACCCGATCCATTCAAATATTTTGTAATATTTATCCTTAATGGTGCCGGTGTCCAAATCGGATAGTGTTTTGCCATATATTTCCTTGCTTTTTTCATCGATTTCATCGAAACGGTCTAAAAAGACCTCGAAATTGCCCACCTGGTCTTCGGCCCATTTGTTCATACGTTGTACATGACGGATATCCACAAAAATATACAGCCCGTCAAATTCCTCGAAACCACTGTCATAGATGCCCTTGACCGTAAACTTGCGTTGGTTGGCAGCGGCTAATGGATCGTCGTCTTTTGGGAAGAGGGCAAAAAAGGAGTCGCCCACCTTGAGCTGCAATCGGTCGGCCATGATCCGCGACATCAAAACGGATTCATTGAGCCCGCCCTTGTAATTGGGCAGGCCGCCTGCGATGAGGTACTCGCTGAAGGCCTTCCAGTCGTAATCGGCGCCGACGCCCTTGGCGATAAAACCTTCAAAGGTATCCTCCGTACGTATGATGCCCGCCTTATTGGCCACTGCCTGGATGTGCGCAACACCGCTAACCGATTTGAACTCGGGGTAAAAATCCTGATTTTTGGAAACCGGGACCACCGAAACATCGGAATTATTGTTGTCGTAGTTTGAAATTTGGATATGCCCGTTGAAGGCGGTGACCTTTTCCCGGATTTTGTCCTTTAAGCCCACACCGGTAGCTATGGCGATCAGCATCATTACGATGCCGATGGCAATCGCGGCGATCGCTATTTTTATTATTGGGGCGGAAATACTAATTTTATGCTCCTTGCCGGTAATCAATCGCTTGGCGATGTAAAACTCTAAATTCAATACATGGTGTTTCTGTCCGGTCTCAAAAGTACATTTTTATTGTGGTTTTTGCTCAACACCACCTGTGGAAAGCCAATACAGCACAAGGTCGTCCCTGAATATCCAACCATCCGGGAAATACAGGTCGATTCCCCAAAAACAATCATCGTCGGCGCCAATCGAACCGAGCTGTTCCTGCCGCTGCTCGAGGGGAAAAAAGTGGGCATGGTCGCGAACCAGACCACGGTGATCTTCAATGGATCCGAAGGTGAGGGGGCACCCAAATCACATATGCATTTGGTAGATTCGTTGCTGGCCTTGAAAATCGATATCAAAAAGGTCTTTGCACCCGAACACGGATTTCGGGGCGAGGCCGATGCGGGTGAAAAAGTGACCGACGGTTTTGACCAAAGATCCGGGCTGCCGTTGATATCGCTCTATGGAAAAAACAGGAAGCCGACTGCCGATCAACTAAAAGAACTCGATGTGGTATTGTTCGATATTCAGGATGTGGGGGTACGGTTTTATACCTATATCGCCACCTTGCAATTGGTGATGGAGGCCTGTGCCGAAAACCAAGTGCCCGTGATCGTGCTTAGATCGCCCCAACCCCAATGGGCATTATGTTGACGGACCCACCATGGAAAAAGAACATATGGGATTCTTGGGGATGGCCCCAATCCCCTTGGTATATGGGATGAGCATAGGCGAATATGCCAAGATGATCAACGGGGAAGGTTGGCTTGCCGGAAATTTGAAAGCCGATTTAACGGTGATACCGCTTGAAAATTGGTCGCATCAATCGGAATATGCCCTGCCGATTAGGCCTTCTCCCAATCTGCCGAACGATATCGCCATTAACCTATATCCCAGTTTGGGCCTTTTTGAAGGGACGAACATCAATGCCGGTCGTGGTACGGAATTCCAGTTCCAGCGCTTTGGCGCACCTTTTTTAGACCCTACTTTCTTTGAATTCAGTTATACCCCGGTGCCCAATTTCGGCTCCAAAACACCAAAGCACAATGGAGCGGTCTGTTATGGTAGCGATCTCTCGCTTACACCCAGACTATCGGAAGTACGATTGCAATGGCTGATCGATGCCTATGCCCATGCCCTCGGCAAGGAAAAAATTTTCAATGAAAGCGGATTTACCAAGCATGCCGGAACCGCAAAACTGCAACAACAGATCGAAGCCGGACTTTCGGAAGCCGAGATAAAGTTGACTTGGCTGGATGATTTGGAAAGGTTCAATAAAATAAGGTCGAAATACCTGATGTACGACTAATCTTTTGGGTCGAGCGTTACCGTGGTAGGCCTTCTATAGGTATGGAAGGGTTGTTTGAGCAGGCCATTGATACTGCCATTCTCCACTTCATCGGGAAAAGTATCCACGCCATAAACGATGGTATCCCTGTCTTTCTTCATAAAGGTGCCGAATAGCCGGTCCCAAATCGAAAATATATTGCCGTAATTGCTATCGGTATAAGGCAATACATAGTGATGGTGCACCTTATGCATATCGGGGGAGACGATGACCCAACTCAAAGCCGAATCAATGTTCTTGGGCAATTTGATATTGGCATGGCCAAACTGTGTCGCGACCAGTGACAATGACTGGTACAGCATGACAATTCCTATTGGGGTACCGATGATCCAGACCCCGAAAAGGGTAAATACAAAACGAATGATACTTTCCAGCGGATGGTGCCGGTTAGCCGTGGTGGTATCGACATGGTGATCGGTATGGTGCACCAGATGGATCATCCAAAGTGGTTTCACCTTGTGCTCGACCCAATGGGCCAAATAAGCCCCGACAAAATCGAGCAAGAGCACTCCCAGCAATATATACAGCCATAACGGCATGGCAGGCAGCCAGTTCAACAGTCCAAATTGATGGGCGACCGTAAAGTCTGCCGTGCTCAAAAGCAGGAATGCCAGCGCAAAATTGATGACAATGGTGGTCAGCGTAAAAAAAAGATTGGGGAGCGCATGTCTCCATTTTTTATAACCAAACCGAAAGAGGGGCACGGCCCCTTCCAAAACCCAAAAAAAAGTGATGCCGCCTACCAGCAATATGGTGCGATGGCTCGACGGAATGGTCTCGAAATAGTGTATGATTGATTCCATTGGTTAAAGATACGAAAATCGCTTTGCTGCATTTCAAAAGTACTTTTTTTTGATTCATGGAACAGATGAACAGATCGTTTCGGAAAAGGGGTATCTGAACAAGGCAGCGGCTTAGGGATCAAGTTTGGATCCGTTTCTTCATTTCCTCCACAATATTATAGGCCGCGGGGCAGATGGCGACGTTCTTAAGGGTGAGGTCACCTATCTTTTCGAATTTCTTCCTGTCGGTATGGGGAAATTCGCGGCAGGCCTTCGGCCGAACCTCGTAGATGGAGCAATAATTGTCGCTTCCCAAAAAAGTACAGGGCAGTTGCTGCAAAACGAAGTCGTTGTCTTCATCGATGCGAAGGTAGGTTTCAATGAACCGTTGTGGTTTCAGACGAAAATGTTTTGCGATACGCTCTATATCCGCACTTGTGAAAAGTGGTCCTGTAGTTTTACAGCAGTTGGCGCATTTGAGGCAGTCGGTTCGTTCAAATTCGGCCTTATGGAGTTCCCGCATGGTGAGGTCCAAATGCTTAGGGGGCCTCTTTTTGAGGCTGGTGAAGAATTTCTTGTTATCGGTATGTTTTTCCTTGGCCCGGGCAGGCAGCAGACGTAAAATTTCATCCATGACTTCATATAATATTGAAAAGGGGCGCACCCCTGTCACGTTCCAAAGGTATTCCATAATTGGAAGTATATAAAATTTACCTGTATATCAAATGGGTCCTGCTCAAAAAACGGTCTGCGAATGGCTATTAGAGCGGGAAAAATGCAACATTTGCAATTCAAACGGCATAGCAATGGTCACCGATATCATGGGCACGGCATTATTGGATTATCAAAACGGTGCGTATACCGATGATTTGATAACGGTCTCTTCCCTGGACGAAGAGGATAGTATTCCTTTGCCCTATCTGTTTCGCGATTGGGACCAAATGCCACCCATAGAACAAAAAGCCCTGGCCTTGTGCAAAGGTACCGTGCTCGATATCGGTTGTGCCGCTGGCAGCCATAGTCTTTATTTGCAACAGAACGGTTTTGAGGTTTTTGCCCTCGACCATTCCCCGGGCGCTGTGGAAACCTGTCGCAGGAGGGGTATCAAAAATACGGTGCAGACCAACATTCTTCATTACCATGACCGTAAATTCGATACCTTATTGATGCTGATGAACGGCATAGGAATCGCTGAAAAATTGAAAAAATTGGGGCCTTTTCTGGAACACCTGAAATCGCTTTTAAACCCTAACGGACAAATTCTGTTGGATTCAAGCGATATTATTTATATGTTCGAGCAAGATGAAGATGGGGGATATTGGGTACCCAACAACGGTACATATTATGGCGAAGTCACTTACACCATGGCATATAAAGGCGTTCAAAGCAAGCCCTTTTCTTGGCTTTACATCGATTTCGAACGTTTGAGGGAGATTGTCGAAGCCCATGATATGAGTTGTGAACTTGTAATTTCCGGGAACCATTACGACTATTTGGCAAGATTGGGATTGCAATAATGAAAGAAGGTATGGTTTTTGCGCAATCATTTAAAACATAAAAATTCAATAATGATGGATAGATTTTCTTCGTGCTTCCTTTTGTTGGTTACCTTTTTGTTGTTTGGCTGTTCAAACAATTCAGATGACCCGGTAGTGCCTCCAAAACCTATCGACAAATCGGCCAACTTGCTGGGTACGGGAGATTCGGCGAATGACATCCTGTCGAACGACAACTTCAGCACCTTGCTTGTCGAAATCGCTTTTGTGACAGGATTCAGGCCCACGGCCGAGGCCATGAACAATTTCGTGGATTACCTAAGGCTACATACGTTCAAGGATAACATTCAAATGGTTTACACTGAACTGCCTTCCCCCAATGAAGAAACGCTTACCCTGCAGGAAATCGCCGAATTGGAAAGCGACAATAGAACGGCCTATAACAGCGGGGATACCCTGGCCATATATATCTACTTTGCTGACGCCCCCTCCGATGATGACGATGAAACCGAGGGCTTGGTGACCTTGGGCGCCGTGTACCGCAATACCTCGATGATCGTGCATGAGGTCACCGTTAAGAAATTGGCCGCCCAAAGTCCGTTGATCACCAACGCCGATGTGGAAACGGCCACCTTGAACCACGAATTCGGCCATTTGTTCGGCTTGGTCAACTTGGGTTCCGAAATGGTGACCGATCATGAGGATCCCGACGCCGTGAACCATTGCAACGTATCGGGATGCCTAATGCGCGCGGAGCTGCAATTCGGCGGTTTTGCCAGAAAAAGCGCCCCGGGAAAAATATTGGCCTCCGACCAAGTGCTGGTGGCAGGATGTGCCCTCAGCGGTAAAAGCGTGATGAAATTATTGGAACAACGAAGGAACAAGGGCCTTGCTGAGATACCGCCACTGGATGCCGAGTGCGTGGCAGATCTGCAGGCCAATGGAGGAAGGTAAATGACCATGGGGCCCGGCAAGCATCATTTTAGCTTAGAAGGCCATGACCCGCACCGTTGTGTACCGTATAAAGCTTTTAGGGAATGTTCAAATACTTATGGGTCTGCAACGATACCTTCCATTTTGGATGTTCCATCACATAGTCGACGATCAATGGGGTCATTTTATCCCTGACACTCCATTCAGGCTGTAGGTAAAGCATACAATCTTGGTTGACTTGGGCCGCCTGTTCTTCGGCAAATACGAAGTCGTGCCTATTGAATACGATCACTTTCAATTCATGGGCCTTTTGGTAAATGGGCGGTACGGGAAGTTTGTTCTTTTTCGGAGAAAGGCAGATCCAGTCCCACGTGCCCGTTAGCGGATACGCCCCTGAAGTCTCGATATGGGTCTTTAAGTTCTTTCCCTTGAGGGCATGCGTCAAAGGGGCCATATCCCAGGTCAGCGGTTCGCCGCCCGTTACCACAATGGTATCGGCATGTCGGGAAGCATTCAAAACAATTTGATCGATGGCCGTGGGCGGATGGAGTTCCGCATTCCAACTTTCCTTTACATCACACCAGTGGCAGCCGACGTCGCATCCGCCTACCCGAATAAAGTATGCTGCGGTACCGGTGTGAAAGCCCTCTCCCTGAATGGTGTAAAACTCCTCCATCAGCGGTAACATCAGGCCTTCGTCCACCAAGCTCAAGACATCCTCTTTTTTCATTTGGCAAAGATACGGCTTCATCGGTATCTGACCTTAAAAGACGATCGTTTTAATATCGGAAACGGCTTCATCATGGTAACTATAATTAATCAAAGCCTTTTTTGTTGGTATCCCGATCGGTAATTACTGCGTCATTATCCAATTTTCCCTTATTTTTATGCAAAATATGAATATCGGATGAGCATCGAAGACGATTTTAGAAAGCAAATTGAAGAAGGTTATGCCACCAAAGGCGACTTTATCGCCATGGGTGCCGCCATGCTGAACGGAGAAGCGGTTACCAACGCCTTGGTAAAGCTCCCTCTTAAGACCCTGAACCGCCATGGCCTGATCGCCGGGGCAACAGGGACCGGAAAAACCAAAACCCTTCAGGTGCTTGCCGAAAACCTTTCCGATAAGGGCATACCCGTACTGCTTATGGATTTAAAGGGAGATTTGAGCGGCCTGGCCCAACCCAGTCCCGGTCACCCCAAAATCGACGAGCGGCATGCCAAGATAGGCATCCCTTTCGAGCCCAAAGCCTTTCCCGTGGAAATCCTTTCCCTTTCAGAACAGGATGGTGTTAAATTAAGGGCCACCGTTTCAGAATTCGGCCCCGTATTGCTCTCCCGAATTTTAGACCTTTCAGAAGCACAGGAAGGCATTATGGCTGTCATATTCAAGTATTGCGACGATCAGAAATTACCGTTATTGGACCTCAAGGATTTCAAAAAAGTGCTGCAATACGCCACAGAAGGCGGCAAGGCGGAATTCACAAAAAATTATGGCCGAATCAGCACCAGTTCCACAGGCACCATCCTGAGGAAGGTTATCGAATTGGAACAACAGGGGGCAGACCTCTTTTTTGGTGAAAAATCATTTGAAGTGGAAGACCTTACCCGAATCGATGCTGACGGCAGGGGCTATATCAATATTCTCCGCCTGACCGACATCCAGGATCGTCCCAAACTTTTCTCGACCTTCATGCTCAGTTTATTGGGCGAAATATACGCTACCTTTCCCGAACAGGGCGATAGCGATCGTCCAGAGCTAATTCTTTTCATCGACGAGGCCCATTTGATATTCGATGAGGCTTCAAAGGCCCTGTTGGATCAAATCGAAAATATTGTCAAGCTCATTCGTTCAAAAGGAATCGGGGTGTATTTCGTGACACAAAACCCCACCGATGTGCCCAACGATGTACTGGCCCAATTGGGATTAAAGGTGCAGCACGCCCTACGGGCTTTCACGGCAAAAGACCGAAAAGCGATAAAACTTACCGCTGAAAATTATCCAGACTCCGAATTTTACGATACCAAAGAAGTGCTGACTTCTCTCGGGATAGGGGAAGCACTTGTCACTGCCTTGGACGAAAAGGGCAGGCCTACCCCTTTGGCCGCGACCCTGCTGCGCGCGCCGATGAGCAGGATGGATATTTTGACCGATGGCGAATTGAAAAAAGTAATCGACAATTCCAAACTGGTCAAAAAATATAATGATATCTTAGATCGGGAAAGTGCTTATGAAATCCTGAACCAAAAAATAGAAAGGGCCGAAGTGGTTGCTGAGAAGGAAAGGGCGGAAGAGAAGGAAGAGACAACGGTGCGGAGAACCGCCAGCGGCAGAAGAAGCACCGCCATGAACCCCGTGGTCAAGGTGCTTACCAGCGCAACGTTTATACGCAGTGTATTCGGAATCCTGAAAAAAGTAATGCGATAAATAACAAAGCCCATAGCATGGGGCCAATGTTCACCATGAAATCAGATATTTTTGATCGGTACCCTCCGATTTGATTGATAATAAAAAAGGCTTAGATTCAAGGGGCAGCTGCCAGACCCATTTATAAAAAAGGAAACCACATCAAATGTCTATGAAACATCGATTTTCCATTGCCATTCTTGCCCTGTTCTTGATCCATTGTAAAAACGAAGTTGACACCACCTATTTGATCAAAGACGAAGTCATTGGGAAGTTGGACAAAAATAGCCTCTCGCGTGATATTGAGCTCATCTATGCCCAGGACTCGGTGGTGCAGGATACCGCCGCCCTTAACCTTGGCAACATGGCCAAGCGATTCAAGATATTTGAAAAAGGGGGCAATTTGTTGCTCACCCTTACGCCCAGCTCGGATAGCATCCCAAGGATACAGAATGTGCGTTTTGAGGACGTGCGTTACCATACCGAAAAAGGCATCAATATCAACAGTACTTTTAAGGATATCAAAGAGGCATACACCATCAAAAAAGTGATTACCTCGATGAACAACGTTTTGATCCTCGTGAAAGAAAGTGAGGTCTATTTTACCATCAGCAAGGAAGAACTGCCCAGCAGTCTCCGTTATGCCTCAAGTGTAAATATTGAAGCGGTGCAAATTCCGGACAAGGCCAAAATCAAATACATGATGTTGGGATGGGATTGACAAAAGCTTTTCGATTGCAGTCCGAATCGACTGAACAACCTCGTTAAAGCTGTTGAAACCTGGCTTTGATCGGCCATCAATTTTTCCAAGCATGCATCCTATCGCTTATAAATTCATTACCCGATTTTATGGTTTCTATTTGAATTTTTTGGCGCTGTTCTCCAAGAAAATGGCGGCCAAAAAGGCCTTTGACCTGTTCATCAAGGTTCGAAAGGGAAAAATTTTGCCCCATCAAGAAAAGTATCTTCAGCATGCGCAAGACGAACTCCATACCATCGGGGAACACAGGGTACAATCGTATCGTTGGAAAGGAACCAAAGAGCGGGTGTTGTTGCTGCATGGATGGGAGAGCAACAGTTTTAGGTGGCGAAACCTTATCGAAAAACTTCGGGAGGCCGATTTCGATATCATTACTTTTGACGCCCCGGGCCATGGCCATTCCTCCGGAACCCAACTCCATCTTTTCCTCTATGAGGAAGCCCTGAACCACCTTTCCAAAAAATACGTTCCCGACTATTTGATAGGGCATTCCATGGGCGGTTTCGCCATACTTTATCACCACTATATCCGCCAGGAAACCTTCATTAAGAAAATCGTGACCATAGGCTCTCCTTCAGAATTTCATGAGGTCATGGCACATTATCAACAACTATTGCGGTTCAATGATACCGTAATGAACGCGCTCGACGCCCATGTCAAATCAAAATTTGGCATGCGTATCAGGGATTTTTCCTCCGCAAAATTTGTTGAAACCAATGATAAAAAGGGTTTGTTGCTCCATGACAAATTTGACCTAATCACAAAATATGAGGCCTCCGAACGTGTAGTTGCCCATTGGAAAGGAAGCACCCTGATCAGTACCGAAGGCCTGGGCCATTCAATGCACCAAGAGCACATAAACGAGCAGATCATCGATTTTTTAAAGTCCCGGGAATAACTTAATTTAGACGCTTTCCTTAGGGGCCATAGGCCACGAAGAGGACGACTTAATATATCGAAAACAATGCAAGCAGTGACCCCTTTCCATATCGCCATCCCGGTTCATAATCTGGCCGAATGCAGAACCTTTTACAGAGAAATACTTAATTGTGAGGAAGGCCGAAGTAGCGACCACTGGGTCGATTTCAACCTATTTGGCCACCAATTGGTGATCCATTACAAGCCAAAGGCTGAAAGTGAGGGCCTGCACCACAATCCGGTAGATGGGCACGATGTTCCCGTACCGCATTATGGCGTGGTACTGCCTTGGGACAGCTTCCAAATCTTTTCCCAAGAACTAAAAACAAAAGGGGTGAAATTCATCATTGAACCGTATATCCGATTTGCTGGCCAAGTGGGCGAACAAGCTACCATGTTTTTTTTAGATCCCGCCGGGAATGCCTTGGAATTCAAGGCATTTAAGGATATCGGGCAACTTTTCGCCAAATAATGGAACAACATACTTTCTTGCCACTACTTTGGCTTGTAATCCTATATTTCCATAGAAACATTCTTTTTGTCGCGCAAAAGAACCCTCGATCATCTGCTCACGATAAAGGCTTTGGCCTCTCTATGACCGGCTGATTCAAAGGCGAGATAATAAACGCCAACAGACAATGTAGTTGCGTCAATTTGCTCAAAATCGCCATGTTCCATATCGAAGACATGCTCGGCCAATTTCTGTCGAAGTCCATTGAATAGCATGACCTTTACCGCTCCTGATCCGTATTTTCGCAAATCTACATTTAGCAGTCCCTTCGTCGGGTTGGGATAGAGTATCGATTCAAAATCTGCATTTTCCAATTTTTCAACGGTTATCAGCGTAGCGTCGGTAAACCCACCGTCGTTTGTTGTAACCGTAATCATGACCGTGCCTTGTGAAATCGCAGTTACCTGTCCATCGGCATCGACAATGGCTATGCTTTCGTCACTAGTCGACCATACCACAGAAGGGTTATCGGCATTGGCCGGAGCAACCGTGGCATTCAAGGTTAAGGTCTCCCCCTCGAACAGCACGGCCGTGGACAGGGAAACGCCCACTCCGCCTACATGTACCATATTATTGTTCACCGTTATCGCCGTCATTGCAGTGAATCCCCCATCATTGGTTGTCACCCTGATCGATGCCGAACCTTCCGAGACCGCTGTCACCACCCCATTGCCATCGACCGTCGCCACACTTTCATCATTGGATGACCATACCACCGAAGCGTCTTGCGCATTTGCAGGGGCAATCGTTACGATCAGGTTTACAGTCTCGCCCGTTGATAACGTGACTGATGATGCGGAAACACTTACCCCGCTCACATAGACAACTTCATTTTGAACGGTAATGGCACGCGTCGCGGTATATCCCCCATCCTCGGTAGTGACCGTAATCGTAGCCAGTCCTGCAGATAGCGCCGTTACATGGCCGTTCGCGTCGACGGTGGCTATATTACTGTCGCTGCTACTCCAATTAACCGCAGTATTACTGGCGTTGGTTGGACTTATCAACGCAACCAAATCCGTGCTTTCTCCAAGGTTCAAAACCAACTCACCTGATGAAAGCGCTACGCCCGTAACTGCGTTACTGGCTAAATTCGTAAACTTCCATTTCATGAAATCGGAACCATCGTTCAAATAGGTCTTGATGCTGGCCCCATTCCCTATGGAGCTGTTCTCCACGCCCAAGTACAAACCATTCGACTTGCCCTTGATCGCATATTCATCATTGCCCAAATATTCGATGGCCCATTGCTGATTGGGATTGCCATTGTAAGGATATTGCAGAACATTTGCGCCCGAACTCTGCCCATCGTTTTCTACATCCAAATAATATCCGCTATGCTGGGCCTTGATCGAATAAAAATTTCCCTCTGCGTACTCGAACATAAATTGTTGACTGGTTGCAGCGCTTACATCGGATTGTACAATATCGGCCAGGGTTTCCATTGATGAATTGAAAACATCCATCACCTTACCACTTCCCACATTGGTCACTCGATAAATTCCGGGCTGTATACCTGTCGTTACTATTTCGGGTTCCAATTGATCGATCCATGCCCTAATCAAGGCAACCGCTTTTTCATCTACCAGATTTTTTGCCAATGGCGGCATCATGATCGCATTGTTCACTGAATTGGTCCTATGGAACAATATGGATCTGGACGCATCACCTGCTACGACTATTTTCTCGCCCGGCACGCCAATCGGCGTGTTTGCACCGGCCGTCAAAAGGCCCGTCTGTGCCAAGGTATTGAACAACCTGAGGTCGAACTGGGCCCTTTCACCCGATCTGCCGGGCCGATGACAATAAGCGCAGTTGAGATCGAGATAAGAACGCGCCTTTTCATCCAGACTCGCAGTGGGGTCATCCATTGCTCTATGGGTTTGATAAAGGGCAGCTTGGGCATCATCGATATTTTCGTTCAAAATCCCCAAATGGCTCAAAGTGACCAATTGGTTCGCGCTTAAGCCCGTTTTGTCATAGGTGATTTCTTTATTGAGATACCGGGTCCTGGGACCCAGAGTACCACCGGTATCATGACATGAAAAACACTCCGGACCACTCGGATAATGCCATGTTTGTATGCGGGTACTGCCATCTTCCCGTTTTACGGTGATTTGTTCATCCAGACCATCTTCCAAGAGCACCGCATCGGTTCCCTCATCGTTCCACTTATACACCAGATAATAGTAAGACCCATCCTCCGCTTTAATGACAAGCCGGGTTTCCAATCTTTTGATGACAGAAGGGTCGTTTTCATCCACCGGAAGTTCCAGATGTTTTATCAAGACCGAACCTACCGGAAAATTCCAATCTCCATTCTCTGAAAACACAATCTGTTCCTCGGGGGTATCATGAGTTCCATCATTGGGTATGGCCATCCAACGGTCTTTTAAGGCGCCATCAGACCAAAATGCCTCAGTAAGATCATAGGGGATGACCCCATTGTTGGGGGTCAAGGTCTGCAAATCCTGAAAAATCCCTGTTTGGGACAAAAGCCGTGGAACCTCGCCAAAAGGTCGGGAATTTTGGGTAAGTCGGTACAAATAAACACCATCGCCTTGACTCAAAAGATACAATTCCCCGCTTTGATCCTCACCAAAGGATATGATATCGGTTGGTGCAAATTGTGTCAAAAACTCGTACTCGCCCGTTGCGGTATCGACAGCCCAGATTTCTTCGCCCACGCCATAGTCGGCACAAATATACTTTCCATAAAAATCGGGCATCTCATTCCCTCTGTACACAAAACCACCGATGATGGCATTGGCATCCGATCGGGGAAAAGCCACCAAAGGATGTTCATGGGGCATGTTGTTGTACATGGTTGTGCACTGGCTTGAGCCGCCCGCAACATTCCCTTCGAATATGGGCCATCCGTAATTCTTGCCCTTTGATACCACATTGATTTCTTCGTGTGTATTCTCACCGATTTCACCGATATACATTGTTCCGGTGGCCCGGTCTTTGGTCATTCTATGGGGGTTTCGGTGTCCGATCGTATAATATTCCTCATAGTTGTTTCCAGAAGGACTTAAAAATGGATTGTCATTGGGTATAAAATATCCTTCACCGGAAACCTCATCGGAAAATCTTGAATTTTGAGGCATTTTCCGCAACGGCGCGTGGCTTTTTGTTGCATCCATATCAACATCGATACGCAATACGCCTCCATCCAAATTACCTGCAATATCTTGTGGTTTATTGTATGCGCATTGGTCTGCAGTGGCCACATACAAGAACCCGTCATCACCAAACACCATTCCGCCGCCCCTATGTGTTGATCCGTACATTCTCATCTTTATCATGGTAAACGCTGAGCCTGGCACCATGACGTAGGTAGTTGGGTCTACCTCGATTCTTTTCAAATAGAGATAGCTGCCCCAATGATCTTCAAGATTACACCCGAACCCACTCAAAAATGCATTGGGATAATGCCTGCCTTGTGCATCTTTGGTGGTATACCACACGTACATATAGTTCTTGCCCTGCTGCCCAAAATCGGGATGTACGGCAAGTCCCAAAAAACCGCCGTCCCATACTACACCCACATCATTGGAAAGATCGGCCAATAGCTTTTTACTGCTTACCGCATCATCATTTTGAAACGAATAGACAATACCGTTACGTTGCCCTACGATCAAAACATTGGTATTCGGTACCGGCGTAAACGTTAGCGGTGAATCGAACCTAAGGTTTGGAAACGCAATCCTATAAGGTTGATTGACAGTGGGTCTATTGGGAAATATCCCATTCAAAAACGGACCTATCGGCTCAGGCGATGTCAGACCAGGACCTACAAAAAAGGGAATAAACGACAAAAGACCTACGGCTATGGCCAAAATAAAAAGCCGTGTAATGTGGGGTGCACTCTTCTTCATTTGTTAAAGTTTGATAGGGATTAATAGGTAATACCAAAAATTACTTGGGCAAAATTACCCTGCCTACCATGGATGTATAATGATTTAGGTCAATTTCCATCTGATTTTGACGCCATGGCCTCTTTTTTCGATATAAAACCCAAAATCATCGACAAAAAACCTTCAAACCGGTCCAAAAACCTGCACCTTTTAAAGTGAATATTTGAAAGCGCTTCTCAAGATTCCTTTTTTGGAATGGGGAAGTCCATGGTAGCGACATGTTCTTTATGGATGCCATAGGGATTGCTTTAACAATCAAGGCATTTCAAGGATATCGACCAACTTTTCGCCAAATAGGGTCTTTTGTCCCAAAAAACCATTTTTATATGTAACTGCGGCGAATCTTATCCTGTGAATGAAACACCTTCTACTTGATTTAAATATCGCGAGGATCTATTGCGCCGAACATGAATTATTTGTAATTTAAAGGTCCCCCTTTTTATACTAAATCATTCACCATGGGACAAAAAAAGATAATTGCTGTTGTGGGTGCCACAGGAGCGCAAGGAGGTAGTTTGGTCGCAGCCATTTTGAGCGACCCAAAGCATGAATTTGCGGTTAGGGCCATTACAAGAAATAAAAATTCGGACAAGGCCAAAGCCCTAGCCAAGCAAGGTGCGGAAGTAGTGGAAGCCAGTGTCGATGACAAGGGCAGTTTGATCAAAGCTTTTAAAGGGGCCTATGCCGCCTATTGTGTCACCTTTTTCTGGGATCATTTTTCGCCAGAAAAGGAAATGTCAAATGCCAAAAACATGGCCGAAGCTGCAAAGGAGGCACAATTAAAACACGTCATTTGGTCCACTTTGGAAGATACCCGCAAATGGGTTCCATTGGAAGACAATCGCATGCCCACCTTGATGGGCAAGTACAAAGTGCCCCATTTTGATGCCAAAGGGGAATCGAACGCCTATTTCGAAAAAAGTGGCATTCCGTATACCCTTTTATATACCTCATTCTACTGGGAAAACTTCATCTATTTAGGCTCGGGGCCCCAAAAAGGGCCTGATGGGAAATACGCCATCACATTCCCTATCGGCACCAAGAAGTTGCCGGGAATCGCGGTTGCCGATATTGGCAAATGTGCCTTTGGCATCATCAAACAAGCTAAGACCTACCAAAACAAAGCGGTGGGGATTGCAGGGGAACATCTAACAGGTCAACAAATGGCCGACACCTTTTCCAATGTTTACGGCATATCTGTAACCTATAACAATGTGCCCGCATCGGTTTATCGCAGTTTTGATTTTCCGGGGGCCGATGATCTCGGTAATATGTTTCAGGTCAATGCCGAATTTGATCAGGAGTTTTGTGGGGCACGGCCTATTTCCCTGGCCAAAAAATTAAACCCGGAATTGCTGACATTCAAAAAGTGGCTCACATTAAACAAGGACAAGCTAAAACTTTCCTGAACCTGAACATCATTGTTTTCAATCGTACAACACGGGCAAGTTGGTGATTTTTAACACCTTCACTACTGAGTGCTCATGGTCCGTTCTATTGCGACCAGGCCGTAGGCTTTCGATCCCAACGGTGCTTCCGCAATGCTTGGTGCAACGCGGCAGTCAAGCGCTTGCCGTCGCTGGTCGCCGTATTGGCGAGCACATTCCTTTCCTTACGCATTCCGGGAATAACGGTGCCCACCGACTTGTTCATCAAGATAAAACGCAGTGCCATCTCGGCCATCGTCATTCCCTGGGGAATCAAGGGACGAAGGGCATCGGCATGTTCCACGCTAGGTATAAGATTTTCGGGCACAAAATAGGTACCCCGCCAATCCCCTTCAGGGAAGGTGGTCTCTTTGGTGATATTGCCGGTTAAAGTACCCTCGTCAAAGGGGACCCTGGCGATGATTCCAATATCCATTTTATCGCACAATGGGAAAAGGACATCTTCTGGATTTTGATCAAAAATATTGTAGATGACCTGAACCGCATCGAGCATCCCCGTTTTTAATGCCTTGATCCCGTTTTCAGGTTCCCATCGGTTCATACTGATGCCCATCGCACCAATTTTTCCCGAGGATTTCAAATCTTGTACGGCGCGTTGCCATTCTTCCCTATCGGCCCAACCATCGTCCCAGGTATGGAACTGCATCAGATCCAATTGTTCCAATCCCAAATTTTTAAGGGTCTTTTCCGTGAACGCAACGATATGGGAGGTTGGATAGGAGTCTTCGAATCGATACTCCGGCTTGGCGGGCCATTTGAAATTCATAGGTGGAATTTTACTGGCGGTATACAACTTCTTATCGGGATATCTTCGGACCAATTGCCCCAATAGTTCCTCACTGTGACCTTCCCCATAGCCCCAGGCGGTATCAAAAAAATTGACCCCATGGTCTACCGCCAAATCGAGCGACTTGGCAGATTGCCGATCATCCGATTCGGTCCAGCCCGCCATGCCCCACATACCATAACCAACTTCGCTCACCTGCCAATCGGTTTTTCCAAACCTTCTATATTTCATGACCTTCTTTTTTTGTTATTCCATTGATAGACGGCCCAAAGGATGATTCCATAAATAAACCCAATGACCAGGCCATCGCGTAATTTTTTTTGTAACATGGCGAGGGTATATTCCCCTTCCAAGATGATTGAAACCACCACAAAGAGCACTATAAATGCCAAAACCCGGAAAGCAACTTTTTTAATCATGCCAAATTCAATATTGATGGAAAGCATCGGATACGAAGCCTAGTACTGTCGGCAGTGCCTCTCGCCAATAGGTCCAGCTGTGCCGTCCATCCCGTACGCGGTATTCATGCGGGATTTCCTTTTTGGTCATGGCGATATGTACCAGGCTGTTCCCTTCGAACAAAAAATCATCATCACCGCAGTCGATGTACCACCGTACCGATTTGATGTCCTCCACGGGAACGCTTTCTATGAGGTTAAGGGCACTGTGCTGTTCGAAGAATTTTTGTGTTTGTTCTTCGGTCAATTGATCGCCGTTCCTTTTAAGCCTATCCTTCAAATCATCCAGGGTGAGCGATCCTACCGAGGCGCTCAACGGACAGGCCGATGAAAACAGTTCAGGATGGTGCAACGCATACATAAAGGTACCCCCACCGCCCATCGAGAGTCCCGCCACGGCTCGAAAGCGTTTTTCGCCCTTGATGCGATAGGTTTTTTCGACATAGGGCATCAGCTCCTGAAAAAAGAAATCCTCATATTTCCATTCGCCTACATTGAAATATCCCCTTTTACCGGTATTTCCATCGGGCATGATGATTACCATAGGCGTTGCGGTACCGTCTTTAATGGCATTGTCTGCGATGCGGAGCACCTCCCCGAACTGCACCCAGCCGGTTTGATCATCTCCACCGCCATGCAATAGGTACAATACGGGATAAGTCCGGCTTGAAGTTTCATAATCCGGTGGCAGGTATACGGCATATTTCCGCTCACTTTTCAAAATTTTACTGGTCATCGAAAGGTTGTCGAAAACTTTTCCGGTCTGGCCAAAGGCCATCAAGGTCATACAAAAACTACATAGGAAAGTGAAGAGAATTCTCATAAAATAGTGTCTTGGTGGTTCTTGATAACAAGATACTAAAACAGTATGGATTTTTGCCACTAAAATATGATTCCCCCATTTTAGCTTTACCAACTGCCGCCACCGCCACCGCCGAAGCCGCCACCTGAAGAACCGCCTCCCGACGATCCACTGCTCGATGGGGCACTCACCATGGTCGATTGGGTAGAAGTCATGGCCCCGGAGAACGATTTTGAGAACTGCTGCATGCCCAACATATGGCCCGAAGTTGAGGTATACCATTGGGGAGGGGGTACGTTGAGCGCATCGAATTTTTTGGCCCATTTTTCGAACATGCCGAAGGCGAGGGCATAGCCCATGGTATTTTCAAAATAATGGGGATCATCTTGCAGCAACATTTTCAATTTGTTTTCCTCCGCGACCTTTATGAATTGTTTAAACCCTTTCAGTTCCGAAAGCACCCGATTCCCCCTGCTGTTCTTCTTGACCATATACACATTGAAACCAAGTAAGATCAGGCAGCTCAACAAGATCGTTACACAGGCCAGAATTCCCCAGAAGAACAGGCCCAACAACGATAGCAGTATGGCCGAGACGATCAAGATGACCAAGGTGAAGGTTTGTACCCTTTTCGATTCGGCTTCGTAATAGGGCTGTGCCTTATCCTTCAAAATACTGCGCGCACTGGCCATGGTGGTATAAAAACTGTCCTTCAGGCTACTTACCAAAACTTCGGCTTCCGCCATATTGGAATCGCTCCCGAACAACCCGTCGAACATTTCCTTGGCATATTCAGGGGCGGTTTCCGGCAGCGGACCCAAACGGATCAGTTTGGTATCCTTCTTTCCAAAAAGGCCTTTCTTGGGAATTTCTTCTATCCTGAGATGGCCTTGGGACCCCCAATGTGGTAAGAGGGATATGAGGTCGGAATGGTCGGCCTTATCATCGATGAGGAAACCCGCCATTGCGGGATCCAGGTTTTCGGGAGGATAATAGCTCGTGGTGCGAACGACCCGTTCATCTTTGCCATACTTATGCCAAGTTGCATAAAACCCAACGAACAATGCGGCTATGAGGAACAACCAGCCAAACTTGTCCCAAAAAGGCCAAAAAGGCTTAAATTCCTCCACCGATTGGAGAGGTAGATTGATCAAGACCGTAACGCTCTCGCCGGGATGCGATGTATAATTGCGCCGGCTCCTGCCTTCCAATGAACCGCTATTGAAGGTGATCTCCATATCTTCGGTCAAAGAAGAAGTTCCCCTGGCACCGCTGTACACAAAACAATTTTCCGGCCCTAACCGAACTTGTCCCGGCGGGTACACCTTAAAGTTGATCTGCTCAAAATCGGCCTGCCAGTCTTGGGGTTTGAGGTTCCAATAAAATCGTATTTGGCTGTTTTCAAAAAGAAAGGCGTTGTAGACCCGATACTTGATTTCATAATGCTGCGGCCCGATCAAGGTGATGTCCTTGTCCCCTATCTTGATATCGATTTGATCCGTCATTTTTTGGACAAAATCGAAAGGAGCTTCGAATTTATGATTGGGAACCTCGATGTTGTCAATCCTTATCCTTCGTTTTGCAGGGTTGCCCGCCGAATCGATAAGGTCGTAGTTGGTTAATATGGTGCGGTATATCCCGTGCTTGTAGGTCTCAAAATTCAAGTCATAATTTTCAACCACATCGAAATAGCCCTTTTCGTTGATAAAGATTTCGACCGAATAGTTCTTTACCACAAAATCCTGGGCCGAGACCGCCAACGACCACAGTACTATAAAAACAAACAGAATGAATTTCTTCATGTCGCCAAGTTTGATGCCTTCCCCTTTTTTAAATATCCGTTTGGCCGTAATTCGTATTGTGCTGATTAACCCCATATGGAATTTTTTGCCAAAACAGGTCGGAAAAGGGGCTACGTGAAATCGGCATTGTTGGATCGAAATCTACCAGCTAGGAAAAATCAACTTTGACATTGGCCTTACTGGCTTCATCGGTTTCAAAAAAGTCGAAATGCTGGTACTTGAACATGCCCGAAAACAAGACCCCTGGGAAACTCTCGCCATAGGTGTTGTTTTCCCTCACCGTGCCGTTGTAATAGCGTCTGCTGCGTTCAAGATTTTCTTCAATGGTATTCAATTTTTCCTGTAGATCCAGGAAATTGGCGTTGGCCTTTAAATCTGGATAGGCTTCCCCAAGTGCAAAAATACTTCTCAGGCCCTGTTGCAATTGGTTTTCCGCTTTGATTTGGGCATTGATGTCCCCCTTCGGAACCTGCATGGCGGCGTTTCGCGCATTGATTACCGCTTCAAAGGTTGATTTTTCGTGTTTGGCATAACCCTTTACGGTTTCCACCAAGTTGGGAATGAGGTCGTATCTCCTTTTTAGCGCGACGTCGATATTGCTCCAGGCATCGTTCACCACATTCTTATTCTTTACGAATCGATTGAATATTCCAACCAGGAATACGAAAATCATTACCAGTAAGCCCAATAACGCCAAAATAGTGATCATGTTTGCATAAATTAGTGGTTCATAAATTGAATGAGGACAAGGCCAAGATCATTTTTTGGACCGATATCCCTTATAAAGATAGCAATAATACCTTATCGATTATAGATAACTACGAATGCCCTTTTTGAGCAACGCGGGGGTGGGGCCATTCTCGCGATTCAACCTAAAATGATTCCTTTTCGCCTTACCCAAAAATAGGCGAAGACGATGTTGGGTACCCAGCATAGCCAAGCCACCATACGATAGGCCGAAACGAAATCCTTTAGCAGTAGGCTTAATACGGGCAGCCATATGCGCAAAGTGACCGCCGCAAAACAGGCGGCATAACTATAGATCATAAAGCCTTGGTGCAGTTGGAGGTCACCTTTTTTTACGGCGGAATAGGCCTTAAGGGTCGTAAACAGCCAAAGACATCCCAAACCCATAAATCCAAGTGTGGAAATAATCCCCCCGGTTGCATAAATGGCAATATAAATACCGCAACTGCCGCTGATCAGCGCGGATACGATATAAATCTTTCCCACCAAGCGATGTCTTTTCAGATGGGCCGTCCTCATTTTTTTACTGAACTGCGACCACCCGATCAAGAGAGCCAGGCCTCCAAAAAGGATATGGCCATAAAACCCGATGTTCCAAAACACATTTGACAGCAGCGCGTCACTTTTCGAAGCCAGCAGGCCAAACTCCCTATCAATAAAAAAATAGGTCAAGGGGTAGAGCCCGACTGCTATGGCCAAAACCACAAACACTATCCAAGCTACCTTGTTCGTCGAGTTCATCCCAATTTACTTTTTATTGTGCGCCCGCGGTTCTGTGAGGCACCGGTGGAGGCCCTTCGGGCAACATGGCTTCCCAAACTTCAGACCCCTTCCTTTTCAAAAATTCTTCCTTGATCTGTTTGCGCAAGTTTTCATCTTCGAATAGGTCGACCATGGTCGTTCCCAATGACTTGGCGGCAAAAAGCATCCCTTTATGGCCGATTTCCATGCCGCCACAGGCCACGACCACCCAAGAGTGCCATGGGGAATTATAGGGCGCCGTGGTGGCCAGTAAGGTGATTTCCGGAACGATGTAACTCACATCGCCTACGTCGGTAGACCCCCCGGGAACCTCCTGGAATTCAGACCCCAATGGTTGGATGTCACCGCTGATTCCCTTTGGTTCCGCGCCATATTCGGTCATGATTTCATCAGCGAAAGCCAATTCCTTCTCGGTATAGGTGATCGGACCCACAAACTCCATGTTTTTCTGAAGTGCTTTGGCACCTGCCTCGTTGATCAATAATTCATAAAGACCACTGTTGAGTTTCACTTCTACCTCAACCCCCGCCATCAACGCAGCGCCTTTGGCAATATCTTTCATCCGCTCCGAAACTTCGGCCACTCCGCTCCGCTTCGAATCGCGTATCCAGAGCCAGACACTCGCCTTGTCGGGAATGACGTTGGGCACTTTCCCTGCATCGGTATACACATAGTGCATGCGAACGGTAGGTTGTACATGTTCCCTGAGCGAATTGATGCCGGTGGTAAAAAATTCGGCGGCATCCAAAGCACTCCTGCCATTCCATGGGTCGGCCGCCGCATGGGCACTCTTCCCCTTAAAGGAAACGGTAAAATCCGATACCGCTTGGGAACTGGCCATATTGGCCTCGTTCTCGTAGGAGGGATGCCAGTCGAGACAAACGTCGAGGTCATTGAACAAACCGGCACGGGCCATATATACCTTTCCGGCCAGATCTTCTTCTGCGGGGGTGCCGTAGAAACGAATGGTTCCCTTCAATTTTCCGGCTTCCATCAATTCCTTGATGGCAATGGCAGCACCCAAACTGCCAGCCCCGAACATATTATGACCACAACCATGGCCAGCAGCCCCCACCTGTAGTGGTTCCTTGGTGGGCAATGCTTTTTGGGAAAGTCCGGGCAGGGCATCGAATTCCCCCAATATCCCGATAATCGGACTGCCCGAACCGTAAGTCGCGATAAAGGCTGTGGGGATATCAGCCACAGCCCGCTCTACCGTGAAACCTTGTGCCTCGGCATAATCTGCCAACACTTTTGCAGATTCGTACTCCATCATGGCAGGTTCGGCAAATGCCCAAACCTGGTCGCTGATCTTTACGAGTTCCTCCTGATGTTTGGCAACGGAAGCCAGTACTTCTTGTTTCTTTTGTAGGGTCGCTTTTTGACCGCACAAATACAACGGGCCTATGATGAGCATCATGGCAACGGCAAAGTAATTTTTTTTCATTGTTGAATATGGTTTTGCGTTATTCGTTTGTTGATCGGTAGGGGAACCCTACCCATGTTTTTAATGTCTAAGACCAGATGGGAAGGCCCTGTTTTAGATGGATTTGTTGGAATTGCCGAGTGCTGCATTTTTGTATCAAGAAGGCCGAGTGACGTCCAAACTTTCTTTAAAGCCAAACCACAAAGATCTAATAGCCCCAACCTTTCATGATTTTCAGGTCGGCATCGACAGATTCCATGGGGGTTTTTCCCTGATAGGATTCCTGTTCGATGATAAAATCAGTGGTACCGCCCAATTTTTTGCATTTTTGAATTACCTCCTCCACGCCGACGATGCCTTCGCCCAATATGGTACTCTCATAAGGGTGGTCACCGCTGCCTTTGATCATATCCTTCACGTGCACCGATGGGAATCGGCCGGGATATTTTTCCAACCACGGATCTGCTTTGGCACCTCCGTTGATCATATTGCCAAAATCGAGCTGTTGGATCACCAGATTGGGATCTGTATTCTGAAGGATCAGGTCGTATAAAACTTGCCCGTTCACCTGTTGGTCGAATTCAAAATCGTGGTTGTGGTAGCCGAACTTCATGCCCGACTTTCGACAAAGCTCCCCGCATTTGTTGAATATCTCCATAAAAGCCAGGAGTTGGTCATAGTCTTTCCATATCTTCTCGTCGAGCCATGGACTGATTACAAAATCCTGCCCGACGGTTGCCGCATCTTCAACGGTATATTTCCAAGCGTCGGTAAAATCTTTTTTCGATGCATCCCAATGGTTCATGCCCAAAACAGTGTGACCGCTTGGCATTTTGATGCCAAGCCCATCCATGATATTCTTAAATTCAGAGGCTGACCATCCATAAAATTTTCGATCTACATAGTTGGCATGCTCGACCACCTTATAGCCCATTTTGGCCAATTTTTCCAAGCTGCCTTGGGGGTCTGTTTTCATTTCGTCCCGTATCGAATACAGTTGCACCCCTGTTTTAAGCCGCTTCTTGGGCAGTTTGGCAGCATAGGTGGGAAGAAAGGAAATCGCGGTTGCCGCGAAGGCGCTTTTTTTTATGAAATTGCGTCGTGATAGTTGCATGTTGACTTGTTTAAGGTAGTCGACATCCGATCAGGGATGCCTGTTATCTGAATAAATATAACACTAAATATGGAATGGCACCTTATAAATGTTGGTCGTCGCCCCTTTCCCTTCAAGCATGGGAACAACTTAGATCCGTTTTTATATTTCATTCAAACCCTCTACGATGAAGGGAACGGTTATTGGTACCGCCAACTTTTCAGATCGGCTCCTTTAGGTGCGCTTTCGGCTATACGTTTCATGATCTTGGGTATGTACATGCTGTTGTACCTCAAGCGGCTGATAGCGTTGGGCTGATCGGGGTCGCCGTTCCAGCAGTGTTCGTCACGATCTCCGTATAACACTTCTCCACCATAATAAGGGTCGGTGGTACGTTCCAGAAAATCCTCCATGAGATATACCGCATTGTTCAAATAATAGTTGTCCATATCGCCACAATAGATATTGATCTTGCCCTTCAATTTTTCCCCCAGCTTGTCCCAATCCCTTTCCATAATATGGCGCAGGTCATAATTCTCCTTCCAATACTCGGCCACTTCATGATCGATTTTCCCGGTCATTTTGTCCCAGAGCCTTACGGGGTAGCCATCAGGACCTTGTGGGGAATAAGTGGCCTCCCAAATATCCCACTGCTGGCCCGAACGGCTCTTATCTCCCAAGACCAGTTCCAAGTGGTTGCTTTCGCGGATGGTCGACTGTATCTGCCCCAAATAATTTCGATGGCTGGGCACTTCCACTTTTTTATGTGCACTGGTATAGTAGTAGGCGTTTTCATCTTCATAGATATCGGTTAAACAGTAGGCCCGAAAATCGATGGGATCCGGACAAGCGGCAAAACAGCCGTTGTATTCATCGGGATATTTTACCTGAACTGCCAAGGCTTCCCAACCCCCCGTAGAGCCTCCATAAAGAAACCGCGCCCATCCTTCGCCCAAACCTCGGAACTGCTTTTCTATTTCCGGTAGCAACTCATAGGTGATCGCATCGCCATAAGGGCCCTGGCTTGCCGTGTTCACGGCATACGAATCGTCGTAATAGGGTGTCGGGTGTTGAATTTCAATGATCAGAAATCTAGGAAAATCGGGTTCGTTCCAACGCTTATAAAAATCATAGGCCTCCTGTTGCTCTATAATGTTGTACCCTTCCAGCTGGAACCTTTCAGAATATTCGGATTCAAGGCCGGGGTCGGGCGGCGTGGTTCGGAAACCTCCAAAATCTGAAGGAAAATGTCCATGAAAAATCATCAAGGGATATTTGGCCTCGGGATGCTCTTTAAAGCCTTTCGGCAACAAGACATGGGCACCAAGGTACATGTCCCTTCCCCAAAAAGCGGACAGTTTTTCGGACTTCACCTTGATATGTTTGATCCAGTCGGTGTCTTCCGGTTCAACTATCGGAGGAATCACCTGATCCATGACCACGTTGATGTCTTGAAGTCCCGCTTCCGTAACGGTGACCTTAAAGGGCTTGCTATACAGGTTTCCGGGAGATCGGTTCCATTGCTGGCCCTCCCCGTTGTCCATGGGTAATTTTACGGTATGCCCCGTAGAAAGGTTAAAAGTCTCGTACACATGTAACAGGGCCTGCACACTATACTCCCCCGGGGGCACTTCTGCCAAACTGGGATAAGGAAATCCGAAGATATCGCCATCAAATGTTTTTGAATCGCCCGCTTTCATGCCATCCACGTTCATTCCAAAAATCATTTGGGTCTGTAGTCCGTCATTGATCTGAAACCTGGGCTCCGCTTCGCTATTGTTGGATAACATCAACAGCAATCGACCATCCAAAGCTTCTTGGCCAATGGCATCCGAAAAGCTGACGTTGATGCTAAAATTCGATTTTTTCTCTTTATTGGTTTCGCAGGCATTCAGGCATAAGAGGGCCAAAAGGTGCAACAGAAAGTATTTTTTCATGGAATGGTTATTTCGAGAAAAGGTACTGAATTTGATTTGATCGGCAAATAACAAATTCGCCTTTCCAACGTTTTATTACCATAGTTTCATGGTGATGGACCTTGGCAAATTACCTGATATGAAAAAGCTGATCGCAATCTTGGTTTTATTGGCCCTCTGCATCGGGCTGTCCCATTGTACCAATGATGAACGGAATACCGATCTGGACATCCTTACCCCAAACGATTCCCTGAACACGGGGGTTGAGCCCACTCCAAAATAAAAATCCCTCGGAGGTGAGGGATTTTATTTGAGGTATACTGTTTCCCATTGAACCCAAGGGGGCGGAAAAGGGAAGGGTGTCGGATTACCATATTTTAATCCTTTCCGATGGTGGCAAGAAAAGCGAATCCCGATCTTGCACATTGAAAGCCGAATAAAATTCGGACACAATTCGAACGACGCCATTGATCCATTAGGCCATCCCCTTGGTCCCAAAATTTATTTTGACCAAACATCGGGTTTCCCTACCTAAGCCGGGCAAAGGTAATTACGGGTCAAGAACATTTAATACTAGGCTAGTTCCTGCTGCGATGGCGCTCTCTGGCCAAAAGCGTGTTTTTAAGGAGCATGGCAATGGTCATGGGTCCTACCCCGCCGGGAACCGGGGTTATAAAGGAGGCCTTTTTGCTGACATTTTCAAAATCGACATCCCCGGCGATATGGTAGCCCTTTTCAGAATCGTCTGGAACGCGTGTAATACCCACATCGATGACCACGGCATCATCTTTTACCATTTCCGCCTTCAAAAAATTGGGCACGCCCAAAGCAGAAATGATGATATCGGCTTGCGAGGTGATCTGGGTAATGTTCTTGGTATGACTATGGGTCAGGGTCACCGTTGAATTGCCGGGCCATCCTTTTCTTCCCATCAAAATGCTCATCGGGCGGCCTACGATATGGCTCCGGCCTATCACCACGGTATGCTTTCCTTTGGTGTCGACCTTGTACCTTTCCAAGAGTTCAAGGATACCGAAGGGCGTGGCAGGGATAAAGGTACTCATGTCGAGCGCCATTTTTCCAAAATTGGTGGGATGGAAACCATCTACATCCTTATCGGGGTCGATGGCCATGATCACTTTTTGGGTATCGATCTGTTCGGGAAGGGGCAGCTGTACAATAAAGCCATCGATATCGGAATTTTGGTTGAGCTCATCGATTTTGTTCAGCAGTTCCAATTCCGAAGTGGTGCTCGGCATCCGAACCATGGTCGACTCGAAGCCCACCCTTTCGCAGGATCTGACCTTGCTTCCCACATAGGTAAGGCTGGCGCCGTCATTGCCCACGATGATGGCCGCAAGATGGGGTACTTTTTCGCCCCGTTCCTTCATTTTGCTCACTTCGGCGGTGATTTCTTCCTTTATCTGGTTCGATACTTTTTTTCCGTCAAGGATTTCCATGGGATTCGAATTTAGGCTTGCTTTTTGCGATTAGGTAATGCGGAATGGTTTTTCTTTGATTTATTCATCAATTGGAACATTATTGAACGGGTTGATCCGGAATCGACCCTCAACAGGGAATCTCTTAAACATGAAAAGGACGTTGCAGAAAAGCAATAAAGCGAAGTTACTTACTTCAAGCCTTTCATGCCCCCCATCATCTGCATCATTTTTTTGCCGCCACCGCCCTGCATCATCTTCATCATTTTGCCCATTTGATCGAATTGCTTCAATAATTGATTCACTTCCTGAATGGTTCTCCCGCTTCCCTTGGCGATTCGTTTTTTACGGCTAACATCAAGTTTAGCCGGAGTGGTACGTTCGTCGGGGGTCATCGAATGGATGATCGCCTCGATATGTTTGAAGGCATCATCATCGATATCCATCCCCTTCAAAGCCTTTCCGGCCCCTGGGATCATGCCCATCAGGTCTTTGATGTTGCCCATTTTTTTGATCTGTTGGATCTGACTTAAGAAATCGTCGAACCCGAACCTATTTTTGGCGATCTTCTTCTGTATTTTCCTGGCCTCCTCTTCATCGAATTGTTCCTGTGCGCGCTCCACCAAGGAGATCACATCGCCCATTCCCAAGATCCTTTCGGCCATTCTCGAAGGATAGAAGATGTCTATGGCCTCCATCTTTTCGCCGGTACCGATAAACTTGATCGGCTTGTCGACCACCGATTTAATCGATATGGCCGCCCCTCCGCGGGTATCCCCATCGAGTTTCGTCAATATTACCCCATCGAAGTTGAGGATGTCGTTGAAGGCTTTGGCCGTGTTCACCGCATCTTGCCCCGTCATGGCATCGACCACAAAAAGGGTTTCTTGGGGCTTGATGGCCTTGTGGATATTCGATATCTCGGCCATCATTTTTTCATCAACGGCCAAACGGCCCGCGGTATCGATGATTACCACATTATAGCCCTTCGATTTGGCATGTGCGATACCTGCTTGCGCGATGGCGACGGGGTCTTTGTTATCCTTGTCGGAATAGACCTCGACCCCTATCTGTTCCCCGACCACATGCAATTGGTCGATGGCAGCCGGGCGATAGACATCGCAAGCCACCAATAAGGGTTTCTTTGATTTTTTGGTTTTGAGAAAATTGGCCAATTTTCCAGAAAAAGTGGTCTTCCCAGATCCTTGCAGCCCCGACATCAAAATAACGGAGGGGTTACCCGACAAATCGATCCCTTCATTTTCGCCCCCCATCAACTCGGTGAGTTCATCCTTCACGATCTTCACCATCAATTGCCCCGGCTGCAGTGTGGTCAACACATTTTGGCCCAAAGCTTTCTCCTTTACCCTATTGGTAAATTCCTTGGCGATCTTGAAGTTGACATCGGCGTCCAACAAAGCCCTGCGCACCTCTTTGGTGGTCTCGGCCACATTGATTTCGGTAATCTGACCATGTCCTTTGAGGACATGTAAGGCCTTATCCAGCTTTTCACTTAAACTATCGAACATTGTATCGCTTGTTTACGGGGATTGCAAAGTAACAAAATATCGTGGCCACTGCCAAGAAGATTTATAGAGGGCGAACCCCGTTCGGCGACCCCTTTGTTTGATCGGTTTTGCATCCATGGGACTGCCCTGAAAAAAAAAACGCCCATCTTTCGATGAACGTTTTCTTGTGGGGCAAAAAAGGTATTGGGCAAAAAGTTTAAATCATATTTTTTCGAATGTCAGGTATTCGTCCCCTTCGCTTTCATCACCGATATCGATGAGTTCGATCAGATCGGAATTGAAGCTTATTATTTGCCATCCATCGCTGAGTTCCGCAAATTTGGCCGGTGACGAAAAAAGAATATTGAACTCGGTGTAATCATCCATGGTATCGGCCGTATCATTGTCGGAATCCTCGATCGACCATGCGCCGGATAGTGCCGTATTGCCGTCGGTGGCGTTCAATATGCCATCGGCATTGAAAGTGAAAACGAATCCCGTAAATTCTGAGGTCTCCTCCATATCCGTATCAAAATAATAACTGATCTGCCACGAACCATTCGCCATGGCACTCTTTATCGCGTCGGTATTCAGAGGGTCTGTTTCATTCGTTGAATTGCTTTCTTCCTTGCTGCACGAAGCAATGACCATTGTGATCAATAAGATCGGTATTGGGATTATGTCTTTCAGCTTCATCTTCATGTTTTTAGGTTAAGTAAAAAGACCCGGAGCATCGGCACCGGGCCTTCAATGATTTATTTTTTTTCAAAAACCAGGATATCCATGATGCTATTACCGCCGCTGATATCTTTTAAAGCCATACGGTTGGAATCGATTTCGAAAAGGTCCCAGTCATCGGTAAGCTCGCCGAGCGGGTTTTCCTCCCCTAAATTGAGATAAACCTTCAATTTGCCATCGCTGTTTCTGAGCACCCTCCAGTAGGCCAGCAAGGTCGGGCCGGTTTCACCAGTGGTCACGGCGAGCACATTGGCACCTTGGAAGTTAAAGGTATACGCCATAAAATCGGCTGTCTCATCCACCTCGCCACTGCTAAATTGTGCGACCATCCAATCGCCGCCCATAAGGATGTTTCTTATTTCCATGACATCACCGTCATCGATGTTGTCGTTGCAAACGCGCTCCAAGATCAGTTCATAATCGGTACCCTCGATTTCAAATTTCAATCGATCGTTCCTCAACTCGCTCAAGGGCCACTCAAAACTTACGCCGGGCTCTTCACCCATTACAATGGCCATCACCAACCTGCCTTGGGCATTCAATGCGATTTCCCAGGTACCTTGGGAGGTCAGTTCCCCATTGCTCAAGGTCACCACGCCTTCGGCCATGAATTCGAACTCAAAGCCCAAAAGCCTCCGGATCTCCTCACCGCCTACCGTCACTTCTTCTATCACCCAATTGCATTCCCTTAAGATGCCCCTGAGCGTATTGGGATCCTGGTCGATGATGTCACATACGCTTTCCATCAAGATTCTATTGCCCTCACCGGAGAATAATTTGATCTTGCCTGGCGCTATTTCATAGACGAACCATTCCAGATTGAAGTCGACGAGAACATCAAATTCAAGCTTCAAAAGCACCCTCCAGTCATTCACCCTGGTGCTCCATGTTCCGGTGAGGCTATTGCCCATTCTATCAAGAACCGTAACGCTGCCATCTTCTTTGAAATTCATCAACCATTCGCGATATTGATCGATCTGGCTGATGTTGTCCCTATCGATGGCGGTGATCAACCATGGACATTCGACCAACAAATTGTCTAAGCGCTCTTTGGTGAAATCGTCATCATTGTAGTCATTGTCATCATCTTCGTCACATTCGGTTTTGGCTCGTTCTATGGCATCGGCCAATTCCGCATTGCTGCTTACCCGAATTTCAGAACCGTCGTATAGCTCCAGGGCAATGGGAAATTCGATGCTCACCAAATCCGTACCGTCAAGGCCAGCTAAAAAACGGCGAAATTCTTTATCGCTCTCCACGACCACATTACCGGTCTGCTGCAAATTGGCATCGAATGTGAACAACTTGATCGGGTACACGAAATCGATGCATTCGATATCGTCGTCCTGTCCGCCCTCGGTACATTGATCGGCCAATTCGCGCAAATCATCCATATTGTTCAAAGTGATGTCGCTAAAATCGGCAAGGGATACCGTGATCGGGAAGATAATGTCCAATAGGTCTTCATCATCATCCAAGGCGTCAAAAACGGCTTCGATCTTATCAAGATCGGGAAGGGCGTTGATGGTGATTTCTGCCCCGTTTACCTTCACGGTATAGGGAAAATGAATATTAAAACAGCTGGTACCGTCCACAATATTGTCGGTAGACCCATCATTGGAAACAGTTCTTTCCAACAACTTTGCCGTATTGGAATTGGCAAGCAGGGTTTCCTGTTCATTGACCGAATCTACTTCTTCAAATTCATCTTGACAGGCGGTAAATGCCAAGACCATAAGTGTAAGGACAATGTAGGTGGCATGCTTAAAATACTTTTTCATAACGATTTGGATTTTTTTGTTACTTCATCCTTAAAACAATCGATATTGAAAACACCCTACCCCAAATCTTAATTTTTTTTGAAATAACTTGTTCAACAATTCGTTTAATCACTGATGCCGCCGATTGTTTAAAGGCGATATCGTACTGCATTCAGGTGTTAAATACTTGTTCGATGCTGCTGTAAACCATAATGTATATCTAAAAAATTCGACCAACTTGGAAACCAACAACAAGGATAACGTCTGTGAAGAAATGGTGTTCGCCAACATCTTCAGGGCTCATTCAAAAACGGTTTTTAACTATATTTATTATAAGTTCGGCAATGAAGAAAAGGCCCATGATGCCGTACAAGAGGCATTTGTAAAACTTTGGGAGAACTGCGGCAAAGTTTCGCCGGAAAAAGCCAAATCGTTCGTTTACACCGTGGCCAACAACCTTTATTTGAATGTGATCAAAGCCGAGAAGGTGCGGTTGAAATATGCCGACAAGTCGCTCAAGACGACCCAGGAATCGCCCGAATACCTGATGGAACAGAAGCAGTTCCAAGAAAAATTGGATCGGGCATTGGACAGTTTGCCTGAAAACCAGCGCACCGTTTTTTTACTGAACCGGATCGATGGAAAGAAATATGCGGAAATTGCAGAGATGGAGGGGGTGAGCGTCAAAGCGATAGAAAAACGAATGCATCTGGCCCTAAAAACCTTGAGGGATCAAATCGATGGGGTCTAAATCGACCGAGATTTGGGCCGTGAAGCTGGCCAACAAAACAACCGCTCCACAACATCAAGTCGATAAAAGGTAGGGTTTTGTGAAGGTTGGTTGTTATTAAAGTATTAAAGCTTGAAACCATGCAAGAGAATTACTTAGCAAAATGGCTCAACAACGAGCTCACAGAGGCAGAGCTGGCAGAATTTAAAAAATCTGATACCTATGCCTCGTACCAGCGCATCGTCGAGGCAACCGATACCCTTGAAGCCCCAGATTTTGATATGGAAGGGGCCTTGATCGAGGTCAAGAACAGAAGGTTCCTAAAAGACACCAAGGTAGTGCAGCTGGCGCCTTTCAAAATGTTCCTGCGCGTCGCAGCGGTGGTGGCGGTACTTTTGGCCGGTGCCTATCTTTATTTGAACAGTCTCAACGAATCGGTGACCACTCAGTATGCCGAAAACAAGGAGGTGTTGTTGCCCGATCATTCTGAAATTGTTTTGAACGCCGATTCCGAAATCAGCTATAGTATTAAGAAATGGGACCAACAGCGCAACGTGAATCTCGAAGGGGAAGCTTTCTTCAAGGTGGCCAAGGGCAAACGCTTTACGGTAATCACCGATGGCGGAAGCGTTGCGGTACTGGGAACCCAGTTCAATGTGGAAAACAGAAAGGGATTTTTCGAAGTGACCTGTTATGAAGGTTTGGTGAGCGTTAGCTTTAAAGGTAAAGAAACAAAATTGCCAGCAGGCACATCCTTTGTTGCCATTAATGGCAATATAGTAACCGCAGAAAACCCTGATGCCAACCTACCCGCATGGATGAACCAGGAGAGCAGCTTCAAAAGTATACCTTTGAAATACGTGCTTGCCGAATTTGAAAGACAGCATAATATCGAGGTGGTGACCCGTAATGTAGATACAGAACAATTGTTCACAGGTACCTTCAGTAATACAGATGCCAACTTGGCTTTGCAGAGCATCAGTATTCCTTCCCAAATAAAGTTTAAATTTGAGGGGAATAAAGTGTTGTTCTATGCCGAAAACACTCCGTAAGGCATTATCCTTATTTGTTTGTCTTTGCATGCTTTCCGCCTTGACCACCAAGGCCCAGGAAACAGCGGCCCCTGTCTACCTCATACCCTTTATCCAAAAACTGGAAGAAGATTTTGATATCAAGTTTTCCTATGTCGATGATGACTTGCGGAATGTTCAGATCAAGATTCCCAATAGCGTAGATCTTGAAGAAATCCTGAACAGTATCACGAACCAAACCCAGATCAAGATACAAAGGATCAGCGATCGTTACTATTCCATGGCCAAAAGCAGTACGGTAGACATTTGCGCCACGGTGTTGGATAATTTTGAGGAAAATACCGTTATGGGGGCGACCGTAGAAGTTTTGGGGAGCAAGATTGCCATTGTGACCAACTCGGAGGGTCGCTTTACCCTGCAGAAAATACCAAGAAAAGCGATACTCCAGATCAAGTTTTTGGGCTTCAAAACCCTGTTCATCGAAGCCGGGGAACTGATCGACACCAACCCTTGCAAAACCGTACTGTTGGATCCATACTACCAGGAATTGGAGGAAGTGGTCGTTTACAAATTCCTGACAACCGGACTCACCAAGCAAACCGATGCCAGTATCTTATTGAACAGTTCTGAATTCGGCATACTGCCAGGCACCATCGAACCCGATGTGCTACAAACCGTGCAAGCCCTTCCCGGTATCAAAAGCATAGATGAAACCGTTTCCGACATCAACATCAGAGGAGGCAGCAACGATCAAAACCTACTGCTTTGGGACGGCATCAAAATGTACCAATCGGGTCACTTTTTCGGGCTCATCTCCGCATTCAATCCTTATCTTACAGACAAGGTGATTTTGATCAAAAACGGCTCCAGCGCCCAATATGGGGACGGGGTGAGCGGTATCATAGACATGCACACCACCAATGAGATCAAAGACCGATTTTTTGGAGGGGCGGGCATCAACCTGATCAGCGGGGACGTTTATGGGCAATTCCCCTTGGGCAACAAGATGGCCTTACAACTTTCGGCCAGACGCTCCCTCACCGATTTCTTCAATACCCCTACCTATAACGAGTTCTTCGATCGGGCCTTTCAGGACAGCCAGATCGTGGAAAGGGAAGGCGATTTCTACTTTTACGACTTTACCGGGAAGTTGCTTTATGATATCGATGCGAAGCAGAAGTTGCGCCTGAGTTTTATAAACATCAACAATGCATTGGATTATTCGGAACTTTCCAGGGATACGAACAATGCCACCCAAAGCAGTCTCGACCAGACCAACCTGTCATTCGGTGGCAGTTTGGACAGTGAATGGACAAAGCGGTTCACGACCTTTGTCAACATGTACTATACCAGGTACAATCTGGATGCCCGTAATATTTCTTCGGATGCCCAACAGCAGCTGTTCCAGAACAACCAAGTCAAAGAAACCGGATTGAAGCTCAATACCCATTTCCGTCCCATCGAAAATCTCAATTGGCTGAACGGGTATCAACTGAGCGAAACGGGGATTACCAATGGCACCAATGTAACCGCCCCTCCTTTCAACAGCAACATCAAAGGGGTAGTGCGAACGCATTCGCTCTTTTCGGAAATCGGCTATACCTCGCCCTATCGGAATCTTTTCGCCCAGCTCGGGTTACGGTTGAACTACCTTCAAAATCCCGGGAATTTCGAAAAGGTGATCCTGGAACCCAGGCTGAACCTCAACTATCGCTTTTCAAAAGCGTGGAAGGCATTGGTTCTGGGCGAATTCAAGAGTCAGGCGACCAACCAGATCGTCGATCTGGAACAGAATTTCCTGGGCATCGAAAAAAGAAGATGGATCATCTCTGATGGGGAGGGCCTTCCGGTAACCCAAAGCAAACAAGCTTCCTTGGGCATCAATTACGACCAAGAGAAATTGTACATTGGATTGGAGGGTTTTTATAAGGAGGTCAAAGGAATAAGCACGGCTACCCAAGGTTTTCAGAACCAAGACCAATTTAACGGGGAAATCGGAAAATATGAAGTAAGGGGCATAGAGTTTTTGATCAATAAGAAAACCGAGCGATATAGTATCTGGACGAGTTATACCTATAATCTTAACGACTACACCTTCGAAGATATCGTACCTGACCAATTCCCCAATAATCTGGATATCAGGCATACCCTAACCTTGGCCGGAACCTACGATATAGGCCAACTAAAACTCGGGGTAGGGCTCAACTACCGCAGTGGAAAACCCTATACCGAACCCTTGGCCAGTGACCCCATCGATAGCAGCGTTTTTCCCAACCGCATCAATTACGACGAACCCAACGGTAGCCGGCTTCCGGAATATTTAAGGGCGGATGCCTCTGCCATTTACGATTTTGATCTTGGAAACCGGGCAGCGGCAACAATTGGTCTTTCGGTGCTCAATTTTACGGATCGCAAAAACATCTTCAATACCTATTACCGCCTGAATGCCTCGAATGAAATTGAAAAAGTGGAAAACATATCCTTGGGCCTTACCCCTAACCTGAGTTTCCGAGTGCGTTTTTAATCCCGATTCAAGCGATTGATTACCAAAACATGGGGGAAAGTGATCGCCGCCAAAAACGAGAAGAAAAAGGAAAGGGAGGTTTCGACATTGTTCCTAAAGACATATAACAACAACAGCAGGCCCAAAACGGAAATGACCCAATAGGGAAAGGATGATCTGATATAATGACGAATACTCTTACGTCCGATATTGCCATACAAATACATGATCTGATCCGCAAGGGAGGGAAGCGAATGCCATAGGATAAAATAAATGGCAAAGGCCCAGAGCAGCGAGGCCGTATTAAAAATCACAAAGAACACCAGAACAAAAAAAACCTCTTTCGGCAAATGGGCCCGAACCGACCCCTTATACCACAAATAGCCAAGTGCGGCCAGACTTCCCGAAGCGCTGAACACCAAACCATACCCATAGACCAACTTGGGCAGGTCATGGCCCGTAATGGTGGCAATCACCCCAGAGACTTCCGACCAATGGGCATAAAAAAGCAGAAAAAGGATAAAAAGGCCATAAAAAAGGTAGAAGACAAAACTCATGGTACTGGATTCCTTTAGCTTAATAAGCCAGTGCTGTTCCCCAAAATGGTAACCGCTAAAAACGATAAAGGAGAGCAGCGCGATGGTAGGAATGAAATAAAACAGGGCCAGGCTGGTCCCCACGAAAATGATATAGTAGGCCAGCACCGTTATGAATCCCTTCCCACTGATATTGGTATGCTTCGACTTTTGCAACAACTTCAGATCATTGGCCCCATGTAGGATGCCAAATGTAAGGATCAGGACGTAAGCCAGAATATTCTCCACATCATCACCGAAAAAAACGGCCAACCACAGCGCAAAAAAGGTAGAAACCACAATAAAACTGTGCAATTTCCCATAATTGAGCGCTGTATTTTCCATAATGTGTAAAATTTTTAACTTAAAATTAAATATTTAGTGTTTAATTTTTTATAAATTTACTTAAACAAAACTAATTTAACTCTATTAATTTATGGAAACTTTTCTAACTTCGATTCCCTTGGTGTCCAAAATGGCCACCAATGACTATGTGGGCTTTACCTTTTTCGTTGGCTGTATGGCCATGATGGCGGCCTCTGCTTTTTTCTTCTTTTCTATGAACAGCTATGATAGGAAATGGAGAACTTCCATCCTGGTTTCAGGATTGATCACCTTCATCGCCGCGGTGCACTATTGGTACATGCGCGATTACTGGGCCAACTTCGGTGAGTCCCCGACCTTTTTCCGCTATGTGGACTGGATTTTGACCGTGCCCCTGATGTGCGTTGAATTCTACCTCATCCTCAAAGTGGCAGGTGCCAAAAAATCCTTGATGTGGCGATTGATCTTCCTTTCGGTGATCATGTTGGTTACCGGATACTTGGGAGAAGCCGTATTCAGGGACCAAGCCTGGTTATGGGGCTTGATTTCAGGAATCGCCTACTTCATCATCGTTTATGATATTTGGTTGGGTCAGGCCAAGAAACTGGCCGAAGCTGCCGGAGGTGCGGTCTTGACCGCCCACAAAACACTTTGCTGGTTCGTGTTGGTAGGATGGGCCATCTATCCCATCGGCTACATGGCCGGTACCCCAGGATGGTACGAAGGCTTCTTTGGTGGGCTTTCCATGGACGTTGTGTACAACATCGGTGATGCCATCAACAAGATCGGTTTTGGTCTTGTGGTCTACAATTTAGCAGTAACCGCCACTGCAAAAGCAGAAGCATAAGTTATTGTTAATTTAGTTGGTTGTTGAAAGGCCGCTCTTATGGAGCGGCCTTTTTATGTTTAATCATAATAAGAAATGACCAAACGATAACGGATAAAGATGCCCTGTCCAAAACCGGTCTTCCCAGGTTTTATCCTACATTCTTTCCGGAACTTGAATGCCTAAGAGATGGAATGCCGATTGGATTACCTCGGCAACCTTTTTTGACAACTGTACCCGGAACATTTTCTTTTGCAATACGGGTTCCCCCAAGATCGTAACCTGTTGATAGAACGAATTGAATTCGCGCACCAGATCGTAGGTGTAGTTGGCGATCAATGCCGGGCTGAAGTTGTCTGCGGCCAATTGAATGGTCTCCGGAAACTGCAATAGCTGTTTGAGGAGCTCCTTTTCCTTTTCGTGCAGGCCCTCCGATAGGCTTACCACTTTTGAAGAATAATCGAACTCTGCATCGGCCCTTCTCAGGATGGATTGTATCCGGGCATAAGTGTACTGTATGAACGGCCCGGTATTGCCCTGAAAATCGACCGATTCCTTAGGGTCGAACAGAATGCGTTTTTTGGGATCCACTTTAAGGATATAATATTTCAGCGCCCCGAGGCCGATCAGGCGATGGAGTTCCCCTTTTTCCGTTTCAGTGTAGTCTTCCAGCTTGCCCAATTCCTCGGAAATGGAAGCAGCGGTCTGGGTCATATCGGCCATCAGGTCGTCTGCGTCGACCACGGTGCCTTCGCGGCTCTTCATCTTGCCACTGGGCAGGTCAACCATACCATAGCTCAAATGGAACAGCTGCTTTGCCCAAGTGTATCCCAGCTTTTTAAGGATCAGGAACAAGACCTTAAAATGGTAGTCCTGTTCATTGCCAACGGTATAAACCATGCCGCCAATATCAGGATAGTCTTTCACCCGTTGTATTGCCGTACCGATATCTTGTGTCATGTATACCGCGGTACCATCGGACCGCAGTACGATTTTTTCGTCCAAACCTTCGTCGGTGAGATCGATCCAGACACTACCATCGTCCTTTTTATTAAAAACCCCTTCTTGAATCCCTTCCAAAACCACATCCTTCCCCAACAAATAGGTATCGCTCTCGTAGTAGAGCCTATCGAAATCTACCCCTAGGTTGCGATAGGTTTCCTCAAAACCGGCATAGACCCAGGCGTTCATTTTTTTCCAAAGGGAAACCACGGCCTTATCGCCCGCTTCCCATTGCAACAACATTTTTTGCGCTTCTTGAAGTATGGGGGCCTCCTTTTCGGCCGTTTTTGCGTCCTCACCGCCAGCAACCATGGCCGCGACCTCTTTTTTATATGCCTTGTCAAAGGCCACATAATAATTGCCCACCAATTTGTCGCCTTTTAAACCGCTGCTCTCAGGGGTGGCGCCGTTTCCGAACTTCTGCCAGGCCACCATGCTCTTACAGATGTGAATGCCGCGGTCGTTGATGATTTGGGTCTTGTACACCTTTTTGCCGGAAGCCTTCAGGATTTCCGCTACGGAATACCCCAATAGGTTGTTGCGGATATGCCCCAAATGCAAGGGCTTATTGGTATTGGGAGAAGAATACTCCACCAAAATCGCGTCGGTATTGCTTGGTGTTTTAAAGCCATAGTGTTCGACCTCCTTGATGGCATTGAATGAATGCAGGTAATGATCATCACCAATCAGGAGGTTTAAAAACCCTTTGACCACATTAAAATCAATGACCGCTTCGACTTCATTGATCAAATACGATCCGATCTTGGCCCCGATCTGTTCCGGATTTCCCTTTACAAATCGAAGCATCGGGAAGATTACCACGGTAATATCCCCTTCAAAATCCTTGCGTGTGGGTTGAAATTCGACATTGGGCAGGACGACCCCAAAAACAGCATTTACGGCTTCCTTTACCTTTATATCTAGAACAGTTTGGAGGTCCATTGATTTTTATTACACGAAGGCGCAAAATTACGTATTTTTTTATGCTTTGTTCTGTATGGGCCAAGGTATTCCACCTGCTTTTGGCTAACTTTGAAGAAAAAGCGCAAGAAAAAGTATATGCTCGTCAACGTCTCTTATAACAACAAGGAAATTACCAGAAAAGTGGATGAAGAAGTAGGCCAACCCTTTACCTTAAAGGAACGATGGGCCATGGGCGGTATCGGTTCCCCTAAATTGTTCATTACAGAAGCCAGCATCGAAATACGCAATCTGTTGATATTGGACAATAATCTCGATTCCTGTAATATAGAATTGAGGCCGAAAGGCATCATCCTCCGGTTTCGTTCCTTACTGGAAACCTTCGCCCTCGTCATCCCCTTTTATAAATTAACCATTTACAAAGGCGATTTTGCCGTTTACTCGATTTACAGGGACCATTATTTTATCAAGGTACGATCGGACACCAAGGCCATTCAAAAATTTTTTCGAAAACTTTTGGATTATAAAGCCGACAATGGACCTGTGGACATCTTGGATCTGTAGCCGAAGCCTAAGGTACAAGGTAGAGAAGGCCTTAAAAATCGAAAATCCATTGTAACATATAGCCATAGCTATAGCAAAAAGTCTTATAAAGCTACACCCTATGAAAATACTCCTTACCGGCGCCAACGGTTATATCGGCATGAGGTTGCTGCCACAGTTGCTCGATATGGGCCACGAGGTGGTCTGTGCCGTACGGGATGCCAAGCGACTCTCCGTAGATAAGGAAACCCTCGCACGGATAGCAGTTGTGGAAATCGATTTTTTGGAGGAGGTGGTAGCGGGCAAAATGCCAAAAGATATCGAGGCGGCCTATTTTTTGATCCACTCGATGAGCTCCTCCACACAGGACTTCGATGAGATGGAAGCAAAAACGGCCCATAACTTCAATCGGCATCTGGAGGGGACAAAAGTGAAGCAGGTCATTTACCTCAGTGGCATCGCCAATGAGGACAACCTGAGCAAACACCTCTGGTCTCGAAAAAATGTGGAGGAAATATTGTACCAGGGACCCTTCAGCCTCACCGTACTTAGGGCAGGCATTATTGTGGGTTCGGGCAGTTCTTCCTTCGAGATCATCAGGGATCTATGTGAAAAATTGCCGGTGATGATCACCCCAAAATGGGTATTGACCAAAACGCAGCCCATAGCCATAAGGGATATCATCAACTTCCTCATCGGGGTCTTGGGCAATGAGCGTACCTATGGCGATTCATTCGATATTGCGGGTCCCGACGTTCTGAGTTACAAACAAATGATGGAGCAATATGCCCAGGCAAGGGGTTTTAAGAACTGGATCTTCACGGTACCCGTAATGACCCCCAAACTGTCTTCCTACTGGCTCTACTTCGTGACCTCAACCTCCTACAAATTGGCCATGAACCTGGTCGACAGTATGAAAATCGAGGTGGTGGCCCGAGATAATCGTCTTCAAGAAATTTTGGGCATCAAGACCCATACCTATAGGGAAGCGATCGACATGGCCTTTAAAAAAATTGAACAGAACCTTGTGGTGAGCAGTTGGAAGGACAGTATGATCAGTGGGCGGTTCAACAAGAATCTAGGCAAATACATTCAAGTCCCGAAATATGGCATATTACAGGACCATAAGAAACTCAAGATATCAGATCCGGAGCGGGTGATTCGGAATATTTGGAAAATAGGCGGTGAAAATGGATGGTATTATGGGAATTGGCTCTGGAAGACAAGGGGCTTGCTCGACAAATTGATCGGTGGCGTGGGATTGCGCCGTGGTCGCACCCACCCCGATAAGATATATCCAGGCGATGCCCTTGATTTTTGGCGGGTCTTGTTGGCCGATAAAAAGGGGAAGAGGCTACTTCTTTTCGCAGAAATGAAGCTTCCCGGCGAAGCCTGGCTGGAATTCAGGATCGATGATGACGATGTGCTCCATCAAACGGCCACTTTTAGACCAAGGGGGCTAAAGGGCCGCTTATATTGGTACAGCATTGTTCCCTTCCATTATTTTATCTTTGGTGGAATGATCAGAAATATCGCCAAGGCCAACTGACCTTAATCGCACTAAAGCACCTCGTCTTTGAACGCTTTTTTAAAAAATCAACTGCTTTTTCTGTCCTTGGGCATATTGCTGTTGTTTACCCTTACCGTATTCTTCCAAACCGAAGCGAGCTATAGGGCCATTGAATTGCTTTCGATATGGGTGCGGAATCATTTCGGCTATTTTTATCTGTATCTGGGCTTGGGTTGTGTGCTCTTGTTGTTGGGGATCGCCATTTCGCCATTGGGCAGGATAAAATTAGGCAAGGTCGGTTCCAAACCCGAGCATTCGCTTTGGTCCTGGACGGCCATGTTATACAGTGCGGGCATGGGGGCAGGTATCCTGCTGCGGGCCGTTCAAGAACCTGTTTTCATGAAACAGCATCCGCCCTATCCCTCGGCCCTGGACCCGGACATTCTGGCCCTCGAATTCACTTTTTACCAATGGGGCTTTACCGCTTGGGCATTTTATGGCCTATTCGCCATGGTGGTGGGGCATGCGCTGTTCGTGGGCAAAAAAAAAGTTTTGGTAAGTGCCACCATCGAAGGTGCCATTACCAACAAATGGGCCCTCAACGGTATTGATGTGATGACCGTTGTTACCACGGTTTTCGGGCTCATAGCGGCCATAGGATTGGGCACCACCCAAATCAATGGCGGCCTCAAGCACGTTTTTGGACCGCACTTTGGCCTCGGCACTACCTTGCTACTGGCGGCCTTGGTGTCGGCCATAGCCTTCTATTCGGCCTGGCAAGGGGTCAACAAAGGCATCAAAGCCCTTTCCAAGATCAACATTCTCTTTACCTTGGCCCTGTTGCTCTTCATATTTTTTACGAGCGATATGGCTGTCGTCATGCGCTCTTTTTTAGAAGCGACGCTCCATTATTTGCTCGACTTCATCCCTATGAGCCTGGCCTGGGAAGGTTATGATCCCGGGCTCGATTTCTTGACCGATTGGACCTTTTATTATTGGGCATTTTGGTTGGCCTGGGCACCTTTTACAGGCATTTTCATCGCAAGAATATCGAAGGGGAGGACTTTGAGGCAGTTGTTGCTCGGTGTCTTGATCATCCCTTCGTTGGGCACTTTCTTTTGGTTTTCGGTATTCGGCGCTTCGGCCTTTCAATTGATAGGGGGTTGGGGGTCCTATAATGATGAATTCGGGAATGTTTTTTCCTCCATTTTTGTTTTTTTGGAACACTATCCCATGGCCGGCCTGCTAAATATGGCCACCATTATTTTATTGTTGGGATTTTTGATCACTTCGGTAGACTCGGCGGTGTTCGTGCTCAGCATGTTCACAGACCAAGGGAAAAAAAATCCCAGCAAACGACATCGCTTACTGTGGTCGGTATTTATTTTGCTTGCGACCCTGGCCTTGATTTTACTGGGTAATTTTAGATCGGATATCGATGTGTTGACCGCGGTTCAAAAACTATTGATCATCACTTCCCTGCCTTTTGCATTTTTCATGGTAGCCATGACCGTTATTTTTATGAGGCGGCTGATGGGTGCCCCCAAGCGGGGCATCAAGGAATGACCCCTTTCGTTCAAACGTAAAATTGAAGCACCATTGCGAATGCGGGCCTATTCTTCGGCTTTCGGCAAAAAAACCTCCGCCATCATGCATCTTGCACTGCCCCCGCCACAGGTCTCAATCGTATCCAAAGCACTGTGAACGATCTCGCAATGCTTTTCTATGGCCTTGATCTGGGCCGGGGTCAGACTATGATAAGCTTGTGAACTCATCACAAGATATGGCGTTGAATCATTTCCCAGTACCTGTAGCATGTTTCCGGCAAAATGGTGCATCTGGTCTTCGGTGATGGCGATGATTTCTTTCCCATCCTCCTTAAGATGGTTCACCACATTTTTACGCTCCTTCAAATCGTCGATGCTATCGAGGCAGATCACCGAAAAATCCAGCGCAAGGCACATCATTACATTGGTATGGTATATGGGCAACCGTTGTCCTTCATAGGTTTGATAGGCACTGAAGATAACGGGCATACAATCAAAATCTTCGCAGAATTCGATCACCAGTTCTTCGTCGGCACGGGCAGAAAGGGCGCAATACACTTTTTGGTGTTCCCTATCGAGCAAGAGGCTTCCGGTGCCTTCCAAAAAAAATCCCTCAGCCTCGGCAGCGGTATAGTCCATGACGTTGTGGATCAAATAGCCTTTGGCCTCGAGCAGGTTTAAAATATCTTCCCTTCTTTCCTTTCTGCGATTTTCCGCGAACATAGGAAACAAGCCTACCGTACCATCGCTGTGGAAGGAGATCCAATTGTTCGGAAATATGGAATCCGGCGTATCGGCTTCCTTGGTATCATCGACCACGATGACATTGACGCCTTTTGCCCTCAAGACTTCCACAAAGGCATCGAACTCCTCTTGGGCCTTGCTGTTAATGACCTGATTCTTCACATCAATATCTTCCATAAAGAAGTTATTGACCGCGGTTTGTTCGTTCATCCGGAAATTCACTGGACGAACCATCAAAATGGTATTGGTGATCTGTTTCATTTTATCCTAAATAGTATTGATCAATCTCGAACCAAAGGCAGAGTGCTGCAGCGGAGCAAACCTTCTTGTTTTGAAATTTCCGCATAAGGTATCTCTTCAACGGTAAAGCCATTGTCGCGCAGCCAATTGTTAAGCCTAAAAAAATTCTTTTCGGATACGACCACTTCCGGTGAAATCGAAAACACGTTGCTGAACATATGATACATTTCCTCGGCCGTGATCTCAAAAATATTCTCTGCACCGAAATAATCGACCAGCCACTGGTATTCAGATTCGATCAGAAACCCATTTTTATGAAGAATGGCCTTGTCCCTTCCCACTGGCTGGAAACAACAATCCAAATGGAGTGCGTTCTCCCTGGCATTGGTCGATTTCCGCAGCTCGAAGGCCTTGACCTTTTTGTGCGGAAACAAGTCTGCCAAATAGGATACCGCCGCCCTATTCGTGCGAGCCGTGATATGTTGTGGATAATTCTCGGCCGTATAGGTGCCCACGAATATATAGTCGTTCCATGGCATTACATCGCCTCCTTCCACATGAACCTCTGCCGGCGGGTACACCACTTTGGACGGGTCTATTCGTTCGAGTACGTGCCCTATGGCCAGAAATTCCTCCTCACGATCGGGCAATATGTTCGCTTTGAGAAAAGTGTCCCCAATGACAAAGGCAATATCCCTTGAAAAAATTTGGTTGGTATCCTTCAGCACTTTAGGGCGAAAGACCTCCACTCCGTACTTTTCAAATATGGCAGCAAAGGCATCCATTTCCTTGACCATATCGGGTTCGACCGGATAGGTCCCCGCCAAGATATGTTCCAGCGATTTTGGGTCATACGCGTCTTCAGGCCTTGGAGTGGGCCCACAGCTTTCGGCCGTTCCCAATACCACGGCCCTCAAGCGCGATGTTTCGTCATTTATGTTCAACTGCAGCATGCCGGAAATTTTGTGCTAAGATAAGACTGTATAGGTGTAAAAAAAATGCTCCTTTAACAATAAAAGGAGCATGTCTAATTTTTGGATTGAAGGGTTTACCTAAGGCTTAAATCGACATAGGGCCGCAGGTTTGCTCCGGTGTAGATTTGCCTTGGCCTTCCGATGGGTTCATTGTTCAACCGCATTTCGCGCCATTGGGCAATCCACCCGGGAAGTCTTCCCAAGGCAAACATCACCGTGAACATGTCGGTGGGGATTCCAAGGGCCCTATAAATGATGCCGGAATAGAAATCGACGTTCGGATATAATTTTCTTTCTACGAAATAGGGATCTTCGAGCGCCTCCTTTTCCAATCCTTTGGCGATTTCCAGAATGGGATCATCGATGCCCAGTTCATCCAGCACTTCATCGGCGGCCTTTTTTATGATTTTTGCCCTTGGATCGAAATTTTTATAGACCCTATGACCGAAGCCCATCAGCCTAAAAGGATCATCCTTATCCTTGGCTTTGGCCATGTATTTTTTGGTATCGCCACCATCGGCCTCGATGGCCTCGAGCATTTCGAGTACGGCCTGGTTTGCACCCCCATGTAATGGGCCCCATAAGGCCGATATGCCCGCTGATAAAGAGGCAAAAAGACCGGCATGTGAGGATCCCACAATACGAACGGTGGAAGTGGAACAGTTTTGCTCATGATCGGCATGAAGGATCAGTAACTTGTCCAAGGCCTCTATCACGTTTTTGTTCTTTTTATATTCCTGGTTGGGTTTTTTGAACATCATTTTATGGATATTCTCCACATATCCGAGACTATCATCACCATAATCGAGTGGAAGTCCCTTTTTCTTCCTCAAGGTCCAGGCCACGAGCACCGGAAATTTTGCCAAGATGCGTACGATGGCGTGGTACATCGCTTTTTCGGAGCTCACATTAACAGAAATCGGATTAAAGGCGATGAGCGCGCTGGTCAAGGAAGACAAGACCCCCATCGGATGGGCAGATTTTGGGAAGCCGTCAAGGATTTTCTTCATTTCCTCATCTACGGTCGATTCGGTCTTGATGTCTCTATGAAACGCCTCCAATTTTTCCTTATTGGGCAATTCCCCGAAAATCAGCAGATAGGCGACTTCCAAAAAATCGGCCTTTTCGGCCAACTCCTCAATCGCATAGCCACGATATCTTAAAATACCCTTTTCCCCATCGAGGAAAGTAATGGCACTTTCGCAGGAACCGGTATTTTTATAACCCGGATCGAGGGTAATAAGCCCTTTGGTAACCGATCGCAGGTTTTTTATGTCTATGGCTGATTCATTTTCGGTGCCTTTTATAACGGGAAATTCGTATCTCTTACCATTGTATTCAATAATTGCGAAGTCTGACATTTGCGGTAGTTACTTTAGGTTAAACGTAAATTTAAGGAAAACACATCATGTTAACAATTTAGTATTTTCATTTAGGTTATTATTAACAATGGGCAACAAAAGTGCGGGAGGTCTTGATGTTTCCATTATAGCAGGTAGAGTAATTTGTAGTAGTCATCAACCGATTTTTTCCAGGTAAAGCGCATCTTCTTGGCATTCGATCGAATCTCCTCCCATTTGGGTTTATCGTGCTCAAAAAGCCACAGTGCTTCATCAAAGGTCGACACCATGTTCTTGATTTTCTCGTCGTAGGTGACCCCATCAAAGGAAAAGCCGGTTTTAAGGTGCTCCACGGTATCCTTCAATCCTCCGGTATGGTGTACCAAACATGGATTCCCGTTGCGCATCGAAAGCATTTGGCTGATCCCACAAGGTTCAAATAGGCTCGGCATAAAATACAGGTCCGACTCTAGGTAGATGGAGTCGATCAGGTCTTCCGATTGCCCATTCGTAAAAATGAAGTTGGGATGTTCATAACTCATTTTTCTAAAAAGCGCTTCGTAATCAGGTGCGCCGGTACCCAAGAGCATAAAAATCCCATCCACTTTCTTGAGTTTATGCAGTATTTGAACCAAGGCTTCCGGAGAACGTTTTAGGAAATAGAACTTCTGTTCGGTCAATCTGGCCACGCTTGCCATGATAAACTTCGGTCGTACATCTACATATTTCATGATCTTCTCGCCAGTATGCGCCAAGAAATCTGCCTTGTATTTTTTTGATTCTTCCTGTAACCAACGGAACAAGGCCTTTACCGTATTGCGATAGAGCTGGCCCGTTGCGGCCACCCTAATATTGTTGTAATTGCTCCCATTAAGGATGCCGTACAACCTGCCTTCATCATTGGCCTTGACCAGATCGATTTCCAATGACTCCCCGCCAATAAACTCCGGAGGGGCACTGGGTTTGAGGATGTCATCCTTATAAGATGGGGAAACCGTATGAACGGCATCGGAAAACCGAATGCCTACGGCCATCAGGTTTACACAATCCTGGTACCGGTAGTCCATAAGGGCATTGGTATCGAGTTCGATATCGGGAAACCAGTTTTGTAAAGAGGAATAATTTCCTTTAAATGGGCGAATGCCCTGGATGGCCAGGTTATGGATGCTATACACAAACCTGATTTTCTTCAAGGCCTTATAGGCGGGATGGTATTGTTTTAAAAAAAGCACTAGGCTGGTATGCCAATCGTGCAAATGCACGATATCGAGCTTACCAAAACAATCTTTCTTGATGGCCTCGGCCACGGCGGTACAAAAAATAATAAACTTGACCGCATCGGTATAAAACGGTTCGGTGGGGTCGTTATGATAGATATGCGCAATATCGCCCGCTTCTATCTCGGGATGGTGTATTACATAGTGGTGTACATTTTTGAATTCCTTTTTGGGCACCACTTCATAGAGATCGGCGGTATAGGTTTGGCCTCTGAGCTGCACGTTGAGGTGCGATTTGAAGGTGCCGTTTTTATACAACCTGGAATAGGCCGGAACCACCACATGGGCCTTGTCGCCCCGCTCGGAAATCTGCCTCGGAACATCGCGTACCACATCGCCCATTCCCCCGGCCTTGCATTCAGGTATGGCATCGTTTTCAGCAGCTACGAAAAGAAAATTGTTCATATTTTTCAGGAGGGGTTTCAGTCAATACAAGATATTCAATTAAATGGGAAATACCGTCGATACCCAAAAAAAAACCTTTCCTGCCCATATAGAAGATGGGAGGAAAGGTTACTCTTTGGTATTCGGTAACTTATTTGATTTTAAACGCCTTTCGCTGGGGGTAGTAGGCCATTTCGCCCAATTCTTCCTCAATACGCAACAATTGGTTGTATTTCGCCATGCGATCCGATCGTGAGGCAGAACCGGTTTTTATTTGTCCGGTGTTTAAGGCAACGGCCAGATCGGCGATGGTATTGTCTTCGGTTTCTCCGGATCGGTGCGACATTACGGAGGTGTAGCCTGCGTTCTTGGCCATATTCACCGCTGCGATGGTCTCCGTTAAGGTGCCAATTTGGTTCACTTTGATCAAAATGGAATTCGCGATGCCGTTTTCAATGCCACGTGAAAGCCGCTCCACATTGGTCACAAAAAGATCGTCACCAACCAATTGCACCTTATCCCCAATTAATTCGGTCAAGACTTTCCAACCTTCCCAATCGTTTTCATCCATGCCATCCTCGATTGAAATAATCGGATATTTGGAAGCTAGGTCGGCCAAATATTGTGCTTGCTCTTTGGAAGAACGCACCGCTCCCTTGTCGCCTTCGAATTTGGTATAGTCGTATTTCCCGTTCACATAGAATTCGGCCGCGGCACAATCAAGTGCGATCATCACATCATCGCCCAATTTGTAGCCCGCCTTTTCCACCGCTTTTGCAATGGTATCCAGGGCATCTTCGGTTCCGTCGAGCGTTGGGGCAAAACCACCCTCGTCGCCAACAGCGGTGCTCAAGCCTCTGTCGTGCAATACTTTTTTAAGATGATGGAATATTTCGGTGCCCATTTGCATGGCATGTGAAAAACTTTTTGCCTTTACCGGCATTACCATGAATTCCTGAAAGGCGATGGGCGCGTCGGAATGTGAGCCACCATTGATGATGTTCATCATGGGAACCGGAAGGGTATTGGCGCTAACGCCGCCTACATAGCGGTAAAGCGATTGTCCCAATTCGTTGGCAGCCGCTTTGGCCGCTGCCAGGGATACCCCAAGGATCGCATTGGCACCCAGTTTCGATTTGTTGGGCGTCCCGTCCAGCTCGATCATCACCTGATCGATCAGATTTTGCTCAAAAACAGACATCCCCAATATTTCCTCCGCTATGACCGTATTCACGTTTTTAACTGCCGTTTCAACCCCCTTGCCCATAAAGGCCTTGCCCCCGTCACGGAGTTCAACGGCCTCATGTTCGCCGGTGGAAGCACCGGAAGGCACTGCGGCCCTTCCCATGATGCCATTTTCGGTAATCACATCCACCTCGACGGTAGGATTACCTCTAGAATCTAATATTTGCCTTGCGTGGACGCTTAGGATGATACTCATTGGATTGTTTTTAGGTTTAGTTTAAGCGGTAAAGATACAAAACCACCATGGTAAATTATACCGGTCAACGCTTGTTATTGGTACTAAAACATCAATTTAAACTAGGATACCGATACCGAGGTGACCGACTGGATCATTTCAAAAAATTGGTCGAAAAGGTATTCCGCATCATGGGGGCCCGGACTTGCTTCAGGATGGTACTGGACCGAAAAAACAGGCTTGCCTTTCATTCGTATTCCGGCCACCGTATGGTCGTTCAAATGGAGATGGGTTATCTCCAGCTGACTATGGGCTTCGGTTTCCTCCCTGTTAACGGCAAAACCGTGATTTTGAGAGGTGATTTCCCCCTTTCCCGTGAGCAAGTTCATGATGGGATGATTGATACCACGGTGTCCGTTGTGCATTTTGTAGGTTGATACCCCGTTCGCCAATGCGATTACCTGATGCCCGAGACAGATACCGAATACCGGCTTGTCGCTGGCAATCATTCTTTTTGCGCAGGCAATGGCATCGGTCAAGGGTTCCGGGTCACCGGGACCATTGGAGATAAAGTACCCATCCGGGTTCCAGGCCGCCATCTCCTCAAATGATGCGTTATAGGGAAATACTTTGATGTAAGCGCCCCGCTTTGCCAGATTGCGTAGGATGTTCTTTTTAATGCCGATGTCCAAAGCCGAAATCCTGAATGGGGCCTTTTCATCTCCCACGAGATATGGCTTTTGGGTCGACACCTTTGAGGCGAGTTCCAAACCTTCCATACTGGGGACTTGGGCGAGTTGTTTTTTAAGTCCTTCCAAATCATCCACTTCGGTCGAGATCACTGCGTTCATGGCGCCATTATCCCTGATGTAGCTTACCAAAGCCCGGGTATCGACATCGGAAATGGCAAAAAGTTGGTTGTCGTTTAAAAAAGTCTCGAGACTGGCGTCGGCTATGGGCCGTGAATATTCATAACTGAAATTTCTGCAGATCAGCCCGGCAATCTTTACGGAATCGGATTCGACCTCATCTGAATTGGTCCCGTAATTGCCGATATGGGCATTGGTGGTGACCATGAGTTGGCCGAAATAGGACGGATCTGTGAAAATTTCCTGATACCCGGTCATGCCCGTATTGAAACAGACCTCGCCAAATGCGGTTCCCGTTTTGTTGCCTACCGATTTCCCATAAAATAAGGTTCCATCGGCCAATAATAACAGTGCTTTTTTTCTTGATTGATATTTCATTTGTAGCGTTGCTCTTTTAAATTAATCCCAACTGTTGCTGTTTTTTGCTTTGAAGGCTTTTCTCGCCAAATACCCGGTACTTTACAAAAAAACATAAAAAAAGGATAAGCTTTTAGGCCTATCCTTTAAAATTATTATAATTTATTGACATTTTATGCTTCCGACCCTTCATCCTTCGATTTGGTTTTCGGCTTTGGTTCTTTTTCAGATGCAGCCTCCGGTTCTGCGGAGGTCTCAGGTTCAGGTGCCGTTATGGCCTCTGTCGGCGCTTCCACTTCCGCGACAGCTTCCGGTTTTGCCTTAGCCTCAGGTTTTGCCTCCTTGGCCGGTTTGGCTTCCGCTTCCGGTTTGGTCTCCTGAGCCGCTTCCACGGCAGGTTGTTCCCCTTTGCCGCCACTGCCCCTTCTACTTCTTCTTGTGGTCTTTTTCTTGGGCTTGCCGGCGTTGTAGATCTCGTTGAAGTCAACCAGTTCTATCATGGCCATATCGGCATTGTCGCCCAACCTATTTCCCAATTTGATGATACGGGTGTAACCTCCTGGTCTGTCGGCCACTTTCTCGGAAACTTCGCTGAACAATTCAGTGACCGCATATTTGTCCCTAAGGTTCTTGAATACGATGCGCCTGTTGTGCGTTCCTTTTTCAGCAGTGAGGTTGTTTTCGGCCTTTGATTTTGTGATCAGAGGTTCGATGAACTGTTTCAAGGCCTTCGCCTTGGCCACTGTGGTGTTGATTCTTTTATGTTCAATCAAGGAACAGGCCATGTTGGCCAACATCGCTTTTCTATGTGCGGTCTTTCTTCCTAAATGATTGACTTTTTTACCGTGTCTCATTTTTCTTTATATTGACTTTCTTGTCGGGGATTCTCCCTTCCAACAAAAGTTAATTAATCTTTATCCAATTTGTATTTTGATAGGTCCATGCCGAAGCTCAGCCCTTTGTTGATGACCAGTTCTTCCAGTTCGGTCAACGACTTTTTCCCGAAGTTCCTGAATTTCATCAAATCGTTTTTGTTGAAGGAAACCAAATCCCCCAAGGTATCGACCTCCGCCGCTTTAAGGCAGTTCAGGGCACGAACGGAAAGATCCATGTCGACCAATTTGGTCTTGAGCAACTGTCGCATGTGCAATGATTCCTCGTCATAGGTCTCGGTTTGGGCAATCTCATCGGCCTCCAAAGTAATGCGCTCATCGGAGAACAACATGAAGTGATGGATCAAAACCTTTGCAGCCTCGGTCAACGCATCTTTGGGATGAATGGAACCATCGGTCTCTATTTCGAAAACCAGTTTTTCATAATCGGTTTTTTGCTCTACCCTGAAGTTCTCGATGCTGTATTTGACATTTTTGATCGGGGTAAAGATTGAGTCGACCGCGATGGTACCTAGTGGCGTTCCGGATTTCTTGTTCTCTTCTGCCGGTACATAGCCCCTGCCCTTATCAAGCGTGATCTCCATATTGATGCCCACTTTGGAATCCATGTTGCAGATCACCAAATCTGGGTTCAATACCTGATACCCGGAGATGAATTTCTGAAAATCACCGGCCACCATCTTGTCTTTGCCACTTACCGATATCGACACCGTTTCTGCCTCCGAATCATCGATTTGTTTCTTAAAACGAACTTGTTTCAAATTGAGGATGATTTCGGTGACGTCTTCAACAACGCCAGGAATGACCGAAAATTCATGTTCAACCGTATCAATCCTTACCGAAGTAATGGCATGACCTTCCAATGCTGAAAGCAATACCCTCCTTAATGCATTCCCAACGGTCAATCCATAACCAGGTTCTAAAGGGCGGAATTCAAACTTCCCTTTAAAATCTGAGGAATCGATCATTATTACTTTATCGGGTTTCTGAAAATTAAATAATGCCATAATTGGATCCTTGTTGGTTTATTTAGAGTATAACTCCACTATTAATTGTTCTTTGATGTTCTCAGGAATCTGGATCCTTTCGGGAATGGAAACATAGGTTCCTTCCATTTTAGCACTGTTCCAGGTAATCCACTCGTAAACACTGCTGCTTGCGGATAGGGAGTCGTTAATGGCCTCAACCGATTTCGATTTTTCCCTAACGCCGACCACATCCCCTGGTTTCAAGGAGTAAGATGCAATGCTCACCAATTCGCCGTTCACCGTGATATGCCTATGGGAAACCAATTGTCTGGCGCCTCTTCTCGAAGGGGAAATGCCCATTCGGTACACCACATTGTCCAATCGCGATTCGCACAACTGCAACAATACTTCACCCGTTACGCCTTTACTTCTATTGGCCTTGGCAAAAAGGTTCCTGAATTGTTTTTCCAGAATACCGTAAGTGTATTTTGCTTTTTGTTTTTCCATCAACTGGACGGAATATTCCGACTGTTTTCCACGACGTCTGTTCTGTCCGTGTTGTCCTGGAGGATAACTCTTTTTTTCAAAAGCCTTATCGTCACCATAAATCGCTTCACCGAATTTTCGGGCGATTTTACTTGTTGGTCCTGTATATCTTGCCATTTTTTATCTGTTTGAAGTGTGATTATGAATTAAGGCTTCTCCTTCGATAATCTTTAACTACACTTCGATTTATGAAATATTTGATTAAACTCTTCTTCTTTTAGGGGGTCGGCAACCGTTGTGCGGCATTGGGGTTACATCGATTATTTCGGTAACCTCGATTCCTGCGTTGTGGATGGAGCGAATGGCAGATTCCCTACCATTTCCCGGACCTTTTACATATACTTTTACCTTTCTCAAACCAGCTTCATGGGCCACTTTCGAACAATCCTCGGCTGCGATCTGTGCGGCGTAAGGGGTGTTCTTCTTAGAACCCCTGAATCCCATTTTTCCAGCGGAAGACCAAGAAATCACATCTCCCTTTTTATTGGTCAAAGAGATGATGATGTTATTGAACGACGCAGTCACATGGGCCTCACCGACAGAATCGATGATTACCTTGCGTTTTTTCGTTGTTTTTGGATTTGTCTTTGCCATACTGTGTTACTTATTATTTAGTGGCCTTCTTTTTGTTGGCAACTGTTTTTCTTTTTCCTTTTCTCGTTCTGGAGTTGTTCTTGGTACGTTGACCCCTTAATGGCAAACCAGAGCGGTGACGAATGCCCCTATAGCAGCCGATATCCATCAAACGCTTGATATTCAGCTGGGTCTCTGACCGCAATTCCCCCTCAATGGTAAATGGTGCTACGGCTTCCCGGATACGACCGATTTCATCGTCGCTCCAGTCAGACACTTTGGTATCCTCGCTTACTTTCGCATTGAGCAATATTTCTTTGGCCCTACTTTTGCCGATACCAAAAATATAGGTAAGGGCAATTACGCCTCTTTTCTGTTTGGGTATGTCTATACCTGCAATTCTTGCCATAATTATCCTTGTCTTTGTTTAAATCTAGGATTCTTTTTGTTGATTACGTACAACGTACCCTTTCTGCGAACAATCTTGCAGTCGGCACTTCTTTTCTTTATTGATGCTCTAACTTTCATCCCTTTAACTTAATATCTATATGTAATTCTTGCTTTCGACAAATCGTACGGACTCATTTCCAATTTTACCTTATCTCCTGGCAGTAATTTGATATAATGCATGCGCATCTTCCCTGAGATATGTGCGGTAACAACGTGGCCGTTTTCAAGTTCAACACGAAACATCGCATTGGACAAGGCTTCGATGATACTTCCATCCTGTTCTATAGCTGCCTGTTTAGCCATACACTTATGCTACTTTTCTGTTTTTACCCGTCTTCATCAACCCGTCGTAATGCCTGTTCAAAAGGTAGGCATTCACCTGTTGTACCGTATCGATGGCGACCCCGACCATAATCAAAAGCGAGGTACCGCCATAAAAAAGGGCCCAACCCGATTGTACATCCATCATTTTGACCACGACTGCCGGAAGTACGGCAAGCAATGCCAAGAATACAGAACCCGGTAGGGTAATCAAGGACATGATCTTGTCCAAGAAATCCCCGGTCTCCTTTCCGGGCCTAATGCCTGGTATAAACCCCCCGCTTCGCTTCAGATCATCTGCCATTTTATTGGTAGGCACGGTGATCGCCGTATAAAAATAGGTGAACACAATGATCAAAAAGGCAAACAACAGATTGTAGGCCCAACCGAAGATATCGGAAAATTGTACCTGCATCCATTGGCCTGCCGCGGTGTCGTCAAAAGTGCTCCCGATCAGTCCGGGCACAAACATGATCGCTTGTGCAAAGATGATGGGCATAACTCCTGAGGCGTTCAATTTCAAAGGGATATATTGTCTAGATCCCATCACATTTTTTTCATAACCGCCCGATGCCGTTCGCCTTGCGTATTGCACGGGAATCTGTCTGGTAGCCATGACCAACAGCACACAGGCCAAGATCACCAAGAACCAAACGATGACCTCGATTAAAATGAACATCAGTCCCCCTGTATTGTTTGTCGTCCTTGACACAAATTCTTGCACGAACGATTGCGGCATATTGGCAATGATGCCGATCATGATCAAAAGGGAAATTCCGTTCCCGATACCTTTATCCGTAATCTTTTCCCCCAACCACATCGCAAACACACATCCCGTCACCAATATGATTACGGCCGGAATCATAAAATCAAGCCCTTTGCCCAATAGAAAGGCACTGTCCTGTACCCCAAAAGCGCCCAGGCCATAAAGATAGGCCGGTGCCTGTACGATACAGATACCGATGGTCAACCATCTGGTAATCTGGTTGATCGTTTTCCTGCCGCTCTCGCCTTCCTTCTGCAATTTTTGAAGGTACGGAATGGCAATCCCCATCAACTGCACCACAATGGAAGCAGAAATATAGGGCATAATGCCCAGGGCGAAGATCGACACATTCGAAAATGCCCCTCCCGTAAAAGCGTTCAAAAGACCGAAAATACCTTGGTCCGTGCTTGAAGCCAATTCCGCCAACTGATTTGAATCGATACCCGGCAGCACGATCTGGCAACCCAGTCGGTATACCAAAAGCAAGCCGAGGGTCACGAGGATCCTGTTCCTCAGTTCTTCGATTTTCCAGATATTGGATATGGTCTCTAAAAATTTCTTCATATCTGTTTTGCTTATAAACTTATCGCCTCGCCCCCAGCTGCTTCGATGGCCGCTTTGGCAGTGGCGGTAAATTTATGTACAGAAACTTTCAAGGATGCCTTAAGTTCGCCGTTCCCTAAGATCTTTACCAGATCGTTCTTATGGGCCAGCCCATTCTCGATCAGGATATCGAGGGAAACCACATCTTTGATGATTTTGTTATCGACCAATTCCTGCAATTTTTCAAGGTTGATGCCTTTATATTCCTTCCGGTTGATATTGGTAAAACCAAACTTGGGCACGCGGCGTTGCAAGGGCATCTGTCCACCCTCAAATCCTATTTTTTTGGAGTATCCCGATCTGGATTTTGCCCCTTTGTGTCCTCTTGTGGAAGTACCGCCTTTGCCGGAACCTTGGCCTCTGCCTACTGTCTTTCCAGCTTTGTTGGCTGCGCCTTCCGCCGGTTTCAGATTACTTAAATTCATTCCCTTTTATATATTAAGCTTCTTGTGTAGAAACTAAGTGTTTAACTTTACCGATCATTCCAAGAATACTGGGCGAGTTTTCATGCTCCACTACCTGACCAATCTTCTTTAGGCCCAAGGATTCCAAAGTCCTCTTTTGGGTTTTCGGTTTTTTGATGCTGCTCTTGATCTGTGTTACTTTTATCTTTGCCATAACCATTCTTGTTGTTATCCTTTAAAAACTTTTTCTAAGGAAACGCCTCTTTGACGTGCTACCGTACCGGCATTCCTTAATTGAAGAAGGGCATCGAAAGTGGCTTTTACCACGTTGTGGGGATTGGATGAACCCTGTGATTTTGAAAGTACATCGTGTACCCCAACGGCTTCCAAGACCGCCCTTACGGCACCACCCGCAATTACTCCGGTACCATGCGAAGCTGGCTGAATGTAGACGCGCGCGCCTCCAAACTTACCTTTTTGCTCGTGCGGCAGTGTGTGTTTGTCCAAAGGAATACGGATCAGGTTCTTTTTGGCATCTTCGATGGCCTTGGCAATCGCCGTGGCCACTTCTTTGGATTTTCCCAAACCATGGCCTACGACACCATGCTCGTCGCCTACGACCACGATGGCCGAAAATCCGAAAGCCCTACCACCTTTGGTCACCTTGGTCACACGCTGTACGCCTACCAATTTATCCTTTAGCTCCAAACCTCCCGGTTTTACAGTCTCTACGTTTTTGTATTTCTGGTACATAAGTTTTATTTAGAATTCGAGTCCCGCTTCCCTTGCCCCTTCGGCCAATGATTTCACACGGCCATGGTAGAGGTTGCCTCCCCTATCAAAAGCGACTTTATCAATACCTGCTTTTTTAGCTTTTTCCGCAATGGCCTTGCCTACAAGGTTGGCCACCTCCGTTTTGGTGCCCTTGGCCTTCGCCAATGCCTTGTCCCTGGAGGATACGGCTACCAAGGTCTTACCCTCGGTATCGTTGATGATTTGGGCATATATTTCACTATTGCTCCTAAAAACGGATAGTCTTGGACGGGCTTCGGTACCGACCGAAACCTTTCGTATCCTTCTTCTAATTCTTTGTTTTCTTTGAATCTTTGACAATCCCATAATACTATGATTAAGCTGATTTACCTGCTTTTCTTCTCAATTGCTCGCCCACAAATTTGATTCCTTTTCCTTTGTATGGTTCCGGTTTACGGAAAGAACGTATTTTGGCTGCGATCTGACCTACCAACTGCTTATCGTGGGAGGTTAATTTAATGGTCGGATTTTTACCTTTCTCCGAGGCGGTCTCCACTTTTACCTCAGGGGCAAGGTTGAGAACGATATTGTGTGAGAAACCAAGGGCCAAATCTAGTTTCTGTCCTTGATTGCTGGCACGATAACCTACCCCTACCAGTTCCAATTCTTTTGTCCATCCTTTTGAAACCCCGCGTACCATATTCAAGATGAGCGAACGATAAAGGCCGTGTTTTGCCTTGTGTTCTTTTGAATCGGAGGGTCTGGTTACCCAGGCCTGTCCGTCTTCGACCTTGATCGACACTTCAGAAAATTCTTGGGAAAGTTCCCCCAATTTACCTTTCACGGATATGATACCGTCGTTGATTTCGATGGTGACTCCCTGAGGAATTGCGATTGGATTATTACCTATTCTTGACATTTTCTACTTCTTTCTTCAATTAGTAAACGTAGCACAGCACTTCGCCGCCGACATTATCTTGTTTGGCCTGTTTGCTGGTCATTACCCCGTGCGAGGTAGAGACAATGGCAATGCCAAGTCCGTTAAGCACCCTTGGTAAGGTTTCAGAGCCGGTGTATTTTCGCAAACCTGGCTTACTTACCCGCTGAATCTTTCGAATCACGGGTTCTTTGGTCACCTTATCATATTTTAAGGCGATCTTTATCGTACCCTGAATGTCGTTGTCTTCAAACTTATAACTCAATATATAACCTTGATCGAACAATATTTTTGTGATTTCCTTCTTCAGGTTGGAAGCTGGGATTTCAACGACCCTGTGGCCCGCCATACTGGCGTTTCTGACCCTGGTTAAGTAATCTGCGATAGTATCTGTTACCATTTTTCTTAATATTATATTTTAGATCTGGGCTTGTCGGAGGCCTTCTTCGGTGTTAACCGACCGATGCTCCCCATGGGCCCGAACCAATTTACCAACTGGCTTTTTTTACTCCTGGAATCAATCCTTGATTGGCCATTTCCCTGAACGTTACCCTAGAGATGCCGAAGGTTCTCATATAGCCCCGTGGCCTTCCTGTAAGCTTACAACGGTTGTGCAAACGAACCGGTGAAGCATTTTTCGGTAATTTCTGCAATGCCTCGTAATCGCCGGCTGCTTTCAGCGCCTTGCGTTTTTCGGCATACTTTTCAACTGTTTTCGCCCTTTTTCGTTCACGGGCCTTCATTGATTCCTTAGCCATACTAGTTCTTTTTAAAGGGTAATCCCAATTCGGTTAATAATGATTTCGCTTCTTTATCGGTTTCCGCCGAGGTCACAAAGGTAATGTCCATCCCATTGATCCTATTGATCTTGTCGATGTTGATTTCGGGAAAAATGATTTGTTCGGTAATACCCAAACTATAGTTTCCCCTGCCATCGAAACCGGTAGCACGAATACCTTGAAAATCCCTTACCCTGGGCAGTGCACTGGTCACCAACCGATCTAGGAATTCATACATTCTTTCGCCCCTCAAGGTTACTTTGGCTCCTATGGGCATGCCTTTTCTCAATTTAAAGGCCGCAACGTCTTTCTTGGAGATAGTCGATACCGCCTTTTGACCCGTAATGTTGGTGAGCTCATCAACTGCATGATCGATAAGTTTCTTATCGGCCACAGCAGAACCTACGCCCCTGCTCACCACAATTTTCTCAAGTTTTGGAACCTGCATGATATTTTTATATCCAAATTCTGCCTTGAGCGCATCTACGACACGGTCTTTATACTCTTGTTTTAATCTTGCTACGTAAGCCATAACTAAATTACTTCGTTGGATTTTTTTGAAAACCTCACCTTCTTTCCATTTCTCTCTTCAAAACCGACTCGGGTCGGTTCGCCCGACTTGGTGTCGATCAACGAGAGGTTGGAGATATGGATAGGAGCCTCTTTTTTGATAATACCGCCTTGGGGATTCTTGGCACTCGGTTTTTCGTGTTTGGATACCATGTTGGCACCTTCCACGATCGCCTTGTTCTTTTCCCTGTCGACCCTCATGATTTTACCTTCAACGCCCTTATGGTCGCCAGCGATAATTCTTACGGTATCTCCTGTTTTTATCTTTAACTTTTTCATCTTGCTCAATTATAGTACCTCAGGGGCCAATGATACAATTTTCATGAACTGCTTATCGCGCAATTCCCTGGCAACCGGACCGAAAACGCGGGTACCCCTCATCTCTCCGGTTGGGTTCAATAGCACACAGGCATTGTCATCGAACCGAATATACGATCCATCGGGCCTGCGCACCTCTTTTTTGGTCCTTACCACAACAGCTGTGGAAACGGCTCCTTTTTTAATACCTCCGTTCGGAGTGGCTTCCTTAACGGCGACCACGATTTTGTCTCCGATAGAAGCGTATCTTCTTTTGGTGCCCCCGAGGACCCGGATGGTCAAAACTTCTTTTGCCCCAGTATTGTCCGCTACTTTTAGTCTAGATTCCTGCTGTAACATAATTATTTAGCTCTTTCCAAAATTTCTACTAACCTCCAACACTTGGTCTTACTCATTGGACGGGTTTCCATGATCTTAACGGTATCCCCGATGTTGCAATCGTTCTTTTCATCGTGCGCAACATACTTTTTCGTTTTCAATACGAATTTACCGTACATGGGGTGTTTCACTCGTTTAACCTCCGCGACCACGATGGATTTTTCCATCTTGTCACTGGTCACCACACCGATTCTCTCTTTTCTTAAGTTTCTTTTTTCCATAAAGCAGAACCAATTATTGGTTTTCCCGTTTTGTTAATTCCGTTGCCAATCGTGCTGCAGTTCTCCTGACGCTCCTTATTTGAAGAGGGTTCTCCAATGGGGTAACAAAATGCGCCATCTTTAGATCTGCGTGTTGTTTTTTATATTCGGCAAGCTTTTCCTTAAGCGATTCTACCGATAATTCTTTGATTTCCTTATTTTTCATGCTTCCTCCCTATTAATTTTGATCCACATAATCCCTTGCGACAATGAATTTTGTCTTTACAGGTAATTTTTGTGCTGCAAGTCGCAATGCCTCTTTGGCGATTTCCATCGAAACCCCTGCAATCTCGAACATGATCCTTCCTGGTTTTACGATGGCCACAAAATATTCAGGGGCACCTTTACCTTTACCCATACGCACTTCCAAAGGCTTTTTGGTGATGGGCTTGTCCGGGAATATTTTGATCCACAATTGTCCTTCCCTCTTCATATATCTGGTCGCCGCGATACGGGCCGCCTCAATTTGTCTTGAGGTGATGAAACTTGAATCCAAGGACTTGATGCCGAACATCCCGTTTGAAAGCTGGTGACCCCTCATCGAGATCCCCTTCATCCGGCCGGTTTGCATTTTACGAAACTTGGTTCTTTTTGGCTGTAACATTTTTCTGTCTCTTTAAAAAATTACTTTCTGCGACGTGGTTTTCTTGGCCCGTCCTGTTTGTTTGAAGGACCTCCTTGGTTGGTAGACATTCCCACAAGTGGGGAAAGATCTCGTTTGCCGTAAACATCGCCTTTCATGATCCAAACTTTGATGCCCAACCTACCGTAAGTGGTATGGGCTTCGTGCAGCGCATAATCGATATCGGCCCTAAAGGTCGAAAGCGGAATGCGGCCTTCCTTATAGGATTCGGACCTTGCCATTTCAGCGCCGTTCAAACGCCCTGAAATCATCACCTTAATCCCTTCCGCGTTCATTCTCATGGCAGCGGCAATGGCCATTTTAATGGCCCTTCTAAACGATATACGGCTTTCAATCTGTCGCGCGATACTGGCCGCGACCAAATTGGCCTCCACTTCGGGCCTTTTGATTTCATGGATGTTGATCTGGACCTCCTTATTGGTGATTTTCTTCAACTCTTCCTTCAGCTTGTCAACTTCCTGTCCTCCTTTACCGATAATGATGCCCGGACGTGCCGTGGTCACCGTAACGGTAATCAACTTCAAGGTTCTTTCAATGATCACCCTGGAAACGCTGGCCTTGGCCAAACGGGCATGGATGTATTTCCTGATCTTATCGTCTTCTGCCAGCTTCTCGCCATAATCGTTTCCACCGTACCAGTTGGATTCCCAACCCCTGATGATTCCAAGACGATTTCCTATCGGATTTGTTTTTTGTCCCATTCTAGCTTGCTGTATTATTGTTAGATCCCAAAACCAAAGTCACATGGTTGGAACGTTTTCTTATCCTATGGGCCCTTCCTTGCGGTGCAGGGCGCAAACGCTTCAACATGGTTCCGCCATCTACCCTGATTTCCTGAACAAAAAGATCGGCCTCTTCCACATTGGCGTCTTCATTTTTGGCCTGCCAGTTGGCAACGGCCGACAACAACAACTTTTCCAACCGCCTAGAAGATTCCTTTGAATTGAATTTGAGTATGGCCAGGGCCTTTTCTACCTTAACACCCCTGATCAAATCGGCTACCAATCGCATTTTCCTAGGCGAAGTAGGGCAGTCGTTCAATTTTGCAAAAGCGATTTGTTTTTTATCGGCCTTGATCTTTTCGGCCATTTGTCTTTTTCGAACTCCCATAGCTTACTTTTTTCCTTTATTCTTCGCACCGGCGTGTCCCCTGAACGATCTTGTCGGTGAAAATTCTCCCAATTTGTGCCCTACCATGTTCTCGGTCACATAAACGGGAACAAATTGTCTGCCGTTGTGCACCGCGATGGTAAAACCTACGAAATCGGGTGTTATCATTGATGCCCTAGACCAAGTCTTGATCACCGTTTTTTTGCCGGACGCCGCCCCTTGCTGGATTTTCTTGTCCAGACTGTAATGAACGTAAGGTCCTTTTTTTAATGAACGTGCCATTTTTTTCTACTTTTTATTTCTTTCTACGTTCTATTATATACTTGTTCGTGCTCTTGGTCTTGGAACGTGTCCTATACCCTTTGGCAGGAATTCCGTTCCTAGATCTTGGATGACCTCCGGAAGCCCTTCCCTCACCACCGCCCATGGGGTGATCGACAGGGTTCATCGCAACCGGCCTAGTTCTTGGCCTTCTGCCCAACCAACGGCTTCTGCCCGCTTTTCCTGACACCAACAATTGGTGGTCGGAATTGGAAACGGCGCCAATGGTGGCCATACAACCCGAAAGGATCAATCTGGTTTCCCCTGAAGGCATCTTCACGGTAACATACTTTCCATCTTTCGCCATCAATTGGGCGAAAGTTCCAGCACTCCTGGCCATTATGGCCCCTTGACCCGGTCGCAACTCGATGCAGGAGATAATGGTTCCCAAAGGAATTTCCATCAAAGGCAACGCATTACCAATTTCTGGAGCGGCGTTGTTTCCGGCTGAAATTTGCTGACCTACCTGAAGGCCGTTCTGCGCAACGATATATCGCTTATCGCCATCGGTGTATTCTACCAATGCGATGAAAGCCGTTCTATTGGGATCATATTGGATAGACACCACCGTGGCGGGCATATCTTTTTTGTCCCTCTTAAAATCGATAATTCGGTACCTGCGTTTATGACCACCCCCTTTTTGGCGAATGGTCATCTTTCCATGACTGTTTCTACCTCCCGACTTTTTTAACGGAGCAATCAAGCTTTTCTCCGGCTTATCAGCTGTAATCGCGTCAAATCCGTTTACAACTCTAAAACGCTGTCCAGGAGTGATTGGTTTTAATTTTCTAACTGACATTTCTTGTCTTTATAGATTACTGTAAAAATCAATAATATCGCCTTCGGCAACATCGACAATGGCTTTTTTCAAAGCATTGGTCTTCCCATGCTGCACACCGGTCTTGGTGAACCTTGTTTTTCTATTGGGCCCATAATTCATGGTACGCACCTTGAGCACCGAAACACCATAAGCCGCTTCCACGGCATTTTTGATCTGTATCTTGTTGGCCCCGGTATCCACTACGAAACCATAACGATTGTACAACTCGCCATCGGCGGTCATCTTTTCGGTTATAATGGGTTTTATCAACACACTCATGATTTCTCTATTTAGTTAAATTCGATTCAAGCCCTTCCAAAGAGCCTTCGAGAAGCACGATGTTATTGGCATTTAATATTTTGTAAGTGCTTAATTCTGAGCTAGTTATAACCTCAGAACGGTTCAAATTACGCGAAGCCAAATATACGCTATTATTTGAATCGCCCAACACAAACAAAGATTTTTTGTTTTCAAGGCCCAACGACTTCAGAATCTGGACAAAATCCTTGGTTTTAGGAACTTCCAGATTAAAGTCTTCCAGCACCAAAATGGCGTTCTCTTTCGACTTGATGCTCAGGGCCGATTTACGGGCCAGGCGCTTCAGGTTTTTGTTGAGTTTTTGGGTGTAGTCTTTCGGTCTTGGACCAAATATTCTTCCACCACCCCTAAAAACCGGAGATTTGATACTTCCCGCACGTGCGGTACCGGTACCTTTTTGTTTTTTGATCTTTCTGGTACTGCCAGAAATTTCTGCGCGCTCCTTTGATTTGTGCGTGCCTTGGCGTTGGTGTGCCAAGTATTGCTTCACATCCAGGTAAACCGCATGATTGTTGGGCTCTATCCCGTAAACAGCGTCTGAAAGCTCTACTTTCCTACCTGTTTCCTTTCCTTTGATATCTAAGACTGCTACTTTCATTACTTTTCGATAGTTATGTAGGCGTTGTTATGGCCAGGTACGGCCCCGCTCACTACGATGAGGTTCTTTTCCGGAACCACTTTTAAAACTCTGAGGTTTTGAACGGTAACCCTTTCGCCACCCATTCTTCCGGCCATTCTCATGCCCTTGAATACCCTGGAGGGGTCAGAACCCGCCCCGATAGATCCCGGAGCCCGCAGTCGGTTGTGCTGCCCATGGGTCGATTGCCCAACTCCTGCAAAACCATGGCGTTTGACGACCCCTTGAAAGCCTTTCCCTTTTGAGGTGCCGACCACGTCAACATATTCCCCTTCCACAAAAATGTCGACACCGACGGTGTCTCCCAATTTGTAATCCGCTTCAAAATACTTGAACTCGACGACTTTTTTCTTGGGAGAAGTGCCTGCTTTTTTGCTATGGCCGGTTTCGGCCTTGTTTGCACGCTTTTCTGCCTTGTCATCGAAACCAAGTTGAAGGGCACTATACCCGTCGACCTCTTCGGTTCTGACTTGGGTAACTACGCATGGGCCAGCCTGAATGACGGTACAGGGGATGTTCTTCCCGTTCTCATCGAAGATGCTGGTCATGCCTACTTTTTTTCCTATTAACCCAGACATTTGATTTAGTTTTTAGATCTTTCGATTTCCGTTCCAAGTGCTGGAACGATTACCGTAAACCTGTTTATGAATTGTTTTACGCGTTCTTACTATAAAATGCTATGACAAAAAAACAGGGCAAAGAAATCATCCAGCCCTGAATGTGTTCTTTTTACCGTTTTTCCCTCGCTCGCGGCTTAGGACATGTCGTTTAGGTTACCTTGGGCAACCGTGCCTATCAGACCTTGATCTCTACCTCAACTCCGCTGGGCAGTTCCAATTTCATCAAAGCATCTATGGTTTTTGAGGACGAACTATAAATATCCAACAATCGCTTGTAGGAGCTCAGCTCAAACTGTTCCCTTGACTTTTTGTTCACGTGCGGGGAACGCAACACGGTGAATATCTTTTTATGCGTTGGCAATGGTATTGGCCCAGTGACCACCGCTCCGGTAGTTTTTACCGTCTTCACGATCTTCTCGGCAGACTTGTCCACCAAATTGTGATCGTATGATTTTAGCTTTATTCTGATTTTTTGACTCATCTCTAAAATATTAAGCGGTTACGCCTTTGGTTGCTTTGATCACTTCTTCCGAAATATTCGACGGGGTTTCCGCATAGTGCGAAAATTCCATGGTCGACGTTGCCCTACCCGAGGATAGCGTTCTCAAAGAGGTGACATATCCGAACATTTCCGACAATGGCACTTCCCCTTTGATCACTTTGGCACCGGCGCGATCGCTCATGTTGGTGATGGTCCCCCTTCTTCGGTTGAGATCCCCAACGATATCGCCCATGTTTTCTTCGGGCGTAAGCACTTCAATTTTCATAATGGGCTCCAACAATACCGCACGGGCCGCTTTGGCGGCTGCTTTGTAGCCAATTTTGGCGGCAAGTTCGAAGGATAACGAATCGGAATCCACGGCGTGGAAGGATCCGTCTTTCAAGGTCACCTTCATACTGTCCATTTCAAAACCGGCCAAAGGCCCGTTTTTCATCGCTTCCCTGAATCCTTTCTCCACAGAAGGCACAAATTCCCTTGGAATATTGCCCCCTTTGATCACGTTCAAAAATTCCAGACCGGTCTTGCCTTCTTCTGCAGGCTCCATCGTAAAGACGATGTCGGCGAATTTACCGCGGCCCCCGGATTGTTTCTTGTACACTTCGCGATGGTCTGCCGCTTTGGTTAGGGCTTCCTTGTATTCCACCTGAGGTTGTCCTTGGTTTACTTCCACCTTGAACTCGCGCCTTAAACGGTCTACGATAATATCGAGGTGAAGCTCGCCCATCCCTGAAATGATGGTCTGCCCTGAGGCTTCGTCGGTCTTCACTTGGAAAGTGGGATCCTCTTCGGCCAATTTGGAAAGGGCCATGCCCAATTTATCGATGTCGGCCTTTGTTTTCGGCTCTACCGCGATACCGATAACGGGATCGGGGAAATTCATGCTTTCCAAAATGATGGGATGTTTCTCCGCTGAAAGCGTATCCCCTGTTTTGATATCTTTAAACCCTACCGCAGCACCGATATCGCCTGCCTCGATAAAATCGATGGCATTTTGCTTGTTCGCGTGCATTTGGTAGATCCTGGAAATCCTTTCCTTGTTACCGGAACGGTTGTTCAACACGTACGATCCCGCATCCAACCTGCCCGAATACGCCCTAAAGAATGCCAAACGGCCCACAAAGGGATCGGTAGCGATCTTAAAGGCCAAGGCGGCAAAAGGTTCTTTGACATCCGGCTTGCGGATCACTTCTTTTTCGGTGTCGGGGTTGATGCCGACGATACCTTCCTTATCCATGGGGGAAGGTAAATACCTGCAAACGGCGTCCAATAAAAATTGGACCCCTTTGTTTTTAAAGGATGAACCGCATATCATGGGAATGATGCTCATGTCCATGACCGCTGCCCTCAGGGCCGCGTGCACTTCTTCTTCCGTGATGGAATCTTCATCTTCGAAGAACTTTTCCATCAAGGTTTCGTCATATTCGGCAACCGCTTCAATAAGCGCCGCCCTATATTCTTTGACCTCGGCAGCCATATCGGCAGGAATATCGATCACATCGAAAGTCGCGCCCAAATTATCTTCATGCCAAACAATGGCCCTGTTTTTTACCAAATCGACCACGCCTTTGAAATCGGCCTCGTCCCCAATGGGAAGTACGATGGGTACTGCATTCGATTTCAACATGCTCTTCACCTGGTTGCAAACCATCATGAAGTCGGCACCTTGTCGGTCCATTTTGTTCACAAAGCCCATTCTTGGCACCTTGTAGTTATCGGCAAGCCTCCAGTTGGTCTCCGATTGGGGTTCCACGCCATCCACGGCGCTAAAAAGGAACACCAAGCCGTCAAGTACCCTTAGCGATCGGTTCACCTCAACGGTAAAATCAACGTGGCCCGGGGTATCGATGATGTTGAAGTGGTACGGCATGGTATCTTCGGTCACCTGGCCGTTCTTCATCGGAAAATTCCAAGTACAGGTGGTAGCGGCCGAAGTAATGGTGATCCCACGCTCCTGCTCCTGCTCCATCCAATCCATGGTCGCCGCCCCGTCATGAACCTCGCCTATCTTGTGGCTAACGCCGGTATAATAGAGGATCCGTTCGGTGGTAGTGGTCTTACCGGCATCGATGTGCGCGGCAATTCCTATGTTTCTGGTATATTTTAAATCTCTAGCCATTTTGATTAAAATCTAAAGTGGGAGAATGCCTTATTGGCCTCCGCCATTTTGTGCGTGTCCATTCTTTTCTTCACCGCTGCGCCTTCTTCCTTGGCGGCCGCAAGTACTTCTCCGGCCAACTTCAGGGCCATGCCCTTTTCGTTTCTTTTACGCGCATAACTGATCAACCACTTCATGGCCGTAGAAATTTTACGGTCTGGTCGGATCTGCATCGGTATCTGAAATGTCGCGCCCCCTACCCTTCTACTTCTCACTTCAACGTGCGGCATTACATTGGACAATGCGTCTTTCCACAATTCCAACGCGGTCTTGGCTTCATCGGTTTTCTTGGATTCCACGATATCCATGGCTTCATAGAAAACACTGAATGCGATCGATTTTTTCCCGTCCCACATCATCATGTTGACGAACCGGGTGACCAATTGGTCGTTAAACCTCGGGTCTGGTAATAATGGCCTTTTCTTTGCCTGTTTTTTTCTCATTACATTTCAAAGTTTTTGGTTTGCCGATCGGGAGTCGCGCATCAATGCACCGTTCCCGTCGCGCGAACGCCTGTTTACTTTTTGGGTCGTTTGGCCCCGTACTTAGATCTTCGCTGGGTTCTGCCCGCAACACCTGCGGTGTCGAGTGCTCCCCTGACGATATGATATCTAACTCCCGGCAAATCCTTTACCCTTCCGCCCCTTACTAATACTATCGAGTGCTCTTGCAAGTTGTGCCCTTCTCCGGGGATGTACGCGTTTACCTCTTTACCGTTGGTCAACCTCACCCTGGCCACTTTTCTCATGGCAGAATTCGGTTTCTTCGGGGTAGTGGTATAAACACGGGTACAAACCCCCCTTCGCTGGGGGCACGAATCCAAAGCAGCCGATTTACTCTTCTTAGTAATCGTGGCCCTTCCTTTTCGTACTAATTGTGAAATTGTTGGCATACTATATTATATGTATAAAAACTTACCCCTATTTAAGGGGTGGCAAATGTAATGATATTTTCAAGAAATTCAAATGTAGTCCCATTAATTTTGCAAAAAGAAAAAGAAAATTTTAGTCGGTATACCTTATAGAACCACGAACGACCAATTTCGTTCCCGGTAAAAATACTTTGGGGATTTGGTCCGAGCCCATCGAATGATGCCTTAAACCCCATTCTTCATGGAGTGAATGTTACAAATGGTGGCACTTTTGATTCCCAGGGGTCGGCGTATTTCCATTTTCGGCGATAGAGCTCTTAAACCAAGACAGCGCAAACCCGCTTCAAAGTATCCAAACGCAATGCGATATTTAAGGAAAATCATTCTTTTTTGCAAAAAAAAGAAGGTTGCCCGACAAATTTTTATCAAATCGATAAAAATCGATATTGTTATATAATAGTTATACAATTAGCGGATTTGTTTTAGCTGTAACTCCTAATTAACACTCAAATCTTAAAGTTTTATTAAAAAAGGTTTGGATAATTAACTTCCTTTTGTGATTTTTGCCCAGCTAATTCAAATAAATTAAAAATGAGAACAAAACTTAATGTAATCTTAACGCTGTTATTGGCGTTCGTTGTGCATTTATCATTTGCGCAGGAAAAAACGATTACCGGTACGGTGACCGACCAAGATGGTCTGCCGCTTCCCGGGGTCAACATTGTAGTAGAAGGTACGACCAACGGTACCCAAACCGATTTTGACGGAAACTACTCCATCAGGGGCAGTGCCGGACAAACCTTACTCTTCTCCTATATCGGGCAGAAGAACGTAAGACAGGCGATCGGTGCCAGCGATACCGTGAACGTCCAAATGGAGGAAGATGCCCAAGCATTGGAAGAGGTGGTCGTTACCGCACAAGGTATCAAAAGGGAAAAGAAAGCCCTGGGATACGCGGTAAGCTCCGTAGGTGAGGAAGCCTTGGAACAACGCGCGGAAGGCGATGTTGCACGGGTACTTGCCGGTAAGGCTTCCGGGGTTCAGATTACCGCCGCAGGCGGTATGTCGGGATCGGCGACCAGCGTTACCATTCGTGGTTTGAGCTCATTCAGTGGCAGTAACCAGGCATTGTTCATCGTTGATGGGGTTCCCTTCAGCAACGATACCAATACGGCTCCAGGGCAGGATTTCCTTTCAGGAAACACCGGATCGTCTCGTTTTCTTGACATTGACCCCAACAACATTGCCAATATCGAAATCTTAAAAGGTTTGGCAGCGACCACCTTATATGGTACATTGGGTAAGAACGGGGTGATCCTGATCACCACCAAGGCAGGTGCCGGCGCAGGTGGGAAAAAGAAAAATGAGATTACCGTGAACCAGTCGTTCTTCGTGAACGAATACGCTTCACTTCCCGATTATCAGAAACAATACGGGAATGGTTTTGACCAGGCCTTCGGATGGTTCTTCAGTAACTGGGGACCTAGTTTCGACAGGGATGGCGTCTCAGGATGGGGATCACAGGCATCCATTGATGACAATGGTACCTTGGCACATCCTTATTCAACGACTTCCATTCAGGCAACCAAAGATGCATTTCCGGAATTGCAGAATGCACGTTACCCATGGAAACCCTACGATTCGGTGAAAAACTTTTTCAAGGACGGGCAGGTAACCAATACCTCCATCAACTTTGCAGGAGGTTCAGGTGATGGGACTACCACATACAATGCCAACTTAGGATATATAGATGACCAAGGTTTTACCCCTGGGAACTCTTTGAGCCGTATGAACTTCTCCGTAGGGGGCCGTTCGCAATTGTCGAACAAATTCACCATCACTGGGGCGATGAACTATGCCCGCACCGATTACCGGACGCCTCCGATTGCGGCGAGCCAGGGTAACGGTGGTGTTAGCGGAAACTCCATTTATGGGGCTGTACTCTTTACCCCGATCAGTGTGGATCTCGTAGGCTTGCCCTTCGAAAACCCGATCACCGGTGGCAGTGTGTACTACCGTAACGGGAACGACATCATCAACCCGAACTGGGTGGCCAAGCACATTACCTTCAACCAGTTGACCAATCGTTTTTATTGGAACGCGACCTTGAACTATGAGCTGAGCGAAAACCTAGGGGTGACCTGGAGAACCGGTCTGGATTTCTATAACGAGCGAAACGTCAACTCCTCCGATAAAGGCGGGGTGGAGTTCAACTCGGATATCTTCGGTTTCTTGGCCACGTATGACAACAACAATACCATTTGGGACCACTTCCTTTCCTTGAACGGGAATTACGATATTTCAGAAAAGATCGGAATGACCTTCAACGCTGGGGTAAACTCCAGATCTGATGCCTTTGACAGGCAAGGGGTATTCAGCCAAGGACAAATTGTTTACGGCATTAAACGCCACTTCAACTATTCGAACCAGCAGCCCATCCAATTTTCACAAAAAAGGAATATTGTGGGTGTCTTTGGAGAGGTCAGTTTTGACTATGACAGCATGCTTTTCCTTAACGTGAGCAGTAGGACGGATTGGGTTTCCAACCTGATTACCGAAAACCGCAGCCTTACCTATCCTGGAGCCAGTCTTTCGTTCTTGCCGACCGCAGCGTTCAGCGGCCTGAAATCTGAAGGTGGACTGAATTACTTGAAATTAAGGGCCGGTTACGGTACATCAGCGAACTTCCCGACCGGATATCCTACCGTGAACGTGGTAGAACAGACCACCCAAGTATTTGGGGAAGGTGGCGAAGTCACCATCAACCAGGTAGGAAGCTTTAAAGCCAACGAAGCGCTGAAACCTGAATTGCTGAAGGAATTCGAAGTTGGTTTCGAGAGCAAGTTTTTAAAGAACAGGGTTTCCTTGGATGTTACCTACTACGACAGAAGAACGGACGATTTGATCGTGACCGAACCGCTACCTCCCTCTACCGGATTTACCTTTACCCAAAGTAATATTGGGCAGATCAGTAACATCGGGGTAGAAGCAGATCTGGGCGTGGATATCTTTCAAAGTGATAATGGCTTCAACTGGAAGTCGAGCGTGAATTTCTTCACCAACAACGAAACCGTTGAGGAGCAGGAACAGGACATTATCATCTATAGCGGTAGCACCTCTTTGTTCATCGGCGGTAACGCTGCCATCAAAGGAAAGTCGTTGGGTACCATTGTAGGGGACGCCATCTTAAGGGATGCGGCCGGAAACCTGATCACCAACGATGCCGGTAACTATGTGGTGACCGAGCAAGATTTGGACGGAAACATTCCGATCATCGGAGATGCGATTCCAGATTATACCATGAACTTTATCAACACCCTCTCTTACAAGAGCTGGAACCTTGGTTTCCAAGTCACCCATGTAAAAGGTGGGGATATCAGTTCCGCAACCATCGCTACCCTGTTGGGTAGGGGTCTGATCACCGAAACCTTGGACAGGGAGAACACATACATCCTGCCAGGCGTGAACCAAAGCTCAGGGCAACCGAACGATATCCAGATCAACAACTCCACGTATTACTTCAACAACCTGTTGTTCGGTGCAGCCGAGGCCAGGGTGTATGACGCTTCCGTACTGCGTTTACAAGAGGTTTCTTTGGGCTATTCGTTCCCTCAGAAATTCTTGGACAAGACGCCATTCGGTTCGTTGACCTTTACCTTACAAGGATTCAACCTTTGGTACGATGCCTACAATACGCCAAAAGGTGCTAACTTTGATCCAAACGTTGCCGGTGTAGGTGTTGGAAACGGACGAGGATTTGACTTTTTGAACGGTCCCAGTACCAGAAGGTATGGTTTCAGTTTAAAAGCATCATTCTAAAAATTGCTAATCTTATAATAGATCTATTATGAAAAAAATAATAAAATATGTAATGTTGGTTTTCGTAACGGGCAGTTTTCTGAACTCGTGCGAAACCACCGATCTGGACTTAAGGGTAAGTCCAAATGACCTGGCAGCGGATCAGGCCGATCCAAACCTGTTGCTGAACTCCATACAGTTTGCGTATACGCAGAATATCACCCAAATGAACGATCTGGGAGCCAGCTTGACCCGGATCGATTTTATGGGCGGTAGGGATTATTTCAACAACTTCCCAGGAGGCACATTCAATGCCACATGGTCCAGAACCTACAGTAGCCAAGACATAGTGAATGGCTTAGGAATGTTCACCAACATCTCCAACCTGGAACTGATCAACGATACCGGAAGCATCAACTACGATTTTCACGTAGGGGTGAGCAAGGTAATGCAAGCACACACTCTGTTTTTGCTGGTTGATTATCTTGGTAAAGCGGCGTTTTCACAGGCCAATAATCCTGAAGAATTCCCTGCACCATTATTGGATGACGGTACTGCCGTCTATACATCCGCGTACCAATTGTTGGACGAGGCCCAAGCCCTATTGAGTGCTGCGCCATTGACACAGGGTGCCACCGATTTCTTTTATGGCGGGGATACCGCAAAATGGATCAAGTTGATCAACACGATCCGCTTGAGGTCTTATTATGTAAGCGGCGATACCGCTGCTTTCAACGCGATCATAGCGGGCAACAATTTTATCAGCGCTAACGCCGATGATTTCCAGTTCCAGTATGGAAAAAGGGAATTGGCACCGGACACCCGTCATCCAGACTATGGAACAGATTATACCCCAGCCGGGGCCAATATCTATCAGTCGAACTGGACCATGGAAACCATGTTGGATCTCGATGACCCAAGGATTCGCTATTACTTCTACCGACAAGTCGATGCCACTCCCGGTGCAGATGCGCCTGCGGATGAAGAAAACTTGGCTTGTTCCTTAGTAGTGCCACCCCAACATTATATCGATGGTGGTTTTACCTACTGCAGTGTGCCCAACGGCTACTGGGGAAGATCACATGGCAATGACGAAGGTACGCCTCCAGATGGGTTCCTAAGGACCGCCAGTGGAGTATATCCTGCCGGCGGCCGATTCGATGACGACAGTTTCGATGTTGTTGGTCTAGGACTAGGTGGTGGTGGTGCAGGTATTGAACCGATCATCCTTGCCTCCTATGTCGACTTCTGGAGAGGTGCTTTGGCGAGCAGTGATGCCCAAAAAGCCACCTTCATGAAAGCGGGAATGGAAAAGTCGATTGCAAAAGTACAGGACTATGCCGCTTTGGACGCAAACTCAGACAAATCGTTCGAGCCAACTCCTGCGGAAGTAACCGCTTATGTTGACGGTATCGTGGCAGATTTCAATGCCGCTAGCGGCGACGCCAAAGAGAACATCTACGCCACCCAATATTGGATAGCCTTGTTCGGTGGAGGTGCCGAGTCTTACAACTATTACAGGAAGACCGGATTTCCCGATAATTTGACCCCGAACTGGGAGCCCAATCCAGGAGCCTTCCCAAGATCGTTCCTGTATCCTTCGGATGAAGTGATCACCAATCCGAATCTGACACAGAAATTAACGCTAACAGAACAGGTATTCTGGGACACCAATCCCTGCAAGCCCTGCTTTCCCACCGGCCAATTAATAACCTAAAAAAGCAAGATGATGAAAATTAATTATAAATATTTTAGTGTTTTGGCACTGGCATCGCTGCTGTTCAGCTCATGCGATGAAGGGACCGCGATCGTGGACGATATTACAGCCGATACCGAAAGGGGAGCCATTCTTCGTACGGTCAGTGTGACTTCGAACGAATTGCCCATAGGAGTCGCGGAAGGTTTTTTTGGAGTGGATCTGGAAATCCAAGATGCTGAAAATGGGGCCTTGGTAGAATCAGTGGAGGTATATGCCAATTTCAAGGACAATACGCCCGACAATGGCAAGGGCGCGACCACGACCGATCTTTTGGTGGAGACCATTGCCAAATCAACGTTCACCGTTGGTCCATTTGGCTTTACCACGATTTAGCTATCAGATCACTTTGCCCGAACTTTTGACCGGAACCGGTGTCGCCGAGAGCGAAATAGATGGCGGCGATGAGTTTAGGGTACGCTTTGCCTTGGTCCTCAGCGATGGCAGAACATTTTCTTTTGCCCAGAACTCAGGAACCTTGACAGGAACTTTCTTCGCATCACCGTTCTTGTATACGGCCACCGTGGTTTGCCCACCATCACCGCCAGCTTCAGGGGATTGGATCATTGACATGTCCGATGCCTACGGAGACAGCTGGAACGGAGCTTCATTGACCATCACTTTGGATGGAACCGCTAATGAATTCCTGGTGGATGCCGCAGAGGCCACTGCCTCAACGGAAACGCTGACCGTACCTCCTGGAAGTGAAGTGATTTCGATCAGGTTCAATTCCGGTTCTTTTGACGGAGAAATCGCGTTCACGGTTACTTCAGCCAATGGCAATGTGATCTTATCACAAGAAGCCTATTCTGCTGCAGACCCCGTTGCAGGTGTAGAACTGATCAATTACTGTATCAAGAATTTCTAATTTCAGATACTTCTTATTTAAAGGCCCAAACCCTGTTTGGGCCTTTTTTATTTTCCCTAATCCAATAGTATAAAAGACCGACCCCTTTTTAAAAATCGTGCCCCAGGAGCGGCCCGGGCAAACCCGATACATTCTTATCTTTCACTTGTGGCATGGCCATTTTATTCATTGTTAAAAATCGAATGTTTCACGTTTTTCATAAGATGGAGCAACCCTTGCCCAAGGAGTCCACTGAAAAAAACTTTAAGGTTGAAAGGCAACTCAAATTTGATCCCCGCTTAACCGTTTATCTTCAAATAATCGTATTTTTGAAAAAAAATTGCAACGATGAAAATCAGATCTATTGCTCCCATCACGACCCTTCTGATGTTGTTGACCTCCTTCGCATGGCTGCAGTCGTGTGCAGGCGATGATGAACCGGAAGTGGCTCCAATAGTGATTACGGATGACCCAGATCCGGTGGATCCCGATGAGCCTGTTGAAGAAGATCCTGATTTTGAACCAGTGGGCGTTGTTCAAATATTCAATGCGGACAAGGTAGACGATAACTTGATCCTTGTGAACGATGCTGCTGCCAACCGGGTTTATCTCATGAGCAAGGAGGCGAGATTGCTCTATGAATGGGAACTAACCAACAATATCGGCAACGACGTGTTTCTTTTGGATAACGGCAGTCTGTTGGCCTCACTGGAGTCGGATGATCCCCAGATCAATTTAGGCGGCAAAGGTGGTAGGCTACAGTTCGTGGCCCCTGACGGCACTTTGGAATGGGATTTTATTTATTCCACCTTGGCAGGTGAAACGCATCACGACGCCGAACTCCTGCCAAACGGAAACATTATCGCCATGGTTTGGTCAAGAATTCCTGCGGAACTAACCGCCCAGGCCGGTTTTATGTTGGATGAGGATGTATTTCCGGAATCGATCATTGAAATTGACCCAACGACCGACGAAATCGTATGGGAATGGCATTCTTGGGACCATTTGATCCAGGAATTTGATGCCACCAAGGATAATTTTGGTATGGTAGCGGAACATCCGGAACGCATCGATCTAAACTATATCCCAAATTCGGGAAACCTTCCCGAAATCAAGGGAGATATCATGCATGCCAACGCCCTAGCCTATGATGAAGCCAACGACGTCATCTTGTTGAGCGTCAACTTTTATTCGGAGGTATGGGCGATAGACCACAGCACTAACACCGAAGAAGCGGCATCATCAAGTGGGGGAAATTATGGAAAGGGCGGAGATCTCATTTATCGTTTCGGAAATCCCGAAGCCTATCAGAATCCGGTGGGGCCCCGACTGTTCCACAACCAACATTTTCCCAATTTACTAAAGGGGGCCGACCAGGGCAAAATGCTTATATATTCCAATGGCAATAATATCGGCCAGTCAACGGTCTTCGAATTGGAACTTCCTTCGGCCTATAATTTGCAGAACAACGTAAATAACGAGCCAAAGGTACTCTGGAGTTTTACGGATCCCGATCTTTATTCGCCAAGGGTTTCCGGTGCCGTACCCCTTCCCAATGGAAATATCCTCATCACGGAAGGCGATTATGGATTCTGGGAGGTGACCCGGGAAAAAGAAGTGGTTTGGAAGTGCAATATTCAGGGATTCTTTTGGAGAGGATACGCGTACCGTAAAAATTCCCCAGAAATTCTGGCCCTGGATTTGCCTTAAATGTGCTCTAATACAAATGGCAATACCGTTTCAATGAGACTATTTTTGTTTTTTTCGCTTTTTATCATTTTCTGTCTGGCATCGTGCAAAGAAAAAACAATAGATACTCCAGATGGCCCTGTTACACCCAAAAACGGAATAACAGCGTCAATTCCAGTGTTCGAAAAAGTAAAGAGTGATTCAAGCCAGCTGTATTTTTCCAATGATATTACCGAAAACGTCGAGACCCTGGAGAACCTCTTTAATTTCGACTATTTCTACAATGGGGCAGGCGTGGGCGTGGAAGACCTGAACAACGATGGCCTTCTTGAGGTCTTCTTTTGCGGCAACCAGGTCGACAATAAATTGTTTCTGAACGAAGGGCAATTGAAATTCAAGGATATTTCGGCAACCGCCGGCATCAACAGCGGTAAAAAATGGTCGAACGGCATCACCTTTGTCGACATCAATAACGATGGCCTTAAAGATATCTATGTTTCCCAAGGGGGGCCGAATACCCGATACGACCGCAAAAACCTGTTGTTCATCAACAAAGGTGACCTTAGCTTCGAAGAACAGGCCGAGGCTTACGGCCTGGCCGATATGGGGATCAGCACCCAATCTGCCTTTTTTGACTATGACGGGGACGGGGACCTCGATTGCTTGGTGATGAACGAAAACGAACTTTATGGTCTTGATCCCATAAGCCTCTACCGAACCGTGGGCAACGATCCGGAAAAACGTTATTTCAACAGTTCCCATCTATACCGCAACGACAAGGGCAGCTTCGTGGACGTCACCAAATCGGCAGGCCTTGAACGCCCCATATTTGGCTTGGGGCTTTGTATCAGCGATATCAACAACGATGGTTGGCTCGATATCTATATCGCCAGTGATTACTACATTCCCGATGCCTTGTTCACCAACAATGGCAACGGCACCTTCACCGATAGCGTCAAAGACTTTACCAACCATACCTCCTTCTATGGCATGGGCCTTGATATTGCGGATATCGACAACGATGGCCTGCAAGACATCTTTGTTTTGGACATGTCGTCAAGTGACCATGTTCGATCAAAAACCCTGATGGCTTCCATGAGCAATTCACGCTTCGACTATCTGGTGAACAAAGCGAATTTCCAGTACCAGTACATGTACAATACACTGCAGCTGAATCTGGGCAATAACAAATTCAACGATATCGCCCAGCTCACCGAAACCGCGAACACCGATTGGAGCTGGTCGGTGTTGATGTCCGACTACGACAACGATGAGGATGCCGATATCTTCATCACCAACGGTTACCGACGGTATGCCCTTGACAACGATTTGCAGATCAAGGTCTTTGAAACCAAGAAAAGATATGGCAACAACCTGCCCTTGGCAATCAAAAAACAACTGTACAACGATATGCCTTCGGAAAAACTGCCGAACATCCTCTTCCAGAACAGCTTAGGCCTTGAATTCAATGAAAAGGCCAGTGAATGGGGCCTGGCCGATTTTTCCTTCAGCAACGGGGCGGCACAGGGCGATCTCGACAATGACGGGGACCTGGATCTGGTGGTCAACAATATGGACGAAAATGCCTTTCTATACCGCAATACTACGGTCGACAACGCATTGGGCAACTATTTAAAGGTGACCACAAAAGGGGAAAATTCCGATCCTTTTGCGAAAATCAGGATATCCTACGGGGGCAAATCGCAGACCAAGGAAGGCAAAAGGGTCAGGGGCTACATGTCGGCCCAAGACCCGGCCATTCATTTTGGCCTGGGAAGGGCACAGGTTTTGGATACGGTCACGGTAATATGGCCCGATGGAAAGGTCGAAAACAAATATGGCGTCAAAGCCAACAGCAACATCGCTTTCGAACATCGGAACGCCATGGCACCGGGCACAAAAAATGAAGCACCCCGAAAAACCCCCTTCCAAAACATCGATGCCAGCCAGCTCGGCCTCGATTTTGTGCATGTCGAAAACTACTATGACGATTTTGAGACCGAAGTGCTGCTGCCCTACAAACAATCGAACATGGGGCCCTTCATATCGAAGGGCGACCTCAACGGCGACGGCAGGGAGGACCTTTACATCGGCGGTGCCTCCGGGCAGGCCGGTCAGTTGTTCCTGCAGGGCGACAAGGGCTACACCAAGCTCAAATCGGCTCAATTGGAAGCCGATCGGCAATATGAAGATATGGAATCGGTTTTTTTCGATTTCGACAACGATAAAGATCTTGACCTCTACGTGGTAAGCGGCGGCAACGAATTCGGCACCAATTCTTCCTATTATGCAGATCGTATTTACCTAAACGATGGCAAAGGCAATTTGAGCCGATATGAAAGCAAGGTATTGAGCGCTTTCCCGAAGAATGGAAAATCGGTATCCATCATCGACTTCGACCATGATGGCGACAGCGATATTTTGGTGGGCAATCGTGTCATCCCCCAAAGCTATCCCAAATTCAGTCCGTCAACGCTCTATGAGAACCTGGGCGGGGCCCTTAAGGAAGTGACCCAGGAAAAAGCACCGGCCTTGGCCAGTTTCGGCATCGTCAACAGCATCATCACCACCGACTTCGACAATGACGGCTGGGACGACTTTATTGCCGTGGGAGAATGGACGGGCATCGGCTTTTTCAAAAACAACAAAGGCACGTTTTCCCTGCTTCCCGCGGATAGTGCCTGGAACGACAAGGGCTGGTGGTTCTCGATCCATGAAACCGACATCAACAATGACGGCCTTAAAGATTATCTCGTGGGCAATGTGGGCCTAAACCTCAAGTTTAAGGCCAGTAGCAAAAAACCCTTTAAGATCTTTGCCAATGATTTTGATGACAACGGGGTCAACGATGTGGTCTTGAGCAAGGAATACCATGGGGAATATGTACCGGTCAGGGGCAGGGAATGCACTTCCCAACAAATGCCGTTCATCAAGGAGAAGTTCGGCACCTATTCCGAATTCGCAAATGCTACCATGACCGATATTTATGGGGAAAAGCTCAGCCAATCGTATGAGGGAGAGGTAACGGAGTTTAGATCGGTTTTGTTGCTCAACAAGGGAAAAGGGCAATTTGAAAAGGTGGCCTTACCCATATATGCCCAACAGTTTCCCCTGTTGAGCATTGCCTTCGTCGATTTTGATAAAGACGGCTTCGAAGATTGTATATTGGCCGGAAACCTTTATGAAATGGAGGTGGAAACCCCTCGTCTCGATGCCATTTCAGGCCTTGTCCTGCGCTCTAACGGCAAAGATGGCTATGAGGCCTTGCCCTATGTAAAAACCGGTCTGTACGTCAATGGAAACGCCAAAAATATTACATGGGTTGCGATGAATGGGCAGAACTATTTGTTGGATGTTTCGAACAATAATCGATTAAATGCCTATAAATACCTCCCAAATTAACTTCCCGTTAAGGTTTGGCAACAACTTATTCCTTATTTTTACGCCGCTGATAAAACAATTGTGATGAAAAAATTATTTTACCTTTTGCTTCCCTTGCTGACCGCCCAAATCGGGTTTGCACAATATGCCGGCCAAGTGGCTTCCAACCTCACCACCGGCGGTAATTCGGATGGCGGGATTTCCGCACAAATAAATGCCTTGTTGGGATCTACCAGCGAAAGGGCCGAGAAACTGAAGAATTATTTTGATGATTTTCAGGGGTCGCCCTATGTCTCCAATACATTTTTGCCAACGACCATGTTCTATAAGGATGAAAATCTGGGCAGTATTTTTTACAGGCACAATGCGCTGAATGAAGAGGTAGAGATCAAAAAATCGAATTTGGAGGAAGAAGGTATTAAGAGTTTGGCCCGCGACAAGAACATCAGTATTTTGATCGATGGCAAAAAAATGGGTTTCAAGACCTTCGTAGACGCCAAAGGAAGGACCATGAACGGTTATTTGATCTCATTGCTCGAAGGCGATACCTATGATCTTTACAAAAGAACCCATGTGAAGTTTACCGAAGGGAAGCCCGCAACGAGCTCCTTCACCAAAGCGGTACCCAGCAGGTTCTCCCAATTCACCGAATATTATTTTCAGAAAGAAGGCGTGAACCGAATGGATGAAATCACGCTCAAAAACAGTAAACTGATCAAGATGATCAGCGATGCCACGGCAAAGGAAAAACTGAAACTATACTTGAAAGAAAATGATATTAATGTCAAGGAGGAAGCCAACTTGATCAAAGCGTTTGAATTTTTGAACTCGCTCTAATTGAAACATACCCATATCGTGAAAACCATCCCGTTTAAGCGGGGTGGTTTTTTATTTACCTTTACCCTATGAAAGAAACCACCCAAATATTTGGGATCAGGGCCCTGATGGAAGCGATCCATGCCGAGGAACCGATCGATAAAGTGTTTATCCAAAAAGGGCTGCGTGGCGATCTTTTTAGAGAATTGGAAACCCTGATCCGCAAAAAGGGCATCAACGCTTCCTACGTGCCCATCGAGAAGTTGAACCGGCTCACCCAAAGCAACCATCAGGGGGTGGTGGCCAATATTTCCCCGATCACTTTTTTTGAACTGGAGCCTTTGGTGGAAAAGGTGCTACAAGAAAAAAAAGCGCCCCTTTTTCTGTTGCTCGACCAGCTTTCCGATGTGCGCAATTTTGGTGCCATCATCCGCACTGCCGAATGCACTGGTGTAGATGGAATCATCATCCAAAAAAAGGGGGCTGCTCCGGTGACCGCCGACACTATAAAAACCTCTGCGGGCGCCGCCTTCAAAGTCCCCATCGTGAAGGTCGATCATATCAAGGATGCGGTTTTCTATTTGCAGGCTAGCGGAATACAAGTAGTGGCGGCGACCGAAAAGACCGACAACAGCATCTACGACATCTCCTTTTCGGGGGCCTGTGCCATCATCATGGGATCAGAAGACAGGGGCATTTCCCCTTCAATCTTAAAAGTGGCCGATCAGACCGCGAAATTGCCCATATTGGGCGAGATCAGTTCGTTGAACGTCTCGGTAGCCTGTGCCGTTTTTTTGTACGAAGTGGTACGCCAGCGACTTTATGTGAAATAACAGACCTTCTCACTCTTCCTGACCGGGTTTCGAATCCTTTTTAAAGGTATAGACAACCTTGACCGGTTGATCTTCAACCGGTAGTTCTTCTGCTTTTTTTTCAATGAAATTTCCGTCCGCATCAAAATGTTGGAGAAATGGGTCATCGGCTTCATCAAAATCGTCGTGTTCCCAGGCATACTTTTTAGGGGAAGGGACATTCGACTTCACCAAGAACGCCAAGGCAAGCCCGCTTAGGAAACCCCCGAGATGTCCTTCCCAAGAAATTCCGTCTTCAATGGGGAAAATATACCACAGCATGCTCCCGTAAATAAAAACCACGATCAAGGACAGCGCAATGAGTCTATAATATTTGGTGATCAATCCTTTGAAAAATATAAAACTGACCAAAACATAAATAACTCCGCTCACCCCAATATGATAGGACGGCCTGCCGATGGCCCAGGTGATGAGCCCGGAAGCCAAGATTCCCAAAACCAGTACCTTGACCGCATTCTGCCTATAAAAATAGAACAGGCCGGCCATGAGAATGGCCAAGGGAATGGTATTGTTGTAGAGATGTTCGACAGAACCGTGAATAAATGGACTGAAAAGTATGCCTCTTAAGCCTTCCAAGGTGCCCGGGTAAATGCCATAATCATTAAAATTGGTCTGCAGCCGCAATTCCAGCCAAAAGACGGTCCATATGGCCAAAACCGAAATTAAAGGGGCTATGACTACCGCATTCGTGAATTTAAAATAATGATGATCGCTCATAGTTTAAAATTAAGTGTAAATCTGCAATAAACCGACCACAAATGGGAAACATGAAATATTGTCATCCTAGGATTTATCTTAATTTTACCGTATGAACGAACCGCTAGCAGAAAGGATACGCCCCAAAAATTTGGAAGACTTTGTAAGCCAGCAGCACTTGGTGGGCAAAAACGGCTCGCTGACGCACCAAATACAAAAAGGTATTATCCCCTCCCTCATTCTTTGGGGGCCTCCGGGCACCGGCAAAACCACTTTGGCCCATATCATCGCCAATGAAAGCGGAAGGCCCTTTTATAGCTTGAGCGCGATCAACAGCGGGGTGAAGGACATTCGTGAGGTCATCGACAAGGCCAAACAGAGCGGTGGCCTTTTCACTTCAAAAAACCCCATTCTGTTCATCGACGAAATACATCGATTTAGCAAGTCGCAGCAAGATTCTTTGCTCGCCGCTGTAGAGAAGGGGTGGGTCACCTTAATTGGTGCGACCACCGAAAACCCAAGCTTTGAGGTGATACCGGCCCTATTGTCGCGATGTCAGGTGTATATCCTGAATCCCTTTGGGAAAGAAGACCTAGAGGCACTTCTGAACAGGGCACTCGCACAGGATGCCCTCCTAAAATCAAAAAAAATCGTTTTAAAGGAAACGGAAGCCCTCTTGCGCCTATCGGGGGGAGACGGGAGAAAACTGTTGAATATTTTTGAATTGGTGGTGAATTCGGAACCCACGAACAGCGTTACCGTTACCGATGCCCTGGTCATGGGTAAACTTCAAAAGAACACCGTTTTATACGATAAGACCGGAGAACAGCACTACGATATCATCTCCGCCTTCATCAAATCGATTCGCGGAAGCGATCCCAATGCCGCGGTATATTGGCTGGCGCGGATGATCGAAGGTGGGGAAGACGTGAAGTTCATCGCGCGCCGCATGATCATTTCGGCTTCAGAGGATATCGGCCTGGCCAACCCAACCGCCCTGGTGATCGCCAATGCCTGCTTTCAAGCGGTGACCACGATCGGGTATCCGGAAGCAAGGATCATCTTGAGCGAATGTGCGATCTACCTGGCGACCTCTTCAAAGAGCAACACCAGTTATATGGCCATCAAAAATGCGCAACAGAAAGTGCAGGAAACGGGCGACCTATCCGTGCCCCTCGAATTGCGGAACGCTCCGACCAAACTGATGAAAGATCTGGGGTATGGGGCAGAATACAAGTATGCCCATGATTATGCGCACAATTTTGTGGCGTTGGAATTTTTACCGGACGAACTGTCGGGAACATCATTTTATGAACCCGGCCAAAATCAGCGGGAACAGGCCATCAAAGAATTTCTAAAAAACCGCTGGAAAGATAAATATGACCATTAAAATTTAATGTCCAATTCCTCCGAGAGGAGCTTGTCGTTTTCATAATATTCCAGAAGCCACTGATCGTTCTTCTTGTAAACCAAACCATTTACCTGGCCCATTGCGGCCATATAGACATCGGGCAGGGTGGTTTTGAATATCTTTAATCTGACCGCAGGGGTACTGTCCACCAATTGATACCCATTCACAATTTGCTGGGCATAGAGGATTCCAACATCACCCAACTCCTTCATGTTCAAACCTTGCCCGATGGACTTTGTTCCATCTCCGGCAACTTTCAATTTCCCCGAATCGGCAGATCTATCATCGGGTGTTGAAATGCTGTCATTGCCCTTCACATAATCGGAATCAACAGGTTCCACACTTTTATAGATATGCCTGTCTTTGGTGGCCTCTCGAAGCTGCACCGCTTTATCCGTTTTATCTGCACGGGAAACGGTATCGACCTTGCCTTGCCCCAGGCTTTTTACGTCGTTTTTAAAATTTAGGGTCACCGGCTCCGGTCTTTCGCCCTTACCATTGTATGAATAGTTCAAAATATCGAACGACTCGAAGGCTTCAGTGATCGCCTCGTGGTATGCGGCCTTGTATTCCTTTTTTTTGCTTTTGCCCTCCTGCGTCATGAACACTTCCCGTCCTTTGCAATCTTTGAGGATCAAAAATGTTTTGGTCATGAACATGGTGGATTCATCCCTCAGGGATACATAAAGTCCCAGACAACGATTGCTGTTCAGGTCATCGGGGTATCCATCGTCATAGACCGTGGTAAAACCCTTTTTGGTAAACAGGTATTTGACCAAGGTGCTGGTCTGGTGCTGGTTTACCTCCGAAAAAATATCAAATTTCTTGGGTACGACAAGGTATTTGTAGTCATCCAGTTGCGCATAGGCCTGGCTTGCAAAAATGCCCATCATTACTAAGGTTAATATTGAACTTTTCATAGGTTATATTCGATTTGATTCCAAGGACCATCGGCGTTTGCCTCCTGCCCCATTCCTGTGGTTTTATGGTCTCTCAAGGAAGTACAATGAAATAAGCGTGCCAAAAACGACAGTGACCCTACTTTGGGGGAATCTGTTAGGTTAATTTCCGCCCCAAGATATGATATTTAAACCTAACATGAAAGAGGCATAATTGGTGTCGGCAATGTTGCGATAGGCCAAGAAATTATCGGCCATCACATACAAATTCACCGGACCGGCCTGTACGCTGAGTCCAAGGCCAATATTGGAATAGGTGAACTTATCGACCGTATAGGTGGCCTTGAGGGCCATGACCTCCCCAAAACGCCGGTGATAAAAAGCGGTCAGGGCCATTTGTGGGCCCCTGGGGCGATTGATCATATACAATTGACCCCCTACCCCATTGCTATAGCGATACCGCATTGCCGAGTCTGAGGTGAGATCCGAACATTCGCATGCTTGTCTTGAAGGCAGCTCCTCTCCGAAATTGTAGCGCAGGGAGGCATATAGTTTTGTTGGACGAAAGGCAATATAGGCATTGTTGTCTTTCTCGAAGGGAAGAAATGCCTCCACCTCGTCGATCAGGTCTTGCCAAAAATCGGTATTGGGATCGGCAAGGGCATCGGGCAATATTATTTCAACGCCTTCGACCGTGGCACTGCCCTTTAAGGTATAATTCTGTACATCATTGGCATGGTAGACGAAGCCAAGGTCCAACAGACTGGCGGTGACCACCCATTGTTTTGAGTATTGATAGGTAAAGCCCAGGTCAATACCAAGCCCCAGGTTGCCACCAAAGAATCCCCTTTTGATGATGGTACCTGCAAGATTGCCATCATCATTCGCATCGGAAAGCGCATTGAAGCCTGAACTCCTGAGCTGCATATCGGCAACCACCGTACTGGCCAATAAATTGTTCTGCCCCGGTGTGGTGACGAAATAGCCACTGTTTCTTGTGCTGTTGAAATCGAAGATACTGGAATAGATTTTCCCGCGCGCCCCCGCGATCAGGTTGTTTCTCAGCCTTCGGTTGACCCCAAAATGAAAAACGTTCATCAGTTCCCCCCTTGTCTTCAAATGTCCCAGATCGAAGCGACGGTTCAATTGGTTGGCATTGCCGTCAACGGCCAATATCGCGTAATCCTTGAACCAGTATCCGATGCCATCACCTTCGGTATAGATACCAAAGGAATACAGGTCTCCGGTCCGTTTGCCCCGATACCCGGCATTGAGAAGCTCCACTTGAAAGGTGCCGCTCACCTCATCCCGTATGGTCATACCTCCAATGGCCCTGTCGCGCACCTTATCGTTGATGTCCAGACCATCATCGGCAAAAATATCGTTCACCGATAGACCACTCGATCCTCCATGCACGGAAATGCCCGATAGCAAGGGAATGCCGGCATACCATTCAAAATCGCTCTCTACCCCGGGATTCACCATCAAGGATTGGGGTATCTCCGAGAAATCGTACAAAAGCTGTTTGTTTTGCCCAAGCACGGAAAACCCTACGCTGCAGAGGGCCATGCATAAGATGGTGTTTTTTATCATTTTACCCTCACTCTGAATTGCCCGCTGGATTTAAGGGTGACCTTGGGGTCGGGAAGACTGGAAGTACTGGTATTGTCGCCCAGGTTCAAGGCACTCACCCGTATACTCGAGGTGTTTTTAATGATATCTATACTACGGCCTCCCGGGCCATAAAAAATTTCACGTTGCAGTATCGCTGTCGGGGCCGGGGCCACAGAAAACGATTCAGTGTCCAAAACATTCCCAGCCGCATCAAGGAAATCGACGACGATATCGAGCGCCTTGCTGGTCGTATTCTCCACCTCATAAAGAACCGTGCCCTCGATAACCCGTTCGGAGAATATATTGTCGCTAAAGGCATCAAAATTAAAGTCGCGGGTATAAAAGGTATTCTGTGTCACCAGGTTGATTGCCCTTTCCGGCGCTTCCACATAAAGAATACTGGCTTCGATGATCGGTTCCAGATCCAAGGCCTGGAACTGGTCAAAATCCTGTTTTTCCGAACAGGAAAGGAAAATGGCAGAACAAACCACGCCCAAACCCATTTTTATTAGCACTTTTTTCATGATCGAACGCTTTGTGGACGCACCCAGTGGTGCAAGAGTGTTTCTCAAATAATAACTCTACAAATAGTCTTTTATTTCACTTAGACTATAGATCATCTTGCAAAAATCGTGCTTTGGTTCTTTATTGGGATTAAAATGCAAGGTATGGAAGCCCACGGCAAGGGCACCTTGTATATCTGCTTCCAGACTGTCGCCGATCATTATAGATCGTTGCTTCGAGGTTCTTGCCCTATCCAGTGCCATTTCAAAAATAATGGGGTTGGGCTTTTTTACCCCCGCCATTTCCGAATTGATGATCTGGTCAAAATAGCCATGAATATTGGCATTTTTAAGTTTTTTGTCCTGTATTTCCTGGAATCCGTTGGTAATGATATGGAGTCGGTAATTGGGCCTGAGGTAATCCAAGACCGAAACGGTTTCTGGAAAAAGATGGTTGAACGAGGACAAGTGCCTGATATAGTCTTCCGCCAAGGCATTGATGGTATTGTCGGGAACCGGATATTTCAAAGCATCGAAGACCGATTTCAACCGTTGGTACCGCAGATCTTCCTTGGTGATCCTTTCCTCCCTGTACAGCTTCCAAAATGCAAGATTGGCGGGCACATATACCGCCAAAAAATCATGAAGGTCTACCCTTATTTCATGTTCGCCCAAAATTTTCTCAAAAGTAAGCGCAGAATTTTTTTCAAAGTCCCACAAAGTGTGGTCCAAATCGAAAAAAACGTCTGTCACGAGGTCCCTATACATGGTATGCGCTTAACACCGATTCGTAGAGTTCCATCCAATTTACCGGATTGGAGCTGCCGAGCAGTTCATTGGAAAAAATGGTCACCAATTCCCCGTTGACCCCTTTCACTTCCCTATATAGGCCCTCGATCTGCCCCATGATTTCTTCTCTGCCCTGGTTGTTGGGGAAGGCATAATCGTGCACCGCAAAGGGATGCAACTTAATGGGTTGTTGAATTTCCAAATTGATATCGTAAAAATAGAATGGCGTGCAAGTCGATGCCCTAAAACCTATTTCATGGGTATATCCCATGGTGTAGTCATCGGTAAACTCGGCTTCCACCAAATTGCGGTAGGTTTGGGGCACATCTACCCGGTTATAACGCATCCGGGAAATATCAATGGGCCTGTGGACCACATTCGACAGTTGCTTTTTTTCCTTTTTGAGCAACACTATGTCACCAAATGAACTATAGGAAGCCGCTAAGGCAATGGCACTGTAGTCTGCGATCGACTTGATCAAAAACCTGAAGCGGTTGCTATGGGGCGAGACGTTCTTGTCGAAAGTGGAATAGTCTGCAAATTGAAAAAAGAACATACTTTCGACCCGGTACTTTTTATGGAGCCCGATCAATTGCGAAAAGTTGTCGTAAGGGTCGCTGGTTGGATCGATCCACGATTTCACACGCTCCGCCAGGCGTTTTGGCTTGAACGTGAACAAGTCCAAAAAGAATCCAGCGCCACCCCTTAAAAAACCGCGATGCGCATAGCAATGGGAAGTCGTGACATCGATGATCGAGGTATACTTGTATTGCCTTGTCCCATGTTCCAGATTTGGAAACCTGTGCTTGAGCACTTCCAAAAATTTGAAAGCCAAAAGATCGACCACGGGCAGCTTTAGAAAACCGTGCTTGAATGCCGTGCTCTCGGTCGGAGGAAACCTACCATGAATGTCCTTTACATGGGGCAGGTATTCCTCGTACCTGCTCAGCAGGTAGAAACAGGCCGAAAAAATGTCGTAGGGAACATTGGAGCGCTCCCCGGCGGTAAAAAAGCATGGAACACCGTCCCAATTCCCAACATTGATCTGAAAATCGTTGATTCCCTTTTCGAACAACAGGTCGTTGCTCCTGATGAAAAACTCGTTCTGCAATGGCTGTTTGGTATAGGTAATTTTTGGGCCGTTGTGTTTGATAAAGTCTTCGACCTTGGTGGTGAACAGGATCTCAATGCCCAATATCCTCGTCAGGATATGCTTCATGATATAACTGAAGCGAGGCGTGATCTTATGGGTATAAACGAGCAACATAGGCTATACTTCCAAATTCCTATAGGAAATTCGTAAAAAATGGGTCGATCCTAGAGTGCGTTTTCGTCGGCAAAACTAAAATATTCCTTTTGGGTAACGATCAAATGATCCAATATTTTTATATCGAGCGCTTCCGCCGCCAATTTTAATTTTTGGGTAATGGATCTGTCGGCTTCACTGGGCTTGAGTGTGCCCGAAGGGTGGTTGTGTGCCAAGATTAGGGCCACAGCGCCCAATTCGATGGCCTGTTTCATGGCGATGCGCACGTCGACCAAGGTGCCCGTTAGGCCACCTTTGCTCAGCTGGCCAGTAAAGAGTATTTTATTGGCATTGTTCAGGTAAACGATCCAAAATTCCTCATGCAAAAGGTCGCCCATAATGGGCTGGAGATGTTCAAAAGCATCCCGGCTGCTGCCGATCTTGGTTATTGTCAATGCCCCTTCTTCCCTTCTTCGGCGTCCTATTTCCAAGGCCGCCGCAATGGTGACGGCTTTCGCCTCCCCTATTCCCTTGAACTTCATCAATTGCTTGATGCTCAGTTTACCCAGTTCCCCAAGATTGTGGTTTGCCGAAGCCAGTACCCTTTTCGAGAGGGCAACCGCACTTTCATCCTTGCTGCCCGACCCGATCAAAATGGCGATCAACTCCGCATCCGAAAGTACCGAACGGCCTTTATGCAGCAATTTTTCCCTGGGTTTGTCGTCATCGGACCAGTACTTGATCGAGAAGGAATTAGGTTTTTCGGCCATCCGTTAAAGATAAGAAACTAATAATTTTATCGTAATTTTCGAACTCAAAATCGCTGTCCACAATCATGAGATCAATCTTTGAACCCGACACTTTGGAGGAATTGCTGCAACGAATCGACGCCCTAGACGAAAATGCCCAAAGGCAATGGGGCAAAATGAGTGTTGGACAAATGCTGTGGCATTGTCAGTTTCCTTTGGCCCTGGGCATTGAAAACAAAATTTCAAGAAAAAAGCCCAATTTATTGGTGCAATGGTTCTTTAAAAAATCGATGTACAACGATACGCCATGGCGCAAAAATCTTCCCACTTCCCCAAGAATAAAGGCCAGGGAACCCAAAGCGTTTATCGAAGAACTGCCCAAACTCAGGAAGCTGGTTGAAGATTTTCATCAATTGAAAACAAGGCAAAGCTGGAACCCCCATCCTTTGTTCGGGAAATTGAGCAAAGCACAATGGGGCATGATGCAATACAAACATTTAGACCACCATTTAAAGCAGTTCGGGGTTTAAAAAACCCGGAATACGATCCAAAATTTGAAGGAACAATGAAATACCCTCCAAAACATCATCAGGAAAGCGACTTCAACAATGTAATCGAGGTGGTCAAAAATTTTCCATTTGGCACCCTGATTACCGTCAAGGGAAACGAACCGCTCATCACGCACATTCCTATCGTGTATGAACAGGATGGAAGCGCCTATGGAAAGCTGGTGGCCCATATCGATAGATTCAATCCCCAAGTGGCCACCCTTACCGAAGGTGCTGTAGTAACCGCCGTATTTTATGGCCCCGATTGCTATATTTCCCCCTCGGTGTACAGCAGCAGACAATTGCCGACCTGGAACTATATTTTTGCCCATTTAAAGGGGACCGTGAAATTGCTGAACGACAAGGAATCCGTAAAACGGACGATGGTGCGCATGACCGCCTTCTTGGAAGGTGAAAATCCAAAGTACGTGCTTTCGCAGGAAGATTCGAGAATGGAGGGCCTGATCGATTATATCGTAGGCTTTGAAATCGAGATTACCGATTGGGAAGGCAAATTTAAATTTTCACAAGACAAGGTGAAAAAAGACCAAGACTTGGCCAAAAAAGCCCTGATCGAAAGTCAAAAGAAAGATATTTCCGATTTTGTCGACAGGATCTATGCCAACCACAGGAACGCCCAAAAGGAACTACCATAAGTGCTTGTTCCCGAGTGCATCCACATCCTTTTTTTTGTGCTGAAGCTCCATGGGTTCCCGGCACTGTTTGACCATTCCGGTATCCTCCAAAATGACATTCGAGATGCCTAAGATAAAAGCCATCACAAAAATGGAGGCAGTTCGTTTAAACCACCACGACAGTACTTTTTCAAGCTTTCGTCTTTTAATTATTGCCACCATAAAGTGAATCAAATTTGGATCCAATATTTTAAACACCGACAAATATTCTGTTCAACCGAGTACAGATCAAGCCAAAATCTTTTGTTTCAAAGCTCCCAAATCAAGCCCCCCATAGTTTCCGGAGCTCATCAAAAGCAGCACGCTATCCTCAAAATTTTGTTGAAACAGATAGTCGCGAAAGGCCTCGGCCTCTGTAAAGATAATGAGGTCATTGCGGTCAAAGGCCTCGGCTATCTGTGCCTTACTTACCGCCGCTAGACGTTTGATTTTTACCGATTCAGGCAAATAAAACACCACTGCGGTGTCTGCACTATCGAGCGTACCCTTGTATTCCTTCAGGAATTCGGGATTAAAACTGCTATAGGTATGGAGTTCCAAACAAGCGATGAGCCTTCGGTCGGGGTATTGTTCCTTGACCGCCAAGGTAGTGGCGGCGACCTTGCTGGGCGAATGGGCAAAATCTTTATAGGCCACGGCAGATTGATGCTCCGCTATTTTTTCGAGACGTTTCGAAGCCCCTTTGAAAGATGCGATTGCCTCATAGAAGTCGGCTTCATCGACCCCCATGTTCTGACAGATCCACTTTGCGCCCGCAAGATTGCCCAGGTTATGCCGCCCAAAAATTTCGATAGGCATAGGGCCTTCGGGGGTTTCCAGAAACGTTTGTCCGTTTTCAACAAAATAATCCGGCGTGCGATAGGGAAATTTTCGAATGGCGCCTTGGCTCGATTCCACCAATCTTTTTACCTCTGGATCTTCGATATTATAGGTAATGCTCCCGCCCTGTACGATGCCATCGACAAAAATCCGGAACTGTTCCACATAATTTTCGAATGTGGGAAAAACATTGATATGGTCCCATGCGATCCCGCTCAATAAGGCAATATTGGGACGGTACAAGTGGAATTTTGGCCTCCTGTCTATGGGCGATGACAAATACTCGTCTCCCTCCAAAACCATAAAATCATTTTCTTCGGTCAGGTGCACCATTCGGTCGAACCCTTCCAATTGCGCCCCGACCATATAATCGACCGACCGGCTATGGTACTTCAGTACATGCAGTATCATGGAAGTGATCGTCGTTTTGCCATGGCTGCCGCCGATGACCACCCTCGTCTTGTTCTTAGACTGCTCATAAAGAAATTCTGGATAGGAATAGATGGTGATTCCCAATTCCTGGGCCTGAAGCAATTCAGGATTATCGGCCTTGGCATGCATGCCGAGGATCACGGCATCCAAATTCCGGTGAATTTTTTCGGGGAACCAACCGATTTGCCCAGGAAGCAGGCCTTGTGCGGCCAACCTTCCGGCTGAAGGTTCGAAAATGACGTCATCGCTTCCAGTGATCTTGTATCCCTTTTGATGGAGCGCCAAGGCCAGGTTGTGCATGGCACTGCCGCCTATGGCGATAAAATGAATTTGCATGAATGCGGGTTTATCGACCAAAGATAGGCATTGAAAAGAGCAACAACAACAGCCCAAATCCCGATTCATATTTTTATCTTAGTCGAAGAAAATCTACAATGGACTATCACTTGAACAACATTGCCCCAAAAGAGATCATGCCCGGTTACCATGGCAAATTGATCCATGCCGAAAACATGAGCATTGCCTTTTGGGAAGTAACCAAAGGTGCAACCGTTCCGGAACACGCCCATAAAAATGAACAACTGATGCAGGTGTTGGAAGGGGAGTTCGAATTCACCCTCGATGGAGTGACCAAATTATACAGGCCAGGGGATCTCGTCGTCATTGCGCCATATCAAAAACATAGCGGCAGGGCTTTGACCCCCTGTAAATTGATGGATGTATTTAGTCCGGTTCGTGAAGAATACCAATAACGGGCACATTGCCTTCCAAGAAACCAAGTATGAACATATCCCTTAAAGGAAAAAAGGCCCTGGTCGGGGCCAGTAGCGGAGGCATAGGCGAAGCCATAGCAAGGCAATTGGCCGATAGCGGGGCCAGTGTGACATTGATGGCCAGAAATGAAAAAAAAATGAAGGCCGTTTTAAGTGATCTTCACAAAAGTGAAGGGCAGTCCCACGGCTACCTATTGGTCGATTTTTCTGATTTTGAAGCCTTTGAAAGGGTGATATCCGACTTTTTCAAAGCCAATACGATCGATATTCTGGTCAACAATACCCAAGGCCCAAAAGCCGGTTCGGCCATGGAAGTTTCTATTTCGGATTACCAAAAGGCGTTCGACCTACTGTTCAAAACAGTGGCTTTGACCACTGAATTGGCGCTGCCACATATGATCGACAAGGAGTGGGGCCGGATCATCAATGTCGCCTCTGTTTCGGTAAAGGAACCATTGTCTTATTTGGCCTTGTCGAACAGTATTCGCTCTGCAATGGTCACTTGGGCCAAGTCGCTGGCAACGGAGGTCGCGACACATCAAATTACCGTGAACAGCGTGCTCACCGGCTATTTTGATACCGAACGTATCGCTCAGCTCAACGCTAAGAAAGCATCGCAACTTGGCATCCCGGAATCTGAAGTAAGGTCAGAAATGGAGGCCCGTGTTCCCGCAAAACGAATCGGAAAACCTGAAGAATATGGACATTTGGTGGCCTTTTTGGCCTCTGACAAGGCATCCTATATCACGGGTACACAAATTCCCATTGATGGCGGCCTGTTAAAATCGCTTTAAGTTTTTTCCAATAGGACCGATCGGTTCGGACTACAAAATCCCTTTCCCGCCAAAATCGCCAAGGTTCAACGCCTCACTTTTGGTGGATATTTGGCAAGCACCTTTTCTACCACTTCCTTGAGCTCGAGTTCTTTATCGGCCGGCGTGCCTTTCTCCCTAAAGTTGGCCACGCTGACGGCCTGCCAAAAAAGGACATCCTTTTGATTGTCGACAAAGTCAAATTGAATTTCACGTTGCAGCTTGTTTCCCCTCACCGGAATTCCCACAGAAACGCCTCCGCCAACGTTTCGGCCCGTACCCCCAAGGCCTACCCCTACCGCACTGTTTTGCGGGGCCTGGAAAACGGTGCTCTTAATATTGATATAAAAATCGGGCTCTTCGGACAGCAGCATTCCTTTTTCCCTCATTTTCGCATCCAATACCTGCAACAACCTTTTGGCATCAAAATTGTTCATGCCGGTATCCATGTCAGGATAGTAGTTATAGGTATTGTAGTTGCTGAAATTGGTGGTCTTTTCATAATCATACCGAACACTTAGCGTGCCACAGGAAACAAAAAGAAGTAAAAAAGCAAGTTTTGCCAAACGGTACATGGGGTCCTTTTTTCACTAATTTAAGGAAAATATGGCCTTGATGATCCCCAGCAAGGCTTTATTCGATTAACTGTTGAGCATGGCCCAGAGCCTATCCTTCAATTCCGATATCCCCTGTTGGGCTACCGAGGAGATGAACAAATAGGGCACCGTTTTAAAATCATTGTCCAATTCAACGCGCATTTCAGCGATGAGTTCCTCATCCAACAAATCGCTTTTCGAAATGGCGATGAGCCGATCTTTATGGAGCAATTCCTCGTTGTAGCGGCGGAGTTCATCCAAGAGGATTTCGTATTCCTTGCTGATGTCCTTGCTATCGGCCGGAATCAGAAATAGCAAAGTGGCGTTGCGCTCGATATGCCGAAGGAAGTAATGGCCGAGTCCTTTCCCCTCCGCGGCCCCCTCGATGATCCCGGGAATATCGGCCATCACGAAACTCTGGAAATCGCGATATTCCACAATGCCCAGGTTCGGTTTCAAAGTAGTGAACGCGTAGTCGGCAATTTTAGGTTTTGCGGAGGTGACCACCGACAACAAAGTTGATTTTCCCGCATTGGGGAAGCCCACCAGGCCCACATCGGCCAAAACCTTCAGTTCCAGGACCACTTGTATTTCCTTGCCCGGTATACCCGGTTGCGCATATCTGGGGGTTTGGTTGGTGGCGCTCCTAAAGTGCCAGTTTCCCAATCCGCCCATTCCGCCTTCCAAAAGTATTTTTTCTTCGCCGTCTTCGGTGATCTCAAAGAGGATGTCGTTGGTTTCAAAATCCTTCACCACGGTACCCAAAGGCACCTCCATGTAAGTATCCTCTCCTTCGGCGCCAGAACTCCTATTTTTGCTGCCATGCTCACCATGTCCGGCCCTGAAGTGTTTTTTGAATTTAAAGTTGACCAGGGTCCATAGGTTTTTGTTCCCCTTTACGATCACATGACCGCCACGACCTCCGTCACCGCCATCGGGCCCTCCTTTTGAGATGTATTTTTCACGATGTAGGTGCGCTGAACCCTTACCCCCATTTCCGGATTGGGCATACACCTTCACATAATCCACAAAATTGCCTTCGGTCATTGTTTCGTTTCGGTTTTTTAATCATTTCGACCGATGCTATGGATCGGTATCCGTTATCGCAAAAGTAATCAATTAAGCCCTAGTTAAATTGCATCACCAAAATGGAAATGGCGTTAATGGCTTTGGGCATAAAGAGACCTTAAATGTTGCTTTCGCCACCGTGTCAACAATGCCCAGCGAAGCGAGGTATTGCGTATGGTGCGGGCCTTTTCGAACAGCGGTCCATGGCCGTAATGTAATAAGTGTCCGTAGATTTTACCGTGAAATACGCTTTGCGCTGCGTTATAGACCGTCGATGACTTTGGCCAATCGGCCGGTAATTTCCGAGATGCTTCCAATGCCGTTCACGACATGGAACTTGCCCTGCGATTTGTAGTAGTCTCTCAGCGGAGCCGTTTTTTCGTTGTACTCCTCGAATCGGTTGCGGATCTTGCCCACATCCTGGTCATCGGTTCGGCCACTGACCTTGCCGCGTTCCAACAGTCTGGAAATCAAAACCTCGTCATTCGCTTCCAGGGCGATGGTGGCATTTATTTCCATATCCTTGGTTTCCAAAAAGAAATCCAACGCTTCTGCCTGGGCCGCGGTCCTTGGAAAGCCATCAAAAATGAAGCCCTTTGCCTCGGGGTTCTTCTCTACCTCGTCTTGCAGCATCTTGATGGTCAGCTCATCGGGCACCAAATCGCCACGATCCATAAAGGCTTTGGCCTGTTTGCCCAACTCGGTTTTGTTACTGATGTTTTTCCGAAAGACATCGCCGGTGGATATATGGAAGAGCTTGTATTTTTCTTTTAAAAATTCGGCCTGGGTACCTTTTCCGGCACCAGGTTTTCCAAAGAGTACTAAATTGATCATTTGGTATTGGTTTAGTTGGTATACTGATCTTAGGTTTCTGCCCAATTCTTTGTAGTCAAGTCCGTAACCTACGATAAATTTATTCGGGATCTCCAATCCGATATAGTCAACGGTATATTCGCCGTTGTAAATCCCGGGTTTATAAAACAGGGTGGCGATTTTGAACTCCTTCACATTTTTGTTCGCGAACAAATGCACCAGTTCCTGCACCGTTCGGCCGGTATCGATGACATCCTCCAAGATGATCACACTTCTGCCTTCGACCTGTTCCGGCAGGTCCAACAAGGTTTTCACGATACCGGTCGAGGTAAGTCCTTGATAAGAACTCAACCGTACAAAGGATACCTCACAAGGATGCGGATAGGCTTTCAGGAAATCGGAGACGAACATGAAAGCGCCATTGAGCACGCCCACAAAGATCGGGGTTTTGTCTTTATATTCTTTCGCCACCTGATCGGCCACCTTTTTTACCGCCTTGAGGATGTCTTCTTCGCTGATGTAAGGAATAAAAGATTTGTCGTGTAAATTCATTGGATTGCCCCACTTTTAGGAAAAGGTAAATATAGTATTTTGATTTCTCTTTTTGGGAACGGGGCATTCCGTTTTAAGAATTCGACGTATTTTTACAAACAAGCGCAGCTAGCCGTATTCGATATGACAAATTATTTTTCTTCCGATTTTAAACTGGGAATCCTTGGGGGGGGGCAATTGGGAAAAATGCTCTTGTACGAAACCCGCAAGTTCGATATCGATACCACCGTACTTGACCCTTCTGCCGAAGCCCCTTGCAAAATAGCTTGCAACACCTTTGTCCAAGGAGATCTGATGGATTACAAAACGGTGTACGAATTTGGAAAAAGGGTTGATGTACTGACTATAGAAATCGAAAACGTAAATCTTGATGCCCTTGAAAAACTCGAAGACGAGGGGTTGAAAGTGTATCCTCCCACCCTTACTTTGCGCACGATACAGAACAAGGCCAAACAAAAATTGTTTTATGTCGACCATAATATCCCAACCGCCGATTTTCATCGATTTGCCTATAAGAGTGAGATCGAGGACAGCCTGAACAACGGAGGATTGAGCCTTCCGTTTGTCTGGAAAGCGGCCCAATTCGGGTACGATGGGCAAGGCGTAAAGATCGTCAGAAAATTGGAAGATCTGGAGGATTTGCCTTCCGGGGAGTGCATCGCAGAAAACTTGATCAATTTTAAGAATGAATTGGCGGTTATCGTGGCCAGGGGCAGGGATGGTGGCGTTAAGACCTATCCCGTGGTGGAAATGGAATTCCATCCGGAAGCGAATCAGGTAGAATATGTCATATGTCCGGCACGAATCGATGGCAAAGTGGCCCAAAGGGCGATTGAAATAGCCTTGAAGGTTTCTGAAAAAATGAAACATGTGGGCCTTTTGGCCGTGGAGATGTTCCAGACCAAAGACGATCAGATCTTGGTGAACGAGGTGGCACCAAGGCCACACAACAGTGGCCATTACAGCATTGAGGCCAGCTATACCAACCAATTCGAACAGCACCTGCGTGCCATTTTGGGCCTGCCTTTGGGAAATACAGAAAGCAAAGTGGCAGGTATTATGGTGAATTTGGTCGGTGCCGAAGGTTATACCGGCGAGGTGTTCTACCAAAACATCGAGGAAATCCTGAAACTCGACGGGGTTACGCCGCACATATACGGTAAACGGCAAACCCGTCCCTTCAGAAAAATGGGACACGTGACCATCGTAAACCAAGATTTGACAGAAGCACGAAAAATTGCGCAACAAGTAAAGGAAACCATAAAAGTAATCAGCAAAACATAAACCATGGGGAAAGTAGCCGTAGTTATGGGTAGCACCAGCGACCTGCCGGTAATGGAGGAAGCCGTTGCCATATTAAAAGAGTTTGGGATTGTGGTCGATGTCGATATCGTCTCGGCCCATAGAACCCCCGACAAACTTTTCGATTTCAGTAAAAATGCCCATAAAAATGGCTATTCGGTGATTATTGCCGGAGCCGGTGGTGCGGCCCATTTACCGGGTATGGTAGCTTCACTGACACCCCTGCCGGTCATTGGCGTCCCCGTAAAGAGCAGCAATTCGATCGATGGATGGGATTCCATACTTTCGATCCTTCAAATGCCCGGTGGGGTACCTGTGGCCACCGTCGCGCTCAACGGCGCAAAGAACGCCGGTATTTTGGCCGCACAGATCATCGGCAGTTCCGACAAAACGGTTTTGGACCAGATCATTGCGTACAAAGAAAGTTTAAAGGACAAGGTCATCCAGAGTTCCAAGACATTAAAGGCCAAAAAATAGGGATACCGATGTCCAACTGTTCGCGAAGTCGAACAAATGCGCCTAAAACCATATGAATCCTATTAAGAAACAGAAAATCGAGCATACTGTGACGAACCCCCTATTAAAACCTTTCGATTCGGCCCCTTTTTCACAATTAAAAAACGAACACTTCAAACCTGCGTTGGAAAATGCAATCGAAGAAGCTCGTGCGGAAATCGATGCGATTACGGCCAATGCTGCCCCGCCCACCTTTGAAAATACCATAGCAGCCCTGGATTTTTCGGGACAACGATTAGACCGTATTTCCAGTATTTTCTTCAACTTGAATTCTGCGGAAACCAATGAGGAAATCCAAAAAATAGCCCAGGAAGTTTCCCCGATGCTCACCGAATTTAGCAACGACATCACGTTGAATGCCAGCTTGTTCAAAAAGGTCAAGGCGGTGTACGAACAAAAAGACCAGCTAGAGCTTACCGAAGAGCAGGCGACCCTGTTAGACAAGAAGTACAAGAACTTCAGCAGGAACGGGGCAAACCTGCCCGAAAGCAAAAAGAAACGCCTCCGTGAAATCGATGCCGAACTTTCCAAACTCAAGCTGAAGTTTGGGGAAAATATCCTGGCCGAAACCAATAGATATGAAAAGCATTTGACCCTGGAATCGGACCTCGACGGGCTCCCCGAGGGCGAGAAAGAGGCCGCAGCGCAGTTGGCGGCCAATAAGGGCAAAAAAGGTTGGTTGGTGACGCTCGATTACCCAAGTTATCTCCCCTTTATGAAATATGCCAAGAACAGGGCCTTACGAAAAGAACTTACCTTGGCTTTCGGCAGTAAGGGATTCCATGGCGATGCCCTCGATAACAAGGCGAACGTGATGAAAATCGTACAACTGCGACATGAACGGGCCCAGCTGTTGGGCTATCAGACCCATGCCCATTTTGTGCTGGAAGAACGGATGGCCGAAACACCCGAAAAAGTACGGGATTTCCTTAAAGAACTCCTGGAAAAGGCCAAACCGGCAGCAGAACGGGAATTCAAGGTTTTGGAGACCTTTGCGATAGAATTGGATGCCATCGACGCCTTACAAAAATGGGACAGCAGCTATTATTCCGAAAAACTGAGACAGAAGCTTTTTGATTTGGACGATGAACAATTGAAGCCCTATTTTAAATTGGAAAATGTCATCGCAGGGGTTTTTATGGTTTCGGAAAAACTCTTTGGTCTGAATTTCGAAGAGGTTTTTGATATCGAAAAATACCATTCAGAAGTGAAGACCTATCGCGTAAGGGATTTGAAGGGCCGATCCATTGCCCTTCTTTATGCCGATTTCCATCCCAGGGCCGGCAAAAGGGGCGGGGCTTGGATGACCACCTATAAGCATCAATACAAACGCAACGGGAAGAATATAAGGCCCCATATATCGATCGTCTGCAATTTCACCAGGTCTACCCCAACGAAACCTTCGTTGCTGACCTTCAACGAGGTCACCACCCTATTCCACGAATTTGGCCATGCGCTTCATGGGATGCTCGCCAACACAACCTATCCGAGTTTGTCGGGCACCTCGGTGTATTGGGATTTTGTGGAACTGCCCAGTCAGGTGATGGAAAACTGGTGCTATGAACAGGAAGCCCTACAGATGTTTGCCACCCATTATGAAACCGATGCGCCCATACCCATGGCTTTGGTCCGAAAAATAAAAGATTCGTCAAACTTCCAGGAAGGCCTGGCCACCTTAAGACAGTTGAGCTTTGGGTTGCTCGATATGGCATGGCATGGCGCAGATCCAACGCGCATTAGCGACGTAAAGGCCCATGAAAGAAAGGCCTTTGAAGGTACCGACCTTTACCCTGACACGGCCGAAACCTGTATGAGCACCGCCTTTTCCCACATCTTTCAGGGTGGGTATTCCTCCGGCTACTATAGTTATAAATGGGCCGAAGTGCTCGATGCCGATGCCTTTGCCTACTTTAAGGAAAAAGGGATTTTCGACCGGGAAGTGGCCACCAAATTCAAGGAGGAGATCCTCTCCAAAGGGGGAACCGAAAAACCCATGCTGCTCTATAAAAGGTTTAGGGGCAGTGAACCCAAAATCGAGGCATTGTTGGAAAGGGCAGGATTGTTGAAGGTGAGCTAAGTTGGCTTTACGGCCTGATCAATTGGGGTTGGACTTCTTCCAGGCATCGTAACCGCCCTCGAGGTTCACGACTTTTTGGTATCCCATTGACTTTAATTTCTCCTGTGCCTTTAGGCTCCTACCGCCCATTTTACAATACACGTAAATGGTTTTGTCTTTATCGATGGCCTTGAAACGATCGGCAAAATCGGTGTCGTACCAGTTGATGTTCGTGGCATGGTCGAGATGGCCGGCAGCAAACTCTTCCGGGGTGCGCACATCTACCAATACCCCTTTATCGAGTTCCCCTTGCGATACTTCCGTTATGGGTTTCGAAGCATTTTGCGCGCATCCAAGGTTTACGAACAACAACACAAATAATAATCGATGTAATTTCATCCTGCCATGGGTTTGGCTCAAAATTAATCATATTCCCCAAAATTCCATTACTTTTGGTTCCGCTAAACGATAAAATGGCCGAGCATCAGTTATATCCCGAACTATGGGTCGACAATTATGCAGATTACCTCTTCAATTATGCGATTGGAAGGGTAAGCGACGTAGAGATCGCCAAAGATCTGGTTCAGGACACTTTTGTGGCCGGATTGCATTCCGCGAAAAATTATAAGGGAGACGCCGCCGAACGCACTTGGTTGATCGCCATTCTAAAACGCAAGGTCATCGACCACTACCGAAAGATCAATTCAAAAAAAGGGAAGGCCGAGGTGCGAATGAACTACCGATCGGCCTCCGATTCAGAGGGCGATTGGCTAGAAGAACAGATTGCCGATCCCACGAGCGTCTTGGAAAATGATTCTATCGAGAACGAGGAGCTGGGTTCCGCTATTTATGAGTGCATCGCAAAACTGCCAAAAAAACAGGCCTTGGTGTTCAATATGAAAACGATCCAGGGCATCAGCACGGAGGACATTTGTAAGGAACTCGATATCAATCCGTCAAATTTATGGGTAATGATACATCGGGCCCGCACCGCCTTGATGGGATGCCTCAACCAAAATTGGTTCAACCTATGATTAGTTGCGAAAAAGCCGCTTTGATCTGTAACAAGGCACAATATAGGGAAGCTACCTTTTTGGAAAAGGGGAAATTGAAACTTCATGTTCTGTTCTGCAAAACCTGTTCCAAGTTTACAAAACAGAACACCACATTCACTTCACTTTGCGATAAAGCCAATCTGCACGGACTTTCTGAAGCCGACAAGGACAAAATGAAAGCCGAACTTCAAGATATCGAATAATTTCAGAACGGCAGCAATAGTAGCACCAACCACCAAAAAATGGGGATGGCCTCAACCCAAAACGAGGCAAAATATTTGGATTGATGCTTTGGTGTTGCCAATAGAACGATCGCCACCGCTAAAAAAAGAATGCCCTTGCCGATAACTTCATGCCATGCGACCTCATCCTTGAACAAGGTCAGCAGAAAAAAAGGAATCGTGGCCATGGCCCCGAATAGTTTGGTGTTGGAGACCCCAAACTGCTGTGGCAATGATTTCAGTGTCAATTGGTCATGCGCCAAATCACGAATGTCGAAGGGCAACATCAAAAGCAGCACCAAACCAAATCTTTGCAGGCTTTCGATCCCCACATCCCAACAAATGGTTCCTGTTGATTCTGTTACGGGAAGTATCACCGTGGCCCCGGTCCAGACCAATGCCACCAGAAATATTTTAAAGCCAGCCAGACTTCTTAAGTTTTTTGCCCCCGGTAAAACGGGAAGGGCATACAACCCGGTCAATATCAATAGCATCAATACTGCGATCCAAGTCCTAAAATTTAAAAAAAACGCATGGTAGAGAGCCAATGTGCAACTGATAAGGCTAATGATCTGAATGTATTTATGGTATTTTTTGGCGACCCAGATGTACTTTTCTGCCTCGACACCGTATTTGATAAAATTATAGCCCCCAATCGCGCCGAAAAAAAGAAAAAAAGCCAGGTGTCGGTCCGGTGGAATGTTTAAGCTAAGGCTAGTGCAATAGAGGAGGGAAAGCAGCGCCAAAGCCACATGTATACTGGCATCAAGGTAGAAATCGAAAATTAGCCGAGCCCACTTCATTGAACAAAAGTAGCCAAACTGTTTATAACCCCGTTTTTTGGTTAAAAACTTTGGCACAGATCATCGATAAAGCTTCATTATTCAGGGAATTAATCGCTAATTTTGCCATCATTTTTAACCCATTTAGTACGATTTATGAGGACAGACCTTTTTGCTTCGCGACACATAGGAATTGCAGAAAACGACCTTCAGTTAATGCTGAAAAAGGTTGGCGTTCGGAGTTTGGAACAATTGATTGAAGAAACCATCCCAGGTGAAATCAGGCTCAAGCAGCCTTTGCAGCTCGATGCGCCACTCAGCGAGCACGAATTTCTTTCGCACATCCAACAATTGTCGGAAAAAAACAAGGTATTCAAGACCTATATTGGCCTGGGCTACCACGAAGGACTCACGCCTTCGGTGATCAAAAGGAACATTCTTGAAAATCCGGGTTGGTACACCGCCTATACCCCCTATCAGGCAGAAATTGCCCAAGGACGCTTAGAGGCCCTGTTGAATTTCCAGACCGTCGTGGTCGATCTAACGGGGATGGAAATCGCGAACGCATCGCTCCTCGATGAAAGTACGGCGGCAGCAGAAGCGATGACGATGTTGTTCGATCTGCGTACCCGTGACCAAAAGAAAAATGGTGCCGTAAAATTTTTCGTCTCCGACCTGGTGCTGCCCCAAACCCTCTCCCTATTGGAGACCCGTTCGGTGCCCTTGGGCATCGAATTGGTAGTCGGCGACCACCAAGGGTTCGATTTCGGTGACGACTTCTATGGAGCACTGTTGCAATATCCCGGAAAACACGGACAGGTTTTCGATTACGCCCATTTTGTCGCCGAGGCCAAAGCAAAGGACATCAAGGTGGCGGTGGCAGCAGACATCCTGAGCTTGGTACTACTCACCCCTCCCGGTGAATTTGGCGTGGATGTGGTTGTAGGTACCACCCAACGTTTTGGCATCCCCATGGGTTATGGAGGACCGCATGCCGCATTTTTTGCAACAAGAGAGGAATACAAGAGGAATATCCCTGGCCGTATCATAGGCGTAACCAAGGACACCGATGGCAAAACCGCATTGCGTATGGCCTTGCAGACCAGGGAACAGCACATCAAACGCGATAAGGCAACTTCCAATATCTGTACCGCCCAAGTATTGTTGGCCGTAATGGCGGGCATGTATGCAGTATATCACGGGCCGAATGGACTAAAATATATCGCCAAAGGCGTGCACGCCGCGGCGAAAACGCTTGGCGAAACTTTGGAGCAATTGGGCGTGGTGCAACAGAATACCTCCTTTTTTGACACCATCAAGCTGAAGGCCGAAACAAAAAACGTAAGGCCTATTGCGGAGCGTTCCGGGGTCAACTTTTTATATATCGATCAAGAAACCATCGCCATCGCCGTGAACGAAGCGACCTCCTTGAAAGATTTGCAACAGATCGTGAATATTTTTGCGGAAGCCCTAGGAAAGAACCCCGTGCAAGTCGCCGGGCTGTCTTCAGGTTTTGCCATAGATGCCGCGGTGCATCGCAAGGCGCCATTTTTGGAGAACAAGGTTTTCAATTCCTATCATTCCGAAACCGAACTGATGCGCTATATCAAAAAATTGGAGCGGAAAGATTTGGCCCTCAACCATTCCATGATCGCTTTGGGAAGCTGCACCATGAAGTTGAATGCCGCCACCGAAATGCTGCCCTTGAGCTGGGCGCAATGGGGTAACATCCATCCGTTTGTCCCCATTGAACAGGCCGAAGGCTACCAGATCGTGCTCCAGGCCTTGGAAAAACAACTCAATGCCATCACCGGTTTTGCAGGCACCTCACTGCAGCCCAATTCAGGCGCTCAAGGCGAATATGCCGGATTGATGACGATACGGGCCTATCACGAATCGCGTGCCGAAGGCCATCGCAACATTTGTATCATTCCCGCCTCAGCCCATGGCACCAACCCGGCTTCCGCCGTTATGGCGGGGATGCAGGTAGTAGTTACCAAAACCGATGAAAAAGGGAACATCGACCTCGCCGATCTGGAAGAAAAGGTTTTGCTACATTCTGCCAAGCTTGCGGCCTTAATGGTTACCTATCCCTCAACGCATGGGGTTTTCGAATCCTCGATCAAAAAAATTACCAAGCTGATCCACGACCACGGCGGTCAGGTTTATATGGACGGTGCCAACATGAACGCCCAGGTAGGATTGACCAACCCCGCCACTATCGGTGCCGATGTTTGCCACCTGAACCTTCACAAAACCTTTGCCATTCCCCATGGCGGTGGTGGCCCTGGCGTAGGCCCCATTTGCGTGGCACCACAATTGGTTCCGTTCCTGCCGGGAAATCCGGTCATCAAAACCGGCGGCAAAGAAGCGATCACCGCCATTTCTGCTGCCCCATGGGGCAGTGCTTTGGCGTGCTTGATTTCCTACGGATACATCAAAATGCTCGGGGAACAGGGCTTAAGACGTTCCACCGAAATAGCCATTTTGAACGCCAATTATATCAAACATCGTTTGCACGGAAAATACGATGTGCTCTACACCGGTGAAAAAGGAAGGGCAGCCCATGAGATGATACTCGATTGCAGGCCATTCAAGCAACATGGCATCGAAGTGACCGATATCGCCAAACGCTTGATGGACTATGGTTTCCACGCGCCCACGGTATCCTTCCCCGTAGCCGGTACCGTAATGATCGAACCTACCGAAAGTGAAAGCCTTGCGGAACTCGATCGGTTTTGCGATGCCATGATTTCGATTCGTTCGGAAATTGACGAAGCATCGGCCGAGGATGACAACAACGTGCTCAAAAACGCGCCACATACGTTGACCATGGTGACCAGTGATCGATGGGAATATCCCTACAGTAGGGAAAAAGCGGCGTTCCCGTTAGCTTATGTTTCCGAGAACAAATTTTGGCCGGCCGTGAGAAGGGTCGACGATGCGTATGGCGATCGTAATTTGATCTGTACCTGTGCCCCCATTGAAGCTTATGTAGAAGCCTGAAAAACCCAATAAAATTGGGATATCGGTGCCTATCCGATACCATTTGGGGCTTGGAACGAAAATCTATTTGAACCGCAACGACAACTTGAACATCGTAATAAGCCTTATGCGCGCATAACAAAGCGAAGCGTTCGCAGTATCTTAACCACAGCAACAGATGAATTGAACAATGAGCGCAGCCATTACGGGAACTGGTTCTTACATTCCCCCCAAAAGTATCAGCAATGCCGATTTCAAGGCCCATGAATTTCTAAATTCGGACGGTAGCCCTTTCAGACATGAAAATAATGTCATTATTGAAAAATTCAAGGCCATCACCGGGATTGAAAATAGACGCTATGCCGAAAACAACCTCAATACTTCCGATATCGCCTTTCTTGCCGCCGAAAAAGCCATCGCAGATGCGGGCATAAACAAGGAAGATCTGGATTATATCATTTTTGCCCACAATTTTGGGGATGTTGGCCATGGCCAATCACAGGCCGATACGATACCCAGTCTCGCGTCCCGTGTTAAACATTTGTTGCGCATCAAAAACCCTAACTGCGTTGCCTATGATCTGCTTTTTGGATGTCCGGGTTGGATCGAAGGTCTGATCCAGGCCCATGCCTACATCAAAAGTGGCATGGCGACGAAATGTTTGGTGATCGGGGCGGAGACGCTATCGAGAATCGTAGATCCCCACGACCGCGACAGTATGATCTATTCAGACGGCGCAGGTGCCACCATTATCGAGTCCAAGGAAAGTGCAGGACAGATATTGGCCCACGCCAGCGCCACCTATGCTTTTGACGAGGCCTATTTTCTTTTCTTCGGCAAGTCGTTTTCGAACCAAAGCACCGAGGAAACCAAATACATCAAGATGCACGGCAGGAAAATATATGAATTTGCGGTGACCCATGTGCCCCAGGCCATGAAAGATTGTCTTGATAAGAGCCAAATAAGCATCGACCAAGTCAAAAAAATATTTATCCATCAGGCCAACGAAAAAATGGATGCGGCCATCGTGAAAAGGTTCTATGGCTTGTATAGCCGCGAGATGCCCGAAGGAGTGATGCCCATGAACATTCATGAAATGGGAAACAGTTCTGTGGCGACCATCCCAACGCTCTTCGATATGGTTCGAAAGGGAAAAATGGAAAATCAAGAAGTGCGGAAGGGAGATGTTGTTATCTTTGCAAGTGTAGGTGCGGGCATGAACGTGAACGCCATCGTTTATCAAGTATAACATGTACGAAAATACCTTTCCGAACAAACGCTTCCGCCAAACCCTAAACTTTCTCCAAAAACACATCCCCACCGAATACCCCATCCTGGATCTGGGAATCCCGAACCCATTTTCCAAAATAATGGGCGAACACGGGTACCTTGTTGAAAATACGAAAGGGGAAGACCTCGATGTCGATTTTTCAGCGGTCAGGGCATCCCGGGCCAAAGTGGTCACGGCTTTTGAGATTTTTGAGCATCTCCTTGCTCCCTTCAATGTATTGCGCGAAATCAAGGCCGATCATTTGGTGGCAAGCGTGCCGTTGCGTTTATGGTTCGCCAAGGCATACAAAAGCAAGACCGATCCTTGGGACCGCCATTACCATGAATTTGAAGATTGGCAGTTCGATTGGTTGTTGGACAAAGCCGGCTGGGAGGTCATCGCTGTAGAAAAGTTCAGCAATCCGGTAAAAAAACTGGGGCTAAGACCCCTGCTGCGCAGTTTTACCCCGAGATACTATTTGGTGCTCGCAAAGCGGAAAACCCAAACGAAAAATACCGTAGCGCCATAAGAAACCATGACCATGTCATCTGAAATGCCTATCTAAAATTGGAATCCAGATTTGGAATATTATATCGTCATACCCGCCCATAACGAAGAGGATTTTTTGGGGCAATGCCTGCAATCGATACTGAAACAATCGCTTCTGCCCAAAAAGATCGTCGTGGTCAACGATCATTCGACCGATGGTACGGAACAGTTGATCGATATCTTCCTTGCCAAAAACAAGGCCATCCTGAAGGTAAATGCCGCTTCCTCGACCGCGCACCTGCCGGGGAGCAAAGTGGTCAACGCCTTTGGCAAGGGCTTGGAGAAGCTTGACGAAGATTATGATTTTTTGGTAAAGCTCGATGCCGATGTGGTTCTTCCCGAGCACTATTTCGAGCGTATCGGCATGATTTTCAAAACCCATCCGGCAGTTGGGATAACAGGGGGCTTTATATATGAACGGGACGGGAATGGGGAATGGCTTCGCAACCATCCCATGGACAAAGACCATGTCAGAGGTGCATTCAAGGCTTATTCCAAGGCCTGTTTTAAAGCGATTGGAGGGTTAAGGGAGGCCATGGGCTGGGACACGGTAGATGAACTCTTGGCGCGATACCATGGTTTCGAAGTGCACACCGATCCGGAACTGAAGGTGAAGCACCTTCGACCTACCGGGAATGCCTACAATACCAAGGCAAGACTATTGCAGGGCGAAGCCATGCATGCCATGCGATACGGCTTTTTGCTCACATTGATCGCTTCCCTTAAGATGTCGTGGAAACAACGAAAACCAAGCGCATTCTTTTACAATATCAAAGGATTCATTATCGCAAAGAGAAAAGGAGAGGCTCATATCGTTTCGAGGGAAGAAGGCATGTTTATCCGAAAGTTTAGATGGAACAACATCAAAAGAAAGTTGCTGAACACGAAGTCTTAATGCCAGTTCCATGTTTGGCCAAAAAAAAAGCCCCACCATGGTGGGGCTTTTTTTGGATATTTCCTACAATTATATCCCTAGTTCTTTCTTGACTTCAGCCAATAAATTTTTGCCGTTGGCCACGATCAAACCGCCACCTGGTTGGGCATCGATCACGTAATCATAACCTTGGGCAGCAGCAACTTTTTCGATTGCGGCTTTGGCCTTATCGGAAATCGGGGCGAAAAGCTCAGATTGCTTCTTCTGTAATTCCCTTTGAGCAGCTTGTTGGGCTTCCCCTATGTTCTTTTGGATACCTTGCAACTCAATGGCCCTTTTCTCGTTCTCTTCTTTTGATTTTGAGGGTGCTTCGTTCTGGTACTGGGTAGCCTTGTTTTGAAATTCGGTAATGGAGCTTTCGATATCGGCATTGTAGGTCTCTGATAATTTCTTCAATTCGGCCTCGGCATTTTTCATCGCTGGCATGGCCGATAAAAGCTCTGTCACATCAATATGTGCTATTTTGCTCTGTGCTTGGGCAAAACTGGTAGCAGCTACGAACAAAACTAGGGCTACGGCAATCGTCTTTAAGTGTTTCATGATTTTCAGTTAAAATATTTGAGTGTTAATTTTTGTTTTATAAATCTGTTCAATTAATAGTATCCTTTACTGCATTTTCAATTTCCCCATCCTTATTCTGTCGCTTGGCATCGCGCTCCTCCAATAACTTTTTCCTTCTTTCCTCATAGGCCTTTTTGCGCTCTTCCCTCAACTTCAAGGCCTCTGCCCTTTTCTCATCTGCCGTTTTTTCACGTGCCTCCTCTGCCTGTTTTGCCCTGATCTGTCGCTCCAACAAGGCTTCAGTTGGGGCTTCCTCCTCTTCTACTTCCTCGGCATCGTCTTCAAAACTATCGAGTGCGCTTCGGGTATCTGCTTTTTTGTTCGGGGCACTAACCTTCCTTGTTCGGGCTATTCCCCTCAAAATCAAGTCGCTGATGTCGTGCCTTTTTTCGGAGTACAACATTACGACATCCGCCGATTTATCAAAAATAAAATCATACTTTTTATTGGCCCCGATTTTTTGCACTTCATTGAACACCTGATCCTGTATCGGCTGTATCAATTGTCGTTTCTGTAATACCAAATCGCCCTGAGGGCCAAAACGGTCTTGTTGGTATTCCAACATTTCCCTTTCCAGTATTTGTATCTCTTCTTCCCGCTCGGTAATCAATTCTTCTGTCAGCAATACCTTCTCGGCCATCAAATCTTTTTTCATCTGTTCGACCGCTCCTTGCTTTTGCTCTACCTCAACCTTCCATTTCTGTACTTTGCTCTCGAGCTGTTCGCTCGCCTCCCTGTACTCTTCCACATTTTCCAGGATATACTCCATGTCAACATAGGCAATCCGAACCCCTCGCTGTGCGAAGGTATGGGCAGAAAACAATAGGGTTGCGGCCACTAAAAGAACGTTTGCTTTTTGCTTCATCTTATTTTCATTTTATACCATAGAAAATATCGTGCCAAAAATACTAAATATTTTAAAATGAATTAGTTAGCATTTGGCTTCGATACACAATTTTAAGTTATGTTAAAACTGTTGGCCAATGATGAAGTGTGTTTGCCATCCGCTCGGACCTCCATTCGGGTTGACATAGTCCGGGTCGAACCCGTATCCAAAATCTATCCCTAAAAGTCCAAACGCCGGCATAAATATGCGTAGCCCCACACCGACCGATCGTTTTATTTCAAACGGATTAAACTCCTGAAAATTGTTGAAGGCATTTCCAGCTTCCAAAAAAGTGAGTCCGTAAATCGAGGCGGATGGCTTTAAAGTTAAGGGATATCGCAATTCCAAGGAATATTTATTGTAAACGATGCCACCTTCTGCCCTACCGGTCAATGGGTTGGTCGGGGTCAGGGCCTGGTTGTCGTAACCCCTTAATTGAACCACGTCCCTACCGTCTAGGGTGAAGTTACCCAGTCCATCACCCCCTACGAAGAAACGCTCAAAAGGAACGTCCCCGATATCGGTGTTGTAGCTACCCAGGAAGCCGAATTCGGCATTGGTACGCAAGACCAGGGATTTATCATCACCGCCCACCAAGGTGGTATACCAATCTCCCTTAAATTTGATTTTATAGTATTCGAGCCATTTAAAACGTTCCTCTTCCAAGCTTTCCCTTTGAGCATTCAAGATGGCAATTTGGGGGTCGTTCGCCTGCAGGCTGCTCAATTCGGTGAGCAGTCGATCGCTTTCCTCCCGAATGGGCTTATAATCTTTGCTGGAAAACAACGAGAAGGGCGGCGTGAACTTGGCCGTGATTTCGAAGTTAGATCCCGATCTGGGAAAAATTCTTCCCCCACCTACCGCATTTCTTGAGATGCCCAATGTATAGGCCAACGAATTCGATTTTCCGTTCCCGAAACTGAAAAGGCCAATATTGTAATTCTTAAAATCATACAATTGATAACCCACGGAATGTGAAATAGTGAAAAAATCGTCTGGCCATTGCACCCTTTTGGCCAAGCCTACCGTAATACCGGAAATCGAAAATTGTTGATCTTTGTTGGGTTGGAACCGGCCGCGATTATCCCTTGTGATACCGAATTGCTGTGTTCTTGATAGGTTTAAGTTGAACCGGACCGGTTTCTTGCCCCCTAGCCAAGGTTCGGCAAAATTGACACTATATACCCTAAAGGTCCTACTGGCCTGGAGTCGAAGGGCAAAGGTTTGGCCGTCTCCCATGGGAACGGGCTTGTACGACTCGCCCTTAAAGAGGTTCTGGATTGAAAAGTTGTTGAACGAGAGCCCTAGTGTCCCGATGAAACCGCCCCCACCATAACCTCCTTGCAGTTCGATCTGACTCGAACCCGATTCGACCAGATTGTACTTTACATCGACCGTTCCTTCGTTGGGGTTCGGGTTTTGAATATCGGGTTTGATCTGTTCGGCGTCGAAAAATCCGAGTTGCTGCAATTCACGGATGGTGCGGATGATATCGCTCTTATTGTACCGTTGTCCGGGCCTAGTGCGCAGTTCCCTATAAATCACGTGATCATTGGTCCGGTCATTGCCTTCTACCCAAACATGGTCTAAAAAGGTTTCCTTGCCTTCTATGATCCGAATTTCGAAATTGATGGTGTCGTTCTCTGCCGAAACTTCTACGGGGTTGATGGTTGAAAACAAATAGCCATTGTTCTGGTACAGACTCGTGATGTCTTGGGCATCGGGCTTGGTATCGTCGGCGATACGTTCGCGCAACAGCACCCCATTATAGGTATCTCCCTTTTTGATTCCTAGGACGCGGAGCAACTGTCGGTCTGTATACACCGTATTTCCCACAAAGTCGATATCCCCAAAATAATATTTATTCCCTTCCTCTACGGTAAGTTTGATGTCGATGTTGTTGTCGTCCACTTTAATGACGGAGTCGGATACGACCCTGGCATCCCGAAAACCATTTTCGGCGTATTTATCGACCAATGAGGCCAAGTCGGTCTCATAATCATCTTCTATGAATTTTGATTTTTTCCAGAAACGACCCGGTTTTTTTTCCTTGGTCTTTTTCATCGCTTTTTTAAGCTTGCCCCTGGAAATCTGTTCACGTCCAGAAAATATGATTTTTCTTATCTTGACCTTATCTCCCTTTTTGATGTTGATCACCATGTTCTGGGTATTGGCATCCGTGGTGTCCTTAGCGGTGGCAATCGCTACCTTAGCATTGAGATATCCCTGCTTCCTGTACTTGTTCTCCAAGTAATTTTTGGTATTGGCAATAAGGCTTTCGGTGATTTTTTTCCCTTTTTTCAAATCGGTGTCGTCTACAATTTCCTTGAGCTTCCGCTTGGGAACGCCATAGATGACTACATTGGCCAAGGTTGGCCGTTCGGTGATGTTCAGTTCAAGATATACCTTATCGTCCTCGATGTTGGTGATATAAAAGGCGATATCGGTGAACAGTTCCAGTCCCCATAATTTACTGATCACCGCACTGATTTCTTCCCCGGGAATGGTAATGGGCTGACCGACGCGCAGGCCGGTGTAGGTTTTCACAGTTTGCTCGTTGTAGCTTTGTAGCCCGGAAACTTCCAAACCTCCCAAAATATACTTGCTGCCATCGTCATAGGAGATTTCCTGGGCCGAGGTATATATGGAGCTTAAAAGTAGTAGGAGGGTTAATGTGAATCCGAGTGGTATGAATCTTTTCGCACCACTAGTTGAGTTGTTCGCTTGTTTTTCCAAATCTTCGTTCTCTGTTCTGGTAATTTTTGATGGCCGCCACCAAATGTTGCTCTTCAAAATCGGGCCAAAATACGTCAATAAAATATAATTCGGCATAGGCGATTTGCCATAGTAAAAAATTACTGATCCTGTGTTCCCCGCTGGTGCGGATAAGCAGGTCTACGTCTGGTAAATCATGCGTGTAAAGATGAGTATTTATAATGGTTTCATCAATATTTTCAGGAGAAATTATATTATTTTTAACTTTGATTGCGATGGCTTTTACGGCATTTTTAATCTCCTCCCGCGCCCCGTAACTCAGCGCGAGCGTCAACGTCAAACCGCTATTTGATTTTGTTTTATCCATCACTTCCTGAAGCTCTTTGTAGGCTTTTCGGGGAAGGGAGGAAATATCCCCGATGGTGTTCAGGCGCACATTGTTTTTTTGAAAAGTGGGGAGTTCCTTTTTTAAAGAGGACACCAATAATCTCATCAGCGTGTCCACTTCCCTTTTCGGACGTTTCCAGTTTTCGGTAGAAAAAGTGTAGAGCGTTAGATATTCGAGTCCGATTTCAACGCTTTGTTCCACGGTTCGGCGAACCGTATGTACTCCATGTTCATGGCCAAATACCCTGAGCTTCCCTTTCTGTTTTGCCCATCTGCCATTACCATCCATGATAATCGCGATATGCCGGGGAAGATTTTGGTTGTTTATTTCTTCACTTGTGTCCATAAAAAAATTACTCGAAACAATCCCTACATGGTTTTCTGCCAAAGGTATAGGTTAGGGTAAGTCCGGAGAAGACGTACCAGTCGTCACTATTAATGTTGCCAAAGGTAACATCAATTTGTTTACTAACGTTGGCTTTTTCAGGATTGTTGGCATCCAAGTTGTCGGTAAAGGTATAGCGTGCGCCAATTTCAGCTCCCAATATAAGGTATTGGTTCAAACGCAACTTGGCCCCTACCGTCATCGGAATGGCCAAAGCACCGTCTTTTTGGTTGGCGTTCTGCAATTGGCCCACGTCAAAATAATTGTAGTCGTACCTGAAATAGGTGAACCCCGTATACAGGTACGGCGTAAAAGCGGGCCCCAGGTTATGGAGGTTATAATCGACGAAGTTGAACTCGAGTCCGGCCGAGGCTTCCAGGACAGAATTATCGACCACATAGCCCCTTTGTTTTCTTGAAGGACTGCTCGATTTACTGTCATCGGCGGTAAAATTGCCGTACATCATACTGGCCCTCCAAGCATATCGTTTGCTTTTGTTCCATTTGAACAGTCCTCCAAAGGCCAACCCGGAAGGCATAATATAATTGGTCCTACCCACATCGCCAATATTATTGGCGCCACCCGCAAAGATGCCAATTTCATAGGTCTGTGCAGTGGCGTTCACCGCGAAAAAGACCAGTATTATCACAACATATCGCTTCATTGCTTCCAAAAGTTTGCAAATATAATAAGAAGGAGGTACTGCCCCTTAGCCTTAAGCAAGGTATTCTATGTTGTAAAACAGCGATTAATCCCTTTTATTGTTTTATGGAAGTTTCAATTACGGCGGTCTTCGCCCCATAGTAATTTGTTGCGAAGTGTTTTAAGGAAGCTCTCGGAGGTGTATTCGATCATTTTAACCGTAAAAGCTGCTTTGCACACCATGATCTCTTTCCCATTTTCGAGGGAAGCGATTCTCGAATCAAGGGACACCAGGTGATTTTCTTCCCTACCCGATACTTTAAGCCGTATGATGGTGTCATCTGAAATGACCAAGGGCCGGGCATTTAAGTTATGCGGTGCGATCGGGGTCAGCACCAAGGATTTGGCGGTCGGCACGATGACCGGACCCCCACAGCTCAAGGAATAGCCGGTTGAGCCCGTTGGGGTACTTATAATGAGCCCATCGGCCCAATACGAGGTCAGGTACTCGTCATTTAAATAGGTCTCGACGGTGATCATCGAAGTGGTATCTTTTCTACTCACCGTGATCTCATTGAGCGCAAAATTGAGTGTTTCGAATTCCGGAATCGGAAAATCAGCGTGCACTTCCACAAGGCTTCGATCCACGATGCGGTAGGCCCCATCGACGAATTCCTGCACCACCTTGCGCACCTCTTCTTTCTTGAAGGTCGACAAAAACCCCAGACGGCCCGTATTCACGCCGACTATTGGGATCCCAAGATCGCGTACGAAGGTTGTGGCCCTTAAGATCGTGCCATCTCCCCCAAAACTCACAAAAAGGTCGAAGGTACTGTCCAGGCCTTTGGAATGCGTGAAAGTCGGATAGTTCACCATTTGGCCGCCACGCCCTAAATGGGCGAAAAATTCCTGCTCAATGGCAACGCTGGCCGAGAATCGACTAAGTTCGTCAAGTAGTTCCCCGACGTAGTCCAGTGCATTTTCTTGATAGGGCTGACCGTAGATGGCGACCTTCATCCCTGCTATACGTTTAGATATTTGTCTAGGTAGTCCGACCGTTGTTTAAGGTCTTCAAGGAACTGGTCACTGTTGTTCCCGAATAGAATATTATAATTGTATCGCCTGAAGGTTTGGGAAATCTCGTTAAGGTTAGTGGTGCCAATTTTAATGGTGACCTGAACGATATCGTTGGAATTATCGGATATGAAGCCCCCAATAAAGCGGCTGTTATTGCTTTCAACGATTTGGGCTATTTCACTAAAGGAATAGTCTTTTATCCCTTTGGCCACAATAAGCACCGCACCGGGCTCTTTAAAGAACGGGGTGTCGATGAAAACATTGATGACTTCATCGAGGAGGTAATACCCTTTCACCTTGCCATCTTCGTCCAATACCGGTACAAGATTGGCCTCGTTGATGGCAAAAGAAGCCAATACATCGACCCATGTGGTGCTTTCCCTCACGAAAAAACTATCAAGGTTATATCTATAGGCCTCTATTTTATCATGATTTTGGAAGTCTTCGAGGTCGTTACTGCTCAGTAGCCCCGCAAAGAGTCCGTTTTCGGCAACCGCTACATGGGTATAGGAATTGTCCTTGAAAAACCGGATGGCTTTTTTCAAGGAATCCCCGATATTCAATACGGGGAGATTTGAAATGATATGGTCTTGGATCTGCATGACTTTATTGATAACGCAAAATACTAATAAAAATTTCTAACAACCAGCATTGGCCCTTCTATTATTTTTAGGGCAACGCCCATCGATCAAAAACAACCTTCATCGGATTTTTATCGATACGCATTTTAAGAATCCCCATGAATTGGTACCATGCGTAAAGATATTGATGGGGCCATCGACCTCGATGTTCGGTATATCGTTCAATTCTTTACCTACAAAATATCAAAAGGCATGCCTAATTTGTATTTTTGTAAGCTTTAACCTAAGATTAAGGGAAAATGACAAAACTGAGCGTAAACATCAACAAAATTGCCACTCTTAGGAACGCCAGGGGGGGAAACATGCCAAATGTGGTACAGGTCGCCTTGGATATCGAACGTTTTGGAGCGCAGGGCATCACGGTACATCCCCGGCCCGACGAACGCCATATCCGTTATCAGGATGTACGCGACCTTAAACCGGTTTTGGCCACGGAGTTCAACATTGAGGGCAATCCGGTTGAAAAATTCATCCATCTCGTACTACAGGTGAAGCCCGATCAGGTTACCCTGGTACCCGATGCGGAGGATGCCATCACCTCCAACGCAGGATGGAACACGCTGAAACATGCCGATTACTTAAAGGAGGTCATTGCCGTTTTCAAGGCTGAGGGCATCAGGACCTCCATTTTCGTGGATTCCAACCCCGAAATGATGGAAGCTGCCGCAAAGACGGGGACCGATCGGGTAGAACTCTATACAGAGGATTACGCCAAGGCCTATGCCAAGGGCGATAAAAGCGGTGTTGAAAATTTCGTGCTGGCCGCAAAAAGAGCCCACGAAGTCGGTCTCGGCATCAACGCCGGACATGACCTCAGTCTGGAGAACATCAAATACTTCAAGGACAAGGTTCCCCATCTCTTGGAAGTATCCATAGGGCATGCCCTTATTTGTGAGGCATTATACTTTGGCCTTGAAAATGTGATCAACATGTATGTAAACAAACTCAAATAATGTCGATACTACATTCGAACATTTTGGGCAGCGGATCTCCCTTCCTCATTTTACACGGCTTTCTGGGCAGTGGGGATAACTGGAAGACCCTCGGCGCGCAATATGCCGAAGCAGGCTTTGAAGTACACCTTATCGACCAACGCAACCATGGTCGAAGTTTCCATTCCGATGCATTTAACTACGACTTGCTATCGGAAGACCTCAAGGCATATATGGCGCACCATGGATTGGGGGAGGCTATCGTGATGGGACATTCGATGGGCGGTAAAACGGCCATGCAATTTGCCTGTAGCCATCCCGAACACACAAAAAAATTGATCGTGGCCGATATAGCCCCCAAATATTATCCGGCACATCACCAGCAAATCCTCGAAGGATTGCAGTCGCTCGATTTCGATCAAATCGGATCTCGTGGGGAGGCCGACACCATATTATCAAAAAAAATCAAGGATTTTGGTACCCGTCAATTTCTGCTCAAAAATCTTTACTGGGTCGACAAGACACATATGGGTTTTAGGTTCAATTTGCCCGTTTTGTCCCAAAAAATGGAAGAAATCGGTGAAAATATCGGCACAACTGCCATGTACCGCGGACCTTCCCTATTCATAAAGGGCGATCGATCTGAATATGTGACCTTGCAGGATATGGCAGTAATCGAAAGACATTTTCCCTCGGCGATCTTGAAAACGGTTGACGGAGCAGGGCATTGGCTCCATGCCGAGAATCCGGAACAATTTTTTGACAAAACGCTGGCCTTTATCAAATCTTGAAAAAATAGGCCGATTTATTATGCATGCATAATTTTTTAGGCCTTCTCATTGCGAGTGTCATTATTTTCTTTAAATTTGGATTTACCATAATCCCAACTGATTAACCCAATACTTCAAAGCGATGAAAAAGACAATAGCGTTGTTGGCATTTTCCGGAATTTTATTGATTTCCTGTTCTGATGACGACCCCATAATACCTGGCCCCGTAGAGCCGACCCCTGAAAATTATAGCAGCGGGTCTGCCGATTTTACCAAATATGTCGCATTGGGGAATTCCCTGACGGCAGGTTATTCCGATTTGGCCCTTTTTGTCGATGGCCAAAATGCTTCCTATCCCAACATGCTCGCTACGAGTTTTGCGGCTGCCGGCGGTGGTACCTTTACCATTCCGTTCATGGCCGACAATCTTGGCGGTTTGACCTTAATGGGCCAGCCCTTGCCCGGATTTGGCAACCGACTTTTCCTCTCTTTCGCCAGCGGTTCCCCTACACCTACCCCCGTTTCGGGATCGGGCACGACGGAAGTTTCAACAGTACTCACCGGGCCCTTTAACAACATGGGTGTTCCGGGTGCCACAAGTTTCCATTTGGTGGCCCCAGGATATGGAAACGTTCAAGGGGTACCCTTGGGGCTGGCCAATCCTTATTTTGCAAGGTTCGCCTCCTCGTCGACAACCAGTATATTGCAGGACGCCGCCGTTCAAAGTCCTTCCTTTTTCACGCTTTGGATCGGTAATAACGATGTGTTGGGCTATGCCGTAAGTGGCGGTGCCGGATCCGATCAGACAGGCAATATAGACCCAACAACCTATTCAAGGAACGATATCACCGATCCCAATGTCTTTGCCAATGTGTACAATATATTATTGCAGACCATGACCGCCAATGGTGCCAAAGGGGTGGTCGCCAATATTCCCGATGTAACCGCACTCCCCTATTTTACGACGGTACCCTACAACCCCATTCCTTTGGATGCCGCTACGGCAGCAGTGGTGAATCAAGCCTATTTACCCTACAATGGTGGCATTCAAAGCGCCCTGGCGGCCCTTAGCGGAACGGGACTTTTCACGCCCGAGGAGGCCGCAAGAAGAACCATCAATTTCACGGCAGGTCAGAATGCCGTGGTCATCATAGACGAGGACCTTACCGACCTAGGGGCCATCAACCCCGGATTTGCGGCCTTGCCAAAATACCGACAAGCGACCGCCGAAGATCTTTTGGTCTTTACCTCCCAAACCATACTGGGCACCTTGGCCGACCCGAACAATCCCACTTCAATCAATGGGGTAGCCGTTCCCTTGGCCGACCAATGGGTACTTACACCTGAGGAGCAGTTGGCCGTTGCCACCGCGACCCAGAGTTATAACCAAACCATAGAAGCCTTGGCAAGCCAGTACGGCCTTGCTTTTTTTGATGCCGACGCTTTTTATAATAGTATCATTGAAGTAGGCGTAACGCTTCCCGATGGTAGTAAGCTTACGGGTACCTATGGCACCGGAGGCGGTTTTTCCTTGGATGGGATCCATCCTTCCCCCAGGGGCTCTGCCCTTTTGGCCAATCAGTTTATCTTGGCCATCGAGAGCAAGTACGGCGCTGCGCTTCCTGAGGTGGATCCTTTGGAATATACCGGACTCTATATCAATTGATACCATTATAATCCATACTTTTAAAGGTGTCGAAGTATTTCGGCGCCTTTTTTTGTTCAAGCTAAACCCAACCCAATATGAAACTGATTTTAAGAGTACTGCTTACCGCCCTGGCGGTGGTCATTTTATCAAAAGTACTTCCCCATGTGGAAGTAGACTCCTATTTGACAGCCATCATCGTCGCCATCGTGCTGGGACTGCTCAACTTTCTGGTCAAACCTATTTTGGTCATCCTAACCCTCCCGGTGACCATCATCACGTTCGGTCTCTTCCTCTTGATCATCAATGCGGTCATCATCTTGCTGGCCGACTATTTCATCACGGGATTTTCGGTCGACGGCATTTGGTGGGCCCTGCTATTTAGCTTGCTACTATCAGTGCTCCAATCGATATTATTCTCTATTCTGAAGGAAGAATAGCCCATAGGCCAACCTTCCGATCAACTGGATCAAAAACTTGCTGGAAGATTTAAATTGTGCTATTTTTGCATCCCTATTTAAGAAAAAGAAAATGAACATTACCAAAGAACAGATCGATGAGTTGAATGCCGTGGTAAAAGTGGCCATCACCAAGGACGATTACCAAGATAAGGTAGAATCGATTTTAAAGGATTACAGGAAACAGGCCAATATTCCGGGCTTCAGAAAGGGCCAAGTACCCTTGGGGCTGATCAAAAAACAATATGGCAAAGCGGTATTGGTCGATGAGGTGAACAAACTTCTTCAAGACAATCTCAACAAATACCTCACCGAGGAAAAGCTCGATGTTTTGGGCAATCCGCTTCCAAAGCAACAAGACAATTTTGATTGGGACAAGGAAGAATTCGATTTTGAGTTCGAACTCGGATTGGCGCCCAATTTTGAAGTTTCCCTAAAAACCAAAAAACCCATTATCCATTATAAGATTGTAGCCGATCAAAAGATGATCGATGAGCAGGTCGAACGTATCCAAAAGCAGTACGGCAAATTGGTAGGCAAATCGGAAGTGGGCAAAAAAGACGAGCTTTCCGGAACCTTCAAAAACGAAAAAGAGGACATTTCGCACAAATCGATCCTGGAACTAGACAAAGTCGACAGTAAAAAAGCCATAAGTAATCTGGTCGGCAAAAAAGTAGGCGATGTCGTTACCCTAAAAACCAAAGGATTGCTCAAAGAAAACTATCTTTTGGCCAGTGCCATGGGCATCCCGGCCGAAAAGGCAAAAAACCTGAATATCGAAGTTGATTTTGAAATCGCCGAAATCAACGAAAGGGAGCCGGCTACTTTAAATCAGGAACTGTTCGATAAATTATACGGACCCGGCACCATTACGTCTGTAAAAGAGTTGAAAGAACGGATCAAGAAAGATTCCGAGAAACAATTTGAGCAACAATCAGAGCAAAAATTACTCAACGATGTTACCGAATATTTTATAGACAATACCAAATTTAAACTGCCTTCAGGATTTTTGACCCGGTGGATACAAATGACCGGTGAAGAGCCGTTGACCCCGGAGCAGGCCACCGCCGAATATGAAAAATCAGAGAAAGGGCTTCGCTACCAGTTGATCGAGGGCAAAATCATCAAAGACCACAATATCAGCATACAGTTCGAAGAACTCAAGGATTTTGCCAAGGGTTTCATCAAATCGCAGATGGCGCAGTTCGGACAAATGAACCCGAAAGAGGAAGAACTCGATAACATCGCGGCAAGGGTATTGGGCAATCAAGATGAAGTAAGAAGGCTTTCGGAACAACTGATGAGCCAAAAATTGTTGCAGCTTTATAAGGAAAAGGTCAATCTTAAGACCAAAGAAGTCACCTATGAGAATTTTGTGAAAGAGGTGTACGGGTAGTTTTCCAAAAAATATTAAGTATCTTTACGGTGCCGAAAAATAGAATTTTCGGCACCTTTTTTATCAAAAATATCGAATCGGAAACCATGGATTACGGAAAAGAATTCAAAAATTACGCTATAAAGGACCAAGGGATAAGCAGCACCTATTACGACAAAATAATCGGTAGCATGTACCCCACGAACATGACCCCGAATATCATAGAAGAGCGTCAAATGAACATTGCGGTCTTCGATGTTTTCTCGAGATTGATGATGGACCGCATCATCTTTCTGGGCACCGGCATCAACGATCAGGTGGCCAACATCGTTCAAGCGCAATTGTTGTTTTTAGAAAGCACCGACGCTTCCAAAGACATCCAGATATATATCAACTCTCCAGGAGGGAGCGTTTATGCCGGATTGGGCATCTACGATACCATGCAATTCATCAAACCGGATGTGGCCACGATCTGCACCGGGATGGCCGCTTCCATGGGCGCGGTGTTGCTCTGTGCAGGTGAAAAAGGAAAGAGAAGCGGACTCACCCACTCCCGGGTAATGATCCACCAACCGATGGGCGGGGCACAGGGGCAGGCGAGCGATATAGAGATTACCGCAAGGGAAATCTTAAAATTAAAAGATGAGCTTTATGAGATCATTGCAAAACATTCGGGACAAACCATCGAAAAGGTAACCGATGATAGTGATCGGGACTATTGGATGAAAGCGGAGGAGGCCAGGAAATATGGCATGATAGACGAGATATTGGTAAGGGATCGATGATCCCGGCGACCAAAACCACGCGGTTCATGTACTTTTCAACCCCGAGTACAAACCAAAAACCCAATTATTACGTTAGCATAACGTAAGGAAGGAAAAAAACATGGCAAAAGATAATTTAGAATGCTCTTTTTGCGGAAGGAAAAAGCCCGAGACCAACCTTTTGATCGCAGGATTGGACGCCCATATCTGTGACCGTTGCATAGAGCAGGCGCATGGTATCGTGGCCGAAGAATCGAAGCAGACCAAAACCAAAGACCTCTCGAGCGAGCTCGTATTAAAGAAACCACAGGAGATCAAGGAGTTTCTGGATACTTTTATCATAGGGCAGGACCGTACCAAAAAGGTGATGTCAGTTGCGGTCTACAACCACTACAAACGCTTGTTGCAGCCCAAATCGAAAGACAACGATGTTGAAATCCAGAAGAGCAACATCATCATGGTCGGGCAAACCGGCACCGGTAAAACCCTGATGGCAAAAACCATTGCCAGAATGCTCAATGTGCCGTTGGCCATCGTTGATGCTACGGTACTGACCGAGGCGGGCTATGTGGGGGAAGATGTGGAAAGCATATTGACCAGATTGCTTCAAGCGGCAGATTACAACCTTGAAAAAGCCGAACGCGGCATCGTATTTATCGATGAAATAGATAAGATTGCACGCAAGGGCGACAACCCTTCGATTACCAGGGACGTTTCCGGTGAGGGCGTGCAGCAAGGGCTGTTGAAACTCCTGGAGGGCACCATGGTGAACGTACCGCCCAAGGGAGGACGAAAACATCCCGATCAAAAATTCATTGAGGTCAACACCGAAAATATTTTATTTATTGCCGGTGGTGCCTTTGACGGTATCGAACGTGCCATCACCAAACGCCTGAACATGCAGGCGGTAGGTTATAGTGCCTCCAAGGCCGACGAACGTCTCGATGAAGCCAATATTCTACAATACATCATTCCGAAAGATTTAAAAGAGTTCGGGTTGATTCCTGAAATTATTGGAAGACTTCCTGTACTCACCTATATGAACCCCTTGGACGAAAAGACGCTTAGGGCCATCCTCACCGAACCAAAAAATGCCATCATCAAACAGTACGAAAAACTGTTCAGCATGGATGGCATCACCTTTGAAATTACGGAACAGGCATTGAATTATATCGTGCAAAAAGCGATAGAGTACAAACTTGGAGCTCGTGGGCTGCGTTCCCTGTGCGAAGCCATTTTCACCGATGCCATGTTTGAACTCCCCAGCAGTGGAGAAAAGGAATTTAAGGTTACCAAGCCCTATGCCGAGGAGAAGATTTCCTTCGAGACCATCAAGAAGTTAAAAGCGGTCTCCTAAAGAACGGGTGCTTTCGTTAGCTTGTAATAATCAGTTATTTTTTAGAATCGGGTCGGGTAGCGGCAGCTAAGCTGGCCTGACAAATTCAAAACGCGCCCTTATCCGGCTTTTTTGGCCCTATGTTCCCGTTCCAAAACCGCCGACAGTAGATGTTGGCATACTTTGCCGATAATTTTTTCGTCGGTATACAGCTCATGTCCGAAATTAGGCACGATTTCCATTTCAAGATCGAGCTTTTCAGACCATTGGTCATCGGGCCTGAAGGCATCATTGCCCCCATAGATCAGTTTGGTTTTACAACAGGGCTTTAAGTCCTCAAAACGCACCCGTGTTGGAGAAATCGCGGTGAGCGACTTCATGTGAAGGCCTTTTAAATTGGCCTTCCAAGCAATGGTACCCCCTGTGCTGAATGCCAGATAATGGCTCGGTTCAGTTTCCTTTTTAATCAGATGGGCCACTGCTGTATCGATACCCCCTTCAACAAAGGCCCTATGCAGATTCTCCGGCGACTTAATCTCCAAATCGATATTTGCCAATTGCTGGATGTCATAGAAAGCAATATCATAATATTGCTGTAAATAGCCGAGATAGGAAGTAATCCACAGTCCTTTTTTAACCCCCCACATGTCGGACAATATCACAAGTCTTTCTGAATTCATTTGGTATCAATTTAGTAGTTCGGTCGCATTGAGAACTCTAAATTGAAAATTAATGGTCAGTCTACCTCATTTATTGGTTCATTTGGAGCAATTCCTCGATGTAGTCCCTTTTATTCGATAATCTTGGGATCTTATGCTGCCCTCCCAATTTGTTTTTGGATTTCAGCCAATCGTAAAAAAGGTTTTCCCTGGCAATATGTACTTTGGGCATCGTCAGCGTAATATTGTTGTAGCGTTTTGCCTCATAATCAGAGTTTAAGGATTTGAGCGCATCGTCCAAGGTATGGGTGAAGCAATTCAGATCCGAGGGCCTGTTCCTGAATTCAATGACCCATTCATGGGCACCCTTCTCCTTGCCCTTCATAAAGATCGGGCCTGCGGTATAGTCTTTGATTTCGGCTCCGGTCCGTGAGCAGACATTCCTGAGCGCCTCCTCGGCATTTTCAATGATCAGTTCTTCACCAAAAACATTGATATGGTGCTTGGTGCGTCCGGTCACCTTGATCCGATAGGGCGCTATGGAAGTAAAGCGTACCGTATCCCCGATTTTGTAGCGCCATAATCCGGAATTGGTAGTGATGACCACCGCGTAATTTACATGGGTCTTCACTTCAGCCAAGGGAATGGTAGACTGTGTTTTTTGACCGTAGGTGTCCATGGGAATGAACTCATAAAAGATGCCATAATCCAACATCAAAAGCAGGTCATCGGCATCGTTGCGGTCCTGAATGGCGAAGAAGCCTTCCGAGGCATTATAGATTTCATAATACCTGAAATTCTTTCTGGGCAATAATTTTTTGTACTGTTCCTTATAGGGGTTGAAACTCACGCCGCCATGAAAATATACCTCCAGGTTTTCCCAAACCTGGAAGAGATGGTCTTTTCCGGTCTCCTCCAGCACGTTGTTGAGCAATACCAGCATCCATGAGGGCACACCCGCCAAACTGGTCACGTTTTCCAGGGTACTTTCGTTGATGATCGCCTTGAGCTTGCTCTCCCACTCGCTCATCAAGGAAACCTTACTGCTAGGCGTGCTGCTGAATTCTGCCCATAAGGGCATATTGTCGATCAAGATGGCGGAAAGGTCCCCAAAAAACGAACCGTTGTCTTCATACAATTCCTTACTTCCTCCGAGCCGAAGGCTTTTGCCGGTGAACAACTGGGAATTCTCATTATTGTTCAAGTAAAGGCACAACAGGTCTTTGCCCGATTTATAATGACAGTCTTCCAAAGCTTCCGAACTTACCGGGATAAACTTGCTCTTCGCATTGGTAGTGCCACTGCTTTTGGCGAACCATTTGATGGTGGTGGGCCAGAACAGGTTTTGTTCCCCTTTGCGGGTGCGCTCGATCATCGGTTCTATTTCTTCATAGGAAACAATGGGCACCCTTTCCTTAAAGGTTTCATAGCTGGTGATCGATTCGAAACCATAATTCTTTCCAATCTCCGTATCTTCGGCCAATTCCAGCAACTGGAACAGTACTTCCTGCTGCACTTCCCCGGGATATTTTAGGAAAAGCTCGATTTGATGGTACCTCTTTTTGAGCAGCCATGAAGCGATGGAGTTGAACAGCGGTATGGGCATTTTAGGTATCTTTAACCTGCTAAATTTAGTTTTAATAAAGATCATTTTCAAATAGATTCATCAATAGACCGATATTTATGCAGTACGAGGGCGTATTGAGAAAAATGCAGACCGAAATTGGAGATCCCATCCAGTATTATCTGGTCTTCGAGAACGACTACCTGAACCTCAACCAGGTATTGGATAAGGAACTCCAAATCGAATTTCTAAGATACCAATGCCTTAATTGCGGCGAAGACCGCCCCATATTCAGGCAGGGGTTTTGTAAAAGTTGTTTTTTCGAAATCCCCGCGGCGGGCGATTGGATCATGAGACCAGAACTGAGTACAGCCCATATGGGCCGGGAAGACCGCGACCTTGAATATGAGAAGCGGGTGCAATTGCAGCCACATATCGTGTATTTGGCCAACTCGAGCAATATCAAAGTCGGGGTGACCAGAAAAACGCAGATCCCGACAAGGTGGATCGATCAGGGTGCCCATGAGGCCATTGAGATAGTGGAGGTCCCAAACCGTTATTTGGCAGGCATTACCGAAGTAGCCCTTAAAGATCACATCGGTGACAAGACCAATTGGCGTAAAATGCTCACCAACGATGTGGAAGATGAAGATCTGGTCGATTGGCGCAATAAGCTAAGGCCCTATATCCCTGAAGAAGCCAAAGTATATTTTATTGAAAACAAGAAAGAAACCCATTTGCACTTTCCGGTACTGGCCTATCCCAGCAAGGTAAAAAGTCTCAATTTAGACAAGACGCCTGCCTATAAAGGCCTTTTAAAGGGCATCAAAGGCCAATACCTGATTTTCGAGGACCATACGGTATTCAATATCAGGGGAAGTGAAGGCTATGTGGTAGGTTTGGCCGTTAGTTGACCGAATCTTTTTTCTTTTTGCCGCCCAAAAGACCTCCCAGTATATTCTTTGCCTTTTCCTTCACCGCATCGTCCCCTTTTTTGGCAGGCAGCGTATCGGTCTTCATCTTGGTGGAATCTTTGGCCTTGTTACCGGCCAAAATACCGCCCAAGACTTCTTTAACGTCCTGCTGTTGTTCCTTTCCTTTCTGGGTGGTATCGGTTTTGGTCGATGTTTTTTCGAGCAGCCCCCCGATCAGATCCTTGGCCTTATCGGTCCCCTTATTGATCAATTTCTGCTTTTCAATCTCGATGAGTTGCGTGGTGAGGTTTTTGATTCCTGAGGTAAAATCGGTTGTTACTTCCGGACTTTTATAAAATCCACCGATATTGGCGGTTACCGGAATCGTAAGATCGGTAAGCGCTTTGTCATCGATTCTGGCGATCAGGGCATTGATTTCCTTTCCCAAATATTTTGAAGGAACCTGCATGGTGGCCTTGTAGCTCATCTTTTGATCGAAGGTATGGCTGCCATCCACGTTAATGGCGATGTCTTTATAGTTCAACGTAAAGGGTTTTACGGCAACCACGCCATCCTTAAAAGAAAGCTTCGTTTTTAATTCATTGAAGTTCAATTGCTTCAGATCGATGAAATTCAGCTTTCCGGCCACTGCCGCGAGTAGTGGGGCAGCCTGGGTATCGAGCTCATCGGTAAGGATGTCTGCCAAAATATTGCCGCTGAGCGAGTTTAGATCCGGTGAAAAATCATCGGAGAGGTTCCCTGAGAATTCGAGTTCCGAACTCAATTTCCCTTTAAATATTTGGGCAATGGGCGCAACCACCTTGAACAGATCGATGGCCTTAAAGGTCTCCCCGATCATGAGTTTGTCCAAACCAAGTTTCATGGAGAAGGTAGGGGTTTGCTCTTTTGTGGAAACCACGCCATCGAAGCCCACCTTACCGCCGAACATCGAGGAGGTCATGTTGCTCAATATCGCCTTTTCGTCCTTGATCCTAAGATTCCCCTTAACGTCGGTGAGCGTTAGGTTGTCATAAAGCACCGTTTTGGCAGCCGCATTGAGGTTGATATCCAGAAAAGAAGGGATCTTGATTTTTTCGTCAGCAACTTTGGTACTGGTATCCGCCGTACCGGTGCCTTCCGTGTTACTGGTCTCGGCCACCATAAAATCGTCGATGGCGAAGGTATTCGATTGCAGATTAAAATTTCCTTCTACATTTTCGTTGTTGAACATAAAACCCAAGAGGTTGTTGATGGTACCATTAACCGCAAAATCGGTCTTCCCCGTTGAACCGTTCAATTCATTGAGGGTTACTGTGGCAGGGTTAAAGGTCAAGGCCGTAGATTTCAATGTGATGGGATTTGGAAATTCGTCCGATTGGTACACGAAGTCCCTCAGGTCGATCTTGCCACTGGTCTTCGTTTTTTCGTACTGTTTCTTTTCCACGGAGGCCATATCGAAGTCTGTGGTGACATCGGCGGTTAGCAAGCCTTTCAAATTGAGATCGGCAGGTACGGGGTAGGCCTTTGAAATATTGGCCAAATTCATTTTTGCGTCGATATGGGCGTTTACCTTGGTATTGCCCATGAGCTCCCGAATGTTGGCCTTCATGTTAAATTGGTCCTCATCGATCATAAACGAAAGCCGATCGATATCGACATAGGTATCGGCCACGATTCCCGTGGTATTGGTGATCTTGGTGTCGATATGTACGTTGCGCACCCCTTTGGGCAAATCTGGATATTTAAAGGATGCGTTGTCGGAATTGATCATAATATGGAACATGGGAATGTGATCATCATCGACAATCCCATTAAATCGCCCCTCCACGATAAAATTCCCCGTGGTTTGCACATTCTCGATATTCTTGGAGTAGGTTTCAGGGATTACCGCCAAAAAGTTTTTGAAATCGGAAGATGGGGTCTTGAAACTGATATCGACCTCTTGGTTATCGTCGTTTAGTTTTACAAATCCTTCAAAAACCAAAGGCAATTGGTTCAACAAGGCCTCGTTCTTTAAAAAAGTGAATTTGAATTCCTCAAGGTCGATACCTATAAGCGCATCGAGCTTGATTTTATTTTTGTTCAAATAATTGGTACTGTCCATTTCAAAGGAAACCAACGCTTCGGTAAGGGTCTGCAATTGGGATTTCTCCAAAGAAAGGTCGCCGGTTCCACTATGTTGTATCTCATAAAGGTTAAACAGCATGCCCCCGGCCCTGTCATCGTAAGTGATGTTCGAATTGGTGATTTCATAAGACTGCATATCGAGGGTAAAGCCCTCGGTTCCCGAAGGGGACGAATCGGCAGTGCCGGTATCCTTGGCAATATCGTAGTTGGCATTTTCGGCTTCATCATACCTAATATTCAGCTTCGCCCCATCGATAAAGAGTCGTTGGATCGCAATGGGTTCCCCCGCGCTCTTGAACAGTTCGCGAATACCCATCCTCAACTGTACCAAATCGGAAGAAAAAAGGGTGTCGCCTTCGAAGGGTGCCTTGTTGATCAGGGTGATTTTCTTCATCGATACCTCGGCATCCGGAAAACTGCTGAAAAGGCTTAGATCGGCCTCCGCGAAATCCAGGGTGGCATTGATGTTTTGGTTGACGTTGCTCTTGATGAGCTCCCCGATCTTTGCTTCCAAAATAAAGGGCGCCGCAATTAACAATGCAATGATCAAAAAGAGGATGACCCCAACAATCTTTAATATTTTCTTTCCCATTTTCGTTGAATGATTCTTTTGTATTCTATAACTCCCGGAAATAGGTTATATTTTTCAGACTTCCAAATATATTTCCTGCCCTTCCTTAAGGCCAAATCGTTTTCTAAGGATATATACGAACAAATAAAGGAAAGGGGTGTCGAGAACCGCTATAAATACTTTAAATAGAAAACCGCTGACCACCAAACCGTAGAACAGGTTCCATGGGAGCACTTCAAAAACACACAGCAGGCCAACCACGGTGAAAGTGTCGATAAACTGCGACAAAAAAGTGGAGAAGTTGTTGCGCAGCCATAGGTGTTTGCCTTTGGTGACCCCTTTCCAAAAATGATAGATGGCGATGTCTATATATTGGGCGAACAGATAGGCAATCATGGAGGCCAGCACGGCTATGGGCGATAGGGCAAAAACCTTGCTGAACGTGGCATCGTCGATTGGGGAAGTGGGCAGGGCCGGCGATAAATTGGCCAACAAGATGATCCCCATAGAAAAGAAAGACGCAAAAATACCTGCCGTCACAATTTGGTTGGCCTTCTTTTTCCCGTATATCTCGGAGATCAGGTCGGTGATCAAAAAAGTGATGGGATAGGGCAAGACACCCACTGAAATCTCGAACAGGCTGGCCCCCAATACCTCAATCTTTCCAAAAGGGTGCCAATAAAAGAATTTTTGGAATATCAGGTTCGATACCACCAAAGAGGTAATGAACAGGGCGCCCAAATACAAATAGATTTGGTAAGCCAATTTCTTGTCTTTTAGTGTCATCTATTATCTGATATCCAGGGCGAACGGCATTCTGGCCTGCACCCCTTTCTGTTGCATGATCGTTTGAAACTGTTTTAGAATGGCGTAAAATTCAGTACCGATCTCCTCTTTGATCAAATTGCTTTTCGTTTCGGAACTGGCCCCGCCCAGGTCTTCCATTAATTTTTCAAAACCGGTTTTATATCTGGGGTATTTCTTGATGCCATATTGTCCCAGGTCGGCCAAGCTTGCCGCCCCGGCAATGGCATCGTCCAACCCGCCCAGTTCATCAACAAGCCCCAGTCGCTGGGCATCGACACCGCTCCAAACCCGCCCTTGGGCCAGACTGTCGGCCTCGGCCACGCTTATGCCACGCCCTTTTGCCACCCTTTCCAAAAAAGTAGCGTAGACCTCTTCAATGCTCTCCTGAACGGTAGCCCTAAAACTGTCGGTCATCGGTTCAAAGAAGGAATAATCCACCGCATTTTTATTGGTGCCTACCTGTTCGGCATTGATCCCGATATCCTTGGCCAAACCATTGATGTTGGGGATGGTACCGAATACCCCGATCGACCCTGTGATGGTGGTCGGTTCTGCATAGATCTTGTCTGCGGCCACGGCGATATAATACCCGCCCGAGGTCGCCAAATTGCCCATGGAAACCACCACCGGTTTTTTCTGCTTCGCCAAATCAATTTCCCGCCATATGATATCGGAAGTGAGCGCACTGCCCCCTGGGGAGTCGACACGAAACACAATGGCCTTTACATTGTCGTCTTCAACGGCCTTTCTGATCGCGCTGTTGATGATGCCCTGCCCGATCACCTCTTTGCCCCCTTCCCCGTAGAGTATTTCCCCCTGGGCGAAGATGACCGCAATTTTGTCCTTGCCGGTCTTGTTACCTTTCCGGTTCGACCTTGCCAAATAATCCTCGAGATAAACGATATTGACCTCCTTGTCTTTGTCAAGGGCCAGTGCCTTGCGCAAGCGATCTTCGTACTCGTCATAAAAAAGGGAACCATCGATCAATCCGGCATGTTCGGCCATTCTGGGCGAACGTCCTCCTAAGGTATCGGCGATGATATTCAGGTCATCGATGGCAATGCCACGCCCTTCCGAGATATCCTCAAGCATTGAATTCCACAACGAACCGATCAACGCTTGAATTTGGCTCCTATTTTCCGGGCTCATTTCGCTGGAAAGAAAAGGCTCTACGGCGCTCTTGTATTTCCCATGGCGAATCACCTCCATCTTTATCCCCGTTTTCTCCTGAAGGTCTTTAAAGAAAAGCACCTCGGAAGACAGGCCCTTGAAATCGAGCACCCCTACCGGGTTAAGGAAAATACTGTCGGCCACACTGGCCAAATAGAAATCTTTTTGGGTATAAAAATCGGCATAGGCGAAGATGAACTTCCCGCTTTCTTTGAAATCCTTGAGGGCCTTTCGAATCGATTGGGTCTGGGCCCAGCCCGCCATCATAAAATTGTTGTTGATGCTGATGCCCTTGATCGATTCATCGTCCTTGGCCACCTGAATGGCCTGCAGAATTTCATCCAAGCCATGTGCCGTGCCGAAAATATCGCCAAAAGGGTCGTTTCCGGAATTTCCGACATAATCGCTGATGGGTGCCTGCATTTGCAATTCCAATACGGCATTCGTTTTAATGGTTTCGGTTTCCTCCATACTCCCGACCAGACTCGCAAATATGATGAACATCATGAACATGATGCCAAATGCAATCAGACAGCCCAGTATCGCCGCCAATAAGTTTCTTAAAAAATTCATGCTTTTCCTCCGCTATTATTATCCCCCAAAGATAAGGAACTCCACTTGACTTTTCGTTACTTTGCGTTCGATTATGGCCGATCCAAAAACCGCATATCTTTCCCTTGGTAGCAATCTCGGCAACAAGCCGGCTAACCTGCAATTCGCCCTCTTTGAGATACAGAAAAAAGCAGGGCATATCGTGAAGATCTCGCCGATATACCAGAGTGGGGCCTGGGGCTTTAAGGCAGCCGATTTTCTAAACCTGTGCATCGCCATTGAAACCCATTTGGACCCCAAGCAGTTGTTGGCCACCCTTTTGGATATCGAACGCGACATGGGCCGGCTTCGGCGGAAGGAGCGGGGTTATGAACCACGGCTCATCGATATCGACATTATTTATTTCGAAAAGGAAACCATCCATTCCGACGATCTTGTGGTGCCCCATCCTGAAATGGCACAACGCCGTTTCGTCTTGAAACCCCTTGCCGATATCGCCCCTCAGTTTTACCATCCCATTTATCAAAAAGATACCCGTAACCTTTTGCAGCAATGCAAGGACAAAGGCACCTTGATTAAAACGGGTTTCCGACTGTTCAAAGATCGACAGCAACTTTTTGCACACCAAGGATTTATGGCCATTGAAGGCAATATCGGCGCCGGCAAAACATCCTTGGCCAACAGGATGGCCGCTGAGTTTAATGCGAAGGCCGTGTTGGAACGTTTTGCCGACAACCCCTTTCTGCCAAAATTCTATGAAGACCAGGGCCGGTACGCCTTCCCCTTGGAAATGTCGTTCCTGGCAGACCGCTACCAACAATTCTCCGATGACACCTCCCAATTCGACCTTTTCAAAAGCTTTATGGTCAGCGACTATGACATCTACAAGTCATTGATATTTGCGCAAATCACACTGCAAAAAGAGGAATTCGGACTCTATCGAAAGCTCTTCCAACTGATGTACCGGGAAGTCAAAAAACCAAGGATCTATATCTACCTCTATCAAAATACCGACCGCTTGATCGACAATATCAAAAAAAGGGGGCGGGACTATGAACAGAATATTTCAAGGGACTATCTTGAAAAGATCAACCAAGGCTATCTCGACTTTCTCCGCAGCCATCCCGGCCAAAACAGCATCATTCTAGATCTTTCGGAAATCGATTTTGTGGAAAGCGCGGAAGATTATGAATCGCTCCTGATGCAGATCCAGGACTTTGCGATCGGTTTGGCCGATTGAATCCAATCATTGACAAGGGGTCATCGATGCCACTTCGCCCAAAAGTCCCAAACCACGATGCCAACGCTCACTGCTATGTTCAGGGAATGTTTGGTCCCGAATTGCGGTATTTCCAAGACCCCATCGGCCGCATCGACCACCTCTTGTGCAACGCCCTTTACCTCATTGCCGAAAACCAGTGCATATTTTTTGTTCCGCGCTACATTGAAGGTATTGAGCTTGATCGCCTTTTCTGCCTGTTCCACCGCCAAAGTGGTATAGCCATTCGCCTTCAATCGCGCCACCAGGTCAACGGCATTGGGGGCATATTCCCATACCACGCTTTCGGTCGCGCCAAGGGCCGTTTTATGGATGTCTTTATGGGGCGGGGTTGCGGTAATGCCGCAGAGGTAGATTTTTTCGACCAAAAATGCATCGGCAGATCGAAATACCGAACCGATATTGTTAAGGCTCCGCACATCATCGAGAATAAGGGACACAGGTAATTTTTCGGCCTTTTTAAAGGCCGCAACATCCAATCGGGGCAGTTCCTCATTCTTCAATTTTCTCATGGCGTTGCAATTTTAGATATCGATGGTCCGGAAACAAGCGTACCACGGTCGGCGGCTTCACGAACCGATGTGCCGTAGCTGAATGCCATGGCCTTGGCGCGTTTAAGTTTCGTCAGGGGACCTTTGCGATAAGGGGCACATCGACTTATCCCCAAAATATCAACAATGCTGAAATTTCCGTGAAGAAATTGGTACATTCGTTCCGAAGGGCCTGTGCAAAAATAGACTAAAAAAACACTTTGGGAAAAGCGGAAAAAAACAAGAAGGTAACACCTTTGATGCAGCAATACAATACCATCAAGACCAAGTATCCTGATGCCTTGCTGCTTTTTCGTGTGGGCGACTTTTATGAGACCTTCGGGGAAGATGCGGTCAAGGCCTCCAAGATTTTGGGCATCATCCTCACGCACCGCAACAATGGCGGGGACCGCACCGAATTGGCAGGATTTCCGCACCATTCATTGAACACCTATCTGCCCAAATTGGTAAAGGCGGGGCTGCGCGTCGCCATCTGCGACCAATTGGAAGATCCCAAACTCACCAAGACCATCGTAAAGCGCGGCGTTACCGAATTGGTTACCCCTGGCGTGGCCATGAACGATGACCTGCTGCAGGCCAAATCGAACAATTTTCTGTGCGCCATCCATTTTGGCCACCAAAACTTGGGCATTTCAATGGTCGATATTTCGACAGGGGAGTTTTTGACCGCGGAGGGTTCCCATGAGCAAATCGACAAATTGCTCCAAAACTTCGCCCCGAACGAAATTTTGATCTCCAAGCGCCACAAGACCGATTTCCTGGAAGCCTTTGGGCGGCAGTTCCATACTTTTTTCATGGAAGACTGGGTCTACCAAGACGATTATGCGTTGGAGACCCTGACCCGGCATTTCAAAACCAAGACCTTGAAGGGCTTTGGGGTGGATCATCTTCGGTTGGGCATCGTGGCCTCGGGAGTGGTCCTTCATTATCTCTCGGAGACCCAGCACAACCAATTGAGCCATATCAATGCCTTAAGGCGCATCGCAGAGGAGGAATATATCTGGATGGATCGCTTCACCATCCGAAATCTGGAACTGTACCAATCGAACAACCAAAATGCGGTCACCCTGCTCAGCGTGATCGACAAGACCATCTCCCCGATGGGCGGCCGGCTTTTAAGGCGTTGGTTGGCACTACCATTAAAAAATCTGGAAACCATAAGAAGACGCCACCAAGTTGTGGCCCATCTGTTTCAAAATGAAGAGCAACTTCAAAAATTGCAACATTGGATCAAGCCGATAGGAGATCTTGAACGCCTGATTTCGAAAGTGGCCACGGGCAAGATCAACCCCAAAGAGGTGGTACAATTGAAGAATTCATTGGAAGCCATCGTGCCCATCAAGGCGTTGACCGAAAAAAGTACCGATGCGGCCTTGCTGTCGATCGCGGCGCAACTGCATTCCTGTGATGCGCTGAGGGGCAAAATAAAGGAAATGCTCGACGAGGAGGCCCCGGTACAATTGGGCAAGGGCAAGACCATAGCGGAAGGCTATTCCCGGGAGCTCGACGAACTTCGTGGCCTATCCTTTTCAGGGAAGGATTATTTGGATAAAATGTTAGATCGGGAGATGCACCGCACCGGTATCTCATCCTTGAAAATCGCTTCGAACAACGTGTTCGGATACTACATTGAAGTAAGGAACACCCATAAAGACAAGGTGCCCCCGGAATGGGTACGGAAACAGACCCTGGTGAACGCCGAACGCTACATCACCGAGGAACTGAAAGAGTACGAAGAAAAGATCTTGGGCGCGGAGGAACGCATCCTGAGCCTGGAGCAGCAATTGTTTTCCCAGTTGGTGGTCTGGATGCAGGAACATATTCTGGAGGTGCAACAGAACGCCCAACAGATCGCACAGCTCGATTGCCTTTGCGGGTTTGCCCAACTGGCGAAAGAAAACCGCTATGTGGCGCCCCAAATGAACGATTCCACCGAAATCGTGATCAAGAACGGCCGGCATCCGGTGATCGAGAAACAATTGCCCTTGGGCGAGCCCTATATCGCCAACGACGTGCTCCTGAACCGGGAAGCCCAGCAGATCATCATGATCACGGGCCCCAATATGAGCGGCAAGTCGGCCATTTTACGGCAAACGGCCCTGATCGTGCTCTTGGCGCAGATGGGCAGTTTCATTCCCGCGGAATCGGCCCAGATCGGTTATGTCGACAAAATCTTTACCCGTGTGGGGGCCAGCGACAACATCTCCATGGGCGAATCGACCTTTATGGTCGAAATGAACGAAACGGCCTCCATTCTCAACAACCTCTCCGAACGCAGTTTGGTGCTTTTGGATGAAATCGGTAGGGGCACCAGTACCTACGACGGCATTTCGATCGCCTGGGCCATCTCGGAATACCTGCACGAGCATCCGGCACGGGCAAAGACACTCTTCGCCACCCATTATCACGAGCTCAATGAAATGAGCGCCACTTTCGACCGCATCAAGAACTATAACGTATCGGTCAAAGAACTGAAGCACGACGTGCTTTTTCTCAGGAAGCTCATGCCCGGGGGCAGTGAGCACAGTTTTGGGATCCATGTAGCGAAAATGGCGGGCATGCCGCAACAGGTGATCGCAAAGGCCAACAAGATCCTTAAAAAATTGGAAAAATCGCATTCCAGTGAAGAACTTACCGACAAGCTGCAATCGGTGGGCCATGAGGTGCAGCTCAGTTTTTTCAACCTCGACGATCCCTTGTTGGAACAGATCAAGGAGGAGATCACCCACCTCGACATCAACACCCTCACCCCGGTGGAAGCGCTGATGAAGCTCAATGAAATCAAGCGGATGCTCACCAAAAACAAGAAAGCCACTTCCTGATATGGGGGCACTTGCGGGCGCAAAACGCTTTTCCCGCATTTGTCAATAATTTTCTTTGCCTTTTACCAAATTGTATTAAATTTGCATCCGCATCAATGGATGATGCCTAGTTCTTTAATGCGAAAATAGCTCAGTTGGTAGAGCGCCACCTTGCCAAGGTGGAGGTCGCGGGTTCGAATCCCGTTTTTCGCTCAAAAACGCTGCTTGTCGGCGTTTTTTTGTTCATGCCGATAGCTATCGGCAGCCAGGTTGGCTCGAGTGGTGGAACTGGTAGACACGTTGGACTTAAAATCCAATGGACATTAGTCCGTGCGGGTTCAAGTCCCGCCTCGAGTACAGATAGATAAAAACCAGTGCAAATGCACTGGTTTTTTGTTTGCGAGCCATGTCTAAAACTTGTTTTGGTAATTGGGGGGAGCAAACAAAAAACAAAGCCTTTAGGCTTGGTTTTTATCTTCAAAACGTTCGGGCGGGACTCGCCGCAAGGCAATTCCCGCCACTTGAATACCCATATCCAAACTATGCCGAATGAAAATCATGGAATAATGGATTTTCCACTTCAAAACGTTCGGGCGGGACTCACGGCCGAAGGACGTAATTCCCGTTCGTAGCAATGCAATCGATTAGGCAGAACTACCAACACAAACCCCAACTGCCGTATGAGGAAACCTCTGCTTTACTTACTGATATTGCTATCAATCGCACTTTTTGTGTTCCATTCTTGTACGAAGGATGAAAAGGCAGAGCAAGTCACATTTAGCACTACAGTAAACCCTTCGGAAGGCGGCATGGTTTCCCCCTCCGAAGGCACCTATGATTCCGGTGACGATATCACCATCACCGCCACCCCATCCGAAGGATATCTGTTCAAAAATTGGCTTGGGACCAGTATTAATTCCACGCAACCAAAAGCCATTTAGAACATCTTGCTAAAAAACTTCTCAACCATGAAAAACTCAATGTTCACATTTATCTTGATTCCTGTCTTATATTCCTGTTCTTCAGATATTCCAAAAGAGTTTGAGAATACTGATTTGATTGGAAAATGGAAATTGTCTGAAGCTTACATCAGTGCAGGAGGCCCCCAAGATTGGGTTGCCGTTGAGGATGGCGAAGAATTGGTGCTTTTTGAGAACGGAACATTTACCTCAAGTAGATATTCCGAATGTACTACTGGAACTTGGTCTACAGAACAAATTGGATTAATTCTTGATTATAATTGTGAAGGATTTGAATCGGAATCGGAAAATGAGGATGGATTGATCACCTATAATTTGAAGTTTGAATCTGGTTATTTTATCGCAACCCCTACAAGTGGGCCAATTTGTATTGAAGGATGCAGTTATAAATACCTAAAAAAATAGGGACTGTTCCCACGATACCTTAATACATCGCTGCCCTCTCCTTGCCTATTTAAATTAAAGTTTGGATAGCTTGATTGCCATACGGGCAAGCGACTCAATTTTACTTGAGCATATTAAATTCTATCGGTGGTGGAATTCATTTCATGACCCACGAACTGCCAGTCTAAAGGAATTCACGCGTGACCATTTCGAAAAAATAGACGCAGATGGTGACGGGGTAGCCGATGGATGTTCGGAAAGCCCATAGGACGCAGATGGTGACAGGCTCAATGACACGGACGATGCCGGTCCAAAGCCCATTGGGGAAACAGTTGATGAAACCTGAAGCTGTTAAAAATCAGATGCTGCCTATAATCACTTCTTTTTCAAGGTCCCACTAAACACCATTTTATCCAAAGTAGCTTTTCCGCCAGTGACTGACGGTTCAGATTACGTGTTGACAATTCGCTGGAAATGCCGAAAATTGAATAGCTTAGAGAAGAAATTTAATGCAGCTTGAAATGGACGCAAAAACATTCATTGTTGTAATTGTGATTGCGCACGACCGTGTTTTTCAGGATTGTTGTAGATCAAAAACGATGTTTAGATGACCTCTTTAGAAAAACTGGGTTACCCGGAAAAAACCAAATTACTGATCATCCATGCCGACGACGCAGGTCTCTCGCATTCCGAGAATATGGCGACCATACAATCGCTTGAAAACGGATTCGTGAATTCCTACAGCATCATGGTGCCCTGTCCGTGGTTTTATGAAATGGCCCAATTTGCCAAGAACAATCCCCAATTCGACCAAGGCATTCACCTTACGCTCACCTGTGAATGGGAAAACTACAAATTCGGGCCCGTTCTGCCGATTTCAGAAGTGCCCAGTTTGGTGGACGGGAACGGCCATTTTTATAGAAACAGGGCGGAATTACGAAAAAACGCCTTGCCCGAAGAGGTCTCAAAAGAACTTTATGCGCAGGTGGAAAAGGCCCTGAAATTCGGAGTGAATCCAACCCATATCGATTCACATATGTACAGTGTCGGGGCAGATCCGGCATTTTTCGAGATCTACAAGGCGCTGGGCAGGAAGTATCATTTACCCGTACTGATCAATCCACAACTGATGGAAATGGTCGGCCTAGATCCCGAGTCCAGCATAGCGGATGGGGACTTCATCATCGACAATACCTATGTCGGCGAATTCGAGTATTTCGCGACCGGTAGACTAAGCGATTACTATGGCAGGGTCTTAGAAAATTTAAATTTCGGGGTAAACCTGATATTGATCCACCCTGCATTCGATGATCGCGAAATGAAAGGGGTAACCGTAAACCATCCCAATTTCGGCGCTGCATGGCGCCAAATCGATTTTGACTTTTTCACGAATGAAAAGAACAGGTCAAAATTAAGGGAGCACCAAATTGAATTGATTACATGGAACGACATCAAGAACGGCATGGGCAAAGCACTTTAATAGGACCGAGCGAATTGGTGAACCAAACGGAATTATAAAACAATTTTAATTCAAACCATATGGATTTAGGACTGACAGGAAAAATTGCAATCATTACTGGTGCGAGCAAAGGCATTGGAAAGAGTATCGCTTTATCGCTCGCCGAAGAAGGTGTAAACGTTGCCATTTGTGCAAGGGGGGAGGAATCGCTCCGCGCTGCTGAAAACGAAATCGGCAAAAAAGGGGTGAAGGTTTTTGCCCGGCCCTGTGATATTGGCAAGCCCGATGAATTTGATGCCTTTCTTGATGCCGTCAAGGGGAAGTTAGGGAAGGTCGATATCTTGGTGAACAATGTCTCGGCTTTGAGCCTTGGTGAAGCCTATGAAGACTGGGAAGCATCGGTCAACATCGATATCCTGGCCAGTGTAAGGGCAACCAGAAAGGTGGTCCCCTGGATGATCGAATCTGGCCAAGGGAGCATTTTATTTATTTCATCCGTATCCGGACTTGAATCCGGTTCACCTGCTGCCTATGCGGCATCGAAGGCCGCCCTTATCAGTTATTCAAAAACCTTGGCTGTTCAATTGGCACCGAAAAACATCCGGGTCAACACCATTGCACCGGGTTCGATTGAATTTAGCGGTGGATTATGGGAAATGGCCAAAATACATGATCGGCCATTTTATGATATGGTCCGCGCTTCCATTCCTTCTGGAAGACTGGGAACCCCCGAGGAAGTTGGGAAGGTGGCCGCGTTTTTGGTTTCGCCCTGCGCCAGTTGGGTCACCGGAACCTGCCTGTCGGTCGATGGAGGACAGCATAGATCCAATTTATAGAAGTCGGCCCGTCCATAATGTCATGACCGATTGGGTGGCTTATGGTCTCCCAAAAAGTCGTCAAAATGCACTATCTTAATATCCATTTACCGTTACGGCCATTGGCACGCGAACAATAGCCGAAGCATTCACGACCACATTGCCCATTTGTTTTACCACTTGACGACCCAACCCAAAAAGATGAAATATAAAGACATTGCATTCTTGTTTTTATGGACAATACTTCTGAGTATTGGATGTAAGGACACGACAAAAAAGGAAACGGTACTAGAAACGGCTCCATCCGATGCTTATGAGCTTGTAAAAGATTGGCCAGATTTACCCCAAGACTTCGTTCTAGGAAATCCGACCGGATTGGGCATCGATGCCGACCATAATATCCTGGTCTTTCACAGGGCGGGCAGGGTATGGCAAGAACCCATGCCTGACACCAAAATTCAAGAGCACACTATTGCAGTTCTTGATAAGGAAACCGGAGAAATCCTAAAAAGTTGGGGGGCGGATTTATTCATCATGCCCCATGGCTTGGAAGTTGATAATGAAAACAATATCTGGGTCACGGATGTTGCGCTGCACCAGATTTTTAAATTCAATTCAGACGGCAACCTCCTATTAACATTGGGCGAGGCCAAAGTCGCCGGGGACGATGCTTGGCATTTCCATCTTCCTACCGACATCGCCGTTTCGGAGGATGGTTCTTTTTATGTGAGTGACGGTTATGGCAACAGCAGGGTGGTAAAATTTTCAAAGGATGGAAAATTTTTGTTTGCATGGGGGACCTTCGGGAATAAACCGGGAGAATTCAATATCCCGCACGGAATTGATTTGGACAAGAACGGAAATGTATATGTCGCCGATCGTGAAAATAACAGAATTCAGAAATTTGATGGCGATGGCAATTTCATCACCCTCTGGCAGAATAAAATAACCGAACAACTTTATGCCGTTGCCATCGACAACAACAACGACCATTTGTTCGCGATAGACTATATGACCGTAAACGATACCATAGTAAAAGGCTCGGATATTTTTCGATTAGATCTGGATACCCACCTTCAATTACAATTTGGAAGAACAGGCTTTTATGATGGTCCGGTATCAAGATACCACGACATTCTGATCGATGATGAAGGGAGCATTTATGTTGGTGATATTTTAAAAAATAAAGTTCAAAAATTTCGATTGAAATAATCGCATTGAAATCAAAAGCAAAGGCAAGCGGCAACCGTTGGCACAACGGCGGCACTCCAAAGAACAACAACCACAAAACATAAAAAATTATGACGACCAACAGTGTTTCCCTGCACAGGGTTTTGAAAGTTCCCCCTGAAAAGGTTTTCCGTGCTTTTTCCGACCCAACCGCATATGCGACTTGGCTGCCACCTTACGGCTTTTTGTGTACCGTGCACCATATGGACTTTAAGATCGGGGGCAGTTACAAGATGACGTTTACCAATTTTACCACTGGGAACGGGCATTCTTTCGGCGGCCATTTTATGGAAATCAAGCCCAATGAATTGATCAAACATACCGATGCATTTGATGACCCGAATCTGCCCGGGGAGATGATGACCACCATATGGTTCGGCAAGGTATCGTGCGGGACAGCGCTCAAAATAGTACAGGAGGGCATTCCGTCTGTCATTCCAACCGAAATGTGCTATTTGGGCTGGCAAGAATCATTGGATAAACTGATGAAATTGGTGGAGCCAGAAATACCCGATGCATAGACATCGATGACCACAAAGAAGAACTGGGTTATTGGTTTGAAGCACATCGGATCGCAAATTGGGCCTGGAAAGATCAAAGTGGCCAAAAATTCCACTCCCAAATCAAAAAAAAGATGTCCTCTTATTCCAAATCTATTAATATCTTGTGGAAAATCTTTAACTTGTTGTCTTATTAACCAATTTAAACCGAGATACAATGAAATTCATCGATAGCGAAATCAACCAATATTGGGTCCACTTTCAATCAGGAGGCACCAAAAACAATCTTACTTTCCCACGTGCACTGGTAAAATGTTATCATAATGATGATTTTGTGTTACAGATGAGCTTCTATCCCGACAATAAGAGCGTGCCGGAAAACCATTATGACCTTACGTCCAATTTGGTGTACCTGCGCTATCCCATTTCGATGTACGCCAACGTCATAGACATTTTGAGAAACGAAAAACCCATTTATTTCAGTTATTCCGAAAAATCGAAAATGGGCTATCTAAGAACAGGGAAAGAACCCATTGGGGAAGGTGATAATGACGCCGATTTTGCCTCAAAATAGGAGTTTTAACAAGGCCTTCGCCTTCATGCTAACGTGCCCTTAGTTAAAGGTCCAAATCGATACATGGAGAAAAAGTTAAAATAATACATTCAATGCCACTTCGGCCATGAAAAAATAGAACCAGCGAAAATCGCTGGTTTTTTTTATGCCTGACCTAGGTTCTCAGCTGTCGGATATCAGAACAATTCATATCCTTTAAATATTGTAGCTATTGCTCTATGTCCCTGGCCTCAAAGCCCTGCAGTTCATCATCCTCGAATTCGGGGGTCACCTCAATAGGGTTGCAGCACACTTCACAATCTTCCACATAGGTTTGTTTGGCCACCGAAGGGTCCAAAAGCATGGAGATCTCTTCCCAACAATAAGGACATTGAAAAAAGTGTTCGTACATCGTCTACAGTGAGGGGATTATTTAAAAATCAACGTTCAACAACTGTCCTGTCAATTGCAAAAGTTGCAGTTCGGCCAATTTGGCGTCATATTTGGCCAGGTTCTTATTGGTCTGGGCGTTGAGGAGATTGATCTGTGCCTGCCGGAACTCGATGGAAGTGATCCTGCCCAATTGAAATTGCTCCCTAGATCGGTCGAAGTTGTTCTCATTGGTGATCACGTTCTGTTCCTGGATATCATAGATCGTCAACAGGTTGTTGTAAATCGCGAGCGCATTGGCAATGTCGCGATCGACTTCCAAGGCCACTTGTTTCAAGAGCAATTCTTGATTTGCATAGGCAATTTTGGAATTTTTCACGCGTACCATGGTGCCGCCACCATCAAATAGGTTCCAGGTGAGGCTCGCCCCAAGATTGATGCTTGCCGTATTGGTGTTGATACCGGGGAATACCGCTCCCGACAAGAAGGCGGAAGGGGCACTTTGGTTCCGGTTCCAGCCGTAGCTTCCGACGAGTCCGATATTGGGCAGATAGCCCGATTTGTTCACTTTGATGTCATAGGCATTGATGGCCAGGTTCCTTTCGGTCTGGAGCAGGGCCACATTGTTTTTTCGCGACTGGGTCAGATAATCCTCCAATTGAATTTGAGGGATAAACTGAACCAGGGTATCTACCTGATAGCTTTCGTTCAGGTTTTGGCTCAACACCACATTGAGATCGCGTTTGGTATTCTGTAATTGTTGCCTTGCGCTCAAAAGGTTGATGCTGTCGTTGGTCACGTCGACCTGTGCGTTCAGGATATCCAATTTGGTGTTCTGCCCGAATTCAAAGGCATATTCTGCCCTAGTGATACGGTCATTGGAGATTTCAAGGGCCTGTTGCAGTATCGCCACGTTCTCGGTTAGCCTGGCGATTTCAAAATACACGCTGAACAGCTGTAAAATGGTATTCTCGATGGTCTCCCTGGCCTGCAATTCGCTGAGCTGGTATTGCTCCTTGAGGCGTTTATAGTTATAAAAGCGGCCCATGCCGTCGAACAGCGTATAGTTCAGGTTCAGGCCCGAATTGTAGCGCTGGCTTTCCGCATTGTCGATCGAAACATCGCCCCTGGGATTCCCATTCTCATCGACCTGCCCGGGAAACGCAGTGGTGCTGCTATTGTTATTATAAGTTGCCCCGGCCGTTCCGGTGAGGCTGGGCAGATATCCCGAATTCAGCATACTTTGGTTGTTGTCTGCTATTTCCACCTGGTTTTGGGCAACCTTGATCCCAAAATTGTTGTCAAGGGCCAGAACGATGGCCTCTTGTTTGGTCAACATTTTTTCTTGGGCCAAAAGCGGGGAAATTCCCATTGTAAATAATAGGGAAACTAGTAAAAGATTTCTCATCTGTTTTATGGATTCTTTTTATTCGGTCTCTTGGGGCGTTTTTATAGTGGAAACTGCCTTATCGGAAACTTGTAGGTCTACATGTTTTTTGGGCGAACCATTGCTGTGATGGTTCAGGCCAACGCTCATATGAAGTTCCTCTTTCTGCTCGATAATTGCGCGCTCCACTTCCTCCTTGGTCACGGCGTCACCGGTCCTGAGCCATTTGGTTCCCACTTTGAACTTATTGCCAAAAGAGAGGAAAATCGGCAACATGATCAAGGTCAAGACCGTCGCAAAGCCGATTCCATAGGCTATGGAAATGGCCATAGGTATCAAGAACTGCGCCTGCCGGCTTGTTTCCAACATCAAAGGGGCCAGTCCGGCTATGGTAGTGATCGAAGTCAAGAATATGGCCCTGAAACGGGATCGTCCCGCATCGATTAGGGCATCGTCGAAGGGCATGCCTTCCCTGAGGTTATTATTGAACTTCCCGATGAGCACCAGGCCATCGTTCACCATGATCCCAATGAGGGCGATTACGCCCAACATGGAAAGGATATTGATGGGGAAATCGTGCAACCAATGACCCCAGGCCACCGCGGTAATACTGAACGGCACCAGTAACAATAGCATCAGTGGCTGGCTAAAACTTCTAAAAGTGAACGCAATGGTGATATAGATCAGTAATAATACCGTCAAGCCGACAGACTTCAAAGAACGCAACAATTTACCGGCTTCCCGGTTTTGACCCTCGTAAGAAGCGCTCACTGTGGGGTACTTCGATTGGATTTCGGGCATGATATCGTTTTGAATTTCCAACATCACGTCGGTGCCACTGGTGGTTTTTTCGTCCTTAAGATCGGCGGTCACCTGAATTTCGCGCCGACCGTCCAAACGGTTGACCGCCACATCGCCCCTTTCGATGGTGTACGTGGCAATCTCCTTTAAGGGCACCCTGCTGCCACTGGGGGTCAAGATGCGCATTTCGTCAAGATCGGTGATGGATGATCTGTTTTCGCGATCGTACCTTACCCAGACCCTGATTTCATCCTGCCCTCGTTGAAAACGCTGGGCCTGTGCCCCGAAGAAACCAGCCCTGACCTGATCCATGATGCTACGCAGATCCAATCCCAACAAATAAGCATTGTCTTTCAGCTGTAATCGTATTTCCTTAATTCCTGCGGGATCGTTATCGGCAACATCCTTCAGGGCAGAATTATTGAGCATGGCGGTTTTTAGCTCCGTTTTTGCCGCCTTCAGCTCCTGAATGTTATTACCCAACAGTGATACGGAAACGGGGTCTCCGCCGAAATTGCCGCCAGAACCGTAAATAACACTTTCTGCGCCAATGACCGGGCCAACAAGTTCCCGCAGCCTATTTGTAATCAATTCAGCAACGATGGCATCGGGCCGTTCCTCTCCTGGAAGCAGGTTGATGGTCAGGGTCGCCGCGGAAGAACCCGGTCCTACATTTTTAATGACGTTCTCAAAAAGCATCTTGTCGGTTCCTTTCAAATATTGCTCGGTGAGTTCCTCATTGACAATAAAGGATTTCTCTTCGATCAAGCTGATGATCGAATCGGTGACCTTTTCGTTAGTGCCATTGGGCATCAGCAATTCTACCTGTACCCGGTCGCTGGCCACCCTTGGAAAGAACGCGGTGCGGATAATGCCGCCACCAATGGTTCCAAAGGTGATGATCAAGGCTGAGGCAAAAAAGGCCAAGGTCAATATTTTGTGTTGCATCGCAAATCGGAGCGTAGGCGAATACAGTCTGTCGCGCATCCAGGCCATCATTCGGTCCCCGAATTGATTGACTGCCCTAAGTTTGGCAAAGGCCTTTGCGATGCCCTTCTTGGGTTTGGTATCCAAGGGTTGCAATGCCTTGGAATGGGCTAAATGCGCTGGAAGGATCAACAAGGCTTCCACCAGGGATACCGCCAGGGTGAGCATCACGATGACCGATACCTCGCTAAAAAACTCCCCGATCCGGCCATCCAGAAAAAGGAATATGGAGAATGCCAACATTGTGGTAATGATGGCAGAAACGATCGGTGGGATAACTTCCATGGTACCGTCGATGGCCGCTTGAATAGGGCTCTTCCCCTTTTCGTAATGCTGGTAAATATTTTCCGCGATCACAATCCCATCATCCACCAAAATACCGATGACGATGATCATACCAAAGAGGGAGAGCACATTGATGGTAACATCGAAGAAACCCGCAAAGATGAACATGCCCAAAAATGAGATCGGAAGGCCAAAAGCCACCCAAAAGGCCAATCTGGTATTCAGGAACAAGGAGAGGAAGATCAAGACCAACAGGATACCCATAATGGCATTCTCGGTCAGCAGTTCGGTGCGCTGGATCAAAGTGGTCGATTGATCGCTGACCACGCTCAACTGCACGTTGTCGTATTTTTGATTGAAATCGGCAATATATTCCTTCACCTTTTCCGCGGAACCGATCAGGTCTTCGGTATTGGTACTGGTGATGGTGGTACTAACCGATAGATTTCCGTTAAAATAGGAGGCGTTTGGCGATTCGGCAAACCTGTCGCGAATTTGTGCCACATCTTTTAGCCTTACCGTTTGGCCCGAGACATCGGCCTTCACGATGATATTGGAAAATTCATCCCCAAAATAAGACCGGTTGTTGGCACGGATCAGGTACTCTTCGGCATCGGTCTTGATGTTGCCACCGGTGACCAAAATATTGGCATTGCCAACGGCCTGGGCCACTTCCGTAAAAGAAATATTGTAGGCCAACAATTTACTCTCATCGACGGCGATTTCGATTTCTTCCAAGGGGAAGCCCGTAATCTCGATCTGCGAGATGCCGTCGATAGCCCTGATATCATTTTCAATTTGCCTGCCAATTTGTTTCAAAGTCGCCAAAGGAATGTTCTCCCCGCTGATCGCAAAACTGATCGTGGGCCGCACGGCCTCCAATTTGGAAACGATCAAAGGTTCCATCCCGGCAGGAAAGGTGGGCACCCTATCGACGGCATTTTTGACCTGCAAAAGCATGAAGTCGATATCCCTACCCTTCTCAATCTCTACATTGATGCTTCCGCTATTCTCGCGAGAAGTTGAGGTAATCCGGTCGACGCCCTCTAATCCCTTGAGGTTGTCCTCAATTTTTAGGACAATCCCTTCTTCCACTTCCTGCGGCGAGGCGCCGGGATAAGTGACATTGATAAAAATGTTTTTTGAGTCGGAAAGCGGAAAGAAGGACGACTTTAAACTGTACGCCCCTACAATACCAAAAATGGTCAAGGCCAGGATAAAGACGTTTACCGCTACGTGGTACTTAATGAAATAAGCTATAAGGTTTCGCATTATCCGTTGTTTTTAGCCATACTGTCCTGGAATACTTTGACTGCCATGCCGGTATAGGCCCCGATCAAGGGTTTGGCCATGATCACGGTACCGTTGGGCACCGCTTTGAGCACTACGGTCTTGTTGGTAAAATATACAGGTTTCACATCAATCAAATCGAGGATCGTATCCCTTACCACAAATATTTTGTCATTCTCCAAAAGCAGGCTGCGATCGATTTCGATGGCATCGGCTTCTTCCCTGGCATCGAGGCGGGCTTCCAGGTACATGCCTTCCCTAAGTCTCTCGTCTTTTACCTCGATATATGCCTTGATGGTCTGGGTTGCTTGATCAACGCTGCCATTGATACGCGCTACCTTGCCCTTATAGGTATGTGTACCGTCAAGATTGGTGAGGGCCACCCCTTCCCCTATCTCGAGCAGGTCGCTATAGGTTTTACCTATCGCCACCTCCAATTCATAAACATCGGTATTGATGAATTCGCCTAATTTTTGCCCCGACCTGATCAAGGTGCCCTCGGTGACCAATGCTTCGGTCAGCACCCCCTTGAAAGGAGCACTTATGCGATACTTCGCCAGCCGCTGTTCGAGGTTCTTCACGTTATAGAAAGAGGTAAGGATGCCCCTGCCGCTGATAAAGAATTTTTCTTTTTCGGTGGTCATCTCGGGCAGAGCGGGCGTCGTTGCGTCCATGTCAAAACCGTTGAGATAGGCCTCCCATTTGGGGAAAATATCCGGATAATCGAGTCTTAGATCGGGCATGATGGAGGTCAGCAGATTGTAGAGGTTGCTTTTGGCCGATTGTACGCTGGCCGCATACTCTGAAGCATCTATTCTAATAATGGTCTCTCCGGCATTGTATGCCTGCCCCACTTTGAACAGTTTATTGCCCCCTCTAAAAACCCCTTGTACCTCGGCATAGAGCTCTACCCTGCTTTTGGCCATCAGGTTGCCATTGGCACTTACCACGATGGGTACGGTTCCATTCTGGACCACCTCGGTAAATACCGTTTTCACCACCTTTTCTGCCTTGGGCTTGTAAGCTGTCTTGCTGTTGACGATGTACCTAGCCATAAAGATGGCCGCAATAATCAGTACGATACCAAGCACCGCAAGTATAATTTTTCTCATAAGTTGGATGTTATAAACAAGTTGATTTCTAGGTTATTGCTATGGCAGCATAGACCGGCCCGATTTTGGTTTGACTCCCATATTGAAAAATTGTTTAATCGGGACATGTTAAATATTTGCTAAAATGAACGTTCAATGTGCGCTACAATCCCTTCCATGGGGTTATTTCCTCTACCAGGTCAAGATGCCCCACAAAATTGGCCTGCACCCTTTTTAGGATATCGATCATTACGGCTTTTTCTTCCTGGGAGATGTTTTGTTCCATCATGAGTATCAATTCTCGCACCAATGGCCGACTTTGTTCAAATACATTCTCCCCTATTTCGGTGAGGTATACCTTGTTGATCCTTCGATCTTCACTGCACTGTTTCCTGAGGATATATTTTTTTTGTTCCATTTTTGACAACAGCCTTGCCAAAGATGATTTGTCCCTGTAGGTCAAAGCCGCAAGTTCATTTTGGTTGAGGCCATCCTCGTCCATTAATTTTTTCAAAATGATCATCTGTTCCTTACTCAGGTCCAATCCATGGCGGTCCATGGCCTCTTGCATATGGTGGTCCACTATTTTTGTGGTCTTTCCAATCCAAGGAACTATCGAATTTTCGAAATCAATAGGGCTGTTTTCCATTTAGAAGGGCCAAAACTAAGTAAAAATGAATTGGTTGCACATGCAACTATTGTTAAATGTTTATTAAATAAATATATAGATCCAACAAACCAATTTTTGCTTACCGAAGTTTGTCTAGGTCACCTGAGCCGCACCCCATTATTTCCTTACCTTTAACCCAAGATTGCAAGCTGCATGAAAAGAAGGTATTTCAAATTATTGGGGTTGCTCCCCCTAATAGGCCTATTGACCCTTATCGTAAGTAACTACACCATTAACCGTGCGGCCGAGGGCAAGACGTTTTCCACCATCGAAACCGTTCCTAAAAATAGGGTGGGCCTGGTACTTGGCACTTCCAAAAGACGTTCAAACGGACAACCGAACCCCTACTATACCTATCGCATCGATGCCACCATAGCCCTGTTCAAAGCAGGCAAGATCGACTTTGTTCTGGTAAGCGGCGATAATGGCACCATTTACTACAATGAGCCGACGACCATAAAAAAGGACCTCGTACAAGGAGGCATCCCTGAAAACAGGATTTTTCTGGACTACGCCGGGTTCAGGACCCTTGATTCCATGGTGCGTGCCAAAGAGGTATTTGGTTTGGACCAAGTGACGGTAATTTCCCAAAAATTCCACAATGAACGGGCCATTTACCTTGCGGAAAAGAAAGGCCTACAGGCCATCGGCTTCAATGCTACCGATGTTGCCGGACAGCCCGGATTGAAGGTGAAATTGCGGGAATATTTTGCCCGCGTCAAAGTATTCATAGATTTGGTAATCAATACGCAACCCAAATTTTTTGGTGACACTATCGAAATAAAATAGCTCAAGCCCCCAAGCACTCGATGCCATGATACCTGCCTTTTATTCCCATCGGGCCTTTCATGCAAGGGCCAAATCGGTCGGCATAGCCGTTCCTCCTTGACATTTAAACTTGGAAAACCACCGTCACGACTACAAAAAAAAGCATTAATTTAGTGTTACCAACCTCCCAAAATGTCAAAATTCAAAGCCTTCATCAAAAGCCTCGGACCGGGGCTTTTATTTGCCAGCATGGCCATAGGCACTTCCCATTTGGTACTGTCGACCAAGGCCGGAGCCCAATATGGTTGGATCATGGCCATACCGATCATCCTGGCCAATGTTTTCAAATATCCCTTTTTTGAATTTGGGGTACGTTATACTCACGTCACCGGTAAAACGCTCATTGAAGGCTATCTGAACCGGGGAAAGGGCTATTTGTGGTTTTATGCCGCCATTACGGGGATCACCACTTTTACCATATTGGCGGCTTTGTATACCGTCACGGCAGGCCTGTTCATCAACCTCTTCAAAATCTCCGGAATATCGATCGCCCATATTGCCTTGGCCCTGTTCATATTGATCAGTGGCTTGCTGATCATCGGCCGTTACAATTTTCTGGAGCATTCACTAAAGATCGTGGTGTCGATTTTGTTCATCGCCCTGATCGTCACAACCGGCCTGGTGGTATTCAAAGGACCTGTGGAGGCCGTGCAAGACTTCAGGCCCACCCCCATTTTCAATGAAATGGGAATCCTTTTCCTGATCAGTCTCATGGGGTGGATGCCCACTACGGTGGAGGCCTCGAGTTGGGTGAGTCTGTGGAGCATTGAGAAATGGAAGAACAAGGCTGGGAAACCCAGTTTAAGGGAGTCGCTCCAAGAATTCAATTTTGGATATTTCATGACCGCCTTGCTCGCCATATTCTTCCTGACCATCGGTACCATGACGCTTTATGGCACCAATACTGAGCTCAGCAACAATGCCGTTACCTTTGCCGATCAAGTCGTTAGCCTTTTCACCACGCACATCGGTCCGTGGGCCTATATTTTTATAGCGATTTCCGCCTTTGCCACCATGTTCAGCACCTGCATGACCGCCCATGATGCGGTGGCACGTGTGGGCCTCGACATCATTGGCCTGTTGGCGCCCAAGTCAAAGATCAGGGGCAAAAAGGGCTATTTTGCCCTTGCGATCATTGTGCTGGCAGTGTTCAATTTTGTGGTGATAGCCGCATTTTCGGCCAATATGGGACAATTGGTGGCCCTGGCCACCTTTGTTTCCTTTGTTGTGGCGCCCATCATAGGATATATGAACTTGAAAAATGTAATGAGCTCAGACCTGCCAGAAATGTTGAGGCCCAAAAGGTGGTTGCAGCTGCTCACCTATGCCGGCATCATTTTTCTATCCTGCTTTTCTTTGCTCTACTTTTGGATGGTGGTCTTTTAAAAAAGAGCCGTCTTATCAATTTTTGTTGGACCGTTATAAAGGCCCAATATCGAAAGTTTGGTGAATCACTGGTTTAGATCGGCAATATTGAGCACTTCGATGAGGGTCCTAATGTTCTGGTCGTGAAGAAAATCGAGACAATATACCCCGTTGGTACAACTGTTCAAGATCTGTTCTTCCCCCATTCCAATAGTCTCTTCCAAGTTTGCGGAAGCAACTCCTTTCTTGAGCAAATACGATTTTATCACATCTGCCCGCCTTTGGGAAAGCTGTTTGTTTGCCGCATCGTTGCCTCGGCTGTCGGTATGTGAAATGATCCTCAGGCGTATCTTGGGAAATTTTTTGACCACCTCGGCCACTTTGTCCAATTCTATCGCCGACGTTGGCAAGATGTCGCTCTTCCCCTTCTCGTAGGTGATTTTGCCAAGTTTTAGTACCTGCATATTTTCCCGCTCCTCCACCGCATCGGAGATGGCGATCATATCCACATTTAAAGCGGTGTTTTGCAGCGCTTCCAAAGCTTGGCTATCGTATGATTTTGAAAAGGCCGAATAGCCCGATTTAAAAATATCAAGGGAAACGGCATCACGCCAAGGGATTTCAACTTGATAGGCGCCTGTTTCGTTGGTAAAGACCTCTTCTATCAAGGTTTTGTCGGTATCGAACAGGCTCACTGAAGCCCCTACAATGGCCGTTCCGTTGGGTTTGGCCACCACGCCCCGCAATAAAAGGGTTTTTAGGCCAGGCAGGCCCGCCGCTTTGAAGCTGTAAATGTCGTCACCGCCCTTACCCCCACTCCTATTGGAAGAAAAATAGCCTGTGTAGCCACCGTCACCGCTCTGTTTGATGATAAAACCGAAGTCATCTGCCGTTGCGTTGATCCCCTTGCCCAAATTCACGGGGATGCTGAAGCCACCGTTCGATTGAAAGTTTGTTTTATAGATGTCCATCCCGCCCAAACCATAAAAAATGTCGGAGGAGAAGTAAAGACTGCCCTCAAAGATAAAAGGGGCGATCTCATTGCCTGGGGTATTGATGCGCGGTCCCAAATTGATCGGTTCGGACATGATCTGGGAATTCGCGGTGTTCACATAATAAAGGTCCGTGCCCCCATAACCATCCGGAAAGTTGGCGGCAAAATAGAGCCGATCGGTCGATTCGTCAAAAAAGGGATAATAAAACGACGTGCCCAAATCCTTCAATATAAAGCTGAATTTACCGTCCTCATTGACAATGCCCAGAGAAAGGGCATTTTTCCCATTGTCGTCGAACGCCAGTTCATCACCTTCGGTATTGGACAGTACATAGAACAATCGATTCAATGATTCGCTGTAATAGGGATTGGCCTTATGGTACTCCGAGTAGGGCATACGATCAAAAGGGGTTGGGTTGAGCAAGCGCCCATCCGCGGAAACACTTGCGATGTAAATATCGAAGTAGGGTTCCCCGGAAGGGGCATATATTTTTTTCGATTTCTCCGATCTGCTGCTGCTGAACAACAACCTGTCTTTGTAAAAGGCAGGGGAAAAATCGGCTTGCGCACTATTGCCGTTCATGTTGATGACCGAAAAGCCGGCTTCATCGGCCCTATTGCTTTCCAACAACTCGTAATTGAAGTTGGCATTCTCCAAAAGTTCCTGTGAAAGGGATGCGCTCTTCGATTGCAAAAATGCTTTCACCCGATCCAGTTCAGAGGTCTTGGCCAAACTTTGCAACATATTGTTGAAACGGTTGTTAGACATAATCGTATCGTTCTTATGGATGTCGAGATAAAATTTTGCGGCGTTTTTATAATCCCCGGTCTTGAAATAGGCATCCGCCAAATTCAGGAACTGATCATTGGTCATCATCTTGCCTTCCTGCAGTTGTTTTTGATAGGCCTTGATCGCTTCCCCATACGCATAACCATAGAAGAATTTATCCCCGTTTGATATGATGTTTTGTCCAAAACACCACATGGAAGCCAATAGAAAAATCAAGACGGGAATACGTTTGTGCATACTGCTAATTTAAAAAAATCTTGGGGTATCGATCTGTTTGGGTTTGCCTTTGGCTTTGTTCGATTTGTCACCGCTCTTGGTTCGGCCCGTTCTACCGAGGTAAAACTTGAGGACAAACTCCGGGGTGCCATTGTTATATTGCCCCAACTGATTGGTATCATAATCATAGGATACCCCAAAAAAGACAGGGTTGGAAATCTGAAACCCCGCCAGGGCGCTTACCGCGCTTTCCAACCTGTAGGAAGCCCCAATGGTGAATTTATCGTTGATCAAAAAATTGGCGGAGAGATTGAGGTTCACGGGTGCCCCGCTCAGGTAGTTCACCAAAAAGGCAGGTTTGAACTTAAGGCTTTCGGAAAGGTCGAATACGTAGCCCCCGATCAGGTTGAACTGTATTTTATCGTCGATCACCGTCGCCACTTCTTCGTTGTAGATGCCGTCGGTGAGAAAATTGGGAATGGAAACGCCCAGGTACCAGTTCTGTTGGTACAGGAACATCCCCGCCCCTATGGTAAAATAGAAATTGTTGATGTTCTCTTGTCCCAAAATGGGCTCTCCAGGGTTCTCAAAAGTGCCTTTGGAAAAATCCACGTTCAGCAAAGAACCGCCGACATCCATACCAAAAGACAGTTTGGTGTTCTCGGATACATTGAATTGATAGCTATAGGCCAGATCGATATAGGTTTGGCTAACCGGCCCCAACTGATCGCTGATCACGTTAAAACCCATCCCGTTTCTTTCATTGGAGAAAGGGAGGTTGGCCCCCAATCGAATGGTTCTGGGTGCTCCCGGGATACCCAACCATTGTGCCCTGTACATCGTGGTGATCTCGGGATTTTCGGTGCTGCCCACATAGGCGGGGTTAAAACTCCCGATGTTGTACATGTATTGGGTATACTGTGGTTCCTTTTGGCCATGGGCCAAAAATAAGGCCCCCAAAACCAGGATGCCGAAAGCAACGATTTTTATATGGAAGGAAGTATCCTTTTTATGGGCCATTCGTTTTATCATCTTATCAGTTGGATCCAGCCTTTTTGCACTTCGGTGCCATCCCCCAGGTTCAGGATATAAAAATAGGTACCCTCCGGTGCTTCTTCTTTTTTATAAAACCCGTCCCAAACTTGGTCATCGGTCATGTTCCTGTTCTCGAAGACCAGTTGCCCATAGCGGTTATAGATTTCGATGGAATTGTTTGGAAATGAACCAATCGCCTTGATCTTCAAAAAGTCGTTGGTGCCATCATTGTTCGGTGAAAATTGGTTAAATATGAACCCATCTTCCGCCGGGGTGGGGGCACTTACAATGACCTGTACGGTGGCTTCGTTGTTTACAGGATTGCCATCGGCCGGGGAAGATCGCACCAGGCTTGCCGTATTCTCAAAAGTACCTACATTGGGTACCCGGACGGTAATCTTCAGTTGGGCCACTTGGTCTTTCAAAAGGTCGGGGATGAGCCAAATACCGGTATCCCGATCATAGGTCCCCAGATCGGCGGTATGCGACAGGTATTCAAAGCCGCTGTCCTCGGCAATCACTTCCCTAATTTGGATCTGGGATACGTTGTCGGCAACGGATTGATTGGTCACTTTGATGGTGAAAACTACTTCATCGCCCACCAAAGGTCTTGCGCTCAAAGCGGTTTTCTCTACCAACAGATCGATGCCCTCCGGTAGATCGATACTCAATGTCACGGTATCAGAATCGTTGCTGGCGTTGTTGTCATCCGGGAAGGAATCGAGCAATAGCGCCGTATTGGAATACACCCCGCCCTCGATTACGTTCGCCCTGATATCCAAGGTAGCGGAAAGCAAGGCGCCCAATTCAAAGATGTCCCATTCGCCGGTGGTCTGATCATAGTTGCCCAAAGAGGCGGTCGCGGAAACAAATTCGAAACCGCTTTCCAATAGATCCCCTATCAAGATGCCAAGTACCCTGCTGTCGGACAAGTTGTTGACCGTAACCCTGAACACCACTTCGGTGCCGGGCGCCGCATTTTCATTGTCGACCACTTTGGTGATTTCCAGATCGATGGGATCGGGAGCGCAATCGGGAGTAAGGTTCGGACTACAGGCATCGAGGGGGTCGCTGCCATTGGCGATTTCTTCCCCATCGGTGATGCCGTCCCCATCGGTGTCGCAGAGGCCGTTTGTATTGTCGGGGATACAGGGATTGGTGTTGGCCGGGTCCAGTTGATCGACCACCCCGTCCATGTCCTGGTCCAGGATATTGGAATCCAGGGCATCGATGATGCCGTCGTTGTCTTCATCCAAAGGATTAAGTAAATTCGGCCCTACCTCCACGCCGTCTTCAATGCCGTCTTCATCGGAATCCCTGTTGTTGGGGTCGGTGCCGAGGGTGGCCTCAGGGCCGTCGAAAAGTCCGTCCCCATCGGTATCCACATCGCAGTCGTTCACGGAAATGGTCACCACCGATGATGCATTGGTACAGGGTGCCTGGGCCCCTGCAGTAGTAAAGGTGAATACATAATTGCCTTCGGGCCGGCCCACAAAATTAACCACATTTCCAGCGCCCACTGTAAGGCTTCCGGAAGGATCGGTGGTGATCGCCCAAGATCCGGCATCCTCACCGGCAAGTCGATCGTCGAGGTCTACGGTGGTAGGGCCATTGGCCGCAACGCTACAGGAAGAGGCATTGGTGGGCGTACCCGCAGAGGGCTGGTAGGCGACTACCACGCTTACCGCTTCCCTTTCCGAAGGACAATTGTTGAGGGTGGCCTCCACATAAAAGGTATAGGTAATGGCAGGGCCGCTGGTAGTAGGGGCCGCCAGATTACGGACAATACTTGCCCCTGTAGCAATGGGCGTACCGCCAACGTTTGTGGTATACCAATTGAAGGTGGGGTTGTCGGTACCGGTGGCAGATAGGGTCACCGATCCAGAACCGCAAAGTTCAGCAGGACTGGAGGTTACTCCTGTTACCGTTGGGGTGGTGTTCACCACGATACTGATTGTGGAAACAGGACTGGCACAAGATTTTACCGCATCATAAAAAAACACATAATAGCTTCCTTCAGCCGGGGGTGGGTTATTGACCTGTGCCGGGGTTAAATGTGCCGCGGTGTTCAATGGATTTGAATCCGTGCTCCATTTCAAGGTTGTTCCCGGCGGCGGCGTACTGGTTGAGTAAGCGCTAAAATTTTGGTCAATGACGTCGCAAAAAACCGTGGGAACGCCCCCGTTGATGGTAGGGGCCGTGGTACCTGCATCACAATTATCATCGTTGATGATGGTACCGATAGCCGTACCTCCTCCGGATAGTGTTACGCCATTGGTGGGGGTGCCCAATTGAACGGTAAAGGTCTCATTACTTTCAATAAATATGTCATTCACTATGGCCACGGTAATGGTCTCCACTTCGCCTGCCGTACCAGCAAAAGTAAGGGTACCTGGGGTTGCCGTAAAATCGACCCCTCCCCCGGTAGCGGTACCATTGCTAAATGAATAGCCAACAGAGGTACCACCTGCAACCGCAGTGTTCAGGGTGACCGAAAATACCATATTGCCCCCTGCCACATTTTCTGCCAAAGACACATCCCCAATGGAAAGGTTTGCCGAATCGTTGTCGGCAATATTCACGGTAGCGGAACGGGACAGCGGCGGACCCAGCGCATAGCCCGGACCGGCGATCAGGGTCAACGTCACTGCTTCGGAGCCTTCAAAAATGGCATCGTCAAGAGGGGTGATCAGCACGGTTGCGGTCGATTGGTTAATTCCAATGGTGGCACTATTTGAGATCAATGAATAGTCCGTGCCATTAGTGGCAGTACCCGCAATCGTATAATTTACGGTAATCGCTGTGCCGGTATTGTTGGTGCCCCCTATATCGATGGTAAAGGTCCCGGTTTGGTTTGCCGGGGTGGCTTCGGCAGCGGCAGCATCCGATGCCAAGATCGTGGCGGTCGCCACATCGTTATCTGAGATGGTGATGGTGGCCGAAGCAGGTGTACCAATCGAGAAAAGCCCCGGATTGCTGGTACTGTTCAAGGTCAGGTTTACGGTTTCCGCCAATTCAATGGCTGTATCCTGTATCGGCGTTACAGTCAAGTTTCTGGTGGTCTGGGTGCCATTTGCCGCGAAGGTCATGGCCACCGCTCCCGATAAACTATAGTCGCTACCGTCGGTTGCGGTACCGGAAATGGTATAATTTACGGTGAGGGGCGTTGTTGTCCCATTGGCCTTATCGAGGTTGATCCTAAAAAGGCCCGGGTCCAATCCTGCTTCCGAGGCGGAAGCATCGAAGGGCGGGCTGGCCAAATCCAGGGAGATCACACCAACATCGTTATCCGCGATATTGATGGTGGCCTCATTGGGCACTCCAATAAAATAAAAACCTGGCGTGATCGTGACCGTAACAGATTCAGGCCCTTCCACAATATTATCGTCCACAATACCAGTTATGGGAATTACTACCTCAGTTATTCCAGGCCCGAATAAAACCGACCCGACCAGGGCAGCATAGTCGTCATTGGGGGTCGCTGTCCCACCAACTGAATAATTAACGGATGTAAAACCAGGATTAAAGTCCAATAAAAATCTAAAACTTCCATCCGTTGAACCGGTTTCGGCAGCGGCAGGACTGAGCACTTCCACGGTGGCTGTTTGTCCAAAGAGTGCCATATTGATGAAAAGAAAGGCAACAAGAACGAAAGCCCTAAACAGAACAGGCCTACCCATTGATCTTTTACGATACATTATCTTAACTTTCATAGCGGTGTTTCGGATCAAAATCAATCCCATGAACTAAGAGGTAGGGACTCCGATAAATGGGCCTCAATATTACAAAAAAAAACGCCCACAACTTAGGATAAAAGGTTTAAGTACAGGTTTTTTCGGGTGAAAATCAATGTTGCGGCCCTTGGACCAATGCGGCAGCGGTCTGCGCCTCCGTAACGATCTTTTTCACCAACCCCTGCAATACGTTGCCGGGGCCCACTTCGGTGAACAGGGTCGCCCCATCCTGGTGCATTTGTCGCACGCTCTGGGTCCATCGCACCGGGGCAGTCAATTGGGAGATCAGATTTTGCTTGATCTTGTTCGGCTCTCGTACAGCTGTGGTGGTCACATTCTGGTAGATGGCACAGTTGGGTTTGGAGAAGGCCGTATTTTCAATGGCCGCGGCCAGCTCCTCCCGGGCCGGCTCCATCAAGGGCGAGTGAAACGCACCGCCCACAGGCAACAGCAAGGCCCTACGGGCTCCTGCCTCTTTTAGTTTTTCACAGGCCTGGGTCACCGCCTCCACTTCCCCCGAGATAACGAGCTGGCCGGGGCAGTTGTAATTGGCCGCGACCACGATCCCCGGCGTTTGTTCACATATTTTCTCCACGATGCCATCTTCTAGGCCCAGAACGGCCGCCATGGTGCCTGGGCGCATTTCACAGGCCTTTTGCATGGCCATCGCCCGCTGCGAAACCAATCGCAGTGCATCTTCAAAGGTGAGCACCCCGTTGGCCACCAAGGCCGAAAATTCTCCCAGCGAATGACCGGCCACCATATCGGGTTTGAAATCACTGCCCATCACTTTGCTCAAGATCACCGAATGCAAAAAAATGGCGGGTTGGGTCACCTGGGTTTCCTTTAGGGCTTCGGGCGTGCCCTCGAACATAATATCGGTGATTCGGAAACCGAGTATTTTATTGGCATTCTCGAACATTTCCTGGGCAATGGGATATTTCTCATAAAGGTCAAGTCCCATCCCTACGAACTGTGCGCCTTGGCCGGGGAAGATGTATGCTTTCATCGTTTGTTTTTTTATCAGTGCGGCAAAAATAAGGATTATTTACTGGAAAAAAATTTCGAGCATGGCTTTTGCGCCTAACAACTGCAACGTTTATGGCGCTTGGGAACATGCGGCCCTACATGGGTGTTCGTTAACATCATATGGCATTCGAGGGCCAGAAAAAATTCCTGATATTATTTGAACCAGCTCGAATATTTTACATAGCTCTCCGCAATCCGGTCGATCTCCCCTGCGCTGAGTTCGGGACTGATATCCTTGATCTTCCTCGCCGGCATACCGGCAAAGACCGTACCCGTTGGCACATGCGTGCCCTTGGTCACCACCGCCCCTGCGGCGATGATGCTATGGCTTTCGATCACACAATCGTCCATCACGATACTGCCCATGCCGATCAATACATTGTCTTTAATCGTGCAGCCGTGCACGATCGCGTTGTGCCCTATGGAGACATTGTTGCCGATGGTGGTGGGCGACTTCAGATAGGTGCAATGGATCACCGCCCCGTCTTGCACGTTCACCTTATTGCCCATTTTGATGTAGTGTACATCGCCCCTTAAAACGGCATTGAACCATACGCTACATTGGTCGCCCATGCTTACCTCGCCCACGATGACAGCATTTTCCGCAATAAAACAGTCGTTTCCGATCTGGGGTGTCTTTCCGTTGATGGTTTTGATGATCATGTGTCAATGGTTTTATCGCCTCCTTTCGGGACGAGATCTAAAAATACGACAACAATTCCTGTTTTTTGGAAGCGGAAACCGATAATTCCTTGCCATTGGAAATCACCACACTGCCCCCTTTGCCCTTTTTGTAGCGCATCACGGCATTCACATTCACCAAATACGACTTGTGGATGCGTACAAAATGAAAAGGGGACAATGCCTCTTCAAAATATTTCAGGGTCTTGCTCACGACAATGCGTTTATCCTCGAGATAGACCTCGGTGTAGTTGTCATCGGCCTTACAATAAAGGATGCCCTTGACATCGAGCACCTGAAATCCGTCTTGAAGGGGAAGGCTGATCTTGCCTGGCACCGATTTGAATTGTGGTTGCAATATCTTGTCTTCCAAAAGCGCTTCACGTGTCTTGATATCGATGACATAATTCACGCCCTTGATCAATTCATCGATAGCGATCGGTTTCATGAGGTAATAGGCGGCATGGTTGTTCAGGGCGTCCATGGCATATTTACCATAGGCCGTTACGAATATGGTCTCAAAGGTACGGTCGGGCAACTGGTCCAGCAGATCAAAGGCATTGCCAAAGGGCATCTCAACATCCAAAAAAACAAGATCTAAAGGATGTTCGTCAATGAGTTTCAAACCTTCCTTTACGGAAGCGGCTTCTCCCATTAAAGCAACATTTCTACAGTACTTTACCAGATAGTTCCGCAATATTTCGCGGCTTTGGACCTCATCTTCAACGATGATCGCATTCAGTTTCATCCGTTACGGTTTAATACGCTTTTAGTTTTAGGGATTAAAATCCCCGTTCGCTTTTTCTTTGCTTTCACAATGGGCATCAATCTTTCCTTAAAATCAAGGTAATTTTGGTGCCGGAGCCATCCGATTCCAGGTCAGCAATGCTTACCTCCACCTTGTCCTTGTACATTTGGTTCAAGATCGCGATGCGTTTGCCGATGTTGCCCATCGCTTTCGACTTCTGATTTTTTTGATTTTCCGTCTTCAATTGGGCCGATTTGGTTCTTCCTATCCCGTTATCGGAAATGGTAATTTTAAGGCTTCCGCCCGCTATCGGTACCAAATCGATTTGAAGCCACCCTTTGTCTTCCCTATATCGCAAACCGTGCCAAATCGCGTTTTCGATATAGGGCTGCAACAACATGGGTGGGATTTGATATTCGCCAATCTGGGCTTGGTCATCGATTCGGATTTTGTAATCGAATTTTTCCGGAAATCGTGAATGTTCCAATTTCAGGTACAGCTGCAACAACTCCAATTCTTTGGTCAAGGGAATAAAATCTTCTTCCGAATTTTCCAGTACGGCCCGCATGAGGCCAGAGAAATCGCTCAAATAACGATTGGCGCTGCGTTCATCGTTTTTGGCGATATAGTTGTTCACCGAGTTGAGCGCATTGAAAATAAAATGCGGATTCATCTGCGTCCGTAACGATTTGAGTGCCAATAGGTTGTTCGCGAGCTGTTGCTGCCGGTTACTCCTGTAAAAAAAGAATACCGCCAACCCCATCAACAGCAGCCCCAAAATCAGTGAATAAATGATCCATTGCTGACGCTTGTTGCTCTCGAACGCCAATTTTTGCTCGGCAAGGGCGAGATCATATTTGCTCTGCGACAATTCCCGTTCCTGTTCGAGGCCCTCGATACGGCTCTGCTTGGCGGCGATTTCCCGGTTAAAGCGTGCCGCCCTCATAATTTCCTGTTCCTTTCGCACATAAAGTGTATCCACGACCGACACATAGGCTTGATAGGTTTTAAGCGCATTGGTATAATCCCCTTTGAGCGCGTAAACCTCCGAAAGCTTCCGGGTAGCGTCTTTTTGTAACACCAGATCGTCTTCCGCATCGGCCTCCACGATGCTTCTCTCCAAATAGGGAATGGCTTCCTCCATGCGTTCCTGTGCGATATAGGCCTTTGCGATCTTAAAATTGATCTGTTGCGCCGTGATGGTATCGGCTTCGATTTCGATTGCCGCGCCCGCACTTGCAGATTTCCCGATTTTCTGCAGTTCATCCAAGCTCTTTTTCCGTAAATCGATCTCTTCGGGATACCTGCTTTTTTTATTGTAAAAGTCCGCCACCTTTTCTTTCTCCTGGATAGATCGTTGCGGGGGTTGGGATGCCGCCAATTTTAGGGAATTGCCGTAGAAGCCTTCCGCCTCAATACTTTTTCCTTCCTTGGCATAAGCATCCGCTATTTTGGAATTGAGGTCGGCCAATTTCGGCGCAATCCGATTCAACTCGGCAATCTTCAGCCCTTGTTCATAATAAGCTACTGCTTCGGCGGTTTGTCCCTGTCCCAAATAAGCATCGCCCAGCAACTCATGAACCGACACCTGTTGGTAGGGCACCCAGGTCTTTTGATCCAATAAGGGTTTCAGCAAGCTTTCCGCCTCCTGATAATTGGCGTTCAATAAAAAAGTTTTTCCCAAAAGAAGGGCGGTTCCCATCGTTTTGTTGGCTGCCAAGGCGTCCTTGTAACTCGCTATGGCCAAATCGAGTTGGTTATGGTACTGATACACCTCCCCAAGCATGCTGAGCGACCGCGCCAGTTGTTTTTTGTCGGCCCTGTTCCCCAAACCGGCAATGGATTGGGTAATGAAGTCGATACTTTTTTCAATGCTGATCTTCTTGAAATAGTCGGCGGAATCCAATAGCGTTTGGTGTTGCGAAGCATCGATTGTTTGCTCCCGATCGGCCCGGATCGAATTAAGGTCCTTTTTCTCTCGACCCTCCTGGGCGTGCATGGTAAAAGTGACCAACAATAGCAGCGAAATTAAATGTTTCATCCTTGCCATAATAAAGCTTACACCCTGTAAACTTAGCTGTTTTAAATGGCACAAAAAAATATGGAAAATCGACGGACGGCGCCTTTAACGGGGCTTTTTTGCACTTTACGCGATCAAAGGGCACGGTCACCCTTCAAAATGGCCCGTTCCCTCAATGGTGGTTTTTTATGAAAAAGTTTGAACCTAGTTTTATCGGTGAAAGAAAGCCAAAGATCCCTTGGGAAAACGGCTTTTAACCCACAAAATTAATAACCCTTAAATTAGAAACAAGATGAAAAAAGTAAACCGACATTTGGCCATTATCGCCTCGGCCTTGATGATGACCGCCGCTGCCCCTGCCGACTCGGCAACCTACGACAGCAATCAGCGCACAATGCAAACACCACCCTCCGGAAAGGCGACAAAAACCTCTGACCAAACCGTCAAAATAGCATTGTTGCTGGATACCAGCAATAGTATGGATGGCTTGATCAACCAGGCAAAGGCCCAACTTTGGGATATCGTGAACCAGTTCACGCATGCCAGATGCGGTGATGAGGGCCGGCCAAGGTTGGAAATTGCACTCTATCAATACGGCAACGACAACCTTTCCGCCCAAGAAGGGTACATCCAACAAGTACTTGGCTTCAGCAGTGACCTTGATGAAATCTCAGAGAAGCTTTTTTCGCTGTCGACCAATGGAGGGGAAGAATATTGCGGGGAAGTGATACAAACTTCATTGAAGCAACTCGATTGGGGCAGGAATCCGGATAACTTGAAAATGATCTTCATCGCAGGTAACGAACCGTTCGATCAGGGCAGGCTCTCCTATAGAGGGGCCGTATTGAACGCCAAGGAAAAAGATGTTGTGGTCAATACCATTTTCTGTGGCAGCTATGAGGAAGGCATCCATACCCATTGGAAGGAAGGCGCCAGGCTAACCGGAGGAGAGTATATGGCCATTGACCATAACCGTCAGGTGGTCCACATCAGCACCCCTTACGACGACATCATCATCAAGCTCAATGGCAAGTTGAACAAAACCTATGTTTCTTATGGTGCCATGGGCGCCGCTAAACAAAACCAACAAAGGGCCCAAGATGACAATGCCATGGAAATGGAAGCGTCGGTGGCCGTAAAAAGGGCGGTGAGCAAAAGTTCAAGCTTATATGCCAACGAATCATGGGATTTGATCGATGCCTCGGAAAGGCCGGGTTTCAGTGTGGCCAAAATCGAAAAAGACCAATTGCCCGAAGGCTTGAAAGAAAAGTCAAGACCCGAAATCGAGGCCTTTATCAACGAAAAGAAGTCGGAACGCGGCAAGATCCAAGCAGAGATCCAATCGCTGAATGCCAAACGGGAAGCCTACCTCCTGGAAAATCAAAAGGAAGCCACCAAGGGCGAACTGGAAAGTGCCATGCTCGAAGCGATCAAGAAACAAGCCGCCAAAAAAGATTTTAGCTGGGACTAGACCGGTCTGAATTCTTTAAAAATAGGGTGATGTATGGAATGGGCCACTTCTTCAACGGGGTAGGCCCATTTTATCATTGGGCCGCAGGGCAATAACAATCGTACTTGCGTTCGGACTGGCCAAAATCATATCCAAGGGTAATCTGGTGGAAACCACCATTGGAAAGCCGTATGGCACCGGACTGATAAGAATAGTTATAGGAAACCATGAAGTTATTGATATTGGCCCCAACGATCGGGGTGAACAACTGTAGTCTTTGTTCCCCAAACGAGTTGCCGTCAACGAATTGGGCGCCATCAAAGCTTCTTCGATACGAAAGACCGCCCCAAATGCGTCCAAAATCCACGTCCTTATAGACTTTGGCGTTGATATCGAGGGTTTTCTCCTTGGTAAAATCGGTCATTTGAAAGAGTATCGAGGGCTCAACCTGCCATTCATTCCTTCCAAAAATATATCCGGCAGAAAGCAGATACCGCCTAAGATTGTCAACCACCGGCACGTTCGCGGGATCTAACCTGCCCACACGGTAAAGGCTCCTTTCGGTCGCCAAAACGTTAAGGGTGGCAAAATGCGCATAGAATTCCATCAGGTTATAAGACATCCCGATGTCTACATTATAATAGGCAGCGCTGATATTGGTGCCCGATATGGCGGGATCCACAATCCCTCCCGGCGATAAAAATTCACTCTCATCCAATCTGGTCTGCAATAAGGTGGGACTGATCCCGAAGGAAACCTGATTGAGGTATCTTGCATCCCCTCCCAATTTTAAGTGATGGGCATAGGTGAGCTTCACCCCTGTTTGGGAATGGTAGCCATTGGCATCATTGAAAATGATGGCCCCTACCCCGCTATTGGTTTCCCCGATCCTGAAGTGTGCATTCAAAGTCTGTAAATTGGGCGCGTCCTGAACATCGAACCACTGTTTGCGAACGGTAGCCCTGATTTTTCCGCCTTCCCCGATTCCTGCCATAGATGGATATACCAAATAATAGTTATCGGCCAAATAATCAAAATAAACGGGGATTCCTTCTTGCGCATTGGTTTGAAAACCGAAAGCAAAAACCGAAAGCACAACTATCAAACGATATCTCATCTAGGTCAAGGGAATGTATTATATCGACTAAACATAAAGTATAACGGTTGAAATACCACATTATTATATGGTGGTCAAATAGGAATTTCATCGTATTTTTGCATAAAATAAACTGTTATGAAGGAGTTCGTGATCACGGTGAAGGAAACCACCAATCCGTCGATATTGAAGTTTGAGACCAACCACTTTCTTACCCAGCATCAAAATTATGAGTATAAAAATATTGATGAGGCCAAAAATTCACCCTTGGCACAACAACTGTTTTACCTTCCATTTATCAAGACCGTTTATATTTCAGGAAATTTTATAGCGCTGGAACGTTATGACATCGTGGAATGGGAAGATGTAAAAGACGAAGTTGCCCAGCAATTGGTAGAGTACCTCAATGCCGGGGAGCCGGTGGTCGTGGAAGCGGAAATGGTCAAGAAAGTCGCCGTTACCGTTTATGCCGAAGTAACGCCCAATCCTGCAGTGATGAAATTCGTGGCGAGCCGAAAAATCGTACCCACGGCATTGGAATTCAAGAACATAGATGATGCCAAGGATGCCGCCCTTCCGAAAGCATTGTTCCATTTTCCCTTCGTCAAGGAGGTTTTCATGGACGAAAACTACGTTTCGGTGACCAAGTACGACATGGCCGAATGGGAGGAAGTTACCCTGGAAATCAGGGAATTCATTCGCGATTTCATCGCAGAAGGCAAGGAAGTGGCCAGCACCCAAAGCATTGTGCAAAAGACCAAAGCCGCACCCACCAACAATGGCCAACCCGCAACTTTGGATGATACCTCCAAACAAATCATCGACATCCTTGAAGAATATGTGAAACCGGCCGTGGCAAGTGATGGGGGTAATATATTGTTTCAGTCGTATGAGGCTGAGAGCAAAAGGGTGAATGTCATACTTCAAGGCGCCTGCAGCGGATGTCCGTCTTCCACCTATACCCTGAAAAACGGCATAGAGACCATGCTCAAGAACATGATGGGCGACAAGGTCAATGAAGTAGTGGCCCTGAACGGCTGATCGAAGTGGGCCGCCCTGTGAAATAACCATTTTATTTGTTATCTTGTAGGGAACCTAAAAATAGAAATCATATGTCAGTTCTTAAAGTAATTGAAATTTTGGCCAGCTCCGAAAAAAGTTGGGAAGACGCCGCACAGAATGCGGTAGCGGAAGCCTCAAAATCGGTAAAAAACATCCGTTCGGTTTATGTGCACGAACAAAGTGCCGTGGTTAACCACGGCAAAATCGAACACTATCGGGTGAACGTCAAAATTACCTTCGAAGTAAAATAAAATGGTACCCCGATAAAACGAAAGCATCTGTCTCCCGACCGGTGCTTTTTTGTTTAGTTTACATTCGCAGAAGCATCGTTCGCATCCCAGCAGCGGTTCGCATACCCTACAACAAGTGCAAAAACACCATTATGAAGCCTAAGTTCACCAATGCCCTGATCCATGAAACCAGTCCGTATCTATTGCAGCATGCGCACAATCCAGTGCACTGGGAAGGTTGGCATCCCGAGGTCTTGGCAAGGGCCCAAAAAGAGGATAGGCTCTTGCTCATCAGTATTGGTTATGCTGCCTGCCACTGGTGCCATGTCATGGAACACGAATGTTTCGAAGATTCAGAGGTGGCAAAGACGATGAATACGCATTTTATCAACATTAAAATCGATCGGGAAGAACGGCCCGATGTAGATCATATTTATATGGATGCGCTTCAAATGATGACAGGCAGTGGCGGCTGGCCCTTGAATATAGTAGCCCTGCCCGATGGCCGTCCGTTCTGGGGCGCCACCTATGTCCCAAAAGAAAAATGGATCGATGTTCTGGGACATCTGGCAGCACTGTATCAAAACGAACCCGAAAAGATATTCGATTACGCCCGGAAGATGGCGGAGGGCATTAAGGCCATCAATTTGGTCGAGCACCAAACCCATACAGATGTTTATGGCATGGGGCAGCTGGCAGAGGCCGTGAAAGATTGGTCGCAATATTTCGATGGTTTTTTGGGCGGATACAAGCGTGCCCCCAAATTCATGATGCCGGTGAACCTTAATTTTCTATTGCATTACGGCACCGCACAAAGCGATTCCAAAATCCTCGATTATGTGCATACCACCCTCAGGCGGATGGCATGGGGTGGGATTTTCGACCATGTGGGGGGCGGCTTTTCCCGATATTCAGTGGATGTGAAATGGCATGTGCCCCATTTCGAAAAAATGCTGTACGACAATGCCCAACTGCTGAGCCTTTATGCACAGGCCTATGCCGCTACAAAAAGTGATCTTTATCGGGATACGGTGGCGCGTACGATCGACTTTGTAAAGGCCGAACTGATGTCGGATTCCTTCGGCTTTTATTCAGCCTTGGATGCCGATAGCCTGAACGAGGCGGGCATTTTGGAGGAAGGGGCATTCTATGTTTGGAAGATGGAAACCCTAGAGACTCTGCTGGGCAGCGACTTCGAAGTTTTCAAAGATTATTACAATATCAACGATTATGGCCTTTGGGAACACGATCACTATGTTTTGATCAGGGATGCGTCCGATGAGGAGATCGCCGAAAAACATGGCCTCGAAATCGACCGATTGAAGCAAACCGTCGATGCTTGTCTGACAATATTAAAAAAGCATCGCGACCAACGGAAACGGCCCAGATTGGACGATAAAATACTCACTTCCTGGAACGGTTTGATGCTCAAAGGGCTGGTCGACGCATATCGCTATCTCGGCAATGAAGCCTACCTCGATCTAGCTTTAAAAAATGCCGACTTCCTGCAAAAATATATGACCACCACAGCAGGCGGCCTCCTTCACAACCACAAAAACGGCAAAAGCAGCATCAACGGTTATCTCGAAGATTATGCCACGGTGATCGAGGCATACATCGCCCTGTATGAGGTCACCTTTGAAGAGAATTGGCTCTCCAAGGCCAAATCCCTTACCGAATATTGCTTGGCGCATTTCCATGATTCGGGGAGCAAACTCTTTTACTTTACCCAAAAACAGGATGATTATCTGATCCGAAGGACCCTTGAAACCGCCGATAACGTGATTCCCGCCTCGAACTCGATCATGGCCAAAAACCTCTTCCGACTCGCGCACCATTTTTCATTGGAGCCCTATAAGGTGCTTGCCACGCAGATGCTTGTCAACATACAGGTCAATTTCTCAACGAATGCACAAAGCCATGCCAATTGGCTCCAACTGGCGCTGCTTTTAAACCTTCCGTTCCATGAAGTGGCCATAGTAGGATCCCAATATGCCGAGAAGGCAGGTCAAATGCGCCAACACTATTTACCCCATACGCTCTTTACAGGCTCCCGAAAAGGTGGTTCCCTGGCGCTTTTAAAAGACAGATATGTGGAGGGCAGAACCCTGATCTATATCTGTGAAAGTGGCAGCTGCCAGTTACCCAATGAAGCGGTACCGGTTGCATTGAAACAGTTGAAGGCCAGCCTGAATCCTTAATTTTAACAAGAATTTAATGGATAAATGTTGATGCCGACCATTAATTTTGTTAGGTTTCTCACCCAAACTTAAAACCCTATGAAAGAAATTTCCAACTACCAAGAATATATTGACAAAGGCATTGCCCTTATTTGGGAAATCCTCCCCAATTTATTGACCGCGACCCTCATATTCGTGATCGGTCTTTGGATCGTTAGGTTCATCAACAGGATGGTTCATAAGTTCTTCCAAAAGAAAGATTATGATCTTGCACTGGAATCATTTTTACAAAGCTTCATCAGCTTGGCGCTCAAGGCCATATTGTTTGTGTTGGTGATTACCCAGTTGGGCGTGAAGTCCTCCTCTTTGGTCGCCATTGTCGGTGCCGCAGGTTTGGCGATAGGCTTGGCCTTACAAGGATCCCTGGCCAATTTTGCGGGTGGCGTCTTGATTTTGATCTTCAAACCTTTTAAGGTCGGGGATTTTATCTCGGCACAGGGCGTTGAGGGTACCGTTAAAGAAATCACGATTTTTACCACCAAACTCAATACCTTCGGCAACCAGGTCGCCATCCTCCCGAACGGCCAATTGAGCAATAACAACATCATCAATTACAATACAGAGACCACACGCCGTGATAAGATTGATGTTGGAATCGGTTATGGATCAAATATCAAACAGGCCAAGGAAATCCTGCTTCAGATTTGTGAAGAAAAAAGCAGCATCCTAAAAGAACCGGCTCCCGAAGTCTATGTGGGCGAATTGGCCGATAGTTCTGTCAACCTCACTTTGCGGTTTTGGGCTAAAAACGAGGATTTTTGGAAGGCCCATTTTCATGTCATGGAAGAAACCAAGCACCGTTTCGACGCGGCCGGCATTGAAATCCCCTTTCCCCAAAGGGTGGTCTATGGACTCAAATAATCCGCCCTACCGAAACCTCCATAAAACGATAACCCCTTGATTTTTAGCATGGTTTTTGCTATCTTTAAGTATTACTAAATACTGAATCATGGAAAAAATGTTGATGATACTGCTGCTAGGCACTGCCTTTTCATATGGACAGACCAACGGCAATGGAGATGGAATCACTACCGACACCCAGGCAGGGATCGTGATCAGGGAAGTTCCCATAGAAGGTTCCCGTTATATGAACGAAATCTACAAACAAGGGGAAACCGTAATCAATGGAACCCAACAGACCGCGGCCTTGATGCGCTACGATGCGTTGAACGATGCCGTGGAACTATTGGACAACAACCAGCAGCCCCGCAAACTCTTGAGAAGGAAAAACATCTGGGCCACCTTTGATGGGAAGACCTATGCGGTTCTCGATTACAAGGATGGAAATCGTGTGAAAGAAGGCTATTTCAATCCGCTCAATGTGGGCAAAATCGTACTATTGTTCAAGCCCAAGAAGAAGTTCAGGCAGGCCGAAAAACCCGATAACGGTTATGACACCTATGATCCGCCTGCTTATCTCGACGTTTCGGAATACTACCTTAAAAAAGGAGATACCCCTGCTCAATTGATCAAACTGAACAAAAGAAATGTGCTAAAGGCCATCGGTGGCAACTCCGGCGAACTCAAAAAATATGTTTCCCAATTCGGTTTGAACCTCAGCAAAGAAGAAGATGTGGTTCAACTGCTCGACTATCATAACAGTAGCCTGCCCCCAGCCAAAAAAGGAAGCAGCGGCGGTAGTAGCAGTTTGGGCCTGTGAAGCCATTATTGCCAAATTAAGGTATTTGTTTTCTGAACTTTTTCAAATGAAAAAGTCATTTCTTCCTTCATTACTCATCGCTGGTTATGTTTTTGGCCAAAATCCTGCCACCACCATCATTTGTACTGGATACGCATTCAGTGGCGATGGGCCAATAATCAGCAACTTTTGCGGACTTGTCTCCGGAGCTTTTGTGAGGAGCGATATGCATGAAATGCGCCACGATGCCCGGCAAACAACCTATCGAATTTTTAAATAAGGACAAAATCCTAGGGAACTTCCTCGATGGTCAAACTTGCTTCTTGGTGATCAAAAAGTCTTTTAAATAAAAGGGTTCAAAATAGGCGACGTCCTCAAATTCCCTGTCAAGGAATTTTTGGTAGGAGAGCGATGCCATTTCCCTTGCAGAGGGTACCGCCTCGGTATTGAAAATCACATTGGGCCCCGAAAGCACTTCCTTACATTTTTCGGCCCCGCTGCCCAACAATACGACTTTTCCTTTTTGAAGAAATTCTTCGAAGGAATGTTCATCCACGATTTCGGCCCTGGTCTCCCTTACCCTATGTCGGTCTTTATCAAAAACTGCGGCGTACACCTCCATTCGACGGGCGTCGAGCAATGGAATGATAAAGTCCCCCCCGTTCACTTGTTGGGCCATACTTTCCAGTGTAGGGATGGAAATCAGCGGCAGATCTAAAGAAAAACAGAGTCCCTTCGCTGCCGACACCCCGATACGCAGTCCGGTGTAAGATCCAGGACCTTTGCTTACCGCAATGGCATCAAGGTCCTCAAGATCATATTTTGCCTCGGTAAGCACCGCTTGAATAAAAACGTGTAATTGCTCCGAATGCGAGTAATTGGGCGTATCCTCCTCCTTAATGGCCAATATTACACCCTCTTTGGCCAAGGCGACCGAGCAATTGGTGGAAGCGGTCTCTATGTTTAAAATCAGGGCCATTGGTGTTATTGCTTCACTAGTTCAATTCAATGGGGATCCCGAAGAAAAATTCAAGTAGTTTGATCCTGAAAATATAGTCGTACTTGGTACGGATCACTTCCGCTTCGGCATTGTCGACCCTGGCCTGTGCCTGGCTAAAATCGAAGGCGTTCAATACACCGAGTTCGTAGCGGTCTTTGCTATATTGATAAGCCAATCGACGCGCTTCCAGGCTCTTTTGAGCGGCTTCATAGGCTGTTGCCGAATTGTTCACATCGACATAGGCTTGATTTACCGTGTTTTCCAGGTCCAATTTATCCTGCAGCAATTGCAATTCGGCCTTTTTCACACTGATCTTTGATCTTTTGATGTTGTTGTTGACGTTAAAACCATTGAAAATCGGAATATTCAATTGTGCACCATAGGAAATACCGTCGTTGAGGTATAATTGGTCTTTAAAACCAATTAGGTTTCCTGTCACCGGATCAAAATTCTGATCGGAGTAACGGGTATTGTAATTGAAAAATGCCCCTAACGTAGGATACAGGGCCCCTTTGGTAATCTGAAGGTCTTTCTTGGCCAATTCCACATTGGATTCTGAAAATTTAATGTCATTCCTAAAAGTCAAAGCCTTTTCAAAAATGGCCTTGGGCGAGTTTTGGGTCACTTCGCTCGGTGGTACTTCAAAAGACTCATCGGCAATATCGAAATATTCGTAATCGGTGATCTGTAACAATTGTGCCAGGTTGATCCTGGAAATGAGCACCAAATTGGTGCCATTGACGATCTGTTGTTGCTGTCCTGCCGCGGTGGCTTCGATTTCCAAGAGATCTCCTTGGGGCAAAACCCCGGAATCGACCAATTCCTTGGTCCGTTTCAGATCTTGTTCCGTGACCGCATATTGTGCCTTTGCCACTTTCAACGATTCTTTGTTGGAAAGGATGGCGAGATAGGCATTGGCCACGTTCAAACGTATGTCGTCCTTCAAGTTATCCAAGCGGTACTGATTCGCGATGGCATTGAGCTTGGCCCTATGCAATCGATTGATGTTACGAAGTCCGTCGAACAAATTGATGGAGGTGGTGAGGTTGCCCGAAGATGCCAGGATGGTGGTGGTAACCGGGTTTTGGGTGGTAGGGTCGAACGATAGCCCCGTATTCCCCGAGATGCTGAATTGCCCGTTCAAATCGGGAAGCATGCCCCCTATGGCATCGGATCGGTCGATCGTGGCATTTTCCAGATCTAGTTCGAATTGTTCAATGCTGAGGTTGTTTTCCACCGCATAGACGACGCATTCCTCAAGGGTCCATTTTTTTTGTTGGGCCGAGACCAGCCCTATGGAAAATACCAGCAGTAGTGCCGTTAATTTAACTTTCATTTGATTGTTTTTTGATTATTGTTTGATTGATGTTTTTCACTATTCGCCGCTGTCCCCTGTGGTTTCCCCGTCATCTTCTCCTTTCTTGATCGGTTCGGTTTTGTTCCATTGCTTCACCTGATCTTCTTCGGTAATCCCGGAAATGATTTCCACGTTCACGCCGTCGGAAATACCGATCTCGACATCTTTGCGTTCGAATTTTTGTTCTTTTACGGCTCCGACCGCCACTTCCACATAAGGCTTTTCGGTGTCCTTGTCGAATTGCAGCAGCGCTTCCGGAATCACCAGAATGCTGTCCTTTTTCTCGAGGACCAGAGAAGCATTGGCACTGTAGCCCGCACGGATGAAAATATCATCTTTCACTTCCACGTCTCCTTCGATCTTGAACTGCACCGCTCCGGCCTCTTCCAGGCCTTTTGGCGCGATGAACTTCAATTTTGCGTCCAATTCTGTTCCTTCCACTGCACCAAGACTTATTTTCAATGGCATTCCGACCTTTAGTTTTCCGACCTCGCCTTCATCTACCTTCCCTTCAAAAATCATTTTGCCCAAATCGGCAATGGAGGCGATGGTGGTGCCATCGTTAAAGTTGTTGCTCTGGATCACCTGATCCCCTTCCTTCACGGGGATCTCCAAGATCGTACCCGAGACGGTGGCCCGAATATCGGTGTTTGCGGTAGTAGATCCCCCGGCAGATCCCATTCGGATGATTTGATAATCGGCCTGGGCATTTTTCAGTTCCTGTTCGGCCTGTTCAAATTGCAGCTTGAGGGTATTGAAATCCTGGCTTGAAATCACCCCTTTCTCGAACAGGGATTTATTGCGGTCATATTCAATCTTCACATTGCCCAAGGCCAACTGGGCGGTTCTTACCCTCCCGCTGGCCTGGTTCAACGACTGCTCATTGGGGACAACCTTGATCTTGGCGATCAGGTCTCCCGCCTTTACCTTCACACCCTCTTCCAAGAAGATCTGATCTATAATTCCGGATATCTGTGGTTTGATCTCCACCTCGTCCTCCGGGATTACTTTGCCCGTGGCCACCGTTTTCTTTTCTATACTGGAAATGAAAGGCTTTTGGGTTTCATAAGTAATGGACGATTTGCTGTTCGATTTGATAAAAAAAGCAGCAGCCCAAAGTGCACCCAGCACCAATACCCCAATCAATATGTACTTTACAATTTTGTTCATTTCCGTTCGTATTTGTGTTTGATAATTTATTAGTTAAGATTAGTTTTTGTTGTTATTCTTCCCTCAAGGCATCAATGGGCTTTATACTTACCGCCCTCTGGGCGGGTATGAGCCCAATGAGCGTTCCCAAGACCACCATCAACGCCAAGGCTCCGATGACATAAGGTATCGGTACCGTTGGATTGGTATAGGGGAAATCCGTGCCCTGAGTGGCCATATCGATCAATTTTAGGGTGATTGCCCCAATGATGATGCCGATGATACCCGCCAAAAGAGTCAGAAACAACGATTCGATGATGATTTGGTTCCTCACTTCTGCCGGTGTGGCCCCCAGTGCCCGCCTAACGCCCAATTCCCTGGTGCGTTCCTTTACCGAGATAAGCAGGATATTGCCGATGCCGATGACTCCTGCCAAAATGGTAGCAATGCCCACAATGAGCGATAAAAAGGTGAGTCCGTTGGCAAACCCCATGATCCGGTTAAAAATTTCCCCTAGGTTAAATGAACCAAAAGCACGTTCATCTTTGGGATCGACCCGATGGATCTGCTTCAAAACCGACTTTACATCCTCTTCTACCTTAATAACATCCGCATCATCATAAGCAGCGATGGTGAGCCAGGAAACATCGTCCCCGGTATTGTACAATTTTTTAAAGGTGGTAAAGGGAATGTAGATGTCGCCGTCAGACTCAAACCCACCGCCCGGGGTGAATTTGTGCACCCCCACGATCTGGAAGTAGACATTGTCCAGTCTGATATAACCCCCGATGGGATTTTCATCCTCCTCGAACAACTCCTTTTGGGTACGTTCCCCTATCACACATACCTTTCTCGATTGTTCGATGTCTTCATCATTGATGAAACGGCCGCCGTCGTAAATTTTCTTGGTCGCGATGCGCGTAAATACAGGATAATCGCCGTAAATGGCATAATTGCCCGATTTCAAACCCCGAACCACAGTCGCCGCAGAATCGCCAAATACGCCCCTGGCATTCCTTGGCGCAATGTATTGTATCTCGGGAATCCTGTTCTGAAGGGTCTGCACATCCGATAATTTCAACTGCAACTGCCGGCCTGTTTTATATCCGCCGTAAGGTATACTGGTGCTCTGTGCCCAGGTAAAAAGGCTGTTCATGGCCACCGATTCGAATTGTTTCTCAAAGCCGTTGTCAAGCCCTTTCGACGCCCCTGAAAGACCGATATAGATATAGATGCCCACGAATACCCCGATCATGGTCAAAAAAGTACGTATTTTATTGCGCTTTATCGACTGAAAGATCTCTTGCCAAGTATTGCTGTCAAATAGTTGTCTCATGTTATTCGTCTCTTAAGGCCACAATGGGTTTAATTTGGGCCGCTCTGCGTGCTGGCACATAACCCGCAATGGTGCCACAAATGATCAGCAGAATGGTCGCAAAAATAGCCGTCCATGTATCAATAAATGGGTTGGTGATAAAATAATCGTCCGCCAGCTTATTGCCGATGAAGTTCAGCATACCGATACCCAGGAGCATCCCCAAAATTCCAAAAATGGTGGTGATGAAAATCGATTCCAGGAGAATAGTACTGGTCACGATTCTTGGCGTGGCGCCCAATGCCTTTCTGATACCGATTTCTTTCGTCCGCTCCTTGACCACGAACAGCATAATGTTACTGATTCCGATAATACCGGAAATGATGACGGCGAAGGCTATTCCGGAAATGATCAACTGCAACACCCCAGCGAACTGCTGGTTTTGTTTCAATTGATCGGCGATGTTTCTGATAAAAAGTCCGTTGGGATCTTTCGGACTGATGATTTTTTTGCTCCTAATATATTTGTCCAAGCTTCTTTCAAAGGCCATGGCTCCGGCATATCCGATTTCGGGCTTAAAGGCCAGGATGATCTGATCGATCTTGTCGTTGTTCTTTTCGATCAATTGCCGGGTGGTATAGGGAATGTAGATCAGGCGTTCCTCATTGTCCCCACCATCGTCCTGAAACACCCCGATGACCTTAAAAACGCTTCCCGAAATATCGATGAATTCACCAATGGCATTCTCGCCCTTGAAGAGGTCCTTGGCCACCAAACGGCCAATGACCGCATATTTGGCTTTATCCTTAATGTCGGTTTCGTTGAGGTACCGTCCCTGCATCATAATGGTCTTCTCAGCGAATTGATGGGCGGGACCAACGCCTCGGGTACTGTAGTTGTTCGATTCTTCTTTATATTTCACCAATCCAGACCTGCCGATCCTAGGGGTGATATATTCCATGAACATGGCAAAATTCTTTTCCAGATCAACCAAGTCCTCATTTTCGAACTCGATGCGTCGATTGGCCTTATAGCCTTTATAGGGCAAGGTGGTCTGCCCTGGAAATAAATAGAATACGTTAGTGGCATCTTCCCCGAAAAACTTGGCGAAAGTATTGTTGAGGCCGTTGCCCATCCCAAAGAGGGCCACGAAAATAAAAATGCCCAAGGCCACCGTAAATCCTGTAAGGAAAGTGCGCAGTTTGTTTTTTGCAATCGTTTCAAATATTTCCTTCCAGGTATCCCTACTGAACATATGACGACGCCCTTACCTGTTTAACTTTTTTATCTTCTACGATTACACCATCCTTCAAGTGCACAATTCGTTTGCACATCTGTGCGATATCCGCCTCATGGGTCACGATCAAAATGGTATTGCCATCATCGTTGATCTTTTGGATCAATTCCATGACTTCAAGCGAGGTTTTACTATCCAATGCGCCGGTAGGTTCATCGGCAAGCAATACCTTGGGTTCTGCCGCCATCGCCCGAGCGATGGCTACCCTTTGCTTTTGGCCCCCGGAAAGTTCACTGGGCAAATGCGTCGCCCATTCCCTGAGCCCAACACGTTCAAGGTACATCAAGGCCTTTTTTTCACGTTCCTTTCTGGGCACACGCTGATAATACAATGGTAAGGCCACATTTTCCATGGCCGTTTTGTAATTGATCAAATTGAAGGATTGAAATACAAAGCCCAAAAATTTATTTCGGTAATTGGCCGCTTTGGTTTCGTTAAGGTTCTTAATGGGCACGCTATCGAGGGTGTATTCCCCTGAATCGGCCTCATCCAGCATCCCGAGTATATTCAAGAGGGTTGATTTGCCAGAACCCGAAGAGCCCATGATGGCGACCAACTCCCCATCGTCGACAGAAAAGTCAATGCCTTTGAGCACGTGAAGGGAATTGCTTCCCATTTTATAGGATTTGTGAAGATTTTTAATTTCAATCATGTTCCTTTGGTTAGTTATTGGGCATTGTAACACCCATAAGCCGGGTATAGGACACACAAGGTGTTCATTTGTTACAAGATATAATACAAAAATTATGTTAAATAAAGTTAACCATTGAATTCATCCGGCTTCACTTCGTTCCAAACTTTAATTTTGTCGTCTTTGGTGATACCCGATTTTATTTCCACGAAAATGCCGTCGCTCAGCCCCAGTTCAATATCAGAACGTTCAAATTGCTGGTTTCCCTTTTCGATTTCAACAAAGGGTTTTTTGGTCTTGGCGTCGAACTGCACCAAGGCTTCCTTGATGGCCAAAACACTATCGGCCCTCCCTAGAATAATGGAGGCATTGGCGCTCAGACCGGCTCGGATAAAGGTGCTGTCCCCTTTTTTGAGCGAGCCCTTGATCTCGAATTGAATCGCACCATTTTCGGCATTGCCTTTGGGCGCGATATAATCCAATACCGCATCAAATACCTTGTTTTCAATCGCCCCTACCGTAATTTCAAGGGGTAGGTCTTCCTTGATCTTACCCACTTCAGACTCGTCTACCTTCCCTTCGAAGATCATTTTATCGACATCTGCAATGGCGGCTATGGTGGTCCCTTCGTTAAAATTATTGCTTTCGATGACCTGGTTCCCCACTTCCACCGGGACCTCCAGTACCATCCCGCTTACGGTGGCCCTGATCTGTGTGTTGGCCGCATTGCCATAGCCCTGTGTGGTGCCGGTCTTTACGATGTCGTAGCGTTTGTTGGCCGCGGCATAGGCCTGAAGCGCCTGATCCAAGGTAAGCTGCGCCCGCTCCAAATCTACTTTTGACACCACTCCTTTTTCAAAGAGGTTTTGTTGTCTCGTAAAATTTCGTTTTTGGTCACTTAGGGCGATTTTGGCATCTTCAATGGCATTCCGTGCATCGTTGAGTGCCGTTAAATTGGGGACCACTTTGATCCGGGCCAAAAGGTCTCCGGACCTTACGTAATCGCCCCCTTCCACGAAGATTTCCTCGATCACTCCCGAAATGTTCGGTTTGATCAAAACCTCTTCCAATGGCAAAATACTGCCGGTAGCGACCGCTTTTTTGATAATGGTCTGTGTTGACGGTTGTTCGGTCTGGTAAACTACCGGGTCTTCTGCGTTTTTCTGGTATAGATAATACATCGAGCCCCCGAAGGCCAATACGATAAAAATGAGAATACCGATGGTCACTGATTTTTTCATAGGATATCAACTAGTTAATGTTTTATTCTTTTTGGTGTTTCGGGCGATTAAATTGGTTCAATGGATATTGGCCCTTGCTTTTTAATATCCCTGCTACTCCGTTCTCAACGCTTCTATGGGCCTCACCTTGATGGCGCTCTGAGCGGGAATATATCCCGCCATAAGACCCGAAACGATCAAAATCATCAAGGCACCCACCACTACCCCCACACTAACACTTGGGTTGCTGAACATGTCTACTGGCCCTACCGAATCTAAAAGGGAATTGATTCCAAATATGAAAAGGGCTCCGAACACGATCCCCAGCATTCCCGAAATGATGGTCAAGAATATCGATTCCATCAGGATTTGCTTTCTGATCGATGCCGGAGCTTCTCCCAAAGCCCTTCGGATACCGATTTCCTTGGTGCGTTCCTTCACCACGATCAACATAATATTGCTCACCCCAATGATACCCGACAGCAGAACCAATATGCCCACGAAATAGGCAATGAACCGCATGGCGCCGAAAAGACTTTCCACCCGATTGTACTGCTCATACAAATCGAAATAGCCAACGGCCCGTAGGTCGTCGGGATGTATTTTCCTATTGCGCTTCACCACGTCCACAATTTTTTCCTTGACACTGGTAATGGAAGTACCATCGTTGGCAGTGATGGCCATCCAGCCTACATCGTTGCCCCGGTTAAATGCTTGTGAAAAGGAGGTGAAGGGAACAAAAATCTGTTTTTGGCCCTCTTCCCCATCCCCATCGCTCGTTTTCTTTTTATAGGTGCCGATGACCATAAAGTTCACCCCTTGTATCTTGATATATGATCCGATCACTTCCTCTACTGTGTCATACAATTCCGATTTTACGCCTTCCCCTATAATGGCGATCTTGCGTTTCTCATTGATATCGGATTGATTGATAAACCTACCCGAGGTAATGGTCATCGGGTCTTGGTTGATGATTTCCGGATAATCGCCATAAACATTGAACGCCCCGGTATTCATCCCCCTGACGACATTATTGGTGCCCCGAAAACCGCCCAGTTGATTTCTGGGGGAAATAAACCGCAAAGTAGGGACGGCATCCTTGATCGATTCGACATCCTCAAGCTTAAAATTATAGCTTCTTCCCTTGGGAAGGCCTTGGTATTCCTTGGTGGTATTCCTTGACCACATGAACATGGTATTGGTGGCAATGTCCCCAAAATCGGATTTAATGCCATTCTCCAAACCCTTGCCCGCGGCCAACAGGATGATCAGGATCAAGATGCCCCAAAAAACGCCAAAGGCGGTCAGCACCGTACGGAACCAATTGCCCGTAAGCACCTCGATAATCTCTTTCCAACGGTCTTTATTGAACATGGTTCCGTTTTTTAAATACCTGCATCGAATGGGCAATAACTTCTAAGCCCGCTGCTCGCCATTACCCACTTACTCATCCCGTAGCGCATCAATGGTATGAATGTGTGCCGCCCGCCATGCAGGAAAAAAACCAGCCAGGGTTCCCGCAAAAATCAATACAAAAACAGTGGAGAGCGCCACGTTGAAATTCACTGATGGATTCAGGATATAATCTACTTCTATCATAGGCCCCACCAGTTCCAAAAGTGCCATGCTAAAGATAAGACCGGTAAAACCGGAGATGGCGGTAACAAAAATGGCCTCGTGCAGGATCATCGCTACGATAGACCTCGGTTTGGCACCCAAGGCCTTGCGAATTCCGATTTCCCGCGTCCGTTCCTTGACCACAATCAACATAATATTGCTCACCCCGACCACCCCGGCAATGATGGTACAAATTCCGACGAACCAGAAAAAGAACTTGATACTCCCAGTTAGCGTATAGAACCTTTTGGCCTCTTCCAGGGTGTTGAAGACATTGATGGCACTCCCGTCATCGGGAGCCACGGAATGGGCCTCCTGCAAATAGGATTTCAGTTCCTTTGAAAACTGCATCGATTCGGAAACCGCCTGTTCAAAGGTTTCGGCCGGCTGTAGGGTATATGACAGGTTGTGCACCTGGTTTGACCCGTTAAATACCCGTTGCGCCGTGGTAATGGGGATGAACATCCTATCTTCCTCGCGTTCGCCCCCAACATCGCCGTACACCCCTATAATTTTGAATTTTATTCCGGAAAGGTCCAAATAGTCGCCTAAGGGATCCTCTCCGTTTTTAAAATATTCCCTCTTGATCTTATTGCTGATGACGATCACTTTGGCCACCGATTCCTCATCGCTCTGGTTGATGAACCTGCCTTGGGAAAGAAACTGGTTCTCGATGAACTGGAATCCCGAAGCTATCCCCTGAACGCTATAACCGATGGCCTCGTTCTTGTAATTCACCAACACGTCGCGCACGCGATAAACAGGCGATTCCCGGTCCAGCCCTTCCGAGTACCTGGTGCTTACGTAATCGTAATTCTCGTTTCTAAGTTGAATGGGGCGGCCCGGATTCAGGCCTTTATATTCCTTTGTGGTGACTTGGGTCCATACCCAAATACGGTTGCTGGCATCGGCCTCGAACTCCTTGGCAATACCATTTTGCATGCCCTGTCCAAACCCCAATAGAATGACAAGTATAAAAATGCCCGAAGCCACGGAAAGGCCTGTAAGAAAAGTGCGAAGCTTGTTTTTCCGGATGGTGTCAAAGATTTCCTGCCATCTTTCGAGATCGAACATAGTTTTCTGATGATTGATGAATTAGGCCGAGGGAACCGTATTACCATAAGACTTGCTCCAATCAAGATTGTTACAGTAGCTACCCTTAAAAAAGTGTTAAAATTGGTCCAAACTAGGCCCTCATCTTGCGATAGACAAAGTAAAACAACACCCCGACCAAAATATATGGGATGGCCATCAAATAAACAATTCCATTGTTCACCCCTTCCGCAGCGGCATTATTTCCTTCACTTTCCAGAACCGCCCTGCACATGGCGCACTGGGCCATGACAGTTTGTGGCTGAATGAGCCAGAGGAAAACAACGATAGCGAACTTCCTGAACATGTTTGGATATTAGGGATAATAGGGTGAAATCATGAAATAAACGATGACCCCGGTAACCGCAACATATAACCAAATCGGAAAAGTGATCTTGGCCAATTTGCGATGTTCGGCGAACTTGTTCAAATAGGCCCTCATATAGGTCTTCAAGACCAAGGGGATGATCGCAATGGACAACAGTACATGTGAAACCAAAATAAAATAATACAAATACCGCAAGGGGCCCTGCCCACCATAAGAAGTAGAATCGGAAGTCATATGATAGGCCACATACATCACCAAAAACAACAACGATAGCATGATGCAACCTGTCATCAAATTTTTGTGAAGCTGTCTCTTTCCGTTTTTAATGGCCCAAACCGCGATTATCAGCAAAAGGGCCGTAAAACCGTTGATCGTGGCATAAATGGGTGGTAAAAATCCCAGCCGATCTACATCAGGTATTTTCACCCCGAACAAAATGGCCACTACCACTGGAATGATGACCGAGACCACATTGATCCATAAATTTAGTTTCCTTTCCTTTTGCAACAGGGTATCCATCTATTCTTGCAATAATTTTTTTATGTCTTCCTTCAAAATCGAAATCTGTTCTTCTTCGCCCTCTTCATTGGTGCCTTGCGCCTCCGTAATCGTCCCTCGGTAATATACGATCGGGTTGCCGAACGCATCGACCCGGGATCTCAAATAGCCATTCTTGTCGACAAGTGCAAAAAGCCCGGAATGTTCAAAGCCTCCGGCAACTTCAGGTGCTTCGGCGGCAAAAATATAAAACCCGGAATTGGCCAAATCCAATATCTCCTTACTGTCACCGGTCATCAGGTTCCAATCAAAGTCGGTGATGCCGTTGCGTTCGGCGTATTCCTTGAGCACCGCTGGGGTATCGTATTCCGGCGTGATGCTAAAGGAGGCAATGCCGAAATGATCCTCCTCTTTAAAGGTGTTCTGTATCCCTACCAAGTTTTGGTTCATGATGGGACAGATCGAAGGACAACTGGTGAAGAAAAACTCCACCACAAAGACTTTTCCCTTATAGTCCTTATCGGTTACCAATAGGCTGTCTTGATTTAAAAAGGCAAACGAAGGGACCTTCCTTTTCTTCCCGTTCAGGAGCACATAAGCCAGTGCGTCGTCATTTGGCATCTTGTTCATCCTATCGTTTTGCACGATCGTGCCCCCTTTTATCCTATCGATGATCCGGGGAATAAAGATGATCCCGAAGACCAGTATGACCAGGGATACCCAAACATAAGTGTATTTTCTTTTTTCCATTATTTTCTCCTCAACGACCCGACGTCTTGTATGCACAAGGCAACCGGGCCAGTGGCCTCACTTCGACCTATAGGCATTATTTTTTTTCAGTGCCAAGCGATATTCTGCCAAGATAATTTTAACGTCGTCCTCCATTTTATTGTTCAGGTCCGCCACCGAGGTGGTATCGAAACCATATTTGGTCCCCTCATCTTCATCGTTTTTTCGGCCCCTTAAATTCAGATCTTTATCAATGATGAAAACATAGGGCGTATAGAGGTCCTGATCTAATGAAAGATCGGTTTTTAAACCGTTGAATACCTCTTTGATCTGCTGGTCATCGGCATAGATGAAAAACCATTTGGCCGTATCGGCCAGGTTGCCCAATTCCTTTTTCAATGAAGTCACCTGTGCCTCACCTTCCTTTGGAACGATGATTACGAACTGGAAATCATTAAATTCATAGAACCGTTTGTAAATTTTTTGGTTGAGGTTGAATACATTTCCTTTTTTATTGGCCACATCCCTACCCAAAAAGCCCAAGACCGTGATTTTGTTCTTTAAGGAAAAAGAATCGTCGAGTATGCTTACATCTTTAACGTTTTCGGTAAGTATGGGCAATTTCCCGAAGTTGTTCACACCAGAAGCGAAGAATAGGTAGGCAACGATAGGTAGTACGAACAAAACCAAGAGAACAAGCGTCTTTTTCATCAAGCCAATTTCTATGCAAAAATAAAAAAGACGGTATTGAAACCGTCTTATAATGCTGTTAATTTTAGTGGGTTTTTTGGGCTTAAAAATTCCATTTTACAAAGCCGTCTTTGTAAACGTTGTATACGTAGTCGGCTTCAAACAAGAGAATAAATACCAAATAGGCAACCAGAAAGATCGGCGTCCATACCACGGACCTGCGAAGCGAGGAACGCTCATCCCTGAGGTGCATGAAATCCCAGGCGATATAATAAGCCTTCACCAAGGTCAAGGTAATGAATATCCAATTGAGCACCTTCATGCCCAAAAAGTAAGAATGTGTCAAAGAATGGGGTTTGGTGATACCCAATGCCACTTCCACGGCGGTAACCACGGTTAAAAACACCAGTACTCCCCAAATCTTTTGGGTGTTCGACTTGAATTTCAAAAGCCCCCTAAAAATCTCTAATTTATGTGCGTGTGCCATTTGTTATATAACTTATTAAGCAATCTTTTCTAACTCGATCCAATCTTGTTTTGTGCTAAACAAGGTAAAAGAAGGTGAATACGAATACCCACACCAAATCTACAAAGTGCCAGTACAACCCAACTTTCTCGACCATCTCATAATGTCCTCTTCGTTCATAAGTCCCCAAAATCACATTGAAGAATATGATGATGTTGATCATTACCCCTGAAAATACGTGAAAACCGTGAAAGCCCGTAATGAAAAAGAAGAAATCGGCAAAGAGTCGGCTGCCGTATTCGTTATGAATCAGGTTGGCCCCTTCGACCACCAATCTTGCCTCCTGGATCTTTTCAAGCGAAGCTTCCCTGGAAAGCACCGTTTTATGTCCTTCCTCGTTGATAGCCTCGGTACGGATCAGGATATTGGGATTGGCCTTTAGGCCTTCCGCAACTTCAGTTAGCGAATATGAGGGTAAAAATCCTTCCTGCTGAAACCAAACCCCGTCGTTGCGTTCGTTCCTAACGCGCTCAGATGGAATTGTTTTGGCAAAATCTGCCAAGGCTGCCCTTTCGCCCGAATCGGCCTTTACAAACTGCAGTATCCTTCCACCCTGTGTCTCAACGGCACCATAATCGCCACGGATGAAAGTGGCCCATTCCCAAGCCTGTGAGCCCACGAAAATCGCGCCTCCGATAATCGTCAGGAACATGTACCAAACCACGGCATTTTGTTTCATCTTATGCCCAGCATCCACCGCAAGCACCATGGTAACCGAGGACATGATCAGGATGAAGGTCATGAACGCCACATAGTACATGGGATAATTTCCATGGAAAAAAGGAACGTGGGTAAAAACTTGATCGGCAATGGGCCAGGATTCAATAAACTTGAACCTGGAAAAACCATAGGCCGCCAAAAATCCGGAGAAGGTAAGCGCATCCGATACCAGGAAGAACCACATCATCAATTTGCCATAACTGGCACCCAAAGGCCTGTTACCGCCTCCCCAAACGTTTTCTTCCGTAGATGATGTCACCGTAGAATCCATATATATAAATGAAAAGTTAAAGTTGCCACAAATTTACATTTTTTTCGTGCATAGAAAAGTCGAAAAGGGGCCAAAACAAACTTTTTTGAAAAATATTATTTCACAAAGGTCATGAACAGCACCAAATATACCCATAACAGGTCTAAGAAGTGCCAGAAGGTGGCGCCCAAAGACATTCCCAAATACGATTCGGAGCTATATTTTCCCTTCATCTGATTAAAGAGCACAACAATCAATGAAATGATCCCCGCCAGCACGTGCACGATATGCACCGCGGCGATCAAAAAAACATAGGACATTTTTATGCTACTCGTCGGGCCAGTGAAGTAGTAGCCATACGACAACATCTCGTTGAACCCCCTAAACTGCAATACGATGAACGCCACTCCCAAAATCAATGTGACAAACAACCAGGACGTAGACGCTTTGGCACGGTCGTACCTAATCGCATTCTTTGCCAAAATATAAGTTAGGCTACTGAGCATGATTACCGCGGTACTGATATAAAAGTAAAACGGAATCTGCAGATCGGTCAACCAATCTTCCCGGCTACTGCTCACGATATAGGCGCTTGTCCAGCCCGCAAAGCCCATTAAAAGGCTGGCGATACCAAACCACAGCATCATTTTTTTCGCCCTTTCATTTTTCTCCCTCTCGGTACCTTGGGTCAAATCCATATTTTCATATTATATTAATTTATCAACAACATAGACAATTTGCATCAGCGTGATATAGCTTACGCTCGCCAGCATCAATTTCTTGGCTGAAGCGTTGTCCCTTTTTTCATAGAGTCGGAAGGCGAAGAACAACATCACCGATCCCATCAAAAAGATAATGATTGCCGCCGCGACGGAGAGTTGCAACCTTCCCGTAATCCCGAAAACGGGAATTACGGAAATGACCATCATCCAAATGGTATACATGATGATCTGCAAGGCGGTGCCCCTATCTTTTTTACCCGTAGGCAGCATCTTGAAACCGCCTTTTTTGTAATCATCGTCCAACATCCAGCCCAATGCCCAGAAATGGGGGAATTGCCAAAAGAACTGAATCATGAACAGTGTGCCAGGCTCAATTCCAAAATCATTGGTAGCCGCCACCCACCCCAACATGAATGGGATGGCACCTGGAAAGGCGCCCACAAAAACGGAAAGTGGCGTTTTGGTCTTCAGGGGCGTATAAACACTCGTATACAAAAAGATGGAAATAGCCCCGAACATGGCTGTTTTGGGGTTGAGGATATATAAGGTAACGATACCCAATACGGTGAGGGTAATGGCGATCGACATGGCCCGGCCGACCGTCATTCTGCCCGAGGGGATGGGACGGTTCCGGGTACGGTTCATCAGGGCATCCAAATCCTTTTCAATGACCTGATTATAGGCATTTGAGGCTCCGACCATGCAATAGCCCCCAAAAGCAAGCATCAATAAAGGCACCAAGGTCAGATGTTCCGCACCCAAAAGATAGCCCGCAATGGAAGAGAAGACCACGCTGATCGCCAGGCGGGCTTTGGTTATTTCCTTAAAATCGGAAATGACCAAGGCCCATGAACTCGTTCTTGCAGTGTCTACTGCGGTTTTCATCCATTGTTTTTTACGGCTGCAAAGATAGGCCGCTATGCCAATTTCTGCAACGAAATGCCTATGTTTATCTTATCTTTAATGCAATTAAAAAACCAAGATGAATACAGTCCCTTTTTTGTTATCCATCGCTCTTTGCCAATTTGGATGCTCGATACTCATCGCTCAAGAATCGCCGGTGAACATTTCAGTCGATACCCTTTCCAAACAAGTTTATATGCTCACAGGTCAGGGCGGCAATATTGGTATTTATGTGGGTGAAGACTATGTTTTTATGATCGATGACCAATTCGATCGTTTGAGCGACAAGATCAAGGCGTCGATTGCCACCTTAAGCGACAAGCCGATCGCTTTTTTGTTGAACACGCATATGCACGGCGATCACTCTGGCGGAAATGCCAAATTCAATTCGCGCGAAACGGTATTGGTGGCCCATGATAATGTTAGGGACAGGATCGGCAGCAATCAAAAAACGAAACTGGAAGCTCAAGAAATTACCGAGGAAGAATATAAGCAGATGTTGCCGGAGGTCACTTTCTCCAACGATATCAATTTTTTTGACGGGGATGAAAAAATACTGGCCTTTCATGTGCACAATGCACATACCGATGGGGATGCCATGGTATATTTTACCGAAAACAATGTGCTCCATATGGGCGATACTTTTTTTGCGGGCCGTTACCCGTATATCGACCTGGGAAGTGGTGGCAGTGTCAATGGTCTTATCGAAGCCCAAAAAAAGGCGCTCATGATCATCAACGATGATACCAAGATCATCCCCGGCCACGGCAGGCCGTCTTCTAGATTCGAATTGGAAGCTTTTTTGACCATGTTACAGGACATCAAAGCCAAGGTACAATCGCAAATCGAAGCTGGGAAGACCCTTGAAGAAGTGGTGGCAGACAAGGAACTGACGGCCGAATATGACAGCTCTTTTGGGGGTGGGTTCATCAATCCTGAACGCTTGCGAGAGACATTCTACACCAGCTTAAAGGGCAAATAGGCGGTCGGGATAAATCCTTTTTTTCAACGATTTTAGCCTCCCAACAACTTTAGCCCGATGGCGATAGTGCATTCTACAAGCAATGGACTCTCATCGCCTTGCCCAATACCACCAAAACAAAAAACCAGGACATGTCCTGGTTTTTTTATAAAGTGTTATGCTTTCTATTGTAGCTTGAAAGTAATGGGGATACTGAATGGCACCCTTACCGCCCTGCCCCTTTGTTTTCCCGGGGTCATTTTTGGGAGTTTGGAAATAATCCTAGCGGCCTCCTCCTCTAAATTTTTGTCGGGGCCCCGCATCCTAACATTTCCGATGCTACCATCTTTCTGGATCACGAACATTACGTTCACCCTTCCTTGAACACCCATTTCCTGGGCGATTTCCGGATAACGGAAGTTTTTACTAATATGCTTTTGCATCATGGAATTAAAGCAGGCCCTTTTATCCTTTTCACTTTCACAGCCCGGAAAAATAGGCACATCCTCGATAACCGCAAAAGGCACGTCGATGTCATCTTCGACTTCCTCTGTCTGCACGTCGTCAACACTGATCACCTCTTCTTCTTGACTGGTTTCGGTCGACTCGATCACCGTTTCCTCTACCTCTTCCTCATCTTCAACCACCTCAATGATTTCCGGTGCTGCCGGAGGCGGTGGTGGCGGTGGGGTCTTGATCTGCTCGGTCATGGGTACTTCTTCATCCAACTGATCGTCAACGTTCAGCGAAATGTCATATTCATTTTCCTTATCATAGGTTTTCCATTCCAATGCCTGCCATGTGACCAGCATTACAACGGCCAAACCAATCACAAAATAAAGACTACTGTTTCGTCCTACATCTGCCTTGGGACTCTTTTTCGCTTCCATATTTATGCTTTTTAATGTTCGCTAATTTAATTAAATAATCCTTAAAAAAACAATTAATATTTCCAATTTAATCGTCTTTCCCCCTTAAATATAAATACAATGGACAAAATACCGGCCAAAGTGCCTATACTATTGGCCAAAACATCAAAGATATTGCCATCCCTTGATGTGGTGAAACCATACTGCAATACCTCAATAACCATACCATATATGATCATCAGGATCCCAATGATAACAAGGGTGGGTTTCAATTTTTTTTCGCCATGGGTACGTTCCCTAATAAAAAGACAGCCCAAAAACGTTGCCATGGCATAAAACACGAAATGCACCAGCTTGTCCATATTGGGAATACCCAGATCTGGCAATGCATTGTCTTTAAAGGAGTGGAGACTGAGAAAAGAAATCAGGCCCATCCATGTCAAAAATACGATGGTGAACCCGTTTTTTTTAAGCACCGATCAATTCTTTGTAAGCCTTTGCACTTAGAAGATCGGCAAGCTCGGAAGTATTCCCTATTTTGATTTTTACCATCCAACCTTCGCCATAAGGATCACTGTTCACTTTTTCAGGTTCCTGTTCCAATAAGGTATTGAATTCAATAACTTCCCCGCTTAAGGGCAAAAAAAGGTCGGATACGGTCTTTACAGCTTCCACAGTACCGAAGACCGCTTCTTTTTCCAGGGTTTCGTCAAGGGTCTCGACCTCAACATAGACAATATCGCCCAATTCGCCTTGGGCAAAATCGGTAATTCCTACCGTTGCGATATCCCCTTCGACCCTGACCCATTCATGGTCTTTGGTATACTTTAATTCCGATGGTATGTTCATTTTGTATCTTATTAACGAACAAATGTAAATGATTAAATAGAGGTATTCAAGAAAAAAAAGCCGGTGCCGGATTATTCAAAAAAAGGTTCGCCCCATGGGTTGGGAACCACGCTCTGAAGATACCGAAACTGTTCCTGTTCATTGACCGACAGATTACTGGCCTCAATTGCCGAAATTATAGCGAAGTGTAAAGCCGGTGTTGACGGTAGTTTGGGGAAATGCGGTGGAAACGGCAAACTTGGAAAACGAATGATCGTAGAAGAAGAGCGCGTTCAGGTTTTTGCTCAGGGCATAATCGGCCGTAAACTTTATGGAGAGCAGGTTCTGGCCAGAGGTAATCTGGTTGTTGTCGATATCCAAATTCCTGATGATGGTGATATTATCCCTTAAACTCACGTCGGCCTTGAGGTTCAAGTCGCCCTTCAAACGGGTCTTATTGCCCCCAATATTGGTCACGAACTGTACATCCTTGATCCTGTAACCCAGTCCTACCGTATATTCCCTGCCATTGATCTCGGTCATGAGGTTGTTGTCGAAACTCAAAGACATCGCTCTATCTGTGCGCACTTCGGCGAGTATGCTTACCGAATTCTGCATCTCAAAATCGACCCTGAGCAAAGGGTTGAACTGATCGGTCAACACCACGTTGTTCAAGATGAGGTCGGGCAAAAGATCGTTATTTTCAGGATCTGTAGGGCTGATGCCATCGTTGATAAGTTGTTCCTTTTCCAAATTGGTCTGGAACGAATTGATACTATAGGCTGCCCGGTAGCCGTGCTGCAATGAAAAACGCCTAAACTTTTTCTTGAACCATTGGTTGCGCATGAGGCCGGTATATTTGATGTTCCAATTGGGGATCGGTATCTGTCGGAACACGTCCAAGTTCACCCGATCGACATCCTGCCCGGTATAGGCCGCAAAAAAGGCTGGTAATAAAACATCTTGACTGGTCTTTCCATAAAATTCGGGAAAGCCATCGGCATCGATGGTGCCGGGGACTTGGCCACGATCGTTCACCAAGCGGTTGGCGATGGTGAGCCTATTTTCTTTGAAAATCTCGAAATAGGTTGAATCGAACTCGTCGCTCTTTCCAAAAATGGTGCCTATCATCATGGTCGAAATGCTGAAGTTACCATAATTATTGCCCAATTGCTGGCTGTACCGAAGTTCGCCATTTTCCGTAATGATCTCGAAATTTTCCTGAAAACTGTTCGAATATTGCCGATCTGCCGTAAGGTCTATGGTCAGGTCCTGTACCGGCTGCGCCGTAGCGGTAATGTTCAGTTGCTTGTTGGTCCTCCTTATAAACTGTTCATTAAAGTCAGCAAATTGGGTCAACCAGCCATTTCGGGCCGCATCGAAACGCACATCGGCCTGACTCCCGAACACAAAACCGAGGGTGGGCCTTGCCGAGCCGATAAAACCAATGCTTTGGGTGTACCCTGGCAATACCGTACCATTGCTTTCATTATAGTTCACGTTCAAACGCTTCACCATGGTAATGACGTCGACAGCCGTATTCCACAGCCCACTCGTTTTATCGGGTGTTTTTTCGGCAGATTTTGATGGGTTCCCCGCTTTGTCTTTTCGAATAGCCGCCTGGCTGGCCAGGACTTTGCCATCGTTCTTCTTCAGACCCAAAAGATCGTAGAATTTCTGAAGGGTAAGGTTGGAGGTAAGGTTATGGGTGCTGGCATTTTGAACGGTATTGATCGCGGAACCGGCGACTTCGGTAAGGGCATCCCCCCCGCGCTGCCAGTCAAAATTACTGGTATAGCTATACTGTGCCGAGATAAAATCAAGGGCGGGAATCTTATTGAATGGCACTTCATAGTTCAACTGCATCTGTTGTGCATGTCGATTGGGCTCTCCAAGATCCCAAAAACCGTCCCAGAGGCTCAGTGCCTTATCAATTTCCGAATTGGGGTCGTTCTTGTCTTCCAGATAGTTGCGCACAATATGGTTGTTCGAGGCCGTGAGGTTTAACCGAAGTGACTTGGTTAAGCTATAATTTACGGCATACTGCCAATTGAACAAATAGTTCCGCTGTTGCAGTTCGGGAAGTGACAAAAAGTTGTTGGGATCTTCCCCGGCAGGAATTACGTTTCTGAAGGTTTGTCGGTTAAATTGCCGGTTGATATTGGAATTGACCGAAACGCTCGTTGGCAACAAACTCAAGTTCAGCTCCTTCAACCACTGCCAGTACTTACCGGTGAACAGAGAATCCTTTTTCATAAAAGGAGCAACCTCAAAAGGCTTAAAATTATGGGTATACACCATTCCTGCTACCACGTTCTGATCTTGCAGTTGCTGTACTTCAAAATCGCGATGGTCGGTTTGGTTGTAGGAATAATTGAAGGTGAAATTTTCTATATCGAAGAAATTGGCTTTGGCCTCTTCGCCCCTATTCTTTCGTACGCCGATCAGGTTGATGCTCGTTCTTTTGGTATAGTCTTCCGCCCGCTCCCTTAAGTTATCGGCATCCTCCTGGTCGACTGCGGTCTCGATCAAATCGTTGAGTTTGAGGTCATCAAATTCGGGATCGAATTCGGGTGTGATCTTTTGTTCGGAAATACCATAATTAAAGGGTATCTGTATGCCCCACTTGGGCGGCAGCAGTTGGCCAACGTTTACATTGGTGACCACATCATAGGAAATCGCATCTTCGCGGGCCCGCTCGTTCGGCATTTGATCGATAGCCCCAAAACCTGAAGTGCTTTTGCTTCCGGTAGCGGAAACATTCGCAAAATCGGCGATGTTGGCATCCATTGCCAAGACCGATGCCCAACCGCCATTATTGTCAAGACCTGCCAGGCGGAGCTCATTGAACCATACTTCCCCATTTGTGGCGAGGTCACTGACGTTTTTGATGCCCACCATCATACTCCGAATATTTCCCAAAGAAGGATTTCCCCGGATACCGATCCGAATTTTCCCTTCCGATCTTGGCGCAAATTCACTTACCTCAACCACTTCCCCGTTTTCCACTTCATAATAGCGAAGCTCACTTAACGGAACCCCATCATTTCGGATATTGATCCTCAAACTTTTAACCTTTTTTAAATCGGCCAAGGCAATGGTCATCCTGTTCGCTTCCGGCCAAATTTCATTTTCATTGCGAGCGCCGAATTCGGTAAATTTTAAAGGCAGCTCTATTTGGTAAAAGTTTTCGGTGAAATCGGTCCCGATCCTCAAAAATCCTACCAAAGGGGCTTCTGAAGGGTTTAGGGCGACCCCCACTTCTTCAGCGTGCAAAAACATTTTGATCTTTTCGTATTGCCGAAGATCGATGTTCAAATTTTTGAACACCCCCCTTGAATCTTGAGGTTCGAGATTTCGCACCAACAGGGAAAGTGATTGTTCGTTTTGTTGGATAATGGTATTGTTATTGTTCAGTTGTTCCCTGCGCACATCGGGCGGGAGCACATAGGGGATGGGCGTACGTTGCTCGTTTTCCTGGATGTTGACGGCATTGACCTCCAAGGTAGTGGCATCCAAAGAAGGATCTTCACCATCGGCCTGTAATGTTTTGTTGTAGGTTCGCCAATCTCCGCGAACCAAGTCAAGGGTGGCGAACCGAAGGACCACATCATCGGAAAAACCCGTCAAGTACATCCGCATGGAGCTGATCGATCTGAAATCATTGATGCCCCCGACCGAAGCGGTAAAATCGCTTAATGGTATTTTATACTGTATCCAACGCGTCCTTACCGAGCTCCCATCGGGTATCCGATTCCCGCTGAGCACCAAGGAATCCCTGATATCCGTTACATATTGGTCGTTGATTCCGGTACCGGGTTTGATCTCGACTTCATAGCTGTAATAACTGTCTACGGTGGTCATGGTCAAATCCCTATCGATATCCTCCACATCTGGAAGGGTCGTATTACCGCGGTTGTCATTGGTCACCTGTACGGGTGAATTTCCCTGGGGATTGTTGAAGTTCAGGTACCGGTTGAGGATGCTCCCCTCGCGCTGAAGGAAGTACTCATAATTATCCCTTGCGGGATCTTCCGGGGGGCCGTTATAAACCGGGGCCGTACTGCCTTCGGGAATAAAGGTGGCCTCCTGTGCGTCATCCAAACCGTCGAAACCTACATCTTGTGCCCTTCTGGTCGCTTCATCCACATCGAAAGCATAGACCAAGGCCTGGGTTTGTGGCACCCTGGCCCAATCGGTACTACGGGTTTCAGTGCTGTTTGGATCCAAGGGCAGCCCGTTTTCGTACTGTTTGCGTCCGTCTGGGAGAATATCTTCGGTAATATTGCCTAAATCGATGACCAGTTTTCCAGGTCCTGTACCGATATTGTCGACATAGGGATCCATTACCCAAAACTGTATGAATTCAACATTGGCCTGTTCAAAATTCGTACTGCTCAATGAACGCATGATCCCAGCCCATTTCAGATCGGGCAATTGTTGTTCGAAGCTTTCAATACCGTTATCTACCGGAGAAGCATTGTAAGGGCCCCTTATGTTGGGATAATAGGCCAAGTCCAGCGTAGTCTGCTGTTGGGTTTGGCCCTGCGCTATTTCGACCTGTGGAAAAACCTCGTCGACAAAAATGCGCCTGGTCTCATTTTTGGATATATCGCTGTCGCTGATGCTCGAAGGCCTTTGATTGGTATAAAAAATAGGGTCGATCGTATACCAGGCGAGCTTGGCACGTTTGTATCCCTTTCCGATGGAAGTGGTCGCCATATCGGCAATTTCTTTGGGCACACTGGCCAAGGTCCATCCCAAGGAAGAACGGATATCGATCAATGCCTGTGACCCTTCGAAATCATCCAAATAGGTCGTGGTTTCCCCTTCGAAATCGGCATTTTTCGGAGAACTCGGTTTTAGCCAGGCAATCTCGCCCCTAAGGGAGAGGTTTGAAGGCACATCGGTATCGATATTGGGCAGTTTGTTGACCAAACGGGTCAACAACGGTATTTCGGTCGAAAAATTTCCATTGAGTCCGAAAACGGTATTGTTCACCGGTTCAACCCCGAAATTGGATTTTTGTGTCAGTGGCCTTTCGTTCAAATTCAGCAAGGTGGCCCCCATCACAAAATTCTTATTGATTTGGTGCTCTACATTGACTCCCGTAAATCGCCTTGTCTGCTGGCCGAAAACCGCATTGTTTTCAACGGATATGTTGATGGGCGTATTGGAAGCTTCCAAGCTCGGGTCGAGGATCTGTACCGTCCCGGCCTGATAGTTTACCGTATAGTCGATGCCCTCCTGTAATTGCCTTCCGCCCGCAGTTACCCTGACCGAACCCCTCGGAACATTGAACGCACCTATGGGAATACCGTTGCTGCCTTCCGATTTGTATCTCCCTTTCAAAATGAATTTGTTCTGTTCCGGATTTTGGAGTGCAGCCGCCTTGGTGAGCGCATACATATCGCGGAAAACATAGCGCTTCTGGTTCTCGTTGTAATCTTGCTGGTTGGGCGAATCATAATTGCCGGTCGTGCCCTGCCCCAAGCGGTTGAACAAAAATTCCCCGAACGGTTCTACCTTGGTAAAGATGATCCTCCCCCCCCTGGTATCGACCGTGATGCCAGGCACAAAATCAAAAAAACCGTCCCCGCCGGGTTGCAGGTCGTTATAAATATTGAGGCGGTCAAAATTGAACACTTCCAAAAGAATGCGTTCCTGAAGTGCATCCGGCCAACCGGAACCTGGACCTTCGAGTACCGGGGTGATATAGTTTCTAGGGGAAGGATCGGAATACAGTATGTTCAGCTTGAAATCGTCTTGGCTCAATTGAAAGGCGCCCGTGGCATAAATATTTTTCATCATCAGGTCCCAGATGGGATCGTTGATGTTGGTAATATTGCTTTTTAGGAGTTTGAGAACTAGGGTATTGTTGTTGATCACGGGATTGACACCTCCAGAAACCGTTGTGGCATCCAGACCCCCATTGGCAAACTCCCCTACCTGAAAAACCTCTCCGTTGTAGATATACTGAAACGCTACCCCAAGTACCTCGTCATTGCTCAGGCGTTGGTTCAAAGAAACGTATCCCAATTGGGAATTGAAATCGTAATCCCTGCCCTGCTCCAATTTTCGGGCATTTTCCAAAATAGCGAAATCGGTGCCTTGGGAAGCTTGGTATCCGGTAGTGATATTAAAACCGTTGTCGACCGTTGCGATATCGCGAATGTCGGCCGTCAACACCCCCTGGCCGGTGGTGATCAACCCTGGATCATAGTCGTTGGCATTGTTGCGCGGAAGTGCATTGTTGAGGCCCAAAAAGTTATAAAAACCCGCAGGATCACCATTGGCTCGCCCGATCCTGGTTTTATCGGGATCTGATTCCCCCAAATCCTGGATGGCTACGATGTTTCTGACGTTCAAGGTTTGCTGGCTTCGGTTGGTGACCCATACTTCCAATCTGGTAATCTGTACCTGACTTTTGATAAAAGGATAATTCTCGAGTGCGGTATCGTAGTTATCCCTGAAATATTGGGCAAGGAAAAAGTGCTTGTCTTCATCGTAATCGAGTGCCAACAACGAAAAATCGTTGAGGGTACCCCCGCCTTGCGCCACAACGGTGTTGTTCTGTGATCGTTGTTCGGAGAAGACCGCCGTAACGGTGGTCCTGCCAAATTGTAGTTCTGTCTTGACCCCAAAAAGACTCTGTGCCCCTTGAATAAGGGAACTGTTGAGCGGCATGTTCACGTTGCCCACCTCTATCTTGCGAATGATATCGTCTTCGGTAGGGGTGTAATCCAATTTCACGATATTCTGGAAATCGAAGGTGGCTTCGGTATCATAGTTTGCCGTTACCTGTAGCCTTTCCCCAATTTTGCCCAACATGCTGAGGCTGATCCTTTGGTCAAAATCGAAGGCCAGGTTGGTTCGGTTTCTCGGGGAAAGGGCCGGATTATCGTTCTTTTGCCAGATTATGCCAAGATCCATGGCCACGGATCCCTGTGGGATCACTTCTATGGTATTGCCCCCAAAGACCGACTGAAAGAAGTCGTTGTTCACATAAAAATTGGGCAAAAGGTTTTTTCTGGCCTCTTCGCTTCCTTCCTTCTTGCCCGAGTAGGCATCCGATTTTTCTTTAAAATAATCCTTGATGCCTTCTTTTCGCACCAATTCCAAATATTGTTCGGGGGTGAGGATGATGGGGTAGCCAATATCGAAATCGCCAACCTTCGAAGAATAGATATAACTATCGAGTTTGGGATCGTATATGTATTTTGAAACAATGCTTTCGGGATTTTGGAGCCGGAGCCGGCCCAGTTCAAATCCTGTCTTTAGGGAGTCTATTTCCTGCCCCAGGGAGTCGAGCTGCTGTTCGTTGCCGGGTTCTTCGTCTTGGGCATAGGCGGTGTTCGTTGCCAATGAACATAGCACGAATAAGAAAATAAGCTTAAATGAAAATTTAAGAATTGTTTTTGCCCCTTTTTTCAAACTGATTACAAGTTTTTCAGCGTCTGTTTTATGATGTTCTCAACGCTTAGAGAGGGATCTTGGGCCAATACCTTGTCAACAACCCTTTCGGCCTGCTTTCGTACGAATCCAAGAACCTCTAATGCAGATAACGCTTCATCTTTATTTGTATTGTTCGAAATGTGGGAAACTTCGTCTATTCCGTAGATTTTGAGAATTTTGTCCTTTAGGTCCAAAATAACACGTTGTGCCGTCTTGGCGCCGATACCCTTTATGGCCTGAATCACCGGCACATTCCCGTTTGCGATGGCATCTCTAATTTGGGTCGGCTCCATGGAAGAAAGCATGGTGCGGGCGATACTCGATCCGATACCTGAAACGGAGAGTAAAAGGCGGAAGATTTCCCTTTCGGATTGTTCCGCAAAACCGAACAAGGTATGGGCATCTTCCTTGATCTGCAAATGGGTGAACAACAGCAGTTGTTCCGAATCGGGAATTTTGGAGTAGGTATGCAGTGAAATGTTTACAAAATAGCCCACACCTCCGCATTCGATGACCACGTGGGTGGGGTATTTCTCCACCAGCTTGCCTTTTAAATGATTGATCATGACTTAGGTTAGACGGTTGTATTGTTTTGGTTCAGCTATATTCACTTGAACGGCATCATTGGGCAAACGTAAACTGCCCTATGTTTTGGATGCTTTCGCCTTCTTTCTTTTCTCCCTTTCCTGGGCATCGATGACGGCCACCGCTGTCATATTCACCATTTCGTCTACACTGGCGCCAAGCTGCAAAATATGCACCGATTTGCTCAGCCCTACCATGATGGGTCCGATCGAATCGGATCCATTCATTTCCTTGAGCAGTTTATAAGTGATATTGGCGGCCTCCAAGTTGGGAAATATCAAGGTGTTCACCTTTTTTCCGGCCAATTTCGAAAAAGGGAATTGGCTTTGGTGAAGTTCCTTGTTGAGTGCGAAATCGATTTGAATCTCCCCATCTGCCACCAATTCGGGGTTACTGTTGTGCAAAATCCTTAACGCCTCCCTTACTTTGATCGCATGGGGGTGGGATGAAGATCCAAAATTCGCATAGGACAACAGGGCCATTACGGGATCAAACCCAAAAGTCATGGCCACATTGGCCGTCATCAAGGCGATCTCGGCGATTTCTTCCGCATTGGGGTCGATATTGATCGAGGTATCTGCCAGAAACATGGGCCCACGGTCGGTGATCATGATGTTTACCGCAGAAACGCGCTTCACGTTGGCCGCTCTTCCAATGACCTCAAATACAGGTTTTACCACAGTGGGATAGGCCCTTGAATATCCTGAAATCATACCGTCGGCATCGCCTTCACGCACCATCATGGCCCCAAAATAATTGCGTTCCCTCATTTTGAGTTTTGCACTGTACAGGGTAGTACCGCTTCTTTGGCGTTTTGCCCAAAAATTGGTGGCATATCGGAGCCTCATTTCATCGGAGGATTCGTCATTGGGGTCTATGATGGCCACATCACTGTCGAATTCCAGCTCTCGTTTCAGCTCCATGATGATCTCGGTATTGCCAAGTAAAATGGGAATGGCGATACCTTCCTCATAGGCTATTTGGGCCGCTTTCAAAACATCGAGTTGATCGGCTTCGGCAAAAACGATCTTTTTGGCGTTGGCCTTTGCCCTGCTGTGAAGTAACCGCACCACCTTATTGTCCTTTCCAGATCTTTGCAACAGCTCTTCCCTGTATTTGTCCCAGTCCTCGATAGGTGCTTTTGCCACTCCGCTCTCCATAGCGGCTTTGGCGACGGCGGGCGGAATTTCCGCGATCAAGCGTTGATCGAACGGCTTAGGGATGATGTACTCCTTGCCGAAAGTGAGCCGGGTTTCCCCATAGGCAATGTTCACTTGTTCCGGCACCGGCTCACGGGTCAATTTGGCCAAGGCCTTGACCGCAGCCATCTTCATTTCCTCATTGATCGTGGTTGCACGAACATCAAGCGCGCCCCTAAAAATAAAGGGAAATCCGAGTACGTTGTTCACTTGATTGGGATGATCGGACCGGCCCGTGGCCATGATAATGTCTTTGCGCGTTTGAATCGCAAGGTCATATTTAATCTCGGGGTCGGGATTCGCCATCGCGAATACGATGGGGTTTTTGGCCATCGATTTGAGCATTTCCGGGGTGACGATATCCGCAATCGATAGCCCGATAAAAACGTCGGCATCTTTCATCGCTTCTGCCAGGGTATCTATTTTTCGCTTTGTTGCAAATTCAAGCTTGGATGGCGCAATATTTTCGGCATCCATGCGAATGACCCCTTTGCTATCGAGCATCACTATATTCTCCGTCTTCGCGCCAAAAGCCTTGTACAATTTGGTACAGGAAACGGCAGCGGCCCCTGCCCCGTTGACCACGATGCGCACCTCGGAAATCTTCTTCTTCGCGATTTCCAAGGCATTCAACAAAGCGGCTGCTGAAATAATGGCGGTACCATGTTGATCGTCGTGCATCACGGGTATGTCCAACTCTTCTTTGAGTCTTCGTTCAATTTCGAATGCTTCGGGGGCTTTGATATCCTCCAAATTGATGCCTCCGAAAGTAGGGGCGATCATTTTGACGGTCTCTACGAATTTATCTATGTCTTTGGTGTCGATTTCAATATCCATTCCATCGATATCTGCAAATATTTTAAAGAGCAGGCATTTGCCCTCCATCACCGGTTTGGATGCTTCTGGGCCGATATCGCCCAAGCCAAGGACTGCGGTACCGTTGGAGATGACGGCTACCAAGTTGCCCTTGGCGGTGTACTTGTAAACATTATCTTTCTTTTTTGCGATTTCCAGGCAAGGTTCCGCGACTCCGGGAGAGTAGGCCAAAGCAAGATCTCTTTGGGTAGCGTAAGGTTTGGTGGGCACTATCTTGATCTTCCCAGGTTGGGGCTTGGCATGATAAATTAAGGCCTCCCGTCTTTGTTTGCTCTTGCTCATCTGCGATTGTTTTGGTTTGCAAATTTAAGGGTATTCTTTAATAAACCAGCCTCTTATGGACAATCCTTTTTATAACGATGAAGTATCGGCAACCCTGTTGGTGTGCCGATTAAAATGGAGTATGGTGCCTGACCGATCAGACTTTATCTTCTGGCACTTTCAATCTTAAGGCCAACAACGAGGCAATTATAAAAAATATGCCCCCAAAAAGAATGGCATTGATGGCATTGTTGCCCAGAAGATATTTAAAGATTGGGCCGAAAGTAAGCGTTTCGATACCCATGGGAATGACGATCATCATATTCAATATCCCCATGTACACCCCTCGGCGTTCCTGAGGAACTATTTTTGAAACCATGGTATAGGGAATTCCCATCATGGCAGCCCAACCGATGCCGAACAGCACCATCGGAAACAGCACGAAAACAGGGTCCGCAATATAGGGTATCGCCAACAGGGCCAGCCCCGTACCAAGCAGGCTGGCAGCGTAGATCTTCTTTCCTCCATATTTCAATGTCAAAGGTACCAGGGCCAGCGCAACCACAACGGTCACAATATTATAAGTGGTACTCATTTTTGCGGCCTGGGCAGCTGCATTGGAGGTATCGTATCCCATGGTCAGCCTAAAGAGGGGCACGATGAACTGCCAGTACACGAACAAAGCGTACCATTGGAAGAGGTATACCGCGGAAAGTTTCCACATGAAGGCAGGCATTTCTTTGATCGCCTTTGAAATCTCTATGAACGGCATTTTGAAGCGTGCCACAAAAGGCAAACCTTTATGGGCATTTATCTCCGCCAATTCCTTTTCCGAAGGAGGGATTTCGGGCGTTTTAATAACAGACCACAAAATGGTGCCCACCGATAAAACCGATCCGATAAAAAAGGAATAGTACAGCCATTTTGGAATGGATCCCACCGCATCCACGGTGCCATCCACACTGAACCAATCCTGAAACAAAAAAATGGATGCATTCGCCAAAACTATACCCGCTCCTACAAAAAGACTCTGCATTTGATATCCCAGACTCAATTGTTTTATGGGTAATTTATCGCCTACAAAGGCACGATAAGGTTCCATTGCCATGTTGTTTCCAACATCCAGGATCCAAAGCAGACCAACAGCAAACCAAAGCACGGGGCTCAAAGGAAAGGCAAACAAACAGAGACTGCCGATAATGGCCCCAATCAAGAAGAAGGGTTTTCGCCTGCCCCAGCGCGGTGACCATGTTTTATCTGAAATAGCACCGATGATAGGCTGAATGACCAGGCCGGTTACCGGCCCCGCAATGTTCAAAATCGGCAACATATCTTCCGGTGCGCCCAAAAAAAGGAAAATCGGATTGATCGCGGTTTGCTGCAATCCGAAACTGAACTGAATGCCCAGAAACCCGACATTCATATTAAAAATTTGCCAAAAGCTCAATTTGGGTTTGCTGAAATTCATTTTTCTAAAGTTTGGTCATGGTGGTTCAAGCAGTCAATATAGTATATTATCGGTCTTGTTTTAGGAATGTCGTCCGGAAAGTTTGCAATTCCCTTTACGAAAACGTTGGCGAATCGGATGGATGCCATGGGCTAGTCTTTCAAGAAATCAATGTTGCGTTTGAGACCCGAATACTTGGTGCGTTTTACGGCCGATTTTTGAAAGACCTTTTTAAAGACGTCTTCGGTGATTTCTTCCCAATCCTTTTTGGTGAGGGACAACAATTCCGGATGGGGTTCGAAAAGCGGCTCCCTGTGGGGTTTGGAGAAGCGGTTCCAGGGGCAAACATCCTGGCACACATCGCAGCCGAACACCCAATCATCGAGCTTTCCTTGGAATTCATTGGGAATCTCATTTTTCAGTTCAATGGTAAAATAAGAAATGCACTTGCTGCCATCGACCACGTAAGGTTCAACAATGGCCTGGGTCGGGCAGGCATCGATGCAAGCGGTACAACTGCCACAATGGTCGGTAACAGGGGCATCATATTCCAGTTCAATATCCACGATGAGTTCTGCGATAAAATAAAAAGAACCCACTTGTTGGGTCAAAAGATTGCTGTGTTTGCCCATCCAACCCAGACCGCTTTTGGCCGCCCAGGCCTTGTCCATCACAGGGGCCGAGTCGACAAAGGCGCGGCCGTTTACCTCTCCTATTTCATCGGAGATAAACTCCTGCAATTGTCGCAGTTTCGACTTGATCACGTGATGGTAATCCTGCCCATAGGCATACTTGGAAATTTTATAGCTGTCGGCAACTTGGGTTGCCTCCGGATAATAATTCAATAACAATGAAATCACCGACTTGGCCCCATCGACCAAAAGCCGGGGATCTAAGCGCTTATCGAAATGGTTTTCCATATAGGACATTTCGCCCTGCATATTGTTCTTCAACCATTTTTCAAGGCGCGGGGCCTCTTCTTCCAAGAACCCGGCCTTGGAAATACCGCAGGACAAAAAACCAAGGCGTTTGGCTTCGGTTTTGATGAGTTCGCTATGCTTTGCCCGGTTGTTCAAAATCTTATCCCCATCTTAGATACGGAATGCTGTTGATGGGTAAAGGTACAAATCGATTGGCGGATATTTACCGCTTTTTCCATCCTCGATTATCGGCAAAATCAAATTAAAAACCGGAGCGTTGGACTCCGGTTCATTAATAGGCCTTTCAATAATTATTCCACTAAATGGAAATTTGGTCCCCTTAATTAGGGCCGTGCTTCAAGAATCAAATTAAAAGGAGTCTCTGCAGCCCTTCTAAATCTGGTAAAGCCGCCATTCATGGCCACTTCCCGAAGTCGTTTCTCACCCGCCTGCGCCCCAAGGGCAAGTCCGACTTCTTGGCTCATGGAACTTGGGGTGCACAACATGGTCGAGAAAGAATAAAAAGCCCGACCTACCGGATTCATATTATCCTTTAAGCTATCGTTTGCAAAGGGTTCCACTATGAGACAGCTGCCATCAGGTTTTAAAGCTTTCCGCGCATGTTGTAGGGCCCCCACCGGATCGCCCATGTCGTGCAGGCAATCAAAAAAGGCAATCAGGTCGTAATCCTTTCCGGGAAAGTTTTTAGCGTTTGCTACCTTAAAGGAGACATTCTTAATTCCCGCTTTTTTTGCATCTGCTGCCGCATGTTTTACAGATCCCTCATGGAAATCATATCCGATAAATTCCGATTTTGGAAAAGCTACGGCCATAATCGTAGTGGAAGCACCGTGTCCGCAGCCAATATCCGCGACTTTGGCCCCTTTTTTCAACTTGTCAACCACGCCATCCAATGCGGGGAGCCAATTGGAAACAAGGTTGGTCTTGTAGGATGGCCTGAAAAATTTCTCTGTGCCACAGAAGAGACAACTGTGATGATCTCCCCAGGAAACCCCTTTTCCCGATTTAAATGCCTTTTCCATGATTTCTTCATCATGGTACATAGAGGAAATCGCATAGAACGCACCCGTCATCAAAACTGGGCTATTCGGATCGCTGAACACCATGGCCTGTTCCTTGGTCATGGAAAATTGTTCTTTCTCCGGATGGTACTCGATATAGCCCGATGCCGCTTGGGCGGCCAGCCATTCCCTTACATATCGTTCAGAGGTGCCCGTGGCATCCGCCAATTGTCGAGACCCGGTAGGGCCATATTCCTGAAGGGCTTTATATAGCCCTAGTCGATCGCCCAGAATAATGAGGGGGCCTATCGCGGCCGCGCCCATTTCTGTCACCATTTTGCCTAAAAGCGCATGTAGCTTTTCTTCGTTCACTCGAGGTGATTCTTGCTCCCTTACTTCCATAATATTTAATTTTTTGGGTTAATACTGATTGTTTTTAAAGATTAAACGTGAAAATTGATCTGCGGGGGAAATACGAGGTCGGGGGGGAAACTGTAGTGCGGGGGAAGCTGAGGAATGTAAGAAATTGCATCCCTCTTGTACGGGGTTTTGCAACTCAAATTATTCTTGGGGAAACCAAATTACTCCAGGTCGGGACTTCAGGGACTAATTTCGGGGGAAGCATTCTAAGATAAGCAAAAATGGAAACCAAAACAATTGAAAATCAAACTTTTACTTTCCTGATCAACAAAATAATCTTAAGCAAACTAGTTTTTCAACCCAGGCGTTCCATGAATTTAATGGGTACTTCCCGAGGTTTTAGGGAAATCAAGGGATTGATCTCCACCGTTTCCAAATCGGTCTGCAAATGATATGTTCTGAGCACCTCGGCGACGGTCATGATCATTTCATACATGGCGAAATTATTGCCGACGCACATTCTTGGTCCCGCCCCAAAGGGATAATAATATTCTTGGAAGTCCTTACCGTTTTCTTGGTCAAAACGTTCCGGAACGAAATCTTCGGGGGCTTCCCAAAACGGCTGGTACCGATGCAGTTCATAGATAGACATCAAAATCATCGTGTCTTTTTTAATGGTTCCCCCTTTGAAGGTATCGTCGGCTACCGCAATGCGATCGATGACGTAAGCCGGTGGATACAGGCGCAAGGCTTCTTCGATGCATTGTTTGAGATAAGGAAGTCGGGAAAGGTTTTCCATGATATCGCCGTCTTCCAAATCGAGCTTTGATATTTCTTGGAATGCCCTTTCCTGCACGGCATCGTTTTTCGCCAAAAAGTAAAGGGTAAAGCTCAGCGCGTTCGCAGTGGTCTCATGCCCTGCCGTAAAAAGAATGAGCACCTCGTCTAGCAGTTGTTCCCTCGTCATGGGGGCACCATCCTCATAACGGGCGTTCAGGAGCATATCCAATAGGTCATCTTCTTCAAGGCCCGACCTTAATCGATCTTCAATGATGGTATTCAGAATGTGCCGTCCTTCTTTTGAAAGGGCCATATGCCTCTTAATGGCCCCGCTTAAATGAAACCACCAGTTCAGATATGGCTGGCGCATTTCACGGATCAGCATTTTCTGATTGCGCTCGGTAATCTGCTGGAGCCGTTTCATGGGGCCATCGATATCGGTTCTGCTAAAGAGCGATTTCGCGACCACTTGAAAGGCCAAATCGCCCATCAACGGGGGCACATCGTTCACCGCATCCGATTTTATCGCTTTGAGCGCATCACGAATGGCCGATTGCATGATGCCCAACAATCCCATCAATTTCTTTTTGTGGAAAGCCGGTTGAACCATACGCCTGTGGGTTCTCCAGTGGTCTCCGTTAGATGTCAGGATTCCGTGGCCCACATATTTGGCCAATTGAACCGTTTGCAGAGGCGATTTTTGATAATTTTTGTGTTGTTTTTGCAGCACATGTTTGATCAAAGCGGGGTCTCGTGTAAAAACGATCGACTTACCATAACCGATCTTTACACGGAAGGCATCTCCAAATTTTTGAAAATTACGATGGTGGAAAGGCAAGGGATTTTTTAAGATGTCCTTTCGGTTCTTAAAAACTTCGTATTGTGAAACGGTCGGGAGATTGTTCATTGTTCTTCCAAAAACCATTCGATATGGCTGCAATCGGCACATACATAGCAATGGGCACTTTTGTTGGCCCAATCTACATTGAACAAGGTGGCCACCCTGGTATTGAGCTGGGCCTTTCTATGAAAAAAAAGGTCATGGCCACAAATGCCACAAAGCAGGACTTTGCCCTTTACCTTCAGCAGTTGGGCCGGTATTTTATCTGATAACATTGCCATGGTTTTATTAAAATAGGCCAGGTTGAATCCCCCCTTTTACTTTCCCCAAATGTTTATAGGCCAATTCGGTCACCTCCCTGCCACGTGGGGTGCGCATGATGAAACCTTGCTGGATCAAAAAAGGTTCGTAAACCTCTTCAATCGTCTCAGCACTTTCAGAAACAGCTGTTGCCAAAGTGGTGATGCCCACAGGGCCTCCCTTGAACTTATCGATGAGGGTCGACAAAATTTTATTGTCCATTTCATCCAATCCATGGGTATCCACGTTCAAGGCCTTTAGTCCGTATTTGGAAATTTCCATATCTATCGCCCCATTGCCCTTGATCTGGGCAAAATCGCGGACCCTTCTCAACAGGGCGTTACAAATCCTGGGGGTGCCCCTGCTCCTGCCCGCGATTTCAATGGCCGCGTCTAGGGTAATGGGTACTTTTAATATTTCCGCACTGCGTTCGACTATGGTCGATAGCAGTTCGGTGGAATAATACTGCAATCTGCTCTGTATTCCAAATCTGGCGCGCATCGGGGCGGTCAGCAATCCCGATCTTGTCGTGGCCCCGATCAGGGTAAACGGATTGAGGTTGATCTGCACCGAACGCGCGTTCGGGCCCGTTTCAATCATAATATCGATTTTATAATCTTCCATGGCAGAATAGAGGTATTCTTCGACCACGGGACTCAAACGATGGATCTCATCGATGAAAAGGACGTCCCTTTCCTCCAAATTGGTCAATAGTCCTGCCAAATCACCAGGTTTATCGAGTACGGGCCCTGAAGTAATTTTGATGCCCACCCCCAATTCGTTGGCCAGGATATGGGCCAGAGTCGTCTTCCCCAAACCCGGGGGGCCATGGAAAAGGGTGTGATCCAAAGCCTCTCCTCGGCGATTTGCGGCCTCCACAAACACCTTTAAATTTTCCAAAACCTGTTCCTGCCCCGTAAAATCCTCGAAAGTGATAGGTCGCAAAGCCCTTTCGATATCGATTTCCTCAGGGGAGAAATGTTCGCCGGTGGCATCCAAAAATTCATTCATACACAAACAAAGATACTAAAAAGAGCTGCTGGCCAAATGGAGATGACCAAAAGAAAAGCAATTTGGAGGAGCTGACATTTGTCATCTTTTTTTTCTCTCTTAATGATCATCTTTACCCGCAACTTTATATTTAACACCAAAATGATGTCAAATCCATTTAACCTTAAGGCCTACGGGATCAAAACAGAAACCATTTACAGAAACACCAGCGTACCGATACTTTATGAACTGGGATTGCGCCTGGAAAAAGGTACCGCCATTTCCGATGTTGGGGCCTTGATGACCTACTCAGGTGAAAAAACGGGAAGGAGCCCAAAAGACAAACGAATCGTGAAACATCCCGACTCTGAAAAGAATATCGACTGGGGAAACATCAATATAGGGCTGGACGAACACACCTTTATGGTGAACCATGAACGTGCCATCGACTATCTCAATATCTGCAGCCATCTCTATGTCGTGGATGCCTATGCCGGTTGGGATCCCAAATACCGCATCAAAACCAGAATTGTCTGCACCCGTGCCTACCACGCACTTTTTATGCAAAATATGTTGATCATGCCCACCGCTGATGAATTGGCCAATTATGGGGAACCCGATTATGTGATCTTCAACGCAGGCGGATTTCCGGCCAACCAATATACCTCCAACATGACCTCAAAGACCAGTGTGGATCTGAATTTGGAGCGCAAGGAAATCGTGATATTGGGCACGGAATATGCCGGAGAAATGAAAAAAGGCATTTTTTCCATCATGAATTATCTGATGCCCTTACATCAAGTACTGCCGATGCACTGTTCGGCCAACGTGGGGGAAAAAGATGATGTGACCATCTTGTTTGGATTATCGGGCACAGGCAAAACCACTTTGAGTGCAGATCCTGCAAGAAGATTGATCGGCGATGATGAACATTGTTGGACTGACGAAGGTACCTTCAATATTGAAGGCGGGTGTTATGCCAAGGCCATCAACCTGTCCGCCGAAAACGAACCCGATATCTTCAATGCCATAAAATTTGGCACCGTACTTGAGAATGTGGTTTATAACAAACAGTCCAGGGAAGTCGACTATACCGATACCTCCATCACCCAGAATACCAGGGCTTCTTACCCCATACAATTCATCAACAACGTGCAAATGCCATGCATTGCCGGACATCCGGAGAATATCATATTCCTTACCTGCGATGCCTTTGGTATTTTACCCCCGGTGAGCAAACTCACGCCCGAGCAGGCCAGTTATCACTTCATTTCGGGTTATACGGCCAAGGTCGCCGGTACCGAAATGGGCGTGACGGAACCACAGGCCACCTTCAGCGCTTGTTTTGGAGCGGCCTTTATGATGTGGCATCCGAACAAATATGCTGCACTGCTGGCCAAAAAGATAAAGGAGCACAAGGTCAATGCCTGGCTGGTGAATACCGGCTGGACAGGGGGTGCCTATGGCAAAGGATCTCGCATCAAACTGAAATATACCAGAGCCATGATCGATGCCATCCATCAAAAGCAGTTCGATGAGGTTGCCTTCGTTAAGGATGAGGCATTCGGATTTCAAATTCCATTAAGCTGCCCCAAGGTGCCCAGCGAATTGCTTCTCCCCAGAAATACTTGGGACGACAAGGAGAAATACCAAGAGGTGAAAAACAAATTGATCACGCTTTTCAATGAGAATTTCAAGCAGTTCGAAGCCAATGTAAATTTTGAAATCCTGGAAGCAGGCCCGAAGCACAAAGAGAAACAAACTTCTTAGCAGGAACCAGACCGTTAAGAGAAAACCCGGCACCCAGGTGGCCGGGTTTTTCTTTTTGGCACAACTTAGGGTTTGCTGGATCGAAATTGGCGCCAAATTCGTAAATTAAGCCAATGAAAAAGAAAGCCTATTCCGCTGGCACCCTCCAGTACATCCCCTTTTTTTACGTCATCTGGTCAGACGACCTGTTATCAGCGTCTGAAGTCAATGTGGTACGCAAGGCCATCGATGATGACCCATCCCTTGACAACAATGATAGGGATACCCTTCGAAAATGGCTCGATGTTGACCGTCCGCCCCAGGATAGCGTGTTCAAACATTGGAAACAAACCATCAGCCAATCTGCCGTGAAATTGGTGGAAGGCGATACCTATCCTTTGGCCACTTTCAGTCAAAAGGTGGTTTGCCATTATGAAGAGGTCTGCCCGTTCAATACACAATTAAAACAAATAGAAGTGAACCTCGGCATCCAACCGAATCACTACATCCATTTATTCGATGTGGCGGTAGAACATCAACACACCTCCGATTTCTACGATGCCGACGAAATTGATACGCTTCTAAAAGGCAAGCACACCCAGCTGATCGACGAATTTCGTGCACTGTTGGCCCATCCGAATTTTGCTTGGGAAATAAACCGCGATAAGAAGGCATACCGAGATCGTGTATTGAACCAAGTGCGATTCCTGGCGGAAGAAAAATACGGTGCACTTGCTTATCCTCCCGCTTATGGGGGCACTGGCAATATGGAGGGCTATGCGACTATTTTTGAAAACCTGATGTACGTTGATGGCAGTCTTACCATCAAATTTGGGGTGCAGTTCGGCCTCTTTGGAGGCAGCATCCAAAAATTAGGGACCAAAAAGCACCACGACCTTTATTTGAAAGATACAGGGGAAGCAAAGCTGCTCGGCTGTTTTGCCATGACCGAAACCGGCCACGGTTCGAATGTTCGCGGCATCAAAACAACCGCTACCTACGACCGACAGACCGATAGGCTTATCATCCATACCCCCGGAAAAAACGATAACAAGGAATATATCGGCAATGCCCTGCACGCTACCATGGCCTCGGTTTTTGCCCAGTTGATCGTCGATGGCAAGAATGAGGGGGTACATGCGATTTTAGTGCCGCTCCGAAATAAAAAGCATGTGCTGTTGCCAGGAATAAGAATAGAAGACAATGGCTATAAATTGGGATTGAACGGGGTAGACAATGGAAAAATCTGGTTCGACCAGGTATCGGTACCTCGTGAGAATTTGCTGAACCAATATGGTGATATCGCAGTGGATGGCACTTACCATTCAGCAATAGGCAACCCCAACAAAAGGTTTTTTACCATGTTGGGCACCTTGGTCGGAGGCCGTATCTGTGTTGCCAGGGCTGGACTGGGCGGCGCCAAAATGGCTTTGGCCATCGCGGTGAAATATGCCTTGAAAAGAAGACAGTTCAATGACAGCATCAAAATGCAGGAAGATCTTTTGATCGATTATCCAACACATCAATTGCGCCTGACCCCATTGGTTGCTGCAGCCTACGTATACCATGTTACCCTGGATAAGATGATGGTAAGTTATTGCGATCCTTCCCAGCCCGATAAAAGGGAGGTTGAGACCCAGGTCGCAGGCTTGAAGGCCATTATCACCTGGTATGCCAACAATGCCATTCAGGAATGTAGGGAAGCTTGTGGCGGAAAAGGATATCTGATCGAAAACAGAATTGCCGACCTCAAGGGCGACGTCGATATTTTTACCACTTTTGAAGGGGATAACAATGTACTATTGCTCTTGGCCGCCAAAGGGGTTCTGTCTGACTTCAAAGCGGAATTCAATAGTGCCGGATTTACCGCGGTTTTGAAATTATTGAGCACCCAGATTGCGGATCGGTTGACCGCTATCAATCCGGTGTATGCCAATAAGGTAGATCCCGAGCATCTTTATAATCCAAAATTCCATCAACATGCCTTTGATTACAGGACCCGGAGATTGACTTTTTCCTTGGCCATGCGCATTCGGGATTATGTAAAAAAGGGAATGCCATCGTATCAGGCCTTTCTAAAGGTGCAAACCCACTTGCTCGCGCTAGGCAAAGCCTATAGCGTTGAATTGGCCTATCGTACATTTTCCGATTTTACCGCAACGATTTCTGATGAAAAGAACAGACGGTTGTTCCAAAAACTGGGGGCCTTATATGCTTTGCATCAGATTCGCCTCGATGCTTCCTGGTATTTGGAACAAGGGTATATCGGCAACAACAAATCCAAGGCGATACGACAAAGGGTAGAGCGGCTCAGTACAGAACTGAGACCACATATAGGGGTTTTGGTAGACGGTTTTGGCATTCCGGATGCCTGTTTGACGGCACCCATCGGGCAATAGTTTATTCCTCTTTGTGCAGTTCCGACTTATTCAGAAATTCGGTAATTGTGATTTTGGGATTGCCATAAAGGTAAGTTTGGGAGGCTCCTTGGGAGGAAAGATCAAGATTGTCCCGAGCAAATATTTCGGCACGCGGTGATTCTTGTAAATTGATCCTAACATTTACCGCTTCAAACTTATCGGCCTTTAATTTCGCATCGTTAAAAAGGTTGGCGGTGAGCAGTTCGGTTGCCCCTTCAATTCTAGCAGAAGCGTTTTGAGCCATATCGATGGAAGTACTGCTGTTCAACGAGTATATTCGAACATCTGACCTGTCCTTCAAATTGATGTGCAAGGAATCGGTCTGAAGGTTCAGATCACCTGAGCTTATCCCTTCCATGTTCACATCAACGATGCCAGCGTTGATGTTCATCATCAGTCGCGAGGTGCCGGTCTGTTGCACAGTAAAAACATCCGTTGTAAAATTGCCTTCCGATTCTATTTTTCCTTCCCGCAAATAAACCGATACCAATTCACTGCAATCGACCACGATGTTCAATTTTTTCTTGGAAGTCACTTTATAAAAGGAACTGATCGATAAGGTACTGTCGGCTACCTTGAACCTAAAAACGTTGATCAAATTTTCATCTGCCGTAATCTGGTAGCCATACTCATTTGAATTTCTAAGGGTAATATCCAAATCGTCAATGAGCTCAATCTTATTGAAGGCAGACAGACTTTCCATTGACTCGACGACATTTCTATTGCCCTTTATCTTTGGTTTCCGCTGCGCGAGGCCATGAAAACAAATGACAAGTGCCAACAACATTAAAACTCTTTTCATATGGGAAACATTTTGTAAAAACCGATACAACGGATTAATAAGCCCTGCGTACCTATTGGCCAACTCACAACTTCAATTTTCACCAGGAAAGGGAAGAAGTTCGAACTAAATATATCAAAAAAATGCCCAACCTGTGAAGTTGGGCATATTAATTTGGAATTGGGGAACCTTAATGGTTCATTTCTTCCTCGTCTTTTTGCAATGGGACCGTCTGCGGCACAAAATCCTGTCCGGGAATGATGTATTCCCCATTTTCATCCACTTTGCTGTAGTCATACGCCCAGCGGTGTACGTGAGGTATGGGGCCATCCCAGTTTCCATGGATATGCTTCATTTCCGCTGTCCATTCCAATGTATTCGATTTCCATGGGTTTTTTGGCCCTTTCCTGCCATAGAAAATACTGCTGATGAAATTGTAAAGGAATACCAATTGCGCCAAGCCCGCGATAAGGGCAAAAACCGTCATCAATATCTGCACATCGGTCAATTCGTCGAACATTGGAAAGGCCGTATTTTCATAGTAACGCCTGGGTACTCCCGCCATGCCCACGAAGTGCATGGGAAAGAAAACGCCGTACGCACAAATGGCGGTCACCCAAAAATGGACGTAACCCAAATTCTTATTCATCATTTTTCCCTCGAACATTTTCGGGAACCAATGGTAGACCCCGGCGAAGAGGCCGTACAAGGCCGATATCCCCATAACCAGGTGAAAGTGCGCTACAACGAAATAGGTGTCATGTACATTGATGTCCAAGGTGCTATCCCCCAAAATAATCCCGGTGAGCCCCCCTGTAATAAAGGTGGAGACCAGTCCAATGGAAAACAGCATCGCCGGATTTAACTGTAAATTGCCCTTCCAAAGGGTCGTGATATAGTTGAATGCCTTTACGGCTGAAGGAATCGCTATCAACAAGGTAGTAAATGTAAACACCGACCCAAGAAATGGGTTCATTCCCGAAATGAACATATGGTGGCCCCATACGATGGTCGACAAGAATGCAATGGCCAAAATTGAGGCGACCATGGCACGGTATCCAAAAATAGGTTTACGGGCATTTGTAGACATGACCTCGGAGGTAATGCCCAAAGCCGGCAGCAATACGATGTACACCTCAGGGTGTCCCAAAAACCAGAACAAATGCTCATATAGCACAGGTGAGCCACCTTGGTAGTGCAACACTTCCCCTTGAATGAAAATATCGGAAAGGAAGAAAGAGGTACCGAAGCTTCTGTCCATGATCAACAACAAAGCTGCAGACAACAGTACAGGGAAAGAAATTACCCCGATGATCGCCGTTACGAAAAATGCCCATATGGTCAGTGGTAACCTGGTCATCGACATCCCTTTGGTCCTAAGGTTGATCACTGTGACGATGTAGTTCAAGGATCCCAATAGGGAAGAAGCGATGAAAATGGCCATCGATACCAACCAAAGCGTCATTCCCATACCCGAACCCGGTTGTGCCATGGGCAGGGCGCTCAACGGTGGGTACACTGTCCAACCCGCTGCAGCCGGACCGGCTTCCACGAACAATGATAGTATCATAATGACACTGGAGATGAAGAACATCCAATACGATAGCATGTTCAAAAATCCGGAAGCCATGTCGCGTGCCCCGATCTGTAAGGGGATCAATAGGTTACTGAACGTTCCGCTCAAACCTGCCGTGAGCACGAAGAATACCATGATCGTTCCATGTATGGTAATCAAGGCCAGATAAATATTGGCGTCCATCACACCATCCGGGGCCCATCGTCCCAAGATGGCCTCAAAAAGCGGGAAAGACTGGCCTGGCCAGGCCAATTGCATCCTAAAAATCAAGGACATGGCAATGCCGATAAAACCCATGATCAAACCTGTAATCAAGTACTGTCTGGCGATCATTTTATGATCTTGACTGAAAATATATTTGGTTACAAAGGTTTCTTTGTGATGGTGGGCGTGATCTTCTGAATGATCTTCTACATGTGCATGAGCTGTTGCAGACATAAGTTTTGAATTTATATTAATTTTCCTTTTATAGCCGTTTTTTTTATTGCATCGAAGCCATGGTTTGGCCAAAAGACTGCTGTCCCGCCATCCATGCATCATATTCTTCCTGGGTCTCGACAATGATCTTCATTTGCATATTGTAATGCGATTTACCGCAAATCTTGTTGCAAAGCAAAATATAGTCAAATTCCCATGGGTCCGAATTATCCTCTCCATTGGCCGCCCTTTCTGCCCTAATGGCATTGGTGCGTTTTACCTTATCCACCACATCGGGATTCAAGCGCATTTCCTCAGTGGTCTTTATCGGGGTGAACGAAAATTCGGTGATCATCCCTGGAACACAGTTCATCTGCGCCCTGAAATGGGGCATATATGCCGAATGTAAAACATCTTGTGACCGCATTTTAAAATTCACTTTTCTTCCTACGGGTAGGTGGAGTTCCTTCACGATCACATCATCGGTCGCATATGTATCCGATTCATCCAGACCAAGGACATTGGCCCTATCGATATCTATCATCCGTACATTGGCACTCCCCAATACGTTATCGGCACCGCCGTATCTTGCCGTCCAGTTGAACTGTTGTGCGTAAAGTTCCACAATCAATGGGTCATCTTCTTCATTAACATCCATGATGGTCGTCCATGTATATAATCCCCAAAGGATCAAGCCTGCCAGTACAATAACCGGAATGATTGTCCAAATAAACTCGAGACGATCGTTATCGGCATAAAACAGGGCTTTCTTGTTTTTCTCGCCCCGATATTTATACCCAAAGTAATGCAAAAGCAACTGGGTGATCGTCTGCACTACAAAGATAATAATCATCGATATCAACATCAAATAATCATACTCCCCACCATGGGCCGAGGCCGCTTCGGGAAGCAAAACTTTGGTATATTTCCAAAAACTGAAGATGGTAATACCATAGATAAATATCAAAAAGGCAAACAACATGTACCCGTTGTTCTTGTTATCGGTATCGTTGGCGATTTCGTCGTGTTCTGTTTTCAAGCGGGACAATTCGAAAATCTTGGTCATTTGCCAAATTGCAATTGCCACCAGAACCAGAACAGTTAATATCAGTAATGTCGTCATCGTATGATTTACTATTGTACGTTAAAACTCCTTAATAATGAAAATGCTTGCTTTCCTCAATAAAAGGATTGCGTTTGGGCTGCAAGGGCGCAGTCGATAGCGCTCGGAAAATCCAAAATATGAACAAGCCCAAAAAGAACATCACGGCGCCGATTTCTGGAATGCCTATGTACCATTGGTCTCCTACGGTTGAAGGCATGATCATATTGAAAATGTCCAAATAATGGCCCGCTAAGATGACCAATCCTGCCATGATCACGAACCAGTTCACCCTTTTGAACTCGCTGTTCATCAGAATGAGTATCGGAAATATGAAGTTCATCACCACCATGGCGAAAAAGGGCAACTTATAGTCTTCGATCCTGGTCACGAAATAGGTGACCTCCTCAGGAATGTTGGAATACCAGATCAGCATGAACTGGGAAAACCACAAATAGGTCCAGAAAATACTGATACCGAACATAAATTTGGCCAAATCATGGATGTGGCTGTCGGTAACTTCTTCCAGGTAACCTTTAGATTTCAAATAGATGCTCACCATGGCAATCACCGTAATGCCCGATACGAACATACTGGCAAAGACATACCATCCGAACAAGGTACTGAACCAGTGGGGATCTACACTCATGATCCAATCCCAGGACATCATCGATTCCGAGATGAGATAAAATACCAGGAAGCCTGCCGAAATCCTAAAGTTCAACTTAAAATTCGCATTGTCACCGGCCTCATCCTGTTGCAAAGACAACTTTCTGGAATACTCCCGGTACAAGATCCATCCACCTAAAAATATGGCGGCGCGTATCAAAAAGAATGTGGGGTTGAGGAAACCCGCTTTTCCCTGTAGCAATTTGTCTTCCGCGACCACATCGGCATCCATCCAAACGAATAGGTGGTTCATGTGCATCACTGAAAGCAACAGGATGACAAATACGATGATTCCCCCGGGTACGATGTAGGAAGTGATTCCTTCCATCACCCTGAACAAAAGGGGCGACCAGCCCGCTTGGGCAGCGTGTTGTATGGCGTAAAAGACCAAGGCCCCCAGCGAGATCATAAAGAAAAAGAAGGCGGCCACGTAGAGGGCGGCCCAAGGTTTGTTCTGTAATTGGTGCAGCAGGTGTTCGTCGTGCGACGTACCATGCCCGGCCTCTGCATGATCTCCCCCATCCGCCATGGCACCGCCGTGCTCGGCAGCTGCAGCTTGGCCCGCTTCTGCGGCATGTTCCCCTCCATGGCCATCATCGTGTGCCGCGACCATTGCTTTAGCCTCCTCGACCGTCTTCGGGGCCGAGACAAAACCGACACCAATGGCAAGCAATCCTATGGCCATTAAAATGAAGGAGGTTATTTTTAATCGATTTGAAAAAGTGTACATCGGATCTATGTATTATTTTGTTAGGTCTTGTTTCAGTTTCATCACATATTCTGAGACTTGCCACATTTCATGGGTGTTCATCTGGGAGGCATACGACCCCATGGAGTTAATTCCGTACTGCATGGCATGAAAAGTAGTGCCCACCGTTACGTTTCTTACCGCATCATCATAGCTCGGTACCCCAAGGATTTTTTCGCGTTCCACAAGATAGCCCTTTCCATTCCCATTGTTGCCATGACAGATTGCACAATAAATTTCATATAGGGCCTGGCCTTCTGACAGGTTCTTTTCCTGATCCATGGAATCCAAAGGACTGGACTGCAAGCGTGCCAATTCCTTGCCCTCCGGACTGTTCTCATAGTCATAGGGCAGCCATCCCCGATTGATGGTATTGGCCACCGGAAGTTGTGCCTCGGAACCTTCGGGCAAAAAGTCGACCTTTTGATAGGTCTCATAGCTTACCGGCATATACATATTGGGCATGTACTGGTAATTGGGCCTGCTTTTGTCAAAACAGGAAACCATCCCTAACAGGATACCCGATACAATAACTATTTTCTTTAAACTGTTCATAATCAATGACTTTTTTTGATGATGTTCAATTCCACCGCACCGGTATCCAATAATAGGTCTGTGAGTTCCTTTTCATTATCATGTACCTCGATTTCCATAATAAAATGGGCGTCCGTGGTTCTTACATCCGGATTTTCGGCTTTTTTGAAGGGCCATAAACGACTTCTCAAGTAAAAGGTGATTACCATTAAGTGGGCCGCAAAAAATACGGTCAACTCAAACATGATGGGCACGAAGGCGGGCATGTTCTCGATATAGCTGAAACTGGGTTTACCACCGATGTCCTGTGGCCAATCTTGGATCATGATATAATTCATCATGACGATGGAGACCGCAAGGCCCACACAACCATAGATAAAAGAAGTGATGGCAATTCTTGTAGGTGCCAATCCCATGGCCTTGTCCAGACCATGCACGGGAAAGGGGCAATACACTTCCTCTATATGATGTTTGGCCGCTTTTACTTTTTTGACCGCATGCATTAAAACATCGTCGTCATCGTAATAGGCATGTATAGTTGTAGAAGCCATAATTATTTATCCAAGTTTAAAAATTTTCTTGCCTGCCCGGCCCAATCGTCACGTTGTGCCCTGCCCGGAAAGGTTTCCGTCAGTGCGTCGAGCATATCGTACTCTTTTTCACCCATTTTGCTTACTTGCAAAAAGCTGAATATACCGAGTTTATTCAATGTTTTCTCCATCAATGGTCCTATCCCTTTTACCTTTTTAAGGTCATCGGGACTATTTTTCGAAGGATCGAAAGACCCAATGCTTTTCAATAGATTAAAGGCAGGCTGCTGCGCCGAATGCCCTTCTTCGGCCAGGCCGACGGTTTCCCCTTCAGAGAGGGTGGTATGCCTTACCTTGCCGCCCTTGGCAATAGTGTACAAAGGTTTTCCTTGCTCGCGAAGTACTTTGTACCGCTCGCCCGATGACTTCAATATCGATTTCACCTCTGCCTGAGCGATTACCGGGAAGGTTCTCGCGTACAATAAGAAAAGTACAAAAAAGAAGCCCAGTGTTCCTATAAAGATTCCGATATCCACAAAGGAGGGTGAAAACATGGTCCATGAAGAGGGAAGGTAGTCCCTGTGCAAGGAAGTCACGATGATTACAAATCGTTCGAACCACATCCCTATGTTCACTATAACGGAAATAAAGAACGAGAACATGATGCTGGTCCGTAATTTTTTGAACCACATGAACTGGGGTGAGAACACATTACAGGTCATCATCGACCAATAGGCCCACCAATACGGGCCTGTGGCCCTGTTCAGGAATGCATATTGTTCATATTCCACGCCAGAATACCATGCCATAAAGAGCTCGGTGATGTAGGCACACCCGACGATGGACCCCGTAATCATGATCACGATGTTCATCAATTCGATATGTTGTACGGTAATATAGGCTTCCAAATGACAGACCTTTCGCATGATAATCAACAAGGTGTTCACCATGGCAAATCCAGAGAAAACCGCCCCGGCAACGAAATACGGTGGGAAAATGGTGGTATGCCAACCAGGAATCACCGAAGTGGCAAAGTCAAAAGATACGATGGTATGCACGGATAGTACCAAGGGGGTGGCCAAACCAGCCAGCACCAATGACACTTCCTCAAATCGCTGCCAATCCTTGGCGCGACCGGTCCATCCAAAACTCAATAAACTGTATATCTTTTTCTGGAAAGGCAATACGGCCCTATCGCGTATCATGGCAAAGTCGGGCAACAGACCCGTCCACCAGAACACCAAGGATACGGAAAGATAGGTAGAGATCGCGAACACGTCCCAAAGCAAGGGAGAGTTGAAATTCACCCAAAGGGAACCGAATTGGTTGGGTATCGGCAGTACCCAGTAGGCCAACCAAGGGCGGCCCATGTGAATGATCGGAAACAAACCTGCCTGGATCACCGAAAAGATGGTCATCGCCTCGGCAGAACGGTTGATCGCCATTCTCCATTTTTGGCGGAACAAAAGGAGTACCGCGGAAATCAGCGTACCGGCATGGCCGATCCCTACCCACCAAACGAAGTTGGTAATATCCCAAGCCCAGTTCACGGTCTTGTTCAATCCCCAAGTACCGATGCCTGTTGAAATGGTATAAATAATACAACCGACTCCCCATAGGAATGCGGCCAGGGCAATTGAGAATACTATCCACCAATGCTTATTGGCCTTTCCTTCCACCGGAAACGCTATGTCTACCGTTACATCGTGGTAGCCTTTGTCTCCAAGTACCAGGGGCTTTCTTATAGGTGCTTCGTAATGCGACGCCATAAATATTTATTATAGTTACTTTCCTAATCTTTTGCTTATGCTTCGTTGGTGTTTCTCACTTTCACGTGATAAAAAACATTGGGTTTGGTGCCCACATGCTCCAATAAATGGTACATCCGTTCGCTTTTTGACAATGAGGTCACCTGGCTTTCCGGGTCGTTCACGTCACCGAAAACAATGGCACCGTTGCTACAGGCCGACGAGCACGCCGTCTGGAATTCCCCATCCTTGATCAAACGGCCATCCCTTTTGGCGTCCAAAATTGTTTTTTGGGTCTTTTGGATGCACATTGAACATTTTTCGATGACTCCTCGGGAACGTACGTTTACATCAGGGTTGACGACCATTTTACCCAAATCATTGTTCATATGGTAATCGAACTCATCATTGTTGTTATATAAGTACCAATTGAACCTTCTCACTTTGTAAGGACAGTTGTTGGCGCAATAACGCGTGCCGACGCATCTGTTGTAGGCCATATGGTTCTGGCCTTGTCGGCTGTGCGAAGTCGCAGCTACCGGACAAACCGTTTCACAGGGCGCATGGTTGCAATGTTGGCACATCACGGGCTGAAAGGCCACCTGCGGATTGGCCGCTGGATCTTCCAATTCGCCAAAACCGCCCAATGAACCCTTTGGCCCGGAAAGGCCATCGAATTCCTCTTTTTTAGTATCATCCTGAAGGAATGTATCTTCGGAAGAATAATATCGGTCGATACGCAACCAATGCATGTCCCGTGATTTCCTTACCTCTTCCTTGCCCACTACCGGAACGTTGTTCTCGGCATGACATGCGATTACGCAAGCCCCACAACCGGTACAGGCGTTCAGGTCGATCGACATATTGAAATGGTGGCCAATGGATCGATCGAAACTGTCCCAAAGGTCAACGGTCGTCGCGGGTACTTCCTGATGGTTCAATGAGACCATCGGCACTTCGTTCCACTCCGCGTGGTCTTTGGTGTTAAAGATTTCCAAGGTGGTTTCCTTGATAATATCGCCCCTGCCCATCAAGGTATTTTGCAATTGCATACAGGCGAACTCATGGTTACCACTCGATTTTTCTACGGTTGCAGATTGTATGCTGTTGAATCCCTGGTAAAGGGGAAAGGCATTCACCCCTGTCTGCATTTCAGACTTCATGCCCACTTTCTTGCCATATCCAAAGGCAAGTCCAATGGATCCATTCGCCTGTCCGGGCTGTATGATCACCGGCACTTTATCTATGGAAACGCCATTGACCGTTATTTTTGCATAGCTGCCATCAAGGCCGCCATTGGCCACGTTTACGTTGACCAACCCCAGTTTTTCGGCATCACTCTTTGAGATGGTCATATAATTGTCCCACGACACACGGGTGATGGGGTCCGGAAATTCCTGCAACCATGGATTGCTGGCCTGCTGGCCATCTCCCATGCCCACTTTTGAATATAAGGACAGTTCCATGCCTTCGATGCTGGATGACGCCAAGTTGCTCACCGCAGTTGCGATAGATAAGGTGTTGTTCTCCGCAGCCAAGGCTGCTTCGTTTCCTGCCTCCTTATCGATCGGTTTCTGGACATTGGTTGAGTGGATCGGCCATTCCGGCATCGGTCACCATTCCTTCGGAAGCACTAAAAACCCCTGCCTGAAGGGCCAAGTTCCAGCTTGCCCCATTGAGGATGCCCGTGCTCCAGGTATCTTTAATATAATCGTAGTATGTTTTGTCGCTTCCCATCCATTGCAACAGTGCAGTTTGAAACTGCCGTGTATCGAACAATTGCCTGATGGTGGGCTGCATTAAACTATAATGTCCTTTTTTGATCTGTGCGTCACCCCACGATTCAAGGAAGTGATTGGCCGCTGCGGTATACTGCACCACTTCCGCCGTTTCGTTCCAGTTGGTGGAGAACGCCACGGTAAGTCCTACCTTTTCAATGCCTTCCTTAAAATCGGCGGCATTGGGCAGCGCGTACATGGGGTTGACACCGTCCATGATCAAGGCGCCCACTTTCCCGGCCTTCATATCGGCGATCAAGGCATTGACCGCTTTGTTGTTTCCCTGTCGCACATAGCGCGGGGATTTCGCATCGAACGCATTGCTGTTCAGCATTTCGTTGATGGCCAAAACCACTGCTTGGGCATTGACATCATCGATGCCCGAAACGACCACTGCGGCCGAGGTATTCTTGCGAATCTGTGCCACCACTTGGTCGATTGCCGTTTCTGCCTCCCCCAGTTCACCGCTTACCGTACTACCGTTCAACTTGGCATATAGTTTGGCCAAGGCGATCTTCTGCATGCTCGGCGTCAAGGGAACGCGTTTATCGGCGTTGGCGCCAGTTAGCGTCATATTCGATTCGAACTGTACATGTCGCGACATTTTGCCGTTCGTTGGCACGCGTCCTTTTGAATAACCGCTATCATAACCTCCCCCTTGCCAATCTGACAAGAAATCGGCACCGAACGAAACAATGAGTTCCGCCTTTTCAAAATCGTAATCCGCCAAGGCCCTCTCACCATACTTGGCCTCAAATGCGCTCAGGGCAGCATCCTCGGAAATGGCATCATAGGTCACGTGGTTCACGTTGCCATACATGGCCGAGAATTCGTTGATCAAACGATCTGTGGAAGGACTCGCATAGGTCTGTGTCAAGAAGGCTATCTGTTGTTGGCTATTTTGAAGGGAACCCAATTTCGCCTTTACCGCAGCATCAAAAGCGGCCCATTCAACGGGCTCACCATTCAACAATGGCCCTTGGATCCTGGTACTGTCGTATAATCCCAACACGGATGCCTGAACCCTTGCATTGGCATGGCCCCCTATTTTGGCATCGGTATTGTTTTCAACTTTGATGGGCCGGCCCTCACGGGTTTTGATCAGGATACTGGCAAAATCAAAACCATTGGCGATGGTGGTCGCATAAAAGTTAGCCACCCCGGGAACGATGTTCTCCGGCGCAACAACGTAAGGTATCGATTTGATGACGGGACCTTCACATGCGGCCAAAGAGGCGGCAGCGGTGCTGAAACCCACATACTTCAAAAAATCCCTACGATTCGTATTACTGCTGGCAAGTGTTTCCTTATCGCCCAAAAACGAATCAACCGGAATCGCTTCAACAAATTCGTTCTGCTTTAGCGTCTCAACAATGGAATCGTTGGGATTTAACTCCGCTTCGTTCTTCCAATATTTCTTGTTTGATGCCATACGTATATCTCTGTAATTAGCTGCTTAATGAATGGATTAATAATGACACTTACCACATTCCAAACCACCCATCTGTGCGGCGGTAAGATTGTCGACCCCATATTTTTTTGAAAGTTCGGCGTGTATTTTTTCGTAGTAGGCGTTGCCTTCTACCTTGACATTGGTCTCCCTATGGCAATTGATGCACCATCCCATGGTAAGCGGGGAATACTGATACATGATTTCCATTTCCTCGACCGGACCATGACAGGTCTGGCATTCGATGCCGGCTACCGAAACGTGCTGCGAGTGGTTGAAATAAGCGAAATCGGGCAGGTTGTGTATCCGCACCCACTCAACCGGTTGCGATTCACCGGTATATTTTTGGTTCTCTTCGTCCCAACCGACGGCCTTGTATAATTTTTTGATTTCACCTGTATAGAAATCGTTGGTATAGCCATTGGCCAAATCTTCTTGGCTGGGCCCTTCCGGATTGCCCTTATACTCGTAAATCGATTTGTGGCAGTTCATACACACGTTGAGCGACGGGATTCCCGAATGTTTGGAAACCCTTGCCGAAGAATGGCAATATTTACATTCTATTTTGTTCGCCCCAGCATGGATCTTATGCGAATAATGTATGGGTTGGATCGGGGCATACCCTTGATCCACACCAACTTGCATCATCCAGCCGTAGGCGAAATAAGCGCTTCCCAACAAGAGGAAAATCACCGTTACCAACACCAAAAATTGATTTTGGGCGAAGGCTTTCCAAATCGGGGTACGCTTTTGGGCTGCTTCCTTTTCAAGGACCAGGCCATTGGCTTCCGCGATACGTCTCAAGGTGTTGTTGACCAGGAACAACATCATCACCAATAAGCCGAAAATAAGTGCAAGCGCCCCCAGAATAATCTCATTGGATATGCCGGAGGAAGCGGTTGTACCTCCGGTTGGGGCTGCAGCTGCAGCCGCCGCGGCCACCGGAGCGGGTGGAGGCGCTGCCGTATAGGCCAAAATATCATCGATATCGGCATTCGACAGGGTAGGGAAAGCGGTCATTGCCGCTTTGTTGTATTCGTTATAGATTTTGTTCGCGTAAGCATCCCCGGAGGCGATCATCCCGGAACTGTTCTTGATCCATGTATAGAGCCATTCGCGATCTAAGCCCTCGCTTTCCGACAAGCGTGATTCCACATTGGCCAGCGCGGGACCGGTCATTTTGCGATTCAATGCATGGCATGCGGCGCAGTTCTGGGTGAACAGGGTTTTTCCCTTGGCAACATCCCCACCGGAACCGGCATCAGCGGCAACGACCGCTTCGGCTTGCACGGCAACGGCCGCATCCTGAGCAGAGATCGGATTGGAAAAGAGAAGTGCAATTAGGAGGCTTACCCCTAAAAAGCTTGAGAGGACAACACGGTACAAAACCTTTTTCATGTGTTTATATCATTATTTTCGACGATCGGGAAAATTCCAAAAAAAACGGAAGTAGCTGCCTTACAACTTGGTATGACAAACTTCGCAACTACTGGATTCTCCCATGAATCGTTTCTGTCTCGGTTTTGGCACGATTTTTTAGGGTCTTTGCGGATTGAAAGACACTTTATAGGTGCCGAAATTGTTGCCAAAAATACGACATAGACTTTATTTGGGAAATGTTAAGGGATTGATAATTTATAATTTATAATTATTCTAAATAATGATTTTTTACGACGGGTTGTTCCTTAAAAATTTACTTTTGCAACAACGACTTGAAACTTAAGTTTGTAAAATGATGAAAGCAATTTTTATTCTAATGTTCATGACCTTCGGCCTTGGTTCGGCAATGGCTCAAAAAGGCCAGATCAAGATTGAACAAGACCAGAAAATCAACATCTTGCTGGATGCCTACAAATCGTTGAACGAGAATGCCGATTATTTCAGGATTCAGGTCGGCTTCGGATCTTTTGACAAGGCACAAAAAATAAAATCGGAAGTTGAGATCGACTTCCCGGACTTGCCTTCGAAAATAGATTTTGATTCCCCTACCTACCGCGTTCGACTGGGACAGTTCAAAAACAGATTGGAAGCGGAAAGAAAATACAATGAGGTAAGGCAGAAATATCCTGATGCCATGCTCCTAAAACCAAAAAAATCGACCAATTAAGTCGATTTTTTTTGATTATATAGAGACGCGGGGCAACCCTGTCAAAGAAATCCACTACTTCAATTTCTTCTTCACCGCTACTTCTTGGAATGCTTCCACGATATCGCCTTCGACGATATCGTTATAATTCTTGATCTGCAGACCACAATCATAGCCTTTGGCCACTTCCTTCACATCATCCTTAAATCGTTTGAGCGAAGTAAGTTCACCCGTATAGACCACTACGCCATCGCGGATCAGGCGAATGCCCGAATTCCTGAAAATCTTGCCACTGGTGACCATACAACCTGCGATGGTCCCGATTTTTGATATCTTGAAGGTTTCCCTAATTTCGGCGGTTCCCGTAATTTCTTCCCTGATTTCCGGCGACAACATCCCTTCCATCGCATCTTTAAGGTCGTTGATCGCATCATAGATGATGGAATACATGCGGATGTCTATTTCCTCTTTTTCCGCAATCATTTTGGCATTGCCCATCGGCCTAACATTGAAACCAATGATGATCGCATCGGAGGCCGAGGCCAACAAAACATCCGATTCGGTAATGGCTCCCACTCCCTTATGGATGATGTTCACCTGAATTTCGGCGGTCGTGAGTTTTTGGAACGAATCGGTCAAAGCTTCGACAGAGCCATCAACGTCACCTTTGAGGATGATGTTGAGCTCCTTGAAGTCGCCCAAGGCGATTCGCCGACCGATTTCATCGAGCGTGATATGGCGTTGTGTTCGCACCGACTGCTCCCGCATCAGCTGTGCCCTTTTCGAGGCGATTTGCTTCGCTTCCCTTTCGTCGAGCAGTACGTTGAACTTATCCCCAGCTTGGGGGGCTCCTGCCAAACCAAGTACCGAAACCGGTGTTGCCGGTCCGGCTGATACGATTTCCTTGCCTCGTTCGTCCTGCATCGCCTTCACTTTACCGCTATGGGTTCCGGCGAGCACATAATCCCCGATATTAAGGGTTCCGCCCTGTACCAAAACGGTGGAAACGTAACCGCGGCCTTTATCCAAAAAGGCTTCGACAACGGTGCCTGAGGCCAATTTATCCGGATTGGACTTCAATTCCAATAGTTCGGCCTCCAACAATACTTTTTCCAACAATTCCTTTACCCCTGCACCTGTTTTGGCTGAAATGTCATGCGATTGAATCTTACCTCCCCAATCTTCCACCAAAAGATTCATCTGTGCGAGGCCTTCCTTTATTTTATCAGGATTTGCGGTGGGCCTATCTATTTTATTGATGGCAAAAACCATGGGAACCCCAGCCGCTTGCGCATGGCTTATGGCTTCCTTCGTCTGTGGCATGATATCGTCATCGGCCGCAATCACGATGACCGCGATATCGGTCACCTGTGCGCCCCTAGCCCTCATGGCCGTAAAAGCCTCATGGCCTGGAGTATCCAAGAAAGTGATGCGTTGCCCATTGTCGAGCATTACACTGTAAGCGCCTATGTGTTGGGTGATACCTCCACTTTCCCCAGCGATCACATTGGCTTCCCTTACGTAATCCAAAAGGGAAGTCTTCCCGTGGTCAACGTGCCCCATGACGGTAACGATAGGGGCCCTGGGCTTCAAGTCTTCCGGCTTATCTTCGGATTCCTCGATCGCTTCTTCGATTTCTGCGGTGACAAACTCAACCTCGTAGCCAAATTCATCGGCCACGATCGACAGCGTTTCCGCATCCAAGCGTTGGTTCATCGTAACCATGATGCCCAACGACATACAGGCCGATATAATTTCGGTGGTAGAGACGTTCATCATGGTGGCCACTTCACTGGCAGTAACGAATTCGGTCACCTTGAGCACCTTGCTATCCAGTTCCTGCTGTTCAAGATCTTTTTCGGTTTGTTGCCGGTGCTGATCCCTTTTATCCCTTCTGTATTTTGCACCCTTGCCCTTTTTCGATTTTCCTTGAAGTTTTTCCAAGGTTTCCCGTACTTGTTTTTGTACATCTTCCTCGGTAGGCTCTACTTTAGGGGCGCCATAACGCTGTCCAATACCTTTTCGTTGCACTCCGCCTCTACCGCGAGCTGACGAATCCCCGCCAGAACCGCTTCCGGGTGAACTTATGATGCGTTTTCGCCTTTTTTTCCTGTCGGATGCCTCGCCGCCCGCCTTTGATTCCTCTTTCTTTTTCTTGGGTTTGTTGAACTGGGTCAAATCGATTTTATCGCCCATTATTTTTGGGCCGCTCAACTTCTTGTATTTTGTGGTGATCTTCTCGGTCGCCGGTGTCGATTTCTCGGTTTCGGTTTCAGTTTCGGCTACAGGAGTTACCTGTTTTTCCACTTTGGCCGCAGTGGCTTTTTCGACCTTGGCCACAGGTTCTTTGACCTTCTTTTCTTTCTTTTCCTTAACGGGTGCCTCCTCGGCCTTTACAACGGACTTTGGTTTTTTGGCCGCCTCCAGATCGATTTTGCCCACTTTTTTAGGACCGGTGATTTCACCTTTGGCCCTTATTATTTTTTCGGATGCTGCAGCCCGCTTTTCCCTTTCAAGTCGTTTGTCTTCCTGTTCCTGTTCGAGCTGTATTCTTATGGCCTCTTTTTCCTTCCTTTTCTCCTCCCCCACTTCCTGGGATGCTACCTTCTTGCTCATGTCGGTCTCAAACTCATCCTGAAGCACATGATATACCTCATCGGATATCTTGGTCGTCGGCCTTGCTTCGATGGTAATTCCTTTCGACGCAAGATAATCGACCGCCCTATCCAAAGAAATATTGAGTTCCCTAAGGACCTTGTTAAGCCTTATATTCGCATTTTCTGCCATAAATATCTATTCCCTAAATTCTTTTAATTCGCTGCTAATATAGCTAATCTTCCAATTCTTCCTTGAGAATGCGAACAACTTCCGCTATGGTTTCTTCCTCCAAATCGGTTCGTTTTACCAGCTCATCGATGTCTTGTTCCAGAATACTCCTTGCGGTATCCATCCCAATTTTTTTGAATTCCTCGATGATCCAAGCATCGATTTCATCGGAGAACTCGGTCAATTCCACATCCTCTTCAACCCCTTCGCGGAACACATCTATTTCATAACCGGTCAATTGCCCTGCAAGTCGTATGTTATGGCCTCCCCGACCGATCGCTTTGGATACTTCTTCTGGCTTGAGGTAAACCTGGGCCGTCATCTTCTCATCATTCAATTTCACCGAGGAAACCCGGGCAGGGCTCAGCGCCCTTGTGACCATCAATTGCGGATTTGCCGTCCAGTTGATCACATCGATATTTTCATTGCCAAGCTCCCTGACGATGCCATGGATCCTCGAACCCTTCATCCCAACACAAGCCCCTACCGGATCGATTCTGTCGTCATAGGAATCTACAGCAACCTTCGCCTTCTCTCCCGGAATGCGCACCACCTTTTTAACGGTGATCAGGCCGTCAAAAACTTCGGGGATTTCCTGAAAGAACAATTGCTCCAAAAACTTGGGGGAACTCCTTGACATGATGATGGTAGGTTTGCTTCCCTTTAATTCAACACTTTCGATGATTCCGCGTACATTATCACCCTTTCTGAAAAAGTCGGAAGGTATCTGTCTGTCTTTCGGAAGAATGATCTCATTGCCTTCGTCATCCAATAAAATGATCGCCTTGTGGCGGATGTGGTGCACCTCGGCCGTGTAAATTTCGCCCTCAAGGTCTTTGAACTGCTTATATACCGTGGTATTATCGTGCTCGTGGATCTTGGAGATCAAATTTTGGCGAAGGGCCAGAATGGCACGCCTTCCCAAATCGATCAGTTTCACCTCTTCCGACACATCTTCTCCCACTTCAAAATCGGGCTCGATTTTTCGAGCCTCCGAAAGCGATATTTCCTCATTGGGCTCTTCGACGGCGCCGTCCTCGACCACCACTCGGTTCCGCCAAATCTCCAAATCGCCTTTGTCGGGGTTGATGATGATATCGAAATTATCATCCGACCCAAACTTCTTTTTGAGCGCATTTCTAAAAACATCTTCCAGTATCGCCATAAGCGTTACCCTGTCGATAAACTTATCGTCTTTAAATTCAGAGAATGATTCGATCAACGCAATATTTTCCATGGTGCTACAATTAAAATTTCAACAATACTTTTGCTTCCTTTATTTCCGAAAAATTGATTTCCTTTTTTTTCCGTACGGTGGTTTTGCCCTTGCCCACGGCTTTGGGCTCCCGTACTTTCCACTCCAATACGATTCCCGAATCGGAGATGGAGGTCAAATCGCCTTCGTAACTCTCCTCTAAGGTACTCACCGTTAAGGTGCGGCCGATGTTCTTGCCATACTGCCTGGGCATCACCAGCGGCGCGGTGGCGCCGGCCGAGGCCACCTCCAACGCAAAATCGAATGCCTCACGATCCAGATTGTGTTCAATGGCCCTACTGATCTTCATACAGTCTTGCAGCGTCACCCCGACATCTCCATCCAAAACAACTTTGATCTTATTGTCAGGCGAAACCTTGAAATCGATCAAAAACAATGCCGGTTCCATTGCAAGGGCCTCTTCCAAAAGCTCGGTTACTTTATCTTTCAGCATAGTTCCAAGAAACAAAAAAGAGGACTTAAAGGTCCCCTCATGAATACTTTGATATCCGTTCAGTGTGGCAAATATACAACTTTATATCAAACCCACAATAATAGCAGTTTTATAGTATGGTCGTTTTTTGCAGGCATATAAAGCTGGCAATAATTTCTTAATATTGGCTATATTCAACGCTATTGATTCGACCGATAAACCATTGCTTATGGACATTTTTTCTTCCTATAACCTGATCATCGAAGCTTCGATCATTGTTATCCTATCATTTTGGTTCAATGGCATCTCCAAAAAAACGAATATTCCGGCGGTGCTCATGCTGATCGTGTTGGGGATCATCTTGCAGTATGTGATGGTCTATATGGTGCCTGCCCTCCCCGATTTTAAGCCATCCCTTGAAATTTTAGGCATCATTGGACTGATCATGATCGTACTGGAAGCGGCCCTGGAATTGGAACTCAGGCGCGATAAGCTGTTGCCCATCCTGAAATCGATGGCCATCGCCTTGATCGGGCTGGTGGCCTCGGCATGGGTGGCGGCCTTGATCCTTTTCGAGCTGATTCCGGATATGGACATGCAGTCGGCCTGGATATACGCAACCCCGATCTCCATACTTTCCAGCGCCATCATCATCCCCAGTGTAAGTGGGCTTGAGGATCATAAAAAAGAATTCCATGTTTATGAGAGTACCTTCTCCGACATCATGGGCATCATGATGTTCTACTTTTTGGTCGGCGGCCTGAATCCCGCCGAGGATGCCGGTGTAACAGGTTTTGCCATCAATATTGTGCTGACCATTGTAATTGCCCTGGTGGCCAGTTATGCCATTATTCTCATTTTTCAAAGAATAAAAAGTCAGGCCAAGCTGTTCCTCTTGATCGCCGTTTTGCTGTTCTTGTATGCCATTGGAAAAAAAATGCATCTTTCGTCCCTGATCATCATCCTTATTTTCGGATTGGTCATCAAAAACATCAAATTGTTTTTTCCTGGAAAGATGAAAGTATTCCTCGACAAGGACAGGATTGATCAAATCTATCACGAACTGCATATCATTACCCTGGAAACCGCATTTGTGGTACGCACTTTTTTCTTCGTTATTTTTGGATTGACCATTGTGATGGCCTCCTTGCTCAGTTTTAGGGTGGCCCTGATCAGTTTGCTGATCATTGCTTCGATCTATGCCATCCGTTTTTTGGTATTGCGGATTTTTTTGGGAAAGGATATCCTGCCCCAACTTTATATTGCGCCAAGGGGATTGATCACCGTGCTTCTGTTCTATGCGATACCGGTCGAGGCCCAAGTGGAGAACTTTGAATCTGGAATTCTGCTGTTCGTCATCATAGCCACCAGTTTGGTCATGACCTGGGCCATGATCAAGGACAAAAGGAAAATGGGCTCCATCCTCGACGAAATCGATACGGAAATACGCGCAAGAAATGAAGCCGAGGACCATATTCACCAAAAGGAGGCAGGAATCATCCTGAAAACCATGCCGGCAAGGGAAGACACCCCAATTGACCGGCCGGGCCCAGATTCCGATGATGCCAAGCCTTGACGGCTATGGCATAAAACAGAAATCCCGATACCTTGCGACATCGGGATTTATTATCCATAAAGTTGGCCTACAAGGACTCGAACCTTGAACGACTGGACCAAAACCAGCTGTGTTACCAATTACACCATAGGCCACTATGGCATTTGAGCGTGCAAATTTAGAACAAAGTTTGGTATGCACAAACATTTTCGTTTACAATAATATAAAAACGGGCCCTCTTCATCGTTAAGGTTTATCAAAAATGTATTCCCATATCTATATTAATTAGTAAATTCGCCACATTGCTTAAACCACCGACTTCATGTTTGCAAAGAACTTCGAGAAATGGGACACCATCCTAGGATGGATCGTTTTTTTTATTGCCCTTATGGTTTATGCCATTACCGTGGAGCCCACCAATAGTTTTTGGGACGCCGGGGAATATATAGCCACCTCTGCCAAACTTCAGGTTGGGCATCCTCCGGGAGCCCCTCTTTTGCAGATGATCGGCGCTTTTTTCTCCATGTTCGCAATTGAGCCCGACCAAGTGGCACGTATGGTGAACTATGTATCGGGCGTGTCGAGTGCCTTTACCATTTTATTCATGTTTTGGACCATCACCAACCTGACCCGTAAATTGCTTTCCGAACCGGAAAGATTATCGGACGGGAGGGCCATTGCCATTTTGGGAAGCGGACTGGTGGGTGCCCTGGCCTTTACCTTTTCCGACAGCTTTTGGTTCAATGCAGTGGAAACGGAGGTTTACTCCACCGCAAGTTTCATCATGGCGCTGTTGTTATGGCTGGGTCTGAAATGGACCGATAATTTGGATGATCCCAGGGGCAACAGATGGCTGGTACTCATTTCCTTTGTGGTCGGACTTACTTTCGGGATCCAATTTATGGGCTTCCTTGCCATCCCTTCCATCGGCTTGCTCTATTACTTCAAGACCTATAAGACCACTACCGTGAAGCACTTTTTACTGGCCAATATAGGAGTGGTCGCCATCTTGATGCTGGTGTATAAATTCTCGCTGACCTATGTCTTGAAACTGTTTGGCTGGAGCGAGGTATTTTTCATCAACAGCATCGGGTTGCCTTTCAATTCGGGCACTTTGATCATGGGGCTATTATTTATCGGCGTTTTTTATTACGCCCTCAACTATACCCGCAAAAATGGTTATAGGCGGGCAAATACCATCACCCTCTGTTTGATGTTCCTGATTTTTGGATTTTCTTCCTGGCTCATGCTTCCGATTCGGGCAAATGCCAAGGTCGTGATCAATGAAAATAATCCTGAGGATGCCAGGGCGCTTTTGGCATATTATAATAGGGAACAATATCCAGGAGTCGACAGTCCTATTTATGGGACATTTTATTCCGATATGTTCGCCCCTGCAGGAGAAGATGAAGATGAAAAGCCCAAGTATGAAAAAGACATGAAACTGGGCAAATATGTCATTGTCAACTATTATAAAAATGCCTTGCAAGGGCCCAACAAAAAACATGTGGGTTTCTTGCCTCGCATGTGGAGTTCCCAAAATGCCGAGAATTACATGAAATATTTCGGTGCGCTCGATTTTAAGATGAAGCAGTCGAACGAAGAACTGAGAAAGGCCGTTGATCAAGTCAAGACAGGCTTTGCCAATGGGGAAATCGATGCAGATCAGTATATCAGCTTCCTCAGACGATTCAGTGATTATCTCGAAGTGGAACCCCCATCGATTTGGCAGAACATCCGTTACATGTTCGAGTTCCAGTTCGGATACATGTACTGGCGCTATTTTATGTGGAACTTTACCGGAAAACAGAACGATGTACAGGGCCGATATAATGGCGATGGCAATTGGCTCAGCGGTATCGGTTTTATCGATAGTTGGCATTTGGGAAGCCAAGACAATCTTCCGACGGAGGTGCTGGCCAATAAAGGCAGGAACACCTATTTCTTCCTACCGCTGATATTGGGCATCATAGGACTGATATTCCAGGTCATGAGGAACCCCAAACAGTTTTGGGTGCTTTTCGTGTTCTTTTTGTTTACCGGTCTCGCCATACAGTTTTATACCAACCCCTCCATCTTTCAACCGAGAGAGCGCGATTATTCGCTGGTGGGATCCTTTTATATCTTCGCACTTTGGATCGGGATAGGCGTGTATGGGTTATTCGATGAGTTCCGAAACATGTTAAAACCCAAAATTTTGGCACCATTGATCACCCTGGTCTGCCTTTTAGCCGTCCCTGGGGTCATGGCCTTTCAGAACTGGGACGACCACGACCGCTCGAACCGTTATACTGCCAATGCCTCTGCCAAGGCCTATTTAGACTCTTGCCAGGAAGACGCCGGGGCCATCTTGTTCACTATCGGCGATAACGACACCTTTCCTTTGTGGTATGCCCAGGAAATCGAAGGATATAGAACCGATGTCAGGGTCGTATGCACCAGTCTTTTCGAAACGGATTGGTACATCGATCAAATGAAGCATAAAGCATATAGCAGCGACCCCATACCTTCCCAGATCGGTCACGACAAATACCGTTGGGGTTCCAGGGACGTGCTCTATTACCAAAACGTAGACCCCCTTTTCAACAAGGAGCTTTCCGAGAGCAGATGGGGCATCAATGATTTTATCAATTGGGTAGACAGCGATAATCCGCAGACCAAAATAAAGCATATCCTTGAAAAGCAAAATGCCGATCTGGAGGCCTATTCCGAGAACAACCTCAACATCGTTTATTACCCTACCAATAAAATCAGGATTCCGGTCAACAAAACCAATGTCTTGGAAAGTGGGCTGGTGAAGGAAAAAGATACGGCGCTTATCGTTGATTATATCGATGTAGACCTTCCCAAAAGTGCGATCACCAAGAAAAGCATGATGATGCTCGATATCATCGCGAACAATGATTGGAAGCGACCCATTTACTTTTCAGGAGGGAGCTTCGACGATGCCGAGTTCATCTGGATGAAGGATTACCTGCAATTGGATGGAATGGCATACAAGTTGGTGCCCATTAAAACCACAAGAAAGAGCTCATTTGAAATGGGCCGCATCGATACCGACCTGATGTACGGCATCGTCAAAAAATGGAACTGGGGAAATTCCGGAAGCCCTAAAATCTACCACGACCCCCAAACGCGGATCCAAGGCCTCTCCTATCGCGGTAATCTCGCCAGGTTGATGGAGGCGCTGATCGACGAAAACAAAATTGAAAAGGCCAAAGAAATCATTGAAATGGCCATGACAAACATGCCCGTCGCCTATTTCGGCTATTACACTTTCGTGGAACCTTTTATCGATGGATATTACAAGGTCGGGGAAACCACCAAGGCAAGGGAGCTGTTCCATAGAACTAAAGACGATATATCAGGAAAGGCTTGGATATTACGCAGGTACCACCCTGGATGAACAGTATGCAAAAATAGACGACATCATCGCCGACATGGAGGCCTATAGGAGAAACATCGATATTTTAATCACCAACAACGACAGGGAACTCGCGGAAAAGGAGACCCTGATTTTCAATGAATATATCGATAAGTTCAGCCACTTTTACAAAGACAATCTTTTGGAAGAAACGCCAAGTTTTGAGGGCAATCCGGATATTGAGGATTCGGTGCCGTTTTCGGAATCCGACGCCCTGGAAAATACCACCGACGATAAAATAAAAGATTCGATTTTAGCGCCTGAACAGTAGGCCTTAGGGCAACCGATCACTTTGGCCGAAGAGATGGCCCCATTTGACCCGAGGGAAGGGTCAAGTCATCGCCCTAAAATTCTCTACCCTTGGTTCAAATGTATTCGTTCAATATGCCAATAAGGGTATTGGCATCCTGTTCGCCGCTTTGGCGCCATACCATCTCCCCTTTTTTGTAGATCATCAAAGTAGGCAGCCCTTTGACACGCAGGGCTTGGGACAATTCCTTATTCTTATCAACATCTATCTTGATAATCTTGCCTTTATCGCCCAAAGCGGCCGCAACATCTCGCAGTACAGGATGCATGGCAGTAGATTGTTCGTTCCATTCCGCATAGAAATCGAGCAGTACCGGAACCTTGGCATCTATCAGTTCACCAAATTTTGACATATTTGAATCATTGGGTTATTGACCAAATGTAGTAAAAAATGTTAAATCGCTCTACCCCTGGAAAGATTTGTGGTATGGGCAGCGAGTTAAAATCATGTTAATGAGCTTTTTTTTAAGGTAATCACAGTGATTTCGGGCCAAATTCCAACTCTTCCGGGATATCCCAGAAAGCCAAATCCACGATTAACGTTGATGTACTGTCCCATCTCTTCATAGATGCCCGCCCATTGCTTATAGCGCCATTTCACCGGACTCCATTTGAACCACCCGGGAATTTCTATACCAAATTGCATCCCATGGGTATGGCCGCTGAGCGTCAGGTGATAATGATATTCGTCAGGGATCACGACCGCCTCCCAATGTGAGGGATCATGGCTCATCAAGATTTTGAAATCGTTTTTATCGATATTGGCCACCGCCTTTTTTAAATCGCCCGCTTTCTTGAATCCGCCCTTGCCCCAATTTTCGACCCCTATCAATGCGATTCGGTCGTTCCCTTTTTGCAGGTACCTGCTTTCGTTCAACAAAAGATCGAAGCCCAGTTCGCGTTGCATCTGCTTCAAATCTGCGAGGTTTTGTGCTTTTTCCTCCGGCGTATCCCAGTCGACATAGTCGCCGTAATCATGGTTCCCCAGTACCGAAAAAACGCCATCTTTCGCTTTCAAGGTGGCAAATAGCGATTTCCAGGGGACCATTTCCTCGGTTTTGTTGTTCACCAAATCGCCGGTGAACAAAATCGCGTCACTGCCTTGGTCGTTTACCAAATTGACGGCATATTCGAGCTTTTTCCTATTGTCGAAGCTGCCACTGTGGATATCCGATATTTGGGTGATTTGATAATTGTGGAATCCCTCGGGCAAGTCGTCGAACGCCATTTCATACTTGAGCACCTTATAATTATACTTGCCTTTGTACATGCCCAGCAAAAGCGCCCCAAAGGGCACAGCCGCGATCCCCATGGCGATCAGGCTCAAAAAACGCCGTCGTTCGGGGAATGTGAATTCCTTGGTCGTTCCGAATAGCTTGGTATACATTCCGGCAAGTAGCCTGAACAAGTCTTCAGAAAACAGAAATATGACGGTGATGATTTTGAAGGTGAGCATGGTCAGCAAAAAGCCGAACGCATAACTTTTGGGTCGGCTCAATACCCTTCCGGATTCATCGCCGATCGTAAATTGATATAGAAAATTGGCCAGTACCAACAAGGAGAGCGCAATAAAAGTATAATACACCCATGGATATCGCGTCGTGGTTTTTATGGCCTGCAGGGCATAGAAGCCCAATATGAGATAAATGGCGATAAAAATGACCCAACGCAGCATTTCTTTTTATTGCAAATATATTTGTTTGGAGGCGGACATAGGGTCTTTTTCAATTTATTTAACGCCCGCGACCACTTTTTGAATCGTTTCCATATCGGTGATCGCCATGGCGCCTTCTTCCATAAACCGCATAGAGTTCATCGATATTTTCTGAGCTGCTGCAAGATTCTGGACCAGTTTTGTGCCCGATAGGTGGATGACCCTAAAGCCTTTCTCCTTGAACATTGCCGCGTTTTCGATTCCAACGCCACCCCCAGGCATCACCACGGTATGCGTGGCCCGTTTGAGCAGTGCCTCCAGCAGTGCTAGACCATCCTGAGCCGATTTTTGTTGCCCCGAACTCAGGACATAGTCGACCTTCAAATTCTCCAATTCCTGAAAGGTTTCCAGGGGGTGCTTCACCCAGTCGAACGCCCTGTGAAAGGTAAATGCCAAATTTCCGGATGCCCGCATAAGTTCGGCGGTACGTTCCCTGTCCATAGTGAAATCGCGATTCAGTATGCCTGAAACGATCCCGTCAAATCCCAGTTCAACACATAACCGTATGTCGCGCAACATCACTTCGAACTCGGTTTTGGCATAGGTAAAGTCGCCACTTCTGGGTCGGATCAGAACATGGACGGGAATCTTGACCTGTTCCTTTATCATTTTTAGGAGCCCATAAGAAGGGGTAACGCCGCCCACCCCCAACTCGGAGCAGAGCTCAATTCGATCGGCCCCGCCCTTTTCGGCATTTAAGGCAGATTGCAAAGAATTGGCACAGACTTCTACGCGCATTTACTTATATTTAGAGCCCTAAAAATAACCATCCTCAGGGCATGAAACGAAGAAACTTCCTTAAAAATTCGACCATCGGAACAGCGGCGATGCTTTCGACCCCAATGTTGGCCGCTGCCGCAGTGCCCGAAGAGGCGTCACCTGCAGAAAACCACGCTAAGAAAAAAAATATACCCATCGTGATCTGTACCTGGGATTTCCACCAAGCTTCAGCAAAAGCTTGGTCGGTCCTAAAGGAGGGTGGGAACGCTTTGGACGCAGTGGAACAGGGTGTTATGATGGAGGAGGCCGACGCCGAAAACCAGACCGTGGGTCTTGGCGGAAGGCCGGACCGGGACGGCAATGTAACGCTGGATGCCTGCATTATGGACAAAGATGGCAATTGTGGTGCCGTGCTCTGTCTCCAAAATATCGAACATCCCGTTTCGGTGGCCCGAAAAGTAATGGAATCTACCCCCCATGTGATGTTGGCCGGCAAGGGTGCGGAACAGTTTGCCTATGAAATGGGTTTTCAAAAGACTTCCCTCTTAACCGAAAAATCGAAACAGGAATGGTTGGATTGGAAAAAGACATCGCTTTACCAGCCCATCATCAACATCGAAAACCACGATACCATAGGGATGTTGGCCATTGACGGGAACGGCGATATTGCCGGTGCCTGTACCACCAGTGGCATGGCCTACAAAATGGCAGGACGTGTGGGCGATTCCCCGATCATCGGGGCGGGTCTATTTGTCGACAATACGGTGGGGGGCGCCACGGCTACCGGCGTGGGGGAAGAAGTGGTTCGCACCGTGGGCAGCTTTTTGATCGTGGAGCTCATGCGGCAAGGCAAATCGCCACAGGAAGCCTGCGAGGAAGGGGTGAAACGCATCATTGCCAAAAATGGCGACCGACTTGATTTTCAGATCGGGTTTATCGCAATCAACAAGGAAGGGCAAACCGGAGGCTTTTGCATCCAGCCGGGGTTTACCTACAGAACCTATTCCGCGGAAGGGCATGTGAACAACCCCTCGGCGTCTTACCTCAAATAATTAAAAACGATCAATGATTTGGATGTATTTCCATAACAATATCAATAATGGCTGAACAGAAACGACTTTTTTTACTAGATGCTTATGCACTTATCTTCCGGGGGTATTATGCCCTGATCAAGAATCCCAGGATCAATTCGAAGGGTCTCGATACCTCCGCCATTCTGGGGTTCATGAATTCATTGTTCGATGTGATCAAACGGGAACGGCCCGATCACCTAGCGGTTTGTTTCGATAAAGGAGGCAGTGCCGAACGTACCGAAATGTTTGCCGAATATAAGGCCAATCGTGACGAGACCCCCGACGCGATTCGGGTCGCGGTTCCCTTCATACAGGACATCCTAAAAGCCATGCACATTCCCGTTGTGGTTTTGGATGGCTGGGAAGCGGACGACATTATTGGCACCCTTGCCAAACAAGCCGAAAAGGAAGATTATAAGGTATTCATGGTGACGCCAGATAAGGACTTTGGGCAATTGGTATCGGAGAATATTTTCATGTACCGGCCAGCCCGAATGGGAAATGGGATTGAAATTTGGGGCATCCCCGAAGTGCAAAAACGATTTGGGGTAGAGCGCCCCGAACAGGTCATCGATTACCTGGGCATGATGGGGGACGCCAGCGACAATATCCCCGGACTTCCGGGCGTGGGCGACAAAACGGCCAAACAATTCATCGCGCAATTCGGTTCCATGGAAAATCTATTTGCCAACACCGATAAGTTGAAGGGGAAAATGAAGGAACGCGTCGAAGAAAACAAGGAACTGGGCATACTTTCCAAAAAATTGGCGACCATTTGTACCGATTGCGACGTGCGCTTCGATGCCAAAGACTATGAATTGTCGATGCCGGATACGGATAAGGTCCAGGAAATATTCGAGTCCCTAGAATTCAGAAGGCTAAAAGATCAGTTCATCAAAATTTTTTCGGGCGAATTGGAGGAGAGCCCAGCCCAGGTCACCAGCACGGAAACGGGAAAAAAACAGGCGGCGCAAGCTGCGGGCAGCGGCCAGTTTTCACTGTTCGGCAATAGTGAAGGAGAGGCGGCGGCCACCATCAAGGATGTCTCGAGCCGCAAAACCATCCAGGAGGTTCCACACGTTTATCAGAGCGTGGCCCAAGGTATGGCGATGAAGCTTTTCATTCAAAATTTGATGAAGCAAACTTCCGTTTGTTTCGATACCGAAACCACCTCTTTGAACCCATTGGAAGCCGAACTGGTGGGTATCGCCTTTTCATGGGAAAAGGGAAAGGGATTTTATATCCCATTCCCCCCTGAACGGAAGATAGCCCAGGACATCATCACACAGCTAAGTCCATTTTTTGACGCCGAGCACATCGAAAAGATCGGGCAGAATCTCAAATACGACATCAAGGTACTTCATAAATACGGAATCCGCGTGAAGGGCAAATGTTTCGATACCATGTTGGCTCATTACCTCATCAATCCCGATATGAGACACAATATGGATGTGCTGGCGGAAACCTATTTGAACTATACGCCCGTTTCGATTACCGAACTTATAGGAAAAAAAGGCAAGAACCAGCTGAACATGCGCGATGTGCCGCTGGAACAACAAACCGAATATGCCGTGGAAGACGCCGACGTCACCTTTCAACTGGCACAACATTTGAAACCCGAACTTAAGGAAGCCCAAACCGATACCTTGTTCGATGACATCGAAATACCGCTGTTGCATGTGCTGGCCGATATGGAGCTGGAAGGCATCAAATTGGACGAGAAGTTCTTAAAATCCCTATCGAAAGACCTCGACAGCGATATCTTGCATTTGGAAGAAAAAATCTACAGGGAAGCCGGGGAAAAATTCAATATTGGATCGCCGAAGCAATTGGGCGAAATTTTATTCGACAAACTCAAATTGATCGATAAGCCCAAGAAAACGAAGACCGGGCAATATTCCACCGCGGAAGACGTGCTCTCCTATTTGGCCAAAGACCACGAAATCATCCGCGATGTGCTGGAGTACCGAGGCCTCTCCAAATTGAAGAGCACCTATGTCGATGCGCTGCCCTTGCAGGTGGAGCCCTCGACCGGAAGGATCCATACCGATTATATGCAGACCGTTGCGGCCACGGGAAGGTTGAGCAGCAACAATCCGAACCTCCAGAACATCCCCATCAGAACCGAAAGAGGGCGCGAAGTACGCAAGGCCTTCGTGCCACGGGATGAAAACCACGTTTTGCTTTCGGCGGATTACTCCCAAATAGAGCTGCGGATCATCGCTGCGCTCAGTGATGAGACCACCATGATAGAAGCCTTTAAAAATGGTGAAGATATCCATGCCTCCACCGCCTCCAAGGTTTTCAATATACCGCTAAAAGAGGTCACCAGGGAACAACGGAGCAATGCCAAAACCGTGAACTTCGGCATTATTTATGGTGTCTCGGCCTTTGGGCTGAGCAACCAGACCGACCTTTCGCGCTCGGAAGCAAAAGATTTGATCGATACCTATTATAAAACCTACCCTAAATTGCGCAACTACATCAGTGAGCAGATCGATTTTGCAAGGGAACATGGCTATGTTCAGACCGTGCTGGGGAGAAGGCGATATCTGAAAGACATCAACGGGGCCAACCAAGTGGTACGCGGGGCAGCGGAACGTAATGCGGTCAACGCCCCAATACAGGGGAGCGCAGCTGACATCATTAAAATTGCAATGATCAATATCCACCGTAAATTGACCGAAGGCAACTACAAGAGCAAGATGCTGCTGCAGGTGCATGATGAATTGGTGTTCGATATGTACAAACCCGAACTCGAAATGCTCAAGCCGATCATCAAGTCGGAAATGGAACATGCCTATACATTGGCCGTGCCGCTCGATGTGGAAATGGGCGCCGGCAACAATTGGTTGGAGGCCCATTGATACTAAAACGCAAGATTTTGCGTTGCTTAGCTGGAGGTTGTCCCCACATCCGGCAACCTTCAGGTCTTGAGATGAAACGACTCCTATTCATGATCTTAATCAGCACCTTATGGTGCAATACTTCCCATGCCCAAAATGTTGGGCCCAACAGTGCGTCCATTGCCCAGGAAACGGAAAAACTGAAAATCAAGGTGTTTCCCAACCCCGCGTCGCATACGGTGAACGTGCTGGGATTGGCGAACAGCGATAAAGCGACCATACGCTTGACAGAAATGTCGGGAAATACGGTGCAAGAATACCGGTGGGCCATACAGAATAATGCCGTCAGCCTACCGATTGCAGATCTGGACCCTGGAATTTATATGATCCTTATCCGTTCCGGATCGCAGGAAATAAGTGTTAAATTTTTCAAGCAGTAGCCGGTCGTTTGCTAATCGAACACGAAGTTATAGGTAACCGCGAAAAGCGGACTGTTCATCACCGAAAGTTCATAGGTCCCAAGGGGGCTCCCTAAAAATATTTCGGTATCCACCCCATCTTGGCGTTGTGAATAGTATAGGTTAAAAGGGTTCCGTCTGCTATACACATTGTAAACGGTAAATGTCCAATCCCCAACCCATCTCCTGTTCGGGTTTTTTCCATATTTGATCTTCCAGGAAAAATCCAAACGATGATAGGGTCGAAGTCTTGCATTGTTCCTTTCTATAAAAATGGGGACATTGATATTTTCAAGGGCAAAAACACTGTTGGCCACGGTATAGGGCCGACCGCTTTGGGCGGTGAAATTGAAGCTCCAGGTATTGTACTGGTCCCCTTCGATGTTCAGGGTACCGTTGAAAACGTGGGGCCGATCGAAATCGGAGGGATATTGTTGGTTGTTGTTCACGCGGTCGGCCAATTTTTCGTTCTGTGATTGCAGGAGGCTCCTTGAATAGGTATAATTGAACCAGCCGTTGAGCGTCCCCCTGATTTTCTTAAAACTCAGTTCCGCTCCATAGGCTTCCCCGGTCGCGGTTACCACGTCCCTCTCTATGAATTCCTCAAGAAAAAAATCGGCGCCCGGTTTGTATGTCAAATTGTTCTTCGATGACCTATAATAGCCTTCAATGCCAATTTCTATCGTATTATCGCTATTGCTCTTATAGATTCCCAACCCGTAGGTATCACTTTGCTGCGGCTTTATTTTGGGGTCGGCCGTTTTCCAGCGCGAGGTCGGCAAAGGGGTCGTTGTATTGTATATATTTTGGAGGTATTGGTTGGTTCGGGCATAACTTGCCTTTATCGAGGAGCGTTCCCCTAGTTTGAAATTCGCCCCCAATCTTGGTTCCAAGCTGTTGTACGTTTTTACGGCGTCGCCCTTTCCAAAAACGGTCGAACCGATCAAATCGCCAGACACATCGTCAAAAGTCGCCTCAACATAAGGGCCTACAAAAACATAGTGGTTGAATCGAAGTCCGGCCGAAAATGCCACTTGTTCAATGGGCTTCCAATTAAGGTTCCCATAGCCCGACAGTTCATAACTGGTCTCGGTTTCGAGTTTTACCGGTACGATACTGTTTCCCGTTCCCGGGTCTAAGGTGCCCGGACTGATGCGATATTGATTGGCCTGGATGCCCCCATAATAATCGACTTGTTCTGACAGTGTTTTCGAATATTCAGAAATGAAACTCAAGTAGTTTATCTGGGATTCATAAAGGATCTCATTGTCGTTGTCCTGTTCCGGAAAAATGGTCTTAGGGGTGTAATTGCTATACACCAGAATGTTCTTCAGGTTCGATTCATCTTTAAAGGTATGGATCCAATTCAGGGTGCCGTTCAATGTCTGGAGATCGTATTGGTTGTTATCCGCATTGATGTTCTCGACCTGCGTAAGCAAGTCCAACTGATAGAAATCCTTGCTGAAAAAGCCGGTGAACGATACCTGATCGTTATCGGTGGGCAAATAGAGCAATTTCATGGTACCGTCATAAAAATTCGCTTTGGTGTCTTTTAGCCTTTCGGACAATAATGGCAACAAAAATCCGGTCAGGCCGGCCCTACCACCTAAATTGAGCATAAGCTTGTCTTTAACCAAAGGGGTTTCTATAGCTAGCCTACTTGAAACGATGCCCACACCGCCGGAAATCCTGGTTTTGTCAACGTAAGGATTCTTGACCTTGATATCCAAAACAGAGGTGATCCTTCCCCCATATCGGGCAGGGATATTGGCCCTGTAAAGATCTACGGTAGAGACGACTTCCGGTGTAAAAACCGAAAAAAGGCCGAAAAGATGGGTGGGGTTAAATACGGGTGCATAGTCGAAGAGCAGCAGGTTCTGATCTAAGGATCCCCCTCGAACGGAAAGGCCATTGCTTACCTCGCCGGCGTTGTTCACCCCAGCCAGCAAGGTCATGCCCCGCAGCACATCGAATTCCCCCACTGCGGCCGGTATTTTTTTGAGTTCCTGGGCATCAAGTTGCAGTGCCCCCATTTGTGGCGTTTCCACGATATCCGTACGCCGTTTCGCCCTTACGATCACTTCCGACAACTGTTCTTCCTCTTCATCCAAAGCCACTTTGATCAAGGTGGTTTTGTTCAATAATACACTGCGGAACTGGTCTTTGAACCCGATAAAAGAAACGGTGATGTTGTAGGTATTTCTCGGCAGATTGATCGAAAAGTTCCCCGCAGCATCGGTGACGCCCCCGGAAGAACCTGGTTTAATGATGATTTCTGCACCTTCCAAAGGCAATCCGCTGGCCGCGGACACCACTTCAAAAGTGAGTCCGAAGTCTTGGGCCCTGACAAACAGCAAATTGAAAAAAATTAAAATCAGACAAGTGGTTTTGGTCATTTTGGTCATTTCAAAATTATTGTTCGATCCATCCCGGTGGGGTAATGGCGGTTCTAAATTTTGTTTCGGAACAAGGGGCTATGGTGGTGATGGGATCGGGCAATGGGTCTCCAAAAGCTTCTTGTACTATGGGGTCTCGGGGTTCCAATTGGGGTTCTTGAATGGCACTCCTATCGATAAATAAGGTGGCTACCGAAGTGGCGGCGGCAGTAAACCTGCCGAAAACGAATTCATCGGGGTCATCGATGTTGGTCAGATTGCCGATCAACGCGGCTGGCGGCGGCGCATTTAACCCACTATTGTTGTCTACAATGTCTTTCAGGACCTTATAATAATCATAAGCGGCAGGGGTAAGGGAGTACTGTTGTACTTCCACCACCATGTTCTCCTTGGTATAGAGCAAAATATCCCCAATGGGCAGATTGGTAATGCTTTTGCCGTTGGAAAACTTATCGTCCAAAATACTTATGCTTTCAGGGAATCTTATTTTCCAACAATCCACATCGCAGGTATAGTCGAAGTACCTTCTACCCCGCCCACCAATGGGATAGGATTGGCATTGATTGTTCCTGAAGACGCCTTCGGTACATTTCTCACAGAAATCGAGGTTCTCGTAGGTCCGGTAGGTCCAATAGTAATAGTTATCGGGATCTTCCGGCTCCTGGAAGTTCACCGTCAAGGAATGGCCAGGCACGAATTTGCCGCCGTCCAATTCACGAAAGGCGAGTTCAGGATCATAGCTTACCTCGATTTTATCGATGGGCACCGCTTCCAATACCTCTTCCGGAGTAGATTCATAACTGCGGCCATCGGCCAAGGTGATGTTCAACTTCCAATTCTCCCCTGCCGCTGCCGAAAAATTGGTCGGGGCCTGATAAGCCCCGACCACTTCATTCAGGGCGACCACCGCACCGGTGCCCACATTCTCAAAGTTTACCGAAGCCCCGGACAAAAAATTGACCGCATAGACTCCGAATTCAATGGATGATTCGTTGATGACCACATAGGATGCTCCGGAAACCGTCGAAGCAAATCCCTCTATAAATAACAAACCCTCTCGATATTCAAATTCGGGTGAAACAGGATCGATACATGAGGAGGGCAAAAAGGAAAATAAGAAAATCAGAAAGAAAGGAATCGGCCTAAAACATAATTTTCGTTTGTCACGCATGCAGCCTCAATTAGGGAACATTTAAATATAGAACTAATATATTGGAGTTGGCCATAAAAAATACTTGGCTTCCCTCGAGAACAAAGTTTTGGCATGGAATCGAAAATCAACTTGTTAAAAGTCGTGGCAGCACCGTTGTTATTGCCGTTTCCAAAAGTCATTGCCGGATCCAGCCATCAGGCATAATGGATGTTCTGAATTTGGTCTCCGAACAAGGGGCAGTTATGGTTTCTGGAGCGGGTACCGGATCAAAAAAACCTTCAAAATTCGGGGTTTGCTGTCTTTCAAGTGGCTGCTCCTGGATCGCACTGCGATCGATAAATACCGATCGTGATGAGGTTGCGGCCGCCGTAAATCTTCCAAAAACAAAATCCTCCTTGTCTTCAAGGTTGCTGATATTCCCGATCAAAGCCGCCGGCGGCGGTGCATTCAACCCATTGCTATTGTCTATGATATCTTTGAGGACCTTATAGTATTGGTATGCCGCCGGGGACAATGAAAACTGTTGCACTTCCACCACCACATCTTCCTTATTGTACAACAAAAGATCTCCAACGGGCAGGCCGTCGATCGCTTTGCCATTGGACAACCTGTCGTTGTAAATGGCGACCCCTTCGGGGAAACGTATGCGCCAGCACTCCGTTTCGCAGGCATAATCGTAGAAATCGGCCCTTCCGGAATTGGGCGGATTTCGTTGGCATTCCCCATCCCTAAAGATGCCGTTGTCGCAACGTTCACAAAAATCCAGGTTCTCATAGGCACGATAGGTCCAGTAATAATTGTTCTCCATGGCTGCCGGATCATCGAAGGAAACCTTGATGGAATGTCCAGGGACAAAGGTGTTTCTTCCTTCGTTGAACATCAACTCCGGGTCATATTCAACCGCTATCTCCTTAATGGCCACCGGTTCCAATATTTCCTCAGGGGTAGAGCCATAGGTAACGCCACTGTTCAATCTGATTTCAAGTGCCCAAGTTTCACCCACCGCCGCTGCGAAGTCTCCGGGGGGCACATAGACCCCTTTCCTTTCGATAAGGGGAATGGTCGTCCCGGTGCCGCCGTTCTTGAACAAAACATCGGCGCCTTCCACTGCGATCACCTTGAACAGATTAAATTCGGTCGAGGATTCACTGATCGTTACATAGGAGGCCCCAGGTTGGGTGGAGACCAAACCCTCTACAAAAACGATGCCTGCCCGAAATTCAAAATCGGGTTCCACGGGATCGATACAGGAAAAAAGAAATAGGGAGAGGAAATGAATGAAAACAAGTGTAAACTTTTGGTCAAGCCGAGCTGCCCTCTTTGCCATGGAATTGATTTGTTGCGCTTAAATATAGGTTTTTTAAGATAAGTGGGCCCTAGGAATCATAAATAGGCAATATTATGGAAGCAAATAAAAAAAGCCCCTGATGAGGCATCAAAAGGGGCTAGGAATCATATATATGCTTGGTCTATCTTTTCTGAAAGATCAGCTCCCCGCTCGCATTGAAATTGGGTATGTCCAATCCGGTAGCATCAATGGCCATGGTATTTCCATCGAAGGTTACGTTGGTGGAGACGGTCATGCCTTGGCCATCTACAATAGACAGCACACTTCCATCGAAGGTATAGGTACTGTTGTCCGTATCCTTTTGGGTGGGGCAAGGGATGTCAATGCCGGTTCCTGAAGCGTTTACGTTGATTTCGATATAGTTGACCGAATTTTCGGCCACTACCGATAGGTCTTCAGAAAAAGTGAAGGTGATCACATAGCAATCCCGGGCGGTCAAAAAGGCCAGGGCATCCCTCCCGTTCTTGGCGTCGTCACTGGCGGTGCTATCATCAATTCTCAATTCGGTCGCATCCCAGGTTCCCACAATGGAATTGGCATCCGCCGGATTGTCATTCGATTTGTCATTGGAACAGGACCCAACAAGGGCTGCAAGGAACACAAACAAAATTTTACTTTTCATCAGTCGTATGGATTAAATTATCTTCATATTAACTCAACAACGAAAAATATCGTACAAAAGTATTCTGCTGCCAAAACAGCTTTCAACATTGTGGCTTTCCTTTATATAGGCCCTTAAACGCGAACACCTGCGCCGTTCCCATAGCAACACCCTTATCCCAGGCCCTATTTCGAATGCCGCAACGCTACCGCCACACGCCATCAAAACACCGGGCAAAATTCTATAAAATAATCGGAAACTTGCATTTGGATTTCAACTTAATAATTGTACATTTGCAGCCCTCTTAAGGGGATTGATAAGTTTAATCATTAAAATTATAGTAGTGGATACATTAAGCTACAAGACGATATCGGCCAATCGCAAGACAGTGAACAAGCAGTGGCTATTGGTAGATGCCGAGGGTGAAACCTTGGGCCGTCTCGCCTCGAAAGTCGCAAAATTATTAAGGGGAAAGCACAAGACCGACTTTACGCCCCATGTTGATTGCGGAGACAATGTCGTGGTCATCAATGCTGAAAAAATACACTTGTCCGGGAACAAATGGGAAGACAAGACCTATCTGAGATATACAGGCTATCCTGGAGGTCAGCGTTCGGCGACCGCCAAGGAAGTGTTGGTAAAAAAGCCGGAGAGCATCGTGGAAAAAGCGATAAAAGGCATGTTGCCCAAAAATAAATTGGGTGCAGAGCTTTTTCGGAATTTGAAAGTATATGTGGGGCCGAACCACGATCAAGAGGCCCAAAAACCAACCGTCTTTAATTTAAAAGAATTTAAATAATGGAGATTATTCATAAAATCGGAAGGAGAAAAACGGCTGTAGCCAGGGTATATCTTTCAACTGGTAAAGGTAAAATTACCATTAACCAAAGGGACATCAGTGAATATTTCCCTACCGCCACTTTGCAATACAAAGTAAGACAGCCGTTTGCGCTTACCGACAACGTTGACAATTTCGATGTTAAGGTGAATGTCTATGGAGGTGGCATCACAGGACAGGCGGAAGCTATTCGTTTGGGACTTTCAAGGGCACTCTGCGCAATCGATGAAGAGAACAGGACTACTTTAAAACCTGAAGGATTGCTTACCAGAGATCCAAGAATGGTGGAAAGAAAGAAATTCGGTCAAAAGAAGGCAAGGAAGAAATTCCAATTCTCCAAACGTTAATATCGGATTACCGGCCCTCCCCAAAAGAGGGCACTATCATACAATCATTAACCAGTTCATTGAAAACGACTTGGTTCAAGTCGAAATTATAAATCCCATCCCTCACGCACTAGCTGTGGGAAAGGTCTTCAGGCAAAAGCCGAACGGCCATTGGGTAAATTAGTTTAGCATCTAAATGATGAAGGCTTCGCGCAATGCGCGATACCACTTCAGCATTGCTAATTCATAAGAACGTAAACTAAATTTAAAATGGCTAAAAAAGTCGAAGTAAAAGATTTATTGGATGCAGGTGTGCATTTCGGACACCTTACCAGAAAATGGAACCCCAACATGGCGCCCTACATCTACATGGAGCGTAATGGGATCCACGTCATCAACCTGTACAAAACCGTCGCAAAATTGGAAGAGGCCAATGAGGCTCTCAAGAAAATTGCGGCTTCCGGCAGAAAAATTCTTTTTGTTGCTACCAAAAAACAAGCAAAGGACATCGTGGCCGAAAAGGTGGCCAAGGTAAACATGCCTTACATTACCGAGCGCTGGCCAGGTGGGATGTTGACCAATTTTGTCACCATTCGAAAAGCCGTAAAGAAGATGGCTTCCATCGACCGTATGAAAAAAGACGGCACTTTTAATACCTTATCCAAAAAGGAACGATTGCAAGTAGATCGTTTGCGGGCAAAACTGGAAAAGAACTTAGGTTCCATTTCTGAAATGACCCGTTTGCCGGGCGCTTTGTTCGTTGTGGATACCATGAGGGAACACATTGCCGTTAAGGAAGCGTTGAAATTGAACATCCCCATTTTTGCAATGGTCGATACCAATTCAGATCCACGGGAGATCGATTATTTGATCCCCTCCAATGACGACGCCTCAAAGTCGATAGAGATCATCATGAGAGAGGTAACCGACGCGATCGCGGAAGGGTTGACCGAACGCAAATCGGAGAAGCAATCCGACAGGGAAGGGGACGACGATGATTCGTCTGAAGAAGTGGTACGTGCGCCAAAAGCCAAAAAAGCAGTTAAAGCAGTGACAAAGCAAGCCGCTGAAGATACCGAAGATGAGGTCGCAGTGGCCGTAGCTGAAGAAAAAGTGGAGGAAGCCCCCGCAAAGGAAAAAGCGCCAAAAGCGAAGGCAGCTCCCGCCGTGGCCAAGACCACAAAAGCGAAGGCCGACGATCTAACCAAGGTAGAGGGCATCGGTCCTAAAGCTGCAGAGGCTTTGGTCAATGCCGGACTCGCGACTTATGCGGACCTGGCCAAATCGAAACCGGATGCGATCAAAGAAATTTTGAACGCTGCCAGTTCAAGAATGGCCCATTTAGATCCCACTTCATGGCCAAAACAGGCCAAGATGGCCGCCGATGGCGAATGGGACAAACTGAAAACATGGCAAGACAATGCCAAGGGTGGGGTCGCTTAAGGTCTCCTAAGTTTTATAATTCAATTTAATAACGTTTTCCCAGATTCGCACGGATTGTGTTGGAATTGGAGAACAATCCAAAACAAATAAAATGGCAAATATTACAGCCGCAGATGTCAATAAGTTAAGGCAAACCACTGGAGCAGGTATGATGGATTGCAAAAAAGCCTTGGTAGAAGCCAATGGTGATTTTGAAAAAGCAATCGAGATCCTTCGCAAAAAAGGTCAGAAAGTAGCCGCCAACAGGGCCGATCGTGATTCGTCTGAAGGTGCCGCGATTGCTAAGGTTTCAACCGACAATACCGCAGGTGTGGTGATTTCATTGAACTGTGAGACCGATTTTGTGGCCAAGAACGACAGCTTTGTCGCATTGGCCAATGCGCTGGCCGATTTGGCTATAAACTTTAAGAGCAAGGAAGCTTTCCTGGCGGCCGATTTCAACGGCATCAGTGTACAGGAAAAATTGACCGAACAAACAGGTGTCATCGGTGAGAAGATCGAGATAGGCGGGTTTGAAAAACTGTCCGCTCCTTTTGTAGGTTCCTATATTCATGCCGGAAACAAAATCGCTACTTTGGTCGGGCTTTCCGCTGCAGTGAAAGGTGTGGATGTCGCTGCCAAGGATGTGGCCATGCAAGCCGCCGCAATGAACCCGGTAGCTTTGAACGAGGCTGGGGTTGACCAGTCGATCATCGATAAGGAAATTGAAATTGCGAAAGACCAATTGCGACAGGAAGGAAAACCGGAAGCCATGTTGGACAACATCGCAAAAGGCAAATTGAACCGTTTCTTTAAAGACAATACCTTGGTGAACCAAGATTTTATCAAGGACAGCAAGCTGAGCGTTGCCCAATATGTTAAATCGATCGATCCAAAATTGGAAGTGACCGGTTTCAAAAGGGTGGCCTTAGGTTAAGGTTTTCAACAGCATATCAAAAACCGCTTTCCATTTTGGAAGGTGGTTTTTTTATTTCCAATCCTCTGGCTCCAGTTCAAACAGTTCATTGACCGGTATGCCGAAAATTTCCGACAGCCGCAAGGCCAATACCGTGGAGGGAACGTATTTTCCCAATTCCATGGCGTTGATCGTTTGCCGGCTTACTTTCGACCGCTCGGCCAATTCGGCCTGCGTAAGGCTATGTACCGCCCTTTGTACCTTGATCTTATTCTTCATGGCCCAACGATTTTAGAAGTTTGTGCAGGGCCCAATTAAATTTGATGATAAAAAGGACCAAAATGGTGAACATATTGAACACCATTACGGCAAAAAAGGCCATATCATAAACCAGTACAAAGGCCAAGATCAAAATCGCATAGTTCCAATAGGTGGCCCAAACCAATGATTCCAATCGAACCATCGAAATGAGCTCATCTTCCTCCCTTTCCTTGGAGAAGGCAACCATAAGACCACTCAAAATAATCAGTACCCCACAAATCTCATTCAAAATATTGTTGATCGGGGTTTGAACAATGTCGAACTTTCCCATAATGTCTTCCAATCCTGTGAAGCCCCACACCTGTATATCCAAAATGGCGGGTTCCCATTCAAAGAAATAGGATATCAGTCCTAAAACCACTGAGGGAACAAAAACGAACCAGCCCATCCTTTTGTAGCGACTTGGCAATAAATATTTTGTTTTCATGATCATATTTTTATCAAATGTAAAGTTTATTTTACATTTTGACAAATTATTTTTACTTTTTTTGCCCTGACCCAATACAAGTTACTTTCCATGGATTGGGAATCCGTAAAAAGAACCTCACATGGCTTTCCGCCAAAACTGGATTGGGGCAACCTTCCGGAAATGCCATGGAAAAGGCCCCGCCCGAATTGGGCGAGGCCTTATTTATAGCTGCTTTGTGAGGGGTTATCCAACCATTGTCGGTCAGCCTTTCATCCAGGCCTTTTGCAGCGCCAGCTGGGCCTCGCTTGCATTGTCTACCGGTACGATGTTTTCTACGCTTTGCATGGGTGAGCCCACTGCCCCTTTAAGGGTAAGTTCCTCATCTTCCCTGTTCACCTTCATCGTGATTTCAGTTTCCGGCGACCAGCCAAAACTTTGGCCAATGACAAACCGCATCGCTTCCAAATCGATGGGGATGCCATTGATGCTTTTGATCACGTCCCCGCCTTTCACTTCCAAACTTTCGAAGAATTTATTGAGTTTGATGCCTTTTCGAACAAAAATAATATTGCCTTTGGAGGGGTCTACATCGATATAAGGGATTTCTCCTTTCAAAAAATAACCGCTCTCTTCTTCCTCGTCAACCATGGTGAGCCCTACTTTCGACAAGTAGGTTGCGTAGTCGATCGGAATGGTCCCGATCACATGGTCATCAAAGAACGCTCGCAGGCCAGGATAGGTCATGCCCACAATTTCATCGAAGAGTCGATCATCTTCGAACGGGGAATTGTCCCCATATTTTTTGGAAAGTTCCTTCATCAACCAAAGCACCCCTTTTTCACCATGGCTCCATTCCCTCAATAAAATATCCAAGCACATATTGATCAGCGTACCCTTCTCATACACGTTGGCATAATTGGGCTTATAGGGATCATTTAGGATGTTTCGGCTCATTTCGGTAAACGACATGCTGTCGTCGTATGACTTGGCGTTATATATCTTATCGGCAAGACGCTTATAGAATTCGGCATCGTCGATCAGGCCTTGTTGGATCTGAAAGAGGTTCGCGAAATATTCCGTGGTGCCTTCGTACATCCATAAATGCCTTGACATTTTTGGATCGTTAAAATCAAAAAACTGTATTTCCTTCGAATGCACGTTCAAGGGGGTCACGATGTGGAAAAATTCGTGGGACACCACATCGACCATGGCTTGTTGCATTTCTTCCATGGGTAACCATTCCGGTAAAACCACCACCGTGGAGGTATGGTGCTCCAAAGCCCCGAAACCATTGGCATCTCCTTGCGTCGTAGACACATAGAGCAAGATATTGTATACCTTTGTGCTGTTGATGTCACCCAGAAATGTCTTTTGCGCGAGCATCATTTTCTCCATCCTGTCCTTTAGATCTGCCGCCGCCCAGGTACCCTCCGGGGCATATACGCTTAGGGTAACGGTAATGTCATTGATCTTAAAGGTTTCTTTATTGGGTTTGGCATAAAGGATGGGGTTATCTATCACTTGGAAATAACGCTGGGCCACAAAGCTTTCCCTAGTTGGGTCTGGTTTGGTTTTAGGTTTTTCGACCAATGAAGTCGTCGAAAACAAGTCGGCAGGCTTGCGTATGTCGAGCTGATAAGGCACTTCGCTATAACCTTTAAAATAGCCCACAAAACCATGAAGGTTCAAGACAAAATTTTCGCCGGCCATAATGTTCGTTCCGGAAGGGGAAAAGACAGGCTCTTCAATTGTATCCTCGGTATCGTAGGTGTCATTTACCCAATAGGTCACTTTATCCAATGCCTTGCCATTTGAAATGTTCCAGGTATTGTCATCCGATTTGGTAAAGGAAAGTTCCTTGCCACTATAGTCAAGGGCCTGGAAATCTTCGATATACTTGCCGTAATTATCGGCTTTGTAGGTGCCGGGGACGGTTTTTGGTATATAGAAGGTGACATCATCGGCAGTGAAGGCACCCGGGTCGATGCTTACCATCACCTTATCATCAACCACGTTCACTAAATCTATTTGGGTTAAAATCGTCGTTTTGTCGGCCGTTGGCAAGGCTTTGGATGCGCCGCATCCATAGATTGCCAAAATTGACAGGGGAACAAGAAAGTATTTCTTCATAACATGCATTATAAAAATTTGCGCTGCAAGATCAATAAAAATAAGGGACATATCAACATTACTTAGCAATAAATTAAGGTTTGGGAAACGAAAATACCATGTTCCCCCGCATCATTTTTTTTGATTATTTTTGTTCCGAACTAAAAATAACAGATGCACTATAAACGAATACTTTTAAAACTCAGCGGGGAAGCCCTCATGGGCGACAAGCAATATGGAATCGATTCCAAAAGGCTGTCGGAATACGCAGATGAGATCAAAGAAGTGGTCGATAAGGGCATCGAAGTTGCCATCGTCATCGGGGGTGGCAACATTTTTAGGGGAGTTTCTGGCGCGGCGATGGGAATGGACCGTGTTCAGGGCGATTTCATGGGCATGTTGGCCACCGTGATCAACGGACTCGCATTACAGAGCGCTCTGGAATATAAGGGCATGCAGACCCGATTGCAATCTGCCATAAAGATCAATGAAGTGGCCGAACCCTTTATCAGGAGACGCGCCATACGGCATTTGGAAAAAGGCAGGGTGGTTATTTTTGGCGGGGGTACCGGGAATCCCTATTTTACCACCGATTCCGCCGCAGTGTTGCGGGCCATTGAAATCGAAGCCGACGTGATCCTGAAAGGAACCCGAGTAGATGGCATCTATACGGCGGATCCGGAAAAAGATAAGGATGCCACCAAATTCGACACCATATCATTCCAGGATGTTTTGAAGAAAGGATTAAAGGTCATGGACACTACCGCTTTTACCTTGAGCCAGGAAAATTCATTGCCCATTGTGGTGTTCGACATGAACAAAAGAGGCAATCTTCTCAAAATAGTGGATGGGGAGAACGTTGGAACCGTGGTGAACATGTAGGATTGGCTCGATAATTGCGCCGTTAAGAAAAAAATTAAAATATGAACGAAGAGATCGACTTTATCTTGGATACGGCTAAGGAAGGGATGGATGCCGCCATCGCCCATTTGGAAAAGGAATTTGTCAAAATCAGGGCCGGTAAGGCAAGTCCGGCTATGCTTTCCTCCGTTCTGGTCGAGTATTACGGTTCACAGACCCCGATATCACAAGTGGCCAACGTCAATACGCCCGATGCCCGTACCATTACAGTACAGCCTTGGGAAAAAAGCATGCTTTCAGAAATCGAAAAGGCAATCATGAATGCCAATTTGGGCTTTAACCCGATGAACAATGGCGACAATGTGATCATCAATGTGCCCCCTTTGACCGAAGAACGCCGACGCGATCTTGTAAAACAGGCCAAAGCGGAGGCCGAGCATGCCAAAGTGGGCGTGCGCAATGCCAGGCAAGAAGCCAATAAGGATATCCGCGGACTCGATGATGCTTCTGAAGATGTACAGAAGAATGCCGAGGCCGACGTACAGGAATTGACCGACAGGTACATTAAAAAAATCGATAGCTTCCTGGGGGTAAAGGAGGCAGAGATCATGAAGGTATGAGTGCATTACGCAATCAATTGAACACGAAAGGGCGGCAAAATTGGGCTGCCTTTTTTTTTTGATCGAACTTTAATCGCCGCACTTTTAATTTTTAGTGGAACCTCCTTTGTATTTAACCTCAAGATCTTAGGAACAGAGGCCAGCATTTTTTACCTTTGCCGCTCGTAAAACGCAAGCATGGCAGCAAAATTGATGAAGGGTTTTTGGGCAAAGGTAGCCCGCATCATCCTCCGAAACCGTATCATTATTTTGATCGTCATCGCTGCCATAACGGTCTTACTCGCCCTTCAATGGGACAAAATGCGGTTCAGCAATACCCAGGCGGTGCTGTTGCCCGATGACCATCCCGTCATTTTGCAGTACCAGGCTTTCCTAGATCAGTTTGGGGAAGAGGGCAATACCATCGTTTTCGCCATCAAGGATACCGCCTTGAATTCACCAGCCAATTTCAATCGATGGAACCGTTTCAGCAAACAGTTGGGGGCCTTTCCGGAAGTCGATTTCGTGCTCTCGGTAGACAACCTTCAGGAACTGAAAAAAGATGCCGACCAACAGGAGTTTGTTTTAGTGCCTTTAATCGATAAACCATTGGACAAGAGAAGTGAGGTCAAAGCCCTTACCGAACATATGTTCAATGACCTTCCCTTTTACGACGATTTGATCTTCAATAAGGAGACAGGGACAATCAGGACCATCATCAATCTCGATAAGGAAATCGTAAACACCTCGGTTCGAAAGGATTTTATACTGCAGGACCTGACCAATCTGGTCAATGATTTCGAGGAAGACACGGGCATGGACGTGCATGTTTCCGGAATGCCCTACATACGGACCATGAATTCCCAGAACATCATAGATGAAATCGGCAAGTTCATCTTGGCCGCCCTGCTGGTGACCTCCCTGATTTTCTTTTTCTTTTTCAGGAGTTTCAGGGCCACCTTGATATCGATGTTGGTGGTGATCATCGGGGTGATGTGGGCCTTTGGCATTCTCGGATTGCTGCAATACGAAATCACCGTACTCACTGCCCTGATTCCGCCCTTGATCATCGTGATAGGCATCCCCAATTGTATCTTCCTGATCAATAAATACCAGCAAGAAGTAAAAAAACATGGGAACCAGGCCCTTTCGCTGCAGCGGGTGATTTCCAAGATCGGAAATGCCACCTTAATGACCAATATGACCACGGCATCGGGCTTTGCCACCTTTATCATTACCGATAGCCAGCTCTTGAAGGAGTTTGGGATCGTGGCCTCGATCAACATCATCGGTATTTTTATACTATCCCTCTTGATCATCCCGATCGTGTACAGTTTTATGTCATTGCCCAACACCAAGCACCTTAAACACCTCAATAAACGGTGGATCGATGCCTTTGTAAATTGGACGGTGCATATTGTAAGGGACCGTCGTATTTCCGTTTACGTCACCTCTATTTTGTTGCTGGTGGTGAGCATCATCGGAATATATCAGATCAGGATTTCGGGCAGTCCCATCGAGGACATGCCCAAAAATGCAGAGTTCTTTAAGGATATCCGGTTTTTTGAAGCCGAATTCGACGGCATCATGCCCGTGGAAATCGTCGTGGATACCAAACGGCCCAAGGGGGTGTTGCGACCGACCACTTTGAAGAAAATCGATGAATTGGGCAAGGTGATCGAAGGCATTCCGGAACTCTCAAAACCGGTATCGATCGTGAATTTGGTAAAATATTCGAAACAGGCCTTTTACAACGGTATCCCGAAATACTACCAGTTACCGACCACACAGGAGAACAACTTCATCATGGACGTTGCCAGAAAATCATCCGGAAATGGCAACTTGCTCAAGAACTTTGTAGACAGTACGGGGCAAACGGCAAGGATTACCACTTTTATGCGCGATGTGAACACCGAACGCATGGAAGCCATTGAAAAGCGTTTGGAAGAAAATATCAATACCATTTTTCCGGCAGAACGTTATACGGTTTATTTAACCGGAAGCGCCTTGTTGTTTCTTAAGGGTACCAAGTACCTGGTCACCAATCTTGTGATGTCACTGGCCTTGGCCATCGCTTTGATCGCGGTGTTTATGGCCTATTTGTTCCGTTCTTTTAAAATGATCATTATATCATTGATTCCCAATTTATTACCATTGGTCATTACCGCTGGGGTCATGGGTTTCGTGGGCGTACCCATCAAGCCTTCCACGATTTTGGTTTTCAGTATTGCCTTCGGCATCTCGGTAGACGATACCATTCATTTCCTGGCCAAATACCGGCAAGAGCTGGTGGCCAACCAATGGCGCATCAATAAATCGGTATATGCGGCACTCAGGGAGACCGGCGTGAGCATGTTCTATACCTCCATTGTACTTTTCTTTGGATTTTCGGTATTCGTAATTTCGAGTTTCGGAGGTACAGTGGCCTTGGGTGCATTGGTATCGGCGACATTGATGTTCGCCATGCTGGCCAATCTCATCCTATTGCCTTCCCTGTTGTTGTCTCTGGAGAGAAATATCGCCAATAAGGAAGTGCTCAAAAAGCCGCAGATCGATATACTTCCAAAAGAGGAAGTGAACCTTAAGGACGAAAAAGAATAATACCGTTCTTTTTTATCAAAAAGTTATCTTTGCCCTTTTAAATTTCAAGCTATTGAACATGCAAGCACTCCCTATCAAACAATTGCTTTCCACTGCGCCAACTTCCCAGGAAGTGACCATCAACGGATGGGTCAAAACCTTTCGAAGCAACCGATTTATCGCACTCAACGATGGGTCTACCATCAACAACATACAATGTGTTGTCGATTTTGAACAATTCGATGAAACCCTTCTCAAGCAGATCAATACCGGGGCTGCCCTTAAAATCAAGGGGCTACTGGTCGAGAGCCAAGGCAGGGGCCAGTCGGTGGAGTTGCAGGTACAGGATATCACCGTACATGGCGGGGCGAACCCTGAGACCTATCCCATTCAGCCCAAAAAGCACTCCATGGAATTTCTCAGGGAACAGGCCCACTTAAGGATACGCACCAACACCTTCTCGGCGGTGATGCGTGTGCGGTCGGCCCTGGCATTTGCAATCCATCAATATTTCAACCAAAATGGGTTCTATTATTTCCATGCGCCGATCATTACCGGTTCGGATGCGGAGGGCGCCGGGGAAATGTTCCGGGTGACCACTTTGGATCCCGTGAAACCTCCTTTGAACGATCAGGGACAAGTCAATTTCAAGGAAGACTTTTTTGGAAAAGAAACCAATTTAACCGTTTCCGGCCAACTCGAAGCGGAAGCCTATGCGATGGCCCTGGGCAAAGTATACACCTTCGGACCCACTTTTAGGGCCGAAAATTCAAATACCTCAAGGCACTTGGCCGAGTTCTGGATGATCGAGCCCGAAATGGCCTTTTATGACCTTCCCGCAAACATGGACCTGGCAGAGGATTTTATCAAAAGTGTGATTGTCTATATCTTGGAACATTGCAAGGAAGACCTCGAATTTCTACAACAACGGCTGTTGGATGAGGAGAAATCAAAACCCATGGCCGAAAGAAGCGAGATGGCGCTGATCGACAAATTGCGCTTTGTGGTCGACAATCAATTTAAAAGGGTAACCTATACCGAGGCGATCGACATCCTGCGTGATTCCGCGCCCAACAAAAAGAAAAAATTTCAATATCAAATCGACGAATGGGGCGCCGACCTTCAAAGCGAACATGAACGGTTCCTAGTCGAAAAACACTTTAAATGTCCCGTCATACTCTTCGACTATCCCGCGAAAATAAAAGCCTTCTATATGCGTTTAAACGAGGATGGCAAGACGGTACGTGCCATGGATATATTGTTCCCTGGAATCGGTGAGATTGTGGGGGGATCGCAAAGGGAGGAACGCCTGGAGGTCCTGAAGGAGAAAATTGCTGCGTTGGACATAGACGAAAAAGAACTCTGGTGGTATCTCGACCTGAGAAAGTTCGGCACAGCGGTACACAGCGGTTTTGGCTTGGGCTTTGAACGTTTGGTGCTTTTTGCGACCGGCATGGGAAATATCAGGGATGTGATCCCGTTTCCAAGAACGCCCCAAAATGCTGAGTTTTAGTACGAATTGCATAACTTTATGAAGTAGGAACAACAACCCCAATGCTAAAACAACATTTACAGTTTAAGTTATCGCAAAAGCTTTCCCCTCAACAAATTCAGTTGATGAAGTTGATCCAACTGCCCACACAGGCTTTTGAACAGCGGCTAAAACAAGAATTGGAGGAGAATCCGGCATTGGAATCCGGCAAGGAAGACAATGTTGATTCCCCCGAAGAAGATTTTGGGGAAACCTTTGACGATGGTTCCGATAACGAGAGCATCAATGCCGAGGACATAAACGTAGACGATTATCTCAGTGACGACGAGATTCCCGATTACCGCACCAAGGCCAATAATTATAGTGCCGATGACGAAGAAAGAAACGTTCCCTATGCCGCGGGCATCTCATTCAATCAATTCTTGATCAACCAATTAAATACGGTTTATTTGAGCGATGCTGAATGGAGCATTGCAGAATTTCTTGTGGGCAGTATCGACGAAAGCGGTTATATCAGGAGGCCCATTGCCGATATATTGGACGATTTGGCCTTTACCCAAAATATATATACCGATGAAGGGACCATTAAAAAGGTGCTTAAAATGGTTCAGGAACTTGACCCCCCCGGTGTTGGGGCCCGTTCCTTGGAGGAATGTCTGATCATACAGCTAAAAAGAAAGGAACCGACACCGAGCGTGGCGCTTGCTATTGCCATCCTGGAAAAATCATTCGATCAATTCACCAAAAAGCACTATAAAAAACTGATCCAAAAACATGATGTCACCGAGGCGGAACTCAAAGACGCCATTTCCGAAATTGAAAAACTGAATCCCAAGCCCGGAGGTTCCTATGCCGGAAACAATAGGGTCATTGAACATGTCGTGCCCGACTTCTCAATCAAGATCGTTGAGGGGGAACTCGAATTGACACTCAATGGGCGGAATGCCCCTGAACTTCACGTTTCCAGGGAGTATAACAACATGCTCAAAGGTTACAAAGATTCGAAAGACAAATCGCAGTCCCAAAAAGACGCCGTGATGTTCATCAAACAAAAATTGGATGCCGCCAAATGGTTCATAGATGCCATTCGGCAAAGGCAGCAAACCTTGTACATCACCATGAACGCGATCATGAACTATCAGAAAGAATATTTCCTAACCGGCGACGAACGCAATTTACGGCCCATGATCCTCAAGGATATCGCGGATGAAATAGGTATGGACGTATCCACGGTATCGCGGGTCGCCAACAGTAAATATGTAGACACGCCTTATGGCACCAAATTGATCAAGGAATACTTTTCCGAATCGATGAAAAATGATCAAGGGGAAGATGTTTCGACGAAGGAAATCAAGAAAATTTTGGAAACAGTGATCGGCGCGGAATCGAAGAAGAAGCCGCTTACCGATGACCGCTTGGCGAAGATGCTCAAAGAACAGGGATACCCAATTGCCCGTCGAACCGTAGCCAAGTACAGGGAGCAATTGGGAATACCGGTCGCACGATTAAGAAAACAGATTTGATGAAAATGTTCCTAAGGATCATTTCCTACCTCTTCCATCCACTTTTTATTCCGTTTGCAGGTACCTTGGCCTATTTTATCGTGACGCCCAAATACAGTCCGTTGGAACTTCAGAGCGGCAACATTTTACCCATTTTCATCCTTACGATCATCATTCCCATTATTGCCTATCTCATTCTCAGCAATCTGGGGTTGGTCAGTTCGATGTTCATCCCGAATATAAAAGAACGCCGATACCCGCTTTACATCAACATACTCTTGCTTTTGACCGTGCTTTACAAGGTAATCCCCAACAATTTTACGATCGAGCTTTACTACTATTTCGCAGGTTTGGTCGGGGCCTCATTTGCTTCCCTGCTGCTGCTGTATTTTAATTTTAAAAGCAGCCTGCATATGGCCGGTATGGGAAGTTTGTTCATGTTCTTGGTGAGTTTGAGCATCCACTTCGAAAAAAATATCACCCTGGCCCTGAGCCTTTTTATCCTTGCATCGGGCTTGGTAGCCACCTCTCGACTTTACCTAAGGGCACACAATGGCCCGGAAATGCTTATCGGCCTTTTTATAGGACTGCTATCCCAATTATTGACGGTTCGATATTGGCTCTAAATAGGGCTTGCCCTAAAGGATATAAAAGATGAGTCCCAGCCGTAAGGGTTTGGTCGCAATATCGCCGGAATCGAGCACCGCGGTATCCTTGAACAAATTGTTCAACGCATAGTAGGCCTGGAGATTGAAGGTATTGTAGCCAAAGTTCACGCTGATGCCATATTGAAACTTATTGACATCACTGTTTGCAAACCCGATCTTTTCGGTGTTGGTACTAAATTTTGAACGTGCTGCGAGCAGGTAGGCAAATTTCATTCCTGCGTAAATGCGCCAGAACTTATACTCGGTAGGGGTGGAGTTGCGCCATCGATACTCTACCGGAAATTCGATCATATGGGTCTCAACCTTGTTCCTGATAAAATCGGTATCCGAGTCGATTACGCTATAGCTAATGGTGTTGTCTAGCTTGCTCGCCAACAGATTGGAGTAGTAAGAATAAACTCCATATCCCAATCCCAGCCCTATGGCCGATGTTCTTTTGGAATTTATAGGAATATCTTTGATCAGCCCCATTTGCAGTCCGTAGGAGAGGCTTCTCTGGGTAACGCCGTTCGGTTGTTGCAACAGGAAGTTGTAGGTGATTCCCATATAAAACTGGTCCTCGAGGTAACGGTCATCGGCTTGAATCGAGTCGTGCTGGCCTTGTGCGAGACATCCAGCTGCGAGGAATATGGCCAGCACAGAAAAGATTGACTTCATAGGCTAAAGTTAAACAAATAAAAAACGCTCCAAATTAAAATCCGGAGCGTTATTAACTAAGTTTGAAATTGTCTTGCTTACTGCTTTACATTCATAAAGGCATCGCCTTCGTAAGTAGTATAATTAACCTTAAGGGCATTTACTTTCCTTAATTCTTCCTTGATATCCGAGATCAATCCCATATTGGCATTTCTATCGACCTTCAGAGAAGTTGTCAAAACATTTTGAAGTTCTTGTGGTTTTTTGGCCCTTTCCATCAAAATAAAATCCCCAACATCGGCAGCGTTGGCAAATTTGTCATTTAATTGAATTTTGGGTTCTGTTCCAAAAATCTTCTGGTACTCCCTCGTGGGCGCACCCACATATATGGTAATTACCCTGTCCTTCTTTTCCAACTTTTTGATTTCGTTGGCATTCGGAAGTTGGTTCTCGACCTTTACGGTACTGTCTTTCATCACCGTTACGGTCATGAAAAAGAACAGCAACATAAATACGATATCGGGCAATGAAGCCGTATTCACCGCAGGTACGTCACCGGCACCCTTTTTCTTATTAAATTTTGACATATCTCTTTATTTAAAAGCTTGTTAATTTTCCGCTGTTGCCGTGGACGAGGAAGTTTCCGCTTCCGACAGCTTCTGTGGAAACATGTCCTGTACCCTGGTCAGTTCGTCCTTCAACCGATCCTTGGTCGTTTGTGGAGTTTCCTGTTTAAGGTACTCGGCTTCCATATCTGTAAACTTTCGCTTGAACAAACGCATTGCTTCCCGGTTCCTCAAATCGTTATAGGCCCCGACCAACTCGTTTTGAACCGTGATGTAGGTACCATATTTGGTCTCCCTATCGTTCTTCAAGGAAATGATTGCCTTTGTCGGATTATCCGAGGAAGACTGGTCTTTCTTTCCCTGACTGCAATAGTTACAAGTGCCATCACCGTTGTTTTCCAAAAATTGTTTGGCCTTTTCGCGCAGCTCTTTCAATTGGATCAACTCCCCATCCGCCAATAATTGGCCATTTTTGTTGATGTTCACCTGAAAGATGTTTTTCTGCTTGATCACAACATCGGTGTCGGGCGGCTCAATGGGTGGCAACATACGATCGAGACCGGCATCGGTTTCAATAGTAGTGGTCACCAAGAAAAATATCAATAAAAGGAAGGCGATATCCGCCATAGATCCCGCATTTACTTCTGGTGCTCCCGCTCTTCTGGCCATAACTTAAATTTTATTTATTTGGTAAATATTTTCTTTACGCTGGGCAAAACCATCAAGACCACTGCGACCGCGGTAAGGATGAAAAAAACGTAAAGTCCCATCCCGATATTCTTGACCGTTGACTCGTTGGACATGGCCATGTACTCCGCAGAAACGTCATTGTTGCTGGAAAGAACATAGGAAATGATCGCGACCGCGGCAAACCCGCCCACAGCGTACAAGGTTTTTTTAAGTCCCTTCGGATTGGCAAACATATTCAACAATGCGAAGCCGAGACTAAAGATCACCGCAACCGCCAAAAGCAGATAGGTGATCATGAACATGGCATTAATCGCACCGCTTTGGGCCGCTTCGGCCGGAGGCATATTAGCGTCCGGAAGCATGAACCAAAGCCCAGCACCTATCAACCCTATGACTATTAAAGCTATTTTTACAATTTTATTCATAATTTAAAGGTGTTAAGGGTGCGAATTATTTTTTGTGGTCCACCAACATATCGATCAAGGTGATTGAAGAATCTTCCATATCATTGACGATACTATCAATTTTTGCAATGATGTAGTTATAGAAAATTTGAAGGATGATCGCGGTGATCAGACCGAATACGGTGGTTAAAAGTGCCACCTGAATATCCCCGGCAATAAGCGAGGCGCTCAAGTTACCCACAGCTGCAATTTTCTGGAAAGCTTGGATCATCCCGATTACCGTACCCATGAACCCGAGCATCGGTGCCACGGCGATGAACAACGATAGCCAGGAAACGTTTTTCTCCAACTGGCCCATCTGTACGCCTCCGTAGGCAATTACAGCTTTTTCGGCTGATTCAACACTCTCACCTGCCCTATCCAACCCTTGGTAGTAGATCGAAGCGACCGGCCCTTTTGTGTTTCTGCAGACTTCTTTGGCGGCTTCAACCCCACCCGATGCCAAAGCATCTTCCACTTGTTGTTTCAATTTAGCGGTATTGGTACTTGAAAGGTTCAAGTAAATGATTCTTTCGATGGCCACGGCCAAGCCAAGGATCAAACATAATAGTACAATTCCCATAAATCCGGCGCCCCCTTGTATGAACTGTTCCTTCAACACTTGGGTAAAGCCCTTTTCCGCTTCGGCGGGAGCAGCATCCTGTAGCATGGCTACCGCTGTAGAAATATTTGATACTACCATGGCAGTCGTTGCCTTTGCACTTACCGTATTTGCACTTAGAACAAATAACCCAGTCACAGCTAGGATAGAGAATAATTTTTTCATTTTTTTCAAACTTAGATTAGTTAGTTAATAGGGTTAAAGATAAAAAAAAAACGCAATAATAAAAGCAAAACTTTCGCAGAGAGGAAGGGATTCGAACCCTCGATACACTTTTGGTGTATACACACTTTCCAGGCGTGCGCCTTCGACCACTCGGCCACCTCTCTAGTCTGACCTGTTAAAGGGTTGCCCAAATAACAAAAAATTTATTAGTTGAGGAAATTAATATGGGAAATTTTATGTCATCTCCCCGCGTAGCGGCGTTTCGAATACCGTTTTGAAAGATTTGTGCGATACGTTGCTGCCCAACAGATACATCAGCTTGGTAATGGCCGCCTCGGTCGTAATGTCCTTGCCATTAATGACTTGTAACTTTTGCAGCTGTGTACTGGTCTCATATTGCCCCATGATCACCCCCCCACCGGCACACTGGGTTACACTGACAATATGCAAGCCTTTTTGGATCGATTTGCCCAACAGGGCCGACAACCAATCATCAGTTGGGGCATTTCCGGCCCCATAGGTTTCCAAAATCAAGGCTTTTAAACCAGGGGTACCCAGTACGCTGGACAATAATTCTTCGTTGAGGCCCGGAAAAAGTTTTAAGATGGCCACATGGTTGTCGAGCTTTTTATGGACCACCAGCGGCTTCCTGTGTTTCGGCACCCATAGATTTTCCGTAAAAATCTTTAAATGGACCCCCGATTCGGCCAAGGGCGGGTAGTTCAAAGATTGGAACGCCTTGAAATGTTCGGCATTGATTTTGGTGGTACGGTTTGCCCGATACAACTTGTATTCGAAGTAAAGGCCCACTTCCTGGATGGCCGGGCCATCCTTGCCCCGCATGGCCGCGATCTGGATGGAGGTGATCAGGTTTTCCTTGGCGTCGGTTCTCAGATCGCCTATGGGCAACTGACTTCCCGTAAAGATGACCGGTTTGGCCAGGTTTTCGAGCATATAGCCCAAAGCCGATGCCGAATAGCTCATGGTATCGCTGCCATGGAGTACCACAAAACCATCATGGGATCCGTAGTGCGATTCAATGATCGCCGCGATTTCGATCCAGTGCCCCGGATTCATATTCGACGAATCGATTGGGCGCTCAAATGAGATGGTATCAATCGAGCAGCCCAACTGATTCAATTCCGGGATGCTCTTCAGCAATTTTTTGAAATTGAAGGCCTTGAGTGTCCCTGAGTCATAGTCTTTGACCATGCCGATGGTGCCCCCGGTATAAATCAATAGTATTTTGATCGGTCCTTTCAAGAATTCAGTGCCAATTTTGAATGATCGTGAATATTGGTTTCATGTCTAGTTATTTTATGATACAACCTCTTTGCTCTTGCCTTTTTTTGTCTTAGGCATTCTTGTGGGCCATCACCGGGTTGGAAGACCGAAAACCTTCAAGGCGTTGGTGGTGGTCTGGGCGGCGATTTCGTCGGTTTCTTTTTTATAAAGCTGCGCCAGCTTCAACGCTATCAATGGCAAATACGAACTTTCATTGCGTTTGCCACGATAGGGAACAGGTGCCAAATAGGGTGAATCCGTTTCCAGTACAAGATGCTTTAGATCTATTTGTTCCAGAAAGGTATCGATTTTTCCGTTCTTAAAAGTGACCACTCCTCCTATTCCGAGCAGCATGTTGTACCCTATGGCCCTTCGAGCCTGTGCCAAAGTACCGGTAAAACAATGGAAGATGCCAAAAAGGTCGGCTCCCTTTTCCTCTTCCAGTACCTCAAAGATTTCATCGAATGCATCCCGGCAATGGATCACTATGGGCAATTTGTACTTTTTGGCAAGGCGTATTTGATAGGTAAAAGCTTCCCGTTGCTGTTTTAAATAGCGCTTCTCCCAGTAAAGATCGATGCCGGTTTCCCCAACAGCATAGAACTTGTGGCTGGCCAGCATGGTCTCCACATGTTGCAGTTCTTCCCTGAAATTTTCCTTGACATGAGTGGGGTGCAGGCCCATCATCAAATAAATGTTTTCGGGATATTTTTTCTCGAGATCGAGCATGGATCGGGTATAGCTCGAATCGATCGCGGGAATGAAAAATCGCCCAATTCCAGATTCCAAGGCCCTTTCGATCATGGCATCCCGATCCTCATCAAAGGCTTCACTATACAGATGGGTGTGGGTGTCGGTTAATGTCATCGGACAAAAATAGGCTTATCTTTGTTAAACTATATTCGCAATTTGGGTAATTTTTCGGAGCCTAATGTTCAGGCGATTCGATTTGGAATATCCAAAGGCCAAAGATGAAAATTTTTAATTTGTTGATCTAAGTCGGAATCAGGCCGATGACCCCGACAAAATGATCTATATCGCAACGGAAAACCAATCATGGCAAGCCTCTCAAAATTCTTAAATGAAAAAAAGTACTTCAAAATACCATTGGTACTCACGGCGACCAACCATTTCGAACTCATCGTTAAGATCAATGGGATAACGGGCAGATTCATCCTCGACACCGGTGCTTCCAACACCTGCATCGGATTTGATAAAATCGAGTATTTCAACCTCAATTCAAAGGCTTCCAAAATCAAGGCGGCGGGCGCCGGAGCCAGCGGGATGGAAACCCTGATCTCCAAGCGCAACCTTTTGGAAATCGGTCCCTGGAAAAAAGAGAAAGTGAAAATTGTGCTTTTTGACCTGAAGCATGTCAATGAGGCCCTAATCACCCATAAAGCCTTGCCGGTTGAGGGCATCATCGGGGCGGATATTCTCAAGAAGGCAAAGGCGATTATCGACTATGACCAACGATGCCTGTTCTTGAAATCAAAGCCATAAACCCGAACATCTTGACCAAAAACGAAAGGTCTGCACTTGTTGCAACGACCATTCTAAAGCGGCCTTCCCACCTTCAAAAAAGCATAGGGACTTACTAGAGCTCCAAGGCCTTTTTCACTTCGTTCTGCATCAACAGTTCTTCAGGATTTTCCAGGGCCTCCTTCACCGCCACCAAAAAACTTACCGATTCTTTCCCGTCGATAATCCTATGGTCGTAGGATAGGGCCACGTACATGATGGGGGCTATGGCGATGGCTCCGTTTCTAGCGATCGGCCTGTCCACGATATTATGCATGCCTAAAATTGCGCTTTGCGGCGGGTTGATGATCGGGGTGCTCAACATGGAGCCGAATACCCCACCATTGGTGATGGTAAAGGTGCCACCGGTCATTTCATCGACCGTGATTTCCCCTTCCCTGGCACGGATGGCCAAGCGCTTCACTTCGGCCTCAACACCCCTAAAGGTTAGGTTTTCCGCATTGCGGATGACCGGTACCATCAGTCCTTTCGGTCCGGAGACCGCGATACTGATGTCACAGAAATCATAGCTGATCATTTCCTTGCCATCGATCATTGAATTGACGGCAGGGAACATTTCAAGGGCCCTTACCACTGCTTTGGTAAAAAAGCTCATGAAGCCGAGGCTCACACCGTGTTTCTCTTTAAAGATCTCCTTATAGGTTTCCCGCAGGGCAAATATGGCCGACATGTCGACCTCGTTAAAGGTGGTCAGCATAGCCGTTTCATTCTTGGCGGCGACCAAGCGTTCGGCCACTTTTCTTCGCAGCATGGAAAGCTTGGAACGGGTTTCCCCCCTGTTCCCTCCGGTAGGGGTACCCATCGAAGGCACCGCATTTACGGCGTCGTCCTTGGTGATTCTTCCATCCCTTCCCGTACCTTGAATGGAGGTGGCATCGATGCCCTTTTCCTCCAAGATTTTTTTGGCGGCGGGCGAAGCCGAACCACTGGCATAGGATTCCTTTACAACTGCGGGCTTTTCCTCTTTTTTGGGCGCTTCCTTGACCTCTTTTTTCGGTGCCGGGGCTGCGGCAGCCTTTTTTGGAGCTCCATCGGGTTTGGCTGCACTTGTATCGATCAAACATACCACTGCGCCAACCGCGACGGCATCCCCAACGGCTGCCTTGAGGGTTATGGTCCCACTCTCTTCAGCAGGAAGTTCCAAGGTTGCCTTATCGGAATCGACTTCTGCGATGGCCTGGTCCTTTTCAACATAATCCCCATCTTCAACCAGCCATTCCGCAATTTCTACTTCTGTGATGGATTCCCCCGGTGAGGGGACTTTCATTTCTAAAATCATTCTTTTATTTTTTGATGTGTTAGCTTGTCGTTTACGATTGTTACAAACCTACAACAGTGCGTTGGTTTGACAAAGGGTTGTGTTATTCCAAATTTTTGATCAAATCTTCTTTTACGGGCAGATAGTCTTGCCTTGGTTCGCCATTGACCAGCAGACGATCGAAATAGAGTTTTGCCCCGGTAGCCCCGACCATGGCGATCTGATTTTGCAGGCTAAGGTGCAAATGGGGTTCCGTGGAATTTCCAGAGTTGCCGCATTGGGCCAAAACCTCGCCCCTGCGAACGTCCTGCCCTTCTTGAACCTTGATACTGCCCTTTTTAAGATGTGCGAAAAGCACGAACTCTTCGGCATCGGTCTTCAAAACCACGGTATTGCCGGTGAGTTGTTCGGGATTCGTCTTACCCGGAATATTATCCTCTACCCCTGTAATGACCTGAACCACCCTGCCATCGCATGGGGCGATGACTTCTTTTCCAAATACCAGGTAGTCCTCATTTTCAGTGCCTCCATTCCTATGGGAGGCACCATTTTCAACCATTAAAAGATCATAGGCATACTGTTGGCTAATTTCGGCAACATGGTAATTTTGTTCCACTTGGGTACCGCCCCAGTAAACAAACCATTCTTCTCGGAAGGGCAATGACATTTTGCTGGTGTTTCGTTCCAAAATAGGAACATCCAAGTTTCTCACGGGTTGAATGCGCAGGCCATTGATCTGGTTTTGGGGATTCAATGAAATGACCATATCCGCTATGGCCTTTTCAAAATAAGTCCTGTAATAATAGGCCCCTGCATCGGAACGGCTAAACTCCATCTTCGTAATGGCCCCCATGGGCGTATTAACGTTTTGGGCAAAAAATCTTGAAGTCTGTTCCCTGGGGAGCGCTTTTTTCATTTCTACATCGAACAACTCGAAAATCCCGTTGTAATCGGCAATGTTGTACAAAACCATGATGTCGTTCGCCGCTTTGTCGTAATTACCTGATTGCATTTGGGAAAAACCCCATGAACTGGTAAAAAGCAGCATGAAACAAAGGATGTTTTTCATTTGATTTTTGCTTTCTTATTTTGGCCTGCTCATGTTGTCCTTGGTTTTATCGAAAACGTAATCGATGACCTGCTGATGTCGATTTTTGGATCGTACCGCACTGCCGGCAGCCGGGGAAGCGTAAAAACGCCTCGAGGCAACCCTTAAGGTATGGGCTTCGCTGAAATGCATCATCAAATGGCTCCAAGCACCCATATTTCGGGGTTCTTCCTGCGCCCAAACCAGGTCATCGGCATGCTTGTATTTTTTGATCAGGGCCTTCATCCGATCGGTTGGTACCGGGAACAACTGTTCGACCCTTACCAAGGCAATATCATCACGGCCTTGATCTTCTTTTACCGCCAGCAGGTCATAGTAGAACTTGCCAGTGCAAAATACTAGACTTTTCACTTTTTTGACATCGGCCGAAACATCATCGATTACCTCCTGAAAACTACCTGTAGCCAGTTCTTTTACCGAGGAAACCGCTTTGGGATGCCTCAACAAGCTCTTGGGGGTAAATATGATCAACGGCTTTCTGAAATTCACCTTCATCTGCCTGCGCAAAATATGGAACATTTGGGCAGGTGTGGTCACGTCGGCGATGTACATATTATCCCGGGCGCAAAGTTGCAAGTACCGCTCCATCCGCGCTGAGGAATGTTCGGCGCCTTGGCCTTCGTAGCCATGTGGCAGCAACATCACCAACCCGTTTTGAAGTTTCCATTTATCTTCCGCAGCAGAAATATACTGGTCGATCATGATCTGGGCACCGTTGCTGAAATCGCCAAACTGGGCTTCCCAGATGGTCAGGGTATTCGGACTGGCCATGGCGTAGCCATAATCGAATCCGACCACCCCATATTCCGACAACAGGGAGTTATAGATCTGAAAAACACCCTGTTTGGCCGCGACATGGTTCAGAAGCATCACTTCTTCCTCACTTTCCTCTACTTTCATTACGGCATGGCGGTGTGAAAAAGTACCGCGTTCAACATCTTGGCCCGACATGCGCACCCCGAAACCTTCTTCCAGCAGTGTGCCATAGGCCAATAATTCTCCCATCGCCCAATCGAGTTGATCCGACTCGAAGAACATTTTTCTTCTGTCTTCCACCAATTTCTCCACCTTCCGAAGGAATTTTTTATCCTTTGGCAATTGGGTCAACACCTTCGCAATGTCGGTCAACTTCTTTTCATTGTAGGTGGTGTCAACGGGATCCATCATTTCCCATTCACGAACATTTTCAAAGCCCTTCCATTCATCTGCCATAAAAGGGGTGATCACTGTCTTGGCCTCCTTCCGGGAGTCTTCCAATTCGGTCTCCAGGGAATTCTTATATTCTTCTTCCAGTTTGGAAACATAGGTGTTATCTATGATGCCTTCGGCGATCAACTTTTCGGCATAGATGTCCCTGGGGTTCTTGTGTTTTGCGATGGCCTTGTACAATTTGGGCTGGGTGAATCTGGGTTCGTCGCCCTCGTTATGGCCATATTTGCGGTACCCCAAGAGATCGATAAAAACATCCCGCTTAAATCGCATCCGATATTCCAACGCAAAGAGCGAAGCATGAACCACAGCTTCCGGATCATCGGCATTCACGTGCAATACCGGACTTAAGGTTACCTTGCCCACATCGGTACAGTAGGTTGAGGAACGCGCATCCAAGTAGTTGGTGGTGAACCCGATTTGGTTATTGACCACGATATGCAGCGTGCCATTGGTTTTATAACCATCCAAAGAGGCCATCTGCACCACTTCATATACGATACCTTGGCCCGCGATAGCAGCATCGCCATGTACGACTATGGGCAATACTTTTGAGAAATCATCCGGAAAATGGGCATCTTGTTTGGCCCGGGCTATACCTTCCACCACGGCCCCGACCGTTTCCAGATGGGAGGGGTTGGGCGCTATGTTCATTTTTATTCTACTGCCTTTTTCGGAAGTGCGTTCCGATGTCCATCCCAAATGGTATTTTACATCCCCATCAAAAATCTCTTCTTCATAGTCCTTGCCATCAAACTCGCTAAAAATGTCCTTGGCCGATTTGCCGAATATATTTGTAAGCACATTGAGCCTTCCCCTGTGCGCCATTCCCATGACGAACTGTTTTACGCCCATTTCCACCGCATGTTCCACAATGGCATCCAAAGCTGGAATCAAGGATTCATTGCCTTCCAGCGAAAACCTTTTCTGTCCTACATATTTGGTGTGCAAAAAGGATTCGAAAGATACCGCCTGGTTCAATTTCTTGAGGATATGCTTTTTACGCGCGGCATCGTAATTGGGATGGTTATCGTTGACATTGAGCCAGTCCTGTATCCACTGCAACCTGTCGGGGTTACGGAGGTACATGTACTCTACCCCTATGGCATCGCAATAAATACTTTGTAAGTGTGCTACGATTTCCTTTAAGCTGCTCGGACCGATGCCGATGATCTCTCCGGCCTTGAAAACGGTTTGGAGATCCTTGTCCGATAAGCCGAAATTTTCAAGGTCCAAGGTGGGCGTATACTGCCTGCGTTCCCTCACAGGATTGGTTTTAGTGAACAGGTGGCCCCTGCTGCGATAGCCATCGATCAAACGGATGACCTGAAATTCTTTTTGCAGCAATTCGGGAATTTCCTGTTGCCTCGCTTCAGGATGGGAAATGGACCCATTTTGACCATGAAGGTCCAATTCTTCCAAGGCACTTTCCGATCCGAAATCGAAACCCTGAAAAAAAGCACGCCAACTGGGTTCTATGCTATCGGGATTCGTTAGGTACTTATCGTAAAGTTCCGAAAAGAAAGATGTATGCGCTGCGTTTAAAAAGGAATATTTATCCATAAAAGGGTTTCTCTGACTGACCAATAAAAATTTATCAAAAATACAATATTTCGTATTTCTAGACGTATCTTGGAATGTATAATTATGGGATGCTTCATGGGATTTTGATATTCCCTTCAAAATTGCAATTGTATCGACATTCATTTTATAGAGATTTAAGTCGGCGCATTTGACATTTCAAGCATTTCACGCCAAAAAAGGATTCATAAAAATGACCTACAATTACCACCACATCAAGATCCTTATTTGCGGTCTCATTTGTTTTTTGGCCACGGCATGGGGATCAGCTCAAAATACCGGAAGAACAGATGCGTTTTGGGAGCATGTTCGTTTTGGGGGCGGTTTGGGCCTGGGATTCACCAATGGCGGATTTAATGGCGCCATCTCGCCAAGTGCCATCTACCAATTCAATTCACAATTCGCGGCCGGCATAAGCCTGAGCTTCAATTACGCCAAGTTCAACGACGACAAGTTCATCGCCTATGGCGGAAGCCTGCTTTCTCTTTACAATCCGCTACCCTTCCTGCAACTTTCGGGCGAATTGGAACAACTGCGCATCAATCGTGAACTCGCCACTTTTTCAGGCATCGTAAAAGATAATTATTGGTCTCCGGCACTATTTTTGGGACTGGGTTACAGCAATCGGAACGTTACTTTTGGAATACGATATGATGTGCTCTACAATCAAAACAAGAGCATCTATGCCAATGCTTGGATGCCCTTTGTAAGGGTTTATTTTTAGTTGGATGTAATATATCCGAAATTTCGGGGTCCTTGCCTTAATCCCTTTTCCCTATATCTTATGAACGGCTAGGCAACTTATCTAGATGGACAGTCATCCTTAAAAGCATGCCTTTTGTCGTAGTGATTTCGAGGTTGCTGTATTATCGCTTACTTTTCAACACTGATGCTTTGTCATCGAAAAAGGCAGTACTACCATGACATTATCCTTTCCCGCAAAAATAAGGAAGGTGATTTTTAAAATCATCATCTTGCTCTTATGCGGTATCGGGGCAAGGGCTCAGCAAATCGGTGATTTTGTCTCCATAGCACCCGCTGGTCAGAACAGTGACTTTGTCATCCCATCAACCCATACTTTCCAAAAGATCATCGAAACTGGCGATCCCTTGACACAAGGGGGCAACTTACCCACAAATAATGATTTTACGGGCTATGTTCCCATTGGCGGCAGCAGTACCAACGGCTATCTGAGTATCAATGCCGAATCGGCTCCGGGCGGGGTGAGCATTCTGGACATCAATTACAACAATACTACAAGACTATGGCAAACCACTTTGTCGCAGGCCGTGAATTTCAATGGCGTTGTCGCGACCATCGCCAATTGTTCCGGTACCGTCACGCCTTGGAATACGATCATCAGCTGTGAAGAAATCACCAGTCTTGAATTGGAAAACAATCCTGGATTGCCCAGGGATATCAATAATGACGGCTATGACGACTTCGGTTGGTGCATAGAAATCAATCCGGCCACCAAAACCGTGATCGATAAAAGATGGGCACTAGGCAATTTTAAACATGAAAACGTTGTGATTCATGGCAACCACCGTACGGTTTACCAAGGTGCGGATGCCAGCGTTGGCTATTTGTACAAATTCGTGGCAGATAATGCACAAGACCTATCAAGTGGCGCACTCTATGTTTACCAGGGATCTAAAAACGGACCTGGTACCTGGATTGTGATCGATAATGCAACACAGGCTGAACGGAACACCACCGTAGCGCAAAGTGCGGCGGTCGGCGCCACGGTTTTCAATGGTATTGAAGATGTGGAAATCGGACCGGATGGTTGGATCTATTTTGCAGTGAAAAATGAAAGTCAAGTCTATCGTTTTCAGGATTCCGATCCCATTTCCGGGACTACGGTGCCCCTAATGGAAACATTTGTGGGCAATAGGGCCTATGACATTACCCATGCGAACGGCACGACCAGCGTGAACTGGGCCGCCGGGAATGATAACCTTGCCTTTGATGATGCGGGTAATTTATGGGTTTTACAAGATGGCGGGAGCCAAAACTACATATGGGTAGTGGGCAACGATCATACCCAAAATACACCAAATGTGAGGATTTTTGGGAATACCCCTTCGGGTTCCGAGCCGACCGGCATCACCTTTTCTCCAGATTACAGATTCCTTTTTATGTCGATCCAACATCCTAACACCAACAACAATAGCACCCAAACCGATGCTGCGGGAAATTCGGTTTCATTCAATAAATCGACCACTTTGGTCTTGGCGCGAAATGAAGATTTGGGCGCCGCATCTACAAGCGAGTGGTATTTGGATGCCGATGGTGATGGATATGCCGCCGAGAATACCGTTTTGAGCGTTTCAAGTCCGGGACCGGGATACACCACTACCGTTTTGCCCACCACCGATTGTAACGACAATGATGCGGCCATCAACCCGGAAACAGTTTGGTTCCGCGACGCCGACGGTGATGGTTATGCGGCCCAGTCGACGATAACAAGCTGCACCAGTCCCGGGACGGAATACACCTTCAATACCTTACCAACCACCGATTGCGATGATGACAATGCCATGATCAATCCTGCCACAGTTTGGTACCTCGACGCGGATGGCGACGGCTATGCCGATCCGTCACCGTTTTGCCCAACACCGACTGCGACGACAGCGATCCTGGTGTTCCAGGCCGTGACCTGGTACCTCGACGCGGACGGGGACGGCTATGCCGATCCGGCCACCGTGGAAAGCTGTGCGAGTCCGGGCATCGGCTATACCACCACCGTTTTGCCCAACACCGACTGCGATGACAGCGATTCCTTGGTGTTCCAGGCCGTGACCTGGTACCTCGACGCGGACGGGGACGGCTATGCCGATCCGGCGACCTTGCAGAGCTGTGCGAGCCCCGGAACCGGTTATACCATCACCGTGCTGCCCACTACCGACTGTGACGACAACGATCCCTGGCCTACCAGGCCGTAACCTGGTACCTCGATGCCGACGGGGATGGCTATGCCGATCCGGCCACCGTGGAAAGCTGCGCCAGTCCGGGCATCGGCTATACCACCACCGTTTTGCCCAACACCGACTGCGATGACAACGATCCCTTGGTGTTCCAGGCCGTAACATGGTACCTCGACGCGGACGGGGACGGCTATGCCGATCCGGCCACCGTGGAAAGCTGCGCCAGTCCGGGCATCGGCTATACCACTACCGTTTTGCCCAACACCGACTGCGATGACAGCGATTCCTTGGTGTTCCAGGCCGAAACATGGTACCTCGATGCGGACGGGGACGGCTATGCCGATCCGGCGACCTTGCAGAGCTGCGCGAGTCCAGGCATCGGCTATACCACCACCGTTTTGCCCAACACCGACTGCGATGACAACGATCCCTTGGTGTTCCAGGCCGTAACATGGTACCTCGACGCGGACGGGGACGGCTATGCCGATCCGGCCACCGTGGAAAGCTGCGCGAGTCCGGGCATCGGCTATACCACCACGGTGCTGCCCACTACTGACTGTGATGACAATGATGGTACAGTGAACCTCAACGCATTATGGTACCTCGATGCCGACGGGGATGGCTATGCAGATGCCTTGCCCATCAATAGTTGCTCGAGTCCGGGAGAAGGCTATTCCACGGAGGCACTGCCATTGGAAGCTGTTGTGGAGATTGAAATGATCGTTTATCCCAATCCTTCCTCAGGTCTTTATCGGGTGGCCATGGATAAGGTATACCGGCAATTGGAGGTCTCCGTGGCCACCGCTTCCAATCAATCCGTATTCAGGAAAATCTATGTTGGGGCGCGGGATATCGACATCGATCTGTCGGCGCTGAGTTCCGGGGTATACTTTTTGAAAATTTCGGCAGAGGGCAATAGTCTTGGCAGTTTTAAGATGATCCGCAATTAGCACGGCTTCTTGATCTTAATACCAACTCATTTACATTTGGGATTTGTTACGTATCACGGACCATAACGTTCCTTCAGCCATACTTTTTGGAGTTCCCTCTTCAAGATCAAGAAGGAAACCTGCTCCGCTACCTCGACCACATCGGTAACTTGAATCTCTTTAAAGGCTTTTTCGGGGACATCGACCACATAGAGCAGATTGAGATAATCCGCAAACCGTTCCATGATCAGATAATAGATTTTTTCATGCAAAATGGCCCTTAATTCCTCAGGCGCCATTTCTACTTGAAAATCGATCGGAACATTGGCCAAACCAAAATCCTTATCCAACTGAACCACTAACTTTTGATACAATCGCGATTTGATCGCATCTTTCAACAAAACGGTGCTGTTTGGAAAATTTGAGAGCATGGTAGATGTACGTAGGGGGCGATGATTTGGTTTATCCTGGGCAAGCTGCATCCAAAAAAATCGTTTAAAAGCATCCTGACCTTTTTTTAACCCTTTTGAAAGGGATTGGGTTGCCCCAACAATAGGAGCAAACTTTGGGCGCAGCTCCGATCAAAAACGATAACGACTACTTTTTGTAAACGATGCCGTTCTTCATTACAAAGACCACATTTTCCAGTGTTTTGACATTTATATCGGGATTTTCCCCAACGGCGATGATATCGGCCAAATACCCCTCCTTCAGCTGTCCGAGTTCAGTTTCCATGCCCAAAAGTGACGCGTTGGTTACGGTCGCGGCCTTTAATGATTCCATCACCGGAATACCGGCCTCCAAAAGATAATTGAATTCCATGGCGTTGAGTCCATGTGGAAAGACGCCGGCATCGGTACCAAAGGCCATGGGAACACCCTTTTTATAAGCCTTTCCAATCGTAGCTTGGTGCTTTGGGCCGATTTCCAAGGCCTTTTGGGCCACCACTTCCGGAAAAAATCCGGGCACTTTGGCTTTTTCCGCCACCTGTTTGCCCGCAGTGACCGTTGGCACCAAATAACACTGGTTTTTTTTCATCAATTCCATGGTTTCCTCACTCATCAGCGTACCATGCTCAATGGTGTTCACGCCGCCTAAAACGGCCAATTTCATGCCTTCATCGCCATGGGCATGGGCGGCCACCATAAAACCGTAATCCTTGGCGGTGGTAGTGATCGCTTGTATTTCTTCCAGGGTAAACTGGGGGTTCTGTCCACTTTTTGCTACGCTCAATACCCCTCCCGTGGCAGTGATCTTGATCAAATCCGCTCCTTCCTTATACCGTTGGCGTACCGCCTTTCTACCATCATCCGCAGAATTCACGACCCCTTCTTTTGGGCCCGGATCGCCCATCAGGTCTTTGCGCGTGCCGTTGGTGGGATCGGCATGCCCTCCTGTTGTGGCCAATGATTTGCCCGAAGTGAATATTCGGGGACCATCGACCGATCCATTGTTAACGGCATTGCGCAGTGAGATGTTTACTCCAGTGCCTCCCAAATCCCTGACCGTGGTGAACCCTGCCATTAAGGTACGTTTGGCATACACCGTGGCCTGAAGCGCTACATCGGCCTCATTATCGGTAAACCTTTTGATATAGGTCTGGGGATTGAATTCAGATTCGATATGCACGTGCATATCGATCAGTCCGGGAAGTACCGTCTTGGTTTTTAAATCGATGGTTTGATCGTTTGGGCCAGCGGGGAGATATCCATTACCTATGCTTTTTATCCGGTTGCCAGCAATGACGATCGTTTTTTCCCGAAGCACTTCCCCTGTGCGGGTATCGATAAGACTTCCGCAATGGATATAGGTATCTTGCGCTATGCCGGGGAGAATGCTTAAAAAGGCAAAAAGGAGCAACAGTTTTTTCATGGGTATTGGTTTAGTCGAACAAAATAAGGAGAAATCCTTACAATTGCCACATTGCCAAAACCTTTGTTGGCAAATCAGGAACCTAGCCCCTGATCTTTCGTTCCCAATCCCATGCCGATTTCATGGCTTGATCTAAGGTAAATTGGGCTTTCCAACCCAAGACCTTGTTCGCCTTCGCGGTATCTGCATAAGCGCTGACGATATCACCAGGCCGCCTATCCACGATTTTGTAATTCAATTTTACGCCCGAAACCCGTTCAAAACTTTGAATGGCCTCCAAGACGGAACTGCCCTTGCCCGTACCCACATTGTAGACCTCGTAATTTTCCTTGTTTTCCGCTTCCAAAAGGCGTTTTAAGGCCACCACATGGGCCTTGGCCAAATCGACCACGTGGATATAGTCACGAATACAAGTGCCATCTGCCGTGGGATAATCATCGCCAAAAACCGAAAGTACTTCTCGGATACCCATTGCGGTTTGGGTGATGAAGGGCACCAAATTTTGGGGGATGCCAATGGGCAGTTCCCCTATTTTGGCGCTTGGGTGGGCACCCATCGGATTGAAATAGCGCAGCGCGATGGCATTGAGGCCGGGCGTCACCTTGCAGGTATCCGATATGATTTCCTCTCCGATCTGTTTGGTATTGCCATAGGGCGACTCAGCGGGTTTCACCGGGGCATCTTCTGTAATGGGCATTTTATCGGCCTGGCCATAAACGGTACAGGAAGAACTAAAGATGAAGCTCGACCTGTTCTTTTTGATAAGCTCCTGTAACAGATAAACCAAGCTGGCGATGTTATTTTCATAATAAAGCAACGGATCGGTCACGCTCTCCCCCACTGCCTTGGAGGCCGCAAAATGGATCACCCCTGCTACCTGTGGATGACTTTTGAAGAAATCATGCACCTTCGACTTTTCCCTGAGGTCCATTTTTTCAAAAATGGGTCGCTGCCCAGTGATGGCGGCAATCCCTTCCAATACCTTTTCGGACGAATTGGAACAATCGTCTACGATCACTACCTCAAAGCCCTGCTCCTGCAGTTCCACCACCGTATGGGAACCAATGAAACCAAGGCCTCCGGTTACAAGAATCTTCATATCAAAATTTGGTTAAGCGCCAAAACTAAGGATAACCAACGGTTATCCATTCACAAAACCGATGATTGAATCGGTAATATGGGCAATCTGTTCGTCATCGAGTTCCGTATGCATGGGCAGTGAAATCACTTCCCTTACCAGGCGGTTGGTCACCGGAAAATCGCGCTCCTGATAGCGCTCATCGGCATAGGCTTTTTGTTTGTGCAACGGAATGGGATAGTAAACCCCGCAAGGAATTCCCTTTTCATTGAGGTGTTTCACCAAGGCATCGCGAGTGCCATTGGTAATTTTTAAGGTATATTGGTGGAACACGTGGCAATCACAAGTCGCACAAATGCCATCACATCCGTTCACTGTTTTGGGCACCACGATATGCTTCTGGTTCGCAAAGGCTTTGGAATACTTTCTTGCCGCTTCCCTTCTAAGGTTGCCATAGGTATCGAGTTTGGGCAATTTGGCCCTTAACACGGCCGCCTGAATCGAATCCAATCTCGAATTGACCCCGACCACATCGTGGTGGTATCGCTCGTACATCCCGTGGTTGACAATGCCCCGGATCACATGGGCGAGCTCGTCATCATTGGTGAAGATTGCTCCCCCGTCTCCATAAGCCCCTAAGTTCTTGGAAGGGAAAAAAGAAGTCGCGGCCACCTGGCCCATGGTCCCGGCCTTCTGTTTCTTGCCGTTCTTAAAAGTATGGTTGGCCCCTATGGCCTGGGCGTTGTCTTCTATCACATATAAGTCATGCTTCGCTGCAAGATCTAAAATGGCATCCATGTCGGCACATTGTCCGAAGAGGTGTACGGGCACTATGGCCTTGGTCTTGGGGGTGATGGCACGTTCTACCGCCTTCACATCGATATTGAAGGTTTCGGGATCTACATCGACCAAAACCGGGGTCAGCTGCAACAGGGCGATCACTTCAACAGTAGCGGCAAAGGTAAAATCGGCGGTGATGACCTCATCGCCGGGCTGTAGTCCCAATCCCATCATTGCGATCTGGAGTGCATCGGTGCCATTGGCACAAGGAATGACGTGTTTCACGCCAAGGTAGGCCTCCAACTCCTTTTGAAAAGCATGCACCTCCGGCCCATTGATAAAAGAGGAAGTTTCCATAATTTGGGCGATGGATGCATCGATTTGTGCCTTGATCCCTTGGTACTGGCCACCGAGGTCGACCATTTGAATTTTCCTCATGTCATTGATTTTATCTTTGTCAGCACAAAAATACGAAACCACAAAGAATGAATCTGTCGAAAGAAGCGTATTTTAGCCCGAAATAATGCCACGGTGTATTACCTCTACGACCTTATCGTCCAAATTTCTTGGTTTCTTTTGAAAATCGTGGCACTTTTCCATCCAAAAATCAAACTTTTTGTAGCCGGAAGAAAACTGACTTTTGGGTTATTGGAACAGGCCATCGCTCCCACAGATCGTATTTTTTGGATGCATGTGGCCTCTTTGGGGGAATTCGAACAGGGTTTGCCGATCATCGAAAGATTGAAAACGGAATATCCGTCACATAAGATATTGCTCACTTTTTTTTCGCCTTCAGGTTACGAAATCAAAAAGAACTCGGCGGTCGCCGATGTCGTTGCCTATTTGCCCATGGACAGCACCTTCAATGTGAAACGATTCCTTAAGATGGCACACCCCGAATTGGCCATTTTTGTCAAATATGAAATATGGCCCAATTATCTCAGGCACCTTAGGGACCAAAAAATACCAACGCTGCTCATCTCGGCCCTTTTCAAAAAAAGGCAGGTTTATTTTAAATTTTACGGTGGTTTTATGCGGAAAGCCCTTGATGCCTTTCGACATATTTTTGTTCAGGAAGCCGCTTCGGAACATTTGTTGAAATCGATTGGTTTCGATATGGTATCGGTCAGCGGTGACACCCGGCTGGATAGGGTTTCGGAAATATTGGAAAGGGACAATTCCCTCGACTTCATGCAGAAATTCAAACAAAACCGGCTGTGCTTGGTCGCGGGGAGTACCTGGCCTGAAGACGAAGCGTTGTTGATCGACTATATCAATTCTGCCCCTAAAAACTTAAAATTTGTTTTGGCCCCGCACACCTTGAATGCGGACAAAATATTGGGGCTGGCGGGTTCGTTTACGAAAAAAACGATGCTCTATTCCAACCTGAATCTGGAGACCATAGGCGATTGCGATGTCTTGATCGTCAACCATATCGGGCTACTGACCAAGATTTATAGCTATGCCGACATCGCCTATGTGGGCGGTGGGTTCGCAACCGGATTGCACAATACCTTGGAACCTGCCGTTTTTGGGATTCCCGTAATCATCGGGCCCCATTTCAAGGGATTCAAGGAAGCGGAAGATTTGGTGGGCCTAAAAGGCATACTTACCGTGAACGATCGTTGGAGCTTCGGGGAATTGATCAAAAAGATGCTCGACAACCCCGATTACCGTCTCAAGACGGGGATGATCAACGCGGCCTATATCTCGAAAAATAAAGGGGCAAGCGTCCAAATTATGGATTACATCCGTAAATTATGGTGACCCATTCCTTTTTTTGATCTATGCGTTTGCCCCATCTGACCCTGATATTTGTACTGATCGCTTGTATGTCGTGCAATCCTTTCGTTCGTAACGGTCAGGACCCCAACGCCAAAGATCATCGCAACGCTCCTATGGAAGATGTTGAACTGCAGCGATTGAAACCCAAGGATTCCCTGAAAAAAAAGCTTCAGAAAAAAAGAAAATCCCAGGCCCAGGATACCCTAAAACCCAAATCGGCCTAGGCACTTCACATGACCTGATCAGATGCAAATGCCCCCTGTGCGACCTCACGGGCTTGGTAGACAATTTTGGTGGCTGAATTTTTATTAGATTTACCAAAACCAACAACCGCTGACCATGAATTCCAAAATTTTAAGAATATCGATGATCGCCGCATTGGCCGGCTTTTTGTTCGGCTTTGACACGGTGGTTATTTCCGGGGCCGAGAAAACACTGCAAATGCTCTGGAACACCTCCGATGCCTTTCATGGTTCGGTGGTGATCGGAATGGCCCTTTGGGGTACGGTCATAGGCGCCCTTTTGGGAGGCATTCCAACCGATAGGATCGGGAGGAAAAATACCCTGATCTGGATCGGGGTGCTATATTCGGTATCCGCCATAGGTTCCGCATTTGCCAATGATCCGATCACCTTCGCCATTGCCAGGTTCATCGGCGGCCTCGGTGTCGGGGCTTCTACCGTAGCGGCACCGGCCTATATTTCGGAAATAGCCCCTGCAAAGGATCGGGGCAGATTGGTGGGGCTTTACCAGTTTATGCTGGTCTTTGGAATTTTGATGGCTTTTGTTAGTAACTATGCCCTGAGCGATATCGGGAAGAACGCTTGGAGATGGATGGTAGGCGTAGAGGCCTTTCCAGCGATCATCTATACCCTTTTTGTGCTAACCGTGCCCAAAAGCCCAAGATGGCTCCTCACCAAGCATAGGACCGCAGAGGCAAAGGCGATCTTGGCCACCCTGAACCCGGAATTGACCATTGAAGGACTGCAGGCCGATATGGATGAAGGGATGGACGAGAATAGCGCCAGTGAGAACATATTTATCAGGAAGTACAGGTTTCCTCTGATGCTGGCGTTTTTAATCGCTTTTTTCAACCAATTTTCGGGCATCAATGCCTTTCTCTATTATGCCCCGCGCATTTTTGAGGCCGCAGGTCTCGGAGAAAGCACGGCCCTACTCAGCAGTATCGGTATCGGGATTACCAATTTGGTCTTTACCATCATCGGTATTTTTCTAATCGACAAATTGGGAAGGAAGCAGTTGATGTACATGGGATCGGTGGGCTATATCATTTCCCTATCCCTAGTGGCAGCGGCCTTTATGTTGGGCTGGCAGGGCATGGCCGTGCCGATATTCCTCTTTTTGTTCATCGCATCCCACGCCATTGGCCAAGGGGCCGTGATCTGGGTGTTCATCTCAGAGGTATTTCCAAACCATTTGCGCGGGGCAGGCCAGTCATTTGGCAGCTCTACCCATTGGGTACTGGCCGCCATCATCCCTTCGTTGGTGCCGTTTTTGTTCGGGACAATCGGCCCTGGACCGGTCTTTGCCTTTTTCGCTTTCATGATGGTTTTGCAGTTGTTGTTCGTGTATTTCATGATGCCGGAGACCAAAGGCATCAGCCTGGAGCAATTGAGCCAAAAGCTCAGCGGAAAAAAATAATTGGCCTACATCTTGAACATCAGCGTTTTAACGATAATTAAGGCTTTTCATCGGAGTAACATACCATTAGAAAGACCATTGGTCGAAATAATTGGCTAAAATCCCGAATTGAACCCAAAATTTCCTTAATTTACGGGAAATAACACTAGAATGGAACAGGAAATTACCTTCAGCGAAAGAGTTCTGAATGGTTTCCTAAGCTTAATGGTAGTGGTACTGGTCGGGATTTTACTCTCGGTGGTACTCTGTCTTATTCTTTGGGCCTTTGGATTCTTTTAAACCAAAATCTTTGTTCCCCTAAAAAATCTTATGCCCCTATTTATTGTTTTAATTTAAGTTTGGTTTTGACGATTGCCATAAAAGCCCTTCACTCCGGAAGGGCTTTTTTTATGACGGATGGTTCCGCTCCGAAACAAAGTAATCTTCTTTCACAAAGGGCAATACCTTTCAATTATACTGCCATTCAAAAAAAAATGCGCCCATTTTAAAACCCTCAGCCGGTACTTTCCGTAAGTGTTGCTATAAACTAAAATAGATCTTATGAAAACTTCTAGATTTTTGAGTACCGCAGTATTGACTGTCATCTTAATGGGAACGACCTCGGTGTTCTCCCAAGACAAGATGATGAAGGAAAACAAAATGGCCAAAGACAAAAAAATGATGGCCATGGAACCCAAAATGGTCGGTGGTGCCACAATGTACCCCACCATGGATATTGTTTCCAATGCGGTAAACTCAGCAGACCATACCACCCTGGTCGCCGCAGTGAAGGCCGCCGGATTGGTCGAAACCCTCCAGGGAAGTGGGCCCTTCACCGTCTTTGCCCCTACCAATGCCGCCTTCGACAAGTTGCCCATGGGTACGGTCGAAACCTTGCTGAAACCGGAAAACAAAACCAAACTGCAAGGGGTGTTGACCTATCATGTGCTTAGCCGGCAAATTCAGTGCCAAGGATATCGTGAAGGCCATCAAAAAAGGTAAGGGCATGGCATCTTTCACGACCGTAAACGGCGCGAAATTGACCGCTATGCTTGACGGGGACAAGGTAAAGCTGAAAGATGCTTCAGGAAATATGGCCACGGTAACCATAGCCGACGTGAACCAATCGAACGGGGTGATCCATGTGGTGGACACAGTGGTCTTGCCAGCGATGTAAGGGCTGTTTTTCAATGATACCCAAAAGCCGACTTAAAAAGTCGGCTTTTTTTTGTTGATGTTTTGGTGGCTGAACAAGATCATCCTGAATAATCCAATTAAAAAAATGGATGTGATGACCAAAGAAAATAAACAGGTCAAGGCAAGCAGGGATAAGGCATGTGACTATTTTGTTAAGGCTCTTTAAAATAAAACTCCGTTGAAGAAAATCGACAGGAATTTTGTAAATTTACCTTGAAGTGAAAAAAGGTTTATACAAAATAATATCCGTTACAATGGCACTTCTGCTGCTGTTCTCCACAATGTCCTTCACTGTGGACATGCACTATTGCATGGGTAGATTGGTTGATTTCAGTTTGTTCGACAAGGTGGAAAGCTGTAACATGATTTCTGATGTTACGGAAACATCCAATACTTGCCCTTCGATGAAAATGGAAATGGCCTGTTGTCAAGATGTGCAAATCGCCCAAATGGGGCAGCATGATCTAAAAATTGCCCTTGACCAACCCTCATGTGATCAGCAGTATTTCATTGCCGTTTATTTTAACGCTTATCTCCAATTATTTGAAGGGCCAGAAGAAAACATCACTGCCTTTAAAGACTATACCCCCCCACCTCTTATACGGGATATCCATAAATTGGACCAATCTTTCCTGATTTGATTTTTAACAATAGTGGCAGCAGCGCATCTCCTATCGCCGTTTGTTCATTATTGACCTGATTTTTTGTAGCATTTTCTGCAAGTTTTCTAAATCATAAAAAATCAAACCCTATGCTCAATAAAGGCATCAAATTTCTAATAGAAAACAAATTGGTAGCGGTATTGCTGCTCCTTCTCTTTATAGGATGGGGAACCATCAACGCCCCTTTCAATTGGGATACGGGCATTTTGCCAAGCAACCCCGTTGCTGTCGACGCCATCCCCGATATTGGAGAGAACCAGCAGATTGTTTTTACGAAATGGCCCGGAAGATCACCACAGGATATCGAGCATCAGATTACGTATCCTTTGACCACCTCATTATTGGGGATTCCCGGGGTCAGGACAGTGCGAAGCTCCTCCATGTTCGGTTTTTCGAGCATCTATATCATTTTTGAAGAGGACATAGAATTTTATTGGAGTCGCAGCAGAATCCTTGAAAAACTGAACTCGCTGCCCAGTAACCTTTTACCGGAAGGCGTAAACCCTGCTTTGGGCCCGGATGCTACGGGTTTGGGGCAAATATTCTGGTATACCTTGGAAGGAAGGGATGAAAAAGGGAACGTTACCGGGGGCTGGGATTTACAGGAATTGCGAAGTGTTCAGGATTTTTATGTGAAATATGCCTTGTCTGCCACGAGCGGTGTTTCAGAAGTGGCATCCATAGGGGGGTATGTTAGGGAATATCAAATCGATGTCGATCCCGAACTGATGAAACAATACAACATTGGCCTACAACAAGTGGTCGATGCGGTCAAACAAAGCAACCGGGACATTGGGGCACAAACCCTGGAAATCAACCAGGCCGAATACCTGGTACGCGGTCTGGGCTATATCGCCTCCTTGGAGGACATCAAAAATGCAGTGGTAACATCCGAAGATTATACTTCCATACGAATAAAGGATATAGCCAATGTATCTGTCGGACCCGCTATACGAAGGGGCATCCTTGATAAGGAAGGCGCTGAGGCCGTTGGTGGGGTCGTCGTGGCAAGATATGGAGCCAATCCATTGGAGGTCATCAATCACGTTAAGGACAAGATTGTGGAAGTGGGCTCAGGACTTCCTTCCAAAAAATTGGAAGATGGCCGCACCTCACAACTGACCATTGTCCCTTTTTATGACCGTACCGAACTGATCCAGGAAACCTTGGGCACGCTCAACGAGGCCTTGACCCTTGAAATTCTCATAACCATTCTGGTCATTGTTGTGATGATGTTCAATCTCCGTGCTTCCATTCTCATTTCAGGGCTTTTGCCCGTTGCGGTATTAATGGTATTTATTGGAATGAAAATGTTCGGTGTCGATGCCAATATCGTGGCCCTTTCGGGAATTGCCATAGCTATCGGTACAATGGTAGATGTCGGGGTGATATTGGCTGAAAATATGATGCGCCATTTAGACGATGAAAAACTGCGACACCGGGAAGACGGTACGGAATACAGTACGAATGAAGTGGTCTACAATGCCACTGCCGAGGTTTCCGGAGCTATCGTAACGGCGGTAATGACCACCATCATCAGTTTTTTGCCCGTTTTTACCATGATCGGTGCGGAGGGAAAATTGTTTCGTCCACTTGCCTTTACCAAAACAATGGCCCTTGGCGCATCGCTCGTCATCGCCCTGTTCTTGATTCCTCCTTTGGCCGCCTTTTTGTTTAGGAAAAAAAGAAGCAAGAGCATCATTGGTTATATTTTTAGTGTGCTCCTGATCATTTTAGGTCTTGTCGCGGTGGTCTATGGCTATTGGATGGGGCTGGTAATGATGGCCTTCGGCACAATAAGACCCTTAAGCAATGCCGAATTGGCGGGGCGTTTATTTAACGGGTTTTCCCTTTCTGATAAGCAGGCCACCCATTTGAATATCTTAATTTCCACTACTACAATAGTATTCCTTTTGGCTACTTATTGGCGGCCCATGGGGCTTGACCGAAGCATTGCCATGAACCTGATTTTCGTGGCCCTGGTTTGTTTCGGACTTTTGGGGGCTTTCTCCTTGCTCAGAAGGTACTATGTAGGCATCCTACGGTGGGCGTTGCAGAACAGGATGTTGTTTTTATTGGTGCCGGCCACCGTCCTGACATTGGGTTTCTTTATCATGAAAAATACAGGCAAGGAGTTTATGCCGTCACTGAACGAGGGTTCGTTCCTGTTGATGCCCACTTCCCTTCCCCATGCGGGGGTAGCCGAAAACAAACGTGTACTACAGCAGCTCGATATGGCAGTTGCCAGTATCCCAGAAATCGAAACGGTGGTCGGCAAAGCAGGGCGGACAGAATCGGCGCTCGACCCTGCCCCTTTGTCAATGTATGAAAACCTGATACAGTACAAGCCGGAATACATGCAGAATGAAGCAGGAAAACGCACACGTTTTAAAATCAATGCAGATGGCCTATTTGAACTAAAGGATGGGAATTTCCTGTTGAATCCGAATATGGTTCCTGAAAGAAGTAGATCGGGCCACGACGAAACCGACATTGAAGATTTTTCCGAAGTAACCTATGAAAATCTGATTCCCGATGAGGGTGGCGAATATTACCGCAATTGGCGTCCTCAAATTCAATCGCCCGATGACATCTGGAACGAAATCGTAAAAGTCACACGGTTACCGGGCGTTACTTCCGCACCCAAATTACAGCCCATAGAAACACGCTTGGTAATGTTGCAGACCGGAATGCGCGCGCCCATGGGCATTAAGGTCATGGGACCTGATTTAAGCCAAATAGAAGCGTTCGGCATTGAATTGGAAACCATTCTCAAAGAAGTGGAGGGGATTAAGGAAGAAGCCGTATTTGCTGATCGGATCGTCGGCAAACCGTATTTGCTGATTGATATAGACAGGGAAGCTTTGGCGAGATACGGCATTCTTATCGAGGACGTTCAACGCATATTGGAGGTCGCCGTTGGTGGTATGACACTGACACAAACCGTTGAAGGCAGGGAACGTTATGGGGTGCGGGTACGTTATCCCAGGGAGCTGCGCGAAAATCCTTCGGACCTCAAAAACATATACATCCCCGTCGCCAAGGGCAGTGCGGTTCCCTTGAGCGAACTGGTCAATATCCGTTATGAAAAAGGACCTCAGGTCATCAAAAGCGAAGATACGTTTTTGGTCGGCTATGTGCTCTTCGACAAATTGGATGGTTTTGCCGAAGTGAATGTAGTTGAGAACGCACAAGCCCTTATCCAACAAAAAATTGACAATGCAGAATTAATTCAGCCCAAAGGAATCAGCTATCGTTTTACGGGGACGTATGAAAATCAACTTAGGGCGGAAAAAACCCTGTCAATGGTGGTGCCATTGGCATTGCTTATTATCTTTCTGATTCTCTATTTCCAATTTCGTTCGGTTACCACTTCGTTAATGGTCTTCACTGGAATCGCCGTCGCCTTTGGGGGCGGTTTTATCATGATTTGGCTCTATGGTCAGGACTGGTTCTTTAATTTTAGCCTCTTCGGTGAAAATCTCCGTGAACTTTTCAACATGAAAGCCATCAATCTAAGCGTTGCCGTCTGGGTAGGTTTTATTGCATTGTTCGGCATCGCGACGGATGATGGAGTGGTCATGGCCACCTATCTGACACAAACCTTTGGCAAGGAATCCCCAACAGACAGAAAAGGAATTCGTTCAGCAACCCTGATAGCAGCCGAGAAGCGCATCCGCCCTTGTTTGATGACCACCGTGACCACCGTTCTCGCCCTGTTGCCCGTGCTGACATCAACCGGCAAAGGAAGCGATATCATGATCCCGATGGCGATACCCATTTTTGGAGGGATGATCATCGATGTTACGTCTTACTTCCTGGTTCCGGTACTCTTTAGCTGGCAAAAGGAAATTCAACTTAAAATAGCGAACAAATGAAAAATATTGTTGTATCATTTTGTTTTGTATTTATTTCGCCGCTCGTTTGGGGTCAATCCCTAGAATCCTATATACAAGAAGCTGAAACGAACAATCCTGAGATACAGTCCTTTGAACTACGCTATGCCATTTCAAAGGAAAAAGTAGCCGAAGCCGATGCGCTGCCCAATATGGAGTTGAGCGCAGGACTATTTGTTAGCGAACCCGAAACGCGTACCGGTGCACAAAAGGCGCGATTTTCCGTCAAACAAATGTTGCCGTGGTTCGGTACCATAACAGCGAGGGAAAATTACGCCAATTCCCTGGCTGAGGTCGATTACCTCGATATAGCGATCATGAAACGAAAATTGAGACTTTCGGTATCACAATCTTATTACAACCTTTACGCCATCCATCAAAAAAAAGCCGTTTTGGAAGAAAATATCCAACTCCTGAAGACCTATGAAATATTGGCATTGACTTCCGTGGAAGTCGGTAAGGCGTCGGCGGTGGACGTGCTCCGTTTGCAGATTCGACAAAATGACCTTCAAGAAGAACAGGAAGTACTGACCTATGCGCTCCGTGCGGAAAGAAATGCCTTCAACCACTTATTGAATCGAGACGAAAACCTTGATATAGAAATGGTGGACAACCTGTTTATCGATGCTGATTACGAAAATGACAACATGGAACTGGGGCTTCATCCCGAACTGGAAAAATACGACAGATTGTATGAATCGGTAACCCAATCGGAAATTGTGAACCAAACGGAAGCCAATCCCAATTTGGGATTCGGGCTTGATTATATTCCAGTGGCCGATAGGGCAGGAATGAACTTTAGCGATAATGGAAAGGATATTTTGATGCCCATGGTTTCGCTTTCCATTCCAATTTTTAATAGTAAATACAGATCCATTTCGGTTCAGAACGAATTGCGAAAAGAGGAAATCAACGCCCAAAAAGTGAATCGCCTAAACCGCTTGAAAACCATTTTGGCCGATGCGATCAATAGCAGGGAAGCTCAAAAAATAAAGTTCAAAACACAACAAAAAAATCTGAAACAGTCCAAGGATGCGGAAGAAATACTCATCAAAAACTATGAAACCGGAACCATAGACTTTAACGATGTACTAGACATTCAAGAACTGCAATTACGGTTCCAAATGAGCGGGATCGAGGCCATCAAAAATTACTATATGCAAATGACCATCATCAATTACTTAACGAATCAATAAAAGACGCCGTATGATTAAAACCTCCAAAAAATCAACGTCATGAAACATAAGTATCATATACACGGAATGACTTGCAACGGTTGTCGTAAGCATGTCGAGGAAACCCTATCAAAAATGGAAGGGGTGATCGCGGTATCGGTAAATTTGGAAAAGGCCGAAGCGACCATCGAAATGGAATCACATATCCCTATCAAAAAATTTCAGGAAGTCCTGGAAGCGGATGGAGGTCGGTACAGCATCCATGAAGTAGGCGTCATTCAACATGGCCAAAAGAAGAAAAAGGAGGTTCCCAGCGGGAAGGGTACCGGTACGTTTTATTGCCCCATGCACTGTGAGGGCGATAAGACTTATGACCGACCCGGGGATTGTCCGGTCTGTGGAATGGACCTGGTAGAGGAGCAAAAACTATCGACAAATGCTTCCATCCAGTACACCTGCCCGATGCATCCCGAAATCATAAAGGGCCAAGCAGGCAGTTGTCCGATCTGTGGGATGGATCTCGTTCCCATGCAACCCGATCTTTCCGCGGAGGAAAAGACCTATAAAAAATTGCTCAAAAAACTTTGGATTGCGACGGTGTTCACCTTGCCGATTTTCTTGATTGCCATGTCGGAGATGTTGCCCCAAAATCCGCTATATGACCTTGTGGCGCAAAAGTACTGGAACTGGATCCAGTTTGCGCTTTCCATCCCCGTGGTTTTCTATGCGACTTGGATGTTTTTTGAGCGTGCCTATCGTTCCATCAAGACTTGGAACCTGAACATGTTCACCTTGATCGGCATCGGGGCCGGCGTGGCCTGGGCGTTCAGCCTTGCTGGGATGCTCCTGCCCGATTTTTTTCCTGCCCAGTTCAAAACGGCTTCGGGCAGCGTTCATGTTTATTTTGAAGCGGCCACGGTCATTTTGACCCTGGTATTGTTGGGACAGGTATTGGAAGCCCGTGCCCACAGCAAAACCAACTCTGCGGTAAAAGCGTTATTGAAACTCGCGCCCAACAAGGCCATTCGCGTCAGGGATGGAAAGGAAGAAGAAATCGGCATCGACGAGATCGAATTGGGCGATATCCTGCGGGTCAAGCCCGGTGACAAGATTCCAGTGGATGGCGAATTGACGGAAGGCAATACTTCCGTCGACGAATCGATGATCACCGGGGAACCCATTCCGGTGATCAAGTCGGAAGGCGATAAGGTCAGTAGCGGTACGATCAACGGCAATCGATCCTTTTTGATGAAAGCAGAAAAAATAGGATCTGACACCTTGCTCTCACAGATTATCCAAATGGTCAACGATGCCAGCCGGAGCAAGGCACCCATACAGAATTTGGCAGACAAGGTGTCGGGATATTTTGTGCCTGTGGTCGTGCTCATCGCGCTGGTCACTTTTGTGGCTTGGGCCATTTGGGGTCCGGAACCGGCCTATGTATATGCCTTGGTCAATGCCATAGCCGTATTGATCATCGCCTGCCCCTGTGCCCTTGGCCTGGCAACCCCCATGTCGGTAATGGTCGGCGTGGGCAAAGGGGCCCAAAATGGGATACTCATCAAAAATGCTGCCGCTTTGGAGAAATTGCACAAAGTGGATACCCTGATCGTTGACAAGACCGGAACCTTGACGGAAGGAAAACCGACCGTGGCCAACATAGGCATCTCAGGTAACGATCACTCCGAAAAAGAGGTGCTGCAATATATTGCGTCCTTGAACCAAATGAGCGAACATCCTTTGGCTGCGGCCACGGTGAAATATGGAAAAGAACAGGGAACGGAATTTTTAAAAGCTGACGGATTTAATTCGGTGACCGGTAAAGGGGTGGAGGGCAAAATAAAAGGAAAAAAGGTATCCCTGGGCAACGACAAAATGATGGAACATGCCGAAGCCGTCTTATCAAGTGATCTTCAGGAAAAGGCGCAATCTTATCAAAAACAAGGCAAAACGGTTTCTTATCTGGCCATTGACGGGCATGTGGCCGGCTATGTGGTCATTGGCGACAAGATCAAGGAAAGCAGCAAAAAGGCGATCAAATCGCTTCAAGGCAAGGGTATCGATGTCATTATGCTCACGGGCGACAACCACGACACGGCACAGGCTGTCGCAAGTGAACTCAACTTGACCGATTTTAGGGCAGGAATGTTGCCTGAGGACAAAATGAAAACAGTGGAACAGTTGCAGGACAAGGGAAAAGTGGTGGCCATGGCCGGTGATGGCATCAACGATGCCCCGGCATTGGCGAAAAGTGATGTGGGCATCGCCATGGGCACCGGAACCGATGTCGCCATCGAGAGTGCAGCGATTACCCTGGTCAAAGGGGATCTGCACGGAATCGTGAAGGCAAGAAACCTAAGTGACAAGGTCATGGGGAACATCAAACAGAACCTGTTCTTCGCCTTGGTGTACAATACGCTAGGGGTGCCCATCGCCGCTGGGGTTCTATATCCCTTTTTCGGAATTCTGCTCTCCCCGATGATCGCCGCCGCGGCCATGAGCTTTAGTTCGGTTTCGGTTATCGGCAATGCGCTTCGATTAAAAAATGCCAATATAACCAATGGCAATTCAAATAGCGTTTATGGTATTATAGATACGAGGTTTAAGCGTTTTAAGGTATCGAAAAAAGAATGAATCCTTTAAAATATATATGATGATGAAAAATATGATATACCTCGCAGTGGCCGTTACCTTTGGTTTTCTGGTAGGGTACCTTATTTTTGGCACTGCCCCAGTAGAAGACAAATCGGCGGTCCATGAACATGGTACGGAGGTGAAAACGGAAACGATGTGGACCTGTTCAATGCATCCTCAGATTCTACAACCACAACCTGGCAACTGCCCCATTTGTGGTATGGAATTGATTCCTGCTGAATCGGGCACTGATGGTTTGGCCATCAACCAGTTCAAAATGACCAAGAATGCCATGGCGTTGGCCGATATCCAAACCACGACCATCGGACAGGGCACAACCGGAATCCATACTTTAATACTTTCGGGAACCATTGTGGAAAATGAAAAAGCAATAGCCACCCAGGCCTCTTATTTTAACGGCAGGATAGAAAAATTGTTCGTGAATTTTGAAGGTGAAGTGGTCAGAACCGGGCAACAATTGGCGAACATATATTCCCCTGAATTGGTTTCCGCCCAACAGGAACTCCTTACGGCCGCACGTATAAAGGACAGCCAGCCTGCTTTGTACCAAGCCGTTCGCAACAAACTTTCCCAGTGGAAACTCTCCGAAAAACAAATCGAACAAATCGAAAAATCGGGACAGGTCCAAGAAAATTTCCCAGTCTATTCCAACGTATCCGGTACGATAGTCGAAATTATGGTGGAGGCTGGCGATTACATGAAACAGGGCTCGCCATTGTTCAAAATTGCCAATTTGAATACCGTATGGGCGGTTTTTGATTCCTACGAAAACCAAGTCTCACTTCTCAAAGAAGGTCAAAATATCGAAATCGTTACCAAGGCCCATCCCAATAGAAAATTCGATGCCAAGATTTCATTTATCGATCCGGTACTTAATTCAGCGAAAAGAACCATTTCGGTAAGGGCAGTACTGGATAATGGGCAAGGGCTGCTTAAACCCGGGATGTTCGTGCGCGGTTCTACGGGCATTGCCGCGGAAATGAAGGATGACAATATAGTAATCCCGGAAAGTGCCGTACTCTGGACAGGAGAACGTTCGGTAGTCTATCTCAAGACCGACCCGAACGACCCAACCTTTGAAATGCGAGAAATTATTCTGGGCGATGCCATCGCCGGTGGGTATGTTGTGCTATCCGGCTTGGAACCTGGGGATGAAATCGTTACCAATGGAACATTTACCGTGGATGCGGCCGCGCAATTACAGGGCAAAAAATCAATGATGAACGAAGATGGGATTGAGACCATGCCCGGCCATGAAGGGCACAAAGGGATGAATTGATACCATTCAAATGTAGGATGGGCACCTCCAGCTTTACCGTAATGGATCAATGAAATGTCCTGCAAAGCCCCACTACGCCAATATCCTGCCCCGACACCGCCTTTTAAGTAATAAACGGCTGATGGTAATGCCGCTTGCCCGTTGCCTTGTACAGCGCATTGGCCACGGCCGCAAAAATGGGCGGGAAAGTCGGTTCGCCCAAGCCGGTCGGGTCTATGTTGCTTTCTACAAAATGGACCTCGATTTCCTTGGGCGCCTCTGCCATCCGTATCATTCGGTATTTGTCGAAGTTGTTCTTTTCTGGCACCCCGTCCTTGAAGGTGAGTTCGCCAAAAAGTGCATTCCCGATACCATCCACTATACCGCCTTCACAGAGATTGGCGGCCGCATCGGGGTTGATCACGATACCGCAGTCGATGGCGCAGCTTACTTTGTCGATGATCGGCTTGTTGTCCTCCCAACGCAGGTCCACCACTTGTGCCGCATAGGAGTTATGACAAAAATAGGCGACAACCCCTCGGTTCAAATCGGCGTCATTGGCACCCCAATTCGATTTTTCCCTCACCAACTTCAATACGCCCGCATACCGTGCCGCATCATAATCGTTTCGCTCCCCAACGGGATTATTTTTTGCACGATCCAATAATTCCAATCGGAAATCGATCGGATCTTTCCCTAGCGCTTCGGCAACCTCATCCAAAAAAGACTGCTCTGCACTCGCCATAAAGTTGGACCGTGGTGCCCTAAAGGAACCGATGGAGATATTGGAGTTGATCGTCCAGCTTTCGGCCAGATAATTGTCCACGGCCCCTGCGGGAAAACGGTCGGCATACAACGGACTTTCAGGGATACCGCCCGCATTGACGGAAATGGCCGTTAACGTTTTCCCTTTATCCAAGGCGGCCTTATAAGTGACCTGGTACATGGGGCGGTAGATACCACCGCTCATATCATCTTCGCGCGTATAGACCAGTTTCACGGGCGCTTTCACCTTCTGGGAGATGAGGGCCGCTTCCACGGCCCAGTGCGCGTACGAACGGCGTCCGTAGCCGCCTCCAAGGCGGGTCATCTGGATGTCAATATTATCAATGGGCAATCCCAACCTTTCGGATAAGGTATGTTCAGTGAGTTCGGCTTTTTGTAGTGGTCCCGACAGTACGGCGCGGTCTTCCGTCACCTCGGCAAAAAAGTTCATGGGCTCCATACAGTTATGGGCGAGAAAAGGACCCGTGTAAGTGCGTTCCAGGACCTTGGCGGCATTCTTGAAAGCAGCTTCAGGGTTACCGTCCCTGCGCATCACATCGGCTTTTTTGGAAGCCATTTCCGCCATCATTTTTTTGTGGCTTTCCGTACTTTCCAAACCTGAAGGAATGGTCAAGGTCTGTTGCGTTCCGCCGTAGGGAAGCCTTTCTTCGGAATAGGTTTCAAAGGGTTCCCAGAGCACCTGTATCGCCTTTTTGGCCTGCATGACTTCCCATGTTGAATTGCCGACAATGGCAACCACTTCCAGAAAAGTACAGGTATCGAAATGCTGCCTTACATAGCCATCTTCGAGCACTTTCAATGCAAAAACATCTTGAATGCCGGGCATAGCCTTGCTTGCCGCCCCATCGAACGATTTGAGTTTCAAGCCAAAAGCAGGGGGATGTACGATCATTGCAATGCGCATGCCCTCACGATGGGTGTCTATCCCGAACAACGGCTTGCCGGTGACGATTTTTGGCCCATCCACGTTCCGGCGTGAGGTACCGATGATCTTAAAGTCGTTACTGTCCTTAAGTTGCACTTCTTCGGGAACCGTGATATTTGCGGCAGCGGAGGCCATTTCCCCGTATCCTGCCGATTTTCCACTTGAGGTATGATGCAGTTCCCCGGCATTGGTCGAAATTTCTTCAAGGGGTACCTGCCAAGCCTGGGCAGCGGCTTCCCTGAGCATTTGCCTTGCGGTGGCGCCGGCCATGCGAAGGCTTTCCCAACCTTGCCGAATGGCCTGGCTACCGCCTATAAATTGTCGGGTAAACGCATCTGTATCGAGTGGTGCCTGTTCCACGATGACGTCTTTCCAATCGATATCGAGTTCCTCGGCAACGATCATGGGCATCGAAGTCTTTACGTTCTGTCCTCCTTCGGGATTGGGCGACATGATGGTGACCAGCCCGTTGTCCGCTATTTTCAGATAGCCGTTGAGCTTGAACCATTCCTTGGGTAGGTTGTTTACCTCCTCAGGAGTCATTTTACAGGAGGCCAACCAATTAAAACCCAGCAACATTCCCCCTCCCGCGAGGGCCGAACTTTTTAAAAAGGAACGCCTTCCGATTCTTGTTTTAATGGTATTCATTTTATTTTGTTTGAAATACCCGCACCCGACATCATCCTACCAAAGGTGGCTTATCTGCAATAAACGGCTGGCTGTAATATCTTCTTCCCGTCGCTTTATAGAGCGCATTGGCCAAGGCTCCGATTACGGGCGGAAACGGAGGCTCCCCCAGACCTGTCGGGTCGATTTCATTTTTCACAAAATGGACTTCAATCGATTTTGGGGCCTCATTATGGCGAATCATTCGATACTTGTCAAAATTCGACTGTTCCGGGCTTCCGTCTTTGAAGGAAAGTGTTCCGTACATGGCATTGCCAACCCCGTCGACAATGGCTCCTTCGGCCATATTGGAGGCCGCATCGGGGTTCACCACGACACCGCAATCAATGGCGCAAACGGCTTTTTCGACCTTTGGCTTATCGCCATCCATTACAATATCCAAGACATGGGCAGCGTAACTGTTGTGGCAGAAATAGGCGGAGACGCCTCTGTGTGCATCGGGAGGCGTGTTGTCCCAGTCCGATTTTTCCCTTACCAGTTTTAAAACGCCGGCATAACGATCGGCGTCATAATCATTGTTTTCGCCAACGGGATCACTCTTCGCCCGTTCCAGAAGTTCCAAACGGAAATCTATCGGGTCTTTGCCTGCCAATTCGGCAACTTCATCCAAAAAGGCCTGTTCAACACCGGCCATAAAATTGGAACGGGGCGCCCTAAAGGCCCCAACCGTAATATTGGAATTGATAGACCAATCCTCTGCCAGATAATGATCGACCGACCCTGCCGGGAAACGATTGGCGAACAACGGGCTTTCAGGTATGCCACCGGCTTTGACGTGAAATGCCACCAGGTTGTTGTTTTTATCGAGCGCCGCACGATAGGTTGCATGATATGAAGGCCGGTAAATACCATTGGTCATATCGTCTTCCCTGCTATAGACCAATTTTACGGGCGCCTTGACCTTTTTCGAGATCAGTGCCGCCTCAACGGCATAATGCGAATAGGCCCTCCTACCAAAGCCCCCGCCCATACGCGTCATCTCGATATCGATTTTCTCAATAGGCAGTCCGAGGCTTGCGGCCAAGGTGCCCTCAATAAATCCCGGCGCCTGTAAGGGACCCGCCAATTTGGCTTCTCCATCGGTTACGTGGGCAAAGAAATTCATGGGCTCCATACAGTTATGGGCAAGAAACGGACAACTGTACGACCGTTCGATGACCTTGGCGGCATTCTTGAAAGCCGTATCGGGATCACCATCCTTTCGCGCGACCCTGCCCGGCTTGCCTGCTATTTTTTGAATCTGGGCATCATGGCCTTCCGTACTTTCCAGTCCCGCGGGAACAATGATTTCCCGCTCATTGCCGAACATGTCCATCTTCAATTTGCTTTCGGCGATCGGCTCCCATTCCACTTTCAGCCGCTTTTTGGCATTCATCACCTCCCAGGTCGATTTGCCCACTATGGCCACCAATTCGGCAAATGCATTGGTATCGAAATAATTTCGCGAATAATCATCGTTGTAGGTGTCGATTTTGAAAACATCCACAATTCCCGGCATCGAACGCGCGTCGGAATCGTCCAAAGATTTGAATTTCATCCCAAAGGCGGGCGGGTGTGCCACCATGGCCACCAATGCGCCTTCATATTGGTAATCTATCGCGAACATGGGCTTTCCGGTTACGATCTTGGAACCCTCCACATTTTTTTTCGAGTGGTTGATGATCTTGAAATCCTTGACTCCCTTTAATTCAACTTCTTCGGGAACGGGCAATATTGAAGCGGCCGAGGCCATTTCCCCATAGCCTGCGGTTTTTCCTGTGGCCTCATGATTCAAGGTTCCTTCAGAGGCGATTATTTCAGATACGGGCACCTGCCAGGCTTGGGCCGCCGCTTCCTGCAGCATCTTTCTAGCCGTGGCTCCGGCCATACGGAGACCTTCCCATCTGCTCCGTATCCCCTGACTGCCCCCGGTAAACTGTCTGCCATAAAGATCGGCATTGAAGGGCGCCTGTTCCACGAGTACATCCTTCCATGCCACATCGAGTTCCTCGGCCACCAACATGGGCATCGACGTCATCACGCCTTGGCCGAATTCCGGGTTGGGGCATAGGATGGTCACCAGACCATTGTCACCTATTTTCAGATAGGCATTGATCTCGAACCATTCCTTTGGCATTTCGATTGCCGCAATCATTTCGGCCTGTTTTGGCTTGCATGAATTCAAAATGCTGAATCCCAGGACCAATCCGCCACTCGCCAAACTCGTGTTTTTGATAAAGGCGCGTCGTCCTAGCTGTGTTTTTACAAGGGTCATTTTCCTGCTTTTAGGGTGTTATGCACTGTTCTTGGCATCTGCTGCCATTTTCACTGCCTTTTTAATTCTGGTATAGGTGCCACAGCGGCAGATGTTTCCGTTCATCGCCGTTTCGATTTCCGCATCGGTTGGATTTGGATTGCTTTTCAAAAAGGCGGATGCCGTCATGATCTGGCCCGCTTGGCAATAACCGCATTGGGGCACATCGATTTCGAGCCAAGCCTGTTGTACCGGGTGGTCTCCGTTTTCAGACAAGCCTTCAATGGTCGTGATCTCTTGTTCCCCTACGGCCGATATGGGCAATTGGCAGGACCGTACCGCGGTACCGTCGAGGTGCACCGTACAGGCACCGCATTGTGCGATGCCGCAGCCATATTTGGTGCCGACCAATTTGAGATGGTCGCGCAAAACCCAGAGCATGGGGGTGCTTCCATCGATCTCCAATTCTTCGCTTTTGCCATTTATTTTTAAGGTGAAATTTGCCATAATGAGAATAAATTATTGTTATTGGGTTATCAAAAGTATGGGGCTTTAACCAACCAACTCTTTTTCAGAAGTAAAGGGTTGGTGATAATATCGTTTCCCTGTTGCTTTATAAAGGGCATTCGCCAAAGCGGCCATGGCTGGAGGGAGTCCGGGTTCCCCCAAACCGGTTGGATCGATTTCATTCTCAACGAAGAACACTTCGATCTCTTCCGGCACCTGTGAATGGCGTATTAACTGGTAGTTGTCGAAATTCATTTGATCGGGCCTTCCGTTCTCAAAAGTCAATTGGCTGTACATGGAATGTCCGATCCGTCGATAACGCCTCCTTCCAGAATATTTTTGGCGGCATCCCTGTTGATGACGATGCCACAATCGGCGGCACACCAAACTTTTTTGATCTTGGGTTCTCCGTTCTCCATCACCATGTCAAAGACTTCCGCCACATAGGTGGAATGGCAAAAGTATGCGGCCACCCCTCGGTGCACGCCAGGCTGCGGGGTACCCCAGTTGGCCTTTTCCTTGATCAATTTCAAAACGCCGGCATAACGTTCTGCCTCATATTCGTATTTTTCGCCCACGGGATTGTTAATGGCGCGATCGAACAATTCCAATCGAAAATCTATCGGGTCTTTGCCGGCCAATTCCGCAACCTCGTCCAAAAACGATTGCTCGGCCCCGGCCGTGAAATTGGATCTGGGGGCCCGCCATGCCCCGGTGGTAATATTGGTGGGCGCCTTGATTTTTTGGGCGGAATAATTTTCCACGGTACCGGCAGGGAAACGGTTAGGGAAGATAGGGCCTTCGGGCAATCCCGCCCCTTTGACCGTAAAGGCGATGAGGTTGTTGTTCTCATCCAGTCCGGCTTTGTAAATCGACCTGTAGGTAGGTCTATAGGTGCCTTGGGTCATATCATCCTCCCTGGTATAAATGAGTTTTACGGGCGCCCCTATTTTTTTGGAGATGGCGGCAGCCTCCACGCCAAAGTGGACATATAGCCTTCTTCCGAACCCCCCTCCGATACGGGTCATGTTCACCGTAATGTTCTCAATGGGCATGTCCAGCAATTTGGAAACGGAGCCCTCAAGTGCTTCCGGGGTCTGCGTCGGCCCGATAAGTTCTGCGGAATCGTCAGTGACGTTCGCGAAAAAATTCATGGGTTCCAAGGTATTATGGGCAATAAATGGCGCACTGTAGGTGCGTTCTATGACCTTGGCGGCCTTTTTGAAGGCGGCCTCGGGATCGCCATCTATCCTGCTCTCCTCGACTTCCCCTGAAACCAGGGCCTGTTCCAGTCGTTTTACGTGCATATTGGAATTTTCCAATTCACTTACGGTTTCCCAATTGGCCTTAATCGGCTTTTTTTGCCTGCATCAGTTCCCATGTGGAATCCCCTACGATGGCAATTAGATGCAGAAACCCTTTTTCGTCGAACCCGTCGGCGCCTTCAAAAGAAGTATCCACAATAAAGGCATCCTTTACCCCTGGCATGTTTTTGATTTCCTCTTCATTGAAATCTTTTACCTTCATGCCAAAAGCGGGTGGGTGCTGTATCATGGCCAATTGCATGCCTTCCCTATCGAAATCCAAACCGAACATGGATTGGCCCGTGACTATTTTCTTTCCGTCTACATTCTTTTTACTGGTTCCTATGATTTTGAAATCCTTTATGGCTTTCAGTTCTACTTCTTCGGGGATTTGAATGCCCACGGCCTTTGAGGCAATTTCCCGTAGGAAACGGTACGGTCGCCGTTCATTTCTTTGATGACGCCCTCGCTCGCCGTTAGATCTGAAGCCGCAAGGCCCCATTCTTTGGCGGCCGCTTCCAGCAGCATTCTTCTTCCCGTGGCGCCGGCCATCCGCAAAGCATTCCAACTGAGGCGTATGGAAAGGCTGCCGCCGGCAAACTGATTTTGATACCATCCGGTGTTCAGGGGCGCTTGTTCAACCACCACATTCTCCCAGGGCACATCCAACTCCTCGGCCACGATCATGGGCATGGAGGTCCTTACATTTTGGCCAATTTCCGGATTGGGGGAGTAAATGGTCACCATCCCGGTGTCCCCAATTTTGATATATCCGTTGATCTCGAACCATTCGTTCGGAATCGCTACCCCTGGTTCCGGTGCAGGTTCCCCGGGCTTACAGGCATTAAGCCAGCTAAATCCGATGAGCATGCCCCCACCTGCCGCAGTGGATACTTTTATAAATGAACGCCGGTTATATTGGGTTTTGATCTTTGTCATGATGTTTTGTTTATTGGGTTGAAGCGATTTTTATGGCCTTTTTGATCCTGGTGTAGGTGCCGCAACGGCAGATATTGCCGTTCATGGCAGTGTCGATTTCCGAATCGGAGGGATTGGGGTTTTGTTTCAGCAAGGCGGATGCCGTCATGATCTGCCCTGCCTGGCAATAACCGCATTGGGGCACATCCACTTCCAGCCAGGCCTTTTGGACAGGGTGGTCGCCGTTTTCCGAAAGTCCTTCAATGGTGGTGATCTTTTGCTCCCCTACAGCGGAAACGGGCAATTGGCACGATCGCACCGCATTGTCTTCCAGATGTATGGTACAGGCCCCGCATTGCGCGATACCACAGCCGTATTTGGTGCCGACCAATTTAATATGGTCCCGCAGCACCCAAAGTATGGGCGTAGCTGGATCTACGTCCACTTCTTGCGATTTTCCGTTAATATTTAAGCTGTACTTTGCCATGATTGAAAATATTTGCTTGAAATTATGAATTTTCTCGCAGAAACGGAACACCCTATTCAAACATTTCAGCGCTATTTAGGTTAAAAAATACCCTTGTTACTATTTGTCGGTCAATATTTTAAGTTGATGCAGCCAGGATTTCACCTCGCGCTCTGCTTCAGTTACCTTATCTCCCTTAATGGCCAGAAAAACACCATCCCTTTCAATGCCTCCCTGAATGGAAAATCCTTCAAGCACATCACAACCCATACAAAGGGCCTTGACCGTTTTAAAACCGCTCCCGACCCCATAACCGGCATGGGTATTGAAGGGAATCACCGTCTTACCGCTCAAATCGTTCCCGGCCAAAAAGCTTTTCACGGGTGGAGGAAGCCGCATTCCCCAAGTGGGAAAGCCCAAAAAAACGGTGTCATATTTCGCAAGGTCGATTTTGGTTTTTAGGGGCGGCAAAAATCCTGTTTCGTTTTCCCGCTGTACCTGCCTCACGATTGAATCGTAATCGGCCGGGTAGGGACTTACAAGTTCCAATGGCAGCAACGTACCCCCCACCTGCTTTTGGATGATTTCGGCAATTACTCTTGTATTCTGGGTACGGGACAGGTAAACGATTAAGGTGCTTTCAAATTCCAAAACCGTATCAGTCGGCCTATCGCCTTCCTTAGCCTGAAAAACCGAACAAGTTGAAATGAAAAGAAATAATACGGAGAATATTTTCATTTCAAATATTTTTCAAGAAAATCCAAAACTTTATTTCTAACCTCATCTACATCGAACATCTCCCCAAAATGGGGCGCATCTTTCACAACGATCAATTCGTTTTCCACCCCATTGACTGTCAACCATGAACTTAAAAGCTGGGATTGTCTTGGAGAAACCAAATCATCCTTTTCCCCATGAATAATGAGAAAAGGAGGATCGTTTTCATCCACATAGGTTACCGGACTCGCCATCTTGGCCAAGTCAGGTCTATCAAGTGGAGGAGCACCAATCAATAGAGCTTCCGGGGATTTTGGGTCGTTCGCCCCGGGAAACAATATCAATTCCGCCGGACCATAAAAATCGACCACAGCTTTAAAATCGAACGCCTTTGTCGTTTCGGGCGTAAAAAAGTCCGGGACATCATTGTTTTTTGAAACTCCCATCAAGGAGGCTAGATGACCTCCTGCAGAAAAGCCCATGATGGCAAAGCGATCCTTATCAAAGCCGTAGGTATCGGCATGGTCGTACAGATAGGAAACCGCACGGTTACAATCCTGTATTTGGGCTGGAAAAACAGCTTGGGTCGCGAAACGGTAATCGATGGAAGCCATGGCATAACCTTTTTCCAAGATTGCGGCCACGGTTTTTTTCATATAGCCGATATCGGCATATTTGTCGTTGACCAGCCATCCACCGCCGTGTACAAAAACGACCAAGGGTATTTTCCCGGATACTTTTGAAGGCAAATAGATATCCAACAAATGTTTTTGTTTGGTGTCGTTGGCATAGTTAATATTGCCATGCAGGATGGTGCCCTTCGGAAAAATATCCAGTACCGGATTGGTCTGCGAAAAACCCTTGGGCATAAGAATTAAAAAGAGCAGAAAGATTTGAATTTTAATTTTCTTCATTTGCTATTTATTTTGTTGGAAATCGGCGGGGTTTGATGAATGCGCAGTTCATGGTTAAGTATGGAACTTCGAATAAGGAAACCTGAAATCCTTTCCTTTTTACATCCAAAAGGGTTATATTGATTTTTGCTATTCCCCTCCCGGAACAATCATTTTGCTAAAGGTCAAATCGGCCAATTTCCACTGCTGATCTTCTTTAACGTACACCTCTGTTACCATGAAGGGATTAGTGACTTCATTGCTGCCGACTACGGCCAACAGGGTGATTTGGTTCCACAGTATAACGGTATTATCATTCAAGACTTCGACCATGACTTCGTGTATATCGGCCCTTTTGTAATGAATCCCCCCGCTTCTTATAATATCCACCTCGCGGTCCTTCCCCCACGTGCCGCCCATGTGCACAAATTTTGCCTTGTCATGAAAAAGGTCTTCCAATTTGTCCGCATCCTTATCGGCCATCCATTGCCATTTTTGGGTGGACAGCTCCCTGATTTCCTTTTCTAAATCGGCCGATTGGGCAAGAGCGACTTGTCCGGTAATCAGCATAAGCAATAAGCCTAGTACTATATTTTTGTTCATTATATTTTATTTGTTCTGATGTATTAATGGGCAATTTCATGGGTATCACGAACGCTGCTAAAGGTGAGGTCCAATAATTTCCAATCGTCGCCTTCTTTTTTATAGAATTCGGTGACCGTAAATTCAGTAGTTACATCATTGCCACGAACGTGTGCCAGTAAGGTAATCCGATTCCAAAGCACCACTGTGTTTTCATCAAAAATTTCAACTGCCACATCGTGTACATCGGCATTTTTGTACCAAATGCTTCCGGTTTCGATGATCTCCAGTTCCCTGTCCTTTTTCCAAGAGCCGCTCATGTGCACAAACCTTGATTTGTCATGAAAAAGATTGGCCAGTTTGTCCACATCTTTATCCGCCATCCATTGCCATTTGGCTTTGGAAAGTTCCTTGATTTCATTTTCAAGACTTGAATTGTTAATTTCTGGAAGCGGTATGTTGTTATAAGCCTCAACACTAAGTTCGTCAGTCCATTTGGTAGGAGTGGTACCGCCTATCGCCAAATAGGTTACTGCACTTTTAGGAGTGGCACCATGCCAATGTTCTACGTTGGGAAGGCATTTGATTACATCACCAGCTCGCATAACTTGTACTTCCTTTCCTTTTTCTTGATAAAAACCAACTCCGTTAGTGATTAACAATTGTTGGCCATCTGGATGTAAATGCCAGTTCAGGAATGCTCCAGGTGCTGAAACCGCTTGTGCTACGCTATGTTTGAAAGTTTCATCCGCATCTACAACATGCGTAAGCCAAATATCACCGGTATGGTGGACGTTTGGTGCCTTTTCTCCCATAGGAAAAACAGCTTCTTGCGCAAAAGAAGTTATACTAAGGATTCCTAAAAATAGTCCTATTATAAATGTTCTCATTATGTTATTATTTAATTGATTTAGATTTTAAAATTACCTTTTCCAAACCTATGGAATTATAAAGATGAAATGCTTACCCCAATTACGGATTTACCTACCATTTTTACGGATTACAGGTATATAAAACATTTGTTCACAAAACATTAACTAAATTCGAACAAAAGTTTTCATGTATGTCAAACATAAAAGATTTGATAAAGGTCGATGATTATTGTTCTAAATTCAATCTGTCACCATTGCACCCTTTGGTGAGTGTGCACGACCTATCTGAAGGAACTTGGACCGATGGAGAACATGCGGAGACGGTTCGGTACCATTTTTACGGAATTTTCCTAAAACAGGGGGAGGGTTGTGTTCTGAGATATGGTCGCCAGAACTATGATTACCAAGATGGTACGTTGGTATTCCTTGCACCTGGACAAGTAGTGAACGTGGGACATATTGATAAGGACTTTAAACCCTCCGGCCATGCCCTGTTATTTCATCCCGATCTGCTATGGAATACGAACTTGGGCAAAACCATGTCCAACTATTCTTTTTTTTCCTATCAATTCCATGAGGCGCTCCATGTTTCGAAGAAGGAACGTCAATTGGTTCTGGACCTGTTTGAAAAAATACATTCCGAACTATCCCATGGCATTGATAAACATAGTAAAGCGCTGGTCGTTGCCAATATCGAGCTCTTTTTGAAATATTGCATGCGATTCTACGACCGTCAATTCATCACCAGGGAGAAGGAGAACCTGGGCGTTATCCACGGTTTGAAACGGCGTTGAATTCGTATCTCCTATCGGGTAAGGCTAAAGGGATGGGCACCCCATCGGTCGGTTATTTTGCCGAGGAACAGCACCTATCTTCCAACTATTTCGGAGATCTGGTGAAAAAGGAAACCGGAAAAAGCGCCAATGAACTAATCCAAGCCAAAATCATTGAAATCGCCAAACAAAAAATATTCGATCCCGAAAAATCATTGAGTGAGATCGCCTATGAGCTGGGGTTCAAATACCCGCAGCATTTTACAAGGCTCTTCAAAAAAAGGTGGGTTATACCCCTCAGGAGTATCGGATGATGAATTAAGAAATACCCATGGCGCAGTTAATACTTGATGTTAAACCCAGACTACAAGCAAAAAAATGATTAGATTCCATCGATCTTTACGCCATTTCCCTGGTCTTTCCTAAAGGCTCGTTTGGTAATCTTTAGATCTTTAAAATAGCCGATCGTTCCAATATCAACATAAAGACCAACCGCTCCAATTTTATTGGTCCCCAACAATTTATCCACCACAAAGGTGGAGTATTTTGCATCATTGATGAACATTTCGGCAAAATCTCCATTTATCTCTATTCTCATGGTAATCCATTCGTTGAGGGAAACCGGCGCGGAACCTTCATATTTACCAGGATCCGATTTACGCAACATATCAAATTTCGCATGCGGATAGGCAATATATTGAACCGCATGGTTTCTGTATTGCTGATTGTTGACCCGACCTACTTTTGGCCTGACATAAATGCCGTCAAAAGCGGAGTCGTCCTCTTTGATCCTAAAATACACCCCAATGAAGCCGGCAATACCGGGGTAGGGAGCAGGATCCTGCAATTGACTGTACATTTTCACTTCTATGGTTCCGTTTTCAAAATCCTCCAGCCCCACAAGACGGGCATAGTGGGGTTCATCTACAGTGGCCTCGATATTATTTTCGTCGAATGGAAGCGCTTCCAAGTCACGTTCAATTTTCAATACTTTTTTACCTTGAAATTTGATGATGGATCCTGTGACATTATGAAGTTCGAAGGCTTGATTTTTTAATTGTATTGCCTGGCTAGATGCCTTGATCGTCAAAAGACTTGATAGAAAAAATATGATATAGTTCCTCATGGTTTTGCTTTTAAAATGAATGCTGCAAAGATTGAAAGACCATCCCTGTTCTACCCTTAAACTAGTTTAAGAAATGCCAACAAGTTATTATTTGTTGGTTTTCCCCAGTACCATCTCCTTGCGGATCATGCTCAAAAATTCAGGGGTAATGCCCAAATAAGAGGCAATTTGGGTATTGGGCAATCGGGAGGCCAAGTGTGGATATTTCTCATGAAAATAGCTATACCGTTGATAGGCCGTGGAGCTTATATTCTGGAAAACCCTGTTTTGAAGCGCTACATATTTTTCTTCGGTAATCACTTTAAAAATGCGGTCCAGCTTCGGAATGTTCAAATACAAATGGTACAGGTCTTGTTGCGCGATCTGCACAATTTCGGAGGGTTCAATGGCTTGGATATTCGATTCCCCTGGTTTGGCTTCATGAAAACTGGTAATGTCTGCTATCCAATCGTTTTCGGCAGCGAATAGAATATTATGCTCCTTTCCGTTTGGGTCAACACCATACATACGCAATACTCCTTTGGCCACAAATGTGTAATGTCTACAGACATCGCCCGTATTTATAAGGTGTTCACGGCGTTTTAGTCGACGTTGTGAAATCCTGCTTTCGATCAAGGAAATTTCGGCTTCCTCAAAAGGAAGGTAAGTTTCAAAATGTGCTATTAAAGGTTCGGATTTCATTACCGAAAAATACATCCTTTTTCGGTGTTGTGAATTCTTATGGATCTAACTTTTTAAAAACCTGTGACATGGATTCCGCATCAATCGCCTCCATATCGATTAGTTTTAAATCCTTTACCATTTCTGCGGTGGATGTTTTATACTTCAAAAAATGTGGAGATTTTAGATGTGACTCATAAGCCTCCTTACTGGCATAAATCTCAAGAAGTCTTATTTGGGTCGGGTGCTCTTTTTGAAACATGGGGTAAATACAGATTACCCCGGGTTCCAATTTGATGGATGCTTCGGATTCTTCCCGGAGAATGGTTAATTTTGAAGAAGTAGATTGAACAATACTGGACCAAGGGCCCTATCTCCAAATAGTCCATGGTAAAATTTGAAATACGTTAACGAGATCCTTGAACAAAGAAAACACGGCCATACGCACGACCTATTTCAGCATTGCTGGAAATATTATTTTGGCCATCACCAAAGCTCTGGCCGGATTCCTTGGCAATTCATATGCACTGATTGCGGATGCCATTGAATCGACCACCGATATTTTTGCTTCATTCTTAGTGCTGCTCGGACTTAGATATGCCAAAAAACCAGCGGACGACAACCATCCCTATGGTCACGGCAAAATTGAGCCCTTGATTACCTTTGTGGTCGTTGCATTCCTGGTCGACTTCCGCTACAATTATCGCTTACGAAAGTATTCAACATATCCAGACCCCCCATAAGACCCCTAGAGCGTGGACTTTATTCGTTCTTGGTGCAATTATTATCTGGAAAGAAGTATCCTATAGGATCGTGGTTAAGAAAAGTGTCGAAACCAATAGTTCTTCCCTAAAAGCAGATGCATGGCATCATCGAAGCGATGCCATAACCTCGGTCATGGCATTTGTCGGAATTTCAATTGCCTTGATTTTCGGAAAAGGGTACGAAACCGCTGATGATTGGGCCGCACTGTTGGCCTCCGGGTTCATTCTTTACAACAGTTATTTGATTTTCAGGCCGGCACTGGGCGAGATCATGGATGAAAATCGTTTACGACGAACTTATTCAGGAAATCAGAACCGAATCGCTTAAGGTCGATGGAATTCTGGGCACGGAAAAATGCTTTATTCGAAAAACAGGGATGAAGTACCATATCGATTTGCATGCCATTGTCGATGCGGACATTTCGGTAAAAGAAGGCCACGATCTTGCGCATAAACTGAAGGATGACCTTGAGAACTAGAGATTCCGAATTTAGGCCATGTACTTATTCATATTGAACCTGACTGAGCATGGATAGTACTTTGAAATTTTAAATGTTGGCCGACCCTATCTTTGCCAAATTGGTTAATTTCACATAAAGGTTTAGCATGAAATATAGCCGGCCTCCTTGCTTTTATGGTTGTTCTGTCACGTTTCTAATTTCCTGTACTTCAAAAAAAGAAGTCAACTACGATCTGGTCATTCAATCGGCAACGATCGTTGACACCTATTCAGGAAACTTAAACGAAAATCAGAGTATCGCCGTCATCGGGGATTCAATTGCGGCCATCATGGATGACGATAGTGCAAAAATCTGGACCGCCAAGAAGGAAGTTGATGCCTAGCGGTAAATTTGTGATTCCAGGGCTTTGGGATATGCACGTTCATTTTGGCGGTGGGGACACTTTGATTTCTGAAAACAAGAACCTGCTGCCCCTTTTCATTGCCAATGGGGTAACGACAGTTCGTGATTGTTCTGCGGATATTAGTCTTTCCGTTTTTGAATGGAAAGCTGAAATTGCGAAAGGGCACACTTTTGGGCCCAATATTTTTTCATCAGGACCGAAAATTGAAGGTATCAATTCCATTTGGCCGGGTGATCAGGAGATTGCCGATGAAACCGGACTTGAACTTGCCTTGGATTCCCTGGAGAAAAGTAAGGGCCGATTTTGTAAAAATTACTGATAATGCCCTTTCTCCCGAACTTTTCGAGACCGCTGTAAAAAAGGCGCACCAACGTGGATTTAAAGTGTCTGGGCATATTCCATTTAGCCTAAAGGCAACAGATCTTTCCAAAGAAGGGATGAGCACGGTAGAACATATGTCGTATATGTTGAAAGCGGGTTCTCCAAAAGAAACTTCCATTATAGAAAAAGTCATCGCAAAACAGTTGGACTATGCATCGGCAAATCGAGAACTGTACGATTCCTTCGATGACGAATATGCGCTTTCCGTTTATGAAGAACTCAAGAATAACAAAACCGCCGTCGTGCCCACATTAATCGGAAATCGGATTATCTCTTATTTGGACGAGGACGACCACCAAGGAGATAAACAGTTAAAATATCTGGGAAAGGGGCTGATAAAAACTTATGATTGGAGGGTACAAAGAGCCAATAAAGCCAGCAAAGAAGAAATTGGAGAAAGAAAGAAACGATATAACAAACTGGTGTCCTTGATTTCTATCATCAAATCTTCGCGAATGGATATCATCGCCGGCACGGATGCTGGATTCTTGAACTCATATATTTATCCCGGTTTTGCATTGCACGAAGAGTTGAAAATTTATGTCGATGGCGGTTTAAGCCCTTTGGAAGCCCTGCAAACATCCGTTATAAACGGACCAAAATTCTTTGGCCTTTTGGATAAGTATGGATCCATCGAAGTTGGGAAGAAGTCGGATTTGCTCCTTTTGAACTCAAATCCGTTGATGAATATAGAAGCAACCAAAGATATTTTTATGGTGGTCCGACAAGGGCAAGCATTTACAAAACAAGATTTGGATAGTTTGTTATCCGATTTGGAAAAACTAAACTCGAATGGACAATAGAAACTTCTGTAGTACACTCGAATTATTGTTGCCCAAACTTCGGTAAGTCAGCCCTTAATTTTTTAATTCTTGTTACTTACTTTTTTCATTGGACATGTACTAATCCCGAAAGGAGCGTACAAGGGACAAAAACTGATAAAGCTTGTCAAAAGGAATACGCCTGCTAAGACCAACAGAACTATGCCCAAAGTTCCAGTTACGGTTCCTGTAAAATACAATGCTGCAATTATTGCGGCGACAATGAATCTAATGATTCGATCTGAGTTACCCATGTTTTTTTTCATGACTAATTATATTTAGTTATATAATTGTTTGAAAGACCAGAACAAGACCCGAGACCAGAACTATGCAGATAAGGCATACCCATAAAAATTGGAATACTTTCTTGCTCATGTTTCTTTTTATCAAAGGTAATTAGGTTGTAAGACACCTGAGCTGTGACTATAGTCACAACTATAAGATTTCGATGCCATTGGCATGCTGTTTGACCAATCCCTCAATTTCCAATTTCTTCATTACTCGGCTGATGACCTCCCTAACGGTTCCCAATTCATTGGCAATCTGCTGGTGCGATATTTTAAGAGGATTTTCGTTTCTGACGGAAGTTTTGGTCTTTAGATGGTCGTACAACCTTGAGTCCATTTTATTGAAGAGTACGTGGTGTATCGTATCTAGAAGTTCGCTGTAACGTTGTTTGTATTGTTGAAAGAAAAGGGTGTTGATGTCCGGAAATTGCGTTCATCCAGGTCGAAACTTTCGCAACCGGCAATAATAGGGCCGTGGTGTCTTCCTCGGTTTCCGCGAAAACTTGGCTGGGCTCATTTTTTATACTTGCCGAAAAGGACATGATACAACTTTCATTGGGACGTATGTAGTACAACAGAAGTTCCCTATCCTCATAGCGTGTATAGACTTTGATCAAGCCTTTCAATACAACGGGAATGACTTTTATAAACTGTCCTTCACGCAATATTTGCGTATTCTTTGGAATTTCCTTTAAAATGGATTCCTCTCGTATCCGCGATACAAGTTCGGGGTTTAGATAGGATAAGTGATTTTGAAAGATCCATGATGAACTAGAGTTTTTACATATAAAGACACGACTAAAAATAGAAAATTAAAACTGCCCCAATTTGCCTTGGGGCAGTTCATCAAAAATCTTCCTTTTTCATAGCGGAAAACTTTCATCAAAGAATCCGGAAGATTTTCAACACCAATACTGGAAATGAAGGGGGAGTACTAGCGGACTTGTGCCAATAAGCAGGTCTAGTTCTTTTCAAAGGTCAATAAGATCGGTTCCACCATTGCCCCCGCTGATGTGCTTGAGCTCGATTTTCGTGGAGGACTGCGAAATGATGTCCCAATCTTCCGTAAGTTCGGCAAAGTCTGCGGGCGATGCAAAGAAAATATTAAAATCGATATCGCCGAAAGTGCCACTGGAAGAAGATCCCCCGGAAAAATTTCCTATGGTACAGTTGTTCTTGAACCGTAAGCGATCGTTACCGCCCATGCGCAGGTCTACTTTTGATTCGCCATTTTCCAATTCGATTTCGTGGAGGGTCCAAGTTGCCTCCAAATCACTTAAATCCGGCAATGTAATTACAACCTGGATATTATTTCCACTTCCACTGGCAGCCCAAGTACCCGAATAGTGATTTCATCGCCCATGGACACACCAATCGTTCCATCGGCTGCAAAATTGAACTTAAAACCGTTTAGCCCGTCTTCCAAAGTATTATCGTTCAGCTCGAGCTTGTCAACATACCAGTCCGAGCAGGCCGTCAATACATCGGTCAATTGGGAAATGCTGCAATTGTTACAATCGTCGATGGAATCGTCATCGTTGGAATCGTCGTTGGAATCGTCATCTGAACTATCGTTGCTCAAATTGTCATCGTTGGAATCATCGTCAATTGAAAGGGACCAAGTGCCCGTTTCGGTAACGCTTCCGTTATCGGCCACCAAACTTCCATCAGAATTGAAGGAGAATCCGTAGCCAGTGAAATTACCGGTCTCATTTTGGCCCGAATCAATGAAGTTGGTGATACTCCATGAACCTCGGTCAGATTGTTGGTAATCGTTTCAATGTCAGCTTGAAGATTGGCGAAATTGTTGCTGTCATCAGCATCATCGGTACAGGCCGTAAATAGTACCGTCGCCATCACTAATCCGTAAATAAAATTTTTCTTTTTCATCTTGTAATATTTAATTGTTAATAATAGGTAAGAGGTAATGCTAAATGATCGTTTCGTTTTTAATTCGAATTTTGAAAGTGGCATTTCATAGCAATTGATTTAAAGGTTATTGTGTTATTGTTTATTAAGAATTAATATATCCACTCCCCCGTCACCGCCGCTAACATCACGTACTTCTATCTGTAGTATCGGTAATGGAAATTACGTCCCAGGTATCGTTGAGTTCATCAAAGGGTGCGGGGCATTTCCAAAATCCATAAAGAGTTCGCTATCTGAATTTTGTACGGCCCATGTACCGTTCGATTGCATTTCCGTTATCGGCAATTACCGTTGCGTCGCCGTCAAAGTTCAATGTGTAGCCGCTGTAATTACTTGTTTGATCTTCGGAGTCTTCGGTATATGAGCCTACAACCCAAAGGCCATCTGTTAAAATAGCGGCAAGGGCTCCCGTATTTCCATTGTTATTGCCACCATTATCTGTACAATTGCTCAAGAACCGCAGTCGGTCGTCGCCCAATCTTAGGTCAAATTCGTTCTCTCCATCGTCCTGCACTATTTCGTGAAGGTTCCAATTGGCGTTGAAGTCACTTAAATTTGGAATATTTAAGGCAACCGAAATACTATTACCGGAACCGCTACTTTCCCAGGTCCCCGAAAAGGAATTGCCATTATTTGCAGCTGTCAACGTTCCATCAGCTGCGAAATTGAATTGATATCCATCGTAGGTGTCCTCAAGGTCTTGATCGTTGCGTTCCAGTTTATCAACTGTCCAGTTTGTACAGCCTGTCAGTACATCGACAAGTTGGTTGGTCGTGCAGTTGTCACAGTCGTCATCGTTATAATCGAAGTCATCGTCTTCGTCACAACTGTCTTTGGCATCATCAATGACTTCTTCCAACTCCGTTAAACTGCCAATGCTTCTTAGGGTACCATCCGCCAAGACCACATTTATGGGAAAGTTGATATTCACAACATCGTCATCCTTTAAATCATCGATAAAGTGATAGAGCTGCCAATCGTTCGAAATCGATAGGTTATCAAAAACTTCTGTCGTTGGGTTGAAAATAGATGCTGTTATGGGGTATTGTACATCCAAACATTCGATATCATCATCTGCCACGTTCTCCCCGTTACAACCGGCCGAAAAGGTGTCCAGTTCCACTTGGTCCGCAATGGTGACTTCGGTAAAATCACTAAAGACAATGGAAATGGGAAATGAGATCAGGAGAATGTCGGTATCATCGTCAAATTCATCGAAAATACCTTCAATCGTAGCATAGTCTTCTTCGGATCCAACCAAAATGTCATAACCATTGACGTTGACGGTAACGGGCAATTGCACGGTAAAACAGTTCGAACGGTCAATGATATTATCGATCGAACCGTCGTTCAGCGCGGTCCGCTCAAGGAGATCGGCTAGCGTTGAATTGGCCAAGGTCTCCTGATCTAAAGGTGGAAAATATTCAAATTCCTCTTGTCTGCAGCTTAGGGTGAGCAAGGCCATTGACATAATAACAATCAGCGATTTATAGAATTTTGGCATGATAAACAATAATGGGATCTGCTATTAAAACAACCAAAGTCTTAAAACTCCTGAAAAAATCTAAAAAATTTTATTTCTACATTTAGCCTGATCAAAACCAACGGCTTGACAAAGGAACTACAAGAAAATATCTGCCAACAAAAAGTCTTCTCCAGTATTTACAATAAATACGCCAAAAGCCTTCACGATTACCTGTATTACAGGTATGGCGAACGTCTCGAGCCCGAACGACAAGGCACAGGAAGCATTTATCAAACTTTGGGAACACTGCAAGGAGGTTACCATGGGCAAGGCAAAATCGTTTTTGTACACAGTGGCCAATAATATGATGCTGAACGAGGTCAAACACCAGAAAGTGGTTTTGCGGTATCAAAAAATCAAAACGTCGGAACAAAGCAATGAGTCGCCCGAATTTCTTATGGAAAAGGACGAGTACCTACAGAAATACCAGAAAGCTCTGGAAAAGCTTTCAGAAGAACAACGGGTGGCCTTCATGTTAAACAAAGCCGAAGGTAAAAAGCATGAGGAAATCGCAGAAATGCTGGGCGTCACACGTAAGGTGGTCGAGTACCGCATCTATACCGCCTTCGGCATTCTAAAAAAGGAGTTGGAAAATTTTAACTTAAAATAATCGGGAATACTGGAACTTAAGTTGTTATACGATAAGAAGCCGAATCTATGGATAGGGAATACTTGATACAAAAGTGGCTGGCCAACGGGCTCTCCGAGAAGGAAAAATTGGAGTTCGAACAACTTGACGATTACCCCGATCTCGTGAACATCGTTGAGAATGCGACATATTTCAAAGCCTCCGGGTTTTCGACCATGGATGATTTTGCATCCTTCAGCACACGCCTTGAAAAATACAAGGCCCCGGTCAGAAAATTGAATTGGGTAAAACCTTTCTTGCGCATTGCGAGCATCTTCGTTATCGGCTTGGCTCTTTCTTATTTCTTCTTATTCAACAAGGTTATTGAAGTTCGCACATTGGCCGGCGAAAAAACAACCATTGAATTGCCCGATGCTTCCACTGTTGTTGTCAATGCACTTTCGGAAATAAGTTATTCGAAAAACCAATGGAAAAGCAAAAGGGAAGTACAATTGGAGGGCGAGGCCTTTTTTAAGGTCGCCGAGGGCGCAAGATTTGATGTGGTCACCCCGGTGGGGACCGTCAGTGTCGTTGGCACCCGGTTTAATGTAAAACAACGCGGCGATTATTTCGAGGTAGAATGCTTTGAGGGTGTTGTAGAGGTCATCACCCGTGATGTGTCCGAACAGCTCGAAGCGGGAGCCCGCTTTCGATTATCGAAGGGGATACCAACCCTTGGGAAAACCATGTACACTAATCCGCAATGGACCAAGAACCTCAGTAGTTTTGACCGGGTTCCCTTGGCAGAAGTCATCGCCGAATTGGAACGACAGTACAACATCGAAGTACGCCTCGAAAATGTCGAGGTTGAACAACTGTTCACTGGCGGTTTTGGGCACAATAGCCTGGAAGATGCTTTGGATGCCATCAGCCAGCCGATGGAATTGGGATATCGGATAGAACACGGAAACGTGGTAAGCCTCTATGTCCCGAATAGATAAAGCTGCCGGGCTCGCTTTTAAAAGATGGTTTCAATAAACGTTCCCAGTTGAAATTTCCCTTTAAAGTCCCGGATAAGGCGGTTCGGCCTCTTTTTTTTGGATTGTTAAAATACTACATCTAATTTCACTTGGACAAAGCAGCGCACATTGATCCACCAAAGCATCCGACCAAGTCGTACACTACCGCCGTGAACCATCTTCCATCCTATATCATTCTTGTATTGCTTCTCCTTATCCTTACCAAGGGTCAGGCACAAAATACGCCTACGGCAATGCCACTGACTGAGGTATTGAAGGAACTTCAGACGCAGTACGGCTATCAGTTCAACTATGCCTCGGAAGTTGTTGAGGGCCAAAAGGTCGTACCACCTCCAAGAGCACTTTCCTTTAGCGCAACGCTTCATTATTTGGAAGAACGCACCGGGCTCACCTATGATGTTCTTGACAATAATATCGTGTCCATAAAAAAGCCCGCATCCCAACTTTGCGGATATCTCAAGGACGAAAGTACTCTGGAACCGATCGTCAACGCCACGGTACAGGGAAGCAATGTTTCAACGATTACCGATGAAAACGGGTATTTTGAACTCATCCCAAACATCAATAATGACCTCATCACCATACAACATATCGGCTATGGAACATTTAACAGAAGTCTTCAATTATTCGAGGAACATAGCTGTGGGACCATTTATTTGGTGCCCTTCGAACTACAGCTGGCCGAAATTGTCCTCACAGATTTTTTTGTAAGGGGAATCGATAAAATGAATGACGGTTCTTACAAGATCGATTTTGACAGGTTCAGTATTTTACCCGGTTTGACAGAGGCAGACGTTTTGCAATCGGTACAGGCCTTTCCGGGAATCCAGAGTATTAACGAAACGGTATCCGACATCAATATCAGGGGCGGTACCAACGACCAGAACCTGATTCTTTGGGACGGGATTAAAATGTATCAATCCGGGCATTTTTTCGGTCTGATCTCGATGTACAATCCCCAGATTACCCAGAAAGTCGGTTTACGGAAAAATGGATCTCCCGTCACTTATACCGATGGGGTCTCGGGCACGATATCAATGGAAACCGACAAGGACATTGCCACAAAATTCCAAGCGAACCTGGCCATTAATTTTCTGGATGCAAGTGCCTTTGCCGATGTTCCTCTAGGCAAAAAATCTTCGGTACAGGTAGCCGCCAGAAAGGCCATCAGCAATTTTGTGGAATCCCCTACCTATACGGCCTATTTTGATCGAATCGCACAGGATACCGAAGTAGAATCCAATGCCGGGGCAGTGGTCAATTCAGACTTCGAATTTGATTTTTACGACCAATCGTTACGTTGGTTGTACAAGCCTTCCGAAAAAGATGAAATACAACTGAACTTTATCAATGTGAGCAACGAACTGGTCTTCAATGAAAATGCATCGATATTCGGCATCGAAGAATCGAGAAGGAGCAGTGTGGCCCAGAACAGTATCGCAGGTGGCCTACAATACCATCGTGCTTGGAACGACCGCATTGGCACAGATCTGAATATCTACGAAACGGATTATGCCCTTAAGGCCATCAATGCCAATGTTCTGGATAACCAAAGATTCTTACAGGAAAATTCTGTTTCGGAAACAGGGGTAAAGTTCGAAAGCAATTACAAACTTTCCGACCGTTGGCAAATACTGGGCGGTTATCATTATATAGACACCAAGGTGACCGACTTGGATGATATCGACAATCCTTTTTTCCGAAGCTTGGAGGGTGAAGTGCTCAGCACCCATGCCGGATTTATGAGTTTGGGACATATTTCGGAAAATGGGCATACTTCGTTCAATGCCGGAATACGGTATATCTTTCTAGACAAGTTCAAAAAACAGTTGTGGGAGCCCCGTTTTAGCTTCAACCAGCGTTTTTTGAAATCGTTCAATCTGGAAATCCTAGCGGAATTCAAACATCAGAATACCTCACAGATCATCAATTTTCAAAACGATTTTTTGGGAATTGAAAAGCGTAGATGGCGGTTATCCAACGACAAGGAAATTCCGGTAATCATAGGCAAGCAAATTTCTGCCGGTCTAAGTTACAGTGACAAGGGTTGGCTTTTCAATTTGGTCGGATACAATAAAAATGTGAACGGAATAACCACCTCAAGCCAAGGTTTTCAGAACCAATACGAGTTTGTTTTGGCCAATGGCAGTTACGACGCGAAGGGATTCGATCTATTGGTCAGAAAACAATTCAAGAACCTGAACACCTGGTTGAGCTACTCCTATCTTACGAGCGACTATTATTTCGGATCTTTGCCGGATAAAAGCTTTCCGAATAATCTGGAAGTTGTCAACAGCACTACTTTTGGGGCTACCTACACCACTACCCATTTTCTTTTTGCCGCCGGCATGAACTGGCATTCGGGGAAACCCATGACCAGACCAATCGTTGGCAACGAAGTGGTGGGCAATAGCATCAACTATGGGTCAGTAAACAAAGAAAGACTCGATGATTATATGCGGGTAGATCTTTCGGCCATGTATAAATTCAAGTTGAAAGGTTCGGCCCAAATGAACCTTGGCGTATCTATTTGGAACTTGTTGGACAAGGAAAACACCATCAATAATTTTTACAGGATCGGTGCGCTTGGCACAGCGGAAAAGGCAGAACAGTATTCATTGGGCTTTACGCCCAATGCATTTTTCCGAATCTATTTATAGCAGCTTTGGTTAATATACCCCAACGGCCGAGAAGTGCGACAAAAATCGATTGTCGTTCAAATGTCCAACCATTTCTTGAAATCGGCGGCCTTATTTTTTGAGATGATGATGCTATTGCTGGAAGCAGGGTTCAATATAATTTTTAGTTGGTTGTTGCCATACCGCAATATCTCATAAATACCTTTGGCCGAAATGATATGCTGTCTATTGGCCCTAAAGAAAAACATGGGGTCCAGACTGCCATAAAGTTCGTCCAAACTGGAACTGCTCGAATGCCGTTGTCCGTCCAAACAGGTTATCCTGGTGACGGAATTTTCCGTGCTGATGAACGCGATCTCATCGACACGTACCGATATCAGCTTGTCTTTGGAGTAGGTCAACAATCGATTCTTGATCCTGGGGTTTTCCTCATTCTCATTGGTGCCATCACCTTCTGCATCTGCCACGCTTTTAGTGATTTTATCCTTAAGATTGTAGAGATCGGCGTTGAGTTTGGAGAGGTTCACCACTTCTTCGGCAAGTTTTTCATTCTTGAGCTCGAATGTTTTCTCGTAGTAGCTGCCCAAAAATCGAACCATAAGCAGGCATAGCAATACGATCGTTGCACTACTTAGAAGATAGACCAGTAAAAAATTGAATTTCAGCTGATCGATCTGTTTGTGGATCTTATCGATGTTCGCATGTGCGGCAATGATCCAATCCGAGTTTTTTACGGGATACAGATAAATGACCTCCGAACTTCTGCCTTCGTTTGAAAAATCCCTAATGCCACCTTGGGGCAGTCTGTTTTGCAAAATATCATAGAAATCCTCGGAATTTATCTCATTATCTATCGAACGTACATAGGACTCGTTGGGGTTCGTCTTTTTGCCTATTCTTTGCGGATCCGGATGGCATATCTCTACCCCCGACCAATCGAACATGCAGATGAAACCGCTTTCAATATTGGTACCTTCAATACTTTTCTGAATATCGTTGACTACGGTTTCCCTCGCCGTGCCGTTTTCCAGTTGGGAAGCAACAAGCTCGGCAAACTCGCGCGCTTCCCTTTTGCTCGATTCAATTTGTATCTCCAAAAAATGATTGGTGCTGACCTTGACCATATAGGCCATACTGAAATAGCCGACGACAAAGACTATTGTCGAAATGGCCAGTAATGTTAACAGATACAGATTATCCTTTTTCAAAACATCGGAAGTTATTCAAGGCTCAATTTTCCCTTTTAAGTCAATTTTTTTCCCCTTCACATTATTTTAATTGAATTAATAATAGAACCAAGTTAATTTAATAACATGATAACCCAAAATGCTTGAAAAATGAAATATATATTTTTGTTCTGCATCATATCAGTCTTTTTGATTCAGGGTTGCAGCAAGGACGACAGCCCCGCTCCAAAGATTCCGGACCCGATAGCCGATCCCATTGACGATCCGGATCCAGATCCAGAGGTAAGTTCTTTGAAACTTGTGGACAATGCAACTTTTGGAAAGATTTTGACGGATGTCGATGGAAAATCGCTCTATTTCTTTTCATTGGATACCAAAGACAACTCGGCATGCCTTGATGGTTGCCTAAACGTTTGGCCCGTTTTCTACCAAGAATCCGTTACGGTCGATTCCGGTTTGCAGGCCTCCGATTTTGCAACGATAGATCGAACCGACGGTACCAAACAAACCACTTATAAAGGTTGGCCCTTATACTACTATGCAAATGACAGTGCACCCGGAGATACCGGAGGAGACAAGGTCAATGACGTTTGGTACATTGCCAAACCCGATTATTCTCTGATGTATGTGAGCGCCCAATTGATCGGCCATGACGGGAAAAACTATTTGGACGATTATACGGAAGGAGACGGGTCCAGTTTCTATATTACGGATATTGAAGGCAGAACCCTATATGGTTTTATAGCCGACACCAAAGACACCAATAATTTTACGGCACCTGATTTTTCCAATAACCAGATTTGGCCGATTGCGGAAATCACTTTGGATAAGATACCCAGTATTTTGGATGCAGCGGATTTTGGCACCATTGATGTTTTTGGAAGAACACAATTGACATACAGGGGCTGGCCCTTGTATTATTTCGGACAAGATGCGGTGCGGGGCGATAATAAAGGAATCAGCTTTCCTTCTCCCGGGGTATGGCCGATTGTCAATACAGATACCCCGCCCTTAACCGAATAATACCTTTCTGACGCTTCATTATCTTTGGCTTTGTACAAATACGATTCTATGAAAAAATTGGGAATAATCGGCATCATGGGAATGCTTCATATGCTGGTCTCATGTGAATACAACGTTGAAAATGAAACGGTCATCATTGACGGCCTCTGTGAAAATGTGGTCTCCTACAGCGCTACCATCAGGCCCCTGATCGATAATCAATGTATGCCCTGTCATAATGGGGATGGAAATGAACCTTTTGCACCGGATCTGACGACCTATGCCTTGGTCGAGCGCATTGCAGGGCTAATCAAAGAAGTGACCCAGTCCGGAAGAATGCCAAAAGATGGCAACCTGACCGATAGTGAAATCGCGGCGATAAAGTGTTGGGTAGATAACGGGAGCTTGAATAATTAAAAATTTACAGGGCATGGCAAGCAATAAGTTCAAAATGATCATCGGCCTATTTCTGGTCGCCGTGTCGGGTTTATTGGTTTCGCTCTACTATTACAACAAACCGCATATTGATATCAAGGAATCCGAAGCCACCTATGTGCTGACGGCCCAAAATCTTATCAATGAATATCGCGAAAATGAAATGGATACGAACAGGAAATATTCGGAAGCCGTGATTCAGGTCAAGGGCAATGTATTTGAAATCTCAACACTCAAGGGCAACAGCGTAATTACATTAAAAGACGAGGGGCAAGAATCGAGCATCATATGCCATATGCTTCCCGAAGACAATTTAAAATCGCTACAATTTAAAAAGGGAGACGAAATCAAAATTAAAGGTATCTGTACCGGATTTTTAATGGACGTCATCATGGTAAGATGTACCTTAGTTGATTAGGATTATGAAAATAAAATATTTTATAGTTTTTGCGTTTCTCTGTTGTTATGGCATACATGCCCAAGGTAAATTTTTGACCAAAGAAGGATATGTGTCCTTTTTTTCACATTCTTTGGTCGAAGACATCAAGGCCGATAACGACCAGGTACTGAGCGTTATCGATACCGTCACCGGCAAGATTGCGATACAAATGCTCATGCGGTCCTTTATGTTCAAAAAAGCCTTGATGCAAGAGCATTTCAATGAAAATTATGTTGAGTCCTATAAATATCCAAAAGCGACATTTTCGGGCACGATTTTGAATTTCAAAGAAATGAGCGAAGAAAATAACCAAACGGAAATTACGGGTACCTTAACGGTTCACGGGGAAGAAAAAGAGATACGTACCAGAGTGAATATTGAGGTCCGGGATGATGGCATACGCTTAACGGGGGATTTCAATGTGGACGTAGCTGACTTCAAAATCAAGATTCCCTCCATCGTGGCGAACAACATTGCGAAAACCATTAAGGTTACTTTTGATTTGGACCACAAACCCTATAAATAAGAGCATGAAGAAATACGTCTTACTTTCGACTTTGATCTTGATGATGCCAATGGCCGTGCTTTCACAAGATCTGGAAGCTATTTTGGAGCAAGAATCCTCGGATACCACGGTAGTAGTGGCAAGTACTTTCAATGGCACCAGATTGTTGAACGGCCATTCGGTTGAGACACGAAAAAAAGGAGTCCTCGAATTTTTGATTTCGCACCGTTTTGGCAGGGTCAATTCGGGTTTTGATGAGTTGTTCGGATTGGATGACTCCAATATCCGTTTTGGATTCGAATACGCCATGAACGATGATGTAACGCTTGCCTTGGGCAGAAGTTCATTTGAAAAAACCTTTGACGGATACATAAAATATAGGCTATTGCACCAACGTTCCGGAGTAAAACCCTTTCCGCTGAGCATCACCCTTTTTGGAAGTGCCACGGAAAAAACAATAAAGGACTACCTGCCCGAAAACAAACCTACTTTTAGCGAAAGGCTTACCTATACCGGGCAAGTCTTGGTAGCGAGCAAGGTTAACCAGAACCTATCCCTTCAGGTCATGCCAACCTTTGTGCATTTTAATTCGGTTCCCGAACCAAACGACCCACATGATATGGTCGCCTTGGGAATTGGTACGCGGATCAAAATAAGCAAAAGGGTCTCGATCAATGGGGAATATTATTATAACATGAATCCTTTTGAATCGATCGATGCGAAGAATTCCATCGCCTTTGGTGTAGACATCGAAACCGGTGGCCATATCTTTCAGTTGATCCTTGGAAACGCTGTTTCCATGATCGAAAAAGGATTCATCGCAGAAACCACGGGAAGTTTTTTCAAAGGCGATATTCATTTCGGATTTAATATCTCCAGGGCTTTTCAAATAAAGAAAACGAATTAGGTTAAGAAGTTCAAGGTGTTTGTTAGTGTTTACTTTGCCCACTCTCGGGCCGTTATGGGAGAATTTGCTATGAAAGATGAGGGCCCTTCACTATTTTGGAAGGGCTTTCGTTATTCTGACCGATCCGGCAATCCGACTACGGCCGACATGCTTCCGAATCCCCCATTTAATTTATGGATCAAAATATGTAAATGTCTAGGAAGATATAAACAGATAGTCCCGTTCTATACTATTTTTGTGTGGTACCGATAAAAATGAAACCCGAACATAAATACGTATTGATATTCGTTATCCTGGGCCTGCTGGCAATCGGTGTTGCGACCATGCCATCCACGGAGGCCAATGAACAGGTAAGGGCTCCCTTAAACGATTCCGTCCCCGATCGTCGGCAATTGCGACGGAATTTCTTTGCGAAAGGGGCCGTCATGGTGGTTTACGGAACCAAGGATGCCGATCTGGCCCGGAAGTACCGCACACTGATGGAAGAACTTTTAAAAAGTAGCGAGGCGGACTCTTGGCGCAATATTTCCCTTTCATTTAAGGATGCTTCCATGGTCGATCAGAAGGAGCTAAACGAAAATGTCGTTTTTTTGGTAGGCACCCCGAAAGGCAATCCATTTTTGAAAGCGTATGTAGGACAGCTGCCGTTAGCCTTTGGCGAAAATGCCTTTAGGTTCAACAATAACGAATATGACGAAGGGGACGAGACACTGTCCATAGCGTTTTATCCCAATCCCCAGAACGATTCCCTTCCAATAAGTTTACTGAGCGGAAACAACGAAGAGAAGGTTTTCAACAGCTTCAGGAGAAAAGTACAAGTGGAAGGACGCTCCTTCTTCCGGCAGAACATGGACTATGAAATCTACCGAGGAACCTCGAGGACCGTTATGGGAAATTTTAGCCCGGAATGGACTTTGGACCCTGCCGCCCATTTCGACTTTTCGAAAGGAAATGCTTTGATTTTAGAAAGCGAACACTATAATTTCATTTCCCATCAAAACGCCATTTTATATAAGGATGTAACGCCTCTTGCCAAGAATATGGAACTGACCACTTCGGAAATTTTGAATTTTTTCAAAATAAATCAAAAACTGCCCATATTTTCTTACCACATATACAATAGTGCCGAGGAAAAAGGATTGATGGAGGGGAACACGAACCAGGCCCATTTTGATACGCTTGACAATTCGATACATACGGTCATCAACGAAAAATATACCGGCAATTTCATCGAAAAGGAGAATGCGCTTTTAATCTATCGTTTGATCGGCCACTCGAAGACCAAAGCCTTGGAACGGGGGCTGCCCGTTTATTTCACGAAACAATGGCAACGGAAAGGGTACAGCTACTGGTCGGCACGTCTCTTCGAATCGGGCAATTCACTTTCTTTATCCGAACTTTTGCGTAACGAATCCTTGGAATTCGAATCCCCTTTGATCGCGGATTGTATGTCGGCCACGTTCATCGGATTTTTATTGGATGCTTGGGGGAAGGATAAATTTCTCCAAAGGTTCACCTCTTGGACCCCCACGGATACCGAAATGCGGGATATGGAAATTGCATGGCAAAACTACCTTTCGAAAAACGCGGAAGCCCACCCCAAAAAAGAAAGGGTCTTCACAGAACTTCCCTATCAAAAAGGCTTCAATTTTGCCCACGAAGGGTACAGCATCTATAACGGCTACCCTGGAAGAAAAGCTACCCAGTCCCTGGAAAAAATGAGATCGTTGGGAAGCAATGCCATGGCGATCGTCCCTTACAGCTTTATGCGCGACAAAAATCGACCCATGCCTTTCCGGTTTAGCGACAATCCCGGTACAGAGAATGATGAAGGTATCATCCACTCCACCTCCGAAGCCAAAAAGTTGGGCATGACCACCCTCTTGAAGCCCCAAATTTTTGCCGGTGACAGTTGGCCTGGCGAGGTTGAAATGCTGAACGAACAGGATTGGGAAGCCTTCTTTAAATATTACCATAAATGGATAAGGCACTATGCGTTGCTGGCGGAAATACATCAGATGGATGCCCTGTGCGTTGGCGTTGAATTTTCAAAGGCAACCTTGAGCCGTGAAGGGGATTGGCGAAAAATCTTTCGAAAACTTAGGGGACTGTATCAAGGAAAATTGACGTACGCGGCCAACTGGGGGACAGAATTCGAAAAAGTCGGTTTTTGGGACGAACTCGATTTTATAGGGTTGAACTGTTATTATCCACTTAGCAAAAATGAAGCGCCCGGCAAAGCGGAATTAAAGGCGAATTTCGATAGTATCAAGACAAAGATCGAGAAGGTATATTCCAGGTTCAACAAACCGATCGTCTTCACCGAAATCGGGTTCAGAAGTATCAATAGCCCATGGAAAAGCCCCCATGCCGAAGGCGACGATAGCTTTAATGAAAGCCACCAACAACTTTGCTATGAAGTTGTTTTCGAAGGTATTGAAAATGAGCCATGGTGCGGGGGTATTCTATGGTGGAAATTTCCATCGTATTTAGAATACCGAGGTATGGAAAACAGTGCCTTCACCCCCAATAACAAGAAAGCGGAAGCCACCGTAAAAAAGTGGTTCTCGCAGTAGCATAAAAAACTTGGTCCTGAGCGGTCATTGCCATGTCCAAAGGCGTTCCGTAACCATTGGACGCCCCTCCTCCCCATGCCATTGCCCTGGCCCGGGTATAAGCTGTCTTTGTCATGTTATTTTTCAGAACACTTGATGCATCGCACAAGGCACAAAAAACGAAATGACCCGTTTTCCCTTTCGATAATTTTCACTACCTTAAATACAAAAAACTATGAAAATGAACAGAAAAACCTTTATCCGAAAAACAGCCGGCGCGGTATTGATCGCCGTACCCGCCCTTGCCTTGGCAGGATGTTCGAGCAGCGATTCCGTGGAGGAAACCCCTAGCCCCAATCCCAATACGGGAACTCAGGGCAATTGTCTTGAGAATGGCACCAGCATTTCCATCGGGGGAAACCACGGACATACCCTTTTGGTTTCCAAGGCAGACGTTGATGCCGCGGTCGAGAAAACCTACTCGATCCAGGGCAGTTCCGGGCATGATCACACCGTGTTGATCTCGGCAACCGCGTTCGCCTCCCTGAAAACAAACCAGTCGATCTCGATCACTTCCTCTTCGGATGACAACCATACACATAGTGTTACGGTTTCGTGTGCTTGAATGGACCAAGGGTAAATAAAAATGGACGAGGTTCCCCGTCCATTTTTATTTGTTGACGATCTTCTTTTCCAGAAATGGCAAAACCTCGTCGATAGAGGGTTTAACTTCAACCGTGAAGGTTCCATCGAGGGCGGGAAAAAATTCTCGTCTCTCCACCGAAAGTCATATTTCCAAAACACCCCTTTTATGATCAGAGTTCACTATCATCTGAAAAGGTTCCGCCATCGGCGGGATAAAAATTCTTGATTTTTATAGCAAAGTTAAAACATCAAACTCTGACTATTTTTTATTGCTGTGCCATTTCAAGATTAATGGTCATTTCCACTTCATCGCCCACTGGAAAAGGTTTTGAACCAACGCCAAAGTCTTTACGATCCACAGTTCCGGTAAGCTTTAAGCCTGCCTTCAGTTTTTGACTGCGTTGGTCGGTAATGATTCCGTTAAGTTTACCTTCTAATATAACAGGTTTTGTAACCCCATGCATAGTAAGGTCGCCAGTCAATTTGAACGTTTTCTCACCAGTTTTTTCAAAGGCAGTTGTTTTGAAGGTAATGACAGGATGTTTTTCGGCATCAAAAAAATCTTCGCTTTTCAAGTGACCGTCCCTTCTTTCGTTGTCGGTGTCGATGCTGGCCGTTTTGATGTCAACCGTAAAATCCGGATTACCGAATGCCTCATCCGCCGTTGCCTGAATGTCGAATTCCCCAAAATGGCCTTCCACTTCCGAAATCATCAGGTGGGTAATGGCGAAGCCAACTTTGGAGTGTGCATTGTCGGCTTTCCATGTAGACTGTGCCGACAAGGTGGCACAGGCGATAAACGATACCATAAAAATTACTTTTTTCATTGTGTTCTGTTTAATTGTTAATTCTTGGTTAGATATTGAATTCTTTAAATGGTTTAATCCATATGGATAATTAAAATTGTTTTTGTCCCGAGAATTCCATGGCCTCGCCTTTGCCGAAACCGAAGCTGACACCGAAGGTTACAAAGCGGCCTTGCTGACTGAAATCCCTCAGGTAGAAATTGGGCTGGCTGGTTATACTTTCCTGAATTCGGGAGGCGAACACATCGCGTATGCTCAGGTTCAGAATGGCCTTGCCCTTCAAGATTTTCTTACGTGCGCCGAAATCCATAAACAGGTTATCGGAGATTTCCTGTTGCAGGGTTCGAAAGCCGGACTGGTAATTTCCAGTCAATTCCACATCGATATCGGCAGGTAATTTGATTTTGCCAGTCAAACGGGTTGACCATTGGTCTCCTGTAAAATCAAAGGAAGCGCCTTCAAAAGAGCCTTTACGCGCAAATTGGCTTAAGTTAAAATCGTTCGTAAACGACAACCAGTTCGTGGGCAAATATTTTGCGCTAAACTCGATGCCGGTGGTATTGTTGATACCGATATTTTCGGGGCGAGAGATACTTACATTGTCCTCAAAGGCGACTACGCGTTCGACAACATCTTCAGTATGGCGGTAGAATACGCCCAGGTTCATGGAGACTTTGCCAATCTTATAGATACTGGTAAGTTCATAGCTATCGGTAAACTCGGGTTGCAGATTGGGATTTCCGGTACGGATACTGAAATTGTTACGAATATTAAAAAACGGATTCAGATCCCACAAACGAGGACGGAAGATCCGTTTGGAATACCCTGCCTGCAACGAAAGGTCGTCGTTGATTTTATAGGAAGTATGCCCGCTGGGGAAGAAGTTATTGTATTTCTGGTCATTGCGCACGTTGGTATTCCTTGCACCTGGACAGGTAGTGAACGTGGGACATATTGATAAGGACTTTAAACCCTCCGGCCATGCCCTGTTATTTCATCCCGATCTGCTATGGAATACGAACTTGGGCAAAACCATGTCCAACTATTCTTTTTTTTCCTATCAATTCCATGAGGCGCTCCATGTTTCGAAGAAGGAACGTCAATTGGTTCTGGACCTGTTTGAAAAAATACATTCCGAACTATCCCATGGCATTGATAAACATAGTAAAGAGCTGGTCGTTGCCAATATCGAGCTCTTTTTGAAATATTGCATGCGTTTCTACGACCGTCAATTTCTCACCAGGGAAACCGCCCATTTGGGTTCCTTGGAGAAGTTCGACAACTTGTTGAGCGATTATTTTACGTCGCAAATGCCTCAAAAACAAGGTCTGCCATCGGTAGGCTATTTTACCGATCAACTACATCTGTCGCCCAATTATTTCGGTGATCTGGTGAAAAAGGAAACTGGGATATCGGCCCAGGAATACATCCAGAACAAGCTCATTGAAGTCGCCAAGGAGAAGCTGTTTGAATTGGACAAATCGGTCAGCGAAATTGCCTATGAACCGGGTTTTAAATACCCACAACATTTCAGTCGGTTGTTCAAGCAACGTGTGGGCCATTCGCCCAATGCGTTCAGGAAGTTGAACTGACCTTGGCAACTTGCACCGGATTCACAATGTAAAAAGGACCATCGTTTTGGATGGTCCTTTCCATGGTAACAATTAAAAAAAGAGGGGCATTCGACTAGAACTCGATTTCGAAGAACAGGCTGCTACTCTCATTTAGCTCGGTGACTTCCTCGCCCTTTAAGACATCCCCGTTTTGGTTTTCCAGCATGAGATTGATCTTCCAATAGCCCGTCATGGTCAGGGACAACCTTCCATTGTACCTTTGGGTGGTGGGATCGTAGATGAGGTCTTCGTTATTGGGTGAACTGTGATTTCCCATGCCCGGCATTCGGGGATCGATTACCACCTTATAGTTCGCTACCACCGGAAACTCCATCATGTTTTCCATCTTGAAAAGCATGGCCGAAAAATCATTGACCGCAACTTCCGGTTCAAAGGGCAGCATGGCCAAGACATATCTTACATCATCACTGCCCATAAAAACATTTACCCTTTTATTGCCGTCGGATGGTGCCACGACTTCAATCCGTTCCGCAGCATCATAGGTTTGGCCATCGATGGTATAGTTAAGGGCGAGCTCCCAATACTCATCGGTATTGCCAGGCATCTGAAACACAACGTAGCCCTGGTATACCGATGCATCATCGGTTTTCGCAACCGTCGATTTTGGACAGGAATGCATCATTTCTGTCATATGCATCACCGGATTCCATGAAATAGCGACATCATCGAAATAGCTGCCCGATGCTTCATCCTTGATACGTACGAAAAGTGTATTGTACCCGACCATAAATTGTTGTTCCTCCGAATAAATTTCGATGGCATGGCTGTTCGACGTGACCCGTGTCAATAGGTTGTATTCTTCCAACGGATTTTCCGCAACGACAATAGGGTCATCGCCATCGTTTTCGCAGGCTGTGAAACCTATAAAAACAATCGGAAGCATGATCTTGAATAAATATTTAATTGACTTCATAATATTACATTTTTAAGTTTAATTTTTTTTAATTAGTTGATGGCATAGGAAACGGACATGAAAAAATTACGGCCCATACGCGGAATATTGTTCCAATCCGCATAGGTCGAGTAGAAGGTGTCAAAGATGTTTTCAACGCCTGCTTTGAAGTAGATTTCATCATTTTCGATCAAAAAGATTTTTCCGGTCGAAAACGAGAAGACGGTATAGGCTTCCGTACGGTCTTCTCCAAATTCAGGGTTGAAGTTCAGCTGCTCGGCGGCACCGTCCATGCTCATCGATACCGAAAATTTTCCACTTCCGTATTGCAGTTTGGAACCATAGGCCAACGGACTGATGAAAGGAAGATTACGCCCATCTTGGTCGATGCCTCGATGATACGATACCGCTCCGTTGAAGGACAGTTCCTGGGTAAGTTTGAATTTGGTGTCCAAAGATATGTTGTACAGATCGGCATAATCCAAATTCTTATAAATTTTCACCCCATCGGCGCCAATGGTCATAACGCTCAAGGAGGGATCTATTTCCCCGATGATGAAATCGATCGTATGAAAATAATTGACCTCCAAGGCCACTTCGAATTTTTTTGAGGGCATGGCAATCCTTGAGTTCACCTCAATGGCCTTTTCATTAGCCAGACCGGGGTCGCCGATATAATCGTGGTTGTCAAAGCTGTTGAATAGATAAAACCCGAATGCCTCTGAAACCGATGGGGCACGATCGCCATAGGAGAGGCCCCCATTGACATGCAAGCGCTTGAACTTTTTCTCATACTGTACCGCCATGCTTTTCAAAAGTCGGGTCTGGCTTTCCGGCATATTGGGATAAAAGATCCGCAGACTGCCCAGCCCTAGGGCATCGGCCACCCTATAACCCTGCATGGCCATCCTTCCTGAAAACTTCAGGGAACTTCCCTGAAGATCGAGATCATCTTCTATATAGAACCCTGAATTCAAGGTCCGAACATCGGGCCAAGTAAGCATGAACATTTCCGGTTCGTTGGGGTTGTTGGGGTACATCGTCATTTCGGCCAAGGACCGGTTGTAAAAGCCATCGAGCTTCGCCATGATCCGATGTCGGTCCAATGATAGCTTGGCCTTTGAATAGTAGCCGAAGGTATCGCTCCAACCGGGCATGTCCATCCTGATCGGCACATCGGGGCGTTGGCTGTCGTCCATGATGTGGGTGACCGAATTGGCGTACAGTTTGGTCTCCCAATCTGTAAAACCGCCGATGAAATCGTTTTGAACCCAACTGACCGAACCTATGAAGGCCCTTGCCAAGGAGACATCCATCGGCAGGGCAGGGTAACCGACATCGCGGGCTTCATCAAAAATAAAACTGGCCAATAAGCGATGGCCACCGGACAGCAGATAGCCCGCATTCGCGGAAAGATTGTACTTTTCAAACTGTGAAAAGGGAACTTCACTTCCTCCACCGGCCACGTAGTTTTCGGCCTTGCGGTAGATGATGTCGGTATCCAAATAGAATTTCTCATCGGAATAGTTCAGCTCGCCTCCCACAACCTGTGCCGCATTATTGGTCTCGCCCCCGGTTTCGATGGAACCGATCCAGCCCGTAGGCACAAAATTGCTTTTCTCGAGCTGTAAGTCGATCGCTCCGCCTATCGTAGCGCCATGCTCGGCGCCTTGTTGGCCGGAAGCAATATGTATGCGGTAAAGGTTGGACACATCCACATAGGAGGTGATAGGATCCATTTTGTCGGTGCACGCTCCAAAAATGCGCATACCATCGATGGTCACCGCCAATCGTTCGGAAGCCATATCGTTCAAAACGGGTTCCCAAGCGTAGGCACCCCTTTTGATCATATTCAGATCTTGGGCAGACTCCAAATACGCATCCAAAGTGGAAAGCGGTTTGTGGTGCATTTCGTGCTCAATAGTCTGTTTGTATCTGGAAATGACGATGACCTCATCCAGGTTGATGGTCAAGATCGTATCGGTAGCCAGGTGTGCTATCGGTTCTTGGGCCAAACTTTTCCAAGGGAAGAGCAGCAGGCTGCATACCCCCAAAAAAAGGAGATTGCTTGTTGGGCCAATCCATTTTTTTGGAAAGGACCCACCGTTAAATTTGGTTTTCATCTGATAATATTTGTGACCAATTCAAGAATGTAAAGGGTACAAGCCTGCACAGGACAAGGTGAACATCCATCGAAGAAGGCAAGTAAAAAGCTTGAACTAGCCCAACTCTGGTGGTTGGGAAATATCGGAAGTAAGTAGTTTAGAAATGAAAAATGGGGCAAGCTTGAAGTTGTCCTCAGTGTCCTGAAAAAAGTGTGCGCCAAGGGCTATGGCCTTCAAAGATTGGAAATAGAGAATGGGCTGCACTTCGGTTTTGGATTGTTTCTCCCCGAAAGGATTTCTGCTTTGGCTATCGTTCTCCTTGGCCAGTTGTTTGGCGAGATAACACTTACCATCACATTGCAACTGCGGCTTGTCCTTGTTCTGGCAAAGTACGTTGACAATGTAATCGTAATTCATGATGTACTCCGCCACAGGCCATAGGGGTTTTACCAACATGGTAAGGGCTACAAAAAGAATTACATGGCTTTTCACGGGTACAAAAATGGATTTTAATCCATATTATTTTTATGACTTTGGTCATAAAAAAGAAAAAAAAAGAAAAATCAGAGCTGGAGTTATCTTCGGTTTTTTGCTTATTATTGTTGTTGCCATCATCCTATCCGGTCTTACCTTCAATTAATGCATCGATTGATTTGGCCAATAGGGCAGATCATGATATCGACGGGAAAATTAAAGTAATCAATCCCTAAAACAGATTTATGCAACTTACAAAAGCAATAGTATCTACTACAATCATAGCCATACTGGTTACATCTTGCTCACATCGGCTGGTCGGCACCTGGACCGTACAGAATTACCAAACCGAAACCCCTGGAAACGAGGGCACTTCCCTAAGCAACATAGGTACAATAACATTCAACAAAGACAGGTCTGGATCAAAAAAATTGGACTTCAAGATTTTGGGTATCCAAAAAAACGATACGGTGCCTTTTGAGTGGACGGCTACAGAGAATTTCGTAACCATAAAAGGTGAAAATTCAGCACTTGTAAAAACCTGGATTTACATCGAAAACAAATCAAAATCCCAAAAATGGCAAGCCACGGATGGTGCCAATACGGTGCAAACTTTGGAGATGGTCAAGCAATAGGCCGCCCTCCCATGACGGTACGTATTGGAGAGAGGGCAAAATAGGACCTAATATGCATGTATTGATGACAGCATGCAACGCTTTCAAATTAAATCTGTACCGAGTAATTATTTTGATGCGGTCAATAGCCCCTTAGATCAATATTTTGTGTATATTAAGGCCTTCCCATTATTGGTTCACTTGACACCTTGAACCCGAACCGTAATATCCAAATTCAATAAAAATTAAACGATAACGAAGCACCCATTTTATGGCCAAAGTAGACTTTACCAAATACGAAACCACCGGCTTTTATGACGAAATGTTCGAGGCAACAAATGCCGTAAGGCCAACCTATGAGCAATTCAAACAACGTTTGGAAAAAATGAGCAAGAGCAAACTCAAGGCCTTGCAGCACGCCACCGACAGATCGCAGCTTTCATTGGGCATGACCTTCAATGTATACAGCGATAACCAAGGGGTGGAAAGAATCCTCCATTTGGATATCATCCCAAGAATTATCAGTGGTACCGATTGGACCAGGCTCGCCAAAGGTCTGGAACAACGTATCGTGGCATTGAACCTTTTCATCAACGACATTTACAATGAACAAAGGGCCTTGAAAGACAACATCATCCCGAAGGAGCTTGTGCTCTCCAGTGCAGGATACCTCAAGGAATGTATCGGGCTAAGCCCTCCTGAGCAAGTGTGGAGCCACATTTCGGGTACCGATCTGATCCGGGGCGATGATGGCAATTTCTATGTCCTGGAAGATAACCTGAGATGCCCTTCAGGGGTATCCTATATGCTTGAAAACAGGGAGATTTTGAAACGCACCTTTCCCGAAATCTTCGAAAAACTGGAAGTACGGCCAATTCATGATTACTCCCACCATTTGCGGGACATGTTGGAATCGCTGACCAAGCAATCGCCTGCATCGATTGCCGTGCTTACCCCGGGCATTTATAATTCCGCCTATTTTGAACATGCCTACCTGGCACAACAGATGGGGGCAGAACTGGTAGAAGGCAGGGATTTGGTGGTGAAAAATAATTTCGTGTACATGATCACCACCAAAGGGCTTCAAAGGGTCGATGTCATCTACCGCAGGGTCGACGACGATTTTATCGATCCCTTGGTCTTCAACAAAAATTCGATGTTGGGTACGCCGGGCCTTTTTGATGCTTATCGCAAGGGCAATGTGGTATTGGTAAACGCACCGGGGGCAGGGGTTGCCGATGACAAGGCCATCTATGCCTACATCCCCCGATTGATCAAATACTATTTGGGCGAAGAAGTGCTTCTGCCCAATATCAAGACCTACATCTGCGCCGAGGAAGATGATTGTAAATATGTGCTGGAAAACATACATACCCTGGTGGTAAAGCAGACCGACGGTTCTGGTGGTTACGGGATGTTGATAGGTCCGAAATCAACCAAAAAACAATGTGAAGAATTTGTCGCCAAAATAAAAAACAATCCAAGAAACTATATCGCACAGCCGATGATCAATCTATCGAGGGTACCCACACTGACAGCCGATACCATCGAAGGGAGACATGTAGACCTGCGGCCCTATTGTCTGTACGGAAAAGAGATCAGAATAGTCCCGGGCGCCCTCACCAGAGTGGCTTTGACCAAAGGCTCGTTGGTCGTCAATTCCTCCCAGGGAGGGGGCAGTAAGGACACTTGGGTGCTGGATTCAATATAAAAAATAAGACTATGCTTAGTAGAGTAGCAAATACCATGTATTGGATGAACCGGTACATTGAAAGGGCCGAAAATTATGCCCGGTTTATGGATGTGAATTTCAACCTCTCCTTGGAGTCTCAACCCGACGCAGAGGAGCAATGGAAACCTTTGGTGGTCATCACCGGTGATTGGCCCATGTACGAAGCACGATTTAAGACCGTAGACAAGGACAGGGTCATTTACTTCTTGGGTTTCGATCCCAAAAACCCGAATTCCATTTACAGTTGCATTACGGCAGCCCGGGAAAATGCGCGGTCGATACGCCCCGAAATCACCAAAGAAGTTTGGGAACAGATCAACTCGATCTACTTTTTTGTCAAGGAAGGGTTGGAGAAAAAGTTGTGGAAAAGCAACGATCCCAGACTTTTCTTTAAAAAAGTCAGGGAAGATTGTCAATTGCTTTACGGTATTTTCGACGTGACCATTTCCAGGAACGATGGCTGGCATTTTGGAAAAATCGGGCAGTTGGTGGAACGTGCCGATAAGACCTCCCGGGTCATGGACGTGAAGTATCATGTATTGTTGAATACCCCCCAGGAAGTTGGAAGTCCTTTAGATCTTATGCAATGGGCAGCACTGCTAAAATCGGTAAGCGCCTATGATATGTACCGGAAAGAATATGGCAAGCTCACCGCCCAAAACATTTCGGAATTTCTGATCCTTGACAAGAAATTTCCCCGATCCATGCTCTGTTGTTTGATCCATGCGGAGAAATCGCTTCAGGAGATTACCGGAAGTACGGGTGGCTTTAGCAATGAGGCGGAAAAGCAGTTGGGAAAACTTAAATCGGAACTCGAATTCGTTGATATTGGGGATATTTTTAAAATAGGGCTGCACGAATACCTCGACGAATTTCAACAACGCTTGAACGGCGTTTCCGTAAGTCTGTATAATTCCTTTTTTGCGGCCGAGGCACAGGTACAAATGCAACAATAAACCTCTTTTATTTAGTGAAACCCGATGAAACAATATTTGAGGAATTGGCTTTTATATATTATTGATTGCCTGAAAAAAGAAAGCGCACCAAAGCAACACCTATGAGGTTCAAGATCATCCATGAAACGGAATACCGGTTTAGCAAGGCCGTCTTTATTGAGCCGCATTATCTTATGTTCAAACCAAAGAACGCGCCCCATTTTAACCTTGAATCGCACACCCTCGAACTTTCCATCACCCCCGTGGGGATATCGGAACAGTTGGATGCCGAAGATAATTTCGTTCATTTTTGCTGGTTCGAAGGGATGCACAAAAAAATTGTCATCCGTTCAGAAGCCACCGTGGAAAGCAATCCCTACAACCCCTTCAATTTTTTGATTTATCCACTGCATTTCAATACCATTCCTTTTACCTATTCGAACGCCCTAATTGTTTTGCTTCAGAAGTATCTAATTCCAGAAACGATACATTCGGAATTGCTACAATATGGCAATGCAATACTCAGCTCAAATAATAATGGCACCCTGGCTTTTCTGACCGCGCTAACAACGCAAATCCATGATGATTTTGTGGTGGCGTCGCGGGAAGAGGGCGTACCATTTGAACCCGACAAAACATTCCGCTTAAAAAAAGGTTCCTGTCGGGATCTGGTCTGGATGCAGATCCAACTTTTGCGTACATTGGGGATTGCCGCAAGGTTTGTCAGCGGCTATTATTATGTGGATGTTGAAGATCCGGAATATGAACTCCATGCTTGGACGGAAGTATTTCTTCCCGGCGCCGGTTGGATGGGGTTCGATCCCAGCAATGGCATCATCACCGGCCACACGCATATCGCGGTGGCTTCAAGCAGTCACTATGTGAACACCATGCCCGTCTCGGGCACGGTCCGCGGCGATGCCACTTCTGAATTAAGGACAAATTTGGTCATTGAAGTTTTGGGCTAAATACGTTCAAAAGTGGATTTCATTATAAATACAAATAACTCCGGAATCAGTGGTTTTTGTTATTTCAAACAGGCCCTTCGTCTTCCCATCACTCCGCCGGTAGTCGTTTTTTCAAACAAAAAACTCTTAAATTATCGGAGGTTCTTTCAGGTTTTTCAGGACCCGAAAAAGGTCATTTAACGAAACTACTAAAGGAGTCCATGTTTGGGACACTCTGATATCAGGCCAGACAATTTAGTGGATAAGTGCAGTAAAACGGCAGTTTCGCTACTTTAATAAAATGACAAAGTACACCTTTACTGAATTTTTGAACAGTTACCGCATAAGTCAATCTAAACGAGATGTGATGTCCGGCAAAAGTGTAAGAGATGCTTGTTATGGTTAGGGCTTTGAAAGCCTATCTTATTTCAACCGAATTTTTAAGAAAAATACCTATGAAAATCCCAGTGATCTTCGAAAAAAATAGGTGTGATGCACTGTAGGAGAAAGGTTTGTAGTGCCTTAAGCCAACTTGTTTTTTTGCGCTCAAGAAATGCTGTAAATAAACTAACTTTTAACAAGCCTTTCCGAACACTCCGCCTTGACTGTCAATAATGTTGCGTGCTCAGAAAATGTTAAAAGAACGGAAGAAAAGGAAGATTCTAAATCTGGAAAGAGGCGTCATATGGAAAAATCGAGAACACCTTCAATTAACCGATCCATGTACAAACCAATGGGAGTGCCTAAAATTTTCATTCGCTTTTATTGCCTATCTCACATTGATGCCCTCTGTAGTGAATGAGAAAGCCTGATTACTGACTGCCCCCAGCATCACTGCGTGGAACAATGGTTTAATTGGTCTATTAGCATACCAATCTATTAAAAAGTTTGCACCAGTACCTCCAACGTCGTCCTTTTCTTCAATTACATAATCTACAGTCTCCATGGGTTTCAGATAAATCGACTGTTCAAGATATTGCCTTACCAAGGTTCCCTCGGTATTAAAATAAGCCACTCGACTTAGGTATAATGTGTCTGTCTCACTTGTGTTACGGATGCTCAGTGTAGCGGTCAATAATACACTTGTTTCTCTCGTGCGATTGTAAATCTCGGAATATATCGGCACATAAACCGTTTGATTAATCTTCCCTTCAGTGACGTCCGTTGTGTGCTCTGAGAATTGGTTACTATCAAGTACTATCTCAGCCTCCTCTTTAGCATTTTTCTCACCACAAGCAATCGCAGCTAGAAAAAATGGAATTACTAAAAACCTATGCACTGCTTTCATAATAGTCGGCGTATTATAGTTGATTGATTTTGCCCAAATTTTTAATGAAGTTAATTTAAAAATTTTACTTAACCCATTCCGCAATCGGGCACACCGATATTTCTGATATAATCCATAATATCTTTATAACAAAACATGGGAAGTACGACCAAGACCCTTAGGTTCCCTTTCTTTCGACCGTTCCATATATCGAACTTTTCTGGGGCAACTAAGAAGTTTGATAAGATTTACGCGCAGTTAAGTGAAGATAAGATTTGGAATGGTCTGCTAAATTCTTTTGGAGATAACTATCAATAAAAACGTTTCGGTACCCTATGACATCAAATCGATTCCTTTAAAATGACAATAAGAAAAGTGACCCTATGTGTTGCCTAGACATCACCCCAAAACAAAAAAGCCGACTCCTAAAAGTCGGCTTTTCCTTTTTGTACAGGTCCCTCGTCTTCGCGCGGGATAAACTCCGAGACTTCCCGATAGTCCGCTCTCGCTCCCATCGGGATAAACTTATCGTCTCTCCGCCAAAAGTCACTTTTCCAAAACAAAAAACCTCCGAAATTTCGGAGGTTCTTTCAAGTTGTACAGGCGGAGAGACTCGAACTCTCACACCTTGCGGCACTAGATCCTAAGTTCAGCTTGTTAACAAATCAAATCACACCAAAACAACACAAATTGTTGATTTTTAATTACTTAAAATTTTATTTGTACTCATTTGAATCGATATGAAACCATAAAATGTGTTACCCATGTGTTACCCCGAATGTTTATCTTTATAAAAAATCGGTAAGATATGGCAACCTTAAAAACAGTTTTACACACCAAAACCGACACAAAAGGAAACAAAGATTATAGACTTGCTCTGCGGCTCACTGTAAATCGAAAACGAAGTTATTATCATTTGGGGCAAAAGGTAGACCCGAAATTTTGGGATGAACAAGCAGGAAAAGTAAAATCTACCCATTCCCGGCATAAGCAGTTGAATAGGTTAATAAGAAAGAAATATGATGAGATTGAAGATATCATTTTTGAAATGGAAGCTTTAAAACAGAATTATTCCGCAAAACAGATAATAGACTCAATAAGGAAAAACACCAAAAGGTTGTCCTTTTTCGAACTTGCCAATGAACATGTTGAAGATTTAGTCAAAGCAAATAATCATAACAGAGCAATTTCCGATAGAAGTAAAATAAACAGAATAAAAGAATTCGCTAAAAAACGCAACTTAGAGTTTGAAGAAATTGACGAAAATTTATTGAAAAAATTAAAAATTTATCTCCGTACAACTGCCAGACTATCCGAACGATCCGTTATGAATATTTTCGTCATGATTCGATTACTATATAATAAGGCCATCAGCAGAAAAATAGTAGATAGAAAGTTTTACCCTTTCGGGAAGGACAAAATAAAAATCAAATACCCCCAGACTATTAAAATAGGTCTTGATGAAACCGAAATTCGTAAAATCGAAGAACTTGACTTGGACCCAAGAACATCCGTGTGGCATACTAGAAATGTATTCTTGTTTTCATTCTATCTTGCGGGAATTCGGATTTCAGACGTTTTAAGGATGAGATGGTCCGATATTGTAGGAGACAGATTGTATTACAAGATGAGTAAAAATGACAAAGCTGATTCCTTAAAGCTCCCAACGCCCGTAATTACTATTTTATCATATTATCGAAAAGATAAAAAAACCAAATCCGATTATATTTTTCCAGAACTCAAGACCATACCCATTAAAGATTCAAAAGCTATATATTCGAGAATTAAAACCTCAATTAAAAGACTTAATTCAAATCTAACCATTATTGCGGACCTTGCCGGAATCGACAAAAAAATCACCAATCATATTGCCCGTCATAGTTTTGGAAATATAGCCGGTGATAAAGTTTCTCCACAAATGCTTCAGAAATTATATCGACATACTCATCTAAGCACTACTATAGGTTATCAAGGCAACTTCATTCATAAGAACGCTGATGAAGCTTTAAACGCAATAATTAATTTTTCTAAATAATCATGGAATTGTAAATATCTAAAACGAGGTAATTTTTTCTGTCCCGTAAAAGGTTAATTAAGAGAACTACTAAAAAAGACCACAATTAAGACCTTTAATTACCAAGCACTAAAGAGTAGGCAAACTGTCCTATATATTGGCCGTTTTAAAAAACTGAATTCAATTCAGGCGAACCTAGAATCAGCTATATAGGGAATGGCAAGCATCGAATATTTACACTATCCGTTCTTATGGAGGTGGTTAAATTTATGTCCTTCTTATTTGGCCGAATCGGAAAGGCTTACCCTGAAATGGATTTCAAATTGTTTTACTGTACATACTATTCTTGTATGGAAGCACATTAATCTAAAATAATTACTATGGTGATGCCATGCAATAATTTGGGGAAAAGAATAAGTTTATTGAGGCCGTCGAAAGCAACCCTTTTACACTTTTTCATCTTATATATAAGAAAACTATTACATATAATTATTTTATAAGGTTTAACATAAATATTTTCTTACAAATCAATTATTTTTTAATAACTTTTATAAAGTAGAAACCATGATATCAAATATGAACAAATTCTATATTATCGGATTCAATATTCTTTTGTTCGCTACCGCTTGTGAAGAGGATGACAACATAAGTACACTAGATGAAATAAGCATTGTGGCTCAAGGTGATTGCATGGCCGCAAGTATTTCGGAACTCGACGCCGTTCTGTGCATCACGGATATGGAGGGAAATGCCAAGACATCTTTTGGTCTGAACGAGAATTTTATTGTATCCCTTACTTTTCAGAACAATTCCGGGGAGCTCGTTAAGATTGACGAGTTATACCTTGCCAACGAAGGTGTAATGACCGTTATGGGGGCTGACAATGGCGAGAATTTTGGAAAACCTTTTACTTCGGTCGCCTGCCAATTTGATGGGAACCCTTATATTGAAGTTGCTTCAGGGGAAACCTATGTCGTGAGCAGTCCCTGGGTGCTCCAAGAGGGAATCATCATAACAGGGCCGATATGTAAGGCCGAAAGCAACGAATATTTGGCTGTGGGTTCTTATCGGGTTGTGGTATCTCTTGACTTTATAATGGAGATGGGCAGTGAGTCCATCACCGTTGAAGGGGACCATGAACTAAGTGTAGAGTTCGACATCATGTAATAATAGTATCAACCTAAATCCAACTAAAATGAAATCTTCAGCTTTCCTCTGTTTGTTATTCATTTTATGGTCACAAATTATGTTGGCCCAAGTTGAATCAAATTTCTTCCCGGAAGGAAACGCTAGGGCGAACATTAAATCCATGAAAGAAGATTTTAAGGCCAAGAATAAGAGCGAAATGCCCGCTTTCGATGTTCAGGCAATGATGCGTGAAGACGAGGAGACTAGCAATGCTAAGAAGCCAAAGCCCTATCGGTTTGGAAAAGGTTTTGACACCAACATTAAGCTACGCCTTGCGGATGACGGGGAGGAGACGGATGGAATCCGAACCTGGTCAATGGAGTTTTATTCGGAAGGGGCCATCTCCATCAACTTTGTTTTGGAAAAATTAAGCCTTGCTGAAGGTGCGGAACTCTATTTATTGAACGAAAGCGAAACAATGACCTATGGCCCAGTCACCAACATCGATAACAAGAAAAATGGCGTGTTCCTTACGGACCTAATTTTCGGTGAACGGGTTACAATGTACGTGACCGAACCGGTCGATGTGGAGGAAAGTTCAACGTTTACCATTAAAAAGGTCGTACATGCCTATCGGGGGCTTAGTCTGGGAGAAATGACTGGCGGTAGTCCAGGAGCTTCCGAGGACTGCAACAACGACCTCGCCTGTTTTGCGGCATGGATGCTGGCCGGTCGTTCCGAGGCCTTGGTTTTATTGTCAAGCGGAAACGAACATTGCAGTGGCTGCCTGTTGACGAATACCGCCAACAACTTTCGCCCCTTTTTCTTGACTGCTTTTCACTGTGCGGACTCCGACCAAAACGATGTTTTGAGTGCAGGGGAAATAAATAATGCGGAGGATTGGATGTACAAATTCGGTTTTCGACAGATAAGCTGTACATCCACCAATTCGCACTTTAATTGGAGCACGACCAATGGGGCATCCTTCAGGGCCGGTTGGGGCAACACCGATTTCCTTCTTATGGAGCTTCAGAGTTCTAGTCCGATAAGCTACAGTGGAAATGTGACCTACGCAGGATGGGACAGGCTGGCGAACACACCGACAAGTGGAGCTTCGATACATCATCCAGCAGGTGACATGACCAAAATATCAATCGAAAATGATGCGTTTCAAATTTCAAGTTGGAATGGTACAAATAACATGTGGCTGGTGAACTTTGATGATGGCGTGGTACAGCACAAATCTTCGGGAAGCCCACTTTTTAACCAAAATCAAAGGGTGGTTGGTCAATTGCACGGGAACCAGAATTTTAACCTTTTCAATACGTATTGCAATCAGCCAAGAGCAGAATATGGAAGGTTCAACCTTTCATGGACAGGAGGGGGTACGAACGATACTCGTTTGAGCAACTGGTTAGATCCTTGTGGGACCGGAGCGAATACAACCAACACCATTGTCGCACCTTATCTGAACACTTGGAGTTCCATAGGGTGTACTGCAAGAAGCTATACGGTCAATAATCTTCCGGCGGGTTCTACAATAAACTGGAGCAATAGCAGTAATCTAACAAGGACAACCTCCCAGGGGTCAAATCCCGCTAGCTTTAAAGCCAACGGGTCGGGCAGTGCGTGGGTTAGGGCTACTATTACTCCTCCGAACGGTTGTGGAAATACTTATTTTATCCAATCGACAACTTATGCGACCGGTGGTGGTTCAATTTTATCGGTATCAGTGTCCGGGCCTGACTCTTCGGGATGGATTTATGCCACTGCGAGCAATGGCTCCGGTCCTTATACGTGGACCCTTAACAATAATACAACGTGGACGACTTCCTCCAACAATACTTCGCGATACGTAGGTTGCAACGGAGGGTATCTCTATGTACAGGCTACGGGAATATGTGGTGGCACAGCTACAGGTTCTGCATTTATACAAAATTGTTCGGGTGGGGGATATTACCTAACCGTTTATCCAAATCCCTCCTCGAACGAAATAACTGTCGAGAAAAATAGTGAACATGAAAGTTTCAGCACCTCTGAAGCGACCTTTGAGGATTCCGTTACTTTAAAGCTCTATGATTTTGGAGCTTCCCTTGTGAAATCAGAAACATATGAAGAGAAGTCCCAAAAAATAAAATTGGATATAAGTAATCTGAAAAAGGGGAATTATTTTCTTAAGATTACTGGAAAGGGGTTCGATGAAACCCATCAAGTAATCGTTGAGTAACTTGTGGTTTACAACAAATATTAAGGGGCTTGTAGGCCCCTTTTTTTGTGATGTGTCCTTTCTGCAGTGTTGATTACTACGCCCCAAAAATTCAGGATATTATCCCCACAGATTTCGATGGGTTCATATTTTGGGTTTTCGGGCAGTAGAAATTTTTTAATACAAAAGCTTAAATTCGTAATATTAATAAAATAGAAATATGCGTACTAGCAGGCATATGAGATTGTTGCCACAGTTTTGAGAAAAACCAATGTACAGATATTCAAACCATTCAAAAATTTTCGGGACAGGCAGAATTGATGAAAAATTCAGGGGGATTTTTCAACGAATTACCCAAATAATTGAGAACGAAACTGAAGATTATATTTTGAATGTAAACTCTACTGAATATGCAGAACATTTAGCGAATTCATATCAATTGGAAATTCCTATAATCCACTATGATGATGTTTATGCAGATAGCTATGAAGACGATATTCCTATGGAATATTTTTCCAAAAGCTATGACAGATTCGGAGTTGATAAAGTAAGAAAAGAAATAATTCAATTTTTTATTCCTGTTAGTGGTGCACGGAACTGCCATTATAAATGTACCTTTCATCAAGTATAACGGTATACTCAATTAACGTATTAGTGCAGATTTTGAATCAATACATTCTCAATATTGTGTTCGAACTTAAAGAAATTTTGACTGTTGCTCCGAATTTGTGAATAAAATCCTTTTGATACCAATACGGTATCGTTCTTAAAGAATCTTTCTTTAATAAAAGTACTATCCTTTTTCAGCGTTATGGTTTCTGAAAAATCCAGGCCTCGTTCATAAATAATTTGCCCAGTAAGGCCCACGTTGATTGCCCGGAGCTTATAAGTCTTTTGATCTTGATTAACAAAAAAATCATCCTCATTGTCGCATGCGAAGACGCCAAAGATAAGAGCCAGCAGAAAGTATCTCATGAAAGCATCTTTAAACATGTTTTATTATAAGACTCAAGTATTGTAATATAGTTGCGTATTCCGAGAACTAAATTCCACAAATTACAATTCATTTGTTAAGTTGTTTCTGGATAGTCCTACATATTGAAAGTTTAGTTCTGCATCATAATTCAAGCCTTTAATCGGGCGTGATCTAAAATATTGAGATTTTTGTATCGAATATCATCTGTCAAAAGCGTGGCATTTTGCCGCTCAAAACTTGACCTTTAATTCTAGAATGAGGTAAAACAATTCCCTTAAAAATAAATGAAAAAATCGGGGATGATAACATCCTTGAACTAGTAGTTAATAAGTTTTGGACGTAAATTATTCTTTGACGATCTGATGGGTTTCATCCAATTCTTTGCCGATTATCCTAAGAATATAAGTGCCTTTTTTCAATTCGGATAAGTCTAAACTTGGTCTGCCCGTCGATTTATCGAACTGTTTTTCAAGGACCAGTTTTCCATTAAAATCATAGAGCATCATATTCAAAGAACCATAAATTTCCGTAACTCCCGCGCCTTGTGATGACAACTCTTTCGCAGCGAGGTCCAAGAAAATCTCCGAGCTGGTCGGATTCGGTGATGCTACCATAAAGGAACTTGAGCACCCAGCAAAAATAGATTTTGTAACCGTGACTGGCCCTCAAGAATTTTGACTATCGACCCTAATGTTCGCCGAAGTGTTGCAGGGCACTGTAACAATCCAATTACTGTCATAGCTTGTCAAAAGTGGTCCAGAATTTACCTTGTATTTGAAAGGCGATGTGCCGTTCACCACATTGACGACAATATTGGCCATCCCTGAAGGTGGTGCTGGGTTATTGGTGGTAAATACTTCTACCAATATAGAACCAGCAACGACATTTCTTTTTAAAGTCATTGTACCACAAACACCCGGACGGGTAATAACGGCTTGAATCCAAGCGTTTCCATAGCTATTGGCGGAAAAGGTGCATGGATTGGCACCGGGTGCCGAGGTTCGCATGAGATTACCACTACTGCTCCAGCTAATTGTAGATCCGGCGGGAAGGTTGGGAATTGAATACGATGCACCGGAAGGACAAACTGTATTGTTTCCCAAAAGCGCAGGCGATCTGGTTGTGTTGGTGGTTGTGGCTCCGGATCCACACGAATCCAACCAATAACTCAATTGGGTTGAAGTTGATCCGCCCCCGGTCCACGAGAGATTAAAACGGCCGAAGTGTTTTGTGGCTGGAGCACAAAGGCCGAAGCCACCGTGTAACTGGCCAACGACCCTTCGGTTCTGATTGAAAAAAGGCGAGCCGGAAGATCCTGGCTCAGTAGTACCATCATCAAGTCTTGAATTCCAATGTGTGTTTAGAGGGGAAGTTCCATTAGCCCAATTCAAGGTTGTACTATTTGAGGCTATTGGAGGTGTATTAACATTATCAAAAGATATTTTCATTACATCTCCCGTTGGATGGTGGATGCTAGTTCCAGAAGTCGGAATGTTAGCGGTCCTATCCCACCCAAGCCATGAAATCTGGTTATTGCCCGCAGGAGTGTTTATCATTTCCATTAACGCAAAGTCCGTATTGAAATAGGCCGCTTTAAAACTAGCTCCATTATAAGTAGTCCCTAAATTCGCAGAACTACCATTACATGATGTTTTCTTATATTGAAATTTGAACATCCAGTTCTGGGCATTGTTTTTTTCTACCGTAGATAAACTTCCACTATTATCGCTATCTATACAGTGAAAAGCCGATAGAAAATAAGGTTTGAAATTTTGATCGGTATTCATTAACAAAGCGCCTGAGCATAGGGCATCTCCACTCGACAACAAAACAAGACCAACCGCATCAGACTCTAAATCCCACGCCGGAAAACATTCAATATCGTTATGGCATCCTAAAGATGAATTCAAGCCGCTATTCAATGTAGGCAACACATTTTTATAGGCATGGACAACACTTTTTATTGTCAACTGAGTTTTGCCATGTTGTTGTAAAGGTTCGAACAAATAAATAATTACATCATCACTTTCCACCAAATCTGTTAGAAAATAGCCATTTCCGGTATTGTGAATAGATGTAACCGGCCCATATAACATTGTGCCATTTTCATTTGAAATGAATAATTGAGCACCATCCGGAAGATAGAAATCATTAAAAACGAAATTAATGGAATACGCATCTTTTGATTGAAACCCCATTGACCACATTCTTCCATTATCCACATTGGTCCAGACCCCGTTCGAAAGGTTGATATTGGTGTCGAAAGCCTTCCCAAAACGAAATGGTACTGCCATATCTTTTGCCTCCATATCTTCTTCCAGCATTTTTGAAACATCAAAGGAGGGCATGATGTTTTTTTTGACAGGCAGTTGATTTTTTGATGCAAATTCGATATGTTCAAGTGAGTTCCCTTCTGGAAAAAATTTGGTTTCGACTTGTCCTAGAACCAGTTGACCACAAGAAATGGTCAAAAAAAATAGTAGTATTCGTTTCATTTTTCGTATGCATTTTAATTCATTTTTTTATTTAAAATAGCTTGATTTGAGCAATAATATTCAATCCATTTTGAACCCCAGTTCTTCTAATGTGCGCTTGTTTGAACTTGGTGCTTTAACAAATATTTTCAAACCTGTAGTACAAGCGCACGATTCGCACATGAGCAATCCAGTAGATTGGTCCTCAAAACTTATTTCCAGTACTGTTACGCCCTTGTTTTCCAAAAATTCCTTTAATGCCTCGCTTGTTTCGGAGTTGGCATCATTTTTCCCTGTGCCCCAAGGATCTAGGCACCCTGTTTGATCCCAATAAAATATTATATCGTTGTTTTGATCATCTGTATCTTCACAGTTAGTATAGGTTATCAAAATCAGTAGTAGGTATATGGTTTTCAATTTCATAATTTTAAATTTTTAAGGTTAACATTAGATAGAACTTTTAGATACTATTGATACTCTGTGTTCATCCATTATTATTTGGAGATCGAAAGATTGAAAAACCTTGATTTTGTTAGGTTCAAAATCTATATCAATTAGGGTCGATTGATCTAGTTCGCTTCCTTCAGAAAATTGTTTTGTCTCGACATGCGCACTTATGGAGTGTATAAGGATAAACGCCAATAATAAAAAATGGAGTTTTTTCATGTTAGTTTATTTTAAAGTTGATTGTGTACGTTCTGTTTCTAATAATCTTTTTTCTGTTACCTTTACTAAAGTGAAAATTCAGTTCGATTCTAGTGTAGTAGTCTCCTTTCGGTAAATAATCAATGGTCGCAGCTGTACACAGAGGGTGCGAAGGTTGAGTTCCATCGGTTAGTACCCAAGGCGAGTTGATTGACAAAGCTTCGGTTGGCATCAATCTAAATTCACGTGGCCCTCCGATGAATTCGCACCACACTCCGGACCATGGTTTTCCCATATCGACATTATCCGATGTTTTGAATACTTTGAAAAAATCTTGGGTAATAAATTCAGGTGTAACAACGATTTCATCCGATGTTAAGTTTTTAAAAAGAGAAATCAAAGATGAAATTCTCTCCTTCGTCAAAAGAGGTCGACTCAACACCATTTTCATCCAATAAACAGAAATTAAATTCAATGCTTTCCGCTACGTTTTCAATGCACTTAGCGCTGTCTCCTATTGCTACTTCAAGTTCGGTGTTATCGTTTTTTTCGCAACCGGCAGTTATAAAAAATAGCATATAACTTGAAAAGCTAATACGCACTATAATTGTGGCTTTCATCATTTGGCTTATTTTTAATATCAACATTATATAGAACTATTGAGTTCTGTGATATGCTATTGCTTATGAAGTCCCGCTATTGTTGGATTTCATCTTCAATGATTAAAAAAAGTCAGAAAATTATTGGGTATGCAGATTTCGGAAGTGGCGCGTCTATACTGTAGACATTAACGCCGAAAAATTAGTGTACTATCTGCATAGGTATTGAGGATTTAACTTGTTAAAGATATAAATATTTCAACATGAAACTGATTTGTTTTCAACAATTTTCTTGGATATTCTCAAGGCAAAAAACTGTTTGTCAGATATATAAGAATAAGCTATTGAGTAAAAATAGCCTAATGTCTTCTTTAGGTGTGCCATTACAAAGGAAAAGTACTACTACGAACACCTTTTCTGTACCTAAACCAAAGCTTAAAGAGAAAATTAAAATCAGTAAACCTATTGTGACAGAAAAAGGTTTTAAGCCCGAACCAACATTAAACGAAGATAGTTTCAGACATATTTTAAAATTAATAAATGATGTAGGTAAGAATTTTGAACGAATGCCAAGTGTATATAAGGGAAAAGGCGAAGAAGATTTGCGTGACCATATATTAATGACATTAGACCCAAATTTTGAACTTGGTAGTGCAAGTGGAGAAACATTTAATAAATCTGGAAAAACGGATATTCAATTACGTTACGACAGCTCTGTTATTTTCATAGCTGAATGTAAATTTTGGAGCGGTGCAGGAAGATACTATTGTGCTGTATGTATCTTTGTAAACCCCGAAGCGCTGGCAAAACTCGGGCACTTTCCGACCAGGTCGACCGAAAAAGAAGCTTGGTTCCTGAGCCCGTTCCGGCCGGAGACCCAAGCCTCTTTCAAGGTGTCCAAGAAACTCAATAGATGGTACGACCATGGGGCGGGAAAAGGCGGTAATGTAATCGACCTAATATGCCAAATCAACAAATCTTCCGTCAGAGAGGCCTTAAGCTTCTTGGAGCAGGGCCAGACCTCTTTCTCTTTTCAGCAGCAGCCTCCAGTTGGAACCCAAAAGGATAAAGGGCTAGAAATTCTCCATGCACGTCCTATTGGGCATTATGGACTAGTTACATAGTTGTCTGAACGGAGAAATTCCATTTCTACGGCATCGACTTTGTAGGGAAGTTCATTATCACATAAGGGACTACGATACTTCGCCATAGGATTGAAGAACGATTCAGGTGGATGGGAGCTACGCAACAAATACTATAAGAATTCCAGCTCCCCGAAGGACATTACCCACATCAAAAATGGAAACGGAAAACTCATCGTTACCGAAGGAATGTTCGACCTATTATCCATTTTGGAATTTAATAAAGAAATAGAAACCGAATATGATTTTTTAGTATTGAACTCAACGGCATTGGTCAAAAAAGCGATTAAGCCAATGGACCCTTACGACCGAATCGACCTATATCTGGACAATGATACGACCGGTAAAGCAACGACCCAAAACTTGATGGCCCGTTCCAATAACTGTTTGGACAAATCAAGTTTATACGAGGGGTATAAGGACATGAACGAATGGTTGATTTTTAAGGCTAAAAATGGATTTGGTCAGGAAGCGCAAGATGTGTTTTTGTTGCCACAAAAACGATCTTGCTTTGCTCCCGGCGGTCGCAAAGTAAAAAAGAAATGAAAAGGACCTACATCAAGTTCCGTTGCTCCATCTACGAGAAGAAACTGCCCAAGAACAGGCGCAAGTCCCTCTTTTGTTGGGATGGAATTCCGCCGAAATTCCGGGCGGAGCATTTACCCAGGGTCCCATAACCAAGGAAAGTTTTATCGTAAAAGTTAAGGAAGCCTATCCTAAGAACTATGAGGAGGTATTAAAATTATACCCCCACAATACGGCCACGGAACTTGAATGGGCCGTAATCCAAAAGAATGCTATAAGGAATGCGGTTTTTCTCTAATGGAGCGAAGGCAGTGTTAATTGCAGTTGCCACCGATGTATTCGAAGATTGAGAGTAGACTGAAGTTTGGGAGATTAAAACGGTCATTACGAAAATGACAGCGTAGTTTTTTTTCATTGGCCTAAGTTGTTTATGGTTAATTCGTGTATTTGACATCAAAGCGCCCTTGGGTTACGATTATATCTTGTCCATTATGCTGCACCACATAACTGAAAGTTCCGGAAAGGATAAATTTTTCATGATCATGGTTTGTAATGACTAAAATGCCAGGTCGACTATCTGATGTTGATAGGATTTTGGTATCATTATTTATTCCCATTATATGTACAACATTGAATTTGCCTTCCCCTTCAGAACCTAGTGGGTATTCACCTTCCACAATTGCATCTAGTTTCGATCCCTGAATATTAATGTCCGTTTCTTCACTATTTGAGGAACTAATAACCAAATTGTATTTTCCATTAATTAATTGGTTAAAGGCCGTAAGCCGGTTTTGACCAATAGTTTTAGGAAGAAAAACTTCACCATCAACTAAACAACCAAAAGTTTGAGCTCCAACCTCTGTAGCTGGAGGCAATTGATCACTCGGGTTAGTTGAGCCGTCATCATCATTGTTATTGCATGATGCGCCTAGAAATAACAGCCACAGAAGAAAAATGCCTATGGTTTTCATAAAATTCAATTTAATTATCAGCAAAATAGTTTTTCAATTATGATTGGTAGTCAATGACAAAATTTTATTTCTAACTAATTCAACACAATGTCCAAACAAGGACTAACACAATGGATTGTGAAAAATAATAATGACACCACCCAGCTAAATTCGATAAGGTAAAAAACTATGATATACCGTGAAGACCTGACTTTCTAATCCTAGAGATCAGGTGCCCTTACCAAATACGGTCTATTGGAAGGGTTCGGAGTAGGGTTTTAGTTTGCTTTTGTTGTAGGAATTAACTAAGTAAATGTAGTATTTTTATTAATACGAAGAGAAAATAATTGCTACAATTGGACCGATTGTATCAAACCTATTCTGTAAGTCCTGTAGTATTTCTTTCACCTTTATATTAAGGTTTACTCTAAGGAACTTGTTGTCCTCGATCAACTTACAATCTAAAACCTTCAAACAAGTTGAAACGTCCAAAGATTATAGTGCCCCGAGATGCATGCAGATGCAATTGACACCCCTTGACCAATTTGCGGCTTCAATAATAGGTCGCGCCCTATTTCGATTTTAATTGACGCTTATCTTACCGAACGCTATAAAATCGAAACAGGGACCGTGCGCGAAGTTTTGGCAAGGATTTGGGACCTAATCAAAAACAATTCAATTTATAACTCAATTGTAGTTAACTAGTTTTGGTTTGATCTGATGTCAAATTAAATCAATTAAAATGGCCATTGGAAAAAGAGCAATTTGTGTTACCTATGTGTTACCCCAAATGAAAAAGCCGACTCCTAAAAGTCGGCTTTCCCTTGTGTACAGGCGGGGAGACTCGAACTCCCACACCTTGCGGCACTAGATCCTAAGTCTAGCATGTCTACCAATTCCATCACGCCTGCAACTTTCCGTTTTAACGGGATGCAAATATAAGGCAAAAAATCAATTTAGAAATAGCTGTCGTTTAAAAAGTTCTTTTAGTAAATTTAGCCCATATACCAAACCTTTACGGATGCAGCAGATTACCGAATACATTGCCCAAAACCAACGAAGATTTATCAACGAACTCATCGAACTGCTGAAAATCCCATCCGTAAGTGCAGATCCCGCTTTTACCCACGACGTTTTGCAGACCGCGGAAGCCGTGAAAACAGCCCTGGAACAGGCCGGATGCGATATCGTGGAAATCCATGAAACCGACGGCTACCCGATCGTCTACGGCGAAAAAATAATCGATACAAACCTGCCCACCATCCTGGTTTACGGCCACTACGACGTACAGCCGGCCGACCCGATCAATCTTTGGAATTCCCCCCCCTTCGAGCCTGTGGTCAAGACCACCGACATCCATCCTGAAGGTGCGATTTTCGCCAGGGGTTCCTGTGACGACAAAGGGCAGATGTACATGCACGTCAAAGCCCTCGAATTTATGGTGAAGACCGACCAGCTGCCCTGCAACGTGAAATTCATGATCGAGGGCGAAGAGGAAGTGGGCAGCAAGAATTTGGCCACCTATGTGGCAGCGAACAAAGAAAAACTGGCCAATGACATCATCCTGATCTCAGACACCGGTATGATCGCCAACGATGTTCCCTCCATTACCACGGGACTGCGCGGATTGAGTTATGTGGAAGTGGAAGTGACCGGCCCCAACCGGGATGTGCATTCCGGACTGTATGGCGGAGCGGTCGCTAACCCCATCAATGTTCTGGCCAAGATGATCGCAGCGCTTCATGACGAAAACAACCATGTGACCATCCCTGGGTTTTATGATAAAGTGGAGGAACTGTCGGCCGAGGAACGGGCCGAGATGGCCAAGGCACCATTTAGCTTGGAAGCCTACCAAAAAGAACTGGACATCGATTCGGTCTATGGGGAAAAGGGCTATACCACGAATGAACGGAACGCCATACGCCCCACTTTGGACGTGAACGGTATCTGGGGTGGATATATCGGGGAAGGCGCCAAAACGGTGATCGCGAGCAAGGCCTATGCCAAAATTTCCATGCGGCTGGTACCCCATCAAGAATGGCACGAAATCACCACCCTTTTCACCGATTATTTTTTAAGCCTTGCCCCCAAAGGCGTTAAGGTAAAAGTGACTCCCCACCATGGCGGACAAGGGTACGTGACCCCGATCGATCACTTGAGCTACAAGGCCGCCGCCAAGGCCTATGAAACCACCTTTGGAAAAAAACCCATCCCGCAACGCAGCGGCGGTAGCATCCCTATCGTTTCGCTCTTTGAAAAGGAACTCCACAGCAAGACCGTTTTGATGGGCTTCGGACTCGATAGCGACGCGATCCATTCGCCCAATGAGCATTTTGGGATCTGGAACTTTTTAAAGGGCATAGAGACCATTCCTTATTTCTACCAATATTTTACCGAATTGAGCCGCTGAATCCAAAGTTGCTTGGTCTTGGGGCGTTTCCCTTTCAACGAGCTGCCATCAGAAACGCCATACGAACGGGGCCGGGCTTTGCGTTGCAAGTCCTCCCGCCCTTCCGGCGCTCCGGGCTTTACACTCCAATCCCTAACGCAAAATAATTTTTACTCTACATTTGTAGAATTAAAATATTTGTTCTATGTTTGTAGAGCAATATCTAAAAATGGAGCAGATGCAGTTGTCAAAATCGGAGGAAGAGTTGATGAATTTTCTTTGGAAGCATAAGAAGGCTTTCATGAAAGACCTTCTGGATGCATACCCAGAACCCAAGCCTGCCACCACTACCATTGCCACCCTTTTAAAACGCATGCAAGACAAAGGTTTTGTGGCTTATAAAAGCTTGGGCAGATCCCGCGAATATTATCCGCTGGTCAAGAAAAAGGATTATTTCTCAAAACACGTCAACGGACTCATCAAAAACTTTTTCAATGATAGTCCGGCGCAATTTGCGTCTTTCTTTGCCCAGGAGACCGACCTGAGCAAAACGGAACTCGAAGCGTTGAAAGAACTCATCGATAGCGAACTTAAAAAAAGATAATGATGTTGGAATATCTTTTAAAATCCGGAGCCTGCTTGACCATTTTGGTCCTATTCTATAAACTACTCTTGGAACGGGAGAGCATTCATGTTTTTAAACGCTATTACCTATTGGCCGCACTGGCGCTTTCCTTTGTAATTCCGTCAATTGCTTTTACGGAATATGTTGAAATTTCCCCTGTTACCGAAGTTTTTGTCAATCCGGCAACGTCGGTAAACTCAGTTGCTGTCGATCGGGTCGAGCCGGTTGGCGATAGGGTTCAAACAATCCTTCCCCTCTTGCTTTGGACGATTTATGGTTTGGGTATTCTACTTTTTGGTTTTAAGTTCTTAAAAAACCTAGGTCGTATCATCCAAAGAATACGTAAAAATCCAAAGTTCAAGGTCAATTCGATCACCAATGTGCTATTGAACGAACGCATCGCCCCGCATACCTTTTTCAGCTATATCTTTTTGAATCGGGAAAACTTTGAAAAAAAGGAGATTCCCCAGGCCGTATTGCTTCATGAAGAAACACATGCCAGACAAAAACACAGCCTTGACGTGCTTCTTATCGAGTTGCTACAGCTGGTCTTTTGGTTCAATCCCTTGATCTATTTTATAAAACGGTACATCAAACTAAATCACGAATTTTTAGCGGACCAAGCTGTTGTTGACCATGGCGTGGAAACCGCCACTTATCAGAATATTCTTTTGGCATTCTCATCAAATGCGGCAGTTCCTCAATTTTCAAATTCAATCAATTATTCATCAATCAAAAAACGTTTTACAGTCATGAAAAAAAGAACATCGAAAAAAGCGATCTTGCTCAGGAGTTTTTTATTGCTTCCACTGGTTTCCTTCCTATTGTATGGATTCAGTGAAACCGTCATTGTCCAGAAAGAAGCTTATCTTCTTGAAGCGAGGGTCCCATCCAAAGTGGTGGAAAATAAGATCATGGCATCCCCGGAGCAACGACATGATGCGCTCCCTTTTCCCGTATTTGATTTGAAGACCGAAATGATTCGAATCGAGATCGATAAAAAAGGAACAATTCGGTCTGAGGGGAATTCCTTGACGATTGAATCACTTCCCACATTTCTAAAAAAATACAACGCCGAACTTTCGAAGGAAGAACGGGAAAAATCGGTGCGCGCCATAATCAAGGTGGCCGATAATACCCCGAAGACGATCATAGATCAAGTAGAACAGCTTCTAGTCGCATACGGTGTGGCCCAAATAAATATTGAGGGACCGATGACTTCGTCGCTGCCCCAAGACGGTGCCTCCGAAGATCAGATCAAGGAATACAATGCCATCGTCAAAAGAATCAACGCCCAACCCGAAAACAGAAGGATCTACAAAAAGAAAGAGGTTGAACGGCTCGAATATATTTTCGGCTTGATGTCGGCGCAGCAAAAGCAAAATGCCGAGCCCTTTCCCGACTTTCCGCCCATGCCCGAACCCCCGCCAGCGCCGAAAGAAGCGATGGCACCGCAGGCCATACGCGCCCCTGAACAGCCGGTAGGCATCAGACTTAGGACGGCCCCGGTGGCGCCCGAAGTACCGGATGCCCCTGAAGTTCCCGAAATTGAAGAACCGGTCATTATTCATGTGGAAGAAATAGAGGAAGTGGAAGCGCCAGAAGCGCCCGAGCCACCGGAATCCCCTGAGCCTCCCATGTCGCCCTTAGATCACGTGATCGAAATGGCCAAGGCAGACGCCACCTTTTATTATGAAGGCAAAAAAATAAGTTCGGACAAGGCCATCGAAATTCTCAAGAAAAATGAAAGTGTCAACATCGATATCAATGGAAAAGATGGCAAGAAGCCTGTGGTGAAGTTATCCAAAGACCCCTCTGTGATCGAAAACAGATAAAAAACACCTTATTTGTGTTAAAGCCTTCCTTTCGAAGGCTTTTTTTGTAACAAAACCCCGAAGAACACGTTCTAATAGTCTATAAGAACATCAATCAAATCAGAACACTATGTTACAAAACTTTTTTATCCTCTGCTCGGGGTCGGATGCCTCATTGTTAAAATCCTGTTCGGAAGGCGAACGCAACAAATATGCAGGTATCGGGGCCACGGTCTTTTTTACCGCAGTCATGGCTTTTATCGCGGGCAGCTATGCCCTATATACCGTATTCGATAATGTATACACGGCCGTTCTTTTCGGTTTGATCTGGGGCCTCTTGATCTTTAACCTCGACCGTTTTATCGTATCGACCATCAAAAAAAGGAACAGTTTTGGAAACGAATTGCTACAGGCAAGTCCACGTATCGCACTGGCCATCATCATCGCCGTGGTCATCTCCAAGCCCTTGGAAATGAAAATTTTTGAGAAAGAGATCAATCAGGTGCTGCTGGAACAAAAAAACGAACTCACTTTGGCCAACAAGGCACAACTGGCGCAGCAATATACCCCTACCCTCGAAAAATTGAACCAGGACATCACCGCCCTTAAGAGCGAAATCGCAGTCAGGGAAACGGAGACCAATGCACTTTATGATACCTATATTTCGGAGGCCGAGGGAACGGCCGGCACAAAATTGTTGGGCAAGGGCCCGGTGTACAAAGAAAAAAGGGAGAAACACGATGCGGCCCTGGCCGAACTGAATCAATTGAAACAGGTCAATGCCGAAAAAATCACGGGAATCGAAACCCAGATCGCGGCCTTGAACGACGAATATGCCACTGTGGTCAAAGAATCCCAACCCATCATCGACGGTTTTGACGGACTCATGGCGCGCATCAATGCGCTTGGGGAACTGGCATGGTTTCCTTCCTTCTTCATTTTTTTGCTGTTCCTCGCCATCGAAACCTCTCCCATCATCGCCAAATTGCTGGCCCCAAAAGGGGAATACGATCTAAAACTGGAAGATCAGGAAACCACTGTACAGACCTGGGTGACCCAAAAGGTACGGCAGCGCGAAAAAATCTTGGCCACCGATACCGTGCTGAACGAGAAGATCTATGGCGAAATCGCTGAAGAAGAAGCGGTGTATGCCTACAAAAAGCAGAAGGCGGAAGAACTTTTACGACTGCAGGCCGATGCTTTTCATGATCTGCAGGTGAAAAGCATATCTTAACGGACATATTTGACCTGGCGCACTTTTTGTCTTCACCTCGGTGACCGAATTGAAAGTCTATTCAACAATTTGCATTTTCTTCAACAGGAAGGAGGCATTCATGTTGTGGCAAATACCCTTTTTGAAGGTATAGTCAAAATAGAGTTCATCGTCCCGAATCTCGGCATCAAAATAATGATTTTCAATCCGGGGGAGTTCTTCAGCCGCGGCGCAAAGGCTCAAATCATGGGTAGCGATGATGCCTGTTGCTTTTGAAGCGACCAATTTTTCTATGAATTTCCGCGATCCCTTTGCCTTGTCGGTACTGTTGGTGCCCTTCAATATTTCATCGAGCACCACAAAATAGGGGCCATTTTGAATTTCATCGATGATGAATTTCAACCGCTTCAGTTCGGAAAAGAAATACGATTCGGCATCGGCCATGGAGTCGGCAGCGCGCATGCTGGTGATCAGCTTTATCGGCGTATATTCAAAAGTTTCTGCACACACGGGGAGCCCGATATTGGCCATAACGATCTGCAGCGATACGGTGCGCAGGAAGGTACTTTTTCCCGCCATGTTCGCCCCGGTGATAATGAAAAACTGCTCCTTATCGATCTTATAATCGTTCTGCACCCGTTTTTCCGGGTCCAATAATGGATGGGCCGCCCCCTTCGCAGAAATGACCGAATTTTTCCCGTTCAGTTCGGGAAAAGCATACTGCGGATGATTGAACGCAAAATTGCCCAGAGCATTGTAGGCATCAAAGTAAGCGATGGTCTTGAACCAAATTTCAACCGAACTTCCGTAGCTTTTGATCCAATTTTCGATTTCCCTCGCATGTTGCAGGCTCCTTAAAAAGAACCCGTTGGCAAAAATGAGATAAAGGAGATTGTTGTTTTTGTCCAAGGCGTTCAAAAGCGTCGAGAAATCCTTGATTTTTGAAGAGGTCTTTTTACCTTCCCCTACCAGTTGCCCCTGCAAGTTTTGCAGCAATACCGACTTGAAATCGGTATTCTCAACAATTTCAAGCAGTTGGTTGTATTGTCCAAATGTATGCTGTATCTGGGTCGCGTCGGCCGTGAGCTTCCCTATTTTCCTGGTAAAGATCGAAGTCAGCCCCAGGCCCAACAACAACCAGCATATCAATAACGATTCAGGAAAAAAATCCATAAAGTACAGCGCAAAACAAAGGATGGAGGCCACCGAATACCCTAAGGGCAGATAGCGCATGGCCCCGGGCACAAAAGGTCGGTACCCCCGCAACCATTTACCGATGGTTTCCGTACCGATTTCGGTTTTCGCCATTCCAGCCAAGGCGGAAAAATTCTGGCGCCATTCCGGCATCCGGGAGAGCTCCCTTATCGAAGCTTGCTTTTCCATTATGTCCTGGATGCTGTTTTCGAGCAGCATGCCCACGAACACTTCTTGGCCATCTTTTAGGGCCGTACGATTGGCATATTGATAAAAGGATCCCGGCCCGAATAGATCGATGTCTCCACTAAAAAAGTGTTTGGTATCCTTATATTCATTTCCCTCGGGCCGATGGCCAAATTTTCGTTCCAGGATAGCGATTTCATCGGTGTTGATCTGGCGAAGCGCGTTCAACTTATCGCGCTGTTGTTGCAAATTGGCATGCCTTGAAAGGAGAAAGAGAAAAGCCACCAGGGCCGCGATTCCCGTGGCCAACATCAATTGGGCGTTCGACCTGAAGAAGTAAATCCCTGCGATGGCCATTGAAAATACCATGAAACGCAACAGACTGGAGACCCAGAGTTTTTTTTGCACTCGGGCCGATTTTATGTGGCAATGCTCTAGCTGTTGTCGATAAAAAAGAAGGGGTTCCACCATATGGGGTTCTGGACTTTTCGTCTGCAAAGATATGCCCTTATTTTGTTAAGAGTGCGTAAACAAGGGCGATCTGCCCCAAGTGATAAATATCGTGCTCGGCAACACTGCTTAAAATAGGGCCAAAGCTGTAGTCCTTCCCTGGAACCTTTTGCGCCAATAGCGCGTCGGAAGCGCTACTTAATAGGTTTAGAAGATCCTTTTGGGTGTCCTTAAGACCCTTCTTCAACCGCTCCCAGGCCTGCTCGTCGCCGATATGGATCTCTGTCCAATCATTCGGACCATCGATGACAATATCATAGGCCGCATCCCCCTGTAACTTTTTCAAAACAAAAATGCGCCAATTGATCATGTGTTGAAGCAGCACCGCAATTGATCTTGAACCGGAAGGACGATCGTTGACAAGCCGCCAATCGATCGATTCCAATTTTTCCATCACCGAGGTCCCGTACCAAGGCTTTCCCCCAAAGGAGGTCTGCAAGCCATGGATCAATATTTTTAATTGGGCGTCCATAAAAAGTTAGTTTCAATCTGCGACTGCATCAAATGCCGTTTTGAGTTTTTTGGTGAACTTGGAAACCACCAAGTCATAGGAATGGTCAACTAGTTCCCGAATCAATTGAGGGGGCAGATTTTCCATAAAAACGGTATTCCAGTGCACCTTGCTCATGTGATAACCGGGGGTGATGATGCCGTCATGTTCCTCACGCAACTGAACGGCCCATTCGGGGTCGCATTTTAAATTGACCTGGGCAGGAATCCGTTCCAGGGGCAAGAGTGCGAACATTTTGCCCATCACCTTGAATACCAAGGTAACCGCATCGAAGGGAAATTCCTCCGTCACCGCTTTTTTGGAGAGACAGTAGTCCCGAAATACCTCAACGTTCATGGGCCTGTTGTTTTGAAATGAGCTGCTTGTACAGTGCCGTTACCGATGGCCAACTATAACGGCATTTTAATATTTCGCGGTCCCCGATGTCGTTTCCCACTACCGTTTCTATCCATTGGCCCCGCAACCCAGTATAAAAATCGATGGCATTGCTGTTTTGATGAAGTACCCATAAATATATTCCGGAGTTGGGATCATGTGCTGCACACCTTCTGGCCAAATCGGCCATTAACTTTGAGCCGATGCCCAGTCCTTGGGCATTCGACACCACATGCAGATTGTCTAAAAGTGCTCCATATTTTGGATGATCGCCCAGATAGGCGCAACCGAATCCAACCATCGCTCCATCGAGCTCTGCGACAGTGATCAGCTGTTTTGGGTTTGCCACTTCAAACCTTTTGGCCCAGACGCCAGAACGCTCGGCAAACACCTCATGGTCCAAAAAGGAATCGCTCAAAGCCCCACGATAGTTTTGCTGCCAGCTTTTTGCATGGAGCCGGGCAATAGTGTCTGCATCGGATGCCTTTGGCTCCCTTAATACCAACATGGTGAAAGTGCTAAATACCGGTTGAATCGTAAACGATCACCTTGGTCCATAACGCACTCGATTCTTTGATGAACAACAAGTGCGGTGCTTCCTCCTGGTACTTTTGTTGCGCTTCCGCCGATTCAAAAGTAACGATCAAGGAATAGGTAAAAGACCCATCGACCACGTCACGACTTGCCTTGGGCGGTTTTCCTATAAAATTTGTTTTGGCAAATTGCGAGTGATCCAAGAACTTCTTGAGCGAAGTCTCGAAAGCGGTACGGTCTTGTTGGTTATCCGGATTTTTTAACCAAAAAAACACGGTGTGTGCAAATGCGGGATCAAATTCTTTCATAGGGTTCTCATTTTGTGCCTGGCCAAGTGCCGCAACTGTTAAAAATAATACGAGCAAGAATGTTGTTTTCATAGGTTAAAGGTAAATTATTATTCAAATGTATTGGTCATTGTGTACCGCGAACCGGGAACGCTCCTTATTTTTCCAACACCTTTTCATCAATGCTTTGGATTTCAAGGGCGGAAAAATCAAGTTGCCAACCAATTGTCTCCACCAAATTCTTCATCAGCAAAATCGAATCCAAGGCCTCCTTTCGTGCATTTTCCATCAAACCGCTACCCGGAATTTTGTCACGGATATGCTGCTTGGCTTCCTGGTTGAGGATCGTGAGGTCGTTTGGGGTGAACGTATTGAACATCCCGTTTTTGATGTCATAGAATTCCAACTCTGGCTCAATCGACAGGATTTCCGGTTGTGGGAAATTGTTGAGCTTAATTCTTTTGTTTCTGATATCGATATCAATGGTGATTTTTTGAAGGTCGTACCCGATATGCGCCTTGGCCGTGACCACGATCAATGCTTTTTTCTTGCTGCTTACCATGCTCAGAAACCGCTCCTTGGTATTCTCATAGGTGTAGATCTCCGCAAACTCTCCCTCCACTGAAATGAGTTTGCACACGCTTTTCATCTTTTCCAACAGTACCGTGGATTGGTGTTTGGTCACCTCTTTGCCTTGTTTTTTACGGAATACCGAAAACAGCCAATACATCAGAATGGCGCCCAGTACAAGTCCCAAAAAAAGATTCAAAATATCGTTCATATGTTCTTTCCAGCGTAATCTCAGACAAAATCAGGTGCGTATTCCAAAGATCCATGCCGTTCAGCAATGGCATGATTAACAGGCACAAGATAAATGAATTTTGGCAATCGCGGTCGACGGTTACTTGACCGTCCTAAGCCGTTGTTTCAATTTTCGATGACTTGGTACAGGACCGGTCGGCTCGGACTTGCATCATTTTCAAAGGGGGCCACCTGTAGGTTCAGATAATATTTTCCGTCCTTGATGGTGTTGGGCACAAAAATAAACTCGGTGATCGTGGCCATTTTGCGAGGGGTCCCTTCCGAATCCCAGAACGCTTTGTGCGCCAAAAGTTCACCCCCGTCATCTTCGCGGTCTATCGATGGGAGGTCTATCAACAAATGTGCTATATCCTTTTCGAACAAAAAACGGGCGGCTTCTTCGAGCAGATAGGGCGGATTGGTATGCGAGTATTGCTTTGACATCTTTTCCCTGGTATTGGGAAGGGTACGCACCACCAATGCTTCCCTTTTTTTATTGCCCAGGGCATATTGCAATTGCTTTTTTGAAATCACAAAATCGCGCTTCGATTTTTCAGGCGCGATGGTCACCACTTCTGCCAAAAAGAAATACCGGTTCAGACTCTTGTTTACCGATTGAAACTCCTCCGTAATATGTCCCACACATTCAGTATGGGTGCCATGCGCATGTGGATTGAACCAGATATCATTGAAATTGGTGGAAGCCCCTTCAGATACCTTGCCCACGAAACTGTCTTGAACGTGAGGCTCAATTTTGGGTGGATCGATGTACCAGGCATTCACGTTGGAAGCACCGTTTCCTATTGAAATGGAAATATCCAACGGTTTGGACAGATCAATGGTGTGTTGGTTTAATTTGGCAATCATGTGCGATCTAATAGAATATTAAACTTGTTCATGTTAAGTTAACCATAAACAGATCACTGGCAATTCCATCGGCCAAAAATTTACCCTTTTTGGAGATGAGGAGGGTATCGCCATCGAGGTAAAGCAAATGGTTCTGGAGATGGGGTTCAACCTGTAGTAGCAAGTACTCCGAATATTTTGGTCCAAATTCCGATCGCACCCTATCCAGGGAAACGCCCCAGATCGTTCGGAGTCCGGTCATCACGTATTCGTTGTACCGATCTCTTTTGGAAAGGATTTCGATTTCCATAGGTAGCAGCCCGGCATGTATGGCCTTGAGGTATTTTGGATTGTTGTTGATATTCCATCCCCTTCTGAACCCATCATAGGAGTGGGCCGACGGACCGATACCCATGTACTTTTTGCCTTGCCAATAGGCGGTATTGTTTCTTGAAAAAAATCCGGGCCTTCCAAAATTCGAGGTTTCATAATGTACATAGCCTGCTGCTTCCAGGGTATCGATCAAAATTTGGAAATGTTCCTGTGCCACGCCATCGTCGACAGGGGGCACCGTTCCCTTTTTTATAAAGACGGACAAAGCGGTCTTCGGTTCCACGGTGAGGGCATAACTTGAAATATGCGGGATATTGAACGATAATGCCCTATCGATGTTTCGCTTCCAACGATCATTGGTCATCTTGGGAATGCCATAGATCAAATCGATGGAAACATTCTCAAAAACCGCCCTTGCCGCATCAATACATTCGATGGCCTCACGGGCATTGTGAGCTCGGTTCATCAATTCGAGGTCTTCGGCATCAAACGACTGTATGCCGATGCTGAGCCGGTTGATCGGGCTGTTTGACAGCCCTAAGATCTTGGCGGTCGACAAATCGTCCGGATTGGCCTCCAAGGTCACTTCCGCATTTTCTGCTACCGCGTAGTACTGATGAATAGTCTCCACAATGGCCACAATCTCTTCGATTTCCAAAACCGAAGGGGTGCCCCCGCCAAAATAAATGGTCTCTACCGTCTCCCCCTCGAACTCATGCTTTCGAAGTTCGAGCTCGGTTTGCAGGGCCGCGATCATGGCAGATTTTTTCTCCATATTGGTCGAAAAATGGAAGTCACAGTAATGACAGGCCTGCTTGCAAAAAGGGATATGGAGGTAGATGCCGCTCATTTTGATTCAATGTACACTGAACAATTAACAATTATCAATGGGTCTAAAGTGCTTTTTCTATATCCGGGTGGTCTTCAAAATTGAAAACATTATTTTCGATAGTTCATCGGCATCGGATATCAATTTTGTGGCATCCTCAGTGGTTATATAGTCCGAATCTTTTAGCAGGTTCAGCCAGTATTTTGTCTCCAAACTTTCCTTATAGGCCAGTGATATCTTGGCAGAAAAATCCGCTTTTGAAATTGCCCCATTAGCCTCCGAAATATTTGCCCCGATCGACGTTCCGGACCTTAATAACTGTTTCGAAAGGGTATACTCTTTCTTTTCAATGGTCAATTTCTTGTAGAGGGCCACTATATCAAGTGCAAATCCATAAGATTTTTTCGCCAAAGGATTTTCTCGCATTACCACTTTATTTTTGTCATTCGTTTACACTTCAAAGTGCATTCCCATTTGTTCATTGTTCATTGCTAATTGTTCATTGACTATTTTTTAACCCGCCCATCGTTCTGTTTCACAAAAGCCTCCCATCCGGTATATGACTTGCCCACGGAAGGCTTGCCTCCATTGTAGAAATGGCAGACGGCCGCGGCGAGTCCGTCGGTACTATCAAGGTTTTTGGGGAGCGATTTTAGGCCCAGGGTGGTCTGCAGCATTTTGGCCACCTGATCCTTGCTCGCGTTTCCATTTCCGGTAATGGCCATCTTGATTTTTTTGGGCAGGTATTCCGTAATGGGAATCTGTCGCGAGAGCCCAGCCGCCATGGCCACGCCCTGAGCCCTCCCCAACTTCAACATCGACTGCACGTTTTTTCCGTAGAAAGGGGCCTCAATGGCAATTTCATCGGGGTGGAAGGTGTCGATGAGTTCGAGGGTACGCTCAAAAATGATCTTTAATTTGAGGTACGGATCATCATACTTTTTGAGCAACAATTCGTTCATTTGCAGGAACTCCATTTTTTGTCCCACCACCTTGATCAGGCCAAAACCCATGATGGTGGTTCCCGGATCTATTCCCAATATGATTTTTTCGGTTGCCAAATGCTTTCTTTAATCAGTGTTGAACACAATAGGGATGCGAAATTTTGTTTTTACGGGGATGCCCCGTTTTAAAGCAGGGGACAGTTGCGGCAGGGTGCCGAGGCTCTCTTTGATGATCTGGTCGAAACCGGGCATTTGTCGGTTGATGGCACTATCCTTTTCAATACGCACCACGGTGATCTTCCCCTTTTGGTCTACCAAGAAATCGACTTGGACCATAGGATCGGTGCCCTCTTTAAAAACATACTCGAACTCCTTTAATTTTTTGGCGCAATTGGCCAACACTTCCTTTTCGAAGCATTTCTTTTGTTCTGTTTTCGAGGCAGATTCATCGCAGGTTTCGAAAAGCGGATAAGCATCTACCTCATTCCAATCGATCTCCAGCATTTCTTGTTCGACCAATTCACGTGTTTTCACTTCCTTGGATACGAACCATTCGCAGGAGGTCAACAAACACATAATGATCAAAAGCATGCATTGCTTCATAGGGTTCAAATTCCAATGCGGAAATTACGACTTTTTGGGGAGGTGGCACAAGGTGCGTCGCACACAATCCCTAATTTTAGCTTCCTTGATTAGGTGAGCAAGCGTAACAAAAGCTTGCTATCTTCGTCCAATCAAAAAGAATTGAACATGGATATCGTATTGCTCCTTATCGGCTTGATCTTGATGCTCGTGGGCATCCTGGGAAGTTTCCTGCCCGTATTGCCCGGGCCCCCCGTCAGTTGGGTCGGTTTGTTGCTGCTTTACCTCACCAAGGCAATCCCCAACGATTGGTGGCTGTTGGGCATTACTGCGGGCATTGCCCTGATCGTCTTCGCCTTGGATTATATCATCCCAGCGATGGGCACCAAACGGTTCGGGGGCACAAGAGCGGGCATGATCGGGACCACCTTAGGGCTTTTGGTTGCCTTGATTTTTCCAATATTGGGATTATTTGGCATCATCATATGGCCCTTTGTAGGCGCTCTTGTTGGGGAATTGCTCAACAAGGCCGATCAAAAAACGGCCCTTAAGGCCGCTTTCGGTTCATTCATGGGATTTTTAACGGGCACTTTTTTGAAATTTCTGGTTGCCATTGTGTATTTGGGCATCTTTCTTTCGAAGGCATGGGACTATAAGGCGGCGCTGTTTCCCTATTTTGATTGAGGTTCAATCTATCCAATCCACTTTGTCTTCAATGGGGCCCCTGCTCACTTCGGGGATCTCCCCATCGTAGTGGCCCATATAGAAAAATCCCATACATTTTTCCCCTGGCTTCAAATCAAAAAATTCATCCATATACTGGATGAGTCCGGGAGAACTCCAATAGCATCCGATGCCCATTTCGGTGCAGCAGAGCCACATGTTCTGAACGGCCATCGCCATAGCGGCAATTTCTTCCCACTCCGGGATACTTTCCACAGGATCGCGCTGTAGGCAAATCGCGATTACGGCGGCAGATCGCTGCGGATTCTCCATAAACTTCCTTGTTTTTACCTGTTGCGGTTTAATCGCGATTTCCCGATACTTATTCGACAAGAAATGGCCCAATCTCGTTTTTGCTTCGCCTTGCAATACTTTGAAACGCCATGGTTCGGTCCTTTTGTGGGTCGGCGCCCAGTTGGCCGCTTCCAAAATTTTTTTAATATCCTCTGTTGCGATGGGTGCTGTATTGTATTGTACTGGAAACACAGATCGTCTGTTTTTGATCAGATCAAATATCATGGTGGTTTTGTTTAGATCTTCAAATTTACGGTTTTGGTCACATACCGTTTCCATAATAAGCTTGTTCAGTCTCAAACATTATCAATACTTTTAGGGAACAAAACCGCAATTGCCCAACCAAGATGGCCACACAAAACTTTCTTTTTGGCGAACACCCGCTCACGGCGGGCAAGGCACTCCGCATAGCCCGGGGACAGATCCCCGTAAAAATATCGGCCGCCCAAAGGGAAAAGGTAAGGACAAGCAATACGGTTGTCGCGAAAATTGTGGAACATGGAGAACCGGTTTACGGGATCAATACAGGTTTCGGACCCCTTTGTACCACCAAAATTTCTAAATCGGAAACCAAAATATTGCAGACCAACATCCTAAAAAGCCATAGCGTCGGGGTTGGGCCGCCCATCGACACCGAAATTGCCAAACTGATGATGGTTTTAAAGGTACATGCCCTTGCCCAAGGATATTCGGGGATCGACGAAACGACATTGGACCGCATTTTATGGCACATCCAAAACAACGCCATTCCCCTGGTACCTTCCCAGGGTTCGGTCGGTGCCTCCGGCGATCTGGCACCCCTGGCCCATCTCTTTTTGCCCTTGATCGGCTTGGGCAAGGTGAGCTATAAAGACAAGCTCATGTCCACGGCGGAACTCTTCGAGAAAACCGGGCTGAAACCGCTCGAACTTGGCCCTAAGGAAGGCCTGGCGCTGATCAATGGCACCCAATTCATTGCGGCACATGCGGTAAAGGTGATCGAAAAATTGCACAGTTGTCTTGCGCAAGCCGATATCATCGGCGCTATGATGATCGAGGGCCTGCAAGGTTCTGTAAAACCCTTTTATCAAGAACTACATGCGCTGCGGCCCTATAAGGGAAACCTACATGTGGCCTCCAGGGTCAAATCGCTCTTGGTGGGCTCGGAGATCATGGAAGACCATATCGATTGTGACCGGGTACAAGATCCCTATTCCTTAAGGTGCATTCCGCAAGTGCACGGCGCTTCAAGGAACGCCTGGTTGCACCTGAAAGAATTGCTCGAGATCGAACTGAACGCTGTGACCGATAACCCGGTGGTCATCGATAAAGATTTGACCATCAGCGGGGGAAATTTCCATGGGCAGCCCTTGGCCATGGCCCTGGATTACGCCTGTTTGGCCGCTTCGGAAATCGGCAATATTTCCGACAGGAGGATTTATCTGGCCTTGGAGGGCAATAGTCCCGGTATCCCCAAACTCCTGATGAAAGACACCGGTATCAATTCTGGCTATATGATCTTACAGTATACCTCGGCGGCCTTGGCCAGTGAAAACAAGGGCCTCTGTTTTCCCGCCAGTGCCGATAGCATTCCTACCTCCCTTGGGCAGGAAGACCATGTGAGCATGGGCTCGATCAGCGGCAGAAAGGCCCTGCAGGTACTGGGCAACGTCGAAAAGATCTTGGCCATCGAACTTTTGACGGCAGCACAGGCGTTTGAATTTAGAAAGCCCATGAAATCAGGGGTTCTCTTGGAGGAAGTACACAAGACCCTGCGAAAGAGGGTACCCTTTGCAGATAAGGACAGGGTATTTGCCCTTGATATGGAAATCGGCATTGAAATGGTAGCGGACAAAACGATCATCACCACCGTTGAAAATATGTGCAAGAAAGCAAAAGTATCATTGGACACCCCTTATTCCAATATCTTTGAAACCTATTGATCCCATGAACGAAAAAACCCTAATAGGCCCTTTCAAACAAATTATTCCCATGACCGGGCTCTCCTTAAAAGGTGCCATTGCAGATCATGAACTGATGGTCATGGAAGATGGGGGCATTCTGGTGGAAGCTGGAAATATAGTCGCTCTTGGAAATTTCGCCAGCCTATCAAAAGATTCAAAAGGAACATCGGTTCATCGGTTGCAGGGCGATCACGTTGCCCTTCCTGGGTTGGTAGATGCCCACACGCATATCTGTTTTGCAGGTTCCAGGGCCAACGACTACGCCATGCGCAATGCGGGCAAAACCTATCTGGAAATCGCAAAGTCCGGGGGCGGCATATGGGATACCGTGGTACAAACCCGGAAAGCCAGCCAGGAAGAATTGGTCAAGGGTATTGTAAAAAGGGCGAACCGGCACCTTAAAAACGGAGTGACCACCCTGGAAGTAAAGAGCGGTTACGGACTTTCGGTCGCAGAGGAACTCAAGATGCTCAGGGCCATCAAAAAAGCGAAGGAAGTTTTGGCGGCAGACCTCATCCCTACTTGTTTGGCCGCACATATGCTGCCCAAAGACTTCCCGGGAAGTGCCGCAGCGTATTTGGAGGAAATCAGTACAGCGCTTTTTCCCATGCTTTTGGAAGAAGGGCTCGCGAATCGCATTGATGCCTTTATCGAGCAGAGCGCTTTCGATAGGGCACAGATCACCCCTTATTTTCTAAAAGCGCAGGCGATGGGGTTTGATATCACGGTACATGCCGATCAGTTTACGACAGGGGGCAGCGCGGTGGCCGTCGATTTTGGAGCGATAAGCGCTGATCATTTGGAGGTCAGTACAGCCCGCGAGATCCGTTTATTGGCAAACAGCAAGGTCATCGCCACCGCCCTTCCCGGAGCTTCTTTGGGCTTGGGCTGCGGTTTCACTCCGGCAAGAAAGATCCTTGATGCCGGTGGTGCCTTGGCCATAGCCAGCGACCACAATCCCGGCTCGGCTCCCATGGGCGATCTATTGACCCAAGCCTCGCTTTTGGGCGCGTTTGAAAAATTGACCAATGCCGAGGTTTTGGCAGGAATCACCTTTAGGGCCGCCGCGGCCCTGAACCTAAGGGATAGAGGACAATTAGCCCAGGGGTTTATGGCCGACTTCTGCGTGTTCCACACCGATCATTACAACGAAATTCTATATAATCAAGGGAACCTCAAGCCCTGCATGGTATGGAAAAAAGGACAACTCGTTTTTGATAAACATAAGGTTTGAACAGAAAATAGCTCATATGTCGGAAAACGATTTCAAATCACGGCTGCTTCAAGGGATACCAGACCATCTTCCCCCGAAAAGACCATTCGTAAATGAGGCCAACCATGCGCCCAAGCGTAAAGATATCCTGTCATATGAGGAAAAAATATTGGCCTTGCGAAATGCCCTGCGCTACTTTCCGGCCGCTTGGCATGCCGAACTTTCCAGAGAGTTTGCAGAAGAACTGATTGTCTATGGGCGCATTTATATGTACCGATTCAAGCCCGAATACAAAATGTTTGCACGGCCTATCGGTGAATATCCCGCAAGAACCGTGTCAGCCGCGGCCATCATGTTGATGATCCAAAATAACCTTGATCCGGCGGTGGCGCAGCATCCTGAGGAACTGATCACCTACGGGGGTAACGGGGCCGTATTCCAGAACTGGGCGCAGTACCTGCTGACCATGAGGTACCTGGCGACCATGACTGATGAACAAACCCTGCATATCTATTCCGGGCACCCCATGGGCTTGTTCCCATCCAGTAAAGAAGCGCCGAGGGTAGTGGTGACCAATGGGATGATGATTCCGAATTATTCCAAGCCCGATGATTGGGAAAAATTCAACGCCCTAGGGGTGACCCAATATGGCCAAATGACCGCAGGGTCTTATATGTACATCGGACCGCAGGGCATCGTACACGGTACGGCCATCACCGTGATGAACGCTTTTCGCAAGGTGTTGGGCACCTCCGGATCGCCCAAGGGAAAAATCTTCCTGACCTCCGGACTGGGGGGGATGAGCGGTGCCCAACCCAAAGCCGGAAATATAGCGGGCTGCATTACGGTCTGTGCGGAGGTCAATGCCGCAGCGGCCAAAAAAAGACACCAACAAGGTTGGGTCGATGAATTGATCGGCGATATGGCTACCTTGATCGTCCGTACCAAGAAGGCGATACAGGGAGAAGAAGTGGTTTCATTGGCCTATATCGGCAATATCGTTGATGTTTGGGAACGATTTTTTGAAGAAGATCTGTTCGTGCATTTGGGTTCGGACCAGACCTCCCTGCACAACCCATGGGCAGGGGGCTATTATCCCGTGGGATTGTCGTTCGAGGAATCCAACAAAATGATGCGGGCCGATCCCGGGGGTTTTAAAAAACAAGTACAATTATCGCTGCGCAAGCAAGCAGCGGCCATCAACCGGCATACGGCCAAGGGCACTTATTTCTTCGACTACGGGAACGCCTTTTTATTGGAGGCCTCTCGAGCCGGCGGAGCGGTGATGGCCGAGAACCAGATCGATTTTCGATATCCTTCCTATGTGCAGGATATACTGGGGCCCATGTGTTTCGATTACGGGTTTGGCCCATTCCGCTGGGTCTGCACTTCGGGCAAGCCCGAAGACCTCAAAAAGACCGATGCCATTGCCCTAAAGGTTTTGAAAGACCTCAAGGTGGGCAGTCCGTCTGAAATACAACAGCAAATGCAAGACAATATCAAGTGGATACGGGAAGCAGAGCAAAACCAATTGGTGGTAGGTTCCCAAGCCCGGATTCTTTACGCCGACGCCGAAGGGCGCGCCAAGATAGCGGAAGCATTCAACCAAGCCATCCGATCTCGCGACCTCTCCGCCCCGGTGGTATTGGGCCGTGATCACCACGACGTAAGCGGCACCGATTCACCGTTTCGCGAAACCAGCAATATTTATGATGGGAGCAAGTACACGGCAGATATGGCCATCCAAAATGTGATCGGCGATAGTTTCCGCGGCGCCACCTGGGTATCGATACACAATGGTGGCGGTGTGGGCTGGGGCGAAGTGATCAACGGGGGTTTTGGGATGGTCTTGGACGGTTCTGAAGAGGCTTCCCGCAAATTGAAGAACATGTTGTTCTATGACGTGAACAACGGGATAGCAAGAAGAAGTTGGGCAAGGAATAAAGAAGCGCTATTTGCCATCGAACGGGAAATGGCAAGAACGCCCGAACTACAGGTTACCTTGCCCCATCTGGTAGCCGATGGGCTGCTCGACCATTTATTCGATCGATCATGAAAGGATATCAAAAGCCAAACTCAAAACTATGGACGGGCCGACCTTCGGCACAAAAATTATACCTGCACGAAAAGGTAAACCTATTCGACCTGAATACCGACACGATTGATCGGTTACCCAAAAATTCATTGACCATACTGGGCTATGCCTGTGATGAAGGCGTAAAAAGAAACCAAGGAAGGGTCGGTGCCGCCGCAGGGCCCGATGCCTTCAGAAGTGCCTTTGCAAAATTGCCCAACCACCTCTCCGAAAATACCCACCTTTTCGATATGGGAAGCATTGGCTGTGATGACGGGGACATGGAAGCTGCCCAGGTCCGCTTGGCCGAAGCCGTGCAACAGTTGCTGCAACAAAAATGCCTGCCCATACTTTTGGGTGGCGGTCATGATATCGCATATGGCCATTATAAAGGCATCCGACAGTTTTTGGGACGGGGAAAGCGTATCGGCATCATCAATTTCGATGCACATTTCGATCTGCGTTCGAATGAAACCGGCAACAATTCAGGCACGCCCTTTTTTCAGATAGCTCAAGACAGTGCAGCGATGGGAACCTCCTTCCATTATCTCTGCCTGGGCATCAGAAAAGATGCCAATACCAGTGTCTTGTTCCAAACTGCCCAAGATTTGGGCGTAAGCTTTATCGAAAAGGAACGCTTCAATCTATTTTATTTGGAGGAGGTGCAACAAAAACTGCTGCTGTTCATGGGGGAAGTCGATTGTATTTATACCAGCATCGACATCGACGGTTTTTCCTCTGCCTATGCCCCTGGCGCGAGTTCGCCATATCCTAATGGCTATGCGCCGGAAGTGGTCTTTGAAGTCTTGAGAAGCATTGTAAGATCCGAAAAGTTAATCGGCATCGACGTTGCGGAGATGAATCCTACCTACGATATCGATAACCAGACCGCCAAGTTGGCCGCGGCATTGGTTCACTTCGTGATCCATGAAACTGGCCTACTCCAACCAAGATAGATAGTACTTCCCATCATCGATGTCCATGGCGGCCTGCGTCAATTTCAAGGGCTTGAAGGTGTCGATCATGACGGCCAGTTCTTCCGTTTTGGTCTTGCCGATACTGGCTTCATAGGTCCCTGGGTGCGGCCCGTGCGGAATTCCTGCCGGATGTAGCGAAATATACCCTTGATCGATATTTTTCCTGCTCATGAAATCCCCATCCACATAGTACAACACCTCATCTGAATCGATGTTGGAATGGTTATAGGGTGCGGGAATGGCCTGTGGATGGTAATCGTACAATCTAGGCACGAACGAACAAACCACAAAGGCACTGGTCTCAAAAGTCTGGTGTACCGGTGGGGGTTGGTGCACCCGCCCTGTAATCGGTTCAAAGTTATGGATGGAGAATCCGTAGGGATAATTGTAGCCGTCCCACCCCACGACATCAAAAGGATGCGTGGCATATACCATATGGTGCAATTGCCCTTGCTTTTTCACTTTGATATGAAAATCCCCCTTTTCGTCATGGGTCTGGAGGTTTTGCGGCAGTTTGAAGTCGCGTTCGCAATAGGGCGAATGCTCTAAATGTTGGCCGAACCAATTGCGGTATCGCTTGGGGGTATATATGGGATGATAACTTTCGGTGATCAATAATCGATTGTCTTTGGTATCGAATTCGATTTGATAGATCATGCCACGGGGAATCAACAAGTAATCTCCATATTCAAATGGAATTTCACCCAACATGGTCTTTAAAGTGCCGGAGCCCTTATGCACAAACAAAAGCTCATCGGCATCGGTATTCTTATAGAAATAATCGGTCAAAGATTTTTTAGGAGCGGCCAAGCCTATGTGCACATCATTGTTGAACAATACCGTTCTACGGCTTTCCAAATAATCATCTTCCGGCTTGATTTCCAAGCCTTTTAAAAGTCTCGATTTTATGTTATATGCCTCGGCAGGCTTTGGCATCATATCAAGGGTTTCCAAGACCTTTTTCACTTGGGTAGGCCTGTACAAATGGTACATCAAAGTCGACATGCCATCAAAACCGATCGTGCCGAACAGTTGTTCGTAATGAAGCGTTCCATCAGCCTTCCTGAATTGGGTGTGTCGTTTTGGGGGTATCTTTCCAAGTCTGTGATACAATGGCATACGTTTTACTTTTAAGGGTATATAAAATTACAACAATTAAAAGGTTTTATAAAACGGCACGCATGCACATAGGGCAATACTAATTGCATTGCCTAAAATAATCCGGCCTCGCCCAATTGAAAGCGGAAAATTGTCAACCGACCAGCCTGCGGTCGGTCATCACCGCACAGGAAATGCTTCTGGGCGGGGCACCCATAACGAAATTGTGGAGAAGGCGTTGATCGATCAGGTATTCAATTCAAATTTTCGGGGGGATCGGCAGTGGCACGACATTATTCACCGGTTTAATGCTTTTTAGATAAGCGAAGATGGCCAGCACATCTTCATCCGGCATATAGGCAAAACCCTCCCAGGGCATCGGGGGCAATAATTGCCGCGCACCGTCCATCCCTTTCCATTTACCTTGTTTGAGGGCTTTTAAAAACTGTTCTTCAGACCAGCTTCCAATACCCGACTCATCAGGGGTAAGGTTTGCAGCGAATGAAGTGCCCCAAGGGCCGGTCGCAGAGGTGAGGTCCATATTAAAAAGCACATACGACTTCGCTGTTTCCATATCATATTGTGCCAGGACCTGGTCGGATGGAAAACCCGAAAGCAATCGCGCCGGATCCGGAGCCGGGCCATTCGGGGTCATGGTTTTCGGGGAATGGCAATCATGGCAACCTAGGACGTTGACCAAATATTCCCCACGGACAACCGGCGTTTCAGTTTCTGTTATTTCTTCTTTTGCAATTTCCTTCTCTTTCGGGGAATTGCAGGAGTAGGCCAAGCAGCCTAACGCGATACAGGTTAGAATTGTTTTCATAATGATCTGTTTATATTGACTTTGTTCTTGCTTTGAGCCTTTGTAGGGACGATAATTACCAAGCAATACTTGGCTTATCGTGCAGTGGGAAAAATGAAAAAATAAAATACTGTTATCAGGGGGAAGTCAAGTGAAACATTTCACAAGCAGCGGCAAAAGACAAACTTCTAAAGAAAGGCCAACCAAGATTTCACTTAAAACCCTGAAGGATTGTTGGCCTTAACACCATTTAAAAATACAAAAAAAACCGATTGAAAATCGTTCTAACAACATTTATATGCAAATCCCATTTTACTGCCTGCTATAAGAAAGTTATCGGGCGCCCAAGGGCAGCAAATGCAAATTGAAACTTATCTGGGGGGCCAAAAACATAGACAAAATGATGCGTTTATTCCACAAAAAAAGCCTCCCGAGACGGAAAGCCTTTCATTGGCTCCAGCCTTTTTCAAGCCAGAGTCACAACACAACATGGCAAAGATAAAAAAGCTTTTCGATTAATTGACATCGCCGCCAATGAAACTGACCCCGGCATCCGCTGTCACTTCAATTTAGTGGGGCAGCAGGCGGTTTTCGATAATGGGTTTGCCATACATATGGAAAGACATCGTTTTAATAATCCCTTAACAGCAGCGGCTGGTCAATTTTCCTAACTTGCAGTAAAAAGCATGAAAACTTCAGCAATGTTATGGGTAGGGATCACCACCCTCCTCCTGATCACGATCACTATTATGGCCGCGATGGACTTCCCCTTCAATTGGGTATTTTATATTACAGTCCTGGGACAGGTCGCCTTGGTTTTTATGGTATACAAAGTGTTGACCGACAACTATAAGACCGATAAAACCTTCGAAGACTTTTACGAAGACCATCCTATTGGAAATCGTATGCGGTAATTGTATAGGTCGTTTCATTTCTCCCCAATCGATCCACGGTTTGATCGATTCCCGTATTTGAAAGCCGGCATTGGGGCCATTCATCGATTGTAGTGTCCTGCCAAAGTATTCGATAGGCTCGTTTATTGGTCTGGCAATGCACTTATTTATATAGAAAAAGTGTACATTAACGGGTCTAAAGTTTAAAAACCCCTTTCCGATATGGATAAAAAAAACGCAAGGAGGTCGTTCCTAAAGAAGGCTACCATGGGCTCTGCCCTGTTTACATCCGCACCTTATATTTTTGCGTCGTCGTACCAACAAAAGCTATTGCTTCACAAAGCATACGAAGCCCATTCCTATGCAGCGAACGATCAGATCAATTTGGGTTTGATCGGGTCGGGAATCCAAGGCATCTATGACACCCAGGCCGCCCTGCAGGTAGAAGGCGTAAAATTGGTGGCAGCCTGTGATCTTTATACGGGCCGTCTTGATAGGGCCAAGGAACTTTGGGGAGCGGATATCTTTACCACTCGGGATTATCGCAAACTTTTGGAAAGGAAAGACATCGATGCCGTAATCGTCGCCACACCGGATCACTGGCATAAAAAAATTACCATAGCGGCGTTGAACGCAGGAAAGGCCGTGTATTGCGAAAAACCTATGGTGCAACATTATGAAGAAGGCCAAGAGATCATCGCTGCCCAAAAATCTTCCGGCAAAATATGCCAGGTAGGCAGTCAGGGCATGTCGTCATTAGGCAATGAAAAGGCCAAGAAATTATACGAAGAAGGGGCTATAGGCGAAATTGTGATGCTCGATATGTACAACGACCGCTATTCCGCCGAAGGGGCATGGCAGTACCCCATCCCACCCGATGCCAATCCCGATACCGTAGACTTTGATACCTTTTTGGGAAGTGCTCCAAAGGTTCCCTTTGAATTGAAACGTTTTTTTAGATGGCGCAATTATCAGGATTATGGCACGGGTGTCGCGGGCGATCTTTTCGTACATGCCTTTTCCACATTAAATTATATCTTGAGTTCACAAGGACCCAATCGTGCCTTGTCGACCGGAGGTCTGCGCTATTGGAACGATGGTCGGGATGTGCCCGATGTGACCCTTACTTTCTACGACTATCCTAAAACAGATACCCACGCCGCATTCAATGCTTCGTTCCGGGTGAATTTCATCGCAGGTTCGGGAGGGGGAGGCGGATTTCGTTTGGTCGGGACCGAAGGAGAAATGGAAGTAGGACAAAATTCAGTGACCCTCACCCGAACGCGCTTGGGCATGGAGCCGGGAGGATATTCCATGATGGCCTATACCGAGGCGACCCAGGAAAAAATAAGAAAGGTCTATGCAGATCTGCAGTTGGAGACCAGATCGTCGGCCCTGAATATCGGCAAGACCACTTGGGAAGCGCCGAGAGATTATAAAGGGGGCCATTACGACCATTTTTACAATTTTTTCCAGGGCATCCGCGGCAAAGGCAAGATTGTCGAAGACCCCACCTTTGGATTGCGCGCTGCTGGAGCCGCCCTTTTGGCGAATGAAAGTTATTTTCAACAAAAGCCTGTGAACTGGGATCCCATTGCCATGAAACTTGTTTGACTAAACCGACCCATATGAAAAATGTAAGCCTATTCTTTTGCCTTCTATTTACCGTGGCCATGATGGCCCAAAACAAACCCCTAAATATCATCGTTTTTGGTGCCCACCCCGACGATTGTGATCAAGACGCCGGCGGGACGGCCATTTTATTTTCCCAAATGGGACACCATGTAAAATTCGTTTCCATGACCAACGGTGATGCAGGCCACCAGGATATGGGGGGTGGGGAATTGGCCAAAATCAGGATTGCCGAGGCCGCCGAAGCCGGAAAAAGATTTGGAGTCGAATATACCGTATTGGACAACCATGACGGGGAATTGATGCCCACCTTGGCCAACCGATTGAAAGTGATCCGGGAAATTCGTAAATGGGACGCGGATATCGTGATTGCGCCCCGACCCAACGATTACCATCCCGATCATCGCTATACCGGGGTGTTGGTGCAGGACGCCGCCTATATGGTGATCGTTCCCAATGTGGCCCCTGAGGTGCCGCCCTTGCAAAAAAATCCGGTCTTCATGTATTCCGAAGACCGTTTCCAAAAGCCGAATCCGTTTGAGCCCGATGTCGCAGTCATCATCGATGCGGTCTTCGATCAGAAGATCTATGCCATGGCCGCGCATGAATCCCAATTTTTTGAATGGCTCCCCTGGACCTCGGGCGATCTCGACAAGGTGCCGAAAGAGGAAAAGGCAAGGTTGGCATTTCTTGCGAATTCCCGCTCGTTTACACCGAATGAAATCACCAGGGCCAGTTTGAAAAAATGGTATGGGGAAAAAGCGGCATTGAATGCCAAGCATGCCGAAGGCTTTGAAATCTGCGAATATGGGAAACAGCCTACGGAGGAAGAATTGTTGGAAATGTTCCCGATGCTCAAAAAATAAGGGCTTGCAAATCGAAATTGCCCTCCCGCGGGTTCATGGATCTTACTAAATTTTAAAGGTCACCACAGGCAGTTTGGAATGGTTTGCCACATCTTCCCCGATACTGCCCATAAAAAAGTGCGAAAGCCCTTTTCTGCCATGGGTCGGAATTCCTATGGCATCGGCTTTTATCCCTTCACTAAAGCTCAAAATGCCCTTGATCACACCATAGTCGTTATGAATACTGACCTCGAGATCGGTACACGCTTTTTGGAGAAATTGATTGATCCTGTTATTGGCATCCGCCGTGCTCAAAAAATTCTCCCCCGGCGTATTGATGTAGACCAAATGCAGTTGGGCGTCGAACAGTTCGGCAAATGCCTTGGCCTTCTGAAAGGCCCCAAGATTTTCATTGGTAAAATCACAGGCGAACACAAAATCGTCCACTTTGAAATCGACATGTTTTTCCTTGACGACCAATACCGGAATGTCTACATACCTGACCACCTTTTCGGCATTGGAGCCCACAAATATCTCCTTCAGGCCGTCGCTGCCATGTGACCCCATAACCACCAGGTCTGCCCCATGTTCGGAGGCAATTTCGTTGAGGCCGCTGAACACCTTGTAAGGCTTGATGATTGGCGTTATCGAGAAACCTTTCAGAAAAGGTTTATCCAGGAACTCCTTAAAACGCTTCTCCGCCGCTTTGATCAAAAATACGGTCTGTTGGGAATGCATGCTTTCGGTAGAAGTAATGATACCATCCGACAGTTCGAGCATATGGACCACCAGGATATGCGCCCCATGTTTTTTAGCCAGGGAGGCAGCGGTTTGTAATGCGAACTCAGATTGTTTTGAAAAATCAACGGGTACAATAATGTTTTTCATAGTGATTTTGATGGAATATCGGCCAAAGAAGGTTTTGGCCATTGAAGCGTATGGGTTTAAAACGACATAGGGGGCATGCAAATTGCATCGATCCGATAACCAACCTATGCAGCTGTTGTTAAATTGTTTCCGATCAATAGGTTTCCTTCATCCAATCGTATGGCTTCCGCTTCATCCAAAGGCCTCTGGTGAAATCAGGGAAATCTTGTGGTTCGCCATTGTTCTCGAGGGACGCTTCCGAGAGTGGCGTTACCGCGCTCCATGCCGCGGCATCATAGGCATCCAATGGAGGTGCTACCTTGGCCTTGGCCGATTCAACAAATGCGTTCATGACAAAGAAATCCATCCCCCCATGGCCAGCATTTTCTGCATATTCACCATATTTATTCCAAAGCGGGTGGTCGTACTTTTCCAGCCACGCCTTATCGGCATCCCATTCGTGGGGCTGGGATTTTCCTTCTATGTAGATCCTATCCCCATCATTTTCCCAAAGTCCATTTGCCCCTTGCACCCTAAAACCCAACGAATAGGGCCTTGGAAGGTTGCAATCATGGGTGACCAGGATGGTTTCCCCATTGGCCGTTTCGATCATGGTGGTGATCACATCGCCTTGCTTGAACTTGATCTTTGCGTTGGGGTGGTCTTCCCCACCGACCGCAACGATATAATTATGGAGACCGATGGCCTTCGAGGCGGTCGAGGTCAGGGTAACCAAACGGTTTCCCCGATTCACGTCGGCCATGACGGCCACTGGGCCCAGGCCATGGGTAGGATAAACATCGGCGTTGCGCTTCACAGAGTGCTCGGTGCGCCATCTGGCTTCCGAAATTCCCTTATCCCCAAACTCGGCGCCCCTACCATAGGGGTCTTTCCCATCGTTGAATTTGACAAAGCGCAGGTCGTGCTGATACCCACAACGAAAGTGTACCAATTCCCCGAATACATTTTGTTTGACCATGTTCAAGACCGCGAGGATATCCCGTCGATAGTTCACGTTTTCCAAGATCATCAAATGCGTGCCGGTACTTTCATGGGTGTTCACCAGGTCCCAACATTCCTCCAGCGTATTCGAGGCAGATACCTCCACCCCGGTATATTTTCCGGCCTTCATGGCATCGACCGCCATGCGGGTATGCCAAAGCCAAGGCGTGGCGATGATCACGGCATCCACCTCTGCCAGTGCCAGGAGATTTCGGTAATCGTAATCGTTGCTCCCAAAGGTTTTGGGGGCTTTACCACCAGCCTTGACAATCAGATCTTTTGCCAATGCAATGCGCACGGGATCTATATCGCAAACCGCCGTAACGTTGATATCCTTTCTGAGCAAAAGGTTTTCCAAGTGGTTCGTGCCCCGCAATCCCGCACCGATTAGCCCCACATTCAACTTACTGTTTTGGTCTGCCTTGAAAATGCCATAGGTGAAACCGGGCGCCAACGCCACCCCTGCTCCCATTACGGAGGTTTTCTGTAAAAATTTTCTTCTTGAGTTCATAGGTTTGTCAAATTCTTGGAAAAATGGTTTTTTTTAAATCAATTCTTGTGTTAAGATATAAATTCCTTGTTCGGCTTAAGAAGGATAAAAGCGATTATTGATAAGTACATCGACTTAAAGGTAATATTTTATGACAAAAAACTACTTTTGCAACCTAAATTCAATGAGATGACTTTATTATTGATGGCAGCCGGCAGCGGAAGCCGATATGGAAAATTAAAACAATTCGACGATTTGGGCCCAAAAGGAGAGTTCTTGATGGAATTCGCCATGTACGATGCCATCAAATACGGCTTCGATCATATCGTGGTGATCACCAAAAAAGAGAATGTTACCTTTTTGATAGACCATTTGAAACCAAGACTTCCCAAGACCGTGCGATTGGATGTCCTGGCGCAAGAACTGTCCGATTTGCCCAAGGGGTACGCCTTTTCGGGAGAAAGACAGAAACCATGGGGCACCGCACACGCCGTATGGACCGCAAGAAATGTAATAAAAGGAGCGTTTTCGGTGGTCAATGCAGATGATTTTTATGGCCAAGCCGCATATGCCAATGCCGCACAATTTATAAAAGAACATCCCGCTGATGATCATTTTGCCCTGGTGGGATATATTCTCAAGGATACACTTTCCGAACATGGAACGGTCTCAAGGGGCGTCTGTAAGACCAAAGGAGATGATTTGGTCACCGTCAACGAAAGGCTCAAGTTGGAAAAGCGCGATCCTGGGGTCGTCGACCTGGACTCAGGCTTGGAATATACGGGCGATGAGTTGGTGAGTATGAATTTCTGGATCTGCAAACCGTCTATTTTTGAAGTGATCGAAACCGAATTCAAACAATTTTTGGAAGACGACCAACTCAAAAAAACAGGGGAATTGTACATCCCGAAAACCATACAAAAAATGCTGAACGACGGGTCGGCAAGGGTAAAAGTTGTGCCCGCACAGGACCAATGGTTCGGGGTAACCTATGCGAGTGATCGTGAAATGGCGGTCAACAGTTTGCAGCAGAAAACAAACGAAGGCCAATATCGTACCCCGCTATGGCCGTAAAGAATTATCCGGAAGGGGAGCTCAATGCCCTGTTGGGACATTTCGCTATCCCCAAAAAACAATATGGTTTTAGGCCCCTTACCGATGGCTACATCAACGATACCTTTTTGGTCAAGGAAGGCCATACCCCACTGTATATCCTTCAAAGGGTGAACCACTTGGTGTTTCCAAATGTGGCGGGCTTGATGGGCAATGTTCAAAAAGCGCTCGGACAGTTGCAGGCCCCCGATTATCAAAACATTATTTTGGTGGCTACAGTGGACGGTCAGTTCTATTACCGAAAGGAAGCGCCCGAGCTTGGTTTTTGGCGGCTGATGACCTATATCGATGGGAGTACCGCCTACAATACCACCAGAAACCCGAATATCGCCAAAGAGGCCGGGAGGATCATCGGAAAGTTCCATTTGTTATTGCAACCTACGAACAGGTCTGATTATGTTGACACCATCCCCAGGTTTCACGACCTCAGTTTAAGAAAAGATCAATTCAACACAGCTTTTGCCCAAGCGTCGCACGATAAACTGGAAATTGCAAAAAATGCCATCCAATTTGCCAACGAAACCCTTGTAAAATTGGAATCGATGCACCTGGAGGGACTCCCGATCAGGATATGTCACAACGATACCAAACTCAATAATATCCTTTTTTCCAAGGAAACCGATAAAGCGCTTTGTTTGATCGATCTCGATACCCTGATGCGGGGCCATTTTCACTTCGATTTCGGGGATGCCGTACGTACTATAGTCAATACCGCCCCTGAGGATGAACAAGACCATCAAAAGATCACCTTTGAGCGTGACCTGTTCAATGCCTTTGTCGAAGGCTTGGCGGCCAACGGCCCTTTCTTAACCGAGACGGAAATCAAAGCCCTGCCCTTGGGTGCCGTTTTGATGCCTTTTTTGCACGGCATCAGGGCCTTGACCGACTACCTCAACAACAACATCTATTACAAGGTTGCCTACGAGAACCAAAATCTCGATCGCTGTCTGAGTCTATTTGACTTCACCAAGAAGGCCCTGGCCCAAGAAAATTTTATGGAACAGCTGTTGGCACAAAAACTGAGGCCGGTATAATTGAACTGCTTTGACGGGAAAATCCAACTGTTAAAAAACGTTTGACTGGGTGGCCAAACGAATGAGCGATGCCGTATTTTTGGCCTCGAACTTGGCCAAAAGGTTTTTGCGGTGGGTATCGACCGTAGTGGTACTCACAAAGAGTTTTTCGGCAATTTCATGGTTGGTCAGGCCTTCGGAGATCAAGAGCAGCACTTCTTTCTCCCTCCTGGTAATGATCGGTGTTTTGGTGATGTTTTGGTTTTCAATGGTCGCACTGGCCTCATCGCTCAAATAAATCTCACCTTGGGTCACCATTTCAATGGCCATGACCAGTTCGTCTTGTGTGGCGTTCTTCAGCACATATCCAGATGCGCCATAGTCCATTATTTTCTTGATAAAGCTCAGTTGGTTGTGCGAACTGAGGCCCACTATACTGATGTCGGGATAGCGATCTTTCACCTCCTTGCAAAGGTCGATGCCGCTCTTATCGGGGAGGTTGATATCCATGAGAATGACATCAGGACGGTTCAGGGTCAAAAAAGCCATACAGGAGGAGGCGGTCATGGCATGACCCATCCATTCGATACCTTCGGCATCCTGTAGCAATGATCTTATCCCTTCCACGATCATATAATGGTCATCAACAATAAATACTTTGGTCTTCATCTAAATCTTGAATTCGATATGCACCGAAGTGCCTTTATCTTTTTGTGAGTTGATATCCAGTTTTCCCTTTAAAAATTCGATTCGGTGTTCAATATTGCGCCAACCCATTCCCGAACTGTTATGGATCAGATCGGTATTGAACCCCCGCCCATCATCTTCCACCGTTAAACTTAAAAGATCCCCAGTATAGCTCAGCTGCACAATGGCTCTTTTCGCAGAGGCATGCTTCAAGGTATTGTTGATCAATTCCTGTACAATGCGGTAGATGTTGATGGCATTGGTCTGCTCCAATGCCATGTCTTCGAGTCGAAATGACTGGTAGTTGACCACAAGGGCACCGCTTTTTGTTATTTCGTTACAAAAATCCTTTAGCGCACTATCGAGACCGAACTTCACCAAAGATTCGGGCATCATATTATGGGCGACCCGCCTCATTTCCATGATGGAACTGTCGAGCATATCCATACCACGGTCAAAGCTCATTTGGCTTTCCGGGGTCATGATCTGGTTCCCCTTCACATGTTGAAAGGAATATTTGATGCCCGAGAGCATCCCGCCCAAACCGTCGTGCAGGTCCTTTGCCAGCCGCACCCGTTCGCGTTCCTCGCCCTTCAAGATCGCTTCGGTGGCCATCAATTGTTTTTCCTTTTCCAGCTCCCCAATGCGCTGCTGCTGCAGTCTTTGTTTGTGCCTGTAGTTCCTATAAAAAAGCAGGCTCAACAGCAGCACCACCGCAGTGGCGCCAATCAATACCGCGTTGAGGGTATTTTTTTGTTGCAATGACAGATCCTGGATTTTCTGAGCCGTTTCCAATTTGATTATTCTCGATTCCTTTTTCTCGGATTCGAACTTGGCTTCCAACAAGTTAATGTTCGCCCGGCTGTTTTCTCCTATGATGGAATCGTTCAGGACTTCAAATTCCTTGCGGTAAACCAAGGCTTTTTGGTATTCACCGGACTTTTCCGCCACTTCGGCCATCCGTTTGAACAGATCCTTCAATTCAAACTTGGACCCCAAACTTTTTGCGAGCGCAATACCCTTTAAAGCATATTGTTCGGCCTCCCTGTACTTTGCGCTTTTGTCTTGGAGCTCGGAAAGGCCCATATAAGCATACATTTCGTATTCAGGCGCCTTTTTCCGTTTCGATAGGCCTATCACGCTATCATAATAAACCATGGCCCGTTCCGTTTCGTTTTGGGCATTGTAGACATCCGCAGTTCCCAGCCAGCCATCCAAGATCAGGATAAAGTCTTGTGATTTCCTGCCCATAGTCCCGATGTCGGAAAAATGGGCCAATGCCATATCATACTCCTTCAAGTACAGTTCCGCAGTGGCGATATTGTATGTCGATGATGCGATGGAATAAGGATCGTTCAAAGCTTTGGCCATGACCAAAGATTTCTCGGCAAATTGCTTGCCCTTTTTATATTCATTGAGGCTGATGAAGATGGAAGCCAGATTGTTGTTGGTTACGCGCTGCAGCCTTTGGTCCCCGACCGTTTCCGCAATCTTCATGGCCTTTAGATAATTATCCGCGGCCGACTGAAAATCGGACAGGTATTGCCATTCACTGCCTACATTGATATAGGCGATCGCAATTTCACGCTCCGGCCCCATGGCCAGATAGCGTTCCAAGGCTTCCTTGCTGATTTCCAAGGCTTCCCGAAACCTGCCCTGATTGTTGAGGATCACAATGGCATGGCTTGCATAGGCCGCAATGCCCATGTCATGGCCCAGGACCACGGCACGCTTTTTGGCCAGATCGTAGTACCAAAGCGCGGAATCGGGCATTAACGGGGCCAACGCATCGCCATAGGCATAATAGTGTTTTACCCTGTTGGTGTCATCGGGCGTTCCCCGTATCAGAGCCCTTAGGCTGTCCAACTCCAATGCCTGGGCCTGTGCTACCGGAAAATGGCCCGTAAATACAAGGGACAGAAAAACCAATCTCCACGATGAAACTGAAATCCGCATAGCCAACATTAAATACAACTTAAAAGTAATGCGTCTTGGGCATCTTCCCATCCCCTTTTTCCATGATTTTTGTGTCGACCCGAAATATCCCTTTTTTAGGGGATTGTACAGTTAGGTTTTAATACTGACTTTTGGATAACAAAGTCCTGTTGGCCTCTACATCACTGGACCATAAGAAAACTTTGTGGACAATCTTTAAAATTGAACCTTATGAAAACAAAACACTCCTTCATTCTTTTTTCCGTAGCCCTGCTCTGCATGTCGGCCTATTCCTTGGCCGACAGCATCATTTCGCGTCTTGGGATGGATCATAAAAGCGCACAGCGGTCGATATTGGCCAATATCGTAGGTAGGCACGAAACGGGGCCCATGGATGATTATTCCAGTTCTCCGCCTTTCAGGGTGCCCTATGCCAAAATGCTCCCTGCTGTCATTTCCGGCGATAAGACCGCTGCGGCCAAGGAACTTTGCGAGTATGTCAAAAATTATGTGAACAGTGAGAAGTTTCTCCAGGACTATAAGAATGCGAAGGAAGATGCCCTACCAATAAAAGTGAACGGTTACGGCAATGGTGTTACCACCCTAAGATGGAATCTCACCATCTATGAAACGAACATCAAAAACTATCCCAACGATACCAAATATGTAGGGGAGCAAAAAGCACTTATGGCGCGTGACAAACGACAACTCGATTCTATTCTGGAGGCTTCCAAAAAGCCATTTCCGGGAAAGGAACTCTGGGAAAAAACCTATCCTGAAGATCCAAAAATCCTCGTTAAGAAAAGATTGGAAACCTATTTGGCCCTTGTTGCCACCGTAGATTTCAATGCGACACTCACCGAACCGGATAATTATAAAATCCGAAAGTTCACCAATCCCGCTTATGAAAAAAAGAGCCCGGAATGGAAAGCATATTTCAGAGCGGGTAAGGAAGTGAATCAAATAGTGACAGATTTCGCAAAAGAGTGGCTGAAAGGGGAGATCATCTCCAGTACTAAAACTACAGTACCGACCGACGAAGATGCCAAAAAACAAGCTGCTACAACCAGTCCCGCAGTGACGGCCAGCAGCGGGGATGAAGATACTTCATCGCCCGAAACCACCACGCCGGCCGACAATGAAACCGATGTGGTGCAACCTGCGAAAGCCAAGAAATCATTGATGGGTAAATTAAAAGACAAGGCCAAAGCCATTATCAAGGATTGAGGGTGCCACGTTCACCCATACTTCCTTGGTTGGGCCGGTGAAATTGCCCTAGGGATTATACATCAACAGATTTGCCCTATATTTGGGATTACTTGATCAAGTAATCCCAAATTCTTTTCATAAGGGTTCAGAGTCGATAAGGACACATTGTGGGAAGGATAGGGTTAACAGCATTGGAACCTATGCAGCTTCACTACAATCCCAATTACCCTTCGGTAGATGACCTTAGAAAACGCGCGGCAGCTCGCATTCCCAAATTCGCTTTTGAGTACCTCGACGGGGGCTGTAACGAAGACGTGAACCTGCTGCGGAATACCTCCGACATTCGGGAAGTGGAGCTTCGGCCGCAATACCTCACCCAACACCATGGTTCGAGTATGCGGACCGAACTTTTCGGCCATGTTTACGATGCCCCATTTGGGATAGCCCCGGTAGGGCTCCAAGGTCTGATGTGGCCCAATTCGGGGGAAATCCTGGCCAAGGCGGCTTTTGAACACAATATACCCTTCGTGCTCAGTACGGTGACCACCACCAGCATAGAAAGGGCCAGTGAACTTACCGAGGGAAGGGCCTGGTTCCAATTATACCACCCCGCCGAAAATTCCCTAAGGGACGACATCCTCAAAAGAGCGCAGGCAGCGGAATGCCCGGTTCTGGTATTGTTGTGCGACGTGCCAACATTTGGATTCAGGCCCAGGGACATCCGAAACGGTCTGTCGATGCCGCCCAGAATGACATTCAGCAACATCCTGCAAATTTTGGGCCGACCACAATGGGCCTTTCAGACCCTAAAACATGGGCAACCTAATTTTGCAAACTTGAAGCCATACATGCCCAAGGGACTCGACATGGGCCAACTTGGCAAGTTTATGGATCAAACCTTTTCCGGAAGGCTGAATGAAGAAAAGATCAAGCCGATAAGGGACCTATGGAAGGGTAAAATTGTTCTAAAGGGCGTGGCCAGCATGGAAGATGCCGAACGGGCCATACAACTGGGCCTTGATGGCATCATCGTTTCGAACCATGGGGGCAGGCAGCTCGATGCGGGCACCTCGACCATCAAACCCATGACCTCCATTGCGGAAGCCTACGGCAAAAAAATCAAGGTGATGATGGATAGCGGCTTGCGGTCGGGACCGGATATCGCTAGGGCGCTGGCCAGCGGTGCCGAATTCACTTTTATGGGAAGGTCGTTCATGTACGGGGTGGCCGCCCTTGGCGCCAAGGGGGGGGAACATACGATCAGTTTGATGAAAGTACAACTTCAACAGGTGATGGAACAACTGTGCTGTGGGACGGTAAAGGACTTCCCCAACCATCTGGCATGATCGGTCAGCAAGCAAAGGGATTTGGAAACTAAACCATAATGCCGATTCCTATGGGCTTTTCCTTCTTTATTGATTTGACGAGCACATTGCGCAACGGCCTGCCCATGCCTTCCCAATCGATTTGCATCACATCGTTTTCTTGAAGTTCGATGCCCGCACCGAAACTGAAGGCATCGGCACCAAAGAAATGTACATGCCCCTGCCCGGGCAATCGATGGTTGGCATATTTGAAATGATGGTATTCCAGGTTGGCCAGACTGTGCGCCATGTTCCTTTCTCCCGTATTGATGGCCTTTTTCCATACGGTGGCATTTTTTCTGACAATGCTGACTTCCCCATGGATATCCTCAAATTTGGAGGTGACCACCAATTCGGGCCCAATGGCGCAATTCCTTATTTTGGAAGGTGCCAGGTACAGATAATTCTTGCGTTCCATGACATGATCGGAAAACTCGTTGGCCGTGGTGAAACCGATACGCCAGGGCTTCCCGTTCCTATCATTGAGATATACCGCTGCCAATTCGGGCTCTTCCCCCCCATCATTGCCATAGGGCGGTATTTCCAATTCATCGCCATGCGCCCTTAATACCGAGCCGTTCCCTTTATAGAACCATTCGGGCTGTATGCCGATGCTTCCATTTTCGGGATGGCCGCCTTCGACGCCCCATAGGTAAATCTTCATGCTGTCCGTAAGTCCGACTTCCTGCGCTGCTTCGTGCATTTTTTGTCGGTTCTCCGCGCTGGCCTTATGCGTCAAACCGGTACCGCTAAGCATCAATTTGCAGGGGTCCTGGGGATGGTCGTATGAGGGCAGGAGTTGCCAGTCGGATAGCCCCTGATAGACTTCGTCATAATTTATTTCGGTCTCGGACAGGTTGTTCAACACCAAGGGTTCGATGGCACCGCCCTTTTCAATGGCCCTTTGTGCCAATGTCAATACGGAATCAAAATCGGAAAGCAGCCTCAAATGGGGCTCTCCTACCCAAGCGACCCTGCGGCCAAGGGATTTATGCTGCAGTTGTACCAATCGCATCATCAATAAAATAGCTTAAGTGACTAGTAACCCAATAGGCTACATTTTAAGTTAAAAGATAATCAAAAGAAGTTTGCCATTGACCTTGGGCCAATCAATTATGCCTAAAAAAAAGGAATTGATTGCCGCTGCATGAAATCATTGTGATTTTTCAAATTTAACTGTTAAAAACCTCTACCTTCATGCCTTATACTATACACTGACATTTTATGAAAAAAATTCTTTTATTGCTATTGATGATCGTTGGGCAAACTGGTTTTGCCCAGGCAGTCTCCCAACTTAAAGACTATGCTCTTGGCGAAGCAAATGTGGTGGTTTTTCCCTTCGGTATGGAATACCCGATAAAGATTGGAATGGTTTCCGATTCTGGGGAATTGTTTCTTCAAACACCAACCAAATTGGAAACCGACATCCCTGCCGAAATCACGGAAATGGCAATGACCGACCTAAAAAGTTCCCTTTATTTCAAATGTGACGACCCGTTGGGCATGGACGATGTGAAGGTCATTTATGCGGGTCCTATCGCTTTACAAACAAAGGACAATCCATACGCAGGGGTGATGATGCCGGTATCCGACGAAGCCTTGGTGCCATGGGTAGATGATCCCCTATCCAATGAACCCATCAAAGCTTCCTTCTTTCAACTCGTCTTTGTTGAAACCGACATCGATTTGGTCTTTGGTACAACATGCAATGCTACCTTAAATACGGGTACTGAAGATTTGGTTTCAGAATATCAACTTGATCTCTTCTTGGCCAAAGGCTTCAATTGGATAAAATACGAATTGGAAAGTTTAATTTCCTATCAACACGAAGGGTATTACGATCCCAATACCTTGGAAACATCCGTTCTGCCAAATCGGGTTAACATCACAACCACACAGCCCGATTCGGCCAAGATAAAATGGGTGGCGAAATATTTTTGAAGCATTGAACCCTTCGGTTGTTTTTTGCGGTATGGTTTCTGCGGCTCATATTAAACGAAATGTAGTAGGCTCAGTAATTTATTTTTGTACTTTGTAGGGGCAACCGAAAACCTTTTTCCAATGAAACGATATTTTAGCACCCTCATGGTTTTGACCCTTTTTTTAGGATATCTTGATTCAGCCAACGCACAGGAAACAATGAAGTCAGATGAACAGGACTGGATATTCCTCTTCAATGGCAAAGATTTGGAGGGTTGGAAGGTTGGTGAAAATGCATCTACGTTTTCGGTCGAGGATGGCAGCATCAAAGTTGCCGGTCCCGTGGCCCATTTGTTCTACACCGGAGCGGTCGAAAACCACGACTTCAAAAACTTTGAGTTCAAGGCGACGGTGATGACCCGACCCAACGCCAATTCCGGTATTTATATCCATACCCAATACCAGGAAAAGAGTTGGCCTTCGGTAGGCTATGAGGTTCAGGTGAACAATTCGCATACCGATTGGCGCCGCACCGGCAGTTTATATGCCATTCAGGATGTCATTGAGAACTATGCAGCCGATAATGAATGGTATACCGAATATATCAAGGTAGAAGGCAAGCGCATCATCATTAAGATCAATGACATTGTGGTGGTAGACTATACCGAACCCGAGCACCCCAAAAGGGATGAGGGCAGTGCCCAAAGGATTCTGACATCGGGCACCTTTGCCTTACAGGGCCATGACCCCGGCAGTGTGGTTTTCTATAAGGACATCATGGTGCGGCCATTGCCTTAAGCCATTTTTAATGCTATGGTGCCGCGCTGCCATGCTTCCCGTTAAACTTCTATTTCCTGACCTTGTACCGCCAGTTCGATCGGAAAATCATAGGGGTTGTTTTTCATGAATTTATCGAACATCTGTGTTCTTTCGTCATCGGTATGCCCTGGGTCGTGGTGGAACATCAGCAACCGTTTGGCTTCCGTTCTTGAACAGAACTCCGCAGCAATATTCAAGGAACTGTGCCCCCAACCTACCTTGTTCTTATATTCTTTCTTGCTATATTGGGAATCATGGATCAGAAGGTCGGATCGATAGGCCAACTGAAATCCCGAAACCCAATCGTCTTCGGGAAATAAGTGCGATTTTCCGATGATGGGCTCATGGTCGGGCAGGAAGGTAACGACCTTGGCACCTGATTGGATCCTAAATCCCACCGTTGGTCCGGGATGGCTGATATATTCGGAGGTGATGGTAAAACTTCCTATTGTAAAAGGGTCGTTCGGCAATTCGTGGATGCTCAACTTCGACGGAATGTCCCTCAATGGAATTGGAAAAAGTGGGGGCGATAAAAAACGGTTCAACCTTGCTTGCAGCGATTCGGGACTCCCGCCCGGACCCCAAATATGCACTTCCATATTGGGGTTGAACAAAGGTTTGCAAAATGCCAGGCCCTGGATGTGATCCATGTGCAGATGGGTCAATAAGATGTCGATCCGTTCGGCTTTATAATAGGTGTCAAAATCAATTCCCAAAAGGCCGGTGCCCGCATCTACGATCAAACGATCATGATCCGCTATGATTTCAATGCATGCGGTATTCCCACCATACTTTTGGTTGGTGACGGAAGAGGTAGGATATGCGCCCCGTGTACCATGCAGCTTTACCTTCATAAAGTCTTTTCATTGTCCCAAAAAATGGCCATCGCCCCGGAAAATTCCTTTGATCGCCCTATAATGGGGATGGAGGTCACCGATATCTTGGTTGATTTGCCCGAAAGGCTTTTGATCCAAAATGTCTTGTGTGCCGGTTCATGGTCGTTGATCGTCTTCACCAATGGCAGTTCCGATGGCGGGATAGGGTTGCCTTCCCCATCATGGGGATAAAAGTTTGTGCCCCATTCTCCCACGGGCATCGCTCCGGTGTCTTGAAATTTTTGTCCAAGGATCACTTCTGCCGGGGCGTTATAAAACAATAAAGTGCCTTCGGGATCCACTATAAAAACCGGCACCGATAAGCAATCCGCCAACTGCCTACTCAGTATGATCTCTATAGCGTGTCCAGCCATTTCAGGGCGAATTTACCTGTTAATGTTCTCTTAAATATAGCGAAAATGAATCAAGCCACGCAGCGTTTTCAACAATTAATCGAACAACCGGACCATATATCCATTAAAATAACGCCCTTTTCCACTATTTCGATGCCCCTTTTGCCCACTTCGGGTACTTAAGCCTTTTCGAAACAATCAAAAGTCAATGGTAGGGGCAATGTCAAACAAGCCAATCCCAATTTTACCCAATGCGACAGTGTTGCAGTGTAAGCCGATGAATTTTTTCACTTTTTCCATCCCCTACTTGTACGTACAAGTATAAAGGCCTATCTTTAATTTTCCCTTTCGGGAATAACATTTTGAATCGGGAACCAAACGTTCCAATAAACCGTTCTTTCTATTTAAAATCAAATACCTTTTTTCCTATGAAAATAGCCATGTTGGGCTCCGGATTTATCGCCCGTTTTTATGCCGAATCGCTGCACGCCCAAAGACGAAAAGATCAGGTGGTCATGGTTTATTCGCGCAATGAAAAAAATGCCAAACGATTTGCCGACGATTATGGGCTGGCACATTTTACCACCTCCATGGAAGAGGCCATCGCCCATCCTGAGGTTGATGTGGTGCTGATCTCCCTGCCGAACGATCTTCATGAGCCTGCGGTCAGGGCCTGTGCCAAGGCCAAAAAACACGTCATTTGCACCAAGCCCTTGGGGCGCACTGCCGCAGAAGCCAAGCGTATGCTCGATCTGGTGGAAGCTGCGGGAATTTTCGGGGGATATCTTGAGGATCTGTGCTATACCCCAAAGTTCCTAAAATCGATGCAGAGCGTGCAAAGGGGCGATATTGGCCAGGTGCTTTGGGCCAAATCCCGGGAGACCCATCCCGGACCCCACAGCGACTGGTTCTGGGACAAAGAAAGGTCCGGAGGGGGTGCCATCATCGATCTGGGCTGTCATTGTGTGGAAATCAGTCGGAACTTTATCGGGAAAAACATAAAACCTCTGGAAGTGATGTGCTGGGCAGATACCCAAGTGCATCCCATCGATGCCGAAGACCATGCCATCGGGTTGGTAAAATACGCCAACGGAGCCATTGGCCAGTTCGAGGTGAGCTGGACCTTTCGCGGCGGAATGGACCTTCGCGACGAGGTCATGGGTACCGAAGGCACCATTTGGGTGAACAGTTTTTTGCGCACCGGATTTGAAATGTTCACTACCGGAAAGGGCGGCGAGGGCTATGTGGCCGAGAAAGCCGAATCGTCGACCGGATGGCTGTTCCCCGTGGGTGATGAAGCCCACGAACTGGGCTATCCCCATATGTTCACCGATATGTTCTCGGCCATAGAGGAAAAGCGCGAACCTCAGGAAACTTTTTACGATGGCTATGTGGTCAACGCCATTTTGGACGCAGCCTTTAAATCGGCGGAGACCAAAGCTTGGGAACCCGTGGTTCTGGAAGATTGGCGGGGCGATGAACCGGAAAAAAGCATGAAAAAATGGAAGTCCCACGATGATGACCATTACCTGATCAAACAGGAAGTATTGCCCAATGGGGATATTAAACTCATTTTAAAGCACAAAGCAACCGGTAAGTTCGTTCAACGCGTTACCAGCACTTAATCCTAAGCCATGAATTTCAAAAATACGGCATACATCATCATGGGCGGCACCACGGGCATGGGCCTCTCCGCGGCCTTGGCCCTAGTAAACCATGAAGCAAAGGTGCTGGTCGTGGGTCGGAACAAAGCCAGTTGCGACAAGGCCAAGCGGTTGCTGGGTGCTGGAAATCTTGCCATGAATGGGGATGCCACCGATCCGAAAAGCATGGAAAAGGCCATTCAGCTGGCCCACGATACCTTTGGAAACGTCACTGGCCTGTTTCATGTGGCTGGTGGCAGCGGACGTAAATTCGGGGATGGCCCGCTCGATTCGATCACCCTGGAGGGGTGGAACAAGACCATGGAACTCAACTTGACTTCCCTGATGCTCTCCAACAAGGCCATGGTCAACTACTTCCTGAGCCACAAAAATCCGGGCGTCATTTTAAATATGGGTTCTGTATTGGGCTTCTCCCCTTCTCCCCATCATTTCGTCACCCATGCCTATGCGGCCGCCAAATCGGCCATCATCGGTTTTTCAAAATCCATCGCCGCTTATTATGCTTCTGAAAATATCCGGGTAAACGTCATTGCCCCGGGGCTTTTCGCGACCCCGATGGCCAAAAGGGCCGTTGAGGACGGGGAAATCCTGAATTTCCTCAAGACCAAACAACCCTTGGACGGAGGCCGACCGGGCGTTTCCAAAGACATCAATAACGCCGTGCTCATGTTCTTGAGCCCTTCTTCCCAATTTATCACGGGCCAAGTGCTTGCGGTCGATGGGGGCTGGACGGTGAGTGAAGGACAGTATCGATAAACAGGCTGCCATGGAAAACCATTACTTGGGCATCGACATCGGGGGAACAAAAATCAAGTTCGTGGTGCTGGGCGAGCAGGGCGAAATTTTGGAACGCGGTCAACTTCCCACAGAGGACACTGCCAAGGAAAATCAATTATGGAAAAAGAAAATCCTTGCCCTGATTGCCGAAAAGACCAAAACCTGGGCCGATGGCAATCCCAATTTGCTGAAATGCGGGATTGCCGCACCGGGATTGGTCGATTCCCAAAACAGGATGATCATCAACATGCCGGAGCGCTTGTCGGGAATTGAAAATTTCGACTGGTCACAGGAGCTCCAAAGAAAAATCGTTGTGGTCAACGATGGGCATGCTGCCTGTATTGCCGAATACGAATCGTTTTTCAAGACCCAAGGGATAAAGAATATGTTGATGCTGACCTTGGGCACGGGGGTTGGCGGGGGCATTATCATAGACGGAAAACTATATCAGGGCCACTTACAGCGTGCCGGACACGTCGGTCATATGACCGTTGACCATGCCGGGCTCCCGACCATGACGAACATGCCGGGAAGTTTGGAGCAGGCCTTTGGAAATTTTTCCGTTGCCGAAAGAACCCATGGCCGTTACAACAGCACCGACAGTTTGGTCACCGCCTACCGCGATGGAGACGGGCTCGCCACTTATTGGTGGCTGTCATCGGTACAAAAATTGGCCACCGCCCTGGCCTCCTTGAACAACATCCTAGCCCCTGAAATCATCGTCCTCGGCGGAGGCATTTCCTCAGGGGCGGGCGATGCCTTGATGCAGCCCTTGGCAGCATTCATGGCGCTTTACGAATGGCGGCCCGGCGGCAGCCAGGTGAGGATCACCGAGGCGAAACACGGCAATTATGCCGGTGCCATAGGGGCAGCCTATTTTGCCAAATCATTACAAAATAAAGAAGGAAGATGAGTTTGACGAATCAATATTTGGAAAAGGGCAGGGAAATCATTTCGGTGGTGGAAAAACAGCAAGATACCATTCATCAGGTCGCCCAGCTTTTTGCCCGTTCGATCTTGAAGGGGCGAATGGTACACCTCTTCGGATCGGGCCATAGCAGGATCATGGTAGAGGAAATGTGGCCGCGGTACGGATCTTTTCCGGGGTTCAATCCTATCGTTGAACTGTCCCTGACCTTCCATACCCAGGTGGTGGGCGCCAATGGGCAAAGGCAGGCGATGTTCCTTGAAAACGTGCCGGGCCTGGCCCAAAGGATACTCCGTAACTTCGATACCAGTCCGGAAGACTCGGCCCTTATCATCTCATCGAGCGGGTGCAATGTCGTGCCCATTGAAATGGCCGAGGAATTCCAAAAACGAAAGGTAAAGGTCGTGGCCTTGGTCAGTAGCCTGCATTTGGAAGGCTCCACCTCAAAGAAGAGCGATGGAAAAAAATTGATCGACTTCGCCGATTATGTGCTGGATACCGGTGCCCCTTTGGGCGACGCCATGCTCTATGTCGATGGCCTGGATACGCCCGTTGCCCCTGGATCCACGTTGGGCGGGGTACTGTTGATCAATTGCCTCAAAGCAGAAATCGCACAAATCCTGCACCAAAACGGAAAATCCCCAAAAGTGCTCAGCAGTGGTAAAATCATTGGGGAGCAACGCGCAGCGGAATTATTCGAATCGGCCTATGACGAACATGCCCATCTACTGGCAAAACTGTACCAAAACGTCAGGGGCGGAATGAAGTAGCTTGCTGTGGCAAGTTCGGTCGCCACAGCCCTAAAGATCGGGATTTTTATTCACGGCCTCTCAAAGAAAATAGCTGTTGCGCACCGGCACGGTAGTGGTCTTGCAATAAATTTCACTGTATAGATTCAGTTCGGGCCTGCTGGTCTTGAAACGAACGGAGATATGAAGTACCGGATCGCCCTGCTTCATATCCAAATTCCTGGCAACCTCCCCATTGGCGGCTTCCGCCCTCAATTCCTGCTCGGAGCCCATGATTTCTATCAGGTATTCCTGGCTCAGCGTCTTAAAAAAGGAGCCGTCGACAAAATCATCGGAACGAAGCGGTTCCAGGGCATTTTGTGAATACCAGTTGTGTTCCAAAACGATGGGGCGTTCCTCCAAATAACGCACCCGTTGAAAGTAAACACAAGGCGCATTTCTTTCCGCAGCGGTCAAGGGAAAGGATATCAGTTCATCCCATTCCCCGATTTTGGGTTCCTGCAAGACCACGGTCTTGACCTGGTAATCGGTTACTTCCGAAAATCCTTTGACGGTCAACAGGCCCAACGACTTCCTTCGCTCGAGGACCCTGCTCCCCTTGCCGTGTTCCTTTTCGATAAAGCCCTCCTTTAAGAGCTCGTCTAGGGCCTTCCTTACCGTTGTCCTGGTGGTGCCGAACTGCACGCAAATCTCATTTTCAGAAGGCAGGTAAGCGTCTACCGGGTATTTTCCGGTTTGTATCCTTTTTTTGAAATAGTCCTGAATCTGAAGGTACTTTCGTCTTTTGTTCACCTTAGGTTTCATTGAGGGTTCAAGAACTTTCAAAGTTCATCGATCGCTTGGAAATGTACGTATTTTTACTTGTACATACAAGTTAATTTGGTTACTTTAGCTACCCACCGTCCAAGCGGTTTCGAGAGCGAATATTAGCTTGCCAACGCTTGGACCGGCGAACCAATGAACCGAAGCAATGAACGACTACCCCATTAGAACCACCGTTGTAGGCAGCTACCCCTTTCCTGGATGGCTTGAATTCGTATCCCAGAACCTCGATAAATTCGGGGCGGCCGATATCGAGGAAGCCATAGAAGATGCGGTCATCGCGGCCATCCACGATCAAACCGCGGCGGGCCTCGACGTTATCACGGACGGGGAGCAAACCCGGCTCGATTTCAACCTTTCCTTTTATGGATTTATCGAGGGCATCGAGAACAATGCTTCCGATACCCGGAAATTTGGCCCACCCGCCCATGACCAACGTGGCAAGAACAACATTATCGGTACCCTGTCGGCTCCCAAGGGCCTAGGGGCGGTCAAGGAATTTGAACGGTTGAAGCGATTGGTGCCGGCGGGACCCACACTCAAAGCCAGTATCCCCGGGCCGTATACTTTGAGCGGGCGCCTCTTGCCCAACACGACCTACAAGGACCGTTATGAAATCACCGAAGCATTGATGCCGATCATCACCCAAGAACTGCAAGCCTTGGTGGCTGCCGGTTGTAAAGAGATTACCGTCGATGAGCCCTCCATGAGCTGTTATGCCTATAAATCGGATACCAAACGATTTGTGGATATTTTCAACCGTACCGTTAAGCCGATCGTGGGCCAATGCAACCTGAGCACCCACCTCTGTTTCGGGAATTTTAAGGGAAGGCCGGTGGGCTATCGCAGCATCAAGCCGATGCTGCCCGACTTTCTGGATATGGACGTGAACGAAATCCATATTGAAATGGCCAACCGCGAGTTTTCCGAAATAGAACTGCTGGCCCCCTTTGCCGAAAAAATGAATGTGGCCGTGGGCATCATCGACGTAAAAAACTACTATATCGAAAGTGAGGCCGATGTGGTGGAACGGATCCAAAGATGCCTGAAATATGTCCCTGCCGAAAAATTGTCCGTTGCCCCCGATTGTGGACTGAGCCAGACCGCGAGATGGGCCTCACGGCAGAAACTGAAGCATATGGTGGCCGGAGCCAAAAAAGTGAGGGAAACATTATGAGTGAACTGATCCCAGCCGCAAAGAAGCATGAACACCTCATCTCGGAAATGGATTCCCTCTTGGCAAAAAAAGAGGGTTTTTGCCTTTGGTGGCTGGGACAAAGCGGCTTTTTACTGCAATGGAACGGCAAAAGGGTCTTGATCGATCCCTATCTTTCCGATTCCCTGACCAAAAAATACGCGAAGACCGAAAAACCTCATGTGAGGATGAGCGAGTTGGTCGTACGGCCCGAATTGTTGAGACACATTTCGGTGGTCACTTCCAGCCATAACCACACCGATCATTTGGACGCGGAAACCTTGATGCCCGTGTTGAAGAACAATCCGCAAATTCAATTGATCATACCCGAGGCCAACAGGGCCTTCGTGGCAGATCGGGTACAATGCGATCCCGATTTTCCCATCGGGCTCAACGAGGGGCAATCGCGCTCGGTCGATGGGTTCCTGTTCCACGGAATTCCTGCCAAACACAACGAGATCGAAAGGGATGCCAGGGGAAATTGCAGGTTCATGGGCTATGTCATCGAATTTGGGGATTACGCCATATACCATAGCGGCGACACCTTGTGGTTCGAAGGCATGGCAGCAGTTGTAAAGCCCTATCAAATAGACGTCGCCATATTGCCCATCAACGGGGATGACCCTTCGCGAAAAGTGGCGGGCAACCTGAGTGCCAAGGAAAGTGTGGCATTGGGCAAGGCCATCGGCGCCAAGTTGGTCGTGCCTTGTCACTACGATATGTTCGCCTTCAATACGGCAGACGTCAACGAATTTATCGTGGAGGCGGAGCAAAAGGGACAGGGCTATAAAGTGCTCCTCGGCGGGGAATACCTCATGATCGATTGATCGATCGGGTTCCGAAAAGGGGCGCGCGATGCACCCATGGCCATCCCAGCATCTTGGCAAGGTATTTATTGGGCCGTTCAAAGAAAGTGAGAGGGAAAAAATGTATGGAATATTTTACGCTTTATCCCATTTTAATAAAATCGATGTAGTACCTTGAGTTCCAAACCAAGCTTTCAAAACCATCCGATGAAAAACTTTCCTTCCCTATATCCCTTTACCAGAATGGCCATGGTGGCACTTTTGGGGATCTCATGTATCAAGTGCGCCGACACTCCAAAAAATGAGCCCAAAACCATCATTAATGAAACGGGCATAGTGGTTCCTGACGGATTTTCCGTTGAAATCGTGGCCAAAGACCTCGGGGCCATCCGGCATATCACCGTTTCAAAAAACGGGGATATCTATGTAAACAGATCCGTACTCAAGGATGACAAAGGAATCGTGTTATTAACGGACAGCAACAAGGACGGCACCATTGACAAACAACAACAATTCGGCGCGCTGCCCGGTACGGGCATCACCGTTGGGAACGGTTATTTGTATGCCTCTTCCAACTCCGGGGTCTATCGCTACAAACTGGATGAAAATGAAGCCTTGATCGATACCGAAAATCCGGAAAACATAGTGGACGGCCTTATCGATATGGGCCAAGACAACGCAAAGTCATTTGTAATCGACAAGGATTCGAACCTCTATGTCACTATTGGCTCATGGAACGATGCTTGCAGGGACGAGGTGGCCAAGACCGGAATGATGCCCTGTACCATACTTGACTCGGCAGGGGGCATTTGGAAATTCAAGGCCGATCGGCTGAACCAGCGCTTTTCCGACGGAACGCGGTATGCCACCGGACTTAAAAACGCCGTAGGCACGGCATGGAATTTTGAAACGAACACTTTGTTTGCCACCGTTCACGGGCGTGGCGGACTATCCGATTTTTACCCCGACATGTATACCCCCCAGCAAAGTGCCGAATTGCCAGCAGAAACCCTTTATGAATTGCACGAAGGCGATGACGCGGGCTGGCCCTATATCTATTATGACCAGTTCAAGCATCAGAAAATAGTTGCGCCCGAATATGGCGGCGACGGGGAAACAACGGGTGGTGAAAATGCCTTGGACCCCATCATGGCCTTCCCGGCCCATTTGGGGCCTAACGACCTGCTCTTTTACACAGGCAAGATGTTCCCGGAAAAATATAAAAATGGGGCTTTTATCGCTTTTCACAATCAATCCCCAGAAATCAAAAAAGGATTTTTTGTGGCCTTCGTACCGTTTAAAGACGGGAAGCCCGTCGGGGATTGGGAGATCTTTGCGGACGATTTTGCCGGGATCGATCTAGCCGACCCCCAAGGCCCCGTGCAACATCGCCCCTGTGGTTTGGCGCAAGGCCCCAATGGGGAACTTTATGTGAGTGATGACCTGGGCGGTACGGTCTTTAAAATAAGCTATTAGGCAATTCACGATTTGGGACCCATTGAAATCGTGCGTATATAGAACCGAACCGGTAAAAGCATTGGAGTTTGGGTGTGCTAATTACTTGTTGACCATGGCAAATCCTGTTAAGAGCAGGTAATTATTCCAGGAGTCAATGATTCATTGATTTTCACCCAATTCATCATTAATATCCTGTACAACTTCAAATTGTTGCGTCTCCTCTTTGCTCAAAACCAATTCCAGAATGGCAAATAATATCTGCTTGCATGATTGAAGGAACGCCCTATTTACCAAAATTGCTGTAGACACCTCAATATCTTGCAACTGTTTGCTGTTGATGGCCTGGGTGGTTAGCTTTAAAAAATCTTGATCCTCTTCCTTAAGATTTTTCAAAATCTTAAGGATCGATTTTGTTTTGTCCTTTTTTGTGTCCTCAACAATCAGCTTATCAATTTTTAGATAGGTTTCGATCAAACGTTTTCTGAAATGCGTGTACTGTTCATTCAAAAAATTGCTGTCGGAATTTTCGAACTCATCAAAATTATGTTTTACATCCTTTAATGTTTTTGCGGAATGCAGGGCCATTCTTGCCGCATGTTGGTATCGATTGAGCGCCTGGGATTCCATTTCCGTCAGTTCGTGGGATTGTATGCCAGCCGAGAAGGTAAAAATCTCGGCCTGGAGCAATTTCAAATTATCATACATATCTTCTTCCGTTACCCGGATGGGTTTGGTTTCCTTCCCACTGTAATCATATTGGGAAAAGACAAGTTTTTCATCGATACGTAAGACACCCAGGTTAAAACGAAGTGCATTTCTAACCAGATGCAGGGTCTCCTTTTTCATGGCCGATAAGGCGGCCTCGGCAATCTCGGGGGTCGTGTTGTTGATGAACAGCGTGACTTCCGTTTTTTTGTCCGGAAATAATCTGATCAGTAGCCTGGCCAAAACGGGGATAAAAGGGAAAAATATCAGTACGCCCAGCAGGTTGAAAATGGTATGGAACAATGCCAGACCAATCACGGCATCGGTTTTGATATCAACGATATGGATTACAACATAAATCAGGGCAGGCATCAGCAAAAGGGCAACCAAAGCGGTAACCAGGTTGAATACCAAGTGACTGAACGCAACCCTTTTTTTTACTTGAATGGCACCGATGGCCCCGAGCAAGATCGTGGCCGTAGTGCCTACATTCGCACCGATCACCATGGCTGCCGCAGTATTGAAGCCCAATATTTCCAAATTCAGGGCGGTTAGCACTATCGCTATGGTCGCGGAACTTGACTGCATTATTGCCGTCAGCAATATCCCAATTACCAGATAGAAAATTATACCGTAGTCGGGTATCGATTTGATATCCAAGGTACTGGTAAAAACTTCCATGCTCGTTTTCATATAGTCAAGCCCCATAAAAAGAAAGCCGAAGCCAACAACCAGTTTGCTGATGTTCGCATATTTTTCAGAATTCCCCAGAAATATCAGACCGAGACCCCCACTGCCGATCATTGGCAGTGCAAAGCTCTCGATGCTGAATTTAAATCCGAGCGTGGCGACGATCCAAGCCGTAATCGTGGTCCCGATATTGGAACCCAGTATTACCCCGATGGCATTTTCCATGGTCATGATTCCTGCACCCACGAATGCCAAAATCATCAGTGAAACCGCAGAACTGCTCTGTAATATGGAGGTGGCAAAAATCCCGGCGAAGATAGATTTGATCTTCCCCGTGGTGTATTCCCTGATAAGACGTTTGAACGATCTACCGGAAAGTTTTTTGATCGATTCTTCCATCAGGAACATTCCGAACAGGAAAATTCCCAATCCAGCCAATAACTTCCATATGTCGAATCCTTCAGGCATTATTGATAAGTAAGGTATACATCCAACGATCAACTTTTTATGGAGTTCGGCCGCTATAAGGCCAAGTTCCATTTTTGGTGGCAAAACCTGAATGATGGCCTATTCGGAAATGGTGATGCACCGTGCCGTTAAATGTAAAGGCGGGAAACAAAACATGCCATGATATTTGTCATAGGTGCTGCCCCAAGGAAGTACCCGCACTTGATATTTTAGACAAATAAATTGAAAAACGGATTTGGCCATCTGGAAATTCGGGCGTGACCCTCTCGCTTACAGGGTATCCATATGGTGTCCCATGAAATGTGAATGAACGATACTACTAAAAGGAGACCAAGAATGAGACAAATAGAGAAAGCTTCATACTCTTGTAAATTCGTATCCTAAATTGGCCAATTTATAGAACTTGCCATTTTGAGAAGTAAATTCGGCGCGATTGCATATCGCCTATAAAATGATTTGAAATAATAGATGTCCATTCCAGGAAATTGAACAATTGAAAACAAAATGGGGTTATTTAAACTTTCTGTTGATAGGTGAAGTGCCCCGATGATCTATTTTTTAAGAACTATTCTGCGAAACATGGCCCAAACAAATGGCATTAAAGAAACTACAATGAGCATTAAAAAAATCAATCCATAATTTTCTTTGATCCACATTATTTCGCCCAAAAAGAAACCGGTCAGGAGAAACAACGAAATCCACGAAACGGCGCCGATTATAGTATATTTAAAGAACAAGTTTCGTTTCATCTTGGCCAAACCGGCTACGAACGGAATATAGGTTCTGATGATGGGGAAAAAACGTCCTATGATCACTGCTTGGCTACCGTGTTTTTGGTAATATTTTTCGGCTGTGGGCAGATATTTCCCCAAGAATTTTTGGACGATGGAATTTTTACTTGTCCTTAAACCCGCTCCCAATGACAATCCAACATAATAGTTCAAAAGGTTTCCGGCAATTGCGGCAATGATCAAAAGTGGCAGCAGAACCGCAATCTCCAATTCGGTAGTCGCGGTGATCACACCGGCCGAAAACAATAGTCCATCGCCAGGCAGAAAAGGGAAAAAAATCAATCCCGTTTCCAGCATAATGATCAGGAAAAGTATAAAGTATGCTTTGTTTACGTTATCAGCGACCAAGGCCATTAAGGCATCATCGGTGTGAAGTATCAATTCGATTAATTCATTCATTTTTGGAAATATGATGCGCTTGAAATTATGATTGCCGGAACGAACCAATTAAGGATGATCAACCTTAATTCAGCTATAAAGATAGGGGCAAAAACCCTCAAGAAAACATTAACTTTCCATGCTGTGGATGTTTTCAACTGGTCTGTTAAAAAGAACATTTTATCAGAAAGGAAGGAATTCGAGCGTGACCCCCACCCACTCCAAGGGATTGCTTCCCGTGCTTCGCTTGGGAAGCGGCCCAAGGGGTGGGGCTGCAGAGTACGGCCCCTACGCCAACTTCGTTGGCATGTTCTTTTTTGGTCCGTTGGCCGTGAAAGCAGGCTTTCGGCCGATCATGGGTTCCCAGGGGACGGGATTGCTTCCCGCGCTGCGCTTGGGAAGCGGCCCAAGGGGGGCTGCAGGTCATCGGCCCCTCTGCCAACTGCGTTGGCATGTGCTTTTTTGGTCCGTGGCCATGAAAGCAGCTTTCGGCCGATCTTGTGTTCAAGGGAACGGGATTGCTTCCCGCGCTGCGCTTGGGAAGCGGCCCAAGGGGGGGGGCTGCAGATCACGGCCCCTCTGCCAACTGCGTTGGCATGTGCTTTTTTGGTCCGTGGCCATGAAAGCTAGCTTTCGGCCGATCTTGTGTTCAAGGGAACGGGATTGCTTCCCGCGCTGCGCTTGGGAAGCGGCCCAAGGGGGGGGCTGCAGATCACGGCCCCTCTGCCAACTGCGTTGGCATGTGCTTTTTTGGTCCGTGGCCATGAAAGCTAGCTTTCGGCCCAAGACCAAAAAAGCCCCTCACACATTGTGTGAAGGGCTTGTACTCTGCGGTCCGGACGGGACTCGAACTTTTCTCTAAAACCACCTGTTTTCAAGGCTTACCAAAGGGTGCTTTTTTATGCTCACCGCGAGGCGCACCTTTTAACATATGTTTAACATTAAAATTGAGGAACACTTTGAATCAATGATTAAAAATGTGCTTGATCGTGTCTTAATTCCTAAGACGATTAAAAGAAAATAAATTCATTTAGGTATTCTGATGTTTTAATGCACGTTTTCCAGTTCTTATCTATATCGAAATTCATATTTCACAAATAACGAAAGTAAAAATTTGGATATATCCTCAAAGGCCATTATGATATCTAAAATACTAATGATTTGATGGTCATTATTTTAAGATGTATGTCACTTCAAATAATTTAGTCCCATTGCGCTTGACAAACCATACTATTGATAAAGAATTTAAATTTTAATCAACTTTAAACCTTAAATAATTTTCAATAAAAAAATCTGTACTTTAATAACTGTTAAAATTTATAAGGGCAATGAGCAGAAACCTGGCATTTTACGCATTTCTACTTTGTTCATCGATACCTCGTATGGCAATTGGTCAAGTAAGTGACACCGATTCAAATGAACAACATATCAATGAGGCCGGGTTGCCCTATATTCAAAATTATACTCCGGACGACTATAATTACCATGCTGAAAATTTTAATGTTGTTCAAGACAGCTTAGGCATTCTTTATTTTGCAAACGCCGATGGGGTTCTTATGTATGATGGGGTCAATTGGGAAATCATCGAATTACCTGGAAAAAACATTGTGTTATCTCTTGCCATTGACAATCAAAACCGAATATATGTGGGCGCATCAGAGGAATTCGGTTACATAGAATCAGATGGGCAAGGTAAAATGGTCTATGTTTCCATGATTGATTTATTGAAGGAGCAAGAACATGAAATTGCATATGTTCGGGATGTGCACGTTGCCAAAGAAGGAGTCTATTTTCGTGATAGAGACTTTTTAATTAGATGGGCAAATAATCAACTCAAGATATGGGATAGTGACACTGTTTTGCTGACATCCTTTTTAGTCGGCAATGACCTTTATGTATGCGCTAAAGATAGGGGGCTAATGCGGTTGGAGAATGACGAACTTAAGTTAGTGGCTGGGGGTGATTTTTTCAAGGACAAGAGGATAGGAGTCTTGCTGCCCCATGGTAAAGCGAGCATGCTGGTAGGGACCCTTGAGGAGTTTTTTATTTATGAAAATGGCATAATAACCCCTTTTAAAACTGAACTGGATGCTTATATAGAAAGAAGCAGGCTTTACTCCGGAATAAAGCTTAACGACGGCAGTATCGCTTTAGCAACGCTAGCAGAAGGCGTAGCCGTTATGGAATCTGACGGCAGAAAGAAGATTTTGATAAACAAGGATAAAATGCTTAGTTCGAAGGTCGCCCGTAGATTATTTCAGGATCGTTCAGGAATATTATGGGTCGGTTTTGAATACGGAATCTCAAAAATAGAGTTTCCATCTCCATTTAGTAAATATGAACTATTGGGTCTTTCTGTGCCTTGTTATACCATCAATCGCTTCGAAGGTGAAATATATGCCGGAACAATAAACGGATTGTTTCGTTTAAAGCAAGATGAAACAAAAGGCTCCATTTTTGAACCCGTGAAAGATATGGAAAACATTGGTGTTTATGATCTTGTGATTTTTGATAATATGCTAATAATATCAGGAGACGGAGGGCTATATCAATTAAAGAACAACGAAGTCACCCAACTAAAGGAGACTTCAACAAATGGACTACTTCGTTCAAATTTGGACGCAAACAGGGTTTTTGTTACCATGTCATCAGGTGGTATTGAGTCTATTTATTTTAAGGAAGGTCGTTGGGTCGATGAGGGTCTTGTTAATGGTGCAAAAAGTGGTTATAATAAAATAGTTGAAGAGGCATCTGGAAATTTATGGTTGGGTTCGAACACGGCCATGGTGTGCCGTATTTCTTTTGAAAATAGTGATAGGGCAAAGAAGTTAGAAGCACCCATCGTTGAAGAATTTGGTACTGAAGATGGCTTGCCGAACGATAGAGGCATACCTTACCTAGTAAACGGTACATTGTTTTTTGCTTCGATAGAGGGAAAGGAAACCTTTGAATTCGATAGGGTGATTAAGAAATTCAAACCCGATGAAACTTTGAATTCTGTCGTGCGGATGATAGATCAATCCATTTATATAGAATATGTCGACAAAGAAGAAAATATGCTGTTTAGCTCAATGAACTACAATAGTCAGGAAAAGCATTATGCGGCATGGAAGTCATCTGATGGGGGCTTCAAGGTTCAAGACCTAGGAGAAGAGCGCATACGCAAGGATATGGGTTGGTCATGGTTGGTAGAAGCAAAAGACAAGATCATTTGGCATGGTGGAGAAAAAGGCATAGTACGTTATGATCTAAAAACGGCGTCAAAAATAAATTCACAGTTTCCAGCACTTTTAAAAAAAGTAGTTTATAAAAATGATTCATTATTGGTTCAAGGACCTTATTTCTTTAATTCATCTTACCTTCCATTCAAAAACAACAATTTTCGGTTCGAATATGCCGCCCCTAGTTTCCAGGAGGAGAAGGCTAATACATTTCAATATTTTTTAGAGGGATTTGATGAAGATTGGTCCACATGGACTTCTGAAACCAAAAAGGATTATACCAACCTACCGGAAGCCAGCTATACCTTCAAAGTCCGTGCTAAAAACATTTTTGGGAAACTTAGTACCGAAGACAGTTATAGTTTTACTATTCTTCCCCCATGGTATCGTACGTGGTGGGCCTATGTATTCTATTCCCTTTTGGCTGTGATGCTTTTGTGGTCTTTTAACCGTCTGCGTTCACAACAATTGCGAGCTAAGAACTTGTCTTTAGAATCCATTATTAGTGAACGAACCGAAGAAGTGCGCCTTAAAAACGAACTTTTAGGTCAACAGACCGAAAAATTAAAAGAAATGGATGTGCTAAAAACACGTCTCTTTGCGAATATCTCACATGAGTTTCGTACCCCACTTACCTTGATAAAAAGCCCGATTGAAAAATTGGAGGAAAATAAAAAAAATAAGATTAGCACTACCGATATCAAAATGATTCGTCGCAACACAAACCGTCTGCTAGGTTTGGTCAATCAGTTGTTGGATCTTTCAAAACTCGATGGTGGTAAAATGCAATTGAATCTAGAAGACGGCGATGTTTATAAATGCATACGGGCAGCCGCCTCAGCTTTTGGTTCGCACGCAACCTCAAGAAATATTGATTTTCAGATTAAGGTTCCTTCCACCAGATTGTGGGCGTCTTTTGATAGGGACAAATTGGAGAAAATAATGTATAACCTATTGAGCAATGCTTTTAAGTTCACCCCAAATGGGTCTAAAGTAACAATTCATGTTTGGCATGAAGAGCATTCCCTACATCTGGAGATTGGCGATAAAGGTTATGGTATAGACAAGAAAAATCTACCACATATTTTTGATCGGTTCTATCAAGTCGACGATAGCTACACTAAGGAGAATACAGGAACAGGAATCGGCCTGGCACTTACTAAGGAGCTCGTTGATCTTATGGGAGGAACAATATTGGTAGAAAGCGAAGTAGCTACGGGCACTATTTTTATGGTGAACCTACCTATGGAAGAAATTCTGACCGGACAATTAGATAATATTGACTATCCAAAACATACAGACTATGACGAACTATTTGAGACCCTTGAGGCGGAAAATAAAATAACCTACACAAAATTGGGTACGGTTTTGGTAATTGAAGACAACAACGATATGCGTTATTATATTAAGGAGCTACTTGCGCAAGACTATGAAGTATTGGAAGCGGTAAATGGTAAGGAAGGGCTATTAAAAGCTACCAAAAGAATGCCAGACTTGATAATAACCGATCTTATGATGCCTCAAATGGATGGCACTACCCTCTGCAAAAAGTTAAAGACCGATATCAGTACCAGTCATATCCCCATCATCATGTTGACCGCAAAAGCGGGAATCGAAAACAAATTGGAAGGACTGGAAACGGGTGCAGACGAGTATTTGATCAAACCCTTCAACGTAAAGGAATTGCAGATGCGGGTAAAAAATCTTATCCGGCAACGACAGGAGCTTCGAAAACTATTTTCCAATAACGGTTCTTTGGATCCAAAGGATGTCACTGTTACCTCATTGGACGATAAGTTTTTGACCAAAGTCCTACACCTTTTGGAAACGAAACATTCCGACCCCGATTTTGGTGTGCCCCAAATGCAAAGCGAACTTGCCATGGGCAAAACACAACTACACATGAAGATAAAAGCGTTAACGAACCAACCGCCTGGCGAACTGTTACGAAATTTCAGGCTTAAAAGGGCGACCCAGCTCTTATCGAAAAAAAGCGATTCTATTTCCCAAGTGGCCTATTCGGTCGGTTTTAACAGTCTTTCTTATTTTACAAAATGCTTTAAGGACTATTATGGAAGTTCGCCGACGGAGTATTTCAACAGAAAAGAGGTGTGAATTTTTTAGGGCAAACTTCGGGTAGTTGTGTTTGCTCATTTACCTCTTTTGTATAAGCCGGGCTAGGCTTTTGAACTATAATACAAACTTTTTGAACTATTGAGTAAAGGTTGGATTGGACTAAATTCTAGCTTTACACCATAAAAATTTGCTATTAATTGCAGCTATATGTTAACCTCTCCTTCAAAAATGACATGTGTTGTTAAACAACAAAATAGTTAACCATTAAATCTTGGATTATGAAAACAAAAATTCACTTGGCATTTTTAATGCTTGTTGCGGCCTGTAGTAGTTGTGATAAGCCTATTTTAATGGATGAAGAACAACCTATTTCACAAACGAAGGCCGTTGCCAATCCGGGGATTACGGTGGTCGACGGCTATACTATAAAACCTTCTTCAAATCAATTGGTCGTCAAATTCGATGGTAACTTGACAGACGAGCAAAGGCAGATTATCAGGGATGAATTCTTCTTGGCGTCTCCTGCCGAGAAGTGCAACTGTGGCGATATAAACATAGAATTATGGACCATTGATACGAATCAACTTAGAATCGAGGATGGCGTTGCAAGTATAAAGCGGAGAGGCGGTCAAGGTGTTGAAGGGGATCGTGGGTTTGAAATGAAGTTAAATCCATTTCCTGGTTTTCAATCTAGCAATCCAGATGCACCTTCTGGGCCGCTGGTTCAGATTCCTACATCAGGTACTGTAAATATTGCCGTAGTAGATACTGGGCTAGACTTTTTGCGCAATCCTTCATATTTGTATGGTACCAATGGTCTGCAAGATTGCTATGCAACTTCATCGGGTTGGAATTTTGTGGATGATACAGCTAATATCATGGACGACCAAGGTCATGGTACCGCTGTAACTTCTATAATAACTTCAAAATTGAACCAACAAAATATAGATTACAGAATTTTACCCTTAAAAGTTTTCAATCAGGCAGGCTATGGATCTTACTGGGATGTGGTGTGTGCTTTTGGGTATATTAAGAAAATTCAACAAGAAGGGGGCAGATTGGACATAGTCAATACTAGTTTTGGAGGTCTCATGCCGGGGGTCAAAGAGCAATCTGTTTTATCAGGAATAATTTCTGATATAAGTAATAAATCTGTGATAATTGCTTCGGCAGGCAATAACGGCCAGAACACTGATAACAACGGTAATGATCATTTTCTATCGAGTTATACTTCCACGAATCTGCTGTCTGTTGGTGGATTTGAATTAATTGAGCGAAATGCCGGTTACGAACCTGAAAATATTATGCTACACCCAGATTCAAACTATGGTAAGGTCAGTATAGACGTTGCTGCCCCATTTACCGCTAACTATGTGTTACAGGCGAACGAAACGTATCTGCTCTCGGGCACTTCATATGCTACGGCTTTAGTCTCCAGTGTAGCCGCAAAAATTGCGGTTAACAGCAGACCAAGTCCGAATGTATTAGTTGGATCGGTAAAACAATCTGCAGTTCAGGCACCAAAACTAAAATCAAAAATTGGGGGTCAAAGGGCCATTTTGAACAATTAGATTATTTCTTTTACTCTAAATTTTTTCAATCCACTGCTCTAGTTTCGGCCAGAATAGGTGGATTTTTTCGTGAAGAATATTTTGAGAACAAATAGTTACTATCTTTAAGTGTCATCTTTGAATATTGGCCATAATGGAAAGTGTTTTTGAGATTGCTAAGTACTCTATTTAAATTACAAGCTGGTGTATTTCAATGAACAAATGAAATTGCCATCCCATTTTTTCTATTTTTTAGTTTGCCTGTTAGTAACATTTTATACTAGAGGGCAAACAGAAGAATTGATGAAAATTATTGAGGGCGTAGAAACTATTGAATTACGGCAAAAAAAAATAGATTTTTTACTATTGGTAAATGAAAAAACGCTGACAAAATTCGACTTTGCCGAACTCTGCCACAATATCGGCAATAAGTGGTACTTTAATAATTGGAACGATGAGGGGAAGCAAGAAGATTTAAAAAATGCAATTCTTTATACCGGTAAAGCCGTAAAGGCTAAACAGGCTTTGAGTGTTATAGACACAGCATCACTGAAAAAATCTCTATATAATTTAGGCTATTTCCACGCTCTAAACGAAGAGCCTTTTGAAGCCATAAATACTTTTTCCCTATTGGTCGATTTGGGTCATGACGATAATAAAACACAATTTGCCCGCCTAGAATTGGGATCCTTGTATAAAACCACGGGCGATTTTCATAAGGCCATCGAAAGTTTAAATGATATTATATCTTTTTATAATGTCAACAATGACAATCCAGAGTTGATGGTCGATGCAAATATAGAACTAGCGGACACCTATGGATTAATGGGCTTTCAAGAAAATTCGAAACTTGTCGATACCTATTTATTGAAGGCAGATTCCATTCTTAAAGTTGATATTCTTGACGATAATGTTAAACAAGCTCAAGTAAATCAATTGCAAGGAAACCGCCTGCTAAAAATTGGAAATTACTCCGAGGCTCTTAAATACCATAAAATGGTACTTAACGATACCACTGAACTGTATCGTGAAGATTTGGCAAAGGTTTACAATAGTATTGGCTTATCCTTAATTAAACTAAAGGACTATGTTTCGGCACTTGAGTACCTTAAAAAGTCTATTTCTTATGATGCCAACCTAACACAACCTTATGAAAACCTAGGCGACCTTTACCTAATTCAAAACCAATTTGAAAAAGGTCTTTTTAATTATCAAAAATCAATTTCCCTAGCGACAGGCCACAAAGATGAAGTGAAATATAATATACTTCCCAAAACTCAGGAACTGGAAGTGGCCACCGACAAAATTTCCCTTTTGGATCACTTGATCGCCAAAGCCAATGCGTGGCTAAAATATTATCAATTTGATGATAACAAAACTCACTTGGAAGAGGCCCTAAAAACCTTTACCCATGCCGATGGCCTGATCGATGTTATCCGAAATGAAAGCACAGAATACCAATCTAAACTTTTTTGGCGTGAAAAAGGGGCCTCCTTATACATGAAGGCCGTCGAGGTCTGTTACCTGCTAAAAAAACCACAAGAGGCTTTTCATTTTATGGAGCGCAACAAGGCCCTTTTGCTCTTGGAGGATATTACCAGCGAACAGGCCAAGGACATTGCCAAAATACCCCAGGCCATAGCCAAAAGGGAATTTGAGCTAAAACGCGCCATATACCTATCTGAAAATGAGTTTCAGAATATGACTAGTGCTTCAAAAGATACTCTTGAACTCTTAAATGCAAAGGTCTATAAAAGCAAACGCCAGTACGAACTTTTTACCGATTCCTTGGCAGTAGCATATCCCGAATATGCCAAGATCAAAAAGAAGGTCGATGTGCTCCCCTATGCCAAGTTCAAGGAAAAATATATTTCAAGCGACGAGGTGGTGCTGCATTACATTCTGAACAATGAACAAGGTTATGGACTTTTGAGTACTAAGCAACGACCTTATTTTTTTAAATTGGAGAACGTTCCCGATCTAAATGAAAAGCTGGTACAACTTTATGGCCTGTTGACCGATCAGACCTCGGATCGAGCAAGACGTGCGGAATACAACAATCTGGCGCATAAGGTCTTTACCGAATTGGCACCCATCGAAGTATATAAGAATATTAAGGGAAAAAGGCTAACGCTGATCAATGATTTCATCCTGCAACAGATTCCCTTTGAGGCATTGATTACCGATGTACAGAACGGTAAATATCTTATTGAGGAAACAGAGATACGTTATGCGTATTCCATATCGTACCTCGATGCAAAAAAGTATAGTGGAGGTACCCCGATCAAAGAATTGATGGGCTTCGCCCCGGTGCAATTTGCTTCCTTAGGCCTGGCCAACCTAAACTTCAGTGATGAAGAAGTAAGGGAGGTCGAAAATATCTTTAATGGCGAACTGTTACTCAACGGACAAGCAACCAAAAATCGGTTTTTGACGGACCAGAGCGACTTTAAGATCTTGCACCTTTCTACCCATGCCGATGTAGGCGAAGGTGGAAACCCCTGGATCGCCTTTAGTGATGAAAAACTTTTTTTGAATGAAATTTACGCACTGAAAAACCAATCGGATATGGTGGTGCTCAGTGGCTGCAATACCTCTATGGGCGAACTGAAAAAAGGGGAGGGTGCCATGAGCCTTGCCCGTGGTTTCTTCCACTCAGGGGCCAAAAGTGTGGTTTCCTCCCTTTGGACGCTTAACGACAAGAAGAGTAAGGAACTGATGACCGAATTCTATAGTGGACTTGCCCAGGGTATGACCAAATCTGAGGCGATGCAAAAGGCCAAAATTAAATTTTTGTCCAAGTACAGAAACAGTTTATTGCCTTCCTATTGGGCGAGTTTAATTGTCATCGGTAATAATGAACCTATTAGTAAAACAGGTCCAACTAAAGGCAAATGGATCTTTCTGGGATCTGGAAGCGTTTTGGCCGCCTTACTTTTTTATGGATATCAACGCAAACGATTAAAAAAGAAGCCGCCTTTTTTGTAAAACATCGTGGGTTCAATCCAGTTTTTCCAATAAAGTTTGCGCATCCATTTTGTTATACCTACCATCAGCGATGACAACCTTCAAAGTTGTAATTGCAGTTTCCTTTTGTTCCTTTTTCAAATAGGTCAGTGCAAGATACCAACGGGCTTCGGGCTCGAACTCCTTTTTGTCGGCAATTATTTTTTTGAAAAGCATGCTTGCCTTTTCAAAATCCCCAAGTTTCAGATAGGTCTGGGCCAGATAGAAGTCGGCGTAGTCTGGGTTTTTGGATGATTTTAGCTCGGAGAACAAAGAAATTGCTATGGCATTGTCGTTATTGTCATAGGCCTCAAATGCCCTTTGTTCTAGTGAAGAATTCTCATTTTCCCCGCGCGAGATTGCATGTACGGTGCTAGGGTATTCTGTATAATTCGCATTATATAGCCCATTATAGTCCGTGCCCTTGAACGAGTAGTAGCCCAACCAGCCGAGACCAATAAATAATAATATTGATGCGGCAATGGACCAATTTCTGAATCTGCCAATGTTTGGCACCTCTTTTTCGGATTGAGAAATAGCGTCTTCAAACCCCACCAACATCTTTTTCATATCGCGGTGTTCTCTAATTTCAGAGGCCCGTTGAAGATCTTGTTCGAATTCGAAACGTTCCTTGAATTCCGTATCCGTCTTTAAAAGATCGTGAAATAACCTTTCCTGTGCTTTCGTCAGTGAGTTAGAAAAGAAATTATCCAATAACTGTTCTTTATCCATGATGAGGGCTTATTGCGTTCATGCGTTCCTTTAACAATTTCAAACAGCGCGATTTAGCACTTTTCACTACATTCTCGCTGGCATAATTTTCATTCTTCATTATTTCCTTGATCGATAATCCTTTGTAATAATAAGCTCTTATAAGCTCTTGGCATTTTTCGCCCAATGCATCCAATTGGTCAATCATCTGGGCCTGTCTTCGAGTCGAAACTTCGGTACTGATCTCGAAATCGCTTCCTAATTCTCCGGCTCTCATGGCCGAGGAAAGTTCAAAGGGGACCGTATTGTTATTTTTGTTTTCGCGCATTCGTTTCAAGATCAAATTCTTCCCGACGCCGAAAAGGTATCCTCCAAAACTGCCGCTCAGATCTTTGATTTTCCCTTTCATGACATTGTCATAGATTACGATATAGGCGTCTTGATAAATATCCTTGTTTTCCTCTTCAGACAAATTATACTTACGGGCAAAACTCAAAAACTTACGGCGGTTTTCTTCATAAATCTGCCTCATGACCGCTTGCGATGCCTGTTTCAGATCTTCTAGCGTAAGGTTTTTCTGTGCTTCTTTCATGAATATACCCTTGGGTGTAAGAAGGTTAACATACTTAAGCTAATTTAACATTTTATCTAGCATTTTTTTTGAAGTTTCCTTAAATACCATTTTTCATGGTATTGAAATCCGATATTTTGATGATACTCTCTTATTTATATCGTAACCCTTTTATATGCTGATTCCCGCTCACTGATTGTCAATTCCTAAATCCAAATCCCAGATACAAGTTCACCGACTACTTTTTAAAGGCCACTAGTTACTTTTTTTATTTCCGATGTTAACCTTTTTCAATTTTTGGAATATTCAAGTATAGACAACTAAAACAGAAAACAACAATAATAAAACAGCACCATTATGAAACCATCCACTATCATCACAACAGCATTGATTTTGAATACTTCAATCCTTTTCGGTCAAGGTTTTGACCTTATTGCCAATACACTTCCACTTTGGGCATTGTCCGCTTTGGAGACCACTTTGATCATCGCCTTTCTTTTAAACAGAATTTTAAAAGTTTTTTCAAAAGCCTTTGAGATTGACTTTGGGAACTTGAACGTTTTTACTCAGAATCCAACTTCAACTTATAATCAAGTATCTCATTTCGAATCTAAAAAATGGGAGGATAACAAGAATGAAACAGCACCCGATGAGGCTATTTTGGTAAATAACTGATCACAATTTTCGTGATACATTCTCATTGAACTATTCTTTTTAGATACATAAAAATAAACTAAGTAGAAAAATATTTGACCATGAAATACATAACAATCATTTTCATTCTGGTAATTTTAGCCTGTAGTAAAGAAGATATGCCTCTGCCAGTAAAAGAGGCAACGAAACCACCAACAGAAACAACTCCGCCAGGGGATACTACCCCAGGAACAGAAACTCCGGAAAATAAAGCACCTGAACTCTTTGAGCTCATCGATGTTCCCGATGGTAGTGAGGCCATAGATCTAACTCCGACTTTTATATGGCAGCCTGCAGTCGATCCTGAAGGGGAAGCTATAACCTATGATCTTTATCTCGATGATAATCAAGAGCCAATCACCTTGGTTGCAGAAAATCTTGTTGAGCCGAATTTCTCTATGACAGAGCGTTTGCATCTCATTACTGATTATAATTGGAAGGTAGTAGCGAAAGATGCCAAAGATGCATCAATATCAAGTGCGACACATTCCTTTACAACACGTAATCTTCGGTTTCCTGATAATCCTGTAACAAGTATTCCTGGATTTTTACCAAGAGAAGGCTTTTCGATGTTAGTCTTTCAAGATAAGGTTTGGCTGCTAGGAGGCTATGATCCAATTGAAGGTAAAAATAAAAATGATGTCTGGAACAGTACCGATGGTGAAAATTGGAACAAGGTTTCTCCGGATTTTCCTATAAAAGCATTACCACAATTTCCGCCAAGGAGCTATCACGCAAGTATCGTTTTCGATGATAAAATGTGGGTTATTGCCGGTAATGAGGGCGGAACCAAAACTAATGATGTATGGTATAGCGAAGATGGCAGTAGTTGGTTCGAAGCTATATCTGAAGCTCCGTTCGAATCTAGAGAAGAACTTAGTTTGGAATCGTTCGATAATAAACTGTGGGTAATCAGAGGAAATCGTCAAGCCGATGTTTGGTCTAGTGTCGATGGAACGAATTGGATACAGACGGCTACTGAAGCTGCATTCCCTGAACGGGAATATCATTCCAGTGCGGTTTTTCAAGACAAACTATGGATAATCGGTGGAGATGGTCAGATAGGCGATAAAATCAAAATATGGAACAGCAGCAATGGTGCCGATTGGCAAAATTACGGGCAGGGGGATACTTTTCTTACTAAATACGGTCACTCCTCTATCGTATTCGACAATAAGCTATATGTCATCGGTGGGGACTACAGTGGTATTTCAAGCAACGAAATACGTTATACCACTGATGGTATAGATTGGACGATACTTGGGCCAGAAAATGCCTTGCAAGAATTCAATTATCCAAGGACCGCAGTATTCAAAAATAAAATTTGGATCATTGGTGAGGGAAGCCCTGATATTTGGGCCATAGATTAAACAGTGTGAATAACCCTATAAATACGAGATTTGAGCACTGTTCAAACGTCCCATTTAATATTTACTCACTTCATTTTAAATAATCGACCCGTTGAGTTGCAAAAATCGGAATCAGTAGAATTTGCTGTTACCTAATCCCGATGTTAAGCTTTTTGATTTTCGGGAATGTTCAGATATAAACCATTAAATAATTAAAAGATGAAAAAGATACAACTTATACTAAGCAGTATTTTGATACTGGCTGCAATAGCTTGCAGCAAAGAAGATTCGCAGTTCACACCGATTGAAGGTACCGAACCCCCAACCAAAACACCTCCGGTCGAAACACCGATCAATGTTGAGCCCTCAGCTTTTAACCTTTTAAATGTGCCAAATGCAGAAGATAGTGTTGAACTATTGCCCACATTTAGTTGGGAAGCTGCCGTTGATCCAGAAGGTGATTCCGTTTCCTACGACCTTTACCTTGATACTGCTGAAAATGTAACAACATTAATTGCCGAAAATCTGACCGAAACTAATTTTACGCTTGGCACACGTCTTAATCTCATCACGGAATACTATTGGAAAGTTATTGCAAAAGACTCCAAAGGGGCCTCTACGGAAAGCGATGTAAACGGATTTGTAACACGTTATCCTAATATTCCTAATACTCCATTATCAACAAACACCATTTTTTCAAAACGAGAAAACCATACCTCTGTTTCCTTTCTAGATAAATTATGGGTTTTTGGTGGTAATGATGGTCAAATATTGGGTGATGTCTGGTCAACCGATGACGGAATGAATTGGATAGCCAATCCACCTGAAAGAGAGTTCCCATCCCGGTATTTTCATACGACTACGGTATTCAATGATAAGGTTTTTGTGATTGGTGGAATATCAAACAACATAAACTTAAACGGAATATGGTATAGTGACGATGCGGCACTTTGGCGAAGTGCCGGGGAAAATGTAGATTTCTCCAAGAGATATCGGCATGCTTCGGTAGTTTTTGATAATAAACTATGGGTAATCGGTGGTATTTCTGAGGGCGGTTATGCAAATGATGTTTGGTCAAGCGATGATGGCAGTACATGGACCCAAGTTACGGCATCGGCAAATTTTTCGGCACGTTACGGACATACTGTGCAAGTTTTCAACGACAAACTTTGGCTAATGGGCGGTTTTGATGGGGTAAGTAAAAACGATATCTGGTCAAGTACCGATGGTGCCAGCTGGGAAAAAGTAACTGATAACGCTAATTTTCCGCCAAGGTACGAACATTCATCCTTGGTCTTTGATGACAAGTTATGGGTCATTGCCGGAAGCGACGATTTTGGCGATCGAAAAGACATTTGGGTTACCGATGATGGCATACTTTGGAGACGCGCCGATTACGGTGGCGGATTGTCCGAAAGAAGCGGCCAAACGGCTACCGTTTTTAATGACAAAATTTATATCATGGCCGGAGCCAGTGGTACGGGATCTCATTCCAAGAAAAACGACGTTTGGGTACTGGATTAACATAAATGTAAAAAGCTAAAACAATACTATTTGAATTAGCCATCAAAAAAGCGGAGTATCAAAAAATGAAACACCTTCGTTGATTTTAAAAGTACTTGTTTTCAAACCTGTAGCTAAACCTACAGGTTTTTTTTAATTAAGATCGATGTTAACCTTTTCTCCCTTTTTGGAATGTATAGTTATAAGGTCCTATAGTGAAACTCCTTTTGAAATGCGCTTAGGCATCCATACCGGACCTGTGGTGGCGGGTATTGTTGGAGTCAAGAAATTTCAATACCATATTTGGGGTGATACCGTGAATACCGCCTCAAGAATGGAAAGTAGCGGCGAGGTTGCCGGAGTGAATATCACCCAAGAAATCTACGAAATTATTAAGGATGATACTCAGTTTTCTTTTGTAGCCAGAGGTAAAATTCATGTAAAAGGCAAAGGGGAGGTTAAGATGTATTTTGTAAGACGCATTTAATAGTAAAACTGAATAGGCTATCAGTATTTCTATTTTTCATAGCTGTTAGGGCGTATCATCAAATATGCGCTATTAAAATTGGTTGTGCCGGTATCAACCGAAGCGAAAAGATTAGTATGCACTGCTTCTTAGGTCATTATACAAGCGACATTTTTATTTTTCGCTTTCCAAAATAGGCGTCGGTAATAACATGGGCGCTTATCGGTTGCCCACTTTTTAAAAGTTCTTCATGACTCTGGCAACAGCGGGCGTGACGCATACACCAGCGAAGGGTTTGACCGGTGCTTCGCTTGGGAAGCGGCCCATGAGGTGGGGCTGCAGGGCATGGCCCCTCTGCCAACTGCATTGGCAGGCTCTTTTTTCGTCCGCGGCCGGGAAAGCAAACTTTCGGCCGATCTTGGGTTCAAGGGAACGGGATTGCTTCCCGCGCTGCGCTTGGGAAGCGGCCAAAGGGGTGGGGCTGCAGGGCACAGCGAGGCGCGCCTTTTAACATATGTTTAACATTTCAACAAATCAAAAACAACCGTTCGAAGCGAATCTGGGTCAAAAGATATTGTAATTCATATAAATTATTGAAAAATTTGCCTATCAACTTTGCAAACATCGATGTTGCGAACAAATCGGATTAGATAAGGAAATGTGTAATCTTTTTGGTTTTAGCATCCCATTCCATATGGCCGGGATTTTACAAGCCAGCTTCTCTATTTTTTTATGATTAATGCGGCACTATTTCAATAAAAAAATCCGGTCGCTCATAGGTGTAATTTGCTTTCGGTCTTTTGAAAAATGTGGACAACGAGACAATCTGCCCCAGGTGGTTTTCGAACAGATAATGAGGGTATCCCTCCGTTTCCATTATTTCCAAATTGGAGGTGGTCAAATCAAGGGTCCTGACCTTTTTTTCATGCAATGAGGCATCATCGAGATTCCAATCTGGATCATTACTGGTCCCCATGAGCTTGGTTCCATCAGTGTTCAAGGCCAAGGGAAAATAGGGTTGCTCGAAGGAACTGAACGAAGCTCTCTGTAAGTCGTAGATCCTATTTTCCCTGAAATTGATGATGGTATTGTCCCTCTGGTTAAATACGGATTCTCCCGACCAAATCTCCGTCAATGGAATATCGATTGTACTTTTATCGATTAACTTGCCTTCTGCGTCAATACTAAAAACAATGCTTTGGCTTTTATTGCTATCCCCTATTAGAACCCGGTCATTGTCGATTCTCAATATGCGATGCCCAAATTGGCTCTGGCTTTCTGTAAAATGCGCTTGCTTGTCGAGTAGGGTCAGGTTTGCAAAGTCCCGCGAAAACGTATAGGCAAAGGCATCATCAAGCAAGAGATATCTGTCGTTTCCCAGGTATACGAAATCTACCAAAGGACCATAATCGGAACGCTTCAGGTCGTACTTAAACTGTAACGTTTGGGGGTCATAAACAGAAATCCCATCATATTTTAAATACATGAGTTCTTGTCCTATCGAAGAATTGACCACCTTGAGTTCATTCCTTCCATTGCCGTTAAGATAGGTTGGGCTGTTCGAAATGGCCTCCACTTTGTTGGTTCCATAATTGAAACGCACTAAATTGGTTTCATAATATTCCTCCTTTGCACCGTTTAGAAAGACCACCGTTTCATCAGGGGAATAGGTAAACTGGTAAACATTTTTCAGATCGATGACCCGTTCTGGAAGATAGATGGCCTCTCGGGCACTCTCCACGACTTGCGGATTATAATAGTTCTGTTTCCCAAATTTGTTGTGCACCCGAACCTCATAAACCGGATTTTTCAATAAGGGAGGAACTTCATCGGTAAAACTGGTGGTATTGATATCCGTTATTTCAATAAGCGATCTTTCTTGAGAGATCGATCCGTAACTATCAAAGTAATTCTTCAAAACAACTTCATAATGCGAAAAGTAGAGCCCTTCATATTTTTGCCATTGAAGGGAAATCTTGTCATTTTGAACCAAGGGGGCTTGCAATGCTACACTTGGCACATCAAGATATTCTGGCGATATGCTATAAGGATAGCTCACAAACAACAATCCTTTATCCGTATACACTTTTAGGAAATAGCACAATTGATTTTTTACGGGCGGGTCAAAATCCTCATAATAGGTGGTGCTCCTATCGTTTATGGTAGCCAAAAGTACCGATTTGGAAAGATCGCAATTTTCACCGCTCAAATAGATCTCATAGCGGTCGAAAATGTTTATCCCACCGTATTCCGACCAAGTCAACCTTATTTTATTTTTAATTGAATCGTCCCATTCAAGACTATTGCTATAAAAATAGTTCTCATTGGGCCGGTATGGTTTCGCCAAAAACTGTAAAATATCTTCTTCGCCATCTTCATCTACATCATATTTCGCCCTAAAAATGAACTTGCTCTCCGTGAGTTCCACAACGACCATTTCATTATAGTCCTTAAAGGAGTTTTCCAGGGTAATCACCCCTTGGTCAAAGCGCCACTGCAGCTGTTGTTCTTCAGGAATACAGGCCGAATTTGGAATGATATATTCGCTATACTTACCATTCTTCAGAAAAGTAAAAAAATCCCTGTCGCAATTGGCATAGATATGGGGAACATTTGCCGTTCTTTTGTCATAGTTCACTTCAAAAACCGACCAATATTGGTTCAACAGGTTTAGGTCCGCATTTACGAGGGCGCCCTGGTAAAAAGGATCCGATTCAATCGATGGGCCATCATCGCTTGACGAACATCCGGAAATCAGCATCAAAAGGCTCAAGGGCAGCACGAACAGGCCCCTAGGGGAAAGGTTTTGCTTCATATAAAAATCAAAGAAATGGAATTTTAGGGGCCTTTTGTCTTCAGCATAAAGGCAAGTAAATGTATTCAATTCCTCAATTTGTTGATGAAAAATCGTTCAATATTGTCAATAGTCGGTTGAGATGCGAAAAACGGTATAAAGTGTACGATTTCACCGATCGATTTTTTAACCTAATGAGTACCTGCCCCTGGCTTAGGCAGTGAAAAATTGTGTTTTGGCCAAATCGATTAAAAGGATAAAGCAAATAGCCTTTACTCTGGTGGTATTTAACACAGTACCTATGATTTCGGCTTGGCAAATCCGTTAGGATTTTCCATCAAAGAAATCAAGTAGAATAAAGGTGTAAATTTTATTTGGGTCACAAGGTAAAGCTGAATTATGGCATTGTTGTGCAACGTTGTTGAATTCATCCTCTTATTCATGACAAATTTTAGATAAAAACAAGTAGTTTCCATGTTTTAGTGATTTATATAGGTTCCCTTTCTTTGTGCCTTGCATGTAAACTTTGTTCTTTCCAATTACTTTTATAGACTGGTTAGGGAGCTCATAATTTAAAAATGTTTCCATGGTCGCCGATGAAAAACCGAAGTTCCAGATAATACTATCAATTTTCACATTGACTTGGATAATTGAATCTGATAAGGTTTCATGACTTTTTTTGAATTTCAGATTTAACCCGGAATTTCTAACTAATTCTTCCAATGACTCCCTAAAAGATTCTGGGTATTCAGGCACTTTTGAATTACCCATATGCCATCCTCTTTTCTGAATCATCACGTCATTATTTGATCCAGAAAAGGTAAAATCGACTTCTTTATCACATTTTAATTGTGAAGCCAGTTTATTTATTTTTTTGTGTGAAGCACAGCCAACAATTAAAATTATTAGGAAGACAGCTAATAAATTTTTCAAAATTGATTTTTTTGTATCCATATTTCAGGACGGGTCAGCATTACCTACAACGGTTTTGTGTA
>CAVQAW010000004.1:0-334991 GCA_963710535.1 uncultured Flavobacteriaceae bacterium
CGCCTAAGAAGGAAGAAGAATAGTTTTTATTAGGAACGATGCGAAAGGAAGATTGTTTCTACCTCGGAAAAATCGTTTCGAAATATAGTTTTAAGGGAGAATTGTTGGCGAAACTCGACACCGATGAACCCGAAACCTACGAAAATCTGGAATCAGTCTTTGTTCTCCTTTCCGGAAACAATCTGGTTCCTTTTTTTATTGACAAATGCCGGCTTCACCGATCGAACCTTTTGCGGATCGATTTCGAGGAGGTGAAGAACGAAGCGGCGGCAGATGGCATCATGGGATGCGAGCTGTACCTGCCCTTATCCTTCCTGCCTCCCTTGGAAGGGAATAAATTCTATTTCCACGAAGTGATCGGTTTTTCGATGGTCGATAGCGTTCATGGAAATATCGGAAGCATCACAGGTGTGAACGACACCACCGCCCAGGCATTGTTCGAAGTGGAAAAGGAGGGGAAACAGCTCTTGATCCCGATTACCGATGCAGTGGTGATCAAGGTTGACAGGAGCAAAAAAACAATTTTTGTCACTACCCCAGATGGCCTTGTCGACCTGTATTTGGGCTAAGGTTTGACCCACTCCAAAGTTTTCGTCTCCGTTACTATTGGGCAATGGCCCCAGCACAGTACTCCATACATTTTCTAACTTCGGTGATGGGATCGGAATCTGAAGGAACATCGTACTCCAATTCAATGGTCGCCGGAAACTTATACTGGTTGTCGCGCATGAGTTGCAATACTTGCCTCAAGGGCGTATCCCCAGTTCCCCAAAGTACATTTCCCTTACCATTCTCGGGAGATTGACGGTCCTTGACGTGCATGCTCAAAATGCGGTCGTGCTTTTGTTTTATGATTTCAAGCGGCTCTTTGTTCCCTGCTGCCACATAATGGCCAATGTCAAGATTCAGTCCGTTATAGGGCGATTGTTGCAGGGCGGTATCCCAAAACGTAGGCGTCTGCTGTTCATGCCCATGGTATCCGATATAAACCTGCTGTTGTGCGCCCATGGCTCCCAATTTTTTGGTCCAGGCATCATCACTGGGATGTTCCAGGGTGACATGGCTCGCACCCAAGGTTTTTGCGGCACGCAGTCCCCAATCGATTTCAATGTCGGTATTGTCCTTTCCAAAGGCTGCCGGTTTGAACGCGTAGATTTCTACGCCGGCATCATTGTACATCTTACGGAGTTCGGCAAACTTATCCATCCCGACCTTGGCGCGCCAAAGCGCCACTTCCTGGTTATAAGCCGTCATGCGCTCCTGCATTTCTGCCATCTCCTTTTCTTGGTTATCGGTAAGGGCACCATCGCGTTTGGCCCTCATAAGTCCGTAATAGGCACGGCGGTCGACCGGATTTTCAGGTTTCCCAGCAAAGCTCTCGGCCGGATCGCCCATCAACTCGATGGCGTTGATGCCACAATCGAGCACATATTGCAGGGTCGCTTCGGCACTTTGATCGGGCATGCTTCTAAAAGAATAGGTGATCACGCCCAGTTTTACCCCGCCGATCAGCTTACTCCGCTTCCTCAGGGAGGGAATGATGGCCGGGGCACCAAAGAGCGACGGGGCCGCTAAAGCGGTCGCGGCCGCAAAAGCCGTTGTGGTACCGATAAACTTTCTCCTGCTCAAATGATTCTTCTCATCTTTCATAATTGTACATTTTAACGGTTATTTAGTTGATACTTTTATCTTCTTGGAGCATGCCATATAATTTCATTTGCCGCATCGACCATGGAATTTCACCATCTTCATCCATATTGGCGGTGAGCATGATTCGGAGGAATTTGCCGCTTGCCGGTTCGAACAATATGGCAACATCCTCATCGCTGCCAGCACCCTTAGAAACCGTTTTCCAGTTTGCGCCGTCCGTGGAAACCTGCACTTCAAATTCCCGCGGATAGGTCTGGTAGGGCGGAATATTCTCCCGCCAACTTCCCCGCCTCTTGGGTGGGGCATTAAAATGGATTTCGGTGATACGCTGGGCTCTTGGGAATTCGATTTGGTACCACATGCCTTTTTGCTGGGTTTCCCCTGTGGTCCATCCTTCAAAATTGAAAGCGCTTGAGGGGGCCGCGGTACCTCCGATCCTCGATGGGGTCGTGTGGCTTGCCGTTACTTTCCAGCTTTCAGAGGGCAATAGGGTCTGTGGCACGGAAGCCAATAATGCTTCAAATGGGTAAGGTCCTTTTTGCGCCTTGCTTTTTGCACGCACTTCTGCCACCTGTTCCGGTGTGATCATTGAGGCCCCATTGGTCAAATTTACACGGATGTAACTCGCGATATCGGCGATCCAACCATCTTCCTGATCTCCCATGCCCACCATGATACCACCGGGATAGCTCTTCCCGTCCAATGGCCCGTCCAAGCCATGCAGCAATGTTTTTATCACATATTCGGGATGTGACTGAACCCTGGGAGAGCCGGTCAAAGGAGGCGCCATTACGGTGCCATTTCCCAAGGGGGTACCCGTGCCGTTGAGGCCATGGCACTGTGCGCAAAGTTCATTGAAAATAACCGCGCCCCTTTCCATGGTCTGTTGTTGGGCAGCGGTCAGTTCTGGACCGGTATCGATCATCCAGCCCTTCATTTCAACCGGATTCAGTATTTGATCCCCGATCACCTGGATACCTTTGGCCTTGTTGGCGGCCATGACGGCTTTCACATCTTCGTTCAAGGTGGGTATTTTGAGCAGGTTTGCGGTGAGCATGGCCTGCAGCGCAACATCCACATCGGCATCTTTCATCATTGCCGTATAATCTTCGGCCAATTGCCGCTTGCCTTCTTTGTACAAAGTTTCACTCGCCCTCAAGGCCTGTATTCGCATGCGCGGATTTTTGTCCTTGAATAGTGTTCGAACCAAATCGGTGTCAAGGGCACCCAAACCTTCCAAACTCCAAAGCGCATGAAAGCGGGCCAATTGGTTTTTGCTGTTGATGGCCATTTTCGCCAAAGCCGGAACCGTGCTCCTGTCCTTCGACAATACGATCAATTGTTGCGCTTTATCGCGCCACCAACCGTTCGGATGCTCTAAATGGGCAACCCATTGCGCAGGGGTTTCTTCGAACATCTTTGGCTGCACCTTGTCCCTTTCCTTGCTATCATGGGTGATGCGCCATATCCTTCCAAGACCAACCACCTTATCGAGCTGGTATTGTTCGATTTTGGTTCTCAAATAGGTGCCTTTTTGTGCCCATTGCCCTTCCTGAATGATGCCGTGATACATGTCGACGATATACATCGTGCCATCGGGTGCGGTTGCCATATCTACCGGTCGGAACAATGGGTCGGTAGATCGAAGAAACTCCGATTTCCGATCTTGGTAGTCATTGTGCAAAGTGGTGAGGCCTTCCGAAACCACCGGATTGATTTGGCGCACGATCCTGGCCACCGGTTCCCCATAAAACAATTTTCCGTAGACCTCCTTCGGCAAACGGTCGCCCCTGTATATGTCGTTTCCTGCAGCCCCTGTGACGCGATTCAAGGAACCGTCGGGCTGGCGGATCTCATCCATCCCTCCTTGCATATCGCCGATTTTTACTGGCGCGCCCCAAGGTACTTCGAAGCCTTCCGCAAATTGGTTTTCCACGGTGAAAGTGCCATAATGGATCGGGAACTGAAAATAGGAGGGCACGCCACTGGCGCCGCCCTGGAACCATAGTTTTCCATCATCGTCATGGGTTACGCCCCATTGGGCTCGATTGTATCCGGTTGGTTCGCGAATGACCCCTCCTGAGGTCTCCTTTACCCGGAAAGCGTTCACGGTACTGTAAAGCCAGTTGTCCATGCCCCAGTACATAAAGGCTTGTTGGTGCTCCACATTGCCCGATCGTCCATATTTATTGGTGAAAAATTCCTTTTTATCGGCTTTGCCATCCCCATCGGTATCGGTAAACTTGTACACATTGTCCTCATCGGAATTCATGGTCAATACTGCATCCTTGCCATATGGGAGCACGAATCGCGGAAAAATAAGGCTATCTACAAAAACACCTCCGCTTTCATATTTTCCATCGTTGTCCAGGTCTTCCCATCGGGAAATTCTGCTTACGGGTTCGAGGGTCCCATCAGAATCGGCCGTCAGCATATAGGTCCGCAATTCAAGGACGTACATCCTTCCATTCCCATCAAAAGCTATTGCGCCCGGTTGCTCGATCTTTGGTTCGGTCAAAACGGCTTCAATATGATAGCCATCGGGCAATTGAAAAAGTTGCTGTTCGGCATCCGGATACAAAGGAAGAACCGGTTTTTTGGGTTCCAGGTCTATGCCTGCCCAATCCTCGGCTTCCGGATCTGCATCTTCTGGCAACGCTATGTTGGGCAAGGTGTCAGACATCGTGCCGATCACCTTGGCCACATGATCGGCATCCTTTTCTTTTGGAGAACAGCCCATCATGATGAGCGCTATAAAAAATGGTGACAAGAAGCGGATGGGGCCGGTGAATTGAAGTGCGAATCGTCGATTCAACATAAACCTGGTTTTAAAAAGAAGTAATTTATAAAAATTAATTATATTCCCTACTACTTAAGCCATATAAAGCCTAGGTCAGGAAAAAGCCATGATACTACATACGGTCGTTTTTAAATTGAAATACCCCAAGGGTTCCACGGCAGAAAAACGCTTTCTTGAGGCTGCCATGCAATTGGCATCGATTCCTGGGGTCAGCCATTTTAAAGGATTTCGCCAAATCAGCAAAAAGAATGAATTTGAATATGGACTCTCGATGGAGTTTGGATCGAAGGCGGCCTATGACGCCTACAATCAACATCCAAATCACACGGCATTCCTTCAGGATTTTTGGAGCGATGGCGTTGCCGATTTTCTCGAACTCGACTATGAACCTTTGACTTGAACCATGGCTAAATCCATTCGGGAACCAAGCTTTTTGGAGTTTGTAAAATTGTTAAAAACTTACAAATGAATAGTTTTCCAGAATGTTTTTTCCACAGTAAAATCCATTAATTTCGTTTCATGAAACAGCATGGGAAAAGGCGATTCGACAGGATGCCTTATTGAACCATAAATCAACGCACAAACACTATGATACATCCAAATACCGAATTAAAATTCATCAGCCGCGAAGTAGGCTATGGCGTCGTGGCCACCGAATTTATTCCCGCTGGCACCATTACCTGGGTGCTCGACAAACTTGACCGGGAATTCACGCCAACCGCCTTCGAAGCCATGTCTCCCATCTACCAGAACATTCTGGATACCTATACCTATCGCAACAGCGACGGAAACTTTGTGCTCTGTTGGGATCTTGGCAGGTACGTCAACCATAGTTTCAACAGCAACTGTCTTACCTCCGCATACGACTTTGAACTGGCCATAAGGGATATACAACCCGGGGAACAACTGACCGATGATTATGGCTATCTCAACATCCCCCAGCCTTTCAGGGGCGTCGATGAGGGCACCAAGCGAAAAATCGTATATCCGGATGATCTTCTGCGTTACTACAAAACCTGGGACAAAAAGCTAATGGGGGTTTTTGGGAATATTCCCAAGCTTGATCAACCTTTAAGAGAACTTATCACAGAAACGATCTGGACAGAGATCAATATGGTATCGAAGGGGAAGGCGAAGATGAAATCGATCCTCAACAATTATTATGACCAAAGCAAGGAGAACTCTGTGCACCACGACGAAACTGCCAAGTAAAGCGGCTTAGGCCTGTGTGGTTTTTTACCATACCTTCAAGGGGTAAGCTCGAAACAAAATGCGTTATTTCATCCTCCTTTTTATTGCCACGATCACGGTTTGTTGCGGCCGAAGTCAAGCTGACCTCAGGGCAACCCAAGCTTCGAAACCCAATATCGTTCTCATTTTCACCGATGACCAAGGCTATGGGGATGTGGGAGTGTTTGGTGCCGATGATATCGCAACGCCCCATCTCGATCAATTGGCGCGGGAAGGGGCAAAACTCACCGACTTTTATGCGGCCCAAGCGGTTTGTTCGGCATCCAGGGCCGGTATCCTCACCGGTTGTTATCCGAACCGCATCGGCATCCACAATGCCATGATGCCCAATAGCGGTATCGGCCTGCACCCAAACGAAACCACGTTGGCGGAGATGTTAATGGACAATGGTTACCGGACCGCCATTTTTGGCAAATGGCACTTGGGCGACCATCCCAAATTTTTACCGGCGAACCATGGTTTCGAGGAATACTTTGGCATCCCCTATTCGAACGATATGTGGCCTTTGCACCCGCAACAAGGTCCGATTTTCAACTTTGGTCCCCTGCCCCTGATCGAAAATGTGTCGGTCATCGATACGCTGACCGACCAGACACAACTGACCACCCAGATCACCGAACGCAGCGTAGATTTTATACATCGCAACAAAGACAATCCATTTTTCCTTTATGTCGCCCACCCCCAACCCCATGTTCCCCTATTTGTTTCCGATAAGTTCAAGGGCAAATCGAAAAGGGGACTATATGGTGATGTGATCATGGAAATCGACTGGTCGGTGGGGCAGATTTTGGAGGCCCTTAAGAAAAATGGCCTTGACAGCAATACCTTGGTCATCTTCACCTCCGACAATGGGCCCTGGTTGTCATATGGCAACCATGCAGGAAGTGCCCTGCCTTTTCGGGAAGGAAAGGGTACGGCCTGGGAAGGTGGCCAGCGCGAACCGTTCATCATTAGATATCCAGGTAAAATAAAGGCCGGCACCATCATCGATGTCCCCGTCATGGCCATTGACCTGTTGCCCACCATCGCGGAAATCACCCATTCGAAACTCCCTGAAAGAACCATAGACGGTAAAAGCGTATTGAAAATCCTTACCGGGGAAACCGACGAAAGTCCGCAGGAAGCTTACTTTTTCTACTATCGTGTGAACGAGCTGTTCGGTCTGCGCTATGGAAAGTGGAAACTGTATTTTCCGCACACCTATCGCACCATGGAGGGGCAAGTACCCGGTAAAGACGGGCTTCCAGGGGAATATAGGATGGTGACCTTGAAGGAAATAGAGCTGTACGACCTCATGGCCGATAAAAGTGAGACGACGAACGTGGCCGGTGCACATCCCGAAGTGGTCGCAGAAATCAAGGCCATTGCCGATAGGATGCGGGCAAAACTTGGCGATGCATTGATGGATATGGACGGACTAGAGACCCGGGAAGCGGGCAAATTGGAATGAACAAACCCTTCAAATTCAAACAATTCACGCTCGAGCAGGACCGCTGTGCCATGAAGGTGGGCACCGATGGGGTCTTGCTGGGGGCCTGGACCCCTTTGGGCCATTGGCCCGATACAATCCTGGATATAGGCGCGGGCACAGGTTTGATCGCATTGATGCTCGCACAGAGAAGCACGGCCGAAACCATCGATGCCGTGGAAATCGATGGGGCTGCCTATGAACAGTGCGTCGAAAATTTCGAGGCTTCCCCATGGGCCGACCGCCTCTTCTGTTACCATGTTGGCCTGGACGAATTTGTTGCCGAAATGGAAACGCCCTACGACCTCATCGTTTCCAATCCGCCGTTTTTTACCGAACGGGTTTCCAGCGGAGATCTTCCACGGGACAGCGCACGACAGAACGAATCCCTGCCTTTTGAAACATTGGTCGATGCGGTGGCTAAATTGCTTTCCCCGAAGGGAATCTTCGCGGTGATATTGCCATATGGGGAGGAGCAGGGTTTTTTGGAAATCGCGACCGGCGCCGGCTTGTTTGCCAGTCGCATTACCAGGGTCAAAGGAAATCCGAAAACCGCCTTTAAACGCAGTTTGATAGCGTTCCGTTTCAGCTCTTCCGAGGTATCGATTGATCAACTGACCATTGAAAACAAACGCCATGAGTATACGCAGGACTACATCACTTTGACCAAGGATTTCTACTTAAAAATGTAGTTAGGGCAACCTCCTTTTCCATGGTCTTGTCAGACAGGTCGGACCGCCCCCGCCTTTCACACTGATCTCTTCGCCCGAATAGGAAAGCACTTCACAGCCCGCTTTTTGCAGGGCTGCCTTGGTCACTGGATTCCCCGACACCATAATGCATTTACGGGGGGCGATGGCCAGCACGTTACAGCCCATGGAATCAAACTCCGATTCCGGCACTTCCACCAACCCAAAACCCCTTGCGATCAGATGGTTCCTGAACCTTATGGGCATCAAGGGAGAGTATACCACGGCCAAATCCCGATCCACCGGACTGAATATCGACATCAGATGAAACACATCGCTTTTGCCCCTGTAGTGGGGCAGGTCAACCACCATCACTTCTATCCCATGAGGTGCCAGCAGGTTTTTGATTTGGGCAATCCCTGCTTCATTGGTCCTATAAGTGAGTCCGACTGCCAGGGTATTCCGATCCAACCAGGCCACATCGCCCCCTTCAAGGGTTCCGGGTGCTGCGATGGTCCCTAGAATGGGAATCCCGGCAGCTTCGTAAACCGTCCTATGCGCTTGCGGTTCGGACCTTCTAGCGTCCTTTCCCATATTGCAGAGGATCATCCCGTGATCGGTGGCGATGGCGGCATCGCGGCAATACATCGCATCCATGCTCAAGGAATCATCACGATGCATTGAAATGGTGTTGATCTGGGCGGCATCGAACAGCTGAAGGAAGGTTTGATATTCTTGTTGGGCCTTTTCCAAATCGGGCCTTCCCAAGTAATTCAGGGATTTCCATTCACGGGCTATCTTAGCTTCACTGATAAAGGCATCGGAAACCGGGTGCACAAAAACCTCGTGCATGGGCAGGTATTCGGATTGACAGGTGTATTTCATTTTTGAAATGGCTTATTTGGGCGTTTTCTGTTTCCATTTTTGCCAAACATAGAAGGGGGTGCCCAGGAGCAACAGGATGAATCCCCAGAAAACCGATTTTTCACCGGCCCCGAAAATGGCCCATAGGGCATAGGCAAAGGTGAGACCGCCCAAGATAAAGATATTGAATACCGGTGTGGCGGTCTTCTCGCGTTCCAAGGAAATGGCAACATAGGCGGCGGCAGAAAATATATACGGGATAAGACAACAAAACGTCGAGAGCAAAATCATAAATCGGAACTGTTCTACCAAGCCTTCGGTATAATTCATGAGCATCACCATCGAACTTAAGCAACTCCCGATGACCAGGCCCCAAATAGGGACCCCTTTGCTATTTTCCTTTTTAAAAATACTTGGGAACAATCGATCTATCGCTGTGGCCCTTGCTACCTGGCTTTGAATGAGGATCCAGCCGTTCAAGGCCCCAAAAGCGGCGATGGCAGCTCCGGCCGCGACAATTTCCTCCCCTACTTCCCCACTCATGACCCGCATGGCATCTGCAAAAGGTGCCGGGGAAACGGCCAGTTGGTCCAAGGGTATCATCCCCATCACCACCACGGTACTTAAAACATAAACCAGGGTAGTAATGGCCGTGCCCAACATGGTGGCCCTTGGAATCGTTCGTTCGGGGTCGTCCACATTATCCGATGGCACGGTGGCGCTCTCGAGGCCCATGAACGCAAATAGCGTCATAGTGCCGGTGATGGCTATGGCGCTCAGGGATGACTCCCCACTGACATTGAAGGGAATAAAATTATCGATGTTAAAAAAGAAGAAACCGCCAGTGATGATCACCAAGATGGGCACTATTTTTAAAAGGGTGGTGACCAATTGCATTTTTCCCGAATTGCGAACCCCCCTTGAATTGACCCAGGTAAGCAACCAAATAGCGCCCAAGCCGGTGAAAACGGCTATTAACGGGTTGTCTTTGAGCACCGGAATGAAAACGCTTAAGGCGCTCACAAAGGCTATGGCAATGGCGGCATTGGCCACCCAGGCCGATATCCAATAGCCCCAGGCGACCAAAAAGCCCACGTAATCCCCAAATCCGACTTTGGCAAAAGCATAGGGGCCCCCATTGCTGTTCTTCACCATATTGCTAAGTTTACTGAACACCTTGGCCAGGAGCAAGGCCCCGGCCGAGGACAACAGCCAGCCGAGGATACTGATGCCCCCATAACGTGCCAGGGCGGAAGGCATCAAAAAAATTCCGGCACCGATCATGTTGCCAATGACCAGGGAAGTGGTCATCCAAATCCCCAGTTTGTTCTTGTCTTTGGTTTCGGTCATTTGGGAAGCGGTTTATAAGGAAGAATTACATAATTTTAAATGTACAAATTAAATTCGCATGGGTCACCACTTCAAAATTGATGCAGACATACGCAAGGCGGAAACCTTGCCCGCGGCATTTTATAGGAGTCCTGAAGTCTTCGAAAGCCTGAAGGAAAAAGTTTTTTATGGGTCCTGGCAATGGATCGGACACAAAGACATAATGGAAGCCGATAAGAATGCCCATCCCTTTATATTGCTCGATCAATTTTTAACTGAACCCCTATTGCTGACCCGGGATGGCCATTCGAAGCTTCGCTGCCTCACCAATGTGTGCACCCATAGGGGCAATTTGCTAGTAGAGCAGGCCTGCAAGACCAAAAAATTGGTTTGTGGCTATCATGGCCGGCGGTTCGCCATTGACGGCACTTTTGAACATATGCCCGAATTCAAGGAGGCAAAGGACTTCCCAAGGCCCTGTGACAATCTCCATGAATTTCCTTTGCGGCATTGGGGCCCTTTTTTGTTCGCCGGACTCAAACCCACCTTCGATTTTCAAACGGTGATCGATGCGATGGACGAGCGTGTGGGCTTTTTAAACCTCAATGCATTCATATGGGACAAGAGTCGGGCCAAGGATTATTTTATCGATGCCCATTGGGCCCTTTATTGCGACAATTATCTGGAAGGCTTCCACATCCCCTTCGTCCACCAAGATCTGGATGCAGCTTTGGATTACGGACAATACGATACCGTTTTGCATGACCATATGAACCTGCAGATCGGGTTTGCCCAGGGCAGTGAAACCATTTTCGATTTTCCCACCAACCATATTGACCATGGCAAGAAGATAGCCGCTTATTATTACTGGGTATTTCCGAACATGATGTTCAATTTTTATCCCTGGGGTCTTTCGGTGAACCTGGTCCAGCCTTTGGCCCCTGACCGAACGAAAGTGTCCTTTATCAGTTTTGTAAGGGATGCCTCACTGCTCGACAAGGGTGCGGGAGCGGGATTGGACAAGGTGGAACTGGAAGACGAGGCGGTGGTTCACGGGGTACAGAAAGGGGTGCGTTCCCATTTTTATCAAGCGGGCCGATTTTCCCCTACAAGGGAAAAAGGGGTGCACCATTTTCATCGGTTGTTGGCCACATTTTTAAATGCCTGACCCATCATTCACAAGGAATAATTTCCATTAAAAATGTAACATTCCGTTCTTGTAATGTTAAGGATCCTTCCTACCTTTGGCGAAAAATTGCACTATGCGACCCGATCTCTTTGAAGCCCCCGATTATTACAAGCTCGACGACTTATTGAGCGAAGAACACAAACTGGTGCGTGATGCCGCCCGCCAATGGGTAAAGCGCGATATTTCCCCGATCATAGAAGATTATGCCCAAAAGGCGGAATTTCCCAAGCAGATCATCAAGGGCTTGGCCGAAATCGGTGCCTTCGGACCCTATATTCCCGAAGAATACGGAGGAGCAGGCTTGGACCAGATCAGTTATGGCTTGATCATGCAGGAAATTGAAAGGGGCGATAGTGGCGTGCGTTCCACGGCATCGGTGCAATCATCCCTGGTCATGTATCCCATTTACACCTATGGGTCTGAAGCGCAACGCAAAAAATATTTGCCCAAATTGGCCACAGGTGAAATGATGGGCTGCTTTGGTCTGACCGAACCCAATCATGGGTCCAATCCCGGAGGGATGGAGACCAAGTACAAGGATATGGGCGATCACTACCTGTTGAACGGGGCCAAACTTTGGATCTCCAACTCCCCTTTTGCCGATATCGCCGTGGTTTGGGCGAAAAATGAGGAAGGGCGTATCCACGGACTTATCGTGGAACGGGGCATGGAAGGTTTTTCAACGCCCGAAACCCATAACAAATGGTCGTTGCGGGCTTCGGCCACCGGGGAATTGATATTTGCCAATGTGAAGGTGCCCAAAGAAAACCTTTTGCCGAACAAAAGCGGTTTGGGAGCGCCATTGGGCTGTCTCGATTCTGCAAGATATGGCATCTCCTGGGGCGCCATCGGGGCCGCCATGGATTGCTACGATACCGCCTTGCGCTATGCCAAGGAAAGGGTGCAATTCGGTAAGCCGATCGCGGCCTTTCAGCTGCAGCAGAAAAAATTGGCCGAGATGATCACAGAAATCACCAAGGCGCAATTGTTGGCCTTTCGTTTGGGCCAGCTTAAAAATGAAGGGAAGGCCACAACGGCGCAGATCTCCATGGCCAAACGGAATAATGTTGATATGGCCATTAAAATTGCCAGGGAAGCCCGTCAAATCTTGGGCGGAATGGGCATTACCGGAGAATATAGCATCATGCGGCATATGATGAACCTGGAAAGTGTGATCACTTATGAGGGCACCCACGACATCCACCTGCTGATTACCGGCGCAGATATTACCGGATTGCCCGCTTTTCAATAAAAAGTGATACATTTCGGGAATCGTACCTAAGATCCCGTTATGAGATTTTCCCTTTTACTATTGCTTTTATTGGGCATCGCCTGCAAAACAGAGGTTGAACAAAAGAAAACCGATACTGTTGTCGGGACACAGGTTTCCACTGCTGATTATCGCCCGTTGGATACCCCCGATCAACTGTTGGGGGAATTATTTGTCACAGTACAAATGCAACAAATATTTCCGGACAGCAAGACCTTCGTCGATTGCACCGCCAAATTTCCATACGATCAAATCAAGGCCGCCTACGAAGCGCAAAAGAACGATGCCGGTTTTGATCTGAAAGCGTTCGTGGAAACGCATTTTGAAATTCCCACTTCCATCTCATCCGATTTTAAATCAGATCCCACGAGGTCCGCCTCAGAGCATGTCAATGACCTGTGGCCCGTGTTATCGCGGGCTTCGGATAGCATCAGGGAAGGCAGCACCCTTATTCCACTTCCCGAATCCTATGTGGTGCCCGGAGGCCGTTTTAGGGAAGTCTATTACTGGGACAGCTATTTTACCATGCTGGGGTTGGCCGAAAGTGGCAAATTTGAACTGATCGAGGACATGCTGGATAATTTTGCCCACTTGATACAGACCGTCGGGCATATCCCCAACGGCAACAGAACCTATTACCTTACCCGCTCACAGCCCCCTTTCTTTTCGCAAATGGTCGCTTTGTTGGCCAGCCATCAAGGCAATCGAATCTACCAAAAATACAAGGAGGCCCTTAAAACGGAATATGAATTCTGGATGAATGGCAGCACGGCCACGGATGCGCCTATACGACATTGCGTGAACACCCCAGCGGGGATCATGAACCGCTATTATGATTTGGGAAGTACCCCAAGGCAGGAATCGTACCGTGAAGATTATATGCAGGTAGAAAAATCCGGAGGTGGCGAAAAGGCCTTCCGGGATCTTCGGTCCGGGGCAGAATCGGGTTGGGATTATTCCTCACGATGGTTTTCCGACGGAAAAACCATTGAAACCATAGAGACTACCGATATCATACCGGTCGACCTCAATGCCTTGCTCTATGGCCTGGAAGCAGTTTTGATCAAGTGTTATCCCGACGATGCCGCCTTCGTGGCGGCCCTGAGGCACCAAATGGCCATTAGAAAAACCTTTTTGGACGAGTACTGCTGGAACGCAGCTGATGGGGTATATGAAGATTATAATTGGGTAAGCCAAAAGCGGACCGGAGTGAAATCGCTTGCGATGGCCTATCCCCTTTTCTTCAACATGGCAAGCCAGGTGCAGGCCGACAAGGTTGCGGCCTATTTGGGCGAGCACTTCCTCAAGCCCGGCGGGGTGGTGACCACTTTGGCCAATACCGGACAGCAGTGGGACGCGCCCAATGGTTGGGCGCCTTTGCAATGGATGACCGTTCAAGGGCTTGAAAACTATGGGCATCACAACTTGGCCCTCACCATTGCGGAAAGATGGACCGCGCTCAATGAAAAGGTTTACAAGAATACTGGCAAATTTGTCGAAAAATATAATGTGGAAGACCTCACCCTGGATGCGGGCGGGGGCGAATATCCGGTACAGGACGGTTTTGGATGGAGCAATGGGGTATACCTCGCCTTAAAAAACTATATGGAAAAAGAGACCCAATAAGAGGCCCTATCAAAAATTCCAGATCGGTGATGTCGCAATCCAAAAACATGAGGATTCCCTGAATGCTGGATTGGATCGGTATCGTTTGGCGTACGCTAGTTCCGCAGGTAGGAGAGACTCAGTTCATCATCGGCCACCCCGGGATTGTCGACAAAGGTCAATGTCAAGGTGCTGCCCTTGATCGAATAGCGGAACTGACGGCCGTTGGGAAGGCTGATCAAATTGCCCTCCACGGTATAGGTGTAATTCCCTGAACTTCCCAGAAAAGCCAGGTCTTCGGCATTGTTCACGACTAAGGTACTGCCCTTAAAGGTGATTTTATTGGCGCTGAAATCGGTATTGGGATCGAAAGCACAAAAGCAGCTGGCACTGGTAAGCGTCCACTTTCCTTCGAGATCTACATGAACCACATCGTCGGTGTCCTTGGTACAGGATGCCAAAAACAGTGCCGCTAAGAAGATGGTGGTTATTCGATTCATAAGGTTCTCAAGCCTGGGTGTTATTATTAGAACGCAATAATTGAATTTGAAGTATTGCTTAGGGGATGTTTTTGGTCGAAAAAATCAAAAAACGGGCCGCTCACCACAAAAAACGAAGGGTTCACATCAATTATTTGAATTCCCAAAGTCTGCATCGTAAGTTTACCCTGTAATCATAAAACAAACGTAATTTTTTCATTTTCATATAGTGTTCTCGTAAAAGAGTCCGGTCATGAGCGATCGGGCTCTTTTTAGTTTAAGGGGCCTCGCCCCGCGATGGCCCCAACGTATTTGCCGCTGAAACAGATTTCTTCTCCTGGAAGGCCTTTGTGCTTGTTTTCATATCGGCATACCTGGGGTCTTGAACATAATCCTGCTTCTGCATTTTTACGACCTCGATGCTCAAAAAGCCGAATTCGCTCACCACCTTGCCATAAAAACGGTAAATGCCCTTTCCCCTAAAAAAATATTGGGCCGCCACGGGCGGGAAGAGGACGGTATCGAAGACTTCCCCGTGCTGATCGACCAAAGTGGCAAAGTGCATGCGCTTTCCGTTGTGGGTGCTGGTGTTCTTTACCGTGACCAAATATCCATAAATGTCGATGTGCCGGCTCAGGTAGCGTTGCAGATCTCTGCTGCCATGGGTGTTTTTCGGAGGTTCTGCCAAGAGTTCGAACGGACTGCACAAACAGAAGCCCAACAGCTCCAATTGGGTAAAGGCCATTTCCATATCGGTGGTGTGCAGCCGCGGGATCGCAAAATCGCGCTGCCTTGGGGGGAACAGTTTGGGATGGTCTACTTTTACGCTTTTCCCCAAAAACAAATGGGCCTTCCATAAGAGTTCGTGCTTATTGGTCTGCGTAAACCGGAAGGCATCGATGCGGATCAGGATGCTTACTTGTTCTATCGAGATCAACACCCTGTCGAGAAAGTCTTCCAAAGAAGTAAAACTTCCCTGCAGCGAGCGGTCTTTTATGATACGGTCGGCCACGCGAGCCTCCAGATCCCTCAAATACCCAAATCCCAAATAGAGTTGTTTGCCATAGATACGGTTCCCCAAAAAACTGTTGTTGATACAGGGTGCGTACACGGTAGCTCCCAGCATTCGGGCCTCGTGTATGTAGAATTCGGAACGATAAAACCCGCCCCCATTGTTGAGCACGGCCACCATATATTCCAAAGGAAAGTACGCCCTTAAAAACAGCGTTTGGTAACTTTCCACGGCATAGGAAGCGGAGTGTCCCTTGGCGAAGGCATAACCGGCAAAACTGGCCACTTGATTCCATATTTCATCGATCAATACATCGGTGTAGCCTTTTTTGCGGCAGTTGTCGACAAATTTGTCCTTTACCTTCTGAAACTCTTCCCGGGAACGGAACTTCCCGCTCATCCCGCGCCGCAATACATCGGCCTCCCCAAGATCGAGCCCCGCAAAATAGTGGGCCACCTTGATCACGTCTTCCTGATAGACCATCACGCCATAGGTCTCGGGCATAATTTCGAGCATTACCGGATGTGCTTTTTCGGCCGCCCTGCCCGGGTCTCGATGCCGCAAAATATACTCCCGCATCATCCCGCTCTTTGCCACCCCGGGACGGATGATCGAACTGGCCGCCACCAGCCCCAGATAGTTGTCGACCTCCAATTTTTTGAGCAACATGCGCATGGCGGGCGATTCTACATAAAAGCAGCCCATGCATTGCGCGGTTTTGATCAAACCGTTGATCTTGGGGTCTTTCTTGAATTTTTTGATGTCATGGATGTCGATGTCCCCTGCCTTTTCGGGCTGGTTCTGGGCAACGATTTCCATGGCCTCCTTGATCTTGGCCAGTCCGCGTTGGGCCAGGATATCGAACTTGTACAGGCCAACATCTTCGGCAATGACCATATCGAACTGGGTAGTGGGAAACCCCTTGGGCGGCATATGGGTGGCCGAAAACCAGTGTACCGGTTTTTCGGTGATCAAAATCCCGCCCGCATGGATGCTCAGGTAATTGGGCATGCCCTGCAAAAGCTCGGTATATTTGATGACAAGGGCAGAGACACCGTCCAATGGAGACCCTTGGCGGCTTCCATCGCAGAGCACATCGATCTCTTCCTTGGGCAGGCCAAAAACCTTTCCAAGTTCCCGTACCATGCCCCGCCATTGAAAGGTGACATAGGTGCCCAAAAGGGCGACATTGGGGAAGCGGTCGAAAATATATTGGGTCATTTCCTCCCGATCTTTCCACGAGAAATCGATGTCGAAATCGGGCGGGTTCACCCGGTACAAATTGATGAACCGCTCGAAGTACAGATCGAGTTCAATGGGGTCTACATCGGTGATGCGCAGCAGGTAGGCCACGATGCTATTGGCCCCACTGCCACGCCCCACATAGAAAAAACCCTTTTTCCGCGCATGGGAAACAATGTCCCAATTGATGAGGAAATAGGAGACGAAGTCCATCTTCTTGATGAGCTGCAGCTCCTTTTCCAAACGCGCCGTAATGGCATCTCCCCCTTCGGGATAGCGATAGGGCAGGCCATCTTGGCACAGCTGTTCGAGCAGTGCCTCGTCGGAGGCCTTTGTTCCGGTGTAGGTCTGTAGGTTCTGCGGTCTGCGCCCCGCCGAAAAATCGAAATGGATGCTGCAGGCGTTCATCAGCCGTTCGGTGTTTTCCAGGATAAAGGAAAAGTCGGAAAAGGCCGCCGCCAGGTTCTGCACGGCGAACATTTTGTCTTCCTCACTGGCCTCCTCGGTCTTGGAGAGTTTGCTCAACAGCGTATTGTTATCGATGGCACGCAGCAATCGGTGCGCGTTGAAATCGCGCCTGTTCCGGAAAGTCACCGGCTGCAAAACCACCAGTTTGTCTTTCAGGTCCTTCAGTCTGGAAAATCGTAACCGACGCAAATCGGTGACGGAAACGCCGATGAATTCATGTTCCAAAAAAATATTCCGATCGTTCAGCAATACTTTTTCAAAGGGATAGATCACATAGCAATGTTGGAAAACAGGGGCGGCATCCGGTATTTTTTTCTCTTGGTGGAGGTGCTCCGACAGGAAATCGTTGAGTTCGAGATAGCCTTCGTTGTTTTTGGCGATGCCCACAAAACAAGCGTCCACCCCGTTCCTGAAATCGATGCCGAGTATGGGCTTGATGCCGAATTCCGGGGCCTTCCGCACAAAATTGAGACAGGCCGAAGTATTGTTGATATCGGTCAGGGCCAATTGGGTCACTTGGTACCCTTGTGCGAGTTGCAACAGGGCCAGCTCCGAAAAGGTGCCGTAACGAAGGCTGTAGTAGGTGTGGCAATTTAAATACAAAGTTCAAGTTTCAAGTTCAAGTTTCAAGCCTGCCATCGCTTCCTTGTCCCCGGCCCTAAAGAGAGGGAAGCTGAAAAACGGTCGCACATGCCGTTGATCATTATTTATTGTTCATTGCTAATTGTTCAGTTGCTAATTGTTCATTGCTAATTGTTCATTAGCTAATTGTTCATTGCTAATTGTTCATTGCTAATTGTTCATTGCTAATTGTTCATTGCTAATTGTTCATTGTTTCCGATGTGCCAACACCACCGGAGGCATTCCATTGAAGGGGTTGTGCATTCTGCCAATGGTCTTGGCGCCCATGCCAGAGGCACGGATCACGCTTTTGTCGCCATAGCGTTTTCTGATGGTGTCCATGGCGCTGTACAGGTTCAAGATTTCCTCCGTATCGTCGAACAGATCGATTTGGTAATTGCCCGATACCAAATGGCTGAACCTGATGCCCACCAAACGCACCAGCAACCGCCTGTTGTAAAGGGTATTGAAAAGCTCCAAGATTTTGGGGATCAAAATATGGTCGGCACTGGTATAGGGAATGTGCAGCTGTTTGGAATAGGTGTTGAAATCGGAATACCGGATCTTCACCATGATACAGGCCGTGAGCTTTTCGCCCCGTCGCAATTGATAGGCCAAATTTTCGGTCATGGCGATCAAGATGCCGCGGAGTTTTACCACATCGATGGTATCCTTGTCAAAAGTACGTTCGGTGGAAATCGATTTCCGTTCACAGAAAGGGATGACGGGGGTATTGTCCATGCCGTTGGCCCGTTTCCAAATCACGGCGCCATTGGCTCCCAGCACGCGCTGCATCACCTCCATGGGCATCTCTTGGATGGTACGTACTTGCCGAAGGCCCAGATTGCGCAGGGTCTGGTAGGTCTTGTCGCCCACCATGGGGATTTTTTTGATCGACAAAGGGGCCAGGAAAGGTTTTTCGAGCCCATAATCGATCTTTAACTGGTTGTTGGGCTTGGCCTCGTTGGTGGCCACCTTGGAGACCACCTTGTTTCCCGACAGGCCAAAGGATATGGGCAGGCCCGTCTCCCTGATGATGCGCTGGCGCAGCTCGGAGGCATATCTGTACGACCCGAAGAAACGATCCATTCCGGTGAGATCGGCATAAAATTCATCGATGCTCGATTTCTCGAACAAGGGCACCTGTTCTTTGATGATCTCGGTAACGATATCGGAATGTTTGCTGTAGGTGCCGGCATTGCCGCGGATCACCACCGCTTCAGGGCATAATTCCCGGGCCATTTTCATGGGCATGCCCGAGTGCACCCCGAAACCCCGGGTTTCATAACTACAGGCCGCTACCACCCCCCGATCGCTCGTACCCCCTACCAATAAGGGCTTGTGCATTAATCTGCTGTCTATGAGACGCTCTACCGACACATAAAAGGTGTCGAGATCCAGGTGTAAAATAGTCTTGTTCATCGCTATCGAAAAGGACAGCTAATTTATGGAATATTTCCTATATTTTGGAATTATTCCATAATAATTATTTTACCTCTCGAAAAAGCCTAATCAAAGGCAAAACCGGTATACACCCTAAAAACAAAAGCATATAGTGCCACAAAAAACAGCATAAAGCTGAACCAGGCAAAGAGCTTGATGTAGTTCTTGATCAGGAAGTGTCCCAAATTTTTAAAACCTTCCAAATAAATTTCCTTGATAAGTAGTGTTGTCTTCATCATCCTAATTTTTAACGTTATCTATAGGTAGGATGACAAAAGCCGTTCCGCGTTCCGTGAAAACGGCAAATTTTAGTCGAACTGGTCCAAAAAACAGTCGAAATGTGGCATTGCGGCCAAAAAAATGAAGGTCTTGATCATTGGCCGGGCACAATGGCCCATTGCTTTTCGGGAAGGTACCAAACATCGGCCTCGAGATCTACCCCGCCGCCCATTTCTTCCTGTACCGCCCTGTCGATGACATAAATCCCCTTTTTGGCCATGTCATCAAAGGTATCGATCCCGTCGTCAGGAAAGCCCACCCTGGTCCGGTGGATGTTGAACCGATCGGAGAACTTTCGGCCAAAGGCCTTTTCAACCCCCTCTTTGCCCAACATAAAGCCCAATAATCCGCCCCAGGTGGCGGTGGGGTTATCGGAATCCCAGCCCGCCAAGGCCCCGATCTTAATAGTTTCCTTCAAATCCCCTTCCCCATAGAGCAAACTCACCATACTGGCCCCAAAATTGATGCCCGCAGCAAAACAACCATGACAGCTGGGTTCCTTGGTCGCCCACAAATAACCGTCTTCCTGCCTGATCTGGTATTTTTCGTGGAGCGCGTCGCGGGCCGCCTCCCAGGTCGCTCCCGATTCGTACTGGCCCTTCACAAAATCGTACATCTTGGCCGAATATGAGGTGTCGGGCAGACGCTTACGGGCTTCGGAGGCCATCCAAAGCAGGTTTTCCTCCATCGATCGGTTCGGATCGGCCAGCGGCGCCAGGGCATACATGATCACATAGAATTCGGAAATCCATTCGGCATTTTCCCTGGCGGTGGTACGGATGGGCAAACGGGCCATGTGCAGGGCAACATCCGGTCGCCCAGGGGCAAAGAGACCGAAAATCTCCGTGGTCAGCTGGGCATCGATCATTTCATAATTCGGATTGGCTTCGGGCTCGCTGGTGGCCGGGGGCGCCACGCCTTCCCGCATCAGATCGAAGGCCGTTTGATTGGAAACCCAAAGATAGTTCTCCTCCTCCGCCTTGATATGCTTCAGCCAACCTTCCCGTATCTGTTCGCCGCTAAGCAAACTGGTCTTATTGCCATAGAGCAAACTTTGATAGATGTATTCGATATCGGTATCGTCATCGGCGCCCCATATGCTGTCCTGGTCGGCGAATACAAAATCGATGTTTCTCGAATAGTTGTTCGACCCCCAGAGGTTGGGCTGGTCGGGTTTGCCCCAATCGTCGCGGGTATAGAATCCGGCCCCTTTCCCTTCTTCGGTCGGGATTCCGATTTTATCCATTTCGGTGACCAGGCCCGTCCAATTGGCGATGCACTGCGCCAACCAAAAGCCATATAGTTTATCGGCATAGGCCGCTCTGGACAGCTTCATGTCGGTCGGTTTTGGGGTATAGGGCAGGTATACCAGTTGGGAGTCGACCATGCTGTTCATTACAATCGATTTGTTGTTGTCTGGCTGCTGTTTGCAGGAAAAAATAAAGGTGCCCGACATAAGCAGGGCCAGGATTGGAAGGATCGATCTCATATCCATAGTATTTTAAATGGCATAGTGAGATACTAAAGTAATGAAAAAATTGGGGCTGTTTTATAGGAAATGGGCGGCACGCACAAAAAAAAACCTTCCCAAAAAAGGAAGGTTTCCATGACGTATGAAAGGGGTGGTGGCTACAGTGACCGGATGACCAAAAAAATCATGACCGACACAAAAAGGTAACCAAAAGCCAGAACCCAATCGATGAAATTAAATTTTCGCTTTTTCATCGCTAATTTTGATTTTCAGTACTAATCAAACGCAAAACCGGTTGCTACTCTAAATACAAAGGCATAGAGCACCACGGCGAACATGACAAAACTGAACCAGGCGAAGGCCTTGAAATATTTTTTAATAATAAAATTTCCAAGATTCTTAAAGCCTTCCAAGTAGATTTCTTTTACGAGTAAAATTGTTTTCATAAGGGGAATTTTAAAGTTTATAATACAAAGAACCGACCATCGTTGCTTTTCTGAAATAATAATGGATGAAAAGCACGTTTCTCGGGTTGGAAATAAAACCAAGGAGTCAAGTGGCAACATTTCCCCGATAGGGAACGAAGGGGCAAAAAAGCCATAACCCCATAAACCAACCGTTCACCGATGAAGCCTAGAAAACATTGGTATTCAAATCAAAAACACTGCTGGTTCGACCGATACATTGAAATCCAAATAACCGAAGAATTTTGATTATCTTTCAAATCCTAGCCAAAAACAGTATGCCATGGTTTTAAAATATGTTGTCTTTATCATGACTATGCTGCTCTTGCCCCTTGATGTGGCAATGACAGCTCCCCCGCAAAAGCAAATCATACGACAGCATTCCCCCGAAAAGGAAAATATGAAATGGACGGCCCTGTTCAATGGCAAGGACCTCGAGGGCTGGAACATGAAAATCAAGGGCCGGCCACTGGGAGATAACTTCGGCAATACCTTTCGGGTCGCAGACGGTGTATTGAGCATCCGCTATGATGCTTATGGCGACAACTTCGATGGCCGTTTTGGCGCCTTGTATTTCAACAGGAAACTTTCGAATTTTAGATTGAGGGTCGAATACCGCTTTGTTGGGGAGACCGCCCCGGGCGCCCCTGAATGGGGCTTTCGCGACAGTGGCGTCCAGTTTTTGGGCCAGGCCCCGGAAACCGTCAAGCTCGACCAGCCCTTCCCGGTCTGTTTGGAGTACAACCTGCATGGTGGCAATGGCACCGATGAAAGACCCAATGGCGAAATCTGCGCCAATGGCATGTTCGTGGAGATCAACGGGGCAAAAAACACTTCTTATTGCACCCTCCCGACCGTGGAACGTACATTCCATGGCGATCAATGGGTCACCCTCGAAATCGATGTCAACAACGGCCAGATCAGCCATTACGCCAACGGGGAAAAATTATTGACCTATGGCAATCCCACCTATGACCCCGACAATGAACTGTCGAAGCCTTTGATCGTCAATGGGGATCTATCGGTGAAGGAGGGCTATATTTCATTGCAATCGAACAGCCACCCCATCGATTTCAGGAAAATCGAGCTTATCGAATATTGATGCCCAACAAGACCTTTGCCACAACAGCACCACAATGAAAGTACTGGTTACCATTAACATTCCCGACATCGGCATTGCGATGCTCCGCGAGGAAGGCTTGGACGTGACTCCTTGGCCGCACGACCTGCCCATGAACAAGCAGCAGCTTTGGGAGGCCGCAAAGCACCACGATATTCTTCTGTCTTCAAGCATTTATGATTTGGACGCCGATTTCTTGAACCACAACAAACAGCTCAAGCTGATTTCCCAATATGCGGTCGGATATAACAATATCGATATCGAAAGGGCGAGGGCCCTCGGCATTCCCGTCGCCAATACGCCCAATGCCATGACCGATGCCACGGCCGATATCGCCTTTGCCCTGATGTTGGCGGTATCCCGTAAAATGTTCTTCATGCACCAAAAAATCGTCGATGACGACTGGGGAGCCTTTCGTCCCAAGGCCCATTTGGGCATGGAGCTGAAAGGCAAGACCGTGGGCATTTTCGGAATGGGCCGTATCGGTGCCGCCTTTGCGCAACGTTGCGTTGGCGCCTATGGGATGCAAGTGTGCTATCATAACCGCAATCCAAACCCCGAAGCGGAGCAACAAATGAAGGCCAACTATGTTTCCTTCGAGACTTTATTGCAACAAAGCGACGTGCTTTCGGTGCATTGCGCCCTCACGGAGGAGACCAAAGAAAAATTTAACCGCCATGCTTTCGAAAAAATGAAGCCCTCGGCCATCTTTATCAATACGGCCAGGGGAGGCATCCATCATGAAGAAGATCTTATTGCGGCTTTGGAAAACAAAACCATTTGGGGCGCGGGCCTTGACGTCACCAACCCAGAGCCGATGAAAGCCGACAATCCCTTATTGAGGATGGAGAACGTGGCGGTGACCCCGCACATTGGATCGGCGACGGTCGAAGCAAGAAACGAGATGTCGCGGCTCGCTGCCCTGAATATCATCCAATTCTGCAGGGGCGACCAGTTGGACAACCTTGTCAATTGAAGTACCGGGACCCCTATATTGGCATCGTTGTACCCGAAGGATCTTTATAGGGGCTGCAAAACTGATATTGCGGGCTTTCTTTCCTAGAGTTCCCTGATCCTGATGTTTCGGTAATAAACCTTTTGCCCATGGTGCTGGAACATGATATGGCCTTCCCTATCCGAATGAAAGCCAGGGTTTTCCTTGAATTTACTGTTGGCCAGCAATTGTTTCATCTCAGGACTATCGATTTCAAATTCCACCACTTTGGTGCCATTGAGCCAATGCTCGACATGGCCGTCTTTATGCAACAATTTTGCCTGGTTGAACTGCCCAATAGGTTTCAATCGCTTGTTTTTGGGCTTGATCAGATCATAGACCGAGCCAGCAGACCGAATGGCGGCCGTATCATTGAAATACTTGTCGTCCAGGACCTGCAATTCGAAATTGTCGAGCCAATTGGGACTGTTCCCGTTGTTCGATTCCATCGACAGCTCTTCCTGCATATGGAAAAACACCCCTGAATTGGCGGCCGTATCCACCGCCCATTCATATTCCATTTCAAAGTTCCCGTACCTTTTTTTGGTGATCAGATCGCGATTGTCGGTATCGGGATTGGTGGTCAATGCCCCATTTTCGACATTCCAGACACTCGTCGGAAATTCTTCGATCCCATACCCTCTAAAAGCATCGGTAGTGTTGCCATCGAACAGCACCACCCATTCCTTTTGATCCATTTTGGCCTCCTTGGGCGTGTTACCATCCTTGCAGGTGATGACCAAGACCATAATAAAAACGAGCAACAGTATTTTTTTCATCCCGTGAAGTTTAAAGGTTGATAGAAGGCCTTCCCATGTCAATCCGATCCATTGCGATATTCTTGGATGATTGGGAAAATGATGGCAAAGCGGTTCTCTTAAAGGTAATCCAAAGATGCCAAAGTAGGGACGATGGCGCCAAGAATTTTGTTTTGATTGCATCCGTCGATTACAAAATTCCCCATTTCTTGAGGGAAAACCGTAACTTCATCTGTGAGTCCAGCCCCTGTTCGATCCGAACGGGGCAGCTGAAAAGAAGGGTCACGGTTTTGTGATTTTTTAAAAATCCTATTATTCCCTATTCAATGCACGTACTTATTATCGGCGGTGGTGGTTTTCTAGGCCAGAGGTTGGCCCGTGAATTGCTGGTCAATGGGGGTCTTGAAGAAGGCGGATTGAACCGGATGACCCTTTTGGACAGGGCATTTCCTGAAATTAAAACCGACGATGACAGGGTGGAATATATGGAGGCGGATTTCAGTGAGGCAACCACGATTCAAAAGGCACTGCGACATCGTCCGGAACTGATTTTCCATCTTGCCGCCATTGTGAGCGGGCAAGCGGAAAAAAATTTCGAGTTGGGGATGCGGATCAACTTTCATGCCACGCTACAATTATTGGAACATTGCCGCACGAATCAGTACCATCCCCGAATTGTTTTTGCAAGTTCGTGCGCGGTATTCGGGGGGGATGTTTCCAAGACCGTACAAGATGAAACCGGCCCGAAACCACGCAGTTCCTATGGCACCCAAAAGGCGATGGTCGAACTCTTGATGAACGATTATAGCCGAAGGGGGTTTGTGGATGCGCGAAGCCTGCGATTGCCAACCATCGCCATTCGGCCCGGGAAGCCCAACGCGGCCACTTCCTCTTTTGTAAGCGGTATCATCAGGGAACCTTTGAACGGTAAAAAGGCCACCTATCCGGTGCCATTGGCAACGGAGGTTTGGATCCAATCCCCAAAAAGGGTCATCCAAAATTTCATCCATGCGGCAAATTTGGAAGCCCAATCGCTGGGATACGACAGAATGGTAAGTCTGCCAGGATTGACCACGACGATCGAAGCGATGATCGCTGCCCTTGTCAAGATCGCAGGGCAGGAGATCACACGATTGATCGCCCACGAGCCAGATGCATTTTTGGAACGCATCGTGCTCACTTGGCCGCCTCGATTCAATACCGATAGGGCGAAGGCCTTGGGGTTTGTGCGCGACGGTTCGGCGGAAGAAATCATAACCTCCTATATCGAGGAAGAAGCTATAAAAATCGGTTAAAGCACGACGAAATGGATAAAAAAAGCAAAATTGCATTGGTCACCGGGGCCGGTTCGGGGATTGGAAAAGCCGTGGCCATCGCACTGTGCCAAGACGGTTGGCAAGTGGTGCTGGCCGGGAGGCGCGAAAAGCCACTTCTCGACACCGCTGCCGCTTGTAGGAAAGAATCCGTATTGGTGGTCCCAACGGACGTCACTAAACCCCAGAGCGTAAAAAATCTTTTTGCCCAAACCATCGCAAAGTATGGGCGCTTGGATCTGCTTTTCAATAATGCGGGAGTCAGTGGCCCGGCCAAACCCTTTGAGGAGCTGACCCTGGACGAATGGCAGCATGTTGTCGACACCAATGTAAGCGGGGCCTTTTTATGTGCCAGGGAAGCGTTCGGGATCATGAAACGGCAAGAACCCATCGGGGGGCGCATCATCAACAACGGCTCCATTTCGGCCCATGTGCCCAGGCCACAATCTGCCCCCTATACGGCGAGCAAACATGCGATCACGGGATTGACCAAAGCCATTGCCCTGGACGGGCGAGATTTTAATATTGCCTGCGGACAGATCGATATCGGCAATGCCTCAAGTGCCATGACCCAAAAAATGGAAGCTGGTATTGGGCAGGCAGACGGAAGCTTAAAAATAGAGCCCACCATGCACGTGGAAGATGTGGGCAGGACGGTGGTATATATGGCCGGTTTGCCCCTAAACACCAATGTACCTTTCCTCACGATCATGGCCAACAGAATGCCCTATATGGGGAGGGGGTAAAATAAAGATTGTTTTTTTAACCTACCCTTTGGTTTTGGTTCTAATGGCGCTGACCTCATCGGCGGAGATACTTTCAGCGGAATTTCCAAAACTATTTCGAATATAGGAGGAGACATTCGCTATATCTTCATCACTGAGCATCCCAAATGCGGGCATGGCATTGGAATAGGTGGATCCATTGACGACCAGACCCACGTTGGAACCATTGAGCATGATCTTTAATAATCGCTCTTGGTCGCCCGTCACATATTCGGTACCCTTCAGTGGCGGGTTCAAACCCGATACCCCAGAGCCGTTCGATTGGTGGCATAGGAGGCAATGTTGGGTATAAACCTTTTCCCCTTCAACCATATAAGCCGGCAAGTCCATGGCAGTTTCGGTTCCAAGAGAAACAGAGGTCTTGGCGGTTACGCCTTCTGAAGTTTCTTGGTCTGTTTCCTTCCGCTCTTTACAGGAAATGAACCAAACAAAGGCAAAGCCCATGCTCAAAACCGTAATGCTTTTTCCAATGGGGTTCAAGATGCTATTTTTTTTGATAAACGATCCTGAACAAAGTGCCCCCGGCATCATCGGACACAAATAGCGACCCATCGGGCCCTTGGGCCAATCCTGTAGGTCGGTGCGCCGCCGCATCGGGCGTAAGCACTTCTTCGGTACCGGCAAAGCCATTGGCAAACACCTCCCAGTCGCCACTGGGTGCCCCATTGGCAAAAGGCACAAAGGCGACCATATAGCCCTCCTGTTTTTCGGGGGCGCGGTTCCAGGAGCCGTGGAACGCGATAAAGGCCCCGTTTTTATATTTTTCTGGAAACATGTCGCCCGTATAAAAAAGCAAGGCATTGGGCGCCATATGTCCGGGAAAGGCCACTACGGGATCAATGGCCTCTTCCCCAGCGGTTTTTTGGCCGTCCCCACCATATTCGGGCGCAAGGATTTTCTTTTTTTGGATCTGGTCGTAATAGATATAGGGCCAGCCCGCATCATCGCCTTCTTCGATCATGTAAAGGGTTTCAGCAGGGAGCTCGGCAGAAGTTTTGACATCGTAAAGATCGGGGAACAGGGTATTCAACATATCCCTGCCATGTTGGGTCACGAATAGTTTCTCGGTGGATTTGTTCCAATCCAGACCCACCACGTTCCTTAATCCGGTCGCATAGCGAAGTCCTTCTCCGTAAGATTGCTTCATTTGATCCGCCCTAAATCGCCATATTCCCCCTGCAGAATCCAAGATGGTACAGGGCATCATGGCCGGAGAACCGATGGTCCTGTCCTGCACCTGGCAGGCGTTCGAATAGGCCCCGATGTTCACATAAATATTGCCCATACCGTCAAGGGTGAACGATTTGGTCGCGTGTGCCCTGCGGGAAATGAGGCCGGTGACCAGGGTATCTGGCTTGGTGGTTTGGGTTGCCTTTCCATTTTCGTCGAGCGGATAACGGAAGATCTCCTCATCGGACGAAGCGTACAGGTATTTATCGTCGACAGAGATGCCAGTGCCCCCATAATCGCCAAAGCCTTCCTTTGTTTCAGCGATACCGTCGCCATTACCGTCTTCCAGATACAAAATACCCTGACCGTTGACCGGTTCCCTTAATTTTACATAGATGCCCCCTTTTGAATTTACCGCAATATGACGGGGAGCGCCGAGCGAATCGGCGACCTTGATCACCCCGAACCCTTCCGGCACGGAAAGGCCGGAGTTATCCGCACTGATGGCCAAGACAGGCATCACATCCGATGGCTTGGTTTCCTGTTTGCAAGACAGAAAAACCAGGAACGCCAAACCGACGATAAAAAAATACAACCGAGTCTTTACAATTTTTTTGATACTGCTTCCCATTCTAATTTTATTTACTGAACCATGACTAAAGATTTACTTTTTCTCCTGTTTTTGCCGCTAAAAAGATGGCGTCGATGATTTTCATGTCCTTTACGCCTTCTTCCCCGTCGATGGGCACAATGGGTTGCGCGTTATCAAAAATGATCCCGGCGATACCATCCATTTGCAGGGTCTGGTGGGTTGTGTGCGGCTGTTCGAGCTCCCCTTTGTGGGTGCGCCCCTTGATGGGACCATAGCCGGTGGAGGGCTGCATTTCCGCAAATCCCTTTTCGCCTACCATATAAAACCGGTCCAAATAGTTCATGGCGTAAGTCGAGAGGCAGGAGGCCACTGCTCCACTGGGAAATCCCATTTGGAATTGTATGGTCTCGTCAATGCCTTCCTTAAACTTGACCGGGTCGGTCTTGGTTTCCTGGGCCGTTACCCAGATCGGTTCCTCGCCCAACATATATCTGGCCCCATTGATGGAATATATTCCGATGTCCATCATCGCACCACCGCCAGATAGCGCTTTGTTAAGGCGCCATTGGGTGGGATCTCCGATGACGAATCCCGATTGTCCCTGAAAAAACTTGGGTTTCCCGAATTCCCCCTCTTTCCGCATGCGGATCACTTCCACCGTTTTGGGCTCAAAATGCATGCGGTACCCGATCAACAGTTTTACCTTGGCAGCCTTACACGCATCGACCATTTCCTGACCCTCCTGGGCATTGACGGCCATAGGTTTTTCGCAGATTACATGCTTGCCGGCCTTGGCCACACGAATGGCATGATCGTGATGGAGACCGTTGGGGGTAATGACATAAACGGCATCGATATCGGTATTGTCCTTGATGGCATCGAAATTCCCGTAGTCATAGCAGTTCTTTTTGGGAATATTGTACTTCGCCTGCCAGTCGACTACTTTCGAGGGCGTTCCACTGATCACCCCCACCAACTTTGCGCGCTGGCAAGACTGCATGGCCTCGGCCACCCGTGTGCCGTAGCTGCCAAGTCCCATGATCGCCACCCTCAACACCGGCCCCTCATAGGGCTCGACGGAATGCGCAAAAATATTGGTCGGATGTACCAATAAAGGCAGCCCGACTGCAGTAATAGTAAGTTTTTCCAAAAAATTCCTTCTCGAACCCATAGTCTTGTGATTTGTACTAAAAATAAGCTATATAAGAATCCAATCCAACCTTTCTGAAAAAAGATTGGGGCATCTGTTGCAAGCCGGGTTTGGGAGGGTGTAATAAAAGTGGTTAAAATAAAAAACCTTCCCAAAAATAGGAAGGTTTTAGCAGTACCTTGGGTGGGAATCGAACCCACACGTCCGAAAACACTGGATTTTGAATCCAGCGCGTCTACCAATTCCGCCACCAAGGCATTTGAAAATTGGACTGCAAAGCTATAAAATAATTTCATTTATAAAATGAAAATAACAACAATTATCCTTGAGCAAGACAAATTAATTTTTAAATTTGCACCTCCTTAGAAAACAGGGACTTGTGCGTCCACTTTCGTTCAAGAGGTATATTACAGACCAGTTATGCCATATCAAGTTCCGGAACCCAAAATTTTTGCCTGTACCAACAGTAGGGCCTTGGCCGAAAAAATCGCCAAATCTTACGGTACCGATTTGGGCAATGTACATATTTCGAGATATAGCGATGGGGAATTTCAACCCTCCTTTGAGGAATCGGTTCGAGGGGCCCGCATTTTTATCATCGGCAGTACCCATCCCAGTTCTGAAAACCTGATGGAGATGTTGCTGATGCTCGATGCGGCCAAGCGGGCCTCGGCCAGGCATATCACCGCTGTTATGCCCTATTTCGGATGGGCCAGGCAAGACCGAAAAGACAAACCAAGGGTGCCCATAGCGGCCAAATTGATCGCAAAGATGCTAGAAGCCGCAGGCGCCACAAGGATCATTACCATGGACCTGCACGCCGATCAGATACAGGGGTTCTTCGAAAAACCCGTCGATCACCTTTTCGCCTCCACCATGTTCTTGCCGTATCTTAAAAAACTGAATTTGGACAACCTTACCATTGCCTCGCCCGATATGGGCGGATCGAAAAGGGCCTATGCCTATTCGAAGGCGTTGGAATGCGATGTGGTGATTTGTTACAAACAACGGGCCAAAGCCAATTTGATATCCCATATGGAGCTGATAGGCGACGTTCAGGGGAAAAATGTGGTGCTGGTAGACGACATGGTCGATACCGCGGGCACCCTGACCAAAGCGGCCGATCTGATGATGGAACGCGGTGCACTGAGCGTAAGGGCGATCACCACCCACGGACTGCTCTCGGGCAATGCCTATGAAAAATTGGAAAAATCGCAATTGTTGGAATTGATCGTTACCGATTCAATTCCGATCGACAGGAAAAGCGGGAAATTAAAGGTATTGAGTTGTGCCGATCTGTTCGCGGATGTCATGCACAGGGTACACCACAACACCTCGATCGCCTCCAAGTTTTTGATGTAAGCCTGGAACAAGAATGGCCCTGCCATGGTATGGCCAGCGCTTTTGAAAAACAATGAATATTAATTTTTAATCTATATAATGAAGTCAATTACAATTAAAGGATCAGAAAGAGAAAGCGTGGGCAAAAAGGCAACGAAGGCCCTACGTAATGCTGGAAAGGTTCCTTGCGTGGTATACGGAGGGGAAAAACCATTACACTTTTCAGCTGACGAACTAGGTTTCAGGGATTTGGTGTACACTCCCGCCGCACACACCGTTGTGGTTGAACTGGGTAACGGCAAAAAAATCGATGCGGTCATGCAGGACATCCAATTCCACCCTGCGACAGATCGTATTTTGCACATCGATTTTTATCAATTGTTCGCCGACAAGGAGGTGACCATGGATATTCCCGTTCGGTTGCAAGGCAGCTCTCCCGGGGTACGGAACGGTGGTCGTTTGTTGTTCAGAAAACGCAAACTCACCATCAAGGCATTACCGGCCAAGCTTCCCGATTTCTTCGACGTGGATATCTCCCAATTGAAAATCGGAGATCATGTCTCGGTAGACAGTTTGTTGAGCGATAAATTTGCGATCTTGCACCCGGAAAGCACCGTGGTGGTGCAAGTGAAAATGGCACGTGCTGCCGTTGTGGTTGCAGAGGATACAGCAGAAGAAGAAGGCGCTGAAGGAGAAACTGCAGCAGCTGAAACAGCTGATGAAACAGCAGAGGCCAGCGAAAGCTAAACCCTTTCACCAGGAAATTAAATGCTTGACCGTTTTAAGCATTACATTCAAAAGCATCCCTTCCGGATCGTATCCGGATTTGGGGATGCTTTTGTATTTTTACAAAAATCCAAAACGAACACTCCCCGATGATACCATGGCTCAAGTCTTTATGGGGAAGGGGCAATTCCCTAGATACCGCACCGCATCAAATGAAGAAATTTTTAATAGTAGGATTGGGCAACATAGGGGACGAATATGCCGAAACCAGGCATAACGTCGGATTCAAAGTACTTGATGCCTTATCGGCTACCGCGGAATTCACTTTTGAAACGGCAAAATTGGGCGACGTGGGCCAATTCAAGATCAAGGGCAGAAATGTCTTTTGTCTTAAGCCTTCCACTTACATGAACAGAAGCGGGAAGGCCTTGAAGTTCTGGATGGAAAAGGAAAAAATAGCCTTGGAAAATGTGCTGGTCATCACCGACGATATCAATCTGCCTTTCGGAACCTTGCGTCTCAAAACAAAAGGTAGCGACGGAGGCCACAACGGCCTAAAGGATATACAGGACAGCTTGGGCACCATCAACTACAACAGGCTGCGCATCGGTGTGGGATCTGAATTTGGCAAGGGCAGGCAGGTAGATTACGTTTTGGGCGAGTGGAACGAGGAGGAGCGGGCCCAACTCAAGCAAAGGTTGCAAAAAACGGAAGCCCTTATCCGTTCGTTCGTTTTGTCGGGCGTTGCCATAACCATGAACCAATTTAACGGCACCTAGCCCTAGAGCACCTTAAAATTGAAAATGCCGGAATCCGAAATGTTGCCTTGCTGGTCTATAGTGACTACCTTCCAATAGTAAACGGTATTTTCGGATACGGTCACCTTTTTTGACCCATTGCCAACGGGAAGGGTGACGATCAAAGTTTCGGGAGGCGTTTCTACAGAAAAATAGATCTCATAGGCCTCGATATCGCCATCGAGGTCCGATCCCGCCCATTTAAGGGTAATTTCATTGCTGATATCCTTGAACACCTGGGCACCATAAAGGGGTCCCAAAATTTCGGCCGGGAAGGGAACATGCGCACTTTGGGTTCCCGGATTATAAAAAAACCAAGTTTCACTCCCTGTTGTATCGGGCGTATTGCTGTTTTTAGAAATGACAGCCCATGAAAATGGGGAGCTTTTGGCCAAGGGAAGTGTCTCCGACAACGAACGCGTACTTTTGGTCTGTACGGTTCCCGTAATCAAATTAGTTACCCGCAATTCATAAATTTCGGCATTGACCGCCGCCTGCCAAGAGAATTGCACCACATTGGTGTTGGCTGCCGAACTCTGCACCGGTGAACACTCCGAGTTTTTGGCAGGTGAGATCAACACGGCCTTCCCGGGTGCTTGCGGAGGGTCACTTTTTTTACAGCCCAGCAACAGTGTTCCAATAAGAAAGAGGGCCATGTACCTCATTGTTTGATCAATTTAAAAGTTCGTGTACCGGATGCCGAACGCACTTTGAGAAAATAAGTGCCCGACGCCCATCCGGAAACATCCAAAATAGTTTGTGAACCCAACATGGTTCTCGTACCGGCGTAGATGTTTCGGCCATCCGCCCCATAGACCTCTATGGTGATCACCTCGCTATCGTTGCCATAAATAGTGACGAAGTCAGCTGCCGGATTGGGCAACAGGAACAGGCTTTCCGGGCCCAAAAACCTATCTTCAAAAATACCCTGGCAGCTCAGTCCCGTCATCACCTTCAATGAATTTCCCCCTTTTTGCAGATCGAGGGTCAATTGATCATCATTGGTTTGAATGGTTTGCCCATTGAACTCGATGATATAATAATCTGAACCCGTTAGGCTCAAGATCAGCTGACTTCCGTCCAAGGAGGTCTTGGCGGTAACATTCAAGGGGTCGGGTTCGGTAATCACCACTTCATAACAAGAAGGTTGGTAGACGATATCCCCATCTACGGCGTCGATACATACCGCATAAGTGCCAGCCATAAGGTTCGGCAAATTGTAGCTTACGGAAAAATTCGCGCTCACATTGGTCCCATTTCCAGTAACGGTAACGCCATAATTAAGGGGTAGGACGGCGGAAATATCGATGACCCCATCATTGTTGGGCCTGCATGACTCGCTTTGAACGGAAATTTCAAAATTCTTGCTGTCAAATCGGTACACTGGGCATCCGGACGCATCAACCTCGCTTTCGGGAGGCGTTCCAGGGCAAAGATCATTCGCGTCGAAAACCCCGTCGCCATCCTCATCCGGACTAAAGGCCCCTTCAACGCATACTTCCAACGAAAAGGATTTCAAGGATCCCCCATCGGAAGCGGCATTATCACTCACTTGGAGTATCCATTCCCCCTTGATCGATTCCCCATTGAAAACCGATAAGGGTCCCAAAGGCTTAATAATGCCACTGATCGCGGGATCACCCCCGCAGACGAAGTTTCCGCCCTCGTCATCGAATACCGCATTGATATTCCGTAAATCACCGCAGGAACTGGAAATAAGCGTCGATACCGTACCGGATGGGGAGGTAAGGGTAATCACCAAATCAGCAAGAAAGGTATGATCGAGCTCCAAGGATACGTTGATGTCGGCCACTGGCAGGTCTTCCACAAAAGCGATTATTGAACTGACGGTCGGCGTTCCGGCGGCAGAGATGGCCAATGGCAATCCCATGGCCGATTTTTCCTGACAATTGAACTGTATGGTGGTGAAGCTGAAGGGCAGTCCGAAGGTGCCTTCCCCACAGATATTCTTTGGTTTCACACGCCAATAATAGGTAGTTTGGTTTTCGAGGTCCGAAGGTAGGAATGAAGTATTTACCAATGATACGGATTGCACGATATCATTGAAAGCCATGTCCGTTGCCAATTCCAGGTCATATCCCGTATAGAGCGAATTTCCTTCCCATTGCAAGGTTTGAACGGTAGGCACGTCAAGTGCTCCATTCATGGGTGAAAGCAAGGGAACCGTGGCAAAATTGCCATCATAAACGTTCAGCAACAGGGAGACCTCTTTCGACAAACTTGCCGTAGTGGCCAGTACTTTGATTGTATAACTTCCTGGTGCCACACTCGCCGTATTTGAAATGGTTATTTCCACCGGGGTATCCGTAGCGTCTGCCGTATCCGGTAAAAAGGAAATATCGAGTCCTGTGGGCGGGGAGGAAATGCTAAAAGTCGCCTCTTCGGCAAAACTGGGTGAGGTGATATAATCGAAGTCGATCAATAGGTCATCGGGTTGGCAAATGTCGTATTCCAAGGTCGGGAAGTCCAGGATGATTTCAGAGTCCAATATGCTGAAATTTACCGCATTCACCGCAAAAAAGACATTCCCCTGTGGCTTGACCATGATCCGTGCTTGTGTGGTCGGCATCCCAGGGATAATTACCGAACGCCTACCGTTATTGGCGACTCCCGCCGCCAAGATGATGGGAAAAGTCTGGCCCCCATCTGTCGATAGAAGCAGATCTACGTTTTGTGCGTTGATGGGACTGAGATCGGTATTGGCAACGTTCCATGTAATTTCGGTGACTTGTCCGGCCGTAACCGCTTCTCCTGTGCTTTGTGAGGTGACTGCAAAGGGTCCCGCGGCATTGATGACCATGATATTTACCAGATCCGACACTACCTGACCGCCCCCAGGGGCGTTGTCGCGAACGGTGAAGGCAAAATTCAATTGACGTTCAACATTAGAAACGGTTTCCCAAGCCGAATTTACCGTGGGCAAGGATTGGGTAAGGTTGCCCGACAAAATCCTGGACAATCTAGGAAAATATCTGATCGGCACCGTATCCGGTCTTAAAGACCTAAAATTGGCCCCGCTCGGATTATTGGGCCCGAAGGTAGACTGCGGCACCACCCCATCATCGATTTCTTCCCATGTATAGGTTAAAATATCATCCGGATCGGCATCCGTCGCACTCCCAGTGAGGGCAAACGCGGTCGATTTTGGAATGATATGGTCGATTCCCGCATCCACCACTGGCGGATTGTTGGCCAAGGGGATAAGCGTCCCACAAGACTTCGATTCAAGATTATCAAGGATCTGTACGATACTGATGTAATGAAAATAGTCATCGCCATTCAAGGCTACATTGTTGATTCCGGTGATGCCCGCATAACCCATGATGGTTGAACCGCTGCCCGGTTCGAATTGAACCAGAGTTCCTTCTGATTCGAACGACCAGGTATGGTTGGCCCCAAGTTGGTGTCCCATTTCGTGGCCGACAAAGTCGAGGTCAAAAATATCACCTTCCGGTACCTGGGCGGCGGCAAAGGCACTCCCTTTTTGGTTATCGACACAAATCCTTCCAATGAATCCAGCGTTACCGCCATTATTGGCTTTGTGGAACAGGTGCCCGATATCGTAATTCGCCGCTCCTATTTCCGTGGTAAACGCGCTTTGTGCCTCTGCGTTCAAATTGCCGTTATAGGGGTCCGTGGTACTGTCGGTATAAATCACCTTATCGGTATCGGTCACCAATTCGAGGCTGACTGCCAGATCGGTCTCAAAAACCTCATTGATCCTGGTCACGGTGGCATTGATCGCCGCCAGGGCATCGGCCACGGTGCCGCCATGGTATTGGGTATATTCCCCCGAAGCGGAAACCGCCAAGCGGTATTTTCTGAGCACTTGCCCGTCGACAGGTTTTTGAACCAGGCCTCCCATTGTCGTTGCGAGGCTCGACTTGGTCTCGCAGAGAAAGTCGATATCTTTCTGCAGTTGTCCGTCGCGGGAATATACCATATACGTATCCTTCGATGCCATTTGCATGAAGGTGGCCGGTCTTCGGTCGCCATGCACGATCATACTCTGTATGCCTTTATGGGACATGCTGAATCGGATTTTATCGTGCCGGCCGTTGAGCCCTTTGCCAATGAAGGATTTTATTTCAGGGTACTTTGCGGAGAGCGCTGGGGATAGCACGGGCGATTCGGTTACCTCGAAGGCCAGTAACTTACCGTCCACATCCGGAAAATATAGGATTTTTGGGCGGTTGCCCGCAGACTTGTCGGCCAAAATTCGCTTTACCGTTACTTGATCGACGGAATAAAGCCTTCCTTCCGAGACGTCCATTTTGCGAAACTTTTCGGCCGCCATGGTTGGTTTTGTTCCCTCTTGTTTCCAATAACCATGCTGGGCGAGACCGGAAAAGCATGTAAATAGTATGGAAAATGAGAAAACAAGCCGTAATTTTGCAATCATCAAGGGGATTTTAACCAAATTCAAAGATAAGTTTTTTCTCATTATTTTCTAGTGGTAACAGTCCAAAGCATCTCGAACTACGACGAACAGCATCCCAGCGCCGTCACCATAGGCACCTTCGATGGAGTACATGTCGGGCATAGAACGATACTGGAGCGATTGATCAAAAACGCCGAAGCAAAGGGGCTCAGGTCAACGGTGCTCACTTTTTTTCCACATCCCAGAATGGTCTTGCAAAAAGATGCGAACATCAAGCTTTTGAACACCATGGAAGAAAAAGCGAAGATCCTCGAACAAATGGGCCTTGATTATTTGATCATCCACCCGTTCACTAAAGAATTTTCCCGTTTGTCGGCCACTGCATTCGTTAGGGATATATTGGTGAACCGTTTGAAGACCAAAAAAATAGTGATCGGTTACGACCATCGGTTTGGCCGGAACCGAAATGCCAACATCAAAGATCTTATCATTTTCGGCAACACCTTCGACTTTGAAGTGGAGGAAATCTCCGCCCAGGAAATCGACCAGGTTTCCGTAAGTTCCACCAAGATTCGAAAAGCACTGGAAGAAGGTGATATCGATATCGCGAACAAATACCTGGGCTATCCGTATATGCTGACAGGCACTGTCAAAAAGGGCAAGGGCTTGGGCCGGCAACTGGGATTTCCTACCGCCAACCTTGAACTTGGCGAATCCTATAAGTTAATCCCGAAAAACGGGGCCTATGTGGTCAAAAGCAATCTTGGCGGAAGTCCCATATATGGGATGATGAATATCGGATTCAACCCTACGGTAGCGGGCACCGAAAGAAGCATTGAGATACATTTTTTTGAATTTGACCAGGATCTTTACGATACCCACATCCAAATCGATATTTTGGAGCGCCTGCGAGACGAGCACAAATTCGGTTCGGTCGAAGCTTTAAAATCGCAACTACTAAAAGACAAGGCCACCTCCCTAAAAATCCTTGCTGGCCGTTAATAGGTTTTAACTAAAGCGACAACCCTTTTGTTCTTTGGCACAGCTGCAAGGGGATTCCCCAAGGATCCCTCAGCATGACCAGATGGCTGCCATCCTCTTTTTTCACCTCATCCCAGTAAGAGGCGCCTTGAGCCAACAATCTTCGTTTATCTTCCTCGGCATTTTGAGAAATGAACGCCATATGAAAAGTGAGCGGGTGCTTTTCCTTGAAATCGGTCATTTCGGCGTCCGGTCTATGGTAAAGCTCCATCACCACCCTATGCGAAGAATCGGCCAGAAACGTCATGAAGGGTGCTTCTTGCTGCCGGCTTACCAGCTCAAGACCCAAATGTGCGATATACCAATGGGCCATCTCTTTCGGGTTTAAAACATTGAGCGCGTAGTGTTCAAAGTGCATGAATGTATTTCGTTTGAAGATATCTGCACTAAATGTATAGGTTTTTAAGGATAAGTTACCTTAAATTTGCAGCTTAAATCAATTTAAATGCTACAGCTTCAGGCCTTCCGAGACCAGTCCGACGAGATTATAGCGGCCTTAAAAAAAAGGAATATGGATGCCACGCCAATGGTGGAAAACGTACTTCGGATCGATAAGGTACGACGCGCGACACAGACCGAATTGGATGCATCCCTGGCGGAATCGAATAGGCTCTCGAAGGAAATCGGGACGCTTTTTAAAAGCGGGAAAAAAGAGGAGGCCAATCTCATGAAGGAAAGGACGACGGTGCTGAAGGAAGATGCCAAGCGATTGGGCGAAGCCTTGAACACGGCCTCCGACGAACTGCAATCACTGTTGTACCAAATTCCCAACGTACCGCACAACTTGGTGCCCAGTGGCAAAACGGCCGATGATAATGAGGAGGTATTTAAGGAAGGGGAGATACCAAAACTGAACCCTAATGCACTGCCCCATTGGGAACTGGCCAAGAAATACGATATCATCGATTTCGAATTGGGCGTTAAAGTAACGGGTGCGGGCTTTCCCGTTTACAAGGGAAAAGGGGCAAGACTGCAAAGGGCCCTGATATCCTATTTTTTGGACAAGAACACCGCTGCCGGCTATACCGAAATGCAGGTGCCACACCTTGTGAACGAGGCCTCTGGATTTGGTACTGGACAATTGCCCGATAAAGAAGGGCAAATGTACCATGTCGGGGCAGATGATCTTTACTTGATTCCCACCGCCGAGGTGCCCGTTACCAATTTACTACGCGATGTGATCTTGGAGGAGGCAGACTTCCCTTTGCGTTATACGGCCTATACCCCTTGTTTTAGAAGGGAAGCGGGCAGCTATGGCGCACATGTACGCGGCCTTAACCGCCTGCACCAATTCGATAAGGTAGAGATCGTAAGGGTCGAACATCCCGATAGGTCCTATGAGGCCCTTGATGGCATGGTGGAACATGTTAAGGAAATTCTCCGGGAATTGGAGCTTCCCTATCGCATCCTCAGGCTCTGTGGGGGAGATTTGGGCTTTACCTCAGCACTTACCTATGATTTTGAGGTTTTTTCCACCGCCCAAGACCGCTGGCTGGAAATCAGTTCCGTCTCCAATTTTGAGTCTTTCCAAGCCAATCGTCTGAAATTGCGTTATAAGGATGCCCAAGGCAAAAGCCAGCTGGCGCATACCCTCAACGGGAGTTCCCTGGCACTTCCCCGGGTATTGGCCGGTATTTTGGAAAACTACCAAGAGGCAGACCACATCAAAATACCCAAAGTTTTGGTCCCATACTGCGGTTTCGATACCATTGTCTAGGCCGTTTGGAAAACCTTAACACCCGTTGGCCACTTTCTGCTTATCTTTGGTAAAAAAGTGCAATTGAGGCTATTTCCGATCTTTTTGGTATTGCTTGTTCCCTTTTTTGCTTTCGGCCAGGAAGACTTTTTGGCCAAACAGTATTTCAACGACGGGGAATATGAAAAAGCAGTGGTATTCTACGAAAAATTGGTTCAGGACAATCCCCGACGTACCGATTACGGCGAAGGGCTGATCGCATGCTACCAGCAATTGGAACGCTATGCAGATGCCGAGGAATATCTTTTACGGGAACTGGACCATAAAACGGCTTATCCCACTTTCTTTGTGGAGCTCGGTTACAACTACATGCTCCAGAACGAGCAGGAAAAAGCTGAAGGACAATACCTTAAGGCCCTATCGAAAATCGATGAAAATTCGAACTATGGCTACGGAGTGGGCCTTCGATTCCAAAAATATGCCCTTTTAGACTATGCCCTGAAAGCCTATTCAAGGGCGATGGCGCTCAATCCAAAATTGGATTATAAATACCAAATGGCCCGTATTTATGGGGAACAGGGCGACATAGAAAGAATGTATGCCTCCTACCTCGATCTCATACTTGAGGGGAGAACCTCCAAATCGAATGTGCTGAGGAACATCGACGAATTCATTACCGAAGATCCGGTCAACGAAAACAACATTAAATTCAAAAAGATCCTTTTGAGCAATGCCCAGTCCAACCCGGATATTCTTTGGAACGAGCTCCTGAGTTGGCTTTTTGTACAGCAAAAGCAATATGACAGTGCCTTCAGACAAGAAAAGGCCATCTACAAGAGACTGGACGGCGCCACCATACAACGCTTGGAAGGTCTGGGCGACCTGGCACTAAAGGACAAGGACCTTGAGGTGGCCCAAGCTATTTTTGAATATATCGTGGGAAACACCAATGACGGGGTCACCAAATTAAATGCCCAGTTGAATCTCTTGGACCTTCAACTTTTGAATGCCGAAGAGAACCAGCTTGTCGCGATTCAAAAAGAATTCGAAATCCTGATGGCCATTTATGGGTATAATACCCAAACCCTGCAACTTCAGGTGGCCTATGCCAATTTTTTGACCTTTAGAAAAGAAAGCCCTGAGCCCGCTATCGATATTCTCAAAAAAAGTTTGGACCTGCCCCTCAACCAACGCGGAACCGCTTTCATTAAATTGGCGCTGGGAGACATCTTGGTGTTCGACAAAAAGTTCAATGAGGCATTGATATACTATTCTCAGGTACAGAAAAGCCTAAAAAACGATGTTCTGGGTCAGGACGCCCGCTTCAAAGTGGCACAGACGAGTTTTTACAAAGGAGATTTTGATTGGGCGCTCACCCAATTAAAAGTGCTCCGGGGATCTACCTCCCAATTGATGGCCAATGATGCCATGCAGTTGAGTCTGTTGATCTCCGACAATTCATTGGAAGACTCTACGCAGACCGCCTTGAAAAAATACGCCCAAGCCGATCTTTTGGGCTACCAAAAAAAGACAAAGGATGCCATTGCAGTCCTGGATGACATTCTACAGCAGCACAAAGGTGAAAAAATAGAGGATGAGGCCCTTCTAAAACAGGCACAGCTTCTGGAATCGATCAAGGATTATGAAACGGCCGAGTTCAATTACTTAAAGATCCTTTCGTTTTATGGTGATGGGATCTTGGCCGATGACGCACATTTCGCTTTGGCGGAACTCTACCGGAATGTGCTCGACCAACCTGCCAAGGCAAAAGAACAATATGAGAAAATCATCTATAATTTTCAGGACAGTTATTACTTTCCGCAAGCGCGTAAAAATTTTAGAACGCTTCGGGGCGATTCGATCAATTGAACCGGAGCGCGACCAAAAATCCATTCACTGATCTTTAATGCCCATCGACCCATATGTATATCTACAACGTCACCACCAATATCGAAGACTCCGTTCATGAGCAATGGCTCCTTTGGATGAAGGAAACCCATATACCCGATGTATTGGCGACCGGGAAGTTCCTCAATGCGAAAATGTGCCGGGTATTGGTCGATGAAGACATGGGCGGTACCACCTATTCGGTGCAGTTTACGGCCCCCGACAAAGCGACCTTGCAAAAATATTATCAAGAAGACGCGCCGAGATTGCGGGCCGATGTTTTGAAAAGATTCGCCAACAAATTTGTTTCCTTCCGCACCGAGATGGAAATTATCAGTGAACAATGAACAAAAAAGGGAAATCGCAAGAATTGCTTTTCACCTACGGCAGCCTGCAGTGGGAAACCATACAAAAGCAGCTCTTCGGCAGAAAACTTCGCGGTTCGCCCGACCGTTTGATAGGCTTTCGGCAAAAGCGACAGAAACTGGAAGGACTATATCCGATCGTTTATGCTACCGGTGATCCCCAAGAACTTCTCGATGGAATGGTCTACGAGATCACAAAAAACGATCTGGAAAAAGCCGATGCCTATGAAGGGGATGGCTACCAGAGGATAAAAACGCGAATGGAGTCGGGCAGGACCGCTTGGGTTTATGTGGGCATTTAAAGTTAACTTGCGTTAAAATCCGGACCATGTCCAAAAAAGGCAATAAGCACCGTCATCAGGGGTATCAGAGTGTTGAAAGAAACGCATCGCGACCGGTGAAGGCTAAAAAACATCTTGGACAGCATTTCCTGAAGGATGAAACCATAGCCCAGGCCATTGCGGCGACCCTTTCGCTGCAGGAAACCAAAAATGTGATTGAAATTGGCCCGGGGATGGGCGTTCTCACGAAATATCTTTTAATGCGCAAGGTAAATCTGGTGGCCATGGACCTGGATGCCGAATCGATCATTTACCTCAACCACAGTTTTGCATTGGACCATGCCGACGCCCTGCGGGCCGGGAGCGAACTGGAAGTGGTCGAGGCCGATTTTTTAAGTTATGACCTATCCTCCCTTTTCGGCGGATCACCCTTTGCCATCACCGGTAATTTTCCTTACAACATCTCAACCCAGATTGTTTTTAAAATGCTTGAGGTAAGGGATAGGGTCCCCGAGTTTTCCGGGATGTTCCAAAAAGAGGTCGCCCAACGCATTTGTGCCAAGGAGGGCAGCAAAACCTATGGCATTCTTTCGGTATTGGCGCAAGCCTTTTATGAAGCCGAATATCTGTTTTCGGTAGCTCCCGAAGTCTTTGATCCCCCACCGAAAGTGCAATCAGGGGTGCTTCGACTTACCCGGAGACCTTTGTTTTTGCTGCCCTGCGATGAGCGTTTGTTCTTCAGCGTGGTCAAGACCGCTTTTAACCAGCGCCGTAAAACCATGCGGAACAGTCTCAAATCGTTTTCACTTTCAGACGATTTCAGGGAAGATCCAATTTTCGACCTTCGCCCCGAACAATTGAAGGTGACAGACTTTATTGAACTGACCAAAAAAATTGAACGGGATACCAAAGCGGGCGATTAAAATTGGCCTTTAATTGGATTCGATGGAATCGCGGGTTCCCTAAAACAAAAGGAGAGACCAAACGTATGCCCAATATCCCCTTCCAATACGCCTTTTTTCTTTAGCTTTGCGCTGATGCCCACTCAAGGCAGTATCGCCCTATGACACCGTTCAAAATCACAGATGAACTCATAGCTGATATAGAACAGCTTATCGAAAGCCAAAGCGACCAAGAACTCCAATCGCTGCTGGAAGACGTTCACTATGCCGATATCGCCGAAATCATAGACGAACTCAATGAAGATGAAGCAACCTATCTGATCAAACTCTTGGATAGCGATAAGACCTCAGATGTGCTTACCGAACTCAACGAGGATATACGCGAAGCCATTCTTGGCAATTTATCCACAAAGGAAATTGCCGATGAGCTGGGAGAGCTCGACACCGATGATGCCGCGGATATTATTGGGGAACTGCCCAAGGACATGGTTCAGGAGGTCATTTCGAAAATCGAGGATCGCGAGCACGCCAAAGACATCGTTGACCTGTTGCGGTACGATGAAAATTCTGCCGGGGGACTCATGGCCAAGGAACTGGTCAAAGTAAGGGAAAATTGGGATGTGCTCACCTGTGTCAAGGAAATGCGGGCGCAAGCGGAAAACGTGACACGCGTGCACTCCATTTATGTCGTAGATGATGATGACAAACTAAAAGGCAGGCTCTCGCTGAAAGATTTGTTGACCACCTCCACCAAAACACATATCAAGGAAATATATATCCCCAAGGTAGATTCGGTAAGTGTCAATGAAAAACCCGAAGAGGTTGCAAAAATCATGAGCAAATATGATTTGGAAGCCATTCCGGTGATCGACGAAATTGGAAGGTTGGTCGGGAGGATCACCATCGATGACATTGTTGATGTGATCAAAGAGGAGGCCGATAAGGATTACCAATTGGCAGCGGGGATATCGAGTGATGTCGAAGCCGATGACACGATTTGGGAACTGACCAAGGCCAGGCTCCCTTGGCTGATCATAGGTATGTTCGGTGGCATCGGGGCCGCAAGCATCATCAACGGTTTTCAGGAAGTGATGATCGAATATCCGATACTTCTGATATTTGTGCCCCTGATCCAGGCAACAGCGGGAAACGTAGGGGTACAATCGTCAGCGATCATGGTTCAAGGTTTGGCCAATGACACGGTAAAGGGTGAAATATTGAACCGTCTTTTCAAGGAATTCCTATTGGGCTTGATCAACGGGGCGGCCATTGCAGTGGTCGTATTGCTGATCAGTCATTTTGCTTTTCGGACCTCCTATTTGATTTCTGCCACCCTTTGCATCGCATTGGTGGCCGTAATCATCATCGCCGCCCTGATAGGCACCTTTATACCTGTATTTCTGGATAAAAGGGGAATCGACCCCGCAGTCGCAACAGGCCCTTTTATTACCACCGGAAATGATATTTTCGGTATTTTAATCTACTTTTCGATCGCTAAGCTGGTTTTGGGGATTTAAGCCCGAAAAACATGGTCTTGATCATCTTCGCATCATCCAATTAATCGAACGTTACCACAATGAAATCGATCAACCCAAGGCAAAAACAAGAAACTTTCGACAAGTTATGGCATCCACACCAAATTGCCATCGTAGACGATATGCAGGTGCTCCTTGCCAAAATACAAGGGGAATTTGTTTGGCACGCCCATGAACATGAAGACGAACTCTTCCAAGTTTTGAAAGGAACACTTTACATGCAGTTTCGCGACCGAACCGAAACCGTGAGGGAGGGCGAACTTATCGTAGTGCCCAAAGGGGTCGAACATTGCCCTTCCACCCGAAATGGGGAAGTGGTACAATTGCTCCTTTTTGAGAAACTGGGCACATCCCATACCGGTAGCGTTGCCCATCGGCTCACACAAACACATTATCCCAAAATATAATCCCCCATGAAAGTACTTCACCTTGATACCAACCATCCGTTATTGATCGAACAGCTTAACCTATTGGGTTTTCAAAACGATGAAGACTACACCTCCCCCAAACGGGCAGTGGAAGAGGTGATCGGGGATTACGATGGACTGATCATACGCAGTCGTTTCAGTATTGACCAAGCCTTTTTGGAGAAGGCGAACCATCTGAAGTTCATCGGCCGTGTGGGGGCAGGTTTGGAAAATATTGACACGGCCTTCGCCAAATCGCGCGACATCTTCCTGGCATCCGCGCCGGAAGGAAATAGGAACGCGGTCGGGGAGCACACCCTTGGCATGCTGCTTTCGATCCTCAACAAACTCAACAAAGCCGATCGAGAGGTGCGGTCCGGTAAATGGGACAGGGAAGGCAATCGCGGCCGGGAACTGGACGGCAATACGGTGGGCATCATCGGCTATGGAAATATGGGAAAAGCCTTCGCCAAGAAATTAAGAGGCTTCGATGTGGAAGTGATCTGCTATGACATAGTAGGCGGAGTGGGCGATGAAAATGCCCGTCAGGTAGGTATCATGGAACTCAGGCAAAAAACCGATATCTTAAGTCTTCATCTACCTGAGGATGAAACGACCATTAAAATGGTCGATACCGAATTTTTGGAAGCTTTTCAAAACCCGATCTGGCTCTTGAACACCGGAAGGGGGAAATGCGTGGTGACCCAAGATTTGGTGACTGCTTTGAAATCGGGCAAGGTACTGGGGGCAGGTTTGGATGTTTTGGAGTATGAAAAATCATCCTTCGAAAATATGTTCAAAAACCCAAAGCCCGGCACCGGCACGGCCTCTCACGAAACAGACGCAACGGCCGATTCACCCGAGGCCTTCCAATATTTAATGGCCGCCGACAATGTGCTGCTCACCCCCCATATCGCAGGCTGGACCTTGGAAAGCAAAGCAAAGCTGGCCCAAACCATCGTGGATAAGATCAGGGCCAAATTTTGTTGAAGATTCATTGGAAACATGGAAATACGATTTTCCAATAAATTCGGTATTTCAAAATCATCGGACAACACTATGGCGAAGATTGCGGGATTATTTATACTTTTATGGTACGCCCTGTTATTATAAAATCATTTCCCGCACTTGAATGGCCGGCCCCGGTCACGACAATGTTCGTTTTAGCAGTTCGTTTCGGTTTCGTCCTATCGACAAATAGGTTCCACTGGGTATCGAATCAAAAAAGCCCGTCATGCAGCACAAAGCAGAAAGCCCGGAAGATTATATCAGGCAACTTCCAGCGGAAAGACAAAATGCCATTTCGAGATTGCGCGATGTGGTCAAAACCCATTTGCCATCCGGTTTCAGGGAACAGATCAGTTATGGCATGTTGGGGTACGTGGTGCCCAAATCACTGTATCCGGCCGGATACCATTGCGACCCTAGCCTGCCCCTCCCCTTTTTGAACCTGGCATCGCAAAAAAATTTCGTGGCCCTATATCATTCCGGCATCTATGCGGATCCAAAATTACATGACTGGTTCGTAACGGAATACCCCAAACATTGCAAAAGAAAATTGGACATGGGCAAAAGTTGTGTGCGATTCAAGTACTTGGAGGATATCCCTTACGACCTGATCGGGGAACTTTGCACCAAAATGACCCCACAACAATGGATCGAACGCTACGAAAAGAACATAAAAAGATAAAATTATGGACAAAAGGGTAACCGGACTTGGTGGCTTTTTCTTTAAAACCCCCGACCCAAACAAATTGAAGGAATGGTATCGAGACCATTTGGGATTGAACACCGACCAATACGGATGTACCTTTTGGTGGAAGGACAAGGAAGGAAACGATTGTTCAACCCAATGGAGCCCCATGAAAGCCGACACCACCTATTTCGAGCCGAGCAAGGCCCCTTTTATGATGAACTTTAGGGTGGCGGATCTTGCAGCGCTGTTAGCGGTCCTTAAAAAGGAAGGCGTAACCGTGGTGGGCGAAATTCAAGAGTTCGAATATGGCAAGTTCGGGTATATCCTAGACCCCGATGGCCATAAATTGGAGCTCTGGGAACCTGTGGACAAAGCATTTCTATGATTTGAAAATATTCCTTACATTTATTTCCAACATTAACCACCAAAATAAACAAATATGGCAGCGAAAAAGAAAGATTTGGACGGCAAGGCAGAAGATGCTTTGGGCAAAGCCAAGGACAAAGCAGGCAAATTAGCCGATAAGGCAGAAGGTGCTTTGGACAAGGCCAAGGACAAAGCGGAAGAACTGGGCGACAAAGCGGGTGAAAAATTTGATAAGGCCAAGGAAGCCACCAAAGAATTTAAGGAAGAGACCAAGGAGAAGGCCAAGGAATTCGGAGAGGAAGCCAAGAAAACGGCCAACGAATTCACGGAGGGCGCCAAGGAAGCTTTCAGCGGCGGCGGTGGCGACAACAAGAAAGTACTGGCCGGACTCTTGGCCATTTTTCTGGGGTCGTTGGGCGTTCACAAGTTTATTTTGGGCTACCAAAAAGAAGGGTTTATCCTTCTGGGCACTTCCATTGTTGGCTATGCGACCCTTTGTTTTCTGATCGGTAGTTTTATACTGATGGCCACAGGCGTCATAGGGCTGATCGAGGGCATCATTTACCTCACCAAATCGGACGAAGAATTCTATAACACCTACCAGGTTGGTAAGAAACCCTGGTTTTAAAAAAGAGAACCGGATATTATGGTATCCGGTTTTTTTGTTTCGTTTTATTATCGTAATATTGCAATATATAAATATAACATGGGACTTACCAAGACTGAAATATTTAGTGACGAACAGAACCGGCTTGCCGTGCTGTTCAAGGTTTTGGCCCATCCCGCCCGGATTGCCATCCTGGAATATATCAGTGGCCAAAATGCCTGTATCTGTAACGATATTGTGGACGAAATAGGTTTGGCCCAACCCACCGTTTCACAGCACCTGAAAGAACTCAAAAGTATCGGTTTGATCCAGGGCGAAATCGAAGGGAAAAGTATTTGTTATTGTATCGATCTTGAAAATTGGAAAGCCCTACAGCAGCGATTGAACGGCTTTTTCGACAAAACGAAATTGAAATGTTGTTGAACCAAAACCCATCTTGATGAAAACTAAAGAACTATTGGCACTCTTGAAACAACACAGCGATAAAAGCTTGCTGTTCGAATATTCTAGGGGCAGCTATGTCGGAGCCCACTACCACATCACGGAGGTGAAGCACATCACCATTGATTCGGTAGACTGTGGCGCCGGTACCGACTTCTGGAAAGAAACGGTCGTACAACTGTGGGAAAGTCCGCTCGAAAAAGACACGCGCGATTTCATGAAGGCCTTCAAGGCCTTGGGCATACTGAACAAAGTGAACCGCATCAAACCGATAGACCCGGAAACCGAAGTAAAATTCGAATATGGCAATGCCGATTTCCACACCGCACAACTGTATGTAAAAGGATATCAGGTAGAAAATAAGCGGTTGATCCTTCAGTTGGCGGTTGAAAAAACCGATTGTAAGGCCAAGGAAACCTGCGGTGTTGAAGTGGTTTCCGAAATGGCGTCGGAATCGAACTGTGCCCCAGGTAGCGGTTGTTGCTAAAAAAAGTCGATGAAGGTACGCGAGATGATCCACGACGACTGGAGTGCGGTTTCCGAAATATATGCCGCCGGCATTGCCACGGGCTTTGCCACCTTCGAAAAGCAAATCCCCTCCTATGAAGCATGGGACAAGGCCCATTTAAAAGCCTGTCGCGTAGTGGCCGAGGACCATCAAGGCCTCTTGCTGGGTTGGGCAGCCCTTTCGCCGGTTTCCAGCAGGTGCGTATATGGTGGGGTGGCCGAGGTGAGCGTATATATCGGTCCGGAACACAGGAGCAAGGGCGTTGGAAAAACTTTGATGAAAGCCTTGATCGCATCAAGTGAGGAAATAGGTTTGTGGACTTTACAGTCGGGCATTTTCCCAGAGAACCTTGGCAGCATCAAATTACATGAACAAATGGGTTTTCGCTATATCGGGAAAAGGGAACGGGTAGGCAAATTGGACGGCGTCTGGAAAGACAACCTGTTATTTGAAAGACGCAGTGATACCGTAGGAATCGAATGAACTTCCGCAAACCAGATCATTGAAAAAAATTTTGATAAAAGTAAAAGTATACGATGAAAAACATCCTAGTTCTTTGCACCGGCAATTCCTGCAGAAGTCAAATGGCCCATGGTTATTTGAAGGCTTTCCTAAACAGCCGGGCAAACATTTATAGCGCGGGCATCGAAACCCATGGCCTCAATCCGGGAGCTGTATCCATCATGGCTGAAGACCATATCGACATCTCCGGCCATACCTCGAACCATGTCGATGAATATTCGGGTATTGCATGGGACTATATCATCACGGTATGCGATCATGCCAAGGAAAATTGCCCGTTTATCCCTGCGGCCAATGCCATACGGCTTCACCATAACTTTTTTGATCCCTCCAAAGTATCGGGCACTGCCGAGGAAAAGCACAAGGCCTTTGAAAAAGCAAGAAACGAAATAAGATCTTTTTGCAGGGAATTTGCGGATCAGAAAATGGCCTAAGACTCCACGTTCTGATTGTTCTCGGCCAACTTGCGCTCCAACTCGGCCTGAAATTCTTCCATGACCGGTTTTACCGTACTTTCCGGAAGGTCTGCAATCTTGATGTACATCAACCCATCTACCGAGTTGTTGAACAGTGGATCCACATTGAAAGCGACCACCTTCGCATTCTGCTTAATATATTTTTTGATCAGTACGGGAAGACGAAGGTCGCCAGGTTCCACCTCATTGATCAAACGGTCGAATTTGTTGAGATCGGCTTCGGTTTCATCAAAGACGAACTCTTTGTCCGCATCGTTCAATTTAACCTTGAATTCTTTTTTGGGCCGAACGTATTGGGCCACATAAGGGTCCCAATAATTGCTTTTCATAAACTCGATCATCAGCGATTTCGAAAAATTCGAGAATTGATTGCTGATGCTTACTCCCCCTATCAAATATTTGTATTCTGGATGGCGCAGGGTGGTGTGCACGATGCCCTTCCACAACAGAAACAAGGGCATTGGTTTTTGCTGATAGGCTTTGACAATATAGGCCCGACCCATCTCGATCGATTTTTCCATCATCGGAAAAAGCTCCGGTTCAAATCGAAATAGGTCCTGAAGGTAAAAACCATCGATGCCATACTTCTTAAAAATCTCAGAACCCATGCCCATTCGATACGCCCCTACGATTGTTTTTTCGTCGTCGTCCCAAAGAAAAAGATGATGGTAATATTCGTCGAACTGATCGAGGTCGATCGCATTGTTGGTACCTTCGCCTATGGCTCGAAAAGTAACTTCGCGCTGACGACCGATTTCCTTTAGAATAAAGGGCATGTCTTTTGCCTGTGCCAAGAACACTTCGTAATTCTTGCTCTGCAACAAACGGCAATCCTTTTCCCTGAGTTTCTCAATTTCACCCTGTATGACCTCCGTACGTACGGCGGAGGCTATTTTTCTTGGCGATTTGGGGAGTTTTAAGGTAGTGGGTATTTGATCGATCAACCTTTCTTTTTCATAGGCATTGGAAAGAATGTAGGTTTTCTTGCGCAAGAGATCGGTAAAATCTTCCAAGGTTTCTTCCTCTTTCTGTGCCTCCACCGATATGGGTTGTCCGATACGTACCTTAATGGGGCGGTTTTTCTGCGAGTACACTTCCGATGGCAACTTGGCCGTCCGAAAAACATCGTTCATTTTCGACAGGTAATAAAAGAGTTTGCTGTTTCGGGCATGAAAATAAATCGGCACCACCGGAACTTCCGCCCTTCGGATCAACTTCAAGGCCGCTTCCTCCCACGGACGGTCAACGATCAGTTTTCCATCTTTATAGGTAGATACCTCCCCTGCCGGAAAAACCCCCAACGGATGACCATCCCTGATATGCTGTAGGGCAGATTTGAAACCGGCCAAACTGCTTTTGACCTCCTTGCGCTCCTCGAAGGGATTGACCGATAAGATATAAGGCGCCATGGGTTCGATGCGATTGAGCAGAAAATTGGCCATGATCTTATAATCGGACCGATGGCCCACCATGAGCTTTAACAGCAGTACTCCGTCAATTCCCCCGAGCGGGTGATTGCTAATGGTGATAAAAGGACCATCCTTGGGCAAACGTTTCAAATCATCATCGGGGACTTCGAAGTCGATACCATAATGTTCCAGGACGGCATCCAAAAATTCAAGGCCTTCCAAATGTTTGTGCTCATCGTAGAATTGGTTGATTCCCGAAATTCTAGTGACCTTCATCAGCCCCCACCCCATAAAGGTGCCCAGCAATCCGTATTTATCAAGATTGATCGCCTTGGCCACTTCTTTTGCGGTCACTAAACCCATACCCGATTCTAGTTTAAGATAGGCTAAGATAGGAAAAACACTATAGGAAAACCTATTTTAACTTTTTTGACCGGCTGTGGATCCAAGTCATTTTACGACCAACTGCAAGGTCTCTTTGCCCCTTTGCTCAAGTAGTACATCATGCCCATTGACCAAAGATTCTACGGCCTCGTTCGTAAAATGGCGCACGGTATAAAGCGACACGCCCTCTTGGTGCACTACTTTGAACCTGCTTTTCAGCAAATCCAAAAGTTCGTTGAGACGGCCAAATTTATTGTCGACACAGACCGAAAAGCTGATGGCGGAGTTTTGGATAAGATCAACCTTCATCTTGTGATCATGCAATAACTTGAAAAGTTCGCTGATACTATCCTCGACGATAAAAGAAAAGTCGAGCGATGACAACTTCATCAAAACCTGGTTCTTTTTGACAATGAAACAGGGGACCATCGGTTCAATACCGTTGCCCTTGCCGACGGTGGTACCACTTTCATTCGGATTGATAAAAGATTTCACGTGCAGCGGAATCTCTTTCTTTTGCAACGGTTGCAACGTTTTTGGATGGATGACCGATGCCCCGTAAAAAGCCAATTCAATCGCCTCCAAATACGATATCTTATTGAGCAATTGGGTTTCTTTAAAATACCGTGGATCGGCATTGAGGACCCCTGGAACATCTTTCCAAATGGTCACTGAATCGGCATTGAGGCAATAGGCCAAAATGGCGGCTGTATAATCGGACCCCTCACGCCCCAAGGTGGTGGTAAAGTTGTTGTCGTCACTGCCGATAAACCCTTGCGTAATGTTCAGTTTGGACCTATCGATGCCCTTGCTCACCTGCTGTTGCGTTTTTTCCCAGTGCACCGTGGCATCCCTATAACTGTTATCGGTCTTGATGAAATCACGCACATCGATCCAGTTGTTCTTGATCCCTGCTTCGTTAAAATAGGCACTTACGATCGCCGTCGAAATCAATTCCCCATACCCGACTACCTGATCGTAAACAAAATTGTATTTGGGCGATTTGTTCCAGGCCAAAAATCCCTGTACTTCAGCGAACAATGACTTGACCTTCGAAAAAATGGGATGCCCTTTCTGGGGAAACAAATCCGCTACTATGTCGTCGTGGTATTTGATGACGTCATTGAAAGCGCCCGTCAAGGCTGCCTTGTCATGGAAATAAGCGTTGACCACGGCTTCCATGGCATTGGTGGTCTTGCCCATGGCCGAAACGACCAAAAGGGTGTTGGTGTGGCCCGTCAGTTCAAGCACCTTCACCACGTTTCTGATTCCATCCGCATCCTTGACCGATGCTCCTCCAAATTTGAAAATTCTCATTGCTGTTGATATCATTGATTGTAATGCTTCCTTTTAAAAAAGTCCTGAATCGGAAAATATGCTATTCCGCCTTTAAATAAGTTTCAATTCCCTTGGCATCGAGCTGCACAACATCCCAGTCGCGCATTACCCTGGCCCCCTTTTTCTCATAGAAGGCTATGGCCGGTTCGTTCCAATCCAACACCTCCCAACTGATTCTTTTGACCCCTTGCCGATGGCCGAATTTGACCACTTCGGTCAACAGGGCATTGCCCAGGCCATGGCCCCGCATTTTCTTGGTGACGATCAAGTCCTCCAAATGGATGACCGGACCTTTCCATGTAGAATATCGCGGATAGACCAAGGCCATTCCCTCTATTTTTCCATCGACCTCCGCGACGAAACATCGGAATAGCTTCGCTTCTCCAAAACCATCCCTGATCAGGTCGGCAACGGTTATTTCTACCGCGCCTCCTTCCTTTTCAAATTCAGCCAATTCTTTGATCAGTTGCAATACCTGCGGCATGTCGTTCGCCCTTGCTACCCTTATGGTGGTACTCATAATTGTTATAAATAAAACACAAAGTTATAAATTTAAAAAATCAATCGAAGGCCAAAAAGACGTTGTTTCACAAAATACCCGATATTTGTTCCCATACAAACAGCCAATACATGTTAAGAAACAGAAACACCACCTTGGGAGAATATATCATTGAAAACCAATCCTCCTTTCAATATTCCTCCGGTGAGCTTTCCAAACTGATCAACGCCATTCGACTGGCGGCAAAAGTAGTGAACTATGAAGTGAACAAAGCGGGACTCGTCGATATTCTGGGCGAAGCGGGCGATACCAATGTTCAGGGCGAGGACCAACAAAAATTAGACGTGCTGGCCAATGAAAAATTTATCCAAACCCTGAAAAACCGCGAAATCGTATGTGGCATCGCTTCCGAAGAAGAAGACCATTTCATCGCCATCAATAGCAACGACCTAAAGCACCAGAACAAGTATGTGGTGCTCATCGACCCCTTGGATGGTTCTTCCAATATCGATGTCAATGTTTCGGTGGGCACCATTTTTTCAATTTACAGAAGAATCACGCCTATTGGGACCCCCGTTGCCATGGAAGATTTTCTTCAACCCGGGCGAAACCAAGTGGCGGCGGGCTATATTATTTATGGGACGTCGACCATGTTGGTCTATACAACGGGCGATGGGGTGAATGGCTTTACCCTCAATCCCGCCATAGGTACTTTTTATCTTTCCCATCCAAACATGCAGTTCCCCGAAAGCGGCAATATCTATTCCATCAACGAAGGCAACTACAACCATTTTCCACAAGGGGTTAAAAATTATATCAAGTACTGCCAGAAGGAAGAAGAAGATCGACCCTATACCTCGAGATACATAGGATCTTTGGTATCGGATTTTCATCGGAACATGATCAAGGGCGGGATATACATCTATCCCAAGAGCAGTATGGCATCGAACGGTAAACTCCGCCTCCTATACGAGTGCAATCCTATGGCCTTTATTGCGGAACAGGCCAACGGCAAGGCAAGTGATGGGTTTGGGCCCATACTCGATATCAAACCTACCGAATTGCATCAAAGGGTTCCTTTTTTCTGCGGCAGTAAAAAAATGGTGGAAAAAGCGGAAGAATTTATGGCGATTCAAGCATAAAAAAAACGGGCAAGCCCGTTTCGAATTCGAATACACCGGGCATCCGCTCAGAGTTTCAGGATATTCTTATAGTCCTCAAAATCGATCTTTCCACTGAAGATGGCCACCGATTTTTTGATGATCTTGTTCGCTTGTTCATTGGGATACCCGAGTCCGAGCGCATACCGCTTCAACAATGCCAGTTCATTTTCTTCGATGGGATGGTCTGCAAAGACCATGCGAAAAAGATCGTACAAACGCTCCAATCGCTTTTTCGAATCCAAAGTGGGCTCGATCGGGTATTTGTTCTCCTTTTTCATCACTTCCCTGTATTCCTCATCGGTAATGTCCAACCGAAAAGCGAACCGATCCAACATCGCCTTTTCCTCTTTCCCAACTTCACCATCCACAGCGGCCAAAGTGGCAATGGCGGCAAAGTGTGCCAAGTTGCTCCTGTGTTCGCTGTTCCAATACAAATCCTTGAATGCCATCCCTTCCTTTTTTTAACGGGGCAAAGATAATTTTTTTAAAGGTCAAATTCCAGTATCATTTTGATTATTTTATCGCCCTATGATTCTGGAAGGAATATCATAAAAAAGCGCAAAAGACATTGCTGAAAGCCACCCGTTTCCCCTTAGGGTAAAACTTAATCGTTAACTTTCCGACACATAAAAAAAGACCGCCATTTGATCTCCCTATAAGCCCCATGAAAGCAGACGCATTATATCACCTGGCAGAATCCTGGTTCGAAGCACAACAATGGAAACCCTTTCCCTTTCAGAAAGCAACCTGGAAAGCATTTTTACAAGGCCGGAACGGACTCCTCAATGCCCCCACGGGCAGTGGCAAGACCTTTGCCCTCTGGTTTCCGATCGTCCTACATTATCTTAAAAACAATCCCGAATACAAAACCCGACATAACCCAGGCCTAAAGGCCATCTGGATCACGCCGCTCAGGGCCCTTTCCCAGGAAATAAAACAATCGGCCGAAAGGGTCTGTGCAGATTTGGGCACGCAAATGACCGTTGGGATAAGAACCGGCGATACTTCGGCCAAAGACCGGGCAAAACAAAAAACGCAAATGCCCGATCTGTTGATCACAACCCCGGAAAGCCTGCATTTATTGCTGGGTACCAAGGGATATCCCAAATTATTCAAGGACTGCTCCGCCATCGTGGTCGACGAATGGCACGAACTATTGGGAACCAAACGTGGGGTGCAGATGGAACTGGCCTTATCCAGGTTAAAATCCGTCTCCAAATCGCTCCGCATTTGGGGTATTTCGGCAACCATAGGAAACTTGGAACAGGCCAGGGAAGTACTTTTGGGACCGGAGACCCAAGCCTTGCAAAATTCGGTGATGATCAAAGCGAAACTCAACAAAAAAATTACGGTCAAAAGTATCATTCCCCAAGAAATGGAGACCTTTCCCTGGCGAGGACATTTGGGCATCCGTTTGCTCGAGGCGATCGTTCCGATCATAGAACAAAGCAAAACCACACTATTATTTACGAACACCCGCAGCCAATGCGAGATATGGTTCCAGAAAATATTGGAAAAACATCCCGAATTCGCCGGCGAAATTGCCATGCACCACGGCAGCATCAACAAGGAAACCCGCCTTTGGGTTGAACAGGCCATTAGGAACGAAAGCCTCAAAGCCGTCGTTTGCACCTCGAGTTTAGACCTTGGTGTCGACTTTGCCCCGGTGGAAACCGTCGTGCAGATTGGCGGGCCTAAAGGAGTGGCCCGCTTTTTACAACGGGCCGGTAGAAGTGGCCACCGACCCGGCAAGGAAAGCGTGATATACTTCCTGCCCACCCATGCCATAGAACTGGTCGAGGCCTCCGCCTTGCAACAAGCGGTGAAGCAAAATGCGGTGGAAGACCGCATCCCTTACCTAAACAGTTTCGATGTGCTGTTGCAGTACCTGACGACCCTGGCCATTTCCGATGGTTTCCATCCCGATGAAATCTTCAAGGAAGTAAAACAGACCTTTTGTTTTCAGGCCTTGACCCAAGCGCAATGGTATTGGCTGCTCAACTTCCTGGTGATGGGCAGTCAAAGCCTGCAAACCTATGATGAGTACAAAAAGGTGGAAGTGGAGGAAGACGGCAAATTTAAAGTGAACAATAGGGGTGTTGCCATGCGACACCGATTCCAGATCGGCACGATCGTCGGTGATGCCAACCTTGCCGTTCGATACCAAAAAGGGGGGTATATCGGTTCGATCGAGGAATATTTTATTTCAAAATTGACAGCAGGGGACGTCTTCACTTTTGCCGGTAGAAATCTCGAATTCATCCGCATCAAGGAGATGCAGGCCTATGTGCGAAATTCCAGCAAGAAAACCAGCAAGGTGCCCAGTTGGATGGGAGGCCGCCTGACCTTGTCAGCGCAAATGTCCGAATTGCTTAGAAAAGAATTGTATTCGGTTTCACGACCCATGTCGGAACAATCGATTGAAATCCGTTCATTGGCACATATTTTTGATCGGCAACGCGCGGAGAGCATCGTTCCTAAACCGAACGAATTGCTGATCGAGACCTTTAAAACGGCAGACGGCCATCACCACATATTTTACCCATTTGAAGGACGGTTCGTTCACGAGGCCATGGGCAGCCTATTGAGCTATCGCATCAGCCTGCTCTCGCCGATTACCTTTTCGCTGGCGTTCAACGATTATGGATTTGAACTGCTGTCGGATCAGGAGCTCGACCTGCAACAGGTGATCGACAACGACCTGTTCAGCAAGGACTATCTTATGGAAGACCTTCAAAAAAGTCTCAATGCGACCGAAATGGCCAGAAGAAAATTCCGGGATATTGCGGTGATCAGTGGCCTGGTATTTACCGGCTATCCAGACAAAGGCATCAAAATGAAACATCTTCAGAGCAGTTCGCAACTGCTGTTCGATGTCTTCCGGGATTACGAGCCCGATCATCTTTTGTTCCAACAGGCCTTCACCGAAACCTTTGAACACCAATTGGAAGAAGGCCGTTTGCGTTTGGCCTTGGAAAGAATCGCGACCCAGGAAATCGTATGGAAAGCCTGCCAAAACCCGACGCCTTTCTCTTTTCCGATCATTACCGACAGGTTACGGGAAAAATTATCGAGTGAAAAACTGGCCGATCGTATCAAAAAGATGACTGCCCTGCTGACCAAGCGCTGATGTTTATCTGGCCGCGATGATCAATCCCAGACCAATAACATACAAGAAAAGCATGGCGTTGAGCATGGTCGGGACACCCTTTGGCGCCCCTTTGAATTCCTTCCAGACAAAAATACCCCAGAGCGCTGCCACCACGGTGGCCCCCTGTCCCAATCCGTATGAAATGGCCGGACCTGCCTTGTCCGAAGCCAAGATGCTGAACGACATGCCGACACACCAGATCACGCCGCCCAAGACCCCCATCAAGTGACTTTTTCGGGTACCGTCCCAATAATCCCCGAACCGTAATGGGGCGCCTTCAAATGGTTTGTGCATCAGTAGGGTATTGAACACCAAATTGCTGGCCAAAATGCCAATTGAGAAGAGGAAGACGGCCGTGTACGGGCTCAATTTACCTGCAATGGGTACGCTAAAATCGGGAAACATCGAATTGGCAACATATTTATAGAACAGGCCCATGAGCAACCCTGCGACCACGGCGAGCACCAAGCCTTTGGTGGGTACTTTTTGTTGTTGGGCCGATAATTTGCGATACGCATTGGCATTCAATAAGATGGCGACCACCACCAAAGCGACACCACTGAACAGGAGGGTAGAGCTTCCGATGGGACTATCGATATAATTGACAATGACCCCAACGACCAATGCCAGCCCAATACCGACCGGAAAGGCGACCGACATCCCGGCAAGGGAAATGGCCGCCACCAATAAAATATTGGCCGCATTGAACAAAACGCCCCCCAAGACAGCCGAATGCATATGGCCTGTTTCGGCCTGTGCCAGATCTTCCAGAAACGGTCGGCCCACGCTTCCCGAACTCCCGACGGTGAGTGCGAACAACAATGAAAAAATGACAATGCCAAAAACATAGTCCCAATAGAAAAGTTCAAAACGCCAGGTATTAGGGGCCAGCTTCTGGGTATTGGCCCAAGAGCCCCAAGCCAACATGGTGATCACACAGAAAACAACCGCGATGCCATAGGTTTCGATGACGAACATATCATTTGAATTTATTGATTTCCTCTTGTGTCGGGGCCGTGCCCTGGGCGCCCATTTTTGTCACAGAAAGGGCGGCCGCCCGGCTCGCGTACTGCATGCTTTCTTTCCAGGACATCCCTTTGGATAGGCTAACCGCCAATACCCCGTTATAAACATCGCCCGCAGCAGTGGAATCGACCGCCTTTACCTTGGGGCTGGGAACATGGAACGATTCCCGGTCGTTCATGAAATAAGACCCTTCGCTTCCCAAGGTAATAATTACGTTCCGAACCCCTTTTTTAAGAAGGTTATCGGCAGCCTTCCTGCGGCTTAAAGGATCATTGACGACTATTCCGGTCAATATTTTGGCCTCCGTTTCATTGGGCGTGATCAAAAAAAGTCCTTCCAAAACACGATCTTGCAAAGGCCGGGCAGGGGCAGGATTGAGAATCAGTTTGAGCTGTCGCTTCAATGCCTGGGCCGCTAAAAATTCAACGGTTTCAATCGGCGTCTCCAACTGCGTCAGAACGATATCGTCGCCATCGATTTTTTTAATACTTGCTTCCACATGTGACGGGGAGAGCAAACTGTTTGTGCCGGAAGCCACCACAATTTCGTTTTCACCTCCTTCGTTCACGGTGATCAGGGCCACCCCCGAAGTACCATTTTTAACGATCAGGGCATCCCCGATATCGATGCCCTCACGTTGGTATCCTGCCATGGCATTTTTCCCGAAAAGATCGTCGCCAAGGGCACATATAAATACGACATCACCCCCGGCCCTAGCGGCGGCCACCGCTTGGTTGGCTCCCTTACCCCCTGGAAACATGAAGAAATCGCCTCCGATGATCGTCTCCCCCGGTTCTGGAAAACGGCTTGTTTTAACGACCATATCGGTGTTGGCACTTCCGATCACTATGATTTTTGACATGGTGGATGCGGTTACGAATTCATTCACAAAGTAGGCATAAGCCTGCTGATAAGCAAGAGGCATTCCCTACCTTTGAAGTTCCTATGATTACCCAGTCCATTCGCATCAAGGAACAACAGTTTGTGTTGCATCCATCGGGAACCCTATTTTGGGTCGACCGATCGATGCTCTTGATCAGTGATGTTCATTTGGGCAAGGTATCCCACTTCAGAAAATACGGGGCTGCGGTTCCAACTTCTGTGGCGCGTGAAAACTTTCGCCTGTTGGATCAAGTGGTCGCTTTGTTTCACCCTAAAATGATATGTTTTTTGGGCGACCTGTTCCATTCTTCCATCAATCTGGAATTCGAATGGTTTGAAAAATGGGTTTCATCCCTTTCCGCCAAATGCATCTTGATTACAGGAAACCACGACATCATCTCGTCCTTAAGATATGAGGCTTTGGGCATGGAAGTACATCCCGAAATGCAGATCGGCGAATTTATTCTGACACACCATCCCACGTCACGCGAAGGCCTCTTTAATTTCTCCGGGCACATACACCCAGCCGTACGCCTTAATGGTCTTGGCAGGCAACAATTGAGGGTGCCCTGCTTTTTCAAAAGTCACGATCAAGTGATACTCCCCGCCTTCGGTAAATTTACGGGCACCTTTGTAATCGATCCCAAACTTGGGGATGAGATATACGCCATTGCCAAAAATGAGGTAATTTTAGTCGCAACTTCCTAGCTTCGCATTTTACCTATGGGACGGGTTCAATACCCCTTTTTCCGATAAAAACAATAATCAAATGATGCTCACCTCTCAAAAACACCTTTTCGACCTGGACGATTCGATTACCTATTTGAACGGTGCCTATATGTCGCCACAATTGAAGTCGGTCACAGCAGCGGGCGTGATTGCGCTTGGGATGAAAAGCAATCCCCAACAGATCCAAGCGGCCGATTTTTTTTCCGCCAGGCAAGAGCTCCAAGAAAAATTTGCCCTTCTTATCGATGCGCCCGATCCCCGCAATATTGCCATCATCCCCTCGGCCTCCTATGGCATCGCCAATGCGGCCAACAACCTTAAACTCAACGCGGGGGATGAAATAATCATTGTGGCTGAACAATTTCCGAGCAATGTTTATGCCTGGAAGCAACTGGCCAAAAAAGCAGGGGCTTTCATCAAAGTTGTTGGTCCTCCGGAAGGATTTGCAGACCGGGGCATAAAATGGAATCGGGAAATTCTAGCGGCCATCGGCAAAAAAACGGCGGCCGTGGCCATGGCCCATGTGCATTGGGCCGATGGTACGCTTTTTGATTTGGGCGCTATCCGTGAAAAGACCAAGGACTTCGGGTCGATGTTGATCGTCGACGGCACCCAAAGCGTGGGCGCGCATCCTTTTTCGGTGAAGGCGCTGCAGCCGGATGCCTTGATCTGTGCAGGATACAAATGGCTCTTGGGGCCTTATTCCTTGGGCGTCGCCTATTATAGCGATGCCTTTAATGATGGAGCGCCCATTGAGCACAATTGGATCAACCGAAAGAACAGCGAAGATTTTAGAATGTTGACACAATACCAAGAAGCCTTTCAAGCCAAGGCCGCTAGGTTTTCGGTCGGGGAATCGAGCAACTTCGCACTCTTGCCCATGTTGATCAAAGCCATCGATCAATTGCTTGCCTGGGGTCCTGCCCATATCCAGGAATATTGCCACCGCATCAGTTCAGATTCGATCGCCGAACTCAGGGCGGCCGGTCATTTTGTGGAATCCGACGACCACAGGGCAAGTCACTTGTTCGGCATTTATATCAAGGAAACGCAACGCTTGCAACAGATCAAAACTAATTTGATGGAGGAAAATATATTCGTATCCTACAGGGGCGATGCCATCAGAGTGTCGCCAAATGTTTACAATACCACCCGGGATTTTGAAAAATTGGCTTCCTGTTTTATGTTTTGATTGGGGATTCGCTTTTATATGGTTTTGGTACGCCTTATCTTTGCACAAAATGTAACGCTTGACCCAGGCATCGCCCCTGCAATTTTTTTCAAAGTCTCCCCAAACAGGGAAACTGAGGGAAACCATTGCCCTTTCCCAAAAAAACGCGATTTTAAAAGGCCTTGGCGGGTCGGCCCTTTCTTTTGTCATTGCCGAGGTCTTCAAGGATTCGGAACACCCCTTTCTGGTCGTTTTTGACGACAAGGAAGAAGCAGCATATTACCTGAACGATCTTGAGGAGCTGATCGGTGAAAACGACGTGCTCTTTTATCCCGGAAGCTATCGAAGGCCCTATCAAATTGAGGAAACCGACAATGCGAACGTTTTGCTCCGTGCGGAAGTACTGAACCGGATCAACTCCCGAAAAAAACCGGCGCTCATCGTCACTTATCCCGATGCCCTGTTCGAAAAAGTGGTGACCAGGAAAGAACTCGAAAAAAACACCCTCAAAGTTAAATTGGAGGATACCCTTTCCCTCGACTTTTTGAACGAGATTTTGTTCGAATACCATTTCAAACGGGTCGATTTCGTAACTGAACCCGGCGAATTTTCGGTGCGCGGCGGGATTGTTGACGTGTTCTCCTTTTCCCACGATGAACCTTATCGCATCGAGTTCTTTGGGGATGAAGTCGAAAGCATCCGCACATTTGATGTTGAAACCCAGCTCTCGACCGAAAAAACCAAGCATATCAGTATCATCCCGAATATGGCCAATAAGTTTTTGGAGGAAAAACGGGAAAGTTTCCTGCAGTACATCGCTCCAAAAACCGTTGTTTTTGCAAAGAATACCGACTTGATCCTGAAACGCCTCGATGATTTCTTCCTTAAAGCGGAAGAAGCCTTTACCCGGTTGAATTCAGAGCTCAAACATGCCGAACCCATTGAATTGTTTGTAGATGGCGCCTTGATGCGCACCCAGTTACAAGCATACCAACAGATACATTTGGGAGGCCTGTTCAGATCGGACAACCATCAGATGCGGCAGTGCGAAGTAATCGAATTTGAAACCAGGCCTCAGCCTTCTTTCAACAAGAAGTTCGACCTATTGATCGAAAACCTAAATGAATATCGCCAAAATAACTACGATAACTATATCTTTTGTGCCACCCCGCAGCAGGCCAAACGGCTGCACGATATTTTTGAGGAAGTGGCCGGAGATGTGCACTATAAAACCATAGTGCTTCCCCTATTTCAAGGTTTTATCGATGATCAACTGAAAATCGTTTGTTATACCGACCATCAAATTTTCGAGCGGTACCACAAGTTCCACCTGAAAAATGGATATGCCAAAAAACAGGCCCTGTCGCTCAAAGAACTCAATAAACTGGAAATCGGGGATTACGTTACCCATATCGACCATGGCATCGGAAAGTTCGGTGGGCTCCAAAAAATCATGGTGGAGGGAAAACAACAGGAGGCCATAAAATTGATGTACGGGGAGCGCGATATCCTATATGTGAGCATCCATTCGCTGCATAAAATATCGAAATTCAACGGTAAAGATGGGGCGGTGCCCAAGATCTATAAGCTGGGATCCGGGGCATGGAAAAAAATCAAGGAAAAGACAAAGTCGCGGGTCAAAAAAATTGCCTTCGACCTGATCGCGCTGTATGCAAAACGCCGATTGGAAAAAGGCCATGCCTACCACCCCGACAGCTACCTTCAAAACGAACTGGAAGCTTCATTTATCTACGAGGACACCCCCGATCAAAGCTCCGCTACAGATGACGTAAAAAGGGATATGGAGAGCGAACGGCCAATGGATAGGCTCATATGTGGGGACGTGGGCTTCGGGAAAACGGAGGTCGCCATTAGAGCAGCCTTTAAAGCAGTTGACAATGGCAAGCAGGTCGCCGTTTTGGTGCCCACCACCATTTTGGCTTTTCAGCACCATCGCACGTTTACCGAACGCTTGAAGGACATGCCGGTCTCGGTCGACTACCTCAATCGTTTCCGTACCACGAAAGAACGGCGTGAGACCCTGGATCGTTTGGCCTCCGGCAAAGTGGACATCATCATAGGCACCCACCAGTTGGTGAACAAAAATGTAAAGTTCAACGATCTGGGGCTTCTCATCGTGGATGAGGAACAAAAATTTGGGGTCGCCGTAAAAGACAAGTTGAAATCGATCAAGGAAAATGTGGACGTCCTCACCCTTACCGCTACCCCGATTCCGCGCACACTCCAGTTCAGTCTTATGGCGGCAAGGGATCTCTCGGTGATCAACACCCCCCCGCCCAATCGATATCCTATCGAGAGTCAGGTCATACCGCTTTCTGAAGAAATCATCAGGGATGCCATCAGTTATGAAATACAGCGGGGCGGACAGGTCTTCTTCATTCATAACCGGATCGAAAACATCAAGGAGGTGGCCGGCATGATACAGCGTTTGGTCCCCGATGCCAAAATAGGGATCGGGCATGGCCAGATGGAGGGCAAAAAGTTGGAGACGCTCATGCTCTCGTTTATGAACGGCGCTTTTGATGTGCTGGTTTCCACGACCATTGTGGAAAGCGGCCTCGATGTGACCAATGCAAATACGATTTTCATCAACAATGCCAATAATTTTGGATTGAGCGACCTGCACCAAATGCGGGGCCGTGTCGGTCGCAGCAATAAAAAAGCATTTTGCTATTTCATCACGCCTCCCTATGAGGTGATGACCGCAGATGCCCGAAAGCGGATCCAGGCCTTGGAGCAATTTACGGAATTGGGCAGCGGGTTCCATATCGCGATGAAGGATCTTGAAATCAGGGGCGCCGGCGATCTTTTGGGCGGGGAACAGAGCGGATTCATCAATGAGATCGGTTTTGAGACCTACCAAAAAATATTGTCGGAAGCCATTGATGAATTGAAAGAAAACGAATTCAAACAACTCTATGAGGAAGTGGAGGGCCACCATGAAAAAGTATTTGTGAAGGATACCCAAATCGATGCTGATTTTGAATTATTGTTCCCGGACGACTATATCAACAACATTACCGAAAGGCTGAACCTGTACACCGAACTCAACCAGGTGAAGGATGAAGAGGGGTTGAATCGATTTGAGGCGCAACTGACCGACCGTTTCGGTGATCTGCCCACCCAGGCCGAAGACCTTTTATCCTCCGTTCGCCTTAAATGGATAGCCAATGGAATGGGACTGGAAAAATTAGTGCTCAAAAAGGGCAAAATGGTCGGCTATTTTATAGCGGACCAACAATCTGAATATTTTCAAAGTGCAACCTTTACCAAAATATTGCAGTTTGTTCAAGCAAATGCCAAGAGTTGCACGCTGAAGGAAAAACAGACCCGCAACGGACTCAGGTTGTTGTTGGTCTTTGAGGGCATCAATACGCTCGAGAAGGCATTGAAGGCCATGCGCCCATTTGAGGTCGGCACACCGGTCATGTCGTCCTAACAACCCAGCAAGAGGGATATTGAAGTTCGTTTCGGCCCTGCTAATGGATCTATCTTTAAGCTGATTGTCATTGCGATTGTCCCGCTTGGTTTTGAATACCCTCGCAGTACGATTTATTGAAATTTTGATTACCTTGTAAGGGTCTAATAAAAGCAGGGAAGACCGGCACTTATATTGGATAACTTTAACCTGTTAAAAGCGCAGTTACATGAATTTTAATCAAGCCGAAAAACTGGCCATAGTGAAAGCGATAGACGAGGTAATAATGGCCGATCACCGGGTCGATGCCGGTGAAATTTCCATTTTGAACCAACTCATGCACATTCTCCAATTCGACTCAAAATTGATCGAGGACGCCAGAGACATCGATGCACAGGAAGGATTGGCAATACTCAACGCCATGCCCGATCATAAAAAAAGGGCATTGGCCCTGCTCCTTGAAGAAATGGCAAATGCCGACGGGCGGGTCGATGAAGTAGAGATAGAATTGATCTTAAACCTCTACCATGCCATTGGCATAAAGCTGGAGTAAGCATTGAGGCAGTCCGATATTTCATCTTGGGCCAACCGTGATCAAAGTCCGGGCAGGCCCCTTAAACTCTGGCAGCATAGGTTGCTGCCCATAATCCCGCAAAAATTATGGCGATAAAAAATCCTGTCTTCCTATTATTACCCTGTCTTTTTATCTCTATGCTTTCCTGCCGCCAGGCAGCTGATAGTTCGGCATCCACCGAAACCGAGATCGCATATTTGGTCGACCGTTCGGCCGTGGCAAGGATAGATTCGATATTGAGCCAATTTGTAGCGTCGGGCAATATTGCCGGCGTCTCTGCCCTGATCTTTGAAAAGGACAAGGAGGTTTATTTCAATGCTTTTGGACAAGCCGACCGCGAAGCTCAAAAGCCCATGTCGCGCAACACCATTGTACAGATCTATTCGATGACCAAACCGATTACGGGCGTTGCCTTGATGACGCTTTACGAACAGGGCAAATTTGATCTTGACGATCCCATATCGAAGTATGCGCCCGAGTTTGCCAACATGCAGGTGTATAAAGGCGTCGATGCGAAAGGCAAGATAATCTTGGAAGCCCTTGATAGGCCCATCACCATTCGCGATGTGACCCGCCATACGGCAGGTTTTCCAAACCGGCCCAACATTCCGGGCCTAAGTGAAGTGTTGGCCGAAGCCAACCCAATGGACCGTAACAACACCCTTACCCAAATGGCCGAAAAATTGGGCCAGGTACCCTTGTGGTTCCAACCGGGAACGCAATGGGAATATGGCCCATGTGTTGATGTGCAGGCTTTTCTGGTGGAAAGGATATCGGGCTTGCCTTATGGCGAATATGTGCGGCAGTATGTGCTTGATCCGATGAAAATGCAGGAAACACGCTATTACATTCCCGAAGTAGACCGTCAACGGTTTGCCGCCCTCTATCGGAGAACGGGAGAAGGTAGCCTAGAACGGGATACGGTCACCTATAGCAACTATACCGAACATTGGCCACTCACGCGGGGCGGTTCAGGACTTACCTCAACCCTTGATGACTATATGCGCTTTGCCAGGATGTTGGTACATAGCGGCAGCCTTGATTCGGTCACCATTCTTAAACCCGAAACGGTGAAACTGATGGCCACCAACCAGCTCGCAGACAGCATCACGGAACGCAACTTCCTGCCCAGCAAAGGGCAGGTGGGCTTTGGTATCGACTTTGCCGTTCGGTTGGCGCCACCGGCCACGGCCGGAGAAAACAATGGCGTAGTCGGTGAATTCTTTTGGGATGGGGCCGCCAGCACTTTGTTCTGGGTAGATCCCGTGAACGAGATTACCGCGGTGCTATTTGTTCAACTGTTCCCCTATGATCAAATCGGTCTGCATAAAGGCTTCCGCGATGCGGTTTATGGCCCGATCAACGAAATCAAGGTGGCAAACCAATAACTTTCTACTATTTTCCAAGTTCCCCCATCCCAATCGAGCAAAGCAGCTGCCTCATTTAGCCCGATTTTTTAATAGTTTCGGCATCATTCGAAATGGTTTACATTTGTGCTGATTTTTGAAGCACCGAGCACCATGGCTATAAAGCAAACCCTTTTACTATTTCTAATGGCTTGTGCTGTCCAGGCACAACACAAGATTTCCGGCACCTTTACACCCGCCAAAGACTATACCTGGGTCATCGCATATCGAATCATGCCGGGTACCCAAGCCTATATTGCCGATACCGCGGTCAACAACGGCAACTTTACCCTGACGTTGCCTACATCGGCTGGACCGGGGACCTATAGACTGGTGTACGCGGTACCCCAAGAGCAGTTCTATTTTGATGTACTGTACGATGGCAAGGAGGATATCCAGGTAAATTTCGACGCCCAAAATGGACCTACCTACAGCGCATCGGAGGAGAACAAAATCTATAATGCCTATTTCAAGGAAATCACCGCGCTCAAACAGATGTTCATCGATTATTATAAAGACGGGAGTACGGATAGGGCTGCCTATCAGAAATTGATCCAACAATCGAACCAGGCGCAGGCCGCCTACGAAGAAAGTACCAAAGGGATGTTGGTGCATGAATTTATTGTAGCCAACAGGCCATATATCCCAACCAAATATGAGACCGAGCAAGCCTATTGGCAAAACAAAAAAACCCATTATTTCGATTTTTTCGACCTTACGAACCCAACGCTCCAGGCGTCCGGCTTTCTTCCCGATAGGGTGAATGGGTATGTGTTCACCGCCATCAGCTCGGCCGTAAAAACCAAGGCCGAATCCGAAAGGGATTACCAAACGAACATCGAGACGGTCAATGGAAAGTTACAGGGAACCGACCCCATGTTCCAACAACATGTAATGTATGGCCTATGGTCAAAGGCAGCCTCTTTTGGTTTTGATGAAACTTCCGATCATATCTTCAACACCTATTTAAAATCCCTTGCGAAGAAGACCAGCAATCAAAAGATCATCGATGACATCGAGAAGCACAATCGATTGCGGTTTGGGGCTAAGGCACCAGAAATTGTATGGCAGGATGGTGAGCTGACCAAAAAGCTCAGTGAATTGGAGGGTGCGGATTGTTATGTTCTGATTTTTTGGAGCAGTACCTGTTCGCACTGCCTAAGTGAATTGCCCCCTTTGAACAAGAAGATGGCGTCTTTCAAAAATGTAAAGGTCATCGCGGTGGGCATGGAAGATGATGCGGTTAACTGGAAATTGGAATCGGTCAAACTATCGGGATTTGAACATGCGATAGCTTTAGGGAAATGGGAGAGTGAATACGCAAAAAGTTATGCGATAAGTCAGACCCCCACCTATTTTGTGCTCGACAAGGACAAGCAGATTATAGCCAAACCCGAAAATGATACCGCCTTGGTGCAATTTTTATCACAGTAACCCGATTTATAGAGGGCAAAAAGGCGCCTTTGCATCAGTTTTGTGCTAAAGGGTCTTCAAATCCTTAATGGTCTTAAAGGCGACATCCACTTGGTCATCATTGACCAATATGGTGAATTCATTGGTGGTCGAAATCACTTCATAAAGCACGATGCCTTCCCAAGCCAAACGCTGGAAAATAAAATAGTAAATTCCGGGAACGGAGACGTTCTCTGCCGGCAATTTTACGGTTATCGAAGAAAGGTTTTCGGCCTTTTGCGTGCATTTTTCGGCCTTGAAGAATTTTTCCACGGCGGCATCCATACTATTGCTCAAAACAATGTTCATCTCATTGACACCTCTGGAGGAGGTATAAAAAACATCAAGGTTGTCATTCACCTCTTCCAGTAGTTTGGCCTGTTGCGATAAAATGGTATCGGATACCAGGAAGGTAAAATCGGTCAAGGATGACCTAACGGTGATCTCCCCAATATTCTTTAAGACCTTTACAATTTTATGCGTGGCCCTGAACTCAAGATCGTCCGACAAACGCTTGAGCGCCATCACGATGGCCCCATTGCGAACATCCTTGCCCAGTTCGTCCTGTATTTCAGGTTTCATGATCCTGGACAGCGAGGTAAGATTGATGATGCCCTGGGCCAAGGCACTCTGTAAAAATGGCTTTTTCTTGATATAATTCTCAACAACTGAGGAAATGGTCTTCATTTTTTGGAATGCTTTTGCCAAATATAACAAAATGTTATAAATAGAACAAGGCTTAAAAATGATAAAAGGCGCCTTCCAAATGCTCTATTTTAAAAATCCTTGCGTTCTTGAGTATGGCGATGATGTCGAAACGCACCTCAACATCCAGATTTCTTTCATTAACAAAATGGTCTGCCGTCGTCACCAAAAGTGCGATCTTTTTCCGGCTCACCGACTCCGCAATATTCATGATGCGGTCATTGCGCCGTGCGCGGACTTCCACCATGGCCAAGAGGTCATTTTTTCGGGCAATGATATCGATTTCCCCCTTGAGATACCTATAATTTCGATAGACCACTTCATAACCTTTCTCAATCAAATGGGCCACTGCTATTTCCTCCCCCTGTTTGCCGAATTCGTTGTGTTGCCCCATGTTGTCTTCTATTGATTTTAACAAAATTTGTGCATTTCATCGAAAATATCTGCATATTAACCTGCCATTTGCCCCAAACATTGTAAATTCACCTTCCATACAACGAAAATATATGAAATAACATACTATCCAAAAGCCTTTAGCGTTTAAGAAACTGCCCCTACGCACATGAACTGTTCTTAAAGCCTAAAAAAACTATGGAATACTTCGTTAATTGTAACACATCTCCCATTGATGCTTACACCACCCCCTTGGATAAAATCAAGGCGGCTCACTTGTACAGAAGACTCGGGTTCAGTGCCTCAGTACAGACCATCGACGCGGCAATCGGTTCCAATGCGGGAACCTTGGTCGATAACCTGATCAATCAAGCCCTCGGTTTGCCCCCTTTGGCACCCCCTGCCTGGGCCGATTGGACCGATGCCAACTACCCTGCCGATGACGATGCGGCAAATGCAGTTCGCAATGCGCAGAGGAGTGAATGGAGACTGGCTTATACCAACGCCCTGCTCGACAATAACCTCAGAGACCGTTTGAGCTTCTTCTGGAGCAACCATTTCGTGACCGAAGTGGGAATATACAACTGTAACTCCTTCCTTTATTATTATATCAATTGTCTACAACGAAATGCCATCGGCAATTTCAGGACCTTTGTGAGCGAAGTGGGGTTGACCAGTGCCATGCTCTTTTACCTTGACGGTGCCTACAATAACGGTGACAATCCCAATGAAAATTATGCCCGCGAGCTATACGAACTTTTCACCTTGGGCGAGGGCAACAACTATACCGAACAAGATATCATCGAAACAGCCCGGGCCCTTTCAGGTTATGTAGAAAGGGGTGAAATAGGGTGTACCCAAGTTACCTTTGATGCCACAAAGCACGACACAGGCAGCAAAACCATTTTGGGCCAAACCGGAAATTGGGGATATGACGACGTGATCAACATCCTATTTCAACAGCGATCTAACGAAATCGCGGAATTTATCTGTAGGAAACTTTATGAATTCTTTGTACACCCCGATTCCAGGGATGCGACAGGGAATGCCCAGGAGATCATAGACGCCATGGCGACTACCTTCGTGACCAATAACTTTGAATTGGCACCTGTATTATCACAATTGTTCAAGAGCCAGCACTTCTTCGACGACACCACCGTTGGGGTAATCATCAAGAGTCCGTTCGACATGTACCTCAACCTGATCAAGGAGACCAGTTTCTCTTATGACGACACCACGCTGGGCAGGGTCATCGACTCTTGTAACCTCTTGAGCCAGGAACTTTTTTCACCTGTGGATGTGGCCGGATGGCAGCGCGACAGGACATGGATCAATACGAATTTCATGATTGGCCGCTGGTTGACCAGTGAAATGTTCGTGGAAGCGTTCTGGAGCAATGATCAGGAACAGTTCAGGACTTTCGGCATCGCTGTTACTGGCCCGAACGGGGCCACCACCAACGATCCGGAGGAGGTCACCAGGGCGATTGTTGACAAAATAACTCCAAAAGGCCTGCTTACCACGGTTGATTACGGCGCGGCCATCTCAGTATTCCGAGAACCCTATGAATCGGATATGGTATATCAGAACGGATCTTGGAACATGATGCTTCCCAACGCCGATTCACAAGTATACCTACTCCTACTTCACCTTGTAAGACAACCCGAATTTCAACTAAAATAATACCTACGACTATGTGCGATATTAATCATACCCCCCATAAAGGAATTCAACACGATGGCCATGATATGGAACATAAGGTTTGGAGCAGGCGTTCCTTCCTACAGGCATTGGGCATCGCAGGTTCAGGTTCGATGATGCTAGGCAGCAATTTCCTTACCGCCTCGGCCCCATCACCCCTTACCGCGGCCATTGCAGCGGCCGAAACCGACAATATCCTGATCTTGATCCGCCTCTCGGGAGGCAATGACGGCCTCAGTACGGTTATTCCGATCAATCAGTACGACCTCTATGCCAATGCCCGGCCCAATATCTATATCCCCGAGAGCAAGGTTTTAAAACTGACCGACGAATATGGCGTCCCCTCCTACATGTCTGCTTTGCAGTCGATGTGGACCGATGGACAATTCAAGGCCGTTCACGGTGTCGGATATCAAGGCCAAAGCCTATCCCACTTTACAGGCTCAGATATATTTGCGAATACCGACCTGACCACCACGGCATTTACCGGGGAGAACACAGGGTATATGGGAAGACATTTTGAAAATATTTATCCCGATTATTTGATGAATCCACCGGAAGCCCCGGCAGCCATCCAAATTGGAAACTTTGGAAATCTGATTTTCCAAGGGGAGGAAACGAACTACGCCTTTGTGGCCTCCAATATTGACCAGTTGGAAGAAATTGCGGCCACGGGTCAACAATACAATCTGGATCCCGCTCTTTTTGATGATTGTATGTATGGGGATCAATTGCAGTTTTTAAGGGGTGTCGCCAACATCACTTACGAATATGCCGGCAAAATACACGAGGCCTACATGCGCGGTCAAAACCAAGTACAGTATCAAGACAATGGTTTTGCCAGACAATTGGCCCTGCTGGCGCGCCTGATCAAGGGCAATCTGGGTACCAAGGTGTACATGATCTCCATGGGCGGTTTCGATACCCATGGCAACCAGCCTTTGGCCCACGAACGCTTGATGACGAATCTGGCCGTGGCTATCGATAACTTTTACGACGATGTCGCCTTTACGCAACAAGACGACAAGGTTTTGAGCATGACTTTTTCCGAATTCGGAAGACGTATTTTTGAGAATGGTTCGAACGGAACCGACCACGGCAAGGCCGCGCCGACCCTCTTTTTCGGTGCCGGTTTGAACGGAAGTGCCTTTGTTGGGGAGCATCCCACCTTGTCTGACCCCGACGGTAGGGGCAACCTGGAGTACACCATGGATTTCAGGGACCTTTATGCGACTGTCATGGCGGAGTGGCTTTGTATTCCCATTCCTTTGGTGGAGCAACATTTGTTGGACCATCCCTATGCGCCGGTGAATCTCGGCTTCAATTGTAGCGGGGTCGATTTCCCCCCCATCGTATATAGCGACGGTATGCCCACGCCTCCCACCCCGCCCAATACAGACCCAACAATGCCAACGCCGGAACTGTTGGCTGCCATTGTGCATAAACCGTTTTATCCCACAGACAGTACCCCACATATCTATTTGGAAATGCCTTTCAGCGCCCATGTCGATATTCAATTGTTCAATATCCTGGGGCAAAAGGTAGGCACCCTTTTCAATGAAATCATGCTCGAAGGATCTGCCGAAATCAATATTCGTGAACGTATTCCGTCGCATCTGTCGACCGGAAAGTATATCTATCGTATCCAAGTCCAAGACCAGAAAATGAGCAAGTCAGTAATGGTCGCATAACTTAACCCCACTTTTGCGCAAAGCCTTCGCGAACATCCCTTTGGTGTTGCGGAGGTTTTGCATTTTTGGGCCCTTCAGGTATGCAGGCCGCAAAAAATAGTATTTTTGTGGGCTAATTCGCATTTCAATGTCCCAAAAAGAACCCAAATTCAAAAGGCATACCATTACAGCGGCCTTGCCGTATACCAACGGCCCAATCCATATTGGGCATTTGGCGGGCGTATATGTGCCGGCCGATATTTACGCGCGATTTCTGCGCTTAACAGGCCATGATGTCGCCTTTGTGTGTGGCAGTGACGAGCATGGAGTGGCCATCTCGATGAAGGCCAAAAAGGAAGGCGTGAGCCCGAAGGAGGTTATCGATAAATACCACGGCATCATTAAAAAGTCGTTTGAAGATTTTGGCATCACTTTCGATAACTATTCGCGCACCTCGGCAGCGATTCATCATGAAACGGCCTCTGAATTTTTTAAAAAACTATATGTCCAAGGCGACTTTGTAGAGGAGACCACCGCACAACTATACGACGAACAGGCCAATCAATTTTTGGCGGATCGCTTCGTGATTGGCACCTGCCCCAAATGCGGGCATGAAGAAGCCTACGGCGATCAATGTGAGAATTGTGGGTCAACCCTGAACGCGACTGACCTCATCAATCCAAAGTCTACGCTGACAGGTGCTGTCCCTACCCTTAAAGAAACCAAGCACTGGTTCTTGCCTTTACAACGTTATGAATCCTTTTTGAAAGATTGGATTTTGGTCGGCCACAAGAACGATTGGAAAACCAATGTATATGGCCAGTGCAAGTCATGGATCGATGGTGGTTTGGAACCCCGCGCAGTGACCCGTGATCTGGATTGGGGAATACCGGTTCCCTTGAAAGGGGCCGAAGGTAAGGTATTGTACGTGTGGTTCGATGCCCCCATCGGCTATATTTCGTCTACCAAGGAATGGGCCGAAAAAGAAGGGGTCGATTGGGAACCCTATTGGAAAGCCAAAGACACCAAACTGGTACACTTTATCGGTAAGGACAATATCGTTTTCCATTGCATTATTTTCCCGGCCATGCTCAAGGCCGAAGGCAGCTTTATTTTGCCCGATAACGTGCCGGCCAACGAATTTTTGAATCTCGAAGGGCAGAAATTATCGACCAGCAAAAATTGGGCGGTGTGGCTGCACGAATATTTGGAAGAATTTCCGGACATGCAGGATGTCCTCAGGTATACCCTAACGGCCAACGCTCCCGAAACGAAAGACAACGATTTTACTTGGAAAGACTTTCAGGCGAGGAACAACAATGAACTTTTGGCCATTTTTGGAAACTTCATCAATCGGGTGGTTGTGTTGACCCACAAATATTACGATGGTAAAGTGCCAAGTCCTGGTAAATACACCTTGGTTGACCGGGCCACCCTGGAAGCGCTTCGAACATTCCCCGCAACCATTTCACAATCCATAGAACGCTATCGCTTTAGGGAAGCGGGGCAGGAACTGATGAACCTCGCACGTTTGGGCAACAAATACCTGGCCGATGAAGAGCCGTGGAAAATAATAAAAACCGATGAAGATCGGGTAAAGACCATCATGTCGGTCGCCCTTGAAATCGCTGCAGGTTTGGCGGTGTTGAGCGAACCCTTCCTACCCTTTACCTCGGCAAAACTGAATGACATGCTCGCCATTGGGGTCAAGGCCAAAGTTATTTCATGGGACCAAGTCGCGGCGAAGGAAAACCTCCTGGCGCCCAACCACCAGATTGGCCAGGCTACCCTGTTGTTCCGCAAGATCGAAGACAGTGAAATAGAACAGCAGCTCGATAAATTACTGGCCACCAAAAAAGCAAATGAAAACGAAAACAAGACCATCATGCCACAGAAAGAAACGATCACTTTTGACGATTTTACAAAACTGGATATCAGGGTAGGCACCATCGTCGAAGCCGAAAAAATGACCAAAGCAAAGAAATTGTTGGTTTTGAAAGTCGATACGGGCCTGGACACCCGAACCATTGTCTCGGGCATCGCGGAAAGTTTTTCGCCGGAAGAAATCGTAGGCAAAAAGGTTACGGTGCTCATCAACCTGGCCCCCCGCGAATTGAGAGGAGTGGTCAGTGAGGGCATGATTCTGATGACGGAGAACCCGGAGGGCAAACTCGTTTTTGTGAATCCCGATAAGGAGTTGGTCGACAACGGCGCAACCATCAATTGATCCATGCTCAAAATCGCTTACCACCCGATTTACAAACATCCCTTGCCGGAAGGCCATCGCTTTCCCATGTTGAAATATGATCTGTTGCCCCAGCAACTGCTGTACGAGGGCACTTGTGGGGCAGGCCATTTTTTTGAACCGGAAATCCCGAGCGACGAGCATATCCTGGCGGTTCACGACCCTTTATATTTTAATGACCTGCTCACCCTGAACATTTCCCCAAAAGCGGCCCGGAAAATCGGTTTCCCCATATCCGAAGACCTCGTAAAAAGGGAACGTATCATAGCCGACGGCACCATAAAGGCCTGCGAATTTGCGCAGCAATACGGTATTGCCATGAATATTGCGGGAGGCACCCACCATGCCTATACCAATAGGGGAGAAGCTTTTTGTATGTTGAACGATCAGGCCATCGGTGCGCGATACCTTCAATCCAAAAAACGGGCCAAGAAAATATTGATCGCCGATCTTGACGTGCACCAGGGCAACGGGACGGCCGAAATTTTCGCACATGACGATTCGGTATTTACGTTTTCCATGCACGGAGAAGCCAATTATCCATTCAAAAAGGAAAAATCCGATTTGGACATTCCCCTAAAAAAAGGAACGGGAGATGAAACCTACCTTCGACTTTTAAAGGACACCCTGCCCAAACTGATCGAAAAGATCAGGCCAGATTTCATTTTTTACCTTTGCGGGGTCGATGTGATTGGCTCTGATAAACTGGGCACCTTGGACCTAACGCTGAAAGGATGCCAAATGCGGGACGAAATCGTCTTCAGTACTTGCCAACAACATCAGATTCCCTTGCAATGTTCCATGGGAGGCGGCTATTCCCCCGACATCAAAACCATCGTGGAAGCCCATGCCAATACATTTAGGATGGCACAGCAGGTATTTTTTTGAAGGCTCTTCATAAGAGAACGCGCATTATTGGATCTTACCTTCACCCCACGGCATATAGATTTATTTTGTAATTTTCCTTTTACAACCTTATTCCAAACAATATCGAATCGAGTCATGAAACAGGCCCTCCTTGCTTTCTGCCCACTGTTTATATTTCTTTGTGCCCTTTCCTGTGCCGACAAATCCAATAAGGAATCCGCCGATAAAGCGGTCGGGGCCGAAAAAGCCCCAAAAAAAATCAAATTGATTTTCGATACCGATGCCAACAATGAATTGGACGATCAACATGCCTTGGCCTACCTCTTGTTGAACGGGGATGTTTTTGACCTTAAAGGGATCACGGTGAACGCAACCTTCAACGGAAAAGGAATTCAGGGCCATTACGATGAAGCGGAACGGATCATGCAACTTTGTAACCTCAAAAATGCCGTGCCGCTTTTGAAAGGGGCCGAAGGTAATTTTGGCACCATCGCCGAAGATTTTGATCCAAATCATTACGATGGGCAGGAAGCGGTAGATTTCATTTTGGAAGAAACACGCAAGGATACTTTGATCGTGGTTGCCGTGGGGAAGCTCACCAACATTGCCCTGGCCTTAAAAAAAGACCCCAGCTTTGCACAGCGTACAAAAATCGTGTGGTTGGGCAGTAACTATCCCGAACCCGGAGAATACAACCAGGACAACGATACCCTTTCGATGAACTTCGTGCTCAACAGTACCATCCCTTTCGAAATGGTGACGGTTCGTTATGGCAAGCCTTCCGGTACCGACGCGGTGGCGGTGACCAAGGACGAAATCAATACAAAAATGCCTGGCCTTGGCCCCACGGCCACTGAACCGATTACCGGCCGGCATGGAGGCACCTTCAATACTTTTGGCGATTACTCGATCAATCTGTTCGAGCATATTTTTGATCATATCAACCATGAAGGCGCCAAAAATTCAAGGCCTCTGTTCGATATGGTGGCCCTTGCCATCCTTAAGGATAATACTTGGGCCGAGCAGCAGCATGTTCCCGCACCGGTATTGATCGATAACCGTTGGGTAGCGCGACCCACTAATCCAAGAAAGATATGGGTATGGGAGAACTTCGACAAGACGGCCATTTTAGATGATTTTTTTGACACCTTGGCCCATCCCATCCCGATTGTCGCTTCCCAATAAGCCGACGCATCAACGAATACGCTAAAAACTTAGATCATGGATAAAAAGAATAGAAGGGATTTTATAAAGACCAGTATCAAGGCGGGGATCGGTACTTCGCTGCTCAATCTCGATATCGCAAGGGCCAATATGCCGGCAGCGGCCTCCGACTTGAAGTTCAAAGCGGCGGCGAAACCCAAAAAAATAGTGGTCGGCGGTGCAGGGATCGGCGGGCTCTGCTGCGCGTATGAATTGATGAAACTGGGCCATGAGGTTACCGTATTGGAAGCGTCGGGAAGGCACGGCGGCCATGTCTACACCGCACAAGATGAACTTTCCGACGGACTCTACGGGGATTATGGCCAAGAGCACATCACCAAACCGGGCTATGATCTTTACTGGGCGTATATCCGTGAATTCGGACTCACCGCCCTGCCCTACCCCAGACGTAAAAATGTGCTGAGAAGCATCAAGGGCAAGTTCTATGACGAAGCGGCACTGAGCGATCCCAACGTCTTGAAAGAAATGGGATTCAATGCCAAGGAGGTTGATTTTCTCTCCAAAAACCCCTGGGGTGAACTCAAAACATTGTACACCGCCCCTTATTTGGATAAATTCACAGATGAATACCAGCCCTTTGGCATTGGTTACGATGAACTGGATCTTGTTCCCATGTCGGATATCTACCTAAAGGGGGGTGCCTCGCCCGCCGCCATGGAAAGGTTGGGGGGTCAAAATTCCTCGGCCTTGTACGAGCTTTGGAATTCGGCCATCCTTAAATTGAGGGGCGTTTCGGAATACCCCATTGGAGTGTATAGATTGCAGGGCGGCAACCAGATGTTGCCAAATGCTTTTGCCAAACGCCTTGGACCCAGGGTATGGCTGAACCGTCAGATCACCGAAGTCCAAAATGGCCCGGAACATGTGACGGTGACCTATCAAGAAAACAAGGAAACCAAAACCGTGACAGCAGACTATTTCGTCAACTGTATTCCTCCTCCCGCATTCAAAAAAATTCCGGTGCAGCCAACATTTTCGGCTGAAAAACAGTTTGTACTCGACAATATCGTTTATGGTTCCTATCAACGGTTCGTATTTCAGGCCAGCTCCAAATTTTGGTTGGAAGATGGTTTGAGCATCAATATGGATTTTGAGCATCCCGATCTTTGGCAGGTTTGGCATTCGTCGGAGGAAGTGGACACCCATAGGGTCATCGTTCTGGGTACGGGGTCGGGCGGTATTTCACCTCAACGGGCACTGGCCGTTTTCAGGGAACTGTATCCCGGCAAAAAAGACAGCATTGAATTGGCCATTGGAAGGGATTGGACCAAACAGCAATATGCGCCAACTTGTGAACGGGAACCCTTTCCCATTGGCGAACTGAACAAATTTTGGCCAGGGCTCATGGCACCGGAAGGCCGGATTTATTTCGCAGGGGCCTATGCCGACAATCTCAATTGGGGTACGGAGGCGGCGACCCGATCAGCCAACAGGGTTGCCAAAGCGATAGATGAATCCTAAAGGGGGAGGACATCCATATGAAAAAAAAAATATTGGCCTACCTGGCGTTTGGTTCCACGCTTTGCCTGTTCTGGTCTTTTTTGGCGCAGGAAAACAATGCCCCTGAAGTAAGGCTCATCCTTCCGCGCGGCAACGGGCCCTTGGAACCGAATACCTTGGTCCCCTATAGAATCGAGGTTGCTGACAAAGAGGATGGCACTTCTGATTATGGCGAAATACCCATGAACGAGGTGATCCTCTCGGTGAAGTATGTATCCGATTCCTCAAAAGTAAAAACGTATCTGGCATCCGATGCAAACAAAAATTATAGGGTCTTGTCCTGGATGGGCAGCAACGCTTGTTTTACATGCCATCGCGCGAAGGACAGATTGATCGGGCCTTCATTTTCCGAAATCGCCAAGCGATATTCCGAGCAACCGAACAGTGTTTCAGAACTGTCGGAAAAAGTGATCAAAGGCAGTCAAGGTACATGGGGAGCCCAAATTATGCCCGCACAAACGCATCTTCCACCCGATCAGGTCCAAGGCGTGGTCCAGTGGATATTGCGCAATGCCCAAGCCGAAGACTATAGCTATTTTCCGGGTTTGCAAGGGGCTTTTCGAACTTTGGAAGTGAAACCAGGCACGCGACAAGGTGGAACCTATGTGCTATCGGCCCACTATCTCGACCATGGAGTGAACGAAAATCTTCCCCAAAGTAAATTGGGCAAAGACGTACTTGTTTTATATCCGAAATAAAGTGGTGGCAGGGTGCGCCTATTGGTATTGCTTATTGGAAGACAAACGGTTGGCCGGGATACACTAAAAGTGAGTATTTGAACAATTTTACTGCCCTGGTGCAAGCCAACACTTAAGAAGATTGCAGATGACAGCATGCCTACCTTCAATGTCCCATCCCTATGAATTGGGGATGATGTGCACAAAAAAGCGGTTGAAATGTGCAAAAAAAACAATGGTTTGCCATTATCAAAATTTAATTTTTTTTAAGTTTGTTTTAAGAACTTTTACTATATTCGAATCTTGGGGCGATGCTTTATGGAGTTGGAAAATCTTTCCTTTACCCTAAAACGACCCCTCCCTTTTAGTAGTTTTCAAGAAGTAATAAATCAAAATAACTAACTCTTAACTTTTACTGATTATGGAACAAAACTTCACCAAACGAAATCGATTGAGTGCTTTTTGCGCGATATTTGTTTTGACTATTTTATTTGGAGTACCATCACTTTACGCCCAGAGTACGGTCACAGGTTCGGTTTCCGACGCCAATGGCCCGCTACCAGGAGCAAGTATAGTGGCAAAAGGGACCACCACAGGTACCCAGACCGATTTTGATGGAAATTATTCCATAGACGTTCCCAGTGGGGCCAACACTTTGATTTTTTCCTACATTGGGTATTCTGCACAGGAAATCGCCATTGATGGCCGGTCTTCCATCAGTGTGCAATTGGAAGAAGATGCCCAGGCCTTGAGCGAAGTCGTCGTGGTTGGGTATGGTACGCAAAGAAAGGCAGACCTTACCGGTTCTGTGGGTTCTATAGGCGCCGCGGATATCGTCACCAAACCCATCACCAGTCCGGATCAGGTATTGGCAGGAACGATTGCGGGGGTAAACATCACCAACCGTAGCGGTGATCCAGGCGCTCCGATCAGTGTTTTGATCCGTGGGGTCGGCACACCGGGCGTGAACGATCCGCTTTGGGTCATCGATGGGGTTCCCATCGTACAGACCACCAACATTACGGTAAACACCTCGTCCACCACCGATTCGAACCCCTTGGCTGGCTTGAATGCCAATGACATTGAATCGATCGACGTATTGAAAGATGCTGCTTCCACTGCCATTTATGGTGCCCGGGCAGCCAACGGGGTAATCATCGTTACGACCAAACGCGGTAAAACGGGAGATGCCAGGGTAACCTACGATATGTTCACCTCATGGGCAGGTACCAGGGATCAGGATCAATGTTTTGGGCGTAGATCAATATGTGGATATTCAGGCAGAATTGGGTACGGATGTTTCCCAATTCAGGGGCCAGCCCTTCGTCGATTGGCAGGATCTTATCTTTAAGACCGGTTTCGTACAAAGCCACAACGTCTCCGTAGGCGGTGGCAGTGAAAAGGCCACCTACTTCATTTCAGGCAGTTATTTCGATCAGGAAGGTATTGAATTGGCACAAGGCTTTGGCCGATATTCCTTCAAGGCCAATACAGACATCAAGGCAGGGAAACGCTTAAAGTTCGGGCAATCCTTGCTGATCAGCCAAACCGACCGACAGGTACAGAGTGAGCCCGCCATTTTTGCCGGCTTCAATTCGGCGCTCAACGCCCCTTATTACCAACCTTTTGGGGACGGGGCATTCGGTTATAACGATATCAATCCGACCACCGTGGGCAATGGTTCGGCCACCAACTATTTGTTCAACACCGATGAACGTTATACCAAGACCACGGTTCAAACGAGAAAAGTCTTAGGAAATTTTTACGGGGAGCTGGAAATCATCGATGGTTTAAAATTAAGACCTTCATTGGGTATTGATTACAACGTTGGGGTTGGGGATTACCTTACGACCGATGCAGTGCTGAACAATTCCACCGGAACCTCCCTTTTGGTGTCGGAACGCCCAATAGAACTTACCTTGACCACTGCGGCCACCCTCCAATACGACAAAACCTTTGGAGATGGCGATCATAATATCGGCGCCCTGTTCGGGTTTGAGCAGACCAAGTTCAGATTCGATAAGATAAGGCTTCAGGGCCGTGACCTTTTCAATGACAATTTCGCCGCCAGTGGAACCACGGTCGCAGGGGCGAACGAAGGAGATCTATGGACCTTACAGGGATGGCTCGGCCGTTTGACCTATAACTTACCAAGGCACGTATCTGGCCACCTTCAACGTTAGTCGGGATGCCACTTCAAGATTTGCAGAAGGAAACAGGGACCAAGTCTTCCCTTCGGTTTCCGTGGGCTGGAGGATTTCCGACGAAGCCTTCTTCAATAAAGGTGAGGCCATCGATGATATTAAGATCCGTGCCGGTTGGGGACAATCGGGTAACCAGTTCACAGGTCTTAACTTTGCTTACCTCAGTGCGATTGACAATAACATTCGATATGTCATAGGCGATGGTCAAGGTACCGTTGTGGCACCTGCGCCCACCACTTTTGCAAATGCGGATCTGAAATGGGAAACCAGTGATCAGTTCGATATCGGGGTCGATGCCAGTTTCCTCAAAGGAAAACTGACCACGACCTTCGATTACTATAACAAGACCACCAATGACGTACTCTTGGGCTTCCCGCTTCCCTATGTGTCCGGTTTCTTTTTGCCGGCTGATGCCAACATTGGGCAGATCAAGAACTCGGGGATTGAATTTTCGTTCAATTGGAACAATAGCATAGGTGATTTTAAATATAGTTTTGGGGGCAACATCACCACCGTCAAAAATGAGGTCACCGATCTCGGCCCCATTCCGCAAATCGTATCCGGTATCGGTGGCGCTTCCACCCACCGCACCATCGTTGGGGAAAGCTTGGGCCACTTTTATGGCTATAAGACCGATGGGCTCTATCAAAATGCGGCCGAAGTGGCCGCGGCATTGCCCGATGCCAACGGTACGCCTTCACCGGGCGATATCCGCTTTGTTGACGTGAACGGTGACGGCCAGGTAAATGCCCAGGACAGGACCATTTTGGGAAGTCCTTTCCCAGGATTCTTTTACGGGATGGTCTTCAATGCGGAATATAAAGGCTTGGATTTCTCGGTGAATTTCAGGGGCGTTGGGAGATCGACAGATTTATAATGCCGCTCGTGTTAGCCTTGAAGGCATGCAAGGCCAAGGCAACTTTAGTACCCAAATATTGAACCGCTGGACCGGGGAAGGCACTGCCACCTCGAGTTCGAATCCCAGACTGGCTCCCGGAGATCCCAACGGCAACACCCGTTATTCGGATCGTTGGGTCGAGAATGCCGGTTATTTGAGGATCCAGAACATCTCCATTGGGCTATACTTTACCGCAGGATATGCTTCGAAGCTGGACAGACGACTTTGTGAGCAATGTGAGGGTTTATGTAGGGGCACAGAATCTTGCCACTTTACCAAATACTCCGGTTATGATCCCGAAGTAGGGCGAACCCAAAGTTTCCAGAAAGGGGAGTTCACCCTGGCCACTGGACAGGACGGCGGGGCTTCACCTTTACCCAGGATCATACAGTTGGGCTTATCGGTCTCTTTTTAACTAATGCAGAATTTTAATATCTTTATAAGAAAAACGATTATGAAAAAAATCTATTTATTTATCGCAAGTTGCTGCTTCCTGAGCATAATTTCATGCAATAATGAATTGGATCTACAACCTTTGGACCGGTTGACCACGGATACCTTTTACAAGACCAGGGCCGATTTTGATGGTGCTGTTTTCGCTTCCTATTCCTCCATTCAGGATTTTTGGGGCACCAGCACCGAAACACTTGTCGGAGAGGGGTGAATTTTGGAAAATCACCCTCGCCATCACCGATGATGTGGCCGCAGATGCCGTCCTATCAGATCAAGTTTCCAGGGATATCGATAACCTGTTCCTCAGGGCAAGCGACACTCCCTATGGAGCGGCTTATACCCAAATCTATGAAGGGATTTATCGTGCCAATTTGGTCATCCAAAATCTGGACAACGAAAACAGTCTGACCGCGGCCGATAAAGCCGAACTGGGTGCAGAAGCAAGATTTTTAAGGGGATGGTTCCATTTTCAGGCGATGAAATTGTTCGGCACACCACCATTGGCGCTCGATATCATTGCTGGCATCAACGAACAGGCCAGACCCAATGCCACAAGAGACGAACTTTTCACAGCCATCTTGGCCGACTTCAGTGCCGCTGCTGCAGGCCTTCCAGATGCTTGGGACAGCAGCAATACCGGTCGGGCCACCGCTTGGGCAGCCAAATCGTATATCGGCAAGGTGAATGTTTGGAAGGAAGATTGGCCAGCCGCCATTACCGCTCTTTGCGGATGTCGTGGACAACGGACCCTACGAACTGCTTCCCGATTATGAAAGCGTGTTTTGCCTTTGACAATGAAAACAATGCGGAATCGATTTTCGAAGTACAGTACGGCGGGCCGTTTTCAGATGACAACCTTTGGGTTTTTGACGACACCCACTCCGAAGATTTCAAGGCCTCCCAAGGTACCGGTAGAGGCTGGTACTGGGACGCCTCGAACGGTGCTCCCGGCGGTAAGCTGGGATGGTGGGCGCCAACACAGGATCTGGTGGATGCCTTTGAACCCGGAGACGCGCGATTGGCGACCATTCTTTACCAAGATGGGGATACTTACTATTCCTTTGATGGTTCGCGTTACGAACTTCCATACGACCCTACCTGGTCTTCAACAAGCTATACCTTGAAGAAATATAGAGGGTCGGTCAATGCGGTTCCGGGCAATAGTTCCCCGAACGGGCAGGCAGATTACAACAACGAGCGCTGGTTCCGTTTCGCCGAACTGAAATTATTATATGCCGAAGCCTTGATCGAAGGCGGGGGCGATTTGGGCATTGCTGAACAGCAAATCAATGATATCAGGGTACGCGCCGGATTATTGCCGTTGCTGCCAGGGGCGGATTTGACCCAAGCGATGCGACAAGAAAAAAGGGTGGAGCTCGCTCTTGAACCCCACCGTTGGTTCGACATTACCCGTTGGGGCATTGGTTCAACACTTTTCGGGGCCGCCTGGAACGACAGGTATAACGTACTCCCCTTTCCACAGACCGAAATAGATCGGTCGGATGGATTATTGACCCAAAATCCAGGTTACTAGTAATTCATCGGTGTCGAATTAAAGACATCAAATCCATTAAAATATCAAACAAAGGAATCCAGTCTAATTTAAGAGATTGGATTCCTTTTTTTTAACAGTTGCTTAGTATCTTCGCATCATGTTCCAAGTACCTATTTATAAACAATTCGCTCGGTTGGTATGTTTGGCGATCGTCCTGGGATTGCAATCTTGTCAGGATTCCACAAAACCACTTTTCCGGGAACTTTCGCTTCAAGAAACCGGCATCGATTTTAACAACCGCTTAATCATTGGGGGCACGCCCTCCGTATTGGAGTTCGAATATATGTACAACGGTGCCGGGGTAGCGGTCGCCGACTTTGATTTGGATGGCCTCGAGGATATCTACTTTACGGGCAATATGGTCAGCAATAGGCTCTACCGCAATTTGGGCCAATGGAAATTTGAGGATATCACGGAATCTTCCCGTACCGGGTCGACCCATTGGTCGAACGGGGTTTCCATAGTTGATATCAACCAAGACGGTTATCCCGATATTTACGTTTGCAGGGGCGGACCCCGAGGTTCGGAAGGCAGGGATAGGGCCAATCTATTGTTCATCAACAAAGGCTTGGTGAACGGTAATTTGCTGTTTGAAGAAGCCGCCGCCCAATGGGGCCTTGGTGACGAAAGTTACTCCGTTCAGGCCGCCTTTTTCGATTACGACCAAGACGGAGACCTGGACATGTACCTCCTGAGCAATGCCCTGGTCGATTTTAACAGAAATACTTCCCGCCCTAAAGATAGAAGTGGAAAAGCACCTTCCGCCGACAAATTTTACCGCAATAACGGTGACCAGACCTTTACCGATATTTCCGCCGAAGCCGGCATTTTAATCGAGGGCTTCGGTTTGGGCGTCGAAGTTTGTGACCTGAATGCCGATGGATGGCCCGATGTCTACGTCTCCAATGACTTCCTCACCGATGACCTGTTGTACATCAATCAAAAAGACGGCACCTTTACCAACGAAATCGCCAACTACTTTCGCCACCTTACTTTCAATGGCATGGGCAACGATATCGCCGATATCAATAACGATGGCAACATGGATGTGGTAGTGCTCGACATGCTTCCCCCAGACAACAAACGTTGGAAGCTCACCATGATGGGCAATAATTATGATGAATTCGAAACGGGCCAATCCTACGGATACCAACCGCAGTACATACGCAATACCCTCCAACTGAACAATGGCAATGGCTCCTTCAGTGAAGTAGGCCAATTGGCGGGCATTTCCGCCACAGAATGGAGCTGGAGTGCCCTTTTCGCAGATTACGACCAGGATGGATTAAAGGACCTTTGCATCACAAACGGTTATCGCCAAGACATCACCAACCTCGACTTCATGGTCTATGGCAACCAAATTCTGGCCATGGGTACCGAAGAGGCCAACCGGCAACAGCGCCTGGAAGCACTGAACAAACTACCGGGCATCAAAATCCACAATTACTTCTATAAAAATAAAGGCAACCTGCAATTCGAGGACACCTCAAAAACGGCAGGATTCACCAAACCCACTTATTCAAATGGTATGGCCTATGCCGATTTTGACAATGACGGGGACCTTGACCTGGTCATGAACAATATCGATGATCCCGCCCTGCTCTATGAGAACACCACGGTACCCGACAACAACAACCATTACCTGAAAATAGCCTTGAAAGGGGAAGCCCCTAACCTCAACGGATTGGGTGCCCAAGTATCCCTTTATTACGACGGCATGGCTCAGCGGCAATATTTCACGCCCTATCGTGGCTATCTTTCCACGGTAACCCAAAAGCTCCATTTTGGCCTTGGACCCGCAAATCAAATAGACAGCTTGGTCGTCACATGGCCCAACGGCCTGGTGCAGATTGTGCCCAATGTGGCCGTCAACCAAGAATTGACGTTGTTTCAAAAGGAAGCCACGGCAAGCCGATTTTTGGCCCCCAAGATAAAGTCGACCTTCTTAACCGCAAACGACAGCCTGATTTCCTTTACGCACCAGGAAGACGATTTTGTCGACTATAAAATACAAGCCCTATTGCCCCATATGCACTCCAGAAATGGTCCCGGTTTGGCAGTCGGAGATATAAACAATGATCAAAAAGAAGACCTATATGTGGGGGGCGCCCTGGGCCAATCGGGAGCCTTGCATACCCAGCAGGCCGACGGGTCCTTTCAAACATCGAACTTCGAAACCCAGGAAAGCGAAGATATGGGCGCCTTGTTTTTGGATGCCGATAACGATGGCGACCAAGATCTTTACGTCGTAAGTGGCGGCTCGTCCAAACCGTTGGGCGATGCCAGTTATCAAGACCGCCTTTATGAAAATGACGGTTCGGGCAACTTCCAGAAAACAGATGCCCTGCCCGACTTTAGGGTGAGCGGGTCGGTGGTCACGGCCGCAGATTATGACCATGACGGCGACCTCGATCTTTTCGTGGGCGGGAGGGTACGGCCCGGGGAATACCCCTTACCACCTGCAAGTATGTTGCTACAAAACCAAAGTACGCCCGGGCATATCAAGTTTGTGAAAGATGCACAAGCCCTCAACAACGATCTTGCCGAACTGGGCATGGTAACGGCTGCCCTTTGGACCGACTTCGACGACGATGGTTGGCAAGACCTGATCGTAGTGGGAGAATTTATGCCCATCACCGTCTTTAAAAACATCAAGGGAACGCTCACCGATTTCACAGGGCAAACGGGTTTGAAAAACACCCATGGATGGTGGAACGGCATCACTTCTGGCGATTTTGACAATGACGGCGACACAGATTATGTCTTGGGAAACCTTGGCCTCAATAGCCGTTATAAAGCAACTGCCAAAGAACCCCTATGTATATATGCCAACGATTATGACAAAAACGGTCAGATCGATCCGGTAATGTGCTATTATATCGACGGGGAAAACTATGTGGCGCATTCGCGCAACGACCTGATCGATCAGATCAACGCCATGCGGTCGCGTTTTCGGAACTATGCAGATTATGCAAATGCTACCTTCGAGGAATCCTTTTTGCAAGAAGAAATCGACTCGGCCCATGTGGTCAAAAGCGAAACCTTCGCCAATTCCTATTTGGAAAATCTTGGGGGCGGTAAATTTCGCCTTAGCGAACTGCCGAGGGCGGCCCAAATCGCACCGATGTACGGCATGTTGGTAGGCGACTATAACGGGGATCGGAATCTTGACCTCTTGGCCGTGGGTAATTTTTACAGCGGCGAAGTGTTTTCCGGCCGCTACGACGCCTCCATCGGTTGGTTGCTGGCGGGCAATGGCAAGGGCGGCTTTGATCCGATGCCGGTCGACAACAGCGGATTCTTTGTCGTGGGCGATGCCAAAGGCTTGGTCAATCTCTATGATGGAGCACAAGAATTAACGGTCGTGTCTAGGAACAATGCCGAACTAAAAACTTTTGCGCGTACTGTATCAAACAAAACCTACCTGCCCAAGCCCGATGAAATTGCCGCTATCGTGCTGTATAATGACGGAAAACTGCAAAAGATGGAGTTCGCCTATGGTTCTGGATATCTCTCCCAGCCCAGTCGACGATTTCAAATTCCTTCGGATGCGGTATCCGTTAAGATCATAAACGACAAGGGCCAACAAACCGAAATTTTGCCCATGCCATGAAGTATCAAAGCACCGTTTTGACCCTCATACTCGCCTGCATGTTCGTGTCGTGCGGGCCAGACCGTTCGGCACGCTTCCAACTTTTGGAGGCTCGTAAAACAGGTATCGATTTTGAAAATACCATCATTGAAAACGATAGCATCAATGTGTTCGAATACATGAACATCTACACAGGGGCCGGGGTAGCCGTGGGCGATATCGACAATGATGGCCTGATCGACGTTTACTTTAGCGGCAACATGGTATCGGGAAGGTTGTACCGCAATAAAGGGGAACTGCAATTCGAGGACATCACAGAAAAATCGGGTCTCCTAAGTTCCCGCTGGGGTACCGGGGCCACCATGGTCGACATTAACCAAGACGGGTTCCTTGATCTATATGTGTGCGTATCCGGAGGTGCTAAGGAATCTGAAAGGGCGAATATGCTGTATGTCAATAACGGTGATGGCACCTTTTCAGAAAAGGCTATGGAATACGGCCTTGCGGACACCCGACAGAGCATGCAGGCCGCTTTTTTTGATTATGACAAAGATGGCGATCTCGACATGTACCTCTTGGTGAACCCGGCCGCCTACGAATACAAAGTGAACGTGAGCAAGCCCAGGGAACTCAACGGGGAATCGGTGAACAATGACCGGCTCTACAGAAATGAGGGCAGTGGCCACTTCGTGGATGTTTCGATGGCTGCAGGAATCTTGGTGGAAGGCTATGGCCTGGGCGTGGCGGTATCCGATATCAATGGTGACTCTTGGCCCGATGTCTATGTCTCCAATGATTTTATCGGCAATGATATCATGTACATCAATCAAAAAGACGGCACTTTCAGGGACGAAATTACCGACCATATCAAACACACCTCCTATGCCGGGATGGGCAACGATGTGGCCGATATCGACAACAATGGCGACCCTGATATCATGGTGCTCGACATGCGCCCCGAAGACAACAAACGGCAAAAACTTATCATTTCCTCAACAGGATACGATCGTTTCCAAATGATGTTGCAGGCAGGGTACAATCCGCAATACAGCAGAAACACCCTACAGATCAACCAAGGAGGCGGGAAATTCAGTGAAGTGGGCTTTTTGGCCGGGGTAAGCAGTACCGATTGGAGTTGGAGCCCGCTTCTGGCCGATTACGACAATGACGGCCTGAAAGACCTCTATGTGACCAATGGCTTTCTTAGAGACCTGGGCAATCTCGACTACATCCATTACCAAAATATCTACGACAATCCGCTAGGGGAAGCCCAGTCCAAAATCGCCCGTAAATTGGAATCGATAAGGGAATTGCCCAAGGCCGACCTGGTCAACTACGCCTATCGCAACAAAGGGGATGCCACTTTCGAAAAGGTCACCGAATCCTGGGGCTTCAGGGAATCGAGCTGTTCCAATGGGGCCGCCTTCGCCGACCTCGACAATGACGGGGATCTTGATCTTTTGGTGAACAATGTGAACCAACCGGCCTTTGTCTATCAAAATTTATCGGACCGTAATGAAGACAATCATTTTCTTCGGTTGAAGCTCAAAGGCAAAGCCAACAATCTGGAGGGTATTGGGGCCAAAATCAAAATCAGTGCCGAAGGAAATCATCAGTATGATCAGCATTATCTAAGTCGTGGTTATGAGTCGAGTGTCGATCCCATAGTGCACTTTGGACTTGGGCGCCAGAAAAGGGTCGATAGCTTGGAAATCTGGTGGCCCGACGGCACCTATGAACTGAAACGTGACCTGGCCGCCAATCAACTGCTGGTGCTCGACCAGGCCGATGCGGCACCCTTTAAGGCTTCCGATGAGGCGATGGTACGCCCCACCTGGTTTCGAAATATGGGTGATAGTCTGGGCATCTCCTTCGTGCATCGCGAAGATAATCTGGTCGACTTTAAGCTACAGCCCATTTTGCCCCATATGCATTCCCGAAACGGTCCTGGCATAGCGGTGGGCGATCTTAACGGCGATGGCCATGAAGACTTTTATGTCGGGGGAGCCGCCGGGCAGTCGGGGCAGTTCTTCATTCAAAAAAGCGGCGGTGGCTTCGATACAAGGGAAGCTTCCGATCCCAAATTTGAAGATATGGGCTGTTTGTTCTTCGATGCCAATGGCGATGGCTTTGACGACCTGTATGTCGTGAGCGGTGGCGTTTTGGCCACCGAAGACCAGCAGGGCATACCAAGACCGGCTCTACCTAAATGATGGTAGTGGCATACTGGGTATTTCCACTGCACTTCCCGAAATGAATGCCAGCGGCTCCTGCGTGGTGGGCGCCGATTATGATAAAGATGGCGATATCGACCTCTTCGTCGGGGGCAGGTTAGACCCCGGCCGCTATCCGATGCCGGCAAAAAGCTTTCTTCTTGAAAACCGATCGAACCAGGCCACCGGGGATGCAATATTTGGGGATATTGGCGACAATATTAAAGGTTGGGACCAACTCACCATGGTCACTTCCGCGCTTTGGACCGATTATGACAACGACGGGTGGACCGACCTTATCGTGGTGGGCGAATTCATGCCCCTTACCTTTTTCCATAACGATAAGGGACAATTGTCCTTAGTGGGCGAAAGTACCGGTCTCACCAAAACAGAAGGTTGGTGGAACAGCATCTCTGGCGGGGATTTTGACCGGGATGGGGATACCGATTATATTTTGGGCAATCTTGGATGGAATACGAAATACACCGCCTCCGCAACCGAACCGCTTTGCATATATGCCGCCGACTATGACAAAGATGGGCGTATCGATCCCATTATGTGTTATTTTTTGGATGGGGAAAACCATTTGGCACATTCCCGGGATGAGATCATCGGCCAGATCAGCGCGATGCGCTCAAGATTTAAAACCTATGAATCCTATGCGGAATCGAATTTTGAAAAATCGTTTTTGCCCCAGGAGATCGAATCGGCCTATATTGTAAAAAGCCATAATTTTGCAAGTAGCTATCTCGAAAATCTGGGCAAGGGCAGGTTTGAACTGAAATCGTTGCCCCTTGAGGCACAAGTGGCCCCGGTGGAAGGCATCTTGGTAGCCGACTTTGACTTGGATGGCAAACAAGACGTACTGCTCACGGGCAATTCCTATGCCACCGAAGCCTCCACGGGGCGCTATGATGCCTTCATGGGCCTTTTGTGGAAGGGCAAGGGTGACGGTACCTTTGAAAAAGTGGGCTGGTCGACTTCCGGCTTCGAACAGGATTCCGATGCAAGTGGTCTAGCATTGATGTACGGGAACGAGGGGAACACCTATGTGATGACCGCCGCTAACGACGGCCAGTTGAATCTATTTGAAAACTTGATCAAAGCCCCGGAGAATCATAGGTTGGAAGTCCCGGAAGAAGCGCAGTCGGCCGAAGTGACCGACACCGATGGCAAAAGGTATAAGTTGGAATTTTATTCCGGTTCGGGTTATCTTTCGCAGCAATCGAAGCAAATCCCGATCAATGACCATATCAAGGAAATTAAGATGTTCTACAATAATGGAACTTCAAAAACTGTATATTCAAATGAGGGAAACCGGTAAATTTTTGGTGTTGCTGTCCCTGATGTTCCTGGCCTGTGGCCCCAAGGAAGACCGAGGGCAATTGGATGCCTATTTTGAAGGAAGTCTGCCCAGGTTCAACCGCATGCTCACCGATGTGATCGTCGCGGATATCTTTACCCCGCCCGTGGCGAGCCGCATCTACGCCTATAGCAATATTGCGGCTTATGAGGGCATACGATTTATCGATTCGACAAAGGTGTCCTATGCGGGCCAATTGAACGGACTCGAGATGTTGCCGATGCCTGAAAAGGACAAATCCTATTATTTCCCGTTGGTTTCCATGGTCGCCTTCACCAATGTGGCCGAAGCCCTGGTCTTTGACCTTGAAAAGGTCGAACAGATGGAGCAAAAGATGCTCACGGAAGTAAAGGCCATTGGGATCGATGAAACAACCTATGAAAATTCGGTGGCCTTTGGACAACGTTTGGCATCCGAGATCTTGGTCTGGGCACGCAGTGATGGCTATTTGAGGCGTACCGCCCTGCCGAGATACAGTGTGAACGACGATCCCGGCCGCTGGCGCCCTACCCCTCCGGATTATATGGAGGCCATCGAGCCGCACTGGAATACGATTAGGCCCTTCGCGCTCGACTCGGCAAGCCAATTCGATCCAGGACTCCCGACCCCTTTCGATACCGATAAGGATTCACAATTTTATAAGGAAGCTTTGGAAGTCTATGAAACCGTGGCAAAACTCGATTCGAGCAAGATCGACATAGCCAAGTTCTGGGACTGCAATCCCAATATCTCGCATACCAATGGCCATGTGATGTATTTTCAACAACAGATTTCGCCCGGCGGACATTGGATACACATCGCCGCACAGGTTTTGGAAGACCAAAAGGTGAAATCGGTACCCTCGGCCGAAACCATGTCTTTGGTCGCCATTGCAGTGGCCGATGGCTTCATCAGTTGTTGGGACCAAAAATTCAAGAGCAACCTCACACGGCCAGAAACTTATATCACCAAGTATATCGATCCCAAATGGGCCCCCATTCTCCAGACCCCGGCCTTCCCTGAACATACTTCGGGACATAGTGTGGCCTCGAATGCCGCCGCGACCATACTGACGCATTTTTTTGGGGACGATTTTGCCTTTGTTGATGCTACGGAGGTCCCTTACGGACTTCCGGTACGGAGTTTTGCCTCCTTTAACCAGGCCTCCCAGGAAGCCGCCATCAGCAGGTTGTACGGGGGCATCCATTATCGCCCTGCCATTGACCTGGGCATCCGACAGGGGCAGCAGGTGGGCCGGCACGTGCTGGAAACCCTCAAGCTGGAAAAAGAGTAACTGATCTTTGGGCTCCCCATTAAAAAACCCCGCTGTTTCGAGCGGGGTTTTTGTATCCAAGGGAGCGGGTCATTTGCCCAGCATCAGCAGCTCATTGCACTTGACTTCGGTGATGTACCGTTTTTCGCCCTCTTTGGTCTCATAAGACCGGTGGATCAGTTTCCCTTCCACCGCGACCTGTTTTCCCTTGCTTAGGAAATTCTCGACGATTTCGGCGGTCTTCCCCCAGGCGACCACATTGTGCCATTGGGTATCCTCCACTTTTTCGCCCTTGGCGTTCTTGTAGGTTTCGCTGGTGGCGATGGAAAATTTGGCCAGCTTGCCCCCGTTTTCCATGTTTACGATTTCTGGGTCTTGTCCCAGGTTTCCAATCAACTGTACTCTGTTTTTAATGGCGTTCATTTTACTAAATTTTATAGGTTAAACAATTGATGCCATCGAACCTCCTTGATCCGACACCACAAACATAGAACCCGCAACAAAAAGTATTCGGTTGGAAAATAATTACTTTCGTTTGTTTCCGTTTGTAATCGTTTGTGAACTTTTATTATGATGATTTACAATTATTTACGATTTGCAAAGTGGATTGGGGGTGATGTTTAAAAATGGTATATTTAATAAACCGATTACCTATATCCGCTTGTTGGCATAATTAAAAAAATAATGAACTAAATCTTTTATCCTAGTAATTGTTATTACGAAATTGTTAACAGCTGCAAAACATATGAAATCACTCTCGAATCATTTAAGAGCCAATGCTCTTCTATAGACTCAACTTAATTAAAAGTCGTAAGGACTCTGGGACCTTATGGAGATGTAGTTGAATACCTTGCAAATCCTATAGTCTAAATAAGTTCTTCAGTTTTCGCACAAAACTTAATTGATAAAATTCCTATTAATTTAATTGACAGATTAATCTTCATCGAAATCAAATTAGATAATTCAGAGCCTTTGAACTTTATGTTTGATACTGGTGCTGGCATTACTGTAATCGATACAGAAACCGCAAGTAAACTTAATTTATCAAGTTCAAAAGAAGTTAAAATTGGAACGGCGGGAAAAACTCTTAAATCAAAAATATCTGAAAATAACGAAATATTTATTGGTAAAAACTTCAAATTGGATAGTCTTGAATTAGCATTAATCGACTTAAGCCATTTAAGTAAATATTTCAAAATAAAAGTTGACGGAATAATTGGTGTAGACTTATTAAACAAAGCAGTCATTGAAACAAATATTGACTCTATGGAGTTTCTGTTATTCTCACAAGAGAATTATGAATACAATGGAATTGCGGAACCGTTAGAACTTATTGGACTTGAATCAAATCATTTAGGCTTACCAATAGAAATAACCCCTAAAGGAAGTGAAGAAAGTATTTCCTTAATTATAAAAATAGATACTGCTGCAGCAAATTATTTGACTTTTCATAATCACACAGTAATCGAATATAGTCTTATTGACAATAAAAAAAAGCACAAAAAGATGAGAGGTTTCGGTGCAGATTCAACAATTACGAATAATCTTGGTGGAAAAGTATCAACTGCTATATTCGCAGGACAAAAATGGAAAAATATACCTGTTGTATTTGAGGTTGATGAGTTAAATAGTAGTTCTGATAGGAAAGCCAATGGTCTTATCGGACAAAGTATGTTGTTGGATTTTAATGTAACGTACGATTTAATAAGCGGAAATATATACTTGGAAAACAGAAAATAAACTATGCACAACAATGGCTATAAGTAATTGCTTGTTCTCGCCTACTTTAGAAAATCCTCATGGGTTTTCAGCTTGGTATATACTTGCAAGGTTAAGTGTTAACCCACGTAACTACTCATAGCTGGATCGTTGTCGGTAATTTAATATAATGAACATACTAAAAATCAAAAACACAATAATAGGAACTGTTCTGCTTTTCTTCTCATCGTTTGCATATGCACACCCAACAGGAAATATGATAACGGTTGGAGATAATGTACTCTGGTCATACATAAACCCCATTGATGATCTAAATCATAAAGCTTGTGTGATGATTTGGAACAAAAATTCAAAACCAAAAGTATTCCTCCAATCTGCATATTCGGCTAGTGATTATATGTTATATAACAACCAAAATGAAATATACATAATAGAAAGAAGACACTTGCAGGCTACACAAAGTTTTGAAATAAGAGTATTGAAAACGACCGTTGACACAAAACCAAAAGTCTTCTGGGATTGGTTCAAGGACGAATGGCGAATTGGTGAAGGCGGCTTTTTTATGCTAACCGATAACCAAATGGTCTTTGGAAAATACCCTGAAATTTACACTTTAAAAAAGGGCGGAAAACCTCAAAAATTTTTCGACTTTGACCAACCTGTAAGGAGAATAAGGGCCGTTGAAAACAACCAAATCCTCTTGTTGGGAGATAACGCTTGTTATTTGACCCGGCAAGACGGAAGCATAGTGAAACAATGGAATCGATTAATAGACGACAAAATTAAAGACGCACCTTTGAACAGAAACCAAATATTTGATGCCGATTATAAAAAAGAAAATCTACTGATTGCCTATTGGGGAAAAAGGTCTTTTGAATGGATAGATAAAAACGGAAAACGTCAAACCCTGCTTCAACAATCAGAGCCGTTCACACCACATTGGGCAGCGTTTTGGAACGATGAAAAATTGTTATTTTCTTCTAAACTTGTTTTTGACGGAAATACGCCAAAGCCTCATTTAGTTTTACTGAATGATAAAAACCAAAGTCAAGTGGTATGGAACTGATAAATAAATAAACAATAGTAAAATAATGACTTCCGCCAACATTGGCTATAAGTAATTGCTTGTTCTCGCCTACTTCTGAAAATCCGGGAGGATTTTCAGTTTGGTGTGTACTTGCAAAGTTACGTTGCTTTGCCTTCCTCTCGCTACGCTCGTCGGAGGCACTACGCAACTACTCATAGCCGAGACCGTTAGGCACAAGCAAGAAAAACATAAAACTAATATGGTAAGGAAAGCAGTTAATCCGGGAACACTTTTTAATTCAAAGCAAAACGGCTTTTCACAAGTTGTAATTTCTACACCTGGAAAATTAGTATTCATTTCTGGTCAAGTTGCATGGGATGAAAATCTAAATATAATTGGAGAAAATAATTTGGAAATACAAACTCAAAAAGCAATTGATAATTTAAAAATTGCAATTGAATCAGTTGGTGGAACGATGGAAAATATTATGATGCTTAGAATTTATAAAGTGGATTTCCAGAAAGGAGATGGGCCAATCATCAAATCAATACTCAAGGAACATTTCGGTACCAAAAATCCACCTGCGAGTACATGGATTAGTGTAAAAGGACTTGCAAACGAGGGGTTCATGATTGAAATAGAGGCTCAAGCTGTCATCTAAAATTCAATATATAATGGAAAAAATATGAATAAACAAAAGAAGCCTGTGCCTAACAAAGGCTCGAATTCATTGTGGTTTAGTGCCACACCAAAATAAAAGTATTAATCAACGGCTGATTTCTCGGCGGAATAATCCTTCGGATGATTCCACAACGAAATCAAAGCCTAGACGTTGTGTCACATGCGCAAATAAGAAATCATGAAATATTTTAAACTTTTTATCCTTTTTCTGATTGTAGGATGTTCGTCGCAAGACAAAGATACTTTTAAAGTTGCATCGGAATTTGAAGAACAAGAATTCATATGGTTTAGTTGGCTGGAATCAAGTTGGTTAAATGGTGAAGCTCTATATCTTCCCATTTTAGAAGCTATAAAAGAAATTCACCCTTACACCAAAGTTAAGATTGTTTATAGTCCGCATCTTCATTACGACTCAGCACACTTACAATCTAGAATTTATGACGTTCTTTTAAAATCATCCATTGATACATCGAGAGTTGAATTATTTTATAACGAAATACCTATAGGTGCTATTCAAGATCCTGGCCCTGTTTTTCTGCGAAATGGTAAGGGAGAGATGGCAGTTGTAGACTTTCAGTACCAACAAGGTTTTCCACTTTCTGGTAATCTTGATAAAAATGTTGGCAAACAAATGAATCTCCGTATTATTCCATCAACATTGGTTTCGGAAGGCGGTGCTTGGCAAACCAATGGAGAAGGAACTATGCTACTTGTTGAATCTGTTGAACTTGATAGAAACAAAACCTTAACCAAAAAGCAAATCGAAAATGAGTACAAAAGAGTTTTGGGTGTTGAAAAAATTATTTGGTTAAAAAAGGGATGTATAGAAGAAGAGTGGCGAAAATTGGAAAACGGAATATATGGCATTGGTACTGGAGGACATATCGATGAATTTTGTCGATTTACAGACCCCTCCACGGTTTTATTGGCTAAAGTCAGTGAAGCAGATACCATAGAAAATGAAATAGCTAAAGAGTCTTATCACAGAATGGAAGAGAATTACGAAATTTTAAAACAAAGCACTACGCATGATGGCAAACCTATTAAAATAATTAGATTGCCTGTTGGTCCTCTAATTGTGGAAAAGGTTGAATATAAAAGTTTAAGCAAAGACGAGCAATCTTGGTTTGAAAACGTTACCACAGATACAATTGAGTATTATTTGGCTTCGGGATATATGAATTTTGTGATTGCCAATAAAAAAGTTGTTTCGGCAAAATTTTGGAAAGAAGGTTTTCCAGAAGAGCTTAAAAGAAAAGATGAAGAAGCAAAGCTTATTTTGGAAAAAGCCTTTCCCGATAGAAAAATCGTTCAAATTGATTGCATGCCATTACATCATGAAGGTGCAGGATTACACTGTTATTCAAAAAACGAACCTCTGAACTTTAAATAACCAAAAGCACGAGCCACAACAACTGCTATAATCCATTGCTTGGTTAATACCAACCAAAAAGCCTTAACTTTAACTTGGCTTGAATCCTACTATGAAATTCTGCCGAATTTCTACGCAACTACTCATAGCCGTGACCGTTGGCAGCCATATAAGAAAACCGATAAAACAACGTTAACTTTGAACTGTGCTTAGTCAAATAAGAAATAGCGTTTTTACCAAAATCCTTTGGGCTCTGATGGGACTCTACCTGCTCAACATAAGTGTTGATATGGCAGACCCTAATCCCGAACATATTCCTGAAGATTTATCAATAAACGACCAAGAAAGTATCGTTGAAATTGTTGTTGAACAAGTTTTAGGTTACGAAGATGCTTTTAAGGAATATGATGACAACGATAGCGAAGACCACAACAAAAAGTCCCATGTTAAAATTGATTTAACAACTCATTACATTAAGGAAGTGGCCTTAAATCATAAAATCATAGTAACAGCTAGTCGAAAATTTCCTGATTATAACGCCTTTTTGACAAAGGGCTTTCAAAAGCTCGACATTCCGCCACCCAAAGTTTGATTTGTTTTTCCAGCTCTACATCACCCTGTGACCAATAGGACACGGGGCAATTCTAAATGCATTTAAAACAAATCAAAAATGAACATCAAAAAAAATTTGGTGCTAATCACTGTATTGGCACTTTCTACATATGCCTCTGCTCAAGTTACTGATGCGGAAAAAGACAGTCTTTACATTCAACAAATAGAAGACCTTAAAGAACCTGACAAGGTTCTACACGCTGAACCTTTATATATTGACCTAATCCGAGATTTAGGAGCCCGTAAAGGTGAAAAAGAATGGAACGTAGGATTAGGACTTACTGACAATCTGAAATTCGACTCTTATGAAGCTCTAATTGAGTACGAGTGGGCACCAATTGACAGGTTAGGCTTAGAAGTCGAATTGCCTTTCACTTTTTATTCGGCTGTAAACGGAACGGCAAACGACTCTATTCCATCCAATCAATTGAATAGTATCAAAATTGCTACTCAATGGTCATTTTTTGTGAATGAGCCTAGGGCTACTTCAATGGCACTTGGATACATAAACGAGTTTGAACTTTCAGACTTCAGGAATTTTGGAAAGCCATTTATTAAAGGAAATGTATACAATCCATTTTTTGTGGTTGCAAAACGTTGGGGGAACAACTTTCATTCATTGATTTACACAGGTCCAATGATTGAACAGAATTTTAACACTAATAAGTTTCATACTACATATGACATCAATACAAGTTTTCATTATATGATTACAGGTACACGAAACTTTATAGGTGTTGAATTCAACAAAACATTTGACGATAAAGACTTTGATATGACGATTCGACCTCAAATGCGTTTAGGAATTGCCGACAACTTATTGATTGGAATTGTGGCGGGAATTCCAGTAAGTAGAGAAAATGAAAGATTAAGTTCATTTGTTAGACTAATATGGGAACCAAAATATAAGCATAAATAAAAAATACGGGTAAAAACAATGTATATAAAATATAGCGGTTCAGGTTAGTACCTAAACCGCTTTTACGTCTAATTAAGTATCTTTCTTTAAGAAAAGTTAATGCTTAAATCGCTACTTTTTATATACGAACCGTTGTTCTTTATGATGGCCAACCCAAAACCCATGATAAAATTCATTAGATGGTAGAACCGTAAATTTACTTGGCAAAACCGAATGCTCTCTGGAAATTTGCTTGGGGCAGGCATGAAATTGAGGTTGAAACGGTATCCCGAGCTTGATCATATTCAGGGGGCACTTCCCGTTTCGGATCAAAAATGAATATGCTTAAAACCCATGGCCAATTCAGGCCGTAATTCGGTCATCTTTTCCCTTATCCTTAAAATCCTTACTTTTATAAGGCGCCCTAAAGAGGCTGATGGTACCGACCGCTATCTCGATTCACTACGCAACCTTTTTCACGGCAGTTTGGTATTCCCTGACCCGCTTTTTCGTCATTATGGACGATGCAGCGCATGAATTAAATATTTGATCGACATGGACCATTCCAGAGTATACAAAATGTCATTTGCCGGCGTCTATCCCCATTATGTTCATAAAGCGGAAAAAAAAGGCCGCACCAAGGAAGAGGTAGACACCATCATCTGTTGGCTCACCGGGTATGATCGGAAGACTTTACAGCAGCAAATCGACAACTAAAATTGATTTTGAAACCTTTTTTGCAAAAGCCCCCCAAATCAATCCCAATGTTTCAAAAATTACCGGGGTAATATGTGGTTATCGGGTGGAAGAAATCAAGGACAAACTCATGCAGCAGATACGATATATGGATAAGCTTATCGACGAATTGGCAAGGGGAAAGGCCATGGAGAAAATTTTAAGACAATAGCATAAATCGTCAAAATAAAAACAATGATGGATCGAAGGTCATTTGTCAATACTTTGGGAATGGGTTCTTAGGTCATGTTGGAAAAACATCCCACCCAAACAGACCCTACAACCCTCATCGACATCAAAATTGAAAGGACCATGGTAGGCGGTTAATGGGTGTATGAATCCTAAGGATATCATCCGATTGCCGATAGTGGCAAGGCGCACCGTCCATTGAATTTGAATACATTTTTCACGTCCCATAAATGAAGGCCGTTTACCATGGCAAAAACGGTTTATGGCCCGCTCCAGATTATTTTTTGGAACAATAAAAAACGTGCGAAAAATTCGCTACATTTCCCAAAAGATCGGCAGTAACGGAACACAAAGATATTTGCTTCATCACAATGGGAGGAAGAAAAAAAGCAAGCTGCGAATGTACATGGGATAAAGACATTTTAATTTCTTCCTGTTTTCAAAACGATCAAATCACAAATATGTCAAGGACATGATCATACTATACCTTCTTGCACTTCTTTTGGCGTTCTATCTTTTGATGAAGGTTTGCGACGAGTACTTTGTAAGTTCCTTGGACAAAATAGCGAAAAACCTCAACCTTTCCTCAGAAGCATCCGGTGCAACGCTCATGGCAGTGGGCACCAGTGCCCCCGAACTTTTTGTATCCTTAATGGCCTTGTTGCGACCTGGAGATCATGGGGCCATGGGTGCGGGAACCATCGTTGGGTCGGCCATTTTTAATATTTTGGTCATTATAGGTGGATCATTGGTGATCAGAAAAGCCCATATTTTATGGCAACCTGTAATTCGTGACACCATTTTTTACCTATTTGCGATTGTCCTTTTGCTTTTTTCCTTTCGTGACGGAACCATCGATCTTTTTGAAGCCTGTACCTTTCTTGCCATCTACATCATTTATGTTTTTGCCGTCGTCAAATGGAAAAAACTCTTGAAGTATGAAGAAAAAGATCTTGAAGAAATCGTTGAGAAAACAAAGGAAGCCGAAAACCGCTGGCTTAAGAAAGTGGCCATGGCCTTCACTTTTATTTTGGACAAGACCTATCCCGGGCCGCAGCGCTATTACCTTACCTTTTTTATATCTATCGGCTGGATCATCGCACTCAGTTGGTTGTTGGTGGAGGGCGGTATTGGAGTGGCGCACGAGCTTGGTGTCCCGGAAGTGATCATCGGACTGACCATCCTAGCGGCAGGCACCTCCATTCCCGATCTCATATCTTCCTTGATCGTTGCCAAAGAAGGTCGGGGCGATATGGCCATCAGCAATGCCATCGGTTCCAATATCTTTGATATTCTTATAGGACTTGGCCTTCCCTGGGTCATTATGTTGGTTTTCTTCCAAGATCCAATCATCGTCGACAATACCAATCTATCCAGTTCGATCATGCTGCTTTTAGCCACCATCATTTGCATCTTCTTTCTCTTTGTCTTCCAAAAATGGAAAATGGGACGCAAATCAGGACTGTTTTTGATCTTTCTCTATGTGGCGTATTTGATTTGGTTGATCGTAAATGCTTTAAAATGATGTAGAGGCGCCATACGCTCAACTGACGCTAAAAACGATTTTATACATGGCTGAAAATCATTACTTTTAAAAGGAGGATTCGTAGCGCCTTCCCCGGTGCGCTGAAGACACGACTTGCATTTTCACAAATTTAAACGACCCAATATGAAACCCACCCTGTCTACCCTGTTCATTTCGCTATTCGGCTTCTTTTTATTCGCACAAACACCCTCCCAAAAACAGTCGCCCCCGCTCTCTATGGCAACGGCGACGGAAGTGGGTATTTCGGCCGATAGGTTGGCGAAGATCGATGCCATGTTCAAGGAAGTGATCGCCAAAGATCAGATCCCCGGAGCAGTGGCGCTGATTGCCCGAAACGGAAAGATCGTGTTTTTCAATGCCTATGGAATGGCAGACAATGGCACCAATAAACCCATGGAGCAGGGCACGATCTTTAGGATCGCCTCGCAGACCAAAGCCATTACCTCCACCGCAGTGATGATGTTATGGGAAGAAGGGCGGTTTCGGCTCGACGATCCCATCTCCAAGTACATCCCCGAATTCAAAGAGGCCCAGATTCTCGATACCTACAATGAAAATGACGGTACGTATACCACCAAACCGGCCGAAAACCAGATCAGCATACGACATTTGATCACCCATACTTCGGGCATTGGATACGGGGTAATCGATGGGGACGAACGTTTCAAAAAAATCTATGCAAAAGCTGGCATCACCGACCTGTTCACCACCGAAAACATCAGCATTGGCGAAAGCGTGAAAAAGCTGGCCCAGCTCCCCTTGCACCACAATCCAGGAGAAAAATTTACCTATAGCGAAGGCCTCGACGTGCTTGGCTATTTCATTGAAGTGGTTTCCGGGATGCCCTTCGATCAATTTTTAAGGACCCGTATCTTTGAACCTCTGGGCATGGACGATACCTGGTTTTACCTTCCTAACGACAAACATTCCCGCTTGGTGACCGTACAGGAAAAAGCAGACGGCAAATGGCAAAAATATCCCGTGACCTTCTATGATACCGACTATCCCAAAACAGGGGCCAAACGCTTTTTTTCCGGTGGGGCAGGGCTTTCCAGTACCGCCAAGGACTACGCTAGCTTTCTACAGATGTACCTCAACGGGGGCGAACTCAACGGCAAGCGTATTTTGAGCCGAACCACCGTGCAGAGTATTATGGGCAACCAAACCGGCGATAAATTCGGAGGGGACAGAAAACATTACGGACTCGCCTTTGGGGTGGTCACCCCTGCAGGGCAGGACGCCGGGGGCGAGGGCAGTGTGGGCACCTTCGATTGGGGCGGCTACTTCAATACCCAATATTTTGCAGATCCCGAAGAGAACGTCATTGGCGTCTTGATGAAACAGACCCAGGGCCCTGTCGACGACCCTACCGGGTGGAAATTCAGGCAGATGGTCTTTACCACAATCGATGATTGACAGTATTGTTTAGATGGATAACCGTACCGGCTACTTGCTTTGGGATACCTGCCAAATTCTTGATTTGCACCTTGCATATTATTTTATGTGGGAAGACGCTGCTCCATGGCCAGGATATCTTTACGAAAGAAGGCATCCATATCAAAGAAGTATGGATTCCGCTTTCCGATGGTACCCGATTGGCGGCCGACCTCTATCTGCCAAAAGAGACCGAAAAGCCGGAACGTTTACCGGTATTGCTCGAATATCTTCCCTATCGCAAAGATGAAGGCCGGGGCAACCGCTATCCTCTCTTTTCTTATTTTGTGCTGCGCGGTTATGTGGTGGCCAGGGTCGATATCCGGGGCACCGGTCGCAGTGAGGGAAAACTCGTGGATGGGGAATATTCCGAACAGGAACAAAGCGACGGCGAGGAGGTGATCGCCTGGTTGTCGGAACAAAATTTTTCAAACGGCAATGTGGGCATGTTCGGCATTTCATGGGGCGGATTCAACGCTTTGCACATGGCCATGCGACAGCCTCCCGCCTTAAAGGCCATTATATCTTTGATGTCAACGGACGATATCTACGAAGACGATGTGCATTTTATCGATGGCATGATGCATATCGATGCCTATGAAATCGGACAAGATTTGACGAACGCCCTCCCAGGGGCTCCCGATTTCATAATCGATTCGGCCTATTTCAGGAATCGGTTCGATACCGAGCCATGGTTGTTAAAGTATAAAAGGCAGCAAAACGACGGTCCATTTTGGAACAGGGCCTCCTTGAACGAGGATTACACGCGAATCGATGTCCCCTCCTTTATCATTGGCGGTTGGTACGATGGGTATCGTGATTTTGTGCCCCGAATGCTCAAAAATACCGATGCGCCCATAAAAGCGCTCTTGGGGCCGTGGAACCATACTTGGCCGAATTGGGCGAGTCCCGAACCTGCAATGGAGTGGCGTGACATGGCGGTGCGCTGGTTCGACCATTGGTTGAAGGATATCGACAATGGGATCATGAAAAATCCCAAACTATATTATTTTCAACGGGCCTACCATGAGCCCGGAACGAATCTCACCGAAATTCCGGGGAGATGGATGCAGTCCGAATCCTGGCCGCAGACCCATGACTCGCTGCTCTATGTACAGCCAAACCAAACCCTGGCCACTGCCGCAGCAAGCTTTGAACATCAACTGAAGTATAAACCGTCCGTTGGAATTGAGGCAAGTGGCTCGGTCATGTGGTGGGGCGACTGGGCGCCCGATCAAACCAATGCCGATGCACAAAGTTTGGTTTACGACTCTGAACCCATAAAGGGGGAAGTGGCGATCATTGGCTTCCCTGAAGTCGTTTTGCAGGTAAGTGCCAATGCGCCGGCGGCCAATTGGTTGGTTCGCCTGTCCGATGTGGCCCCGGATGGCAAGGTCACCCAGATCACGGGGGCAGGCTTTAATGGCACCCATCGCAATAGTTCCGAAAAACCCGAGCCTTTGGCCATCGACAGCACCTATACGCTTCAAATTCAATTGCATGCCACCTCATGGACCTTCCAAAAAGGCCATAAAATAAGACTGGCCATCAACAACGCCCAATGGCCCATGATATGGCCCACGCCTTACCCCATGACCACATCCCTATTTTCCAGTTCGCTCCTGCCCTCCTATGTAAAGCTGCCCTTGGCGTTGCCTGCTGCCATTCCCCTTAAAGAGCCCTTTCAAAAACCCGAAATCGATCCGGAATTGCCCGGTTATACTTCCCTCGCCTCGGAAACCCTCTCTGGTTTCGCCGAGGTCAATGAAGTGAAGCAGGATGAAAAAACCATGGGCACGTCCGTTTTGGCCACCAATTCCGGTAGCGACCAATATCCATGGGGCATGGTCGACTATACCGAATCAATCACGCATTCCGTCGACGATGCAAAACCGGCATTGGCCAGTGTCAAAAGCATTTACACCATCACGGTAAAACTAAATGGACGTGAATTGGTTTGGTCGGGAGAACTGATATTCTCAAGTGATGTTCACCATTATTATTTCGATTACACCAGAAGGTTACAGGAAAACGGGGAATTTGTCAGGGAACGCAACTGGACAGAAACCATAGATAGAAATTAATTCCCCGCCAAAGCAACGGTTTCATCGAAAAGCGCAAATATTTTGACTATTTTAAGGGCCTAAAAAAAATTCATGTCCTCTAAGTGTATAGCATCCTTATTATTCCTGAGTCTTGTTTATGTTGGCCAGGCTTTTCAACCCCAACCCAAAGTGAACCAAGAACGCCTCGAACGGAGGATCGTTGACCTGGCCCGATTTGGGCTGCAAGACAATGGCGAGACCGAACGCGTTGCCTATAGTGAGGCAGATCTGGAATCGCGGGACTGGCTCATCAAGACCATGAACAATTTGGGCTTGGAAGTATCCATAGACTATGCAGGGAACATCATCGGCAAAAGAAAGGGAAGCGACAGCACCAAAAAACCGATTGTTTTTGGTTCCCATACCGATCGGGTGCCCAATGGGGGCAATTATGATGGTTGTGTGGGTTCCATGGCCGCCCTGGAGGTGATAGAAGTGCTCAATGAAGCGCAAATCACTACCAGCCATCCTTTGGAAGTCATCTTTTTTGCGGATGAGGAAGGGGCGATCATGGGGAGCAGGGCCATGGTGGGCAAATTGGGCAAGAAGGCTTTGTCGGTGACCAACAGCACCGGTTTTACAGTGGGAGAAGGCATAATGCGCCTTGGGGGCGATACCACTAAGATTGCCGAAATCGCCCGTAAAAAAGGGGACATAGCAGCTTTTTTGGAACTCCATATCGAACAAGGCGGTATTTTGGAAAAGGAAAATTTGGATATCGGTATCGTTGAAGGCATTGTTGGTCTTAGATGGTGGGATGTCGTCTTTACCGGGTTTGCCAACCATGCGGGCACCACCCCAATGAACGCGAGACAGGATGCCCTGCTCGCCGCTGCCAAGTTCATCGTTGCGGTCAATGAAATTACCAACAGCTATGAAGGAAGACAGGTCGGTACCGTAGGACGCATCAAAGCGGAGCCCGGTGCGCCCAATGTGATTCCGGGAAAAGTGGTGACCAGTTTGGAAATCAGGGACCTTTCGTCTGAAGTGATCGAAAAGGTGTTCCAGGCCATAAGCGCCAAAAGCAAGGAAATAGAGGTCGAATCAAATGTCTCCATCGAAATTCATTCCCTCGATACCACCGCAAACCCAGCTTTGATGGACAGCAGCATTCAAGCCGAAATCAAAAATTCGACATCGCAATTAGGGCTGAGTACACGATTCATGCCCAGTGGTGCAGGTCATGATGCCCAGGATATGGCACTGATCGCCCCAACAGGGATGATATTTGTGCCCAGCAAAGGGGGCATTAGCCACTCCCCCAAAGAGTATACCTCGCCCAACGACATGGCCAATGGTGCCAACGTGCTGTTGACCACAATCCTGAGCTTGGACAAAAAACTATAATGTGCCGAACTTGGAGCGGCCCATCGTTCGGTCGTCACAAAAACAGCAATTGATTTAATTTAAAAACAACAGTTTACATGATGAAAAAAATAATTCTCCATACTACCCTTTTAATAGGGTTGGGCTCAATGTTCAGTTTCGGCCAAAGCCCGGAGCAAGTCATTGCCGACATCCAAAAAGAAGCCAATGAAAATTCCCAATTGGAACTGCTCGCACATGAATTGATGGACGTTATCGGCCCGCGTTTGGTGGGTACCCCCCAAATGAAAGCGGCGAATGACTGGGCAGTGGCCACCTATGCCAAATGGGGCATCGAGGCCCGGAACGAAGCCTGGGGGCAATGGCGCGGATGGCAACGGGGCATCACCCATGTCGACCTGGTATCCCCTAGAACCGTATCGCTCAATGGCATGCAATTGGCCTGGAGCCCCAGTACCCCGAAGAAAGGGGTAACCGCCTCCCTGATCACCATACCGATGATCGCAGACTCGCTTGACTTCGTTCGATGGCTGCCCAACGTCAAAGGTAAATTCGTATTGGTCTCCATGCCCCAGCCAACGGGACGTCCCGATTATAATTGGGAGGAATTCGCCACCGAAGCATCTTTCGAAAAAATGAAAAAGGCCCGCGAAGCCCAACAGGAGGCATGGGACCAAAACATCGACCATACCGGGTATACTTCCCGCAACATCAATCAGGCCTTGGAAAAAGCAGGGGCCGTCGGTGTCATTCAATCGCTCTGGTCAAAAGGTTTCGGCGCCAATAAGATTTTCAGTGCCAACACCAAAAAAATTCCAGTGGTTGATCTTTCCCTCGAACATTACGGCATGCTGTACCGAATGGTAGAGCATGGAGACGGCCCTATAATCAAGGTAGTGGCAGAATCCGAGGATATGGACACCGTTCCCACTTTCAACACCATCGCCACCATCCCCGGCAAGGAATTGCCTGATGAATACGTACTGCTCTCCGCGCATTTCGATTCCTGGGACGGGGCAACCGGTGCTACCGACAATGGCACGGGAAGCATTACCATGTTGGAAGCGGCCAGGATCCTTAAAAAAGTATATCCAAATCCCAAACGGACCATAATCATAGGCCATTGGGGCAGTGAGGAGCAAGGGCTCAACGGATCAAGGGCCTTCGTGGAAGACCATCCGGAAGTAGTAGCCGGACTTCAGGCCCTGTTCAACCAGGACAACGGTACGGGAAGGGTCGTTCAAATTTCCGGGCAGGGGTTTTTACATTCCTATGATTACATAGGTCGATGGCTTGAGGCCGTCCCCAAAGAAATCACCCAACATATCGAGACCACCTTTCCGGGCACCCCCGGTGGAGGCGGTTCAGACTATGCCTCCTTTGTGGCCGTGGGCGCCCCAGCATTTTCTTTAAGTTCCCTGAGCTGGAGTTACGGCACCTATACCTGGCATACCAACCTTGATACCTACGACAAAATCGTGTTCGATGACGTCCGCAACAATGCCATCCTCACCGCTATTATGGCTTATATGGCCAGTGAAGACCCAGAGAAAACCTCAAGGGAAAAGGCCGTTTTGGGCATCAACCCCAGGTCGGGCGAAAAGGCGACCTGGCCCGAACCCCGTACCCCAGAACGCAACGGAGGTCAAAATTAAGTCTGCCAATACCTTCAAAAAATAAAAAATACCAAAAACCATCCAAAATGAAATCTACGCGACTGTTGCTCCTCGCCCTATTGATCGTTCCCTTCTTGGGCCAATCCCAAAAAAGAAATTCAAAAAACCCCGGTCCCAGTATCGTACTTACCGATTCGATGTTCCATGGCCTGAAATGGCGTAACATTGGTCCGTTCCGCGGGGGGCGCTCGGTCGCTTCCAGCGGGGTCGTTGGCCAGCCAATGACCTATTATATGGGCAGCACCGGTGGCGGGGTCTGGAAAACGGTCGACGATGGCATTTCCTGGAAGAATATTTCCGATGGCCAGTTCAAGACGGGTACCGTTGGGGCCATTTCGGTTTCCGAAAGCAATCCCAACCTCGTGGTAGTGGGCATGGGGGAACATGCGGCACGGGGCGTGATGACCTCCATGGGCGATGGGGTCTACAAATCCATCGATGGGGGAAAGACTTGGAATCATATCGGACTTGACTATACGCGCCATATATCCGATGTGATCATACATCCCACAGATCCAGATATACTTTTTGTCGCTGCCCAAGGAGCACAATATGGCCCTTCTGCCGATCGCGGCATTTACCGTTCCCTGGATGGCGGGAAAACTTGGGAGAAAGTACTTTATGTCAATGACCGGACCGGGGCTTCATCGCTTTCCATGGATATGAAAAATCCGATGATCCTATATGCAGCCCTTTGGGAGCACCAGAGGTTCCCTTGGACCATCGAATCCGGTGGAAAGGGTTCGGCACTGTATAAATCAACTGATGGCGGAGCCACTTGGAAGAAAATGGAGGAAGGCCTGCCCGAGACTTTTGGCAAGGCCGGAATCTCTGTCTCACGCGCAAACCCCGAACGCGTGTTCGCGGTCATCGAGGCCGATGGTGAAAAGGGCGGGGTGTACCGATCCGATGATGCCGGCAAAAAGTGGGAACAGATCAACAAAGACCGTATCAACATTACCAGATCTTGGTACTATATGGAAATTTTTGCGGATCCACAGGACGAAAACAAGGTATATGTGCTGAACGCTCCGGTGACCCGATCGATCGATGGGGGAAAAACCTTTACGCCCCTTTCTACCCCACACGGCGACAACCACCATTTATGGATCAATCCGAGCGATAATTCAAAAATGATCAATTCAAATGATGGGGGGGCCAATATTTCAAACAACGGGGGGAGCAGTTGGAGCACCCAGGAAAATCAGCCCACCGCACAGTTTTATAGGGTGATTACCGATAATCAGGTACCCTTTATGGTCTACGGAGGGCAGCAAGACAATTCGGCCATCGCCATAGCGAGCAGGACCAACACCATGGGCATCGATTGGAAAGATTGGTACTCGGTCGCCGGCTGTGAAAGTGCATATTTGGCCTTTGATCCCGATAATCCCGAAGTAGTATACGGGGGATGTTATCAGGGCATCATCGAAAGGTGGGTTAAGGCGTCCAGGGAAGGCAAGTCGATCAAAGAGTACCCCGAACTGAACTTGGGCAATGTCCCGGCCGATTTTAAATACCGCTATAACTGGAACGCGCCCATCATCAGCTCTCCCCATGATAGGAATACCATTTACCATGCGGGAAACGTCGTTTTTAAATCTTCCGATGGCGGACAGCGCTGGGCCGTGGTCAGTCCAGACCTTACCCGCAACGATAAAAGCAAACAAGGCCCGGGCGGCAAACCCTATACCAACGAGGCCGCAGGGGGTGAAAATTACAATACGCTCATGTATTTGGTGGAATCTCCGCATGAAAAAGGCGTGCTATGGGCCGGCAGTGATGACGGATTGATCCATATATCCAAAGACGGGGGCAATAATTGGGAAAATGTAACCCCCACCGGCTTGGCCGAAGGGATCATCAATAGCATCGAAGTCTCTCCACATCAACCGTCCACGGCCTATGCAGTAGTCATGCGATATAAACAAATGGACTTGGCCCCATACATATTCAAGACCGCCGATTATGGCAACACATGGACAAAAATCGTGAACGGCATCAAAGGCGAGCATACCTTTGTTCGTGTGGTGCGAGAAGATCCAAAGCGAAAAGGGTTGTTATATGCCGGTACCGAAACCGGACTTTTCATTTCCTTGGATGACGGACTCAACTGGCAAAACCTGCAACTCAATCTGCCGGTGGTCCCCATCAACGACCTTATTTTTCAGGGCAATGATCTGGTGGCCGCCACCGCAGGACGTTCTTTTTGGATCCTCGATGATGTGGGGGCCCTCCAAAACCTTGATACTACAAAATCGACGGTCGGCCTGATCAAGCCCAAAGACACCTATTTACTGTTTGGCGGCAGTACCGAAAAACCGGTCCCGGGGCTGGGTGAAAATCCGAAACAGGGGGTAACATTTGATTATTATTTGGAGAAGGATTCGGATAGCCTCGACTTGAAACTGGAAGTGCTACATCAGGGGAAATTGGTTCGCTCTTATTCCAATAAAAAAGACAAGGACTTTAAATCATGGCCGGGAGGCCCATCGAAGCCAAATACCTTGCCCTCCAAAAAAGGTTATAACCGCTTTACCTGGGATTTTAGAAAGGATGACCTGCCCGCAGTGGAAAAGGTCTTCGTGTACGGCGATTATAGTGGATCGCGTGTTGGCCCGGGCACCTATATGCTCCAATTGACCCTGGAAGGGTCTACCGTGGAGACCGAAGTCAATATCCTGCCGAATCCGAAGGTAACCGCTTCCCTTGCCGACTATCAAGAGCAACAGGCGGTATTGGGACAGATCGAGGGAGCCATCAAAAACATACATGAATCGGTGACCCAGATGCGGTCGGTAAAATCGCAATTGGAGCACTATGCCAAACTGCTGAAGGAGAATGAACAGGCAAAAGGATTGGTGGAAAAAGGAAAATCGCTGATAAAACGTATCGATACCTGGGAGGAAAACCTCATCCAGCCCAAACAAAAAACATTTCAGGACGTCATCAATTACCACAACCAGCTCAACGCCGAGTTCATGGAACTCAAGAGCTATGTAGATGCCGCCGAGCCAAAGGTCACCCAGGGCGCAAAAGAACGACTGACAGACCTTCTCGCTTTCTGGAGCACCTACGCAGCGGAGCGCGATGCCATAGTGAAGACCGAAATGAACGACTACAACGAGACCTATAAAACCTTGGGACTACCTGCCGTGATCCTATCCGAGAATAAATGATCGCATCATTGGTGCAGGTAAACCCTGAAGCAAAAAACCATTGGGGACCATTTTAAAGATGAACCATGTCAGTTTATATTGCCGACCAAAATTTTAAAGGTAAAAATTACACCCAGGAGCGCCTCCCGAAAGGAGAATATGACCATTGTGTCTTTGAAGGTTGTGATTGGTCGAATGCTTTTTTGGACAACCAGCATTTTATCGAATGCGAATTTGTCGACTGCAACCTGAGCAATGTCAACGTGGCCCATAGCATCTTCAATGAGGTGACCTTTACCGGCTGCAAAATGATCGGCATAAAGTTGGAAACGTGCAACCCCTTTTTGCGCTCCTTTCGCTTTAAGGACTGTTCCCTGAACTTTGCATCATTTTATGGCATGTCATTGAAGAACCTCTCCTTTGTGAGCTGCAAACTGGTCGAGACCGATTTCACCGATGCGGACCTGACAGCCGCCAGTTTCGATGATTGTGACTTGCAAAGGGCCCTCTTCATGAATACCCAACTCGACCATACCGACTTCAGGACGGCCTATAATTATCGGTTCGACCCTTCACAAAACCAGCTTAGAAAAACAAAATTTTCCAAGGAAGGCGTCTTGGGCCTGTTGGCTAAATATGACATCGAAATCGATGGTTGACTTCTTAGTCGTTTGTAAACGGTATTTTTGTATCTTGTTTGTGCAAAGCATCCAACAAGCATGAACCGTATCGTCATTTACCTCTTCTTATTCTCAATCGTGGGCCGGGCACAACATACCCTCACCTATTCCGATGGGCATGTTTCCCCAAGGGCAAGTTTGGTCGATGTGGAATGGATCGCCGGGTATTGGCAGGGAACGGCGTTCGGGGGTATTACTGAGGAGATCTGGAGTCCGCCCTTAGGCGATTCGATGATGTTCTCCTTTAAGTTGGTCGTTGACGGTAAGGTACAATTCTACGAACTCGGACATATCCAGGAAACCGGCAATACTTTGCTGTTGCAACTGAGGCATTTTGACGCCGATCTGAAAGCATGGGAAGAAAAGGAAGAAATGGAAAGCTTCCCCTTGGTGAAGCTCGATACCGCTCACGTTTATTTTGACGGATTTACCTTTGAAAAAATCAGCGATGATGAAATCAATTTGTATGTGGTCATCGTGGAGGAGGACGGAACGGAACAGGAAGTAAAATTCAATTACAAAAGACAATAAGTTGAAAAGGAGCTGTTTGGAATGCGGAAACGAAATTTTGGGTAGGATCGATAAAAAGTTCTGTTCAGACCATTGCAGAAACGCCTATCACAATAAGGTCAACAAAGACAGCAAAAACCTGATACGCAACATCAATAATCGTTTGCGGAAAAACTACAGGATACTCGACAGCTTTGAATTGAGGGAGGGCAAAACCCGAACTTCCCGAACGCGATTATTGGACAAAGGATTCGATTTTGATATGATCACCAACCTATACACTACTAAAAAAGGTACGACCTATTACTTCGTATATGATCTTGGTTATCTGCCCCTGGACAACGATTATTATATGATCGTAAAAAGGGAATGACAATACTCCTACATTCAACGATAGTTACTTCCAGTTCTGGGCGTTCAATTTCAGGGCCGCGACCACGATATCCTTACGACTGATCTGCCCGACCAGCAGTCCGTCTTTCATCACTGGCAACCTTCTTCTATTGTGCTTTACAAATACCCCGGCGGCATCAAAAATGCTCATGTCGTGTGGAATGGTCTCGACACCCTTGGTCATAAAACTTTCCACGTCCTTATCCAAAATGGGTTGGTTGAAATAACGGCTCTCGGATATTTGCTTCATGCAATCCGCTTCAGAAATGATTCCCACCAAAAATCCATTATCATCCAAAACGGGCCCTCCTGAAATGTTGTGTTTGGTGAACAATTCCATGACGTTGAGAATCGATTGGTCTGGCCTAAAGGTGATCAACTTCTTGGTCATATAATCCGATACCAAAATAGGGGCGTGGTATTCCTTTTTAAATGCCTTTCGGATGCCTTGAAAACTCTTGATTCCCATATCGATTGGTTTTAGGTTGATTTCTAAAGATAGGAATTTTTCCCAAACAGCCTAAAAAATATCGACCTAATGCCTTGAACCATAAGAATGTCATACTTTTAAGTCCTGTACATTTTGAAAAAAAATGATATTGCGCTGCCCAGTATGCAGGTTGCCTTTGAAAAGTGATGCGGAAACCAACCAAAAAAATAAGAACTTTGTGCCCATGAATAAATTCCCGTCCATTTTTACTTTTTTGCTCGTTCTATTGGCCATTTATTGGACTTTTCGATCGGCCATGCCAAGCTATGAACCCGATCTGGACCTTGAGGACACTTCCTTTTCAACCGATAGGGCCCTTCAACATGTGGCTGAAATTGCAAAAATGCCCCATGCCGTGGGATTTCCGGCCCATGAAACGGTAAGGTCCTATATCCGGTCCGAATTCGACAAAATGGGGCTTGAGACGAGTTTACAGGAGGGAAATACCGCCGGTGATTGGGGCAATTTAAGCAAAGCGACCAATATTTTGGCCCGGATCAAGGGATCGGGTTCCGGAAAGGCATTGATGCTGCTTTCGCATTATGACAGCAATCCGCATTCCTCCCTGGGGGCCAGTGATGCGGGCAGTGGCGTTGCTACCATTTTAGAAGGGGTCCGGGCATTTTTAGCGGAACATAAAAGCCCGAAAAATGATATCATCATCCTTATCTCCGACGCCGAGGAACTCGGCCTTAATGGGGCCGACCTTTTCGTAAATCAACATCCTTGGGCCAGGGAGGTAGGCCTTGTGCTCAATTTCGAGGCCCGGGGGAGTGGCGGACCAAGTTATATGCTCATCGAGACCAACAGGGGAAATGCCAACCTGATCAAAGAGTTTACGGCCGCCGATACTCATTTTCCTGTAGCAAATTCCTTGGTGTACAGCATCTACAAGATGCTGCCCAATGACACCGATCTTACCGTTTTTCGGGAAGACCGCGACATAGAAGGTTTTAATTTTGCCTTTATTGACGATCATTTCGATTACCATACGGTTCGAGACAATTATGATCGCTTGGATCGGAAGACCGTGGCACACCAAGGCACCTACCTCATGCCGCTCCTTCACCACTTCAGCGAAGCCGACCTCGATGGGTTGAAAAGTCTGAACGACATGGTCTATTTCAATATGCCTTTCTTCAGGCTGGTATCTTACCCGTTCGATTGGATATGGCTCATGTGGGTATTGGCCGTTCTGATGACAGGGCTACTACTTTTCATGGGATTTCGAAAAAAAACACTCGCCCTGCGACCATTACTCAAGGGCTTTTTACCCATGCTTATCGCCTTGGGAATCAATGGCCTGATAGGCTTTTATAGTTATCGTGTGCTTCAATGGATCTATCCGGAATATCGCGACATGCTCCATGGTTTTACCTATAACGGCTATACCTACATACTGGCCTTTGTTTTGATCTCCGTTTCGGTATGCTTCTGGATCTACCATAAATTCAAATCCATTACCGCTCCAAACCTGCTTATTGCGCCTTTGGTGGTCTGGTTGGCCATCTGCTATGGGGTGGCCTGTTACCTGCCCGGAGCAAGTTTTTTCATCATTCCGGTATTTGCCTTGTTGGCTTCCCTATTGATCTTGGTGAATCAAAAAGAACCCAATCCTTACCTATTGGTGCTCCTTGCCCTGCCCGCATTATGGCTTTACGCCCCCTTCGTAAAAATGTTTCCAGTGGGCTTGGGGCTTAAAATGATGGTGGTCTCCACCCTACTTGCAACGCTCACCTTTATACTTTTGCTTCCGTTGTTCTCCTTTTATAAAAACAAGAATCATTGGGCCTCATTGGCACTACTTCTGTTTTTGTCAAGCATGCTGGTTGCCCATTTCAACGCCGATTTTACCCCAGATCGGGCGAAGCCCAGCAGTTTGTTGTACGTGCTTGACACCGACCGAAATACCTCCAATTGGGCAACTTATGATCATGTGCTGATCGATTGGAACGACCAATTCCTCGGCAAGGACAAAAAGTCACCCGATCAACTTTCGGGACGGACCCTCAGCAGTAAATATGGGTCGGGCTTTAGTTTTGTTTCCGATGCCCCCATGAAACCGATTGCACCCCCCATGGTGGAAATCCAAAAAGATACCATTATCGGCGATCAACGCTGGCTGGAACTTACCATTAGCCATCAGCGCCCGGTGAACCGGCTCGAACTGTTCACCAATGCGGTGGCGATTTCATCGGCCTTGGTCAACAACGTGCCTTTATCGGATTATTACTTGGAAAACAGGAAAGGGGGCAAGTTGCTTACCCACTATATCAGCAATAACGAACCGACCCGTTTAGAACTTAGCTTCCCCAGCGATGCTATTTTAGAAATTACCCTGTACGAAGCTTCCAACGACCTTTTGGAGAACCCCCAATTCACGATTCCTGAGCGTCCCGCAAACAGCATTCCGATGCCCTTCGTCTTAAATGATGCGGTACTGGTCATAAAAACCCTCAAATTTGAATAACCGCATTGGCGTTTTGGGTTGTGGATGGTTGGGCCTTCCTTTGGCAGAATCACTCCTCAAGAAAGGATATCGAATACACGGCAGCACCACCTCCGAAGAAAAGATCGAAATGCTCCAACACAAAGGAATCGATGCATTTTTGGTATCCCTCACAGAAAAAGGCGTGCTGGGCGACCTGGCCGGATTTTTATCGGGCCTCGAGATCCTGATCATCAATATCCCACCTAAACTGAGGGGTCCAAAGCAGGAAGACTATGTTATGAAAATGAAATTCCTGCTCAAGGCAATACAACCATTTCACGTCACCAAGATTATTTTTGTGAGCAGCACCTCGGTTTATGGCAACCTAGAGGGTGAAGTGACCGAAGCCACCATCCCTCGACCGTCTTCCGAATCGGGCAGGCAACTCCTTGCAGCGGAAAGGCTCTTTCAAGATGAAAAAGCAATAAAGGCCACGATAGTACGGTTTGGGGGACTCATTGGAAACGATAGGCATCCCATTCATCATTTGACAGGTAAGAATGATCTTGAAAACGGGCAGGACCCAATAAACCTTATCCATCTAAACGATTGCGTTCGGATTTTGGAACATATTATTATGTGCGACTGGTGGGACGAAATTTTTAATGGGGTCTACCCCTACCATCCCGCAAAAGCCGACTATTATCGAGCCGAAGCCCAAAAAAGAAACCTTCAGCCCCCGGTCTATGTTCCCTTGAAAGCAACAAAAGGGAAAAAAATAGTCTCGCCAGCCCTTACCAATGTTAAAATGTTTGTATACCAAACCTCAATTGTAACCTAGTTCACCACGAAATCACCACATTTCACAACAAAGTCGGCTGCACTATGTTAAGGCGGCATGCATTTCATCGATGAAACCGTAACTTTACTCCTATAAATCAAAACAATAATTGCCATGGAAAATTCAAGATTGGGCGGTAGGATTTTAAGGGAAGTCGAGGGTCTTATAAGCAAGAGCATTCCTGCGCAAAACGCCCCTGAAAAACTGAAATCGTTACATGAAACCCTTATCATGAAACATTATAATGCTACCGATGTTACCATCGACTATCATAGGAGAAGGATCAAGATGAACATCGTTACCGATGATTCGGCATATGACCCCAATAAGGTCAATACAGAACTGCCTACCCTGCCTACGAATTTATGGTATCGAAATTTATACGAGTTCTTGGTGTCCTGTATCGACAGAGATCAGCGAAGCATTGCATTTTATTCCCAAATGATAAGAGGATTTCATGTTGAAGATCATATTTTGGTGCCTTAATGTCGCGACTAGATCTTAAATGTTCAAGGATGCCATAAGGCATCCTTTTTTTTACATCGCATTGGCTACAAATTTTATGGGAACCCCAACCCATGCGGTACAAATCACATTATTGAACCAATACCTGCTTATTTATGGCATTCGTTAACAGTCGAATACCAATTATTTTAATAGTTTTGCGCACCAAAATAAATCAGACATGAAACGTATTGCGATTATCATCATTGTAATGATGGGCATCAATGCAACTGCCCAGACCAAGAGCGATCTACAAAAACACTTCGATGCATACTATAAGGAAATGAGGCTTCAGGGTGATGTTATAGGCGTGATCGGTGCCCTTACCCACTTGAACGTCATTGCACCTTCAAAGGAAAGGACCGATACCCTCGCATATATCTACGCCAACGACAACCAACATTTACAGGCCCTGAATACCATCGGGATTGAGAAGAACGAAGCGGATTCCGATTTGGCGGTGCAAGTCAAAGCGATTTCCCTGAAGGCATTGAACCAGCCCAAAAGGTCTTTGGAACAGTTCGAATTATTGTACGCCAGAAATCCAAATCCTTATTTGGCCTATGAATTGGCAGATTTAAAAATACAAACTGGAGATAATGCCGGGGCGACCACCGACATTGAGTATGGACTAGCCAATGCCAAAGATGATATGAAATATGCTTTTTATGAGCGGCAGCAGCCTTATGAGGTTTCACTTAAGGCCGCCTTTCTTCACCTAAAAGGTTTGGTACTGTACAATCAGGACAAAAATAACATAGATGCGGCGGTGGCATTGATCGATGAGGCCCTTAAAACAGATCCCAACTTCAATCTCGCGAGCTTGAGCAAGCAAGCCTTGGTATCCCGAAAAGAAAATCCTGAGTCACCTAAAGAGTAAAGGATCAACACATTGTAATTTTAATAAAGCGGTATGATATGCCGCTTTTTTATACCCTTGTTTTCCTAAAGCTATTGTTGTTCCAGGATCAACTTGGTATCTAGGGTATTGTTGACCATGATATTGAACTGATTTCTGAAGGCATTGTAGGCAGCGATCATTTCCTTGACACTGGGCTGTACATCCAATCGATAATAAAGATCGCCCTTCACCTTGAGCGTAAAGGTTTTGAACATTTTTTGTCTGCCCTTTATTTGGGGTTTGTCGAAATCAATTGGGTAAGTCGACGCTTCCAAAACTTTTTGCTTTTCGATCATATCTTCGATCACAAGGCTCAAATCTTCCCTGTTCACGACCGTATACAGGGCATCAAAACTCGTTTCCAGACCGTAGAATTCGTTCCATTTTTGGATCAAGTCCCTCGCTTTCGGATTGATGGCCGCTTTTTTGGGCCAATCGATGGTTTCGATTTCAAAGGAAGAAGTATCGGATGACGCGGTTGCCTTCGGTTCCGTCCTACACGAAACGAAAGCTAGAAAAACCCACCCAAAAAGCAACATTCTTTGCATGGGTCCAAGGTACAAATTTTAATAAAGGCTATCTTTAACCAAGAATTCATTTAACGCCAATTTAATGCAAAACTATATCCTGATCATTGGTGCCTGTGGACAGATAGGTACGGAATTGACTTATGCCTTAAGGGAAAAATATGGTGCCAACCATGTCATCGCAAGCGACATCCGCCATGGCAATACCGCTTTAATGGAATCGGGGCCTTTTGAAATCTTGGATGCCACCGACTATGATGCCTTGGAGGAATTGGTGGCCTATTATGAGATCAATGAGGTGTACCTTATGGCGGCCATGCTCAGTGCGACCGCCGAAAAATTTCCGGAAAGGGCATGGAGCCTGAATATGAATTCCCTCTTCAATGTGCTCAACCTCGGTAAAGAAAAAAAGATATCCAAGATTTTCTGGCCCTCAAGTATTGCCGTTTTCGGCTCAAATACCCCTAAAAACAATACCCCACAAAGTGCAATCATGGAACCCAGCACTGTTTACGGTATCAGCAAGCAATCCGGGGAAAGGTGGTGCGAATACTATCATCGCAAATATGGGGTCGATGTGCGAAGCCTGCGTTATCCCGGCCTGATCAGTTGGAAAACAATGCCCGGTGGAGGCACCACCGATTATGCAGTGGAAATTTATCACAAGGCTTTGTCGGACGGGAAATATACCTGCTTTCTGAAAGTAGATACGGAACTTCCCATGATGTTCATGGACGATGCCATCAGGGCAACCATGGAACTTATGGATTCGGAAGGCAGGAACTTAAAGATCCGTTCTTCCTATAATTTGGCGGCGATGAGCTTCACCCCTGCCGAAATTGCCAAGAGTATCCAGAAAAAAATTCCTGATTTTCAAATGAGCCACCAGCCCGATTTTAGACAGGCCATCGCAGATTCATGGCCCAGCAGTATCGACGACTCCATTGCCAAAAGCGATTGGGGTTGGAAGGCTGAATTTAATCTGGACGCCACTACCGACGCCATGCTGAAAAATTTAAGCTCGGGAAAACTTTAAAGCCAAGTATCTGCCGAGACCAGGGCGAGACCATCCAATCTCAATAGCGCATGGGCTATATCGGTGCCCCGAACCGCAGCTTCTTTTCTACGGCCATGATCATGGAAGTGGCGATATCCTTTCCCGTTGCATTCTCGATGCCTTCCAGACCAGGTGAAGAGTTGACTTCCAACAGCAGCGGGCCCTTGTTCGACCGAATGATATCGACGCCGGCAACGGCAAGGTTCAAGACCTTGGCCGCCTTGATGGCCAGCTTCTTTTCCTCGCCGGTGATCTTGATGATCGAGGCCTTCCCTCCTTGATGCAGGTTCGCCCTGAATTCCCCTTTTTCCGCCTGCCTTTGCATGGATGCGATTACTTTTCCATTGACCACAAAACATCTAATGTCCTGTCCGTTGGCCTCTTTGATGTATTCCTGTACCAAGATATTGGTCTGTACGCTCTTAAAGGCATTGATCACACTCTCGGCCGCCTTATTGGTTTCGGCCAATACCACTCCCCTTCCCTGGGTGCTTTCCAACAATTTGATGATCAGCGGCGCCCCGTTCACCATACGGATCAAATCCCTGGTGTCCATAGGCGATTTGGCAAAACCTGTAATCGGAATATGGATGTCGTTCTTGGAGAACAATTGCGACGCGAACAGTTTATCACGGGATTGGGCAATCGCCTCCGCGGTGTTCAGGCAATACACCCCCAGGTTCGCGAACTGTCGGATCAAGGCACATCCATAGAAGGTTATAGCGGGTTTGATCCTCGGGATGATGGCATCGAACTCATTGAGGATATTGCCACCGCGGTATCGGATTTCGGGAGAATGGGCATCGAGCTTCATATAGGCCAGTTCCACATTGAGAAAAACGATTTCATGACCCCGGCCTTCTGCCGCCTCCATTAAGCGACGATTGCTGTAGAGTTCGGGATTACTTGCCAAAAGGGCCAGCTTCAATCCTGTTTTCTCCTTGATATAGGAAGCATATTTAAGGGCGACCTGATCATCGGTGAAGTTTTTCAGACAAAAACTTTCCGCCGGATTCACGATGAACCTGCCATTGAGGGCTTCCCGGCCGAGCAACATTCGAAATTCCATGGTATCGCGGCTGGCCAAGGTCAGCTCGATGTCGAAGGTTTTCTTGCCCATGCTGATGGGCACTTTGATGACCACCCGTTCTTCAGAAATACCCGAAGAACTTCGAACGGTACGTCTATCGATGAGTTTGGCCTCACATTCTACGGCGATAGCACGGTTGTCCTGCAATGGGTTCACCTCGAACTTCACCCATTCCTGGGCCCCTCTTGAGAACAATTTTATATTGGCAGCCTGAATGGAGGAAGTCTTGGCGCCCGAATCTACCCTGGCCTTGATGGCCGGGATGCCCAAAGTCTCAAAAACGCACCATTCCTCACTCCCAATGAGCTCTAATTTATTCAAATGCATAGGTATTGGTTGAAACAGACCAACTTAAAAAAGCTAAGTATCGCGTCGGTTTTATCTTAATAATGCTTTATTGACGAAACATATCCTTGGTCTTGAGAAAACTCTTGAATTCGAGCATATGCCCATTTGGATCTTTTACAAAAAAAGAAACATGTTCGCCGACCTGGTCTTTTAAAAAGGTGGCCTCAGTGGTCACCTCATATTCGGAAGCCATCATTTTTTGGTAAAGGGTTTCCCATAGTGCCCGATCGACGATCACCCCAAAATGAAACGAGGGCAAGACGGTTTCCTCAAACTTATAGGATCGGTAGGAAAAATTGAATTCGCCCGACCTGGTAAATGTAATCTGGTTGCCGAAAAGATCGATATCCAACCAACGGGTTGAATGCCGGCCCAGATCGGCACCGATGACGTCAACATAAAAATCCATCGTTTTACTGATGCTCAGGCAAGGCAGTGACATATGAAAAGGTGCTTTTTTCATGGACTTTGATTTAGATTCTTTATCTAATTTACAAAATTGTACGCTTCGGTCACTTCCAAATACGCAGCACGAACAAATCGAGGACCTCTACCAAAATCAATACAATAATGATCCACTCGAGCCGGCTGCTTTCGGTATGGTACATAATGTCTTTGAACAATTGGAGGTTTTCCTTAACAATCTCAATCCTTTCATAGATATTCCGGTACCGTATCTTTAGGTCGAATGTCTTCTGCAATTCTTGATTGAGCGAATTCAATTGTTCACTTTCCCATGTGCTGTCGGGTGCATCAAAAATATAGAGGTTCTCCGCAATCTGATTCTTAACATTAAGCACTTTTCCGATAAACTTCTTTAAGGTATTCCCACTGATATCCAACTTGCCGTATTGCTCGAGGTAGTTTGTGTGGGCCTGGGTTTCCTCCAGCAGCTGCTCCGTAATCTCCAAATAACGATCCAAGGCCACGGATTGGGAAGTGTTCAACATCACCAAGCGTATGGCCTCCCTGTCGAAGTCGGGCAAGCTCACTTTGTTAAAGGTGACTTTCTGGTGCCCTTTTACGATTTCCACCGCTATGGTCTCGGAAAAATGTTCATCGAGATGCCCTTTGGTGGCTACCGCTATCTTTTCGAGGATTTCATCTATTTCGTCGTTGGTATGGTTGAAGAAGGAAACCATCCCGTATTGAAAAATATAAACGAATTTCCTCTCCCCATTGTTCAAATAGAGTTCGTCGCTATCGGAAAATAAAACCTTTAACGGCAAGAGGGATTTGCATTGCCGAGTATTAATGGAAGCCGATATTTGATACGCTACGACTTCAAACATAGCTGTCTTTAATCTTCGTCTTGGTCGTCGTCGTCCTGGATGAGCTCGGGATCTACCACAGCATCCGGATCATCGGAATCAAAATCTTCATAATCATCCTCATCATAGTTTTCCATGGTGCGTTCAAGCTTGGCGCTGATCTTTACCAAATATTTGGTGTCCTCCGTGGTCACCTCAACAGCCTCAATACGTTCCCCCTGGGCGTTTTTAAAAGAAATGATGTTTCGGTCGTCATATCCGTCGGGATATTTTTCGACCAAAAGTTTAAGCACCTCCGGGGTCAGCTTTTTAAAATCTACTATGACTCTCTTTAAATTTTCCATAATTACATGTCCAAAAGGTAAGCAAAAATTAAGGGCGCTACAATGGTCGCATCGCTTTCTATGATAAATTTTGGGGTATCGATATCGAGTTTCCCCCATGTGATCTTTTCATTGGGTACCGCTCCGGAATAAGAACCATAACTGGTGGTACTATCGCTAATTTGGCAAAAATAACTCCAAAACGGTGTTTCTGGGCGTTCCATGTCTTGATAGAGCATAGGAACGACGCAGATTGGGAAATCTCCGGCGATTCCGCCGCCGATTTGAAAGAACCCGATCCCCTTTTTTGAATTATCGGTATACCAATCGGCCAAGAAGGTCATGTATTCGATACCCGATTTCATGGTACTGGCCTTTAATTGCCCCTTCAACACATAGGACGCAAAAATATTGCCCATGGTACTGTCTTCCCACCCGGGACAGATGATCGGCAGGTTTTTTTTCGCTGCGGCATACATCCATGAATTTTTGATGTCGATTTCATAGTATTGTTCCAACACCCCTGACAAGAGCATTTTGTACATGAATTCATGTGGGAAATAACGCTCCCCTGCCGCTTCGGCATCACTCCATATTTTAAAGATATGTTTTTGCAGTCTTCGAAAAGCCTCTTCTTCGGGGATACAGGTATCCGTGACCCTGTTAAGCCCTTTTTCGAGCAGATCCCATTCATCCTGTGGGGTAAGGTCGCGGTAATTCGGCACTCTTTTATAATGCGAATGGGCCACCAGGTTCATGATGTCTTCTTCCAAATTTGCGCCCGTACAGGAGATGATCTGCACTTTGTCTTGCCTGATGATCTCGGCAAATATTTTACCCAGTTCGGCAGTGCTCATGGCCCCGGCCAAGGAAACGAGCATTTTCGAACCTTGCTTCAATTGGTCCTCGTAGCCTTTGGCCGCATCTACCAGGGCGGCCGCATTGAAATGTAGATAATACTTTTCTATAAAATTGGATATTGCCCCTTTAGTCTTCGTCATCGTCGAATTTTGAATTGTTGTTGTTGCTCGACTTATATTCAACGTCGTAGGTATTGTCGTAAACATCGTCTACGGCCTCTCCCATGAATTTATAGCTGAGCATCTTGTAATATAATTTAGCCGCCAAGTAATCAGACGTTTTGTCGGAAGGATTGGGGCAAAGTTCAACGATATCGAACCCCACCACATTCTTTTCCTCAAAGACCTGTTTTAGGAAATCGAGGGTCTCGTACCAAAACAGACCTCCCGGCTCCGGGGTTCCGGTTGCGGGCATGATCGACGGGTCCAAGGCATCAAGGTCGAAAGTGATGTATACATTGTTCGTCATCGCTTCGATGACCTTGTCCATCCAGTATTCATCATTGACCATATCATGGGCAAAAAATGTCTTATCCATATCCATGAAGGTCTTCTCTATGGTATCCATGCTCCGGATGCCCACCTGTACAAGATTGGTATTCTGGCTTGCCTCGTGCACCGCACACGCATGATTGTACCTACTGCCATTGTACGACTTTCGCAAATCGGCATGGGCATCGATATGCAAGACCGTTAAATTGTCGAAACATTCATTGAAGGCCCTGATGGTGCCTATTGAAATGGAATGTTCCCCTCCGAACAGCGTTACGAACTTGTTGCGTTTGATATAGTCCTTGGTGGTTTTATGGACCATGTCAACCACCGCTTCGGGACTGCTCTTTTCATTTATGGGATCTGCCAGGTAGATGCCCTGTTCAAAAACCTCCGTTCCCGTTTCTATGTCATACAGCTCCATATTCGAAGAAGCCTCCAGGAAGGCCCCAGGCCCTTTGTCTGTACCTTTGCCCCAAGTACTGGTGCCGTCATAAGGCACGGGTATCAAGATTACCTTTGCCTTTTCCAATTGCGCGAATTCGTCAGGAATACCGGCGTAATTCCTATTTGTTTCCATATCCTAAAATTTGAAGCAGGTCACCTGCCGTTTGTTCTTTGCTAAAGAGTTCGTATGTTAATTTGCCATCCTTGTCCCGGTCGATCAAGATATGTTTGGGTTGTGGTATAAGGCAGTGTTGCAAACCGCCATAACCCCCAATGGTTTCTTGATAGGCGCCCGTATTGAAAAACCCAATATACAAAGGTTTGTCCTTTCTGTACTTTGGCAGGTAAATGGCATTCATATTCTGTTCGCTGTTGTAATAATCATCGCTGTCACAGGTGAGTCCGCCCAATAAAACCCGCTCGTATTCATCGTTCCAACGGTTGATGGGCAGCATCACGAATCGTTTGTTGATCGCCCAAGTATCGGGAAGGGTGGTGATGAAGGAAGAATCGATCATATTCCATTTTTCCCGGTCGTTCTGTTGTTTTTGATATAAAATCTCATAAATGGCACCGCCGCTCTCCCCAACGGTAAAGCTACCAAATTCCGTAAATATATGGGGAACCGGCACCTCTGCTTCGGTACAGGCGATTTTGATCTGGTTCACGATCTCATCTATCATGTATTGATAGTCGTAATTGAAGGCCAGTGAATTCTTGATCGGAAAGCCGCCACCGACATTAAGACTGTCAAGGGATGGGCAGAGCTTCTTCAGCCTTACGTACACCTTTAAACATTTGGCAAGTTCGTTCCAATAATAAGCATTGTCCCGGATGCCGGTATTGATGAAAAAATGCAGCATTTTTAATTCGACCTTGTCATTGTCCTTGATCTGGTTTTCATAAAAAGGAACAATATTCTTGTATCCAATGCCCAAACGGGAGGTATAGAATTCGAATTTAGGTTCCTCTTCCGAAGCAATGCGTATGCCCACCTTGAACGTATCTTTGATGACCTCGGAAAGCAGGTCGATTTCTTCATAATTATCGATGATGGGAATACAATTTCGGTGCCCGTTGTTGATCAAATTGCCGATATTGGTGATGTATTCATCGCGCTTAAAACCATTGCAGATGACATAGGTATCGTCTTTGATCTTCCCCTCTTTTTTAAGGTCCTCCACAATATTGATATCAAAGGCGGAGGAGGTTTCTATATGGATATTGTTCTTGAGGGCCTCATGCATCACGTGCTGAAAGTGGGAACTTTTGGTGCAATAGCAATAATGGTATTTGCCCTTGTAATCGTGTTTGGCGATGGCATTGGCAAACCAGCCTTTGGCCAGGTTGATATTTTCGGAAATCTTCGGCAAATAGGTAAACTTCAACGGACTCCCATATTTATGGATCAATTCGATCAAGGGTATGTCATGAAATTTTAGGTATTCCCCATCCAATGTAAACTCTTCTTGGGGGAAATAATAGGTTTGATCGATCAGATCAATGTATTTGGTATTCATCTATAAGGGGTTGTAAAGTCGCAAAATAGGGATTTTGGAAAATCCATCGGGTCCAAAAAAATTTGAAACACAAGCTTCAGATCATGATTTGGGGTTGGGTGGTGGGCATAAAACCATATTCGTGCTGACTGCACACGATATTAAAAAGGCTGGATATCCGCCTTGAAAACCGGCTCCCCATCAAATGGTCCGACATTGCGTTTATCATCAAAATCCTCCTTAATCCGAACATAAAAAAAACTTGCATCATGTACCGCTAAAAGCTTTTCGCGCAAACCGAATTTATTACCGGTTTGAGAAAACAAATGAAAAGAAAAAAACTGGAAAAACAAGGATTTCCCACAAAAATACCAAAGTAAAATCAATGGTTCCCAATCAAAAGTCAAAATTTACCATAAGACGTTCATTTCAAGTGCCTTAATTTATTATATTGAAACAAAATACCTTGACCATGAAACCTAAACCATTACGTGCCCATCTTATTTTACTGTTAATGCTTTCCATTTTAGGCCAGCTTAGCGCCCAAATTCCTGAGCGGGTCTATCTTTTTGAATCGAAAACCAATGGCAAAACACAGCAACATGAGCTAAAAATAAAGGCAAATTATTTGACATACAGTGTTTATGAAACCGACCCTCCCCATTTCCTGAAAACCATGGGGGGCTTCTATGACATAAAAAACGATAGCCTAAAGGTACAATTGGAATTCAATTCAGATAGTTCAAGTGAAAAAGCCGGTACCTGGTCTGTTCCTTACTACCTTCAAGACGACCAGCTCACCCTGCAAACCGATACGGATTTGGTATTTTCCCCGGCTCCAAGGATACCCCAAGACCTTGACGGACAATGGCTTTTTGCCACTCGTGGGCCGGATGAGGGACAAGAACGCCGCGGTGAGTCCTCTCCAAGAAAAACCTTAAAATTTTTGATGGATGGCCATTTCCAGTGGATTGCCTACAACACCGATACCATGGAATTTTTTGGAACGGGAGGAGGCAGTTATTCGGCCAAGGACGGCATTTATACAGAAAACATCAAATATTTTTCCCGAGACGATGCCCGCGTGGGCGCATCCCTACATTTTGAATACCGGATCGATGGCAACGATTGGCACCATACCGGAAAGAACAGCAAGGGCGAGCCACTATATGAAATATGGTCCAAACGCTGATCTACGGCTCATCGCTTGCCCTGTTCCCATGAAATCTCAAAAAAAAATGGAAATCTTGAAAACGCCTGCTCGATTTAGTGTGTGACCACTTTGAGTCCTACCAAGGAGACAATCAGGGTGGTGATAAAAAAGAGACGCCAAAAATCTGCGGGTTCCTTGAATACAAAAATGCCCACTAGAACGGTGCCCACGGCCCCTATGCCGGTCCAAACCGCATAGGCCGTCCCGATCGGCAATCCCTGGGCCGCCTTCACAAGAAGGTACATGCTGATCGCCAGGCAGCCCAAAAATCCCAAATACCAATAATTTGCCGTCATTCCCGTCGCTTCTTTGGCCTTTCCCAGACAAAATGCGAATCCCACTTCAAATAGACCGGCAATGATCAATACGATCCAGTTCATTTCTTTTAGATTGCTTCGGTTACCCCTCCAGCTCAGCGGAAAGGGCCATAAAGTTTAGCCTTAAATTCATAATCAGGTCGGTTCTGGCCCTTGGCGACTCATCCAAATATGGCCTTATGATCACACCCCTTCCGCAAGTTCACGAATTTTGTTCCAATGCAAGGTTTCGAATCCTTTGCTAGGGTTTAAAACATTTTTCGCGATCGCCTTCCCCAGCGAGGCGACCTGGATACCCCGGTACTTGCGCAGGCCTCCCAAAAGCAATGGACTTAATAATGGCCAAATGCGCAGTAAAATTCCTTGGGAAATACCATAACGGTTGGTCGGCGTAATGATCATGGAAGGCTGAAATATGCTCAGACGCTCAAAATCGAGCACCTGTAAGGCCGCTACCAATTCCCCCTTCGAGCGAAGATAGAACGACGAGGAATTGGGGTTCGCCCCTACCGATCCCAACAGTTCGAAATGGCGTATGCCGGCTTTTTTACAGGCCTTGGCAAAGTCGATCACGGCGAGTTTATCGATTTTCACAAACTCGTCTTTCCCCATCTTCGAGGGTTGTCCCACGCCCAAAGTGCAAATGGCGACAACATGGCCCGGCAAAAGCTCCACATATGATTTCGGATCAAAAATATCGATCTCTTTTTGGCGGACCTTTTCAATGGAAAACCCAGATATGGTCCTCCTGCCCAACGAGGTGATGCTTCCTATTTGTGGATTGGCTACCAACCACCGCAGGACATGGCTTCCGACCGCTCCACTGGCCCCTAGTATCAATACCGAAAGTGGATCTTCTTTGATGGTGTTTTTATTCATTTGAGTAAACTATCTTGAAGTGACCGGGTTTCAGTTAATACCCGCTGCCCCCCTTTTTCGCATTACTTAAACTATGGCCGGCCTTGGATGTCGAAAGCAAATGCCCTAAAGTGCCCTTCCAATAGGATATAACAGGTAGCGTTCATCATAATATTGGGTTTTCCCGTAAAACCAGGACAATATCGCCCCCGGATCCGTTGCGAATGCCCTGTCTCCCGCTTTTTTTATTTCAAACTCCTTTTTCAGTTCCGGGGAAGCTTCCAACATTCGTTGGGCCATGGGTTCCATCACATAGCCCTCTATATATTCCGTACGTTGAAAAATGGTAGGGAAAAATCCCCAGCTAAAAAAGGAATCCTTGGATAATGGCTCCAATAAGACCATTGCCAGATCTCCCAGGGTTTGGTCTGTGGAAATATAGGCAGATCCCGCAGGGAATACTTCCATTCGCATCTCTGACCGGGGAGTTCCGTTTACCTGCATATGTCCTTCGAAGGGTACGACTTCCTGGCTTTCATTTTCGAATTTGGCATCCCTGATCCGATACATTTCCACGCTCACTTCGCGGGGCTCGGTAATGATTTCCATTTGAATGCCATGCCATTTCAGGCGTTCCAAGACCTCATTGCAAAAGGCGGGCACCCAATATCCTTTTGGCCTTACGATCAAATCTACGGGTTCGGAGGCCAAATAGTTGACCACGGTCATGGTTTCCGGTTTTCCGGTCCATTGAATAAAATCCGAACCGGTAATCGAGGATTTTAACAATTTGGATGAAATTCCTTTTAAGGTGAGGCTATCAGGGGGCACCACGGCTTGATCGGATACCTTAAGGTCGGCCTGTACGTCGTAGCCAAGGGCATTTTCCATCTGCGGTACCTTGAACATCATCGGAATTTTTGGGGGCCTTGCCTCTTGGTCATCGGTTGCAATTTCCCGGAGGTTTTTCCCTTCGATTGCCAATATCCTAAGGGTGCTCTCCAACAAGACATAGGTGCCCAACACCCGCTGCTTAAAGGGTTTCAAAGAATGGTTTTCCACCAAAAGGGTCGGCATATGCCTCAAATTGCCATAGGCATCGGAAAACCTCGGTCCGCCCATATTCAATATATTGCCCTGCGAAAAATCACGATCGTTCAAGGCGAACAGCAATGGTCCGGGGATATGGCCTTTGGCCTTTAAATCGCGGTCGGCATAAGGTTTATAGGTCGTTTCCAACCATTTGGAAATGGCTGGGGAATATCCCTGTTGCCCCAAGCCGCCAAAGGTAACGTCGTATTGGTAGTCGGCCCCATCGGTCACATGGAGGTCTATATACAAAAGGGGATCGTAGTCGTTCATCACCTGCACCACGGCCTTGACTTCCTCGGTGTCTAGCTTGGCATAATCCCTGTTCAGGTTCAAATTCTTGGCATTGGTTCTCCATCCCATATTTTGGGGACCCCTTTGATTGGGCCTGTTGTAGGGGGAAGATCGTTCGTGGCCGTCAACGTTCAATATCGGGATGAAGAGAAAATTCACCTTGGCCAACAGTTCTTTCTTTGCTCCAAAGGCAATGTCGCGCAGCAACATCATACCCGGCATCCTTACCGTCTATTTCCCCCGAGTGGATGCCCGCTTGTGCAAGAAGCAATGGCTTTTCCGACTTTTTTAAGGCCTCAGGTCGGATATCTTCATCCGAAGAAGCGATGATCATGAAAATATCCCGACGTTCCAGACTTTTGCCAATGGAAACCATATGCAATAGTGGCGATTCGGAACAAAGCTTTTTCAACCAATCCATGGTCTCCACATAATTTGGCGTGGTCACAAAATCGGATTTTTCCGTGGGCGTTATCCATGGATCGTTCGGCTTGGCGATCAGGGCCTCGCTTGCTCCGCTCCACTCGGCCACTGGTGGAAGCATATCTTGGGCCGTTGCGGCGTATCCCATGAAATATAAAAGAGTGATGATGGTAAATCGAATTGTTTTTGTTGATGACATGCTGCGATATTATTGTTTTTCAATCAATGCCTTGTACCCGTTCGGCCGGACTTTCGCCTTAAAATAAAAAGGCAAAACGACTCTTGCAGTCTAACCGGTCTAAATTTAGGCAATTTCTTTTAGCCCATGATCGATAAGGAAAGACTGTAGGCGCCGACACCTCAAACCGGTCCTTTTGCATCTGCTTATTAAAAAATAAGCTGTCAAGCAAAAATAGCTTTCATGCATTATAAGAAATGGACATCTTTTTTGGTTATTTAATAAATTGAAAAATGACGATATTTAATCCTTACTATACTGGAGCCATATGGGAAACCTGCAAAAAAAACTATTGGATAATGGCCTGATCAGCGAGCAACATTTTAACCAGATTGAAGCCGTTAGTAGTCGGAAAGTTATTTCGCTACATTACGAACTTCGATTGTTACTTTATTTGGGTATCATGCTTTTCACTGGCGGGGTGGGTTATATCGTCTATCAAAATATGAGCGATATTGGCCATATTGCCTTGATGTTTCTCATGGTCTTGGCTATTGGGGCAGGTGGTTATTTCATTCATGTAAAGGCCGAACCATATGCCAATGGGGTGGTTAAGGTGGAGGCCATGTACTTTGATTACCTGCTCGTTCTCGTATCGTTGTTGGTTATTTCATTATTTACCTATATTCAGGTTTACTTTGATCTGGTAGCGATTTTGATCAATTGGACCTCCCTTGTGAGCGCCTTTTTGTTTTTTTATTTGGCATACCGATATGACAACAAAATGGTACTTTCAATGGGTATCGTTGCTTTTGTTGCGGTTTTTGGTTTGGCCGTTTCTCCGCTCGGTTGGGCAAAAGCCAAGTGGTTGGAGGGAACGGACATGTACCTGCTTAGTGTTTTCATTGGAGGTTTGCTGCTCCTAATAGGCCAGGTATTGGATTATAAGGGCATCAAAAGGCACTTCACTTTTTCGTACCATAATTTCGGATGGCTTCTGTTTTTTTTCGGTGCTTTATCGTTGGTGTTTGATTCTGGGCATGGCGAACTGGGCGCGGTTCTGCTGTTGTCTTTTCTGTCATTTTTGTTGTGGTATTATTGGAAACAAAAAGCCTTTCTTTTCTTTCTCTACGGGTGCTTGGCAGCATATATAATGGTCAGCTATCTATTTTATTCATTCGATCCCAATTGGGAACTCTGGGTGTTATACTTGCCTTTGACCAGTATTGGCGGAATTCTTTTATTGCTTAAAAACAAATCACATTTTTCGGATGATACATAAATTAGTTGCCTATGATCTTGACGAGGTGAAAAAGAAATCGGCACTGGCCAAGATCAAAACCTGGCTCAAGGGCGGTTTGATTGCGGAAGATCGATGGCCCGATATAGCGAAGGCTTATCAAAGCAATCTGTATACGCCAAGGATCGTCATGCGTTTTTTTTTGTTTTGTATTACGGCTTTTGGTCTGTTTTCATTATTGGGTATTGCTGCTTTGGCAAATATGGGTGAGAGTGGATATTACATTTTTTTGTGTTTGATCGGTTCTATTTCACTTTTTGTTGCCGAATTCACCATCAAGAAAAAACACCATTATAAGTCTGGCGTAACGGAGGCAGCTTATTACATTGGACTTGCCTTTGTTTATTTTGGAATCCTTGGCTTTGAAATAGATCATGATATCATCTATGCCCTGGTGGCAATGATCATGTTCATGGCCGTTTCAATCCGCTATTTGGATTTGCTTTCGCTGACCGCGGCCATTTTTTGTTTTATTGCTGTTTTGTTCATCATCCTTAAGTCGGCTATCGCCCTGCTTCCGTTTGTGGTTATAGTTGTTTTTGGCACTCTTTTTCTAATGAGCCAAAGCCTGAAAAAAAGAGTGGATCGGATGGTTTGGGGAAATCATTTCATGGTGTTTGACACTTTGGCTTTATTGCTTGTTTACCTTGGGGGTAATTATTTTGTCGTTCGAGAGCTTAGTTCCAATATGATGGGATCGCCATTGGAGGCCGGGGAAGACATCCCTTTTGCTATCATATTCTATATATTAACATTGCTGATTCCTGTTGCCTATTTGGCCTGGGGCTTGCTTAAAAGGCAAATTCTGTTCATCAGGGTCAGTTTGTTGGTCTTGGCATTGGCAATACTTACTATGGAATATTATTATTCTTTGGGATTTCCGGAGATTACGATCACTGTAGTCGGGGCAATACTGACAGCCATCTCGTTTTCCTTGATAAAATACCTGAAAACCAGTAGAAACGGATATACGAGGGAAAAAATACTGACCCATAAATGGGACAACTCAGATTTACTGGCATTTGGCGTTTCACAAACATTGGGAACTCCCCAAATAGAGGCGCCGGATCATTTCTCAGGTGAAGGAGGAGGTGAATTTGGTGGGGGCGGGGCGAGCGGAGGTTTTTAATCTTTCGTTACATTAAATGAACTTATTAACCTAGTGAAGCACAAAAACTGCAATGGAGAATATTTCATTTGTGGTAACAAATCAAAAAAGCCTTTATCCACATTTCTGTAAATAAAGACTTTATGTAATATTCTTGTAGCCTCACCAGGAATCGAACCTGGATCTAAAGTTTAGGAAACTTCTATTCTATCCGTTGAACTATGAGGCCATTAAAAAGAGGGCAAATTTAAGAATACTTTTCTATTAGTTTTGGTCCAATTACAGGATATTTAGCAATAAAATGGCGAAAATCTAGGCTTTTCCATCACTGGATAGGATATTTGAACGGAAACAAAGCCAAAGTTTTTCGGCATTCTTGCTAATTTATGCATTTCCAATGGCTGGTCCTGTATTTTTTTGTATTTTCAAAAATGAATTGAACACGGCGGCCCGCCCAACAAAGGAGGCTAGGGCAAGCACTTAAAAAGGAACTCGATACATGTCTAAATACAACGTTGCGGTATTAGGTCCCATCCCAAGGGACCATATCACCACCCATAGGGGGGAAGTTATAGAGAAATATGGCTGTACGACCCATACTGCCATTGGGTTATCCAAACTTTTAGGGAATGATGGTACCGTATTTCCCGTGTCGCATGTACGTAAAATAGACGAACGGGCCATCAAAGAACTCTTGAACGAATATCCCAACATCAATGTAGATTATATCAGTTCCGCCGCCGATCAGGGCGACGTGATCAGCCTTCGATTTGTGGATCAAAACAATCGATTGGAGAAACAGACCGGTTTTATGAATCCCATCATTCCGGAGGATGTACAACATTTGTTGCATTGCGATGTTTTTGTCTGTGTGCCGATAACCGATTATGAAGTACCTCTTGAAACCCTAAAGTATATCAAGGAAAATAGTGATGCGGTAATCATTTTTGATGCCCATGGGCCGACCAATACCGTCACGACACTTGGCGATCGTTTGATCAAGTTCTGGATCGACCGCGACCAATGGCTTCCCTATATCGACGTGTTGAAAATGAACTTGGAAGAGTCGAAATGCTGTTGGTTCGAAAAAGAATACCGACTCGAAGAACTCGGGCATTTCGATGCCAAGGATACTTCCCATTTGCCCGCTTTGGCCGAACACGTGCTGAATCGGGGCGTGCAATCCCTGATCGTAACCTTGGATGCGGAGGGCGGCGTGGTGTTTTTCAAAAAAGGAGATACTATCCACGAAGAAGTGGTGCAGTCGGTAAAAGTGGAACATGTGGTCGATACCACCGGCTGTGGAGACTCTTTCGCAGGAGGCTTGGGCTATGGCCTATTGGAAGACCGCCGCGCCTATCTCAAGGCAGCCCGTTATGCAAATGCACTTGGGGCACTGCGTACCCAAGGGCGCACTTTTGACGTCTTCAAATCGAGGGAAGATACAGATATGATCATCTTGGCCACCTATGGAGTGGTTTAGGCTACCGCACGATTCTTGCTAAGGATACACCTCTACGATCATCTCCACCTCCACCGCGATGTTGTTGGGCAGTGAGGCCATGCCTACCGCCGCCCTCGCATGTTTGCCCCTTTCACCGAAAACAGCTACCATGAGATCGGAATATCCGTTGATGACCTTAGGTTGGTCTGTGAACCCAGGTTCGGCATTCACCATTCCCAATACCTTCACGATTCGTTTTACCTTGTTCAGGTTGCCCAGTTCAGCCTTGAGCACCGCGAGTTGGTTGATTGCCGTAACACGGGCGGCTTCGTACCCTTCCTCGATGGTTAATTCGGCCCCTACTTTACCCACAATATAATCCCCGTCTGATTTAAGGGGGCCTTTACCCGCAAGAAAAACGAGGTTACCGGTACGTACGGCGTTCACGTAATTGGCGACCGGTACCGAAGGTGTCGGCAATGCAATGCCAAGATTTTTAAGGTTGGCTTCAGGGTCATACCCTGGTTCTGCCTTTTCTGTTTCCTGCAAAGCTTGTCCTGCATGGGCTTCGCCTTCCTGCAATCGATTACAGGAAAAAATAGTCGCAAGCACAAACATTGTAAAATATACTTTCATCGTTGGTTGGTTTATTAATTCCATTGTCTAAATTTCACTGGTGATGGATCAGCTGAATACAGTTTACGCTTTTTGACTGGTCTGCTGATGCCTGTGCCCTCGGTGCGGCAAAACATAGCGGAATATACAAAATAATCAACGCACTTCAGACTTGCTGCCATATTCGCTGGATATCATAAACCAAAAGAGCCGTTCAAGTGGAACGGCTTCTTTTTATTCAAGTCTTTAAGGATTGGGTAGCGTTTATTTCTTAAAATCCCCGGCGTTCACCACGGTCCATTTTTCGTAGGGCTGAATATACTTCTTGATGGCCTTGTTCACATCTGCAACGGTGAGCTTCGCCATTTTTTCTTCCATATCCTTATGAAATGCCATGGTACGGTCATAGAAAATATTGTTGTTGATCACGCTCGACAGTTCATTGTCCTGGGCCCGAGATACGTTCTCGCCCTGTATCCAACCGTTGACCGCGTTCTTGAGCTCCTCTTCCGTGATACCCTCTTTGATAAATCTTTCAATCTCTTCCTTAAAGCCCAGTTGTATCTTATCATAGTTATCAGGGGCGTAAATGGCATACAGGAAAAGGAGCGAATTTTGATCCACCTTGTCTCCATCGGCCTGAAGACCGGCCCCGGCCCCATAGCTTAAACCATCATTTTGGCGCAGCCGTTCTGAAATACGGGAGTTTAGAGTGCCCCCGCCCAAAATGGTCGTGGCAATATTCAATGCGGGATAATCTTCAGAATAGTCGCTGATCTGGATGCCAAGGCCCCCGAAGGTCATCGCATTTTGTTTGTCGGGCGTCAGGATATCCTCCTTCACCGCCTTTGAAGCTACATACGGACTGGCAATTTCTTCATAAGCGTGCTTGCTTTTGTAGTCGGCAAATTCGGTTTCTATGGAGGCTTTCACCGCATCAAGATCAAAATCGCCAATGCCCACCAAAATGGACTTACCAAGGCCGTAGAATTCATTATAGAAAGCCTTGATATCTTCGATGGTCACCTTTTTGATGGCTTCCTCTTCCTCGGCTACACTCATGTCATATAATGGATGCCCTTTCGGATAGACGTTATTGATTTCGGAAAGCCTTTTTGAAGCCAAAAACTGTGGATCGTTCTTATAGCTCTCCATGGCAGCCAATTGCTCAGTCTTCAATTTCTCGAGTTCAGCGGCATCGAAAGCAGGATTTTTAAGCATCTCGGCCATCAGTTGCAATGCGGGCATAAGGTTTTCCTCCGTTGAGCTGATATTCACATAAACGTTCCCATTTCTTGCCCCAAAGCCGATCGAAGTCTTAAGTCGGCTCAATTCATCCTCAATTTGCTGCCGGGTTTTTGTGGTGGTCCCCTTATTTAACATGCTCGCGGTAAAAGAAGGAACAACGCCCTTGTTCATCAACGATTTCACATCCCCGTTGCGAATGCTAAAACTAAGGATTACGGTATTTCCCCTGTTGTTCTTTTCAATGAATCCATATTTTACACCATTGGAAAGCGTACCGCTCAGCAACCGTTGTTGAATGGCATCATAGGCAACATCGAAAGCTTCCCCTTCGCCCTTGCTTTCCTTGCCCTGGTATCCCGAAACCAAGGAGTCCAGATTATTGACATGCGGGATGGAGACCCTTTCGGGGGTTTTTGTCGGTTTGAACCGGCCCATGGTTCGGTTGGTCGGAATGATGTATTTCCCCATGGCCAAATTCACCTGATCCAAGGTCATGGCTTCTATCCTATCTCTATGAATAAATGATAACCGCCAATCACCAGCACCGATGAATTCACTCATATAAGTGCCCAAATAAGAGGAGTTCCGATTGATTTGATCGATTTGTTTCAAAAGATTGGCCTTGGCCCGGTTCAATTCTTCTTCGGTAATCGGGTTGGCCTTCAATTCGTCCAAGGTCTTCTTTAAGATGGCCTCCACTTCATCGGCATTCTTATCGGAAGGCACGGCTGCTTCGATGTACATAAATCCCGGTTCTTTGGTGAATGGGTAAAAAGACGAAACAGAGGAAGCCTTCTGGGTCTCGACCAAGGCTTTGTACAACCTTCCAGATGGGGCATCGGTGAGCACATCTTCCAAGACCGCTACGGCGGCATAATCGGTGTCGGATCCTGAAGGGGTGTGATACAAGGTTGACACCAATTGCAGGTCGCCCACCCTGCTTACGTTTACCAATTTTTCACCATCCTGGGCGGGCTCTTCGGTATAGGATTGCCTAACTGGAGTGGCCGGTTTAGCAATCTTTCCGAATTTTTCACCAACCAAGGCCAAGGTTTTTTCTTCATCGAATTTCCCAGTGATCATCAGTACGGCATTGTCGGGCCGGTAGAATTTCTGGTAGAATTCCTTTAAATTTTCAATCGGCACCCTTTCAATGTCGGAGCGGTTGCCGATAGTGGAACTACCGTAGTTGTGCCATAAATAGGCCGCATCGATAACCTTGTCCAATAGCACGCCCGATGGGTCGTTCTCTCCCATCTCAAATTCATTCCTGACCACACTGAATTCCGAGTCAAGGTCTTTTTTCGCGATATAGGAATTCACCATCCTGTCGGCCTCAAGATCCAAGGCCCAATCCAGATTTTCATCCGTGGCATTGAAGGTTTCATAGTAATTGGTTCTGTCGTACCATGTCGTACCATTGGGCCTTGCGCCATGGGAGCTCAGTTCTTCGGGGATATCCGGATGGTTGGGCGTGCCCTTGAAGAGCAAATGCTCCAACAAATGGGCCATGCCCTTTTCGCCATAGCCTTCATGGCGAGATCCCACCAGATAGGTAATGTTGACGGTTATGGTCTGTGCAGAATTATCAGGGAACAACAGTACTTTTAATCCGTTTTCCATCTGGTATTCGGTAATCCCTTCCACCGAAGTGATTTTGGTCAATTGGGCCGAAAGCAGGTTCAAGGAAATAAATGCCACGAATAGGCTTAGGATAAATTTTATTTTCATTTCGATTTGTTTTATTAGGCCCCAATAATACGAAAAACATAAGAAAATTCGACCATGATTCTCAACGAAAGCCAATCCCTTTTAATAGTGTTTTAACAATGCTTGTTGGATGCAAATATGCCCAACCTGTTATTTGAATTTTTTACCTCAATTTTTAATTCCAGGCTATTTTATAAGGTTTTTTGGGCCATGAAGTAGGTACAGTTCCATGTCTAATGCAGCCTCCCCGGAAACAACATGTTCTTTGGGAAGGGTTCTTGACCAGCCGAAACCACATTTTTGGGCCACCGCGATGCTCGCCAGATTGCTGTGGTGCACTATGATGTGCAAGGTCTGCAAGCGAAGCTCCTCAAATGAAAATGCCACAAGGTGTTGAACGGTCTGGGTCATCCAGCCCCTTCCCGCGAATGATGATCCCATACCATACGCCAATTCGCCGGATTTTTGTTCCCAATTGATTGCTTTCAAAATGACGAGACCAACCACCTTCTGTTGCATTGGTTCCCGAATGGCATAGGTGAATTCTGTTCTGTTTTCCCTAGCCACCTTTTTATTGGCAATGTAGGCCTTCGAAGCTGTAACACTTAGGTTCTGGGCCAGTGTCCGGGGCAAAAAGCGTCGAAACCGATCCTGGTTTGCACGCATAAGATCACAACGATCTCGGGCATCTACAGCTGAGAATTCGGTGATTTGAAAACCATGGTCCATGCAAATCCTATAAAACGATCTTTCGCCCCACTAAGTAGTTTGATATTGCTTCACGGCATCGACAAAGGCCTTGGCGTGGTCTACCGGTATATTCGGAAGGATCCCGTGTCCAAGGTTCACCACATAGGCATCCTTTCCGAACCCATCAATCATTTTGGTCACCATTTTCTTGATCTCTGAAGGGGGAGAAAGCAATCGGGCCGGATCAAAATTTCCTTGAAGCGTAATTTTGCCCCCAGTCAAATAGCGGGCATTTCTGGCGGAGCAGGTCCAATCGATGCCCAAGGCGGAGGCACCGGATTTGGCCATGTCGCCCAACGCGAACCAACAGCCCTTTCCAAAGACGATCACAGGGGCATCCTCCTTGATCGCATCCACGATTTGTTGGTTATAACGCCACGAAAACTCCTGATAATCGGTAGGAGAAAGCATCCCGCCCCATGAGTCGAAGACCTGCACCACGTCGACCCCGGCCTGGATTTTCGCTTTCAAATAAGCGATGGTGGTATCGGTAATTTTTTGCAATAATTGGTGGGCAGCCACCGGTTGGGTAAAACAGAATTCCTTGGCCTTATCGAAGGTCTTGCTTCCTTGCCCTTGAACACAGTAGCACAAGATGGTCCATGGAGAACCAGCGAAACCGATCAAAGGCACTTCGTCCTCCAATTTTTCCTTGGTCGCTTTTACGGCCTGCATCACATAGTCCAAAGCAATCCCGACCTCTGGTACCAGCACCCGGTCTACATCGGCTTGCGACCTAACCGGATTGGGAAGGTAGGGACCGAAATTCGGTTTCATTTGCACTTCTATGTCCATGGCCTGTGGCACTACCAGAATATCCGAGAACAAAATGGCCGCATCCATGCCGAAACGACGAATGGGCTGTACGGTAATTTCGGATGCAAGTTCCGGGGTGCGGCATCGGGTAAAGAAATCGTACTTATCACGTATTTCCCTGAATTCGGGCAAATAGCGCCCTGCTTGGCGCATCATCCATACCGGGGGCCGGTCGACGGTTTCGCCTTTCAGGGCCCTTAAAAACAAATCGTTCTTTATCATATCTCCAATCTTTGTAAGGGCTTTTCCATTAAATCGCCGCGTAGGTCTCATTCACCAAAGCGATCATGCTCTCAATCGAGGGCATTCTGGCCACGCGGACATCGGAGAAATGCGCCTGTGCAGCCTTGGCCGTGGTATCACCTATACAGAATGCGATTTTGTCGGGCTTGTTCTCCAAAAGGTAGCTGGCCACAGTTGACGGACTATAGAACATGACACCTTCCACAGAGGAGGGCACCTTTACCGGGGAATATTTGGTCTTATAGGCCTCTATTTCGTTTACTACGATCCTATTTTCGGTGAGGATGGTGGGCAAATCGTCCATTCGCTGATCACCACAGAAATAAGTAACCTCCAGACCTTCCATATATTCTACAAGGTAATCGGCCAGCTTTTTGGCGTTGTTCGCGTTATGTTTCACCTTTCCCAAACGATTTTCGATCAAACGCTTGGTGCGCCGCCCCACGCAATAAATGTTCTTGAATTTCAATACTTCCTTCGGTGCGCTTGTCAAGAGGGCCTCAACCGCATTTTGACTGGTAATCACCACATTTTCAATGGGATTTTTGAGGACACTGAGTGGAATGCGATTCGGGCTCACTTTGAGAAAATCTTCCGCTTGAACGCCCAGCCCTTCTTTAAAGAGTTGCATCTGGCCCGCCGTTAGGTTTTTAGTGGAAAATACTTTTGCAGATCTGGTCGATTCCTGAAGTTCGTTCATCAAACGCTTTCCCCCCCGGATCAAGATATGCTCGGCACATTCGGAAGCCAGATTATGGTATTGGGATAAGGGCAACGTTTTTTCCGTTTCGAGTTTCTTGCTGCCATCCCTTGTGAGCAAAATACCTTTCAATGTAATGTTATCTCCATCTATGGTCGCCAAAGCCCCGATAGGTGCGGTACAACCGCCCTCCAACAAACTTAAAAATCGCCGTTCCACACTGGTGCAGATTTCAGTTTCACGGTGGTTCAACATGGCAAGGGCACCTCTGAGTTCTTCATCTTCCTCCATAGCCATGACCACCATTGCACCTTGTGCAGGAGCGGGAATCATCCAGGTAAGTCCGATCGTATTGCTGGGCTCCAGTCCGAGTCGATTGAGTCCGGCCGCGGCGAAAATGGCACCGTTCCATGATTGTTTTTCCAATTTTTCAAGGCGGGTATTGACATTTCCGCGCAGATCGACCACGGAATGCGAGGGATAGCGGTTCAACCATTGGGCCTGTCTTCGGAGGCTGCCTGTGGCAATCACGGCGTTGGGCTGTGCCAAAAATTCTTCGTTGTACTTGTATACCAAGAGGTCGATGGTCGGGCCCCTTTCCAAAACGGCCGCCTGAACGATTCCTTTGGGCAGGGCGGTGGGCACATCCTTCATCGAGTGCACGGCCACATCGATCTCGCCCTTGATCATGGCCATATCGAGGGTTTTAGTAAAAATACCCGTAATGCCCAATTCGTAAAGGGGCTGGTCGAGCAGCAGATCCCCCGTAGACTTTACCGGTATCAACTGGGTTTGGTAGCCTAAGGTCTCAAGCTGTTCCTTAACGGTGTGGGCTTGCCACATCGCGAGTTCACTATCGCGGGTACCGATACGGATCGGTCGGTTCATTTGGAATGGACTTCAAGTTGGAAAATCCTTTGTATCAGTTCCAAACTGCTGTCAGAATCGACATTCTCATCTTTGAGATGGTTGGCGAACTGCTTGGTAATTTTTTGGATGATGCGATTTGAAATTTCATCGGCCTGTTCTGCATTGAAGTCGGATTGTTTTTTAGACTGATAATCGAGTTCCTCCTCCTTCATCACTTTCAATTTCTGTTTCAATGCCTTGATCACCGGTGCAAATTTTCGGGTTTCGAGCCATTGGACAAATTCTCCCTTGATGCCTTCAATGATCGCTTCCGCATCTGGAATATGATCCTTTCTGCGCTCCATGGTGCCATCCGTTAATTGGGAAAGATAATCGAGGTGCACCAAGGTCACCTGCTCCAATTCGGCCACTTCATCTGCCACGTTTTTAGGGACCGATAGATCCAAGATCAACAAGGGCTTTTTAGAATAGATCATTTCCTTTGAAATGGTCGGGGATTTTGCCCCAGTGGCTACGATCAATACATCGGCATTCCTTATTTCGGTTTGGAGCTCACCATGGTCTTTCACCGAAAGATTGAATTTACCGGCAATCCTTTCGGCCTTGTCCTTGGTACGATTGATAAGGGTAATGTGATTGTTCTTGGTATGTTTGATCAGGTTTTCACAAGTGTTTCTTCCAATTTTTCCTGTCCCGAACAACAAGATGTTCTTCTCTGAAACATCGGAGACATGGTTAAGGATATATTGAACCGATGCGAAGGCCACGGAGGTGGTCCCTGAAGAAATTTCAGTCTCGTTTTTAATGCGTTTGCTGGCCTGGATCACCGCATTGCACAAGCGTTCTATGAAAGGATTGGCAAGTCCGGCCCTTTTCGATCGGCTGAAACTCGAGCGCAATTGACTGATGATCTCGAAGTCACCCAATATTTGGCTGTCCAGTCCAGTGCCCACTCGGAAAAGATGGTTGATGGCATCGTTGTTTTTATAAACATAAGCCACCTCCTGAAACTCCTCAACGGTGCCCTGTGTATTGTCACATAAAAGTTTGATCAGTTGAAAGGGGTGCTGCGCAAAACCATGCAATTCGGTACGGTTACAGGTCGAGGCGACCAGGAGGCCGTCGATACCCTGTGCCTTGGCCTGATGTAAAATGTGCTCCAGGCCATCCTCGTCCAAGCTGAATTTGCCACGCACATCGGCTTCCGCCTTCTTATAACTCAGCCCTATGGTATAGAAAGAATTATGTCTCGATATATGGTAATCTTTCATAAAGGTTTTGCAAACGGCTACAAAAGTAACTGCATTTGTAGTCTAAAAATAACGCTAGCGGTACAATTAATATCGTTTCGGGTATTTATTTCGCCATTTTTAATGCATTTGAACGAAATCCTTTAAATTTGCCCTTAAACCAAGGCATACACTTTTTTTTATTTAGAATGTTTCTAAATAAAAAGACGCCGTTAACGACCGTAATGGATTTAAAAAATATCGCTCAAGGTTCATTTCAGGAGTTCTTTGTCGAAGACGGATTTTACGTCTTCAAGATACAGAACGACACCCCTCAATCACAAAAAATCATGAGGGCGATAGACAGCTCGTTCCTGCAGTTTCATTTTTGCCTGAAAGGATCGGCCAAATTCATTTTCAATGAAGGGCGCTATGCTCTCGATATTACTGAGGAAAATTCACTTTTGCTCTACAATACCCAACTGGCCCTTCCTTTGGATATGGAACTCAGCCCCAATTCATGGATGGTATCGATAGTGATGACCATTCGCAAATTTCACTCCCTGTTTTCCAAAGAGGCAGATTATATCCCTTTTTTAAGTGTCGAGAACAAGGATAAAAAATATTATGTGCAGGAGGCATTTTCCCCAGCCATAGCCGTGATTCTTAGCCAAATCATGAACTACAACCTGCACCCATCGGTGAAGGCCTTGTACATTAAAGGAAAGATCTATGAGCTGATTTCACTTTATTTCAACAAAGGCGAGGACACCGACTTGGAGCAATGCCCTTTCCTCGTCGATGAGGACAATGTTCGCCGAATCCGCAAGGCCAAGGAAATCATCATTGCCAGAATGGCCGAACCTCCAACTTTACAGGAACTTTCGGAAGAGATCGGCCTTAGCCTCAAAAAACTGAAGGAAGGCTTTCGGCATATTTACGGGGATTCGGTATTCAGTTTCCTTTTTGACTATAAAATGGAGCATGCCCGAAAACTGTTGGAGAGCGGGAAACACAACGTCAACGAAGTTGGACTCAAGGTGGGCTATAGTACGGCAAGCCATTTTATATCCGCCTTCAAGAAAAAATACGGCACTACGCCCAAAAAATACCTGATGGCGCTGGCCAACCCATAAGGGGTTGATTTTGTATCGTGACCTGGCCCCAATCGGGTGTATCATAAGTGCAGGATTCTTTTTAACACCTCCCCAACCCAAAGTAAATTTAAAATAGCGATATTTAGGCCGTTCAATTTCCTAAAACAACCAACATGACGAATTCGGTACTTAAAGGTTCTATCCTCTTTCTTTCATTAGCATTGTTTATTGGGTGTGGCTCAGCCAAGATCAATGAAGATGTTTCATTCGTTCACCGTGAACCCCTAGGCGAAAAAATAGTGCCCATTTCCAAAATCGCTAAAATCTTGGTTTTTACCAAAACCAATGGTTACCGTCATAAATCGATTGAAAAAGGTGTCGCCACCCTAAAGGAATTGGGCAAGGACAACCGATTTCAAATCACCCAGACCGAAGATTCGCTTTCTTTTAGCCCGGCAAATCTTAAAAAATACAAAATGGTCATCTTTTTGAGTACAACGGGCGATGTTTTGGGGGAGCGCCAACAAAGGGCATTGGAAGGGTATATCAAAGGGGGCGGTAGCTATATGGGCATTCATGCCGCTGCAGATACCGAGTATGAATGGCCCTGGTATGGAAAGCTGGTCGGCGCCTATTTCAAGAGCCATCCCAACGATCCCAACGTGCGGGAGGCCACGATCGATGTTGTGATGAAAAACCATCGATCCACTGCCCATTTGCCGGAAAGATGGGTGCGTACCGATGAATGGTACAATTATAAAAATATAAATCCCGAGCTTACCGTTTTGATGAAGTTGGATGAAACCAGTTATGAAGGCGGAGAAAACGGGGATGACCATCCGATTGCATGGTACCACAGCTATGATGGCGGAAGTGCCTTCTATACCGGTGGGGGCCATACGGAGGAATCTTTCGATGAGCCCGAATTCCGGGAACATTTGGTGGGCGCCATCTTTTACTGCCTAAAACGGTACTAAATATCGTAATCACGGTCTTAGCGGCCTTGCTACCATAATACCGGTATTCTTCTTGATGCCTTTGAGATATTCGGAAAGCGGCAGCTTTGATACTTCCACCTGCCCTGAGCTGGTGGAAGCGTGCAATAAGTAAATCCGGCCGTCGGCCTCCCTAGTGGCGATACCGGTGTGGGTGATATCCAAACCTTCTATGGCAGTGGTGAGGGCAATGATATCGCCCGATTGTATCATTGCCTCGTGCGATTCGATTTGATCTTGTGGTAAAACACATATCGCCCGGCTGTTGAGCCTGTTTTCAGAAACCTTTATCTTTTCAAAATTTTCCTCCTGCTTCAAAAAGGGGTATAGGTCCCTATGGGTACTCATAAAGTTGATGGGCTTTGCGATTTCAGTGCCCCCGATTTGTGCGGTGATATCCTTCAACAGGCCTTTTTGCTCATTATTGGATATCCATTCCGAAAAATAATGGAGCCGGGAAGCGTAACCGTTCAATTTACCATCTTCGTAGCGAATGGTCTCCAGATTCCTTGTATAGTCATCGAAATGGGATTGGCCTGCATTCAGCATCATGCCAAAGGCCAACACGTTTTCGACAAAGGTGGTACAGTCTAGTCCGTGCAGATTTACCACGAGCGCTTCAGATTCCCCAATTTCCAAGGTCTTGGCAACATAAGGTGTCTTCAGGAAAGTTTTACCCACCTCTACCAGCGTTACGCCATAATCGCTGCCCGAGAGTCCAGAAATTTCAAGAATTTTATTTTCAACGGCCAGTTTGTCACGGGCTGAACAGACGATTTCTTGAGCCCCAATGAATTGGCTGGCGCAACAAAGTATGGCCCAAATGACCCTTCTTCCCATTTTCAGTGTTTTATGCAAAAATAACAAATTACCAGCCATGGTAACCAAAGCCACCATATACATTCGGCCGGTACACCTCCGCTCTCGGTCGATCCTTGAGCAAAAATTCCTCAGTAGCCCTTTCCATGGCCTCTTCATCGGTATCGGTATCCTCGATCCTGGCACTGTGTGCCGATTTGTAGAATGGTTTGGTGGCCAGGGCCTTGCCCTTTTCGAAAACGACCAGACTGATTTTGAAGTTCTGGTCATAATCATCCTTGTTGCGCGATTTGAAATAATATCCGTTAAAAGGTCTGCCCTCAAAACGCAAAGGCTGTTCCCCCAATAAGTGCAACGAATCGCGGGTTTTATCGAATTGGCCATTTTCATAGAGCAAGGACTCCGCCAAATACCTTTCACTTCTATATTTGGAAGGGAAAAGCTCCAGTTTATCGATGCCCTTTAATTTATTGAACAACAACAACCTGCTATTGAGGTCGGTGGCCAGGTCTTCAAGCAACCCTTGGGGAAGATAGTCACTTTCCTTGGCCATGAGCATGGCATAGGTAGTGCGAATATTCCTGTCCTTGACCCATAGAAGTCGTTTAAAAAACTCCTTGACTTCCTTTTCTTCCCTGAACGGATACAACAGCACCGCATAATCTTCCAGAACCGCGCAAGTGTTGGTACCCTTATTGCCATCGCCAGCATTGTTGGCCACATTTCCCAATGCCCTTTTGAGCTGTATTTTGGCATCGTTCAAGATCTGTTTTTGATATTTTTTGTAATTGTTCGGTTTAACCAACCCTTTCTCCTGTAATTTTGCCAAAATTGAAAAAATGGGTGACTTGTATTCCTCAATGGCACTATAATCCAAGAGTTCGGGATACAGTTTTTTGGCCAAGGGAAGACTGTCCATGTAGGGCCTGAATATCTTTTGGATTTCCCCCGTATTCGATACCAAAGGCAGGTCTTGTGATAGCAGTTCGAGCAACAGGGTTACCGAACGATCATCCGATTTGCAGCTGACCGACTGCAGTATTTTGGTTTGGGCATTCGAATTGTTATAGGACCTTTGATAGAATTCCCTTAAAAAGGGCACCACCTGAGGGTCATCAAGCTTGCCCAGTTCCTGGATCAGATACGCTTGAATATACTTTTTATCGTCGGGATAAGTAAAGTCTGCAATATAATGTTGGAGCGAATCGATGTGATGTTTCTGGAAATGGATAAAGTTGAAGCCGCTGTGCACAATACTGTCGTTGGTACGCAACGCCTTAAAGAAATCATTGGTTCTGTCAGAAAGGATATCATTCCCGATAATCGTATCGAACAACTTGAAGTTGTCGAAGAATTCAGACACAAATCGGCTCGGTTCCGCTATGGTATCTACCTGTGCCTTCACCTCGTAAAGCAATCCGCCTTTGAGCACATTCTTTATCAAGATACCCCTACTGCTGGCCGAATCTGCAAGGGTCAATTCAATTTCATGGCGGCCATCGGGATAATTGCTGACCTTTTCATCGGTAACCAGAAATCGCTGCTGCCCATAAAGTGCCTTGCGCAATGCCCAGACCGAATCGATGCTTGGAAACATCATGAAATCGTGTGATTTGTTCAGGGTCACGGTCACCGCCTCATTGTTCTTGTTCTGATAAACCGTTTTCTTGTTATAGGCTTCATAAGCCTTGGGACGGTTTCGTCCGTTCAGGTACATTTTGCTGCTCTCCACAAATTTGGGCGGCTTCACGTTGCTCCTTGTAGTAAAGTACATGGCGGTATCGATGACCCGTTCATAGGATTTGGTTTGGCCTGCCTCTTTGAGCTCCAACGAATCAAAATAGGCGATAGCGTCTGCTTCCCGGCCAGTAACTACGCCCAATAGATAGTAATCACCCCGCTTAAAAGTGGTCTTCAAGTACAGCCACCTATCTCCTTCCGGGTCGATCAAAGCCTTTGAATTAAGAGTATTGCCTTTGTATCCAAGGTATTCGGGCTCCAATTTAAGATCCTGGTAAAATCGCTTTTGGATCTGCTTCAACTCAAATTGGTCCGCTTCCAAAAAATTGAAATCGTTAAGGGTGGCTTTCCTTAAAAAATAATAGTTTCCAGAAATGGAATCATACCCCTGTACCAAACGGTCTCCATTGCGAGTACGGTTGGTAAAACTATAGAGTGTGGGCATCTCTACTTCAAAATCGCCAAATCCAGATGACACTTTTTCCATTCCGAAAGTTTTGTTTTTAAAGCGAATGCTGTTAAAAATGGTATCGGAATGTTGAACAACAAATTCGCCATCTCCCCCCATCTTAAAGATCAAGATCTCCAATGGGGTCAAAAAGATTTGGTAGCGTTGATGATCACCGTTTTTCAATTGGTTTTTGATATCAAGGCCTTCGAAGCCGTTTTTTTCGATCCTGCTCTTTTCCAAAATCTTACCGGGAATGTTTTCGAACAACATTTTATCCAGGTCGTCCAAACTATAGACTACATCGCGCTTAAGATGGGAGAAGGTAGGGATGCGGTTGACCATGACAAAGCTGCCATTGGCCAAATCTGGCGATACATAAATGGTGTTTGGTTTCTCGGAAACCGGATAGAGTTTATTGTGCAGATCGATACTGAAAAAGCCATCGTCCGGACCAAAGGATTGGTAATCGTTTTGCTTGATCGATTGTTCCAACTTTTCTTTGATCTGTTTGCCTTTTGCGGTCGACTTCGACAACAAAGGTTTTACGGTATAGCCCATTTGTCGCAAAATCGTGATGACCCCCCTTTTACCCGGCAAATGGGCAGCACCTATGCCCGTAAAGGTCTTTGCCGTTCTTACGATCGAATCGAGCCGCTGGGCCATGTTCCGGTTCCGGATGAACAACATGTTTTCGAGATAATGCTCCGTATACATGCCCTTATCGATTGAATCCAGCAAATTGATGTTTCTATCGCGATAGGCATTCTGCAACAAAGTGGAAAAATCTTGTTGTTGCATTTTTTTCTGTAACCACTCATCGGGTTTTTGCTTCATCGGATTGAGGCTGGCCCTGGCCACCAAAGCGGCCGACTCTTCCAAGTCTTCCAATGCAAGTACACGCTTATCGAACTTTTTTCCCGACTGATAGATGAACATGTCGAGATAGGTCTCTTCTTCAAAATCCTGTGCCTCGTCGCTGCTTCTATACAAAATACCGTTCACACGGCTATCGTTGAACGCCAGATGGGAGGCCATTTCTTCCCTGCTTGGATTTTTGACCAAAAACGGATGGATATAAAAGCCTTTGATATAGAACCCGTTCCCCCTTGGACCCATAAACCCCATCAGGTCATCATTGTCGAGCCAGGTACCGGGATCGGACTCCAGGGCCACCGCTTCACTTTGATCCAGGGCTTCGTAAAATACATCATCCAGTCGGAATGCGATGCGTTTGCTCACGTGCATGGTGCCATAGAGATAAGAACTTTCGGCCAGGCCGTTCCCTGAAATTTCCCAAAGCAGGCTATTTGCCTCTTGGGCCGAAACGGCAATGCCAAAAAATAGCATGAGGAGGGAAACTGATTTAGGCATCAATAAAATTCGTTCTTTGTGATATAGAAATGGGCAGCCCTAATGGGCCTATTATTGGTTAAAATATATTTTTAATCGGTTCCAATAAAATAAGGTCTTTTTTATAACGGTTTTTTTTACATCATATTTTTACCTTCCGGAATATTTTTTAGGTATATCCGGTTATGGGCCAAACTTTCGGGATAATTTCGCTGTAAAAAAGTGATCAATTGCTCGCGTACGTGTACCCGCAAATCCCAAGTGGTAGAAGCATCCTTGGCGCTCATCAAGGCCCTGACTTCCACATGCCCGGCCTTGCTATCGGTCACTTGAATGTTTTGTACTTCGCCGTCCCAAAGATCGCTCGCCTCCAATATTCTCCCAAGTTCGATTCGTAAGGCTTCAAAAGGCACCTGATAGTCGGTATAGAGCAATACCGATCCCACGAGGTCGGCCGAGCTCTTTGTCCAGTTTTGGAATGGCTGCTCGATAAAGTAGGTCGAGGGAACCACCAACCTGCGTTTATCCCAAATCTTGATCACCACATAGGTAAGCGTGATTTCCTCGATCCGGCCCCATTCCCCTTCAACGATGACCACATCATCCAGTTTGATGGGCTGTGCAATGGCGATCTGGATTCCGGCAAGGATGGTACCGATCATTTTTTGGGCCGAGAATCCAATGATGATGCCCGCGACACCTGCTGATGCAAAAATACTCACACCTATTTCCCGAATGCCCTCGAAACTCATTAAAGCCGATCCCATGGCGATGATCACAACGACAAAAATGGCGATTCGTTCCAAAATGTTGAATTGGGTAGCCACCTTGCGGGCTTTCATGTTGTCGCTCTCATCTACATCATAGCGTTCCATGATGCGGCGCTTGGTAATTTTGAGCAGATTGATCACCAGCCAGGTACAGGCAAAAATGAAGAGCAATGTACTTGCCTTCCTGAACCAGTAGCCATGCTCTTCCAAACCCAGCAGTTCGCGCAAAGAAGCCACCCTGAGCAGAATGGAACCCAATATCAAGAGCAGGGGCGAACTGATCCTTCTAACCGCACTAAGCGGTATGAGGTATTTTGGATTTTTGCCATAGCGGTTCAAAACGTTGAGCAATAAGGCATAGCACAACAAAAGTCCCACGACGGTAGCGATTACAATGATCAGGGAGCTATTGGTTTCGGTGAAAAATTTTTTCAACATACCTTATTTTTGGTTGAGTATACAAAAATTTTAAAAACCAAGGCCCAGAATAGCTTAAAAAAGGTCAAGATTGATTGACTCTATGGCAGCATCGATAAAGTTATGGCCGTTGCCCATCGCTATATTATTAGCAAGGCGTATTTTTACTGGCGGTTAAAGGAATTTAGGGCGCAAGACCCCTAGCCGACAATATTTGCGTTATGAAAGGAATACTACTCGTAAATCTAGGTTCTCCAGACAGTCCCACTGCCAAGGACGTGAAGCCCTATCTCGACGAATTTTTGATGGACGAACGGGTGATCGATGTGCCCAAGATATTGCGCAACCTTCTGGTGCGGGGTATCATCTTGCAAACCCGGCCGAAGAAATCGGCCAAGGCCTATGCAAAGATATGGTGGGATGAAGGTTCACCGCTGATCGTACTGTCGCAGCGATTCACCAATAAGTTGCGCCAACTTACTTCCATGCCGGTAGCCCTTGGCATGCGTTATGGTACGATGACCATAAAAAATGCCCTTCAAGAATTGAAAAACCAGGGCGTAAACGAGGTTTTGCTTGTTCCGCTCTATCCACACTATGCCATGTCGAGCTATGAGACCGTGGTGGTAAAATCGATGGAAGAACAACAGAAACACTTTCCGGAAATGCAAGTGACCACGATGCCAGCTTTTTATAAAAACAAAGAATATATCCGGGTATTGTCGGAAAGCATAGCCCAGGGCCTTAAGGATTTCGATTACGATCACGTACTTTTTTCATACCACGGCATCCCTGAACGGCACATTCGAAAGAGCGATCCAACCCATTTTCACTGCAAAATCGATGGCAGTTGTTGTAGCATCAATTCTGTGGCGCACCATAGCTGTTACCGCCACCAGGTTTATGAAACAACCGAATTGGTAAAGGCCCATTTAGGCCTTTCCGAAGAACAGGTAAGCACCTCTTTCCAATCACGTCTTGCAGGCGACCCATGGTTGAAACCCTATACCGATTTTGAATTTGAACGCTTGGCAAAGGAAGGCAAAAAGAATCTGGCGGTGGTCACAGCAGCCTTTGTGAGCGACTGTTTGGAAACCTTGGAAGAGATCGCGATGGAAGGCAAAGAACAGTTCGAAGAAGCGGGAGGTGAACACTATAAGCATATTCCTTGTCTCAATGATAGCGACGATTGGGTAGCCGTGATGGCTGCTTGGGTGAATGAATGGCAGGCCAATGGCTCTTTGCCCGCTTCATGATAATTTTTGGCTTCGCAATGCAATGACCTTTGTAAATTTGGTCAGGATTGAAAACAAGCCTGTTATGGGAACACTAAATAGTATGGCCGCACCCGAAATCTCAATAGATTTGCAATCCCAATCTGGAAAAGCGTAACAGTTAATGGCAAAAGTCTCCGCAGAGCAATTGGGCTCAGAACCGATAGGGCAGCTCCTTATCAAACAGGCCGTACCGGCCAGTATTGGCATTTTGGTGATGTCGCTCAACGTTCTTGTCGATTCCATTTTTGTAGGCAATTGGATCGGGTCCATAGCCATAGCCGCCATCAACGTGGTACTTCCCGTTTCATTCTTCATTGGTGCCCTTGGGATGGCTATCGGTATCGGGGGCTCAAGCATCATTTCGCGTGCCTTGGGCGCCGATAACAAACCAAAAGCCCTCAAAACCTTCGGCAACCAGATCACATTGACCCTTTTGGTCACCATAAGTATGGTGGTATTGGGGCTCTATTATGTCAACGATCTTATTCCAGCTTTTGGGGGCAAGGGAGCCATTTTTGAACCTGCCAAAATTTATTATACCATCGTGCTCTATGGGGTGCCATTTTTAGCGCTTTGTATGATGGGCAATACGGTAATCCGTGCAGAGGGGAAGCCCAAATTCGCCATGATTGCCATGATCATACCCTCGGTGGGGAATTTGTTGATGGACTATATTTTCATCAACGTCATGGATTGGGGCATGGAGGGTGCAGCTTGGGCGACCACCATCAGCTATCTACTGTGCTTTGGATATATCTTCTATTTTTTTCTCTCAAAGCACTCCGAGCTCAAACTGAACGCAACGCATTTCGGACTCGATATACCCATTTTAAAGGAAATCGGTTCATTGGGTTTCGTGACCTTGGCCCGCCAGGCCTTGGTGAGTTTGGTATACCTGCTCATGAACAACATCCTTTTTGATCTTGGGGGCGAGGCTTCGGTAGCGGTATACGCGATAATTGGACGCATGTTGATGTTTGCTTTGTTCCCCGTTTTTGGAGTGACCCAAGGTTTCTTGCCCATTGCCGGTTTCAACTACGGTGCCGGCAAATACCCCAGGGTAAGGGAGTCGATCAATACGGCAATCAAGTACGCTGCCATCCTGGCCAGTATCGTCTTCGTCGGGCTCTTTATTTTTCCGGGAGAAATCGCATCCCTCTTTTTGAGCGACAAACCGGGACTCTCGCCCCATGATCTGGCCGTGAATGCTTATGTGATGCAACATACGCCAGCCGCCATGCGATGGGTGTTCGCTGCAACGCCCATCATCGCGCTTCAACTGATCGGCGCGGCCTATTTTCAGGCCGTGGGAAAGGCAGTTCCTGCCCTGTTGTTAACGCTTTCACGTCAAGGTTTTTTCTTTATTCCCCTCATCTTGATATTGCCACGTTTTTTGGGAGAAATGGGGGTATGGATCTCTTTTCCCATTGCCGACGTTCTGGCCACGATCGTTACGGGCTATTATCTTCGCAAGGAAATCAAAAAAACATTGATCCCTTCAGTATAAATAACTTCCAAAAAGTCTTGATGGTCATAAAAACGTGGTTCCCGAACTCGACTCAGTAACCAGCTGCCTGTCCATCTTTCCTGCTTTCCGAAGCGCCGTGGTACACCTGGTTTATGGCATCCCACATGATGGCCTGGTAGCCCCCGTAGATGCCGCGACCCGTTCCTATCTGGTGGCCCCTATCCATGAGTCCGCGCACCGTTTCATAAGGGATGCCCGATTCCAATCGAATCAATCCCGTGTCTTCCGAGGTTTCCCCGGTAGGGCCATTACCGCCGGTATGGTCCCATCTGGGGGCGTCCCCTGCTTCTTGCAGGTTCATGCCAAAATCGATGAGGTTCATGATGATCTGGGTATGCCCTTGGGGTTGAAAATCGCCTCCCATCACCCCGAAGCTCACATAAGGTTTGCCTTCCTTGGTAATAAAGGCGGGGATAATGGTATGGAAGGGACGCTTGCCGGGGGCATAAGTGTTCGCCTGGCCCCGTTTGAGACTGAATAACTCGCCCCGATCTTGAAGCATAAAGCCCAGTTTAGGGGGAACCATACTCGAACCCAGTCCACGATAATTGCTCTGGATCAACGATACCATGGTACCTTCCCTGTCGGCTACCGTCATGTAAATGGTCTCGCCGGCACTGATTTCTCCCGCTGTATAGACAGCCGCCTTTTCCCCGATCATGGCACGGCGTTTTTCGGCATAGGAATCTGCCAACAGCTCGGTAACGGGCACTTTAACAAAATCCATATCCGCATAGTATTTGGCCCTATCCTCGAAAGCCAATTTTTTCGCTTCGGTGAACAAATGCAAATGTGCTGCACTGCCGAAGGCGATCTTGGAGAAATCAAAGCCTTCCAAGATCTGCAACATCTGCAAGGCCGCAATTCCCTGGCCGTTCGGGGGCAGTTCCCAAATATCGAAACCCCTATAATTCACAGAAACCGGTTCAACCCATTCCGAACGGTGCTGGGCGAAGTCTTCCCGGGATAGGAAGCCGCCCTGCTGTTTGATGAATTCCCCGATGGTCTTGGCTATTTCCCCCTTATAGAAGACATCCCGCCCCCCTTTGGCAATTTTGCGATAGGTTTGTGCCAAATAGGGATTCTTATAAATCTCCCCTTCTTTCGGTATCCTATCACCGTTCGGTTTTAGATAGGTGTCCGAAATATTGGGGTAGCCTGCCGCCGCCAGATCAGGGATGCCCTGCATGTACCAGCCGATCAATTGGGTCAAAGGGAAACCTAGCTCGGCATAATTGATCGCTGGTGCCAGCAGTTCCCCCATCGGTTTGCTCCCAAATTTTTTGTGCAGTTCGAACCACCCGTCTACCGCCCCCGGCACACTCACTGGCAATGGACCATGAGATGGGATTGTGGTAAGTCCCTGTTCCTCGAAATATTCCAGGGTGAGGCTTTTGGGCGAACGGCCGCTGGCATTCAACCCATAGAGTTTTTGTGTCTTTCCATCCCAAACGATGGCGAACAGATCGCCCCCGACCCCGCATCCCGTGGGTTCCATAAGGCCCAATGCGGCATTTGCCGCTATCGCGGCGTCGATGGCATTACCCCCTTGTTTCAGAATGTCCAAGCCAATTTGGGTGGCCAATGGGTGGCTGGTGGCCACCATCCCATTCTGGGCCAGCACCTCGGAACGGGTCGCAAAGGCGGCCCCGGTAACGCGGTCTTGGGCGTGCATCATAGAAGTGCAAAGAATGAAGAAAGAAAAGTAATGTCGAATAGATCCCATATTTCTTTTGTTGTCGGCCTAAAATACAAAAACTATACCCTTAGCCAATTTTGCGATTTGAATAGTTTAAAGGCCGCAACTGATTTCAGAGAGAACTTTTGATCGGGAAAAGCCTATATGGTTGTCGAACATCGATAAAAGCATTAATAATTCCGATTAAGGGTAGGGTAATTATGAACTTGGTTGTTCCATTCCACGGTAGCACCATAGAACTGTTGCCGAATCACAAATTTAAATGAGAATGAAACAACTTTAAAGCATTGCCCCAATTTACAAATTGAACTAAAATCTAAAAAACATTTGAAATGAAAACAATCAAAAAAATGACTTTTGCTCTTTTGGCCCTTGCCACCCTTTCATCATGTACCAAAGATGGTGATGGCACAAACAATGAACTGGCCCCGGGAACCACGTTAAAATCGGATGCCATGGTTAAAGTGGGCGATTTGCCCCAGCCCATTTTAGATTATGTGGCAGAAAATTACCCCGACCTCACCATTGTAAAATCAGAAGTCGAAGACAATGGGCATTTCGAAGTGAAGTTGAGTGACCGCACAGAGCTCATATTCGATGCGGATGGGGTCTTTTTAGGTATTGATGACGATAATGGGGATCATGATAATTATGGTGACGAATATTTGGATATCGCCACCTTGTTACCTACAATCCTGGAATATATCGACGCCAATTATCCTGACGCCGAAATCAAGGAGGCCTCCATGGAAAACAATGGCCAAATTGAAGTGACCTTGCACGATAAGACCGTATTGATCTTTGATGCCAATGGCGAATTTATGGGTGTTGGTGTCGATGAGCACGATCAAGATGGTGATGGGGAATGTGAATGGGAAGATGGAAGACATGATGAAGACGGTGACAACATCGATCCTTCCGAATTACCGGAAATGGCCTTGGCCTATTTGGAGGAAAACTATCCAGAACTGACTATTTTACATGCAGAAAGGGAGCATGAAGGCAAATTTGAGGTAACCCTGAGCAATGGTTTGGAAGTTTACTTCGATGCCGATGGCAATTTCTTATCCACAGACGACGACCATAAAGGCGATTAAGGGTTTTCGGCCCTGATGAAATCCCAGACCAAGAATTAACCCCTGCGATCCTCTGGCAACCAGAGATAAGAACGCAGGGGTTAATTTATTGCTTTTCATTCTAAATAGTTGATTTTCTTGCCTTAACGGATAATCAGGAAGTGCGAACGCTGCCATCAAACGATTTAAATGTGGCGTTTTGGGAAATGAGTCCATCAAAAGAAGGCCATTTCCGATAATTGATCGCTCTATTTTTTTATGCCGCCTTTTTCCTTGCCCAACTTTTTCCTTACATTTAGAGCCGACTAATTAAAACTCCAGAATTGATGAGAATTGCCATGGCCAAGTCCAGCCTATTCGCGCTGGCTTTCTTCCTGATGCCCTTTACCCATTCCGCACAAAAAAGAAAAGTATCGTCATCCGTTGAACCCGAATATCCGCAAGAACTATATTCCAGCCTTGAATACCGGCTGATCGGACCCTTTCGTGGGGGCCGTTCTGCGGCCGTGACCGGGGTGCCCGGAAAACCGAATCTGTTTTATTTTGGCGCCACCGGTGGCGGCGTCTGGAAAACCGATGATGGTGGCCGAACTTGGGGCAATATCTCCGATGGCTTTTTCGGGGGCAGTATCGGGGCCATTGAAGTGGCGCAGAGCGATCCGAACGTGATGTACGTTGGAGGCGGGGAAACCACGATCCGAGGGAACGTTTCCTCGGGCTATGGCATATGGAAAACGGAGGACGCAGGGAAGACCTGGGCCTTCGCTGGCCTACCCAACAGCCGGCATATTCCACGCATCCGAATCCATCCCAAGGATTACAATACCGTATATGCGGCAGTGTTGGGCAATATTTACAAGCCAAGCCAGGAACGCGGTATTTACAAAAGCAGCGACGGTGGCAAAACTTGGAACAAGACCCTCTTTGCCAATGATGAAGCGGGGGCGGTAGACCTTACCCTAGACCCCAACAATCCGCGTATTCTTTATGCGGCCACCTGGCGTGCCAAACGCACTCCTTATAGCCTAAGCAGCGGAGGCGAGGGCTCTGCCCTCTGGAAGAGTACCGACAGCGGCGAAAGTTGGAACGAAATCTCCAAGAACGAAGGCTTTCCGAAAGATACGCTCGGCATTATCGGGGTTACGGTATCTCCCATAAACTCCGAAAGGGTTTGGGCGATGGTAGAGCACAAGGAAAAAGGCGGGCTGTATCGCAGTGATGATGGGGGCAAAAAATGGACCCGGATCAATGAAGACCGCAAACTGCGCCAAAGGGCATGGTATTATACGCGGGTCTATGCAGATACCGAGGACGAGGATGTCGTATATGTGGTGAATGTAGATTACCACAAATCGACCGACGGAGGCAAGACCTTTAAAGACTTTGATGCACCCCATGGCGATCACCACGACCTTTGGATTGCGCCTGAGAATGCAAAACGAATGATCATCGGAGACGATGGTGGCGCACAAATCTCTTATGACGGAGGCGAAACATGGAGTACCTATCACAATCAGCCCACCGCACAGTTCTATAGGGTCACCACCGACAATGCCTTCCCTTATCGCATTTATGTGGCCCAACAGGACAATTCTACCCTGAGGATCAAACATCGCAGTGATGGCTATGGCATTGGGGAAAAAGACTGGGAAGAAACCGCTGGTGGTGAATCGGCCTGGATCGCGATAGATCCCATGGATAATGATATCGTTTACGGGGGCAGTTATGGAGGCTTCCTGACAAGGGTGAACCACAAGACCGGCACGACCAGGGGAATCAACGTATGGCCAGATAATCCCATGGGCTATGGGGCCGAAGGAATGAAATACCGTTTCCAATGGAATTTCCCGATCCTGTTCAGCAAGCACGACCCCAAAAAACTCTATACCTTTTCGAACCATGTGCACCTGAGTACCAATGAAGGGCAGAGCTGGGAACTATTGAGTGACGATCTCACCCGAAACGACCCGAGTAAACTGGTCTCGAGCGGTGGTCCCATCACTCAAGACAATACGGGAGTGGAATATTATTGTACCATTTTCACTGCCAATGAGAGTCCGTTAAAAGAAGGGGTCCTCTGGGTTGGAAGTGACGACGGCCTGATACATGTTACGCAAGACGGCGGAAAAACCTGGGAAAATGTTACTCCCAGTGGAATGCCCGAATGGAACATGATCAATAGCATTGAGCCCTCTGCATTCGACGCTGGCACCTGCTATGTGGCCGCTACCAGATATAAGTTGGGCGATTTTGCACCTTACCTTTACAAGACAACCGACTATGGAAAAAGCTGGGTTAAAATAACGAACGGCATCAATGAGGAGCATTTTACCAGAGTGATCCGCGAAGATCCAAAGCAAAAAGGGCTGTTGTATGCCGGAACCGAAACCGGCATGTACATTTCCTTCGATGATGGGGCGCGTTGGAGTGCCTTTCAATTGAACCTGCCCATTGTTCCTATCACCGACCTGACCATTAAGGATGACAATCTTATCGTGGCCACACAAGGGCGCAGTCTTTATATCATCGATGACCTCAGCGTATTGCACCAGCTGAACGCAACCAGCAAAAATGCCTCTGTGCTGCTATACAAGCCCAAGAATGCCTACCGTACCAAGGGAGATGCCAGGAAAGAGGTCTCCAAAACCGAGGGTCAGAATCATCCCAATGGCGTGGTGACCCACTTCTATCTAAAGGATTTCGTGGATAAGGATAGCATAAGCATTTCCTATACGAACATGAAAGGAGACACTTTGGCGACTTTCAAAAGTTCTTCCAAAGACAAGGACAAGAAGTTGGAAGTGAAAAAAGGTGGCAATACGCATGTTTGGGATACCCGGGGCAAAGGTGCCGAAAAATTGGAAGGAATGATTTTATGGTGGGCCAATCTAAACGGTGCCAAAGCAGTACCAGGGGAGTACAAAGTACAACTTACGGTCAATGGCAAGACGCACGCCCAGAACTTCGCCATCATCCCGGATCCAAGGGCGGAGGTTTCGATTGCCGATATGCAGCAACAATACGATTTTGTGAGCGAAGTGAACGCTACCGTCGACAAGGCCCATCAATCGATCAAAAAAATCAGGAAGATCAATGGCCAACTCGATGCCTTCTCCAAGCAATACAAGGACAACCCACAGACCAAAGATCTTGTTGAAAAGGCCAAGATCATGAAGGAGAAATTTGGTGAAGTAGAAAAAGCGCTTTATCAGACCCAAAACAAGAGCGGGCAAGATCCCCTGAACTTCCCGATCCGTTTGACCAACAAGTTAGGCCACTTGAACAGTTTGGTAGCCCTGGACGATTTTCCACCCACCGAACAAGATCTCGCCGTTAAACAAGAACTCACGGCAAAAATAGAGGCCCAGTTAAACACCTTCGATGCGCTGATCAGCAAAGAAATCGAGGGGTTTAATGCGGAGTTCAACACCTTGAACCTCAATTATCTGTCCGTAGAACAGATGAAAGAGTAGCATTTTTTTTAAATACCGGCCACAAGGACATTATGGAAAGGGGATGACCCGCAAAATCTTCCCTTCAAATGTCCCTCCAATGTTGATGTTAACAAATTATAGATATGAAAATACGCCTTGCCCTTGTCCTTACCCTCTTGACCTCCATGGCTTTTGCCCAGATGGCCAATGATTATTTCAAACCACTCAAATACCGTAATATAGGTCCTTATCGCGGAGGGCGTTCCGTTTCGGCGACAGGAGTGGTCGGTGACCCCCTTACCTACTATATGGGTACCACCGGGGGCGGACTCTGGAAGACCACCGACGGTGGACAGCGATGGGACAACATTTCAGATGGTTTTTTTGAAATGGGATCCGTAGGCGCCGTTGCCGTATCGGCATCCGACCCAAACGTCATTTATTGTGGGATGGGCGAACATGCGCCCCGTGGTGTGATGGCTTCTTACGGCGATGGGGTATATAAATCAACCGATTCGGGCAAAACCTGGAAGAAAATCGGCCTGGCGCAGACCCAACATATTTCGCGCATTGTGATCCATCCCAAAAATCCCGATATTGTTTTTGTTGCTGCCCAGGGAGCGCTTTATGGCCCCACCCAAGACCGCGGCATCTATAAGTCGGTGGATGGGGGCATCAACTGGAAAAAAACCCTTTATGTAAACGATCTTACCGGGGCCGTGGAACTTTCCATGGATGCGAATGCGCCCGATATCCTCTATGCCGCCATGTGGGAGCACCAACGCAAACCGAACATTATAATCAGCGGAGGTGCCGGTAGCGGACTCTATAAATCGATGGATGCAGGGGAAACTTGGGCCGAACTTACTGAAGGCCTGCCCAAGGAAAAAGGGAAGATGGCGATCGCTGTAAGTCCGGCCAATTCGGAAAAGGTATTTGCGCTGATCGAGAGTGATTCCAACGCCGATAAGGGTGGACTCTTCGTTTCGGAGGATGCGGGAAAGAACTGGAACATGGTCAGTGGCGATAACCGTTTGGTACAACGCGCATGGTACTATATTGAGGTTTTTGCAGACCCGAACAACGAGAATGTGGTTTACGTGATGAGTGCCCCCTTTTTGAGGTCGATCGATGGTGGAAAAACCTGGGAAGACCTAAGCGTGGCCCATGGCGATTATCACGACCTATGGATCAATCCCGATGACTCGAATAACATGGTTTTGGCCGATGATGGTGGCGCTTCGATCAGCTTTGATTTCGGTAAAAATTGGTCGAGCCAGAACATTATGCCCACGGCCCAATTCTACCGTATCAGCACCGACAATTTATTTCCGTATCATATATATGGCGGGCAGCAAGACAATTCCTCCGTTAAGATCGCGAGCCTCGTCATGGGTGATGGCAGTATAGGCGAACGCAATTGGAACGCCTCCGCAGGAGGGGAAAGCGCATTCTTGGCCTTCGATCCGGACAATCCACGTTTCGTTCTCGGCGGCAGCTATTTGGGCACCATTGACTTACTCGATACCCAAACAAACCAGTCGACCCAAATCATGGCAGCACCGATTCAATATTTAGGTAGGGCCGCACGCGATATGAAGTACCTTTATAATTGGAATGCTCCGATTATAGGTTCAAAGCATGAGCCAGGCACCTATTACCACTGTGCGCAGTTGGTTTTACGTACCCGTGATATGGGCGTTACCTGGGAAGAAGTCTCTCCCGATCTTACCAGGAATATGGATGATAAACAGGGCAAGGGCGGGGGGCCATACACCGTTGAAGCGGTAGGCGCTGAAAATTACGGCACCATTGCCTATATGATCGAGTCGCCCCATGAAAAAGGAGTATTCTATACCGGCAGCGACGACGGACTGGTACACATCACAAAAGATGGCGGTAAAAGTTGGCAGAACATCACGCCAAAAGGCCTGCAAGAATGTCTGATCAATGCGATTGAAGTTTCACCACAAGATGCCGCTACCGTTTACATTGCGACCACCCGCTATAAGTTTAATGATTACACTCCCGGCCTCTTGAAGTCTACAGACTATGGTAAAACCTGGACCAATATCAGTGCCGGCATTCCCTATGGTTCCTATACCCGCGTTGTCCGGGAAGATCCTGCCAAAAAAGATTTGCTTTATTCCGGCACCGAAAAGGGAATTTACGTTTCATTTACGGGAGGTAAGTCTTGGGAGCCATTGCAATTGAACCTACCGACGGCACCCATCACCGATCTAAAGATACATCAGGGCGATTTGATCGTCGCGACCTCGGGAAGATCGTTCTGGGTCCTGGATGACCTCAACCTCTTATCACAATATTCCCCGACCTTAAAGGGCGCTAAAATTTATAAACCCGAAAATGCACTTAATGGCAGTTGGGGCAGTCCTTTGAGCGGCAATGATGAAAATTTTAAGGGCACCGCTCCTTTTGAAGGGGTTAATCCCGCCAACGGCATGGTCATCTATTATGAATTGGAAAAGGAAATAGATTCCACGGAGCTCACGCTCGAAATACTGGATGCACAGGGCCGATCGGTACGCCTTTTTAGCTCGGAAAAAGACAAGAACTACAAACCCCATAACGGTGGTGGACCTCCGCCCGCACCGATTCTTTCCAAGGCACCCGGTCTTAACCGATTTGTTTGGGATATGAACCACAATATCATGGCAGGTATTCCGGGGGTATATATGGAAGCCGGCTTTAGAGGACACCGTGCCTCTCCGGGACAATATACCTTGCGATTAAAATATAAGGGCCAGTCATTGGAAACCCAAGGGAACATTATGGAAACACCTGGGTTCGACATCCCAAAAGCCCAATATGAGGAATACGATGCGTTGATGTCTGACATGGAAGCAAAGGTGACCGCCATGCACCATAAAGTAAACCGACTGCACGCAGCCCAATCACAGTTGACCGCATTGTTGCCCTCCCTGAACGACAAAGCATTGAAGGCTGAAGGGGAAGACCTGTTAAAAAGGATGAAGGCATGGGACGAGGATATGGTGCAGCGAAAATCCCAGGCCTACGATGATGTAGAAAATTTTCCTAATAAATTTACCGCGGAATACCTGTTTTTGATCAATGCGACCAATAGCAGCATCCCACGTGTGAATCAAGCATCAAAAGACCGGAAGGCCGAGTTGGATGTCCAGTGGAAAGGGTTGGAAGCCCGTGCCGATGCTTTTATAGACACAGCTTTGCCAGAGTACAACAAAAAACTTTGGGCCGTTGGAATTGGTGCCGTTCGCTTGGAGGAATAAGCATTTCCGCGCTCCTTTACCTGCGAAAGGGCATAGAGCGGCTTTTACGGATGTCATGGCTGGGGATAAATCCGGAAGGGGAAAAAATGAACTGCAAGGGGAATGAAGAACGTGCAGAATCGATATGGCAGGGCAACAAAGATTTAATTTGGGGCAATAGTTATATAGAATTGAAGAGGGCCGTTCTCTTCAAAGCCCGATTCCATTTTTTAAATTTCAATGACCGATTATTACAACTATATCAAAGCATTGCACCTTATCTTCGTCATCACCTGGTTCGCTGGGCTGTTCTATATTCCCCGACTTTTCATCTATCAAATCGAGGCGAGCGGGAAACCATCCCCAGAACGGGAGATCCTTACCCATCAATTAAAGTTGATGACCAAGCGTCTTTGGCATATCATTACCTGGCCCTCCGCCATCCTCGCAACCCTTTTTGCCCTGTGGCTCTTGGTGCTTATGCCGGGGTGGCTGCAACAGCCCTGGATGCATGTAAAACTTGTGTTTGTGGTTCTGCTCATCGCCTATCATTTAAAAAACCAGCAGATTTACCGACAATTACAACGCGACGAAGTGCACTACACCTCAAAATTCATGCGCCTATGGAACGAAGGGGCCACCTTGATTCTTTTTGCAGTTGTTTTTTTGGTGGTATTCAAGACCACTTTCAATTGGGTCTTCGGAATTGTTGGGCTTGTGGTCCTCGCCCTGCTTCTCATGCTGGGCATACGCCTTTATAGAACGATCCGGGAAAAAGATCCTGAAGCATAGGGTTATGTAAATGGATACTTTGATCTATCCCCGCTGAATGCCATGGTTGCACCAGCACCCCAAATCTTTGGCTTGTAAATTTCCAAAAAGCATGGGGTCAAAGTCCTCTTTCCTTTTGAATGGTCTCATAGGCACGCTGCACTTCCTTGAATTTTTCTTCAGCCCCCTTTTTTATAGCCTCGTTCTCGGTAACCACCCTGTCGGGATGGTATTTTTTTGCCATGGTTCGATAAGCCTTTTTCAGTTCATCATTACTGGCCGATTTATCGATTTCCAATATTTTGTAGGCATTGTCGGCAGCTTTGATGAACATGGCCTTAATGCTTTCGAAATCACGAAGTGCCACTCTCAGAAAACCCGCAATTTCCCTGATCTTATTGATTTCCGGTGCGCTTACCGATCCATCGGCCTGGGCTATTCCGAATAAGAAATGAAGCAACTGCAACCGCACTTCATACCGGGTGCGTTGATTGAGAAAAGAGCAAATCCGTTCGGCGGAAATCTCCCTCTTTTTATTGATCTCATTGAAAGTCCTAAAAATGGCATTGGCCTTCTCTTTGCCATAGGCCCCCACAAAGTATTGCCTTACATAGTCCATTTCGCTCTGGCTCACCGAACCATCGGCCTTGATGACGATCGAACAGAGCGAGAGCAGGTTGAGTTCAAAATCCGCAGGCGAAACGCTTTGACGGGTAATATCCCTGAAAATGGTTTTGGCACCCCCTCCACTGCTATTGAGGTTATCGATAAAGCTGCCTACAAGGAAGCCCAGTATCGCCCCAGGAAAACGGAACAAATAATAACCCAACAATGCGGTAATCCATTTGACCATGGCTTGGATAAATTTTTGGCAAAGATATGATTTTGGGGTTAAAATGGGGTGTTTGAAAAGAGCCCTCCAAAAAAACGGAATGAGGACCATTCCGGGACATAGTGAGATTCATCATGAATATGGAAAAGGGCTTTTTCCATGCACAATTTGAAGACGTTCCCAATTTCTTTCGGCTACAGGGTCAGGTCGATCAAAAAAATACGACAAAAGCAGTATCTTTGTAATCTAAAATAAAAAACAGACTATGTATCCTGCAGAATTGGTAAAACCGATGAGAGATGACCTGGCCAGGGCCGGGTTCGAAGAATTATATACGGCCGAAGCGGTCGAAAAAGCAATCAACCAGAAGGGAACCACCTTGGTGGTGGTGAATTCTGTTTGTGGTTGTGCAGCGGCCAACGCCAGGCCAGCCGCCAAAATGAGCCTGCAAAACAACAAAAAACCGGACCACATCGTAACGGTATTTGCCGGGGTGGACACTGAGGCTGTTGATGCCGCAAGGAACATGATGGTTCCCTTTCCCCCTTCATCGCCAAGTATGGCCTTGTTTAAAAATGGGGAGTTGGTGCATATGATCGAGCGTCATCATATTGAGGGAAGGCCCGCTGAAATGATTGCGGACAACTTGAAGCAAGCTTATGAGGAGTTCTGCCAATAGAGTCCCTATTTTTTTTAAAGCATAGAAAAACCGTTCCTTTTGGGGCGGTTTTTTATTTTTGCAGCATGCGGAAACTATTGGCCTATCCTTTGACCATCATTTATTTTCTCTTTTTTGGGCTGTGTCTGCTATTGTTCCATCCGGTGCAATGGGTTTGCCTAAACCTTTTCGGATATAATGCGCACAGGGCCAGTGTTGCCCTTCTCAATTTATGCCTCCTCCGATGTACACATCTCTTGGGTACGACGTATACCTTCAAGAATCCCTATGATCTCCCGACCGATCGGCCCCTGATCATTGTGGCCAACCACCAGAGCATGAACGACATTCCCCCTTTGATATGGTATTTGAGAAAGCACCATCCAAAGTTCGTAAGCAAAAAGGAATTGGGCAAAGGCATACCGAGCGTATCCTATAACCTGCGGCATGGCGGCTCGGCGTTGATCGACCGAAACGATAGCAAACAGGCGATAACGGAAATCGGTAAACTGGGAAAATACATAGAATCAAATCAACGAAGTGCCGTGATATTTCCGGAAGGCACCCGAAGCAGGACCGGACACCCCAAACCTTTTAAGACCCTAGGATTGAAATTGTTGTTGAAAAATGCCCCTTCGGCACTTATCGTGCCCATCAGCATCAACAATTCCTGGAAAATGTTGCGTTATGGCAAATTCCCCTATGGCATTGGAAACCACCTCAGTTTTGAGGTAAACCTCCCGATTGAAAATCGCGGTGACCCAGATACGATTTTGGCTGCAGTGGAAAAATCGGTAATTTCAGGCGTAACTTCCTTTGCATGAACAATACCGAAATTGTTGAACAAACAATAGCCTTTCTCAAAGCGACTTTGAAGGGGGCGGAAGGAGGGCATGATTGGTTCCATACCCAAAGGGTATTCAATAATGCCATCCTGATCGCCAAAGATGAAAAAGTGGATGTATTGGTGGTTTCTCTTGGTGCCTTGTTGCACGATATCGCCGATGCCAAATTTCATGATGGGGACGAAACCTTGGGGCCAAAGCTTGCAAAAGAATTTTTGACCGCCCTGAAGGTCGACCCCAAAGTGGTCGATCATGTAGTGCATATTGTGGCACATAGCAGCTACAAGAACAGTTTGGACCAAAAAAAGGGCAAGGAATCGTTCAACTCCTTGGAACTTCAGGTTGTTCAAGATGCGGATCGGCTCGATGCCATGGGGGCGGTGGGCATTGCCAGGGCCTTCAACTATGGAGGATACAAAAACAGGCCGCTTTATGACCCAAATATTCCGCCCAAGTTGAACATGGACAAAGAGGCCTACAAAAAATCCGTAGCACCGACAATCAATCACTTTTACGAAAAATTACTGTTGCTGAAAGACCAAATGAATACCCGAACCGGAAAATCGCTGGCCGAAGATCGGCATGGTTTTATGCTCCTATTCCTTAAGCAGTTCTATAAGGAATGGAATGGGACCATTTCCTAAATCAGCACTTTCGAACAAGGGGATTTTTTGTTCAGCTTTCCCATTTTTTTGTATCTTCCAAAATCAATTTCCAATCCATCACCAATCATGCAAAGAAGAAAATTTATCAAAAGTACGGCTGCGGCCTCCACCGTTTTTTCCATTGTTCCCAGCTTCGTTATGGGCAAAACCCATATACCCCCCAGTGATACCCTCTACATAGGCGCATTCGGGGTCGGCGGACAAGGGGGGGGCAATGTCCAGGGCCTTGACGAAACCCAAAAAGTGAAGTTCGTGACCCTCTGCGATGTCGATGACCGAAGGGCGGCCGATACCTATAAGAAATATCCCAAAGCCAAAAAGTATAAAGATTTTAGGGAGGTATACGATAAGCACCTGGGTGAAATCGATGCGATTATGGTAGCGACCCCGGACCACATGCATGCGACGATTGCCTTACCCTTCATGCGGGCCAAGAAACATGCCTATGTGGAAAAGCCCCTGACGCATAACATCAACGAGGCCCGGATCATGACACAGGTCGCCAAGGAAAACGGCATCATAACCCAAATGGGAAATCAAGGGGCCTCCAGCAACGGCAGCCGTGAAGCAAAAGAATTGATACAATCGGGGATTATAGGAAAAGTGTATAAAGTGGACTGTTGGACCAATAGGCCCGTTTGGCCGCAGGGCGTGCCCGCCCCGACCCAAAAGCAAACCGTGCCCAAAGGACTTGATTGGGACTTATGGCTGGGCGTTGCGGGCATGCGCGATTACAACGATGCCTACCTGCCCTTTAAATGGCGGGGCTTCTGGGATTTTGGCACAGGTGCCCTTGGCGATATGGGCTGTCATATCATGGAGACCCCTTTCGGAGTTCTTGATTTGGGTTATCCTACCGAAGCCGAGGCAAGTTGCACCACCAATTGGGTGGGCGATTTTGTGGAAGCCGACTATAGCGCATCCTGTCCGGCTTCTTCCATCGTACGGCTGAAATTCAATACCCCTGAACATGGCGATATCGCCTTGAATTGGTATGACGGCGGCCTATTGCCCGATCTTCCCGACGAATTGAAGGATGGGGAAACCATTGGCGATAGTGGCGGCGGATCTATCTTCTATGGCAGTAGGGGCATCTTGGTCTGTGATGTATATTCGAGGAATGCCCGCTTGTTGCCCTCGGAAACCATGAAAATGATAACACCACCCACACCCTATCTTCCAAGGATCGAAGGGGATACCGGCGGGCATCGACGAAATTTTGTTGAGGCCTGTTTGAACGGTACCGAAGCCTCTTCCGACTTTAAGCGATCTGGGCCGTTGACCGAAGCCGTGCTTATGGGCAATCTGGCCATTAAGGCTTTTCAATACAAAAGGTTCAAGGAAGGCAAAAAAGCGGGCGACTGGGATCCTTTTGAATATCCTGGGCGACGCAAAATCATATGGGATGGGGCCAATATGAAGGTGACCAACTGGGATATGGCCAATGAATGGGTGAAGGGAAGTTATCGCAAAGGATGGGAATTCAACTAAAAAGTTGAATCGCCTTTCTTAAACGTCGAACAGGCTTGCCCTGGAATAGCATCAAAAAGCATGTGAAGTTCAAAAAAGGCTCAGTTGGCCCGTTTTAAATTGGTCATGCAGGTCTTTGTTGAGTTTTGGAAATTCACGCCCTTCGAAATAGCGTGACTTTGCCAACCTTACCATGTCGTGCAACTGGGCCGCAATCTGACCTTCTCCCCTGTTCCGAACTCCAAACCGGCTGTCGTTCAAATTTCCGGCATGGCAGGCCTCGATTTGGCGTAGCACTTTTTCTGCCTTATCGGGCAAGGTCTTTCCGATCCAATCTGTAAAGATTTGCCCAATGGCCCCATTGAGCCTCACCACTGTAAATCCGAATGACAAAGCACCATGGTCTGCGACCGCCTTGGCCAGGTTCAGGATTTCATGACTGTTGATGCCTGGGATGATGGGTGCCAACATGGCGTTAACGGGGATGTTGTGGTCAGAAAGTATTTTTATGGTCTCCAAACGCTTGCCGATCGAAACGGTACGGGGTTCCAATATGCGTCGGGTCGCCTCAGAAAGGGAGGTTACTGAAATATTGACCGCAATCAGGCGGTCTTTGGCAAGTTCCTTCAAAATATCCAAATCCCTTAAGATGAGCGCATTCTTGGTGATGATGCCCACAGGATGCCTAAACTTTAAAAATACCTCCAAACAAGCTCTGGTAATCTGGTATTTTTGCTCCGCAGGTTGATAGCAATCGGTATTTCCCGAAAGTACTATGGTTTCTGCCTTCCATGTTTTTGAACTCAATTTGGCCTCCAAAAGTTCGGGCGCCTTTTTTTTGATCAAAATCTTTCGCTCAAAATCGAGCCCCGCGCTGTAACCCCAGAATTCATGGCTGTTGCGGGCATAGCAATAGACACAGCCATGTTCACAGCCTTGGTACGGGTTCATGGAAAAGTTCATGCCCACATCCGGACTTGTGACCTTATTTACAACGGTCTTCGGAAAGATGGGAAGGTATTCCGTTTTGTTGTTATCTGCAGCCTCCCCTTCCAACCTGCAAAACTCCAAAAAATCGTCACGTGTTTCGTAAATATGCCCAAGAAAGCGATTGGAAGGATTTTCCTGGGCACCGCGGCCCTTAAGATAGTTTTTTGAAATCAAAACATTTGGATTTATTCCAAATATATGGATTTTTTCCTATTAATTAGATGCTGGCTATTTAATTGACCGATACCTTGACCAATTGTTTTTTACTGCCTCTTTTGGCATAGAACAACAAGGCATCATCCGATTTCACGATATTGGGGCGGGAGACCATGATGGGCAGACGCACCTCTTTGTCGTCTATCAATTTTCGGTAACTCAGGTCGCCGTTTCCGTCGAGTTTGATGACGAACATGTTTGGATTTCTGCTAAACCCCTGTTTGAAGATAATCCGGTCTTTGGACAATTGTTGTGGGTTTTCACCAGAATTGATGAAAAAATACAGATCGCTGCCCTTATTGTAGGCACTGTAGGAAGCATAAGCTTCGTCCCCCTGGGTAATTTCGGTCTTATTGATATTTCGTGCCCATATCATTTCTCCGGAATCGTCGAGCTTGGCGCACACTATGTCGTTATAATGAAAACGTTCTACTTTTTTGGTGGCCCCACCGCTGATGTCTTCCCCGAGGGTTACGAAATATTCTTCCGCACTGAAAAGGATATCGTTATCTGGAGTGACGAATACCTCCTTAAATATCAGGTTTTTGATCTCGGTGTCAACCTCTCTTCCAAATTTATCCATCATAAATTGATTGGAAAAGGCATTGTACTTTTTCGAAACCAGCGCTAAGCTGATGGGGTCAAGGCGATAATAGACCAGGCCATTGTATCGGTTGTCCTTGCGGTCTGCATAAAAACCTACCGCCACCAATCCTTCTTGAATGATCAAGGGTTTCAAGGCCTCTGGAAACCTGCCTGGATCATTGAACTCCTGCAAAAGATGGCCGTTCTGATCGATCCGGATCAGTTCATATTGAAACTTTCTCTCTTCGGCGGCGAACCGACGTTTCTTGAAATAGGCCTTCCCCATCATATACACCGAGCGGAAATCTTTGGCCACGGCGATATTTTCAAAGGCATAGTTTTTTTCGGCTATGGCATTGGAAAAATCATACGTAAGATGCTTGTTTAAATCGGTACCATAAAGGTGAACGGTGTACTTTTCTTCCTTGCCTTCCTTCTGCTGTACCGTGATCACAAAAGCAGACCGGGTTTCATCAAAGAACACGGCCGTTGAAAAACCATCGCCGAAACTGCGGTTATATTTGTTCACCGCCAATGGATTGGTTACCGGTTTCGAAGGGATGGAGAGTAACGTTCTTTCGGTAAAACCAAATTCGTGCAAGGGGCTTTGATGCACCTTGTATTCATAAGCCCCCACCTCCAGATTATAGGTGAGTTCCAAAAGATACAATTGCCCGTTGCGCACGAACCCATCTACCATATGCTCTCCGGCAACTTTATAATTGTATTCTGTTTTCAGCTGCAATTCATGGTCATAGACTTCGATCAAATGACCTCTTGGATGTAAGGGCAGGCCCCCATAATAGGTGCGCACCAAAACCGTTTCCCCCCCAGGGGCCGCTTGAACCGAAAGTACGGTGGAAAATTTGTGCCTATCGCCATAATTTTCACCCAACACGTAGGAGACAGGGATTTCCTGAGCTTTTGAAACGGCAAGGGTTGCGATAAAAAGCAATAGCGACAGCCTTTTTCGAAACTTCATAAGTAGGTTTTTACGATATGCTAGGCGCCTTTAAAATTGGCTTTGCGTTTTTCCATGAAAGCAGAAGTGCCCTCCTTGAAATCGGCTGTACCAAAGCAGGCCCCAAAAGCCTCAATCTCTGATGCATATCCGTTGGTGTTATTCTTAAAACCCGCATTTATCGCTTTTATTGCGTGACCGATCGCTACCATGGAATTATTTGCAATCTTCATGGCTATTTTTTTGCAATAAGCCAATAATTCTTCCTGGGAAACGACATGGTTCACCAATCCGAATTCCATGGCCCGTTCCACATCGATCATCCCTGCGGTCATGATCATCTCCATGGCCCTGCCCTTTCCGATCAATTGTGGCAATCGTTGGGTGCCGCCATAGCCTGGAATGACCCCTAAAGATACCTCTGGAAGCCCCATTCTCGCATTGTGGCTCGCTACCCTGAAATGACAGGCCATGGCCAGCTCGAGTCCTCCCCCGAGCGCATATCCGTTAACCGCGGCAATGACGGGTTTCGACAACTTTTCCACAAAGTCGAAGAGCAATTCCTGACCTTTGGCAGCCAGTTTACCGCCTTCCTTTACCGAAAAATGGGCAAATTCCGAAATGTCGGCCCCCGCAACGAATGCTTTTTCCCCACTTCCTATTAGGATAATCACCTTGATTTCATGATCCTGGCTACAACGGTCGAAAGCCATGTGCAATTCTTGTATGGTTTCCCGGTTCAAGGCATTGAGCTTTTCGGGTCGATTAATGGTGATTGTCGCCAAGGGAGACTCCTTGTCGACCAAGATGTTGTTGAATTTCATAAATCCTATTTTTTTTGGCGTTGTCAACAAAGATAAAAGCGATTTTCCTTTTAACCCATATCCACTTGAATTTAAGCCTAAATGAAAGGATGGGATGGGTCGCCTATCTTCGTATTTTGAATGTCATATTAAGCGGTTTTCAGATGGGTCAGTTTAGGGAATTTGACCGTGAAAACCGTTCCCTTTCCGGGTTGCGAGGTAAAACTGATTGTTCCTTTATAGGTTTCCACGATATTTTTGACCATGCCCAGACCAAGGCCCATTCCGCTTGACTTGGTTGTGAATTTTGGTTCAAATATCTTGTCCTTGAAGCCGTCGGAGATGCCGATGCCGTTGTCGGCCACTGAGATTTTTACATCATCGTCCTCTGTAGAAACCGACACCAAAATACGTGGCGATGTCACCTCGGGAACCGCCTGTATGGCGTTTTTTACCAGATTTGTCACCACGCGAATCAATTGCGTACGGTCTAGTTTTGCGATGATTTCAGTCTCATCGGCCATGAAATGGATATAATCTTCATTAAAGATATCCAATGCGAGCTTTACGATATTGATCACATTCAAGGTCTCGTTCTGTTGGGCAGGCATTTCCGCGAAATTTGAAAACGCAGACGCTATGCTGCTCATGGTATCGATCTGCTGTATCAGGGTTTTGGAATATTCGGCCACCTTGTTCTTGATGTTCGGATCTTGGGGGTCGAATTTTCGCTCAAAACTTTGCACGCTGAGTCGCATGGGCGTCAAAGGATTTTTGATTTCGTGAGCGACTTGTTTGGCCATTTCCCGCCAGGCCTGCTCCCGTTCACTTCTGGCCAGCTTTACCGCGCTCAGCTCCAATTCCTCGATCATGGCGTTATAGGAGGTGACCAGCTTTTCAATTTCCTCACTGGGATCCTCAATGTTAATTTTAGCGTTGCGTTTCGTGAGGTCGGTCTTGCCCATCATCTCGGCAATGGTTTCCAAAGATCGGGTAATGTATTTGCTGATGAAGTACGCCAGCCCAATTGCCAACAACAGCATTAAAAAATATACCCCGCCCAGGCGCATCAAGAATTCCCTTAATTCCATGTCATTGAACGAATTGTCCTCAAAGTACGGCAAATTCAATATCCCGATCGGCTTGAACTTGCCATCCGTGATGTAGGTATAGGAAGCTTGGTACTTGTCGCCGGCCGCCGAGTTTTCCTCTACATACCGTTTGTTGCCGCTGATGGCAAGATTGTTCAAAACTTCGGCGCTCAAACAATTGGAAAGGGAGTCGCTCTCAAATTTAGGTCGCGAACTTTTAATGAGTTGGCCTTCCAGGTCGTAAATATTGAAATTGACGTTCTGTACATCGGCAATTTCATAGATCTCATCTTTAAAAATGTACTCCAGGTTTTCCGTAGTAGCGGGATAGGTCGTCTTTTTGATGGTATAGCTGATACTCTGTTTGATCTGCTCCTCTTTCCTTTCCAGGCGGTCATCATGGTAATCCCGCGATTGCTCGCGATATTGATAAACCGTGATGCCGGCGATCAGCACCGACGCAATGACCACCAAAAGAATCATCGCGATGAAAATCCGAGATCGTAAGGATAATTTTTTGAACAAGGTCACATTGTTTAATGGTTAAAGATAGCAATAATGCCATCGCCTTGAATTCCGAAAACCGTTTTCAAAAGACTTGACGGCTAATATAGCCGAACTTTTCGGTTCGATTTCCCTCGTTCAAATATCACGCCATATTACTGATCTGGAATCCCGACAGGTACTTTTGCAATCCCTTTCCTGCGATAAAATCAGCTCAAGGTGGTCCAAAAAATGGCCCTTCGGAGGTCATAAATTCAATTTTCTAGGTATATTTAGCCCAATCCCAAACATGGGATAGCGAAAAAACAGCCATGCAAGATTTTTGGTTTTATATACAATTGGGCCTGCATCATGTACTTGATTTCAATGCCTATGACCATATCCTTTTTCTAGCCGCTCTGGCGGCCCCGTTTACCTTCAAACATTGGAAGCCCGTGTTGCTGCTGGCTACGGTATTTACCGTTGCCCATTGTCTTTCCCTGGCATTGTCGGTCTATGGCGTGGTGGAGGTGGATGTGGCCCTCATCGAATTTTTGATTCCCGTGACCATCTTTTTGACCGCTATTTTCAATTTAATCTACGTATATGCGGAGCAAAGGCATAAAAACCTTTTGCTGCATCTGGTTGCCACGGCTTTTTTTGGGTTGATCCATGGTTTTGGCTTTAGCAACTATTTTAAGATGTTGATGGCCGAAGAACAGGATAAGTTATCGCCCCTGCTGGGCTTCGCCACTGGGATAGAAATCTCCCAACTGCTGATCGTGGTATCGGTTTTGTGCATTTCTTATCTTTGGCACTTCCTTTTTAAGTCAAAATCCCCATCATTCGTATTGGTCGCTTCCCTATTGATCATACTGGTCACAATACCTATGTTGGTTCAAACGTTTCCTTATTAGCGAGCCTTGGGCCAACGACTTTCACTTAAAATTAACCATTTTGTATTGTAATAAGAGGTCAAAGCGGGTATCTTAGTATCTTTGCAGAAGCAGGAAATTTAAACCATGCACCGTCTTTTGGTATGAAGCAGAGCAAACAGCAGAAATATGACAGGGCTTATTTACGAATGGCCCAAGAATGGGGCAAACTTTCCTTCTGCAAGCGAAAACAAGTGGGCGCGATCATCGTAAAAGACCGTATGATCATTTCTGATGGGTACAATGGTACCCCTACCGGGTTCGAAAATGCCTGTGAGGATGAAGTTGGATATACCAAGTGGTATGTTCTGCACGCAGAAGCCAACGCAATCAGTAAAGTGGCCGCTTCGACACAATCTTGCGAAGGGGCGACCCTGTATATCACTTTGTCACCCTGCAGGGAATGCAGCAAGCTGATCCATCAATGTGGCATAAAACGTGTGGTATACCAAATCGCCTATAAAGACGAATCGGGTTTGAAGTTTTTAGGGAAAGCGGGCGTTGAACTGGTTCATATGCCCATAATCGAAAGCATGGTGCCATAGCGCCCAAATGTCATGAACAAGAAACACCAACACTATATATGGCCCACGATTATCGCCTTGGCGCTTGCCATTGGGGTGTTCATCGGTGGCAAACTTCATTTTAATGATAGCCCGGAAAAGCTGTTCACCACGAATTCAAAAAAAGACAAGCTCAATCGCCTGATCGACTACATCGATTATGAATATGTCGATGAAATCGACACCGACAGCATTGTGGATGTTACCGTAAACAACATCTTGGAAAAATTGGACCCCCATTCAGTATATATTCCGGAACGGGATATGGACAAGGTTTCCGAGAACATGAAGGGCGATTTTGTGGGCATAGGCATCAACTTTTATGCTTATCGCGATACCATTTCGGTCATCAAGACCATTGATCAGGGGCCCAGTTTCTTGAACGGAATATTGCCCGGAGACAGAATTCTAATGGCAGACAACGATACCCTATTTGGAAGAAAGCTGGGCAGCGAATCGATTGTGAACCGGCTCAAGGGCAAAAGGGGCAGCTATGTAAAACTGAAAGTGTACCGCAAGGAGAACGATAGGTTTTTTACCGTGAACGTGAAGCGCGACCTTATTCCGATAAAAAGTGTGGTGGCACATTATATGCTCACCGATGACATGGGATACATTCAGGTCAACCGATTTGCCGAATCTACCTTTAAGGAGTTCAAGTCGGCACTCGATGCGCTCGAAAAACAAGGTGCAAAAAAACTTACGCTCGATTTAAGGGACAATCCCGGTGGCTATTTGGGCATTGCCGAACAAATGGCCGATGAATTTTTGGCTGAGGATAAGGTGATCCTTTTTACCAAAAACAAAAAAGGAAAGATCGATACGGTATATGCTACCGACAAAGGGGGCTTTGAAGACAAGCCGATATATATATTGATCAACGAACGTTCTGCTTCTGCAAGCGAAATCATTGCGGGCGCACTGCAAGACAACGATGTGGGTACCATCGTCGGCCGACGTTCGTTCGGCAAGGGCTTGGTGCAGCGGGAAATGGAACTGGGCGATGGATCCGCTGTGCGATTGACGGTTTCCCGCTACTATACGCCCACTGGGCGCTCGATCCAAAATTCGTACAGCAGGGGCAACAAATCGTATTATCAAAAGTATACCGATAGGTATAGCAATGGCGAATTGGTGTCGGCCGATAGTATCAAAGTGGCCGATTCCTTAAAATTCAAGACCCCTAAAGGAAAAATAGTTTATGGTGGAGGAGGCATTGTTCCCGATGTTTTCGTACCCATCGGTTCGAATGAGGAAGAGGCTTTGGAGAGCATGGACAGTATGGGTTTCTTTTCACGGTTCATTTTCGAATATCTGGATGAAGACCGCCAACAGTTCAAGAACCTCCCCATGGGCGAATTTATCAACGATTACGTTGTAGATGACATCTTATTCGAACGTTTTGTGGATTTTAGCGTGGATCGAAACCTGAAACTCAATTTCTACGATTACGAGACACAGATCAAGCTGTATTTAAAAGCCGCATTGGCCGAACAACTTTACGACAGCAACCTTTACGCCAAGATAAAAGGCAAGACCGATCCGATGCTGAAGAAGGTGATGATGCTCGACAATCCCGTCATAAAACGCGATGAATCAACTTCCATGGAAAGTCGAAATTAATCCCGATCGACTTTGCCCTTAATTTTCTTCGAAGCTGAAAAAATAAGCAACAGCACAATCGCGCAGAGTGAGGCCAGTATACCGATCAGTGCGATGATACTGTTGCCTTTCAAAGGGTCCTTAAAATTTACCAGGGTCACATTATAACCTATGAGCGCCAGTGCCAAGACGATCAGTACGATGGTTAGTGTTTTGTTCATTTTATCCGATTTATAATTTGGCCGTGGAACCTTTTCCCGAGATAGTGTAAACTACAGGCTATTTTCAAACAGGCCATTGACATTTGCAGCAAAGAGTTTTACGGCAATCGCCAACAGAATGACCCCAAATACCTTTCTGATGATGCCAACGCCCCCCTTGCCCAGTACTTTTTCGATCTTCACCGACGACTTCAACACCAAATATACCACGATGGTATTCACTATAATGGCCACAATAATGTTTTCAACGTAATACTCTGCCCTAAGCGAAAGCAAGGACGACAAAGTCCCCGCTCCTGCGATCAGGGGAAATGCGATGGGCACGATAGAAGCGCTTTCCGGGGCATCATCCCGATATAGCGAAATGCCCAAAATCATTTCGATCGCCAGGAAAAAAATGACCAGCGCCCCTGCAACGGCAAAGGAGTTGACATCTATCCCTATTAAATTTAGGATTTCCTCGCCCAAGAACAAAAATGCCACCATGAGGCAAGCCGCCACTATGGAAGCCTTTTCCGATTGGATATGGCCCACCTTGTTCCGAAGTCCGATTATTACGGGAATACTTCCCATGATATCGATCACCGCAAATAGCACCATGGTAGTCGTTACAATTTCCCTGATATTGAAATGAAAAGTCATCCCCTCTGAATTTTGTGCAAAATTACACGATCATAAGCGCTTTTCATTTGATTCGGCAAAAAATATTACAAGAAAAAAAGACCCTAAAAAAGGTATCTTTGCGCAGCTAAAATCAATTGGATGTTTCAACTGGGAAAGACCATTGTTTCGGAAGAGATCATTGAAAACGATTTCGTTTGCAACCTCAACGCCTGCAAAGGGGGTTGTTGTGTAGACGGCAATGCGGGCGCCCCATTGGAGGAAAAGGAAACCGAAATATTGGTCGATGTGTACCGTGCCGTCAAGCCTTTTTTGCGCAAGGAAGGCATCGAGGCCATTGAAGACCAAGGCGCCTTCGTCAAGGGAGAGGACGGGGAATGGGAGACCCCTTTGGTCAATGGAAGTGAATGTGCCTATGTGGTTTTTGACCAAAACGGCATCGTAAAATGTGGTATCGAGGAGGCTTATGACCATGGCGCCATTGGTTGGAAAAAACCGGTTTCATGCCACCTATATCCCGTTAGGGTCCAGGAATATAGTACCCTCACCGCGGTGAACTATCACCGATGGGATATATGCGATCCTGCCTGCAGCCTCGGCGCAACCTTACAGGTTCCGATTTATAAGTTTGTCAAGGAGGCCTTGATCCGAAAATTCGGAAAAAGCTGGTATGCCGAATTGGAACAAGTAGCGAAAGAACATCTTAAATCGTAGGAATTCTAAGATTTACGCGGGTCCCAGAAGCATTACCCTCTTGATCATGCAGGTCTTCGATTTCCACCTTAAAGGAATTCTGAAAGTCTTTCGAGAAATTCGCCAATCTTTCCTTCGTTATATCGATGCCCACCGATTTGCGCTTCAAGACCCTTCCTTCTTTGATAATTTCAGCGGCTTCCCTGCCAACCCCATTGTCCGTGATGCTGATTTTAATGAATCCCTCTTCTTCTTTACAGGCATGAAGATCGATTTTTTTGACCCCCTCCTTCGATGATAGTCCGTGCCATAGGGCATTTTCCAAAAATGGCTGAAGAATAAGCGAGGGTATTTTCACTTGGTGCACGTCGATGTTTTGATCCACCCTTATCTTAAAATCTATTTCATACGAAAAACGGATGTCTTCAATGTTCATGTAAAGTTCCACCGTTTCAAGTTCCTCTGCCAAGGTGATTTCTTTCTGGGAGGAAGCCTCCAATATTTTTCGAACCAATTTGGAAAACTTGTTCAGGTAATGAACCGCGTTCTTTTTGTCGTTGTTGATGATATAGAGCTTGATCGAATTCAGGGAATTGAACAGAAAATGCGGGTTCATTTGGCTTCTGAGCATACTCTGTTCCAAGGTCAGCAGCTTTTTTTCGTTCTTGAGCTGGTTCTGACGGTGAAGGATGTAAAAGATGCCCGTTAAAAGCAATAAAAAAATACCGGCCACCAACATGGTCGTGCGATTTTTGCGCAATTTAAGGTTGGCCAATTCATTTTGCCTTGCCAGCACCTCCAGTTCATCGCCCCTTTTTTCCCTTTCATAGCCCGATATCATGTCCGCTACGTAGGTGCGGTTTCGGTCATTGGAAATCTCCTTTCTCACCTGCTGTGACCTTTTGAAATAATAGAGCGCTTTTTTATAATCCCCCGTTCTTTCGCTGAGTTCATGCAGGTAGTTGTTTGCCTGCACGATCTCACTGGGCAGTTTATACCTTTCGGCGATGTCCAATCCAAGCTGCAATTGTTGATCGGCCTCCGAATATCTCTTCAATATGGCATACGTCCAGCCCAAATTGTTATGGATCATTGAGATGATCTGTTGGTCGCCCACTGCCTGGGCCAGGGGCAACAACTCGAGCAGGCGTTCCATGGCCTCCTCTTGCTTGCCCATATGCACATAAACATGGGCAATCCCCAAGTTGCTGATGAGCCGTATTCGATCGGAACCGATTTTTTGATTGGCCTCCAGGGCAGCTTCATAGTTCGCCAACGAAGCCTCCAGTTTGCCTTGGGCCTCATAACATTCCCCAATGTTCTGGAGGTTTTCGGCAATGCCGTAACTCATTCCGAGTTCTTCCTCCAATTGTTTGGATTCCTCGAACTTTGCAATGGCAAGATCGTATTGTTCAAGCGTTTTATAGATATTGCCGATGCTGTTCAACGATAGGTTGATGCTTCTCTTCAATCCCTGGGAAGGGTTGGGCTGCCGTTCCGCCAGTTCTAGGGCCTCCTGGCTATAATCGAGTGCCGATTTGATCGCATCGAGCTTTCGGTATACCAAACTGATCATGTTCATGCTCAGCACGCGGAATTCCATATTGTCGGCGTCGCTGGCAATTTTTAAGGCCTCCTGATGTAATTTCAAGGCCTTTCCATATTGGGAGATATCTCGGTACTTAACGCCCAACTGGTTCAATGCGTATGCTTGGCCCTCGGGATAACCCCGTTTTAAGGCCAAGGCATTGAGATAGCGCATCGCCAGCGTATCCCTTTCATGTTTTTTTAGCGGCTCGGCCAACGCCACAAAATTCTTTGGGGCAGCCGTTATAATGCTGTCTACGAGGTTTTGAAAGCCAGGGGGTACGCTTTGACCAAAACTGGAATGGAAGCCCAGGCAAAGTGCCAAGGCCAAACAGGCCAAAGAATTCCTTAAGAAGGCGGGCATCATGAATGTTTTTAACGAATACATAGGAAGATCAGAGCAAATCCAAAAAATCGGATTTTTTCTGTCTGGAAACGGGAATTTTATGATTGGATTTTAATACGACATATCCATCCGTTTTTAAAAATTCCTTGATTTTGTTTAGGTTGATGATATAGGAATTATGAATCCTGAAAAAGGTGTCATCCGGCAACAGCTCGTTCACCTCCTTCAATTTTTTGGTGAGTAGGATTTTTTGGCCATCGACGAGGTACAACGTGCTGTAATTGCCATCAGACTCGGCATATAATATCTCCTCGGCTTCCAGGAAAAGCAATTTGCCATCGGTATTGATGGTGATCCTACGGTTCAGGGGGTTGGCATTGAAATTTAGCAAAAGGCGTTCCAGCCGGTCTGCCGAAAAATTTTTGGAATTGTGCTTTTTGATCTTATTGATAGTATCTTGAAGATCGTCTGAATCGATTGGTTTGAGCAGGTAGTCGATGGCCTCATTTTTTAAGGCTTTGAGGGCATACTGGTTATATGCGGTAGTGATGATGACCGGAAAATTTTTGTTGGTCATTTTTTGGATGAATTGAAACCCATCCATGGCGGGCATTTCTATATCCAGGAAGAGGCAATCCGGGGTATGGCCTTCCAAATAACGCAGCGCTTCAAGAGGGTCGGTAAAGGAGGCGCCAACCGTAATTTCGTCGCTGAAATTGGTCAACTCCCAAGACAAACTGTGGAGGGCCTTTATTTCATCATCAACCAAAACAGCTTCTATCATTTTTGGGAATTCTGTCGCTATAAATTAGGTAAAAATAGCGGTTCGCCCGGCTTTTTTTTCCAAAATATGTATCAATGGAAGTATTTGCGGTATGATCGGTCGATTTTTGATTAGCGATAGGCAATGCCAATAGTTTTGGCATCTCCGGCCTATCGGGGGTGATTACGATCTAATATGATTTCACGACAGGATTCAAAAAACTGGAACCGCCATCCATACACGAAATAGGACCATTTATACATATCGCCTTATATTTTGAGCAGCGGTAGTTTAACTTCGTTTCCATAAACGGCCAAAAGTACGTTGTTCCCCTAATGTTTATAAGAAATATAATACGGAACATCAAACCAACAAAATGAAAAAGTGCGTGATCATGTTCATATTTCTGGTACTCACCTTAGTTGTTGCGATCATTGCTGAAAAGCAAAATCAGCACGTTCTCAATGACGATTTGGTGGCACAGAAAGCGGACGTAGAAAATCGAATATCGCCCTTGTCAAAATAGTGGACGGCCCAACGGGGTCAGGCCACTTTGCAAATTATCGGCCTAACATTTAGAAATACTGCTGATCCAAAAGGTACGGCCCAAGGAGCATGTTTTGATTACGAACATGCGTTGTCCTAGGACGATCCTGCTGATGGATTGCCCGCGAATCACAGTAAACCAACGTGTTGGAAAATAGTGATTGGCTCGATGTAGGTTTCGGGGGAACTACCTTAATCGATGCTTCGCGTGCAGGTTCAATTTTATTCCATCAGGGGCCGTACGGTTTGGCAGTAGCATCAAACATTTGCCCGTAGGCTTGATTGCAATCATTTGGTTTTTCTCCACTTACCAACATAAACAAAACAGCTCGGGAACCGGCTGACATTTCAAATTGGTCAAAATTCCCAACAGTCCATATATAAACCATAGAGTATCTAAAAGTATACTTTTCGGTTTATTTTTTTTGTTCGATCTAGGTGTGAAATTTATGTTAATTCGTTTGCAGTGGCAATGGCAACAAACATCACTTGCGAGGCTACATTTCAACAACTCGTGTTAAAAACTTTGTGATCATATTCCTAAAACAAGCTTTAATAATCACTTCTATTTTTCAATCTTTGTTAATCCCAGTACAGAGGTATTTTCACCTTCTCACTATATCATTCATTTAAAATCTAAAAGAATTATGTCTAAAGCCATTGAGCCGATCTTGGAAGCAAACGATGACCGCTTTGTTATTTTCCCCATAAAACATCATGACCTATGGGAATGGTACAAAAAATGTCAAGCCTGCTTTTGGACGGCGGAGGAGATAGACCTTCACCAAGATGCCACCGATTGGAACAATAAATTAAATGATGACGAACGATATTTCATCAAACATATCCTGGCCTTCTTCGCCGCTTCTGATGGTATTGTCAATGAGAACCTGGCCGAAAATTTCGTAAGCGAGGTACAATACACGGAGGCCAAATTCTTCTATGGTTTCCAAATCATGATGGAAAACATCCATTCAGAGACCTATTCCCTCCTGATCGACACTTACGTGAAGGATGAAAAGGAAAAGAACATCCTGTTCAAGGCCATTGAAAACTTTCCTGCCATCAAGAAAAAGGCCGATTGGGCACTTAAATGGATCGAATCACCGAGTTTTGCGGAAAGATTGATCGCGTTCGCCGCGGTAGAGGGCATCTTTTTCTCCGGAGCCTTCTGTTCGATTTTCTGGCTAAAGAAAAGAGGTTTGATGCCAGGCCTTACCTTTTCCAACGAATTGATTTCACGCGATGAGGGAATGCACTGCGATTACGCGGTACATCTTCACAACAAACACTTGAGGAACAAAGTTTCCAAAAAGCGCATCACAGAAATTTTGGTCGATGCCCTGAACATCGAAAGGGAATTCATTACAGAATCACTTCCTGCCAGCCTTATAGGCATGAATTCCAAACTGATGACCCAATATTTGGAATTTGTCACCGATCGACTGCTGGTAGAGCTTGAGTGTGAAAAGGTATACAATTCGACCAATCCATTTGATTTTATGGATATGATTTCCCTTCAGGGGAAAACCAACTTCTTTGAGAAACGTGTTTCGGAATACCAGAAGGCAGGCATACTCAACAAGGAAAAAGACACCGACGCCCAAAAAATCAGCTTCGACGCCGATTTTTAAATAAGATTTGATAAAGGTTCCCAATAAGGACCTATCGCTTAAAATTCGTATAGGTCAGGTACCCCCGCATACTTGGCCCGAATAACGTATCACCAAAAACACTAGGAGTAAAATGTTTGTACTAAAAAGAGATGGCAGAAAAGAGCCGATGATGTTCGATAAGATCACGGCAAGGGTTCGTAAATTATGTTATGGCCTCAATGAGCGCGTAGACCCCATAAAGGTATCCATGCGCGTTATAGAAGGGCTTTACGATGGGGTAACAACCTCGGAATTGGATAATTTGGCAGCGGAAATCGCGGCCACCATGACCACTACCCATCCCGATTTCGCCAAATTGGCGGCCCGAATTTCAGTCTCCAACCTTCACAAGAACACCAAAAAGTCGTTCTCGGAGACCATGAAAGACCTGTACGAATATGTGAATCCCAGAACAGGTAAGAAAGCACCCCTTTTGTCTGATGAGGTCTATGCGGTCATCGCTGAAAATGCCGATCAACTGGATTCGACGATCATCTACAACAGAGATTTCGGCTACGACTACTTCGGCTTTAAAACCTTGGAACGTTCTTATTTGTTAAAATTGAACGGCAATATCGCAGAACGACCACAGCATATGCTCATGCGTGTCGCCGTTGGCATTCACCTCAATGATATGGAGTCGGTGGTGGAAACCTATGAGCTCATGTCCAAGAAATTTTTTACCCATGCCACCCCCACCCTCTTCAATTCAGGGACCCCAAAACCACAGATGTCGTCTTGCTTCCTTTTGGCCATGAAAGATGATAGTATCGATGGTATTTATGACACCTTGAAGCAAACGGCCAAAATATCCCAGTCCGCTGGAGGCATCGGCTTATCCATTCATAACGTCAGGGCAACGGGATCTTATATCGCAGGCACCAACGGTACTTCCAACGGAATCGTGCCTATGTTGCAAGTTTTCAACGATACGGCAAGATACGTGGATCAGGGCGGTGGAAAAAGGAAAGGCAGTTTTGCCATCTATGTTGAACCATGGCATGCCGATATATACGATTTTCTTGACTTGAAGAAAAACCATGGGAAGGAAGAAATGAGGGCGCGTGACCTTTTTTACGCCATGTGGATTCCTGATCTTTTTATGAAAAGGGTGGAAAACAATGAAGATTGGACCCTCATGTGCCCCAACGAATGTCCAGGCCTGTTCACCAACCATAGTGAAGCCTTCGAAGCGCTTTACTTGGGCTATGAGGCAAAGGGGAAAGGAAGGAAAACCGTAAAGGCAAGGGAACTCTGGGAGAAAATTCTGGAATCACAAATCGAGACCGGCACGCCTTATATGCTCTATAAGGATGCCGCCAATCGAAAAAGCAACCAGAAAAACTTGGGGACCATCCGATCATCCAACCTCTGCACGGAAATTTTGGAATATACCTCGCCAGATGAGGTCGCCGTTTGCAACTTGGCATCCATTGCCTTGCCGATGTTTATAAAAAATGGCGAATTCGACCATAAAGAACTTTTCAGGGTCACCAAACGGGTCACCAAAAACCTGAACAGGGTCATCGATAGAAATTATTATCCGGTGAAAGAAGCGGAAAATTCAAATATGCGCCACAGACCCATCGGACTGGGCGTGCAAGGTTTGGCCGATGCCTTCATCATGCTGCGGTTGCCCTTCACCAGTGATGAGGCCAAAGTTCTGAACCAAGAGATTTTTGAAACCCTCTATTTCGCTGCCGTGACCGCCTCTATGGAAGCCGCCAAGGAAGAAGGGGTTTACTCCTCCTATGAAGGCTCGCCCATTTCCCAGGGCTTGTTCCAACACAACCTTTGGAACATCAAAGATGAAGAACTATCAGGTCGATGGGACTGGGGTAAGTTGCGCAAGGATGTAAAAAAACACGGGGTACGCAATTCCTTGTTGGTCGCACCGATGCCAACCGCATCTACCTCGCAAATCTTGGGAAACAACGAATGTTTTGAACCCTATACCTCAAATATCTATACGCGAAGGGTACTATCCGGCGAGTTCATCGTGGTGAACAAACACCTCTTGGAAGATTTGGTAGGCCTTGGGCTATGGAACGAAAACCTGAAGCAGGAATTGATGCGCGCGAATGGTTCGATTCAGCATATCGATGCGATTCCGGCCGATATCAAGGAACTCTACAAAACCGTATGGGAGTTGAGCATGAAAGACATTATCGACATGAGCAGGCAACGCGGTTACTTCATTGACCAGAGCCAGTCGCTCAACCTCTTTATGGAGAACGCCAACTATGCCAAACTTACTTCCATGCATTTTTATGCCTGGAAAAGCGGCTTGAAGACCGGAATGTACTATTTGAGAACTAAAGCAGCGGTCGATGCCATTAAATTTACCTTGGACAACACCAAGAAAAAAGAAGTGCCAGTCAGCGTTGCGGCCGAAGCTGAAGTGGCAGCGGCCACCCCGCCATCCGCCGATGCCTTAGCGGCCCTTAAAATGGAGCCGGATCCAATGATTTCCCCTTCTGAAATTGAAGTTGAGCCTATGACCGAAGAGGAAATGAAAGCCATGATCGCGAGGGCGAAAGAAGGGCAGGCAGATGATGATTGTTTGATGTGCGGGTCTTGACCTTTGGAACAACAACAAAAGCATAAAAAACCGGCAAATGCCGGTTTTTTACTTTTTACGTTAATACACCACTATGCACGAGCAAAGCCGGGCATAAACCGTTCAATTATCAAAACTGGTTCTTAGAAATAGGAAGGGTGATCGTTGTTGCTGGAACATAATCGGGAAACGGACGGTTTCCCATTTGGCCATCATGCATCCAAAGGAGAAGTGGTCTATTTTTTGAAATAAGGACGAAGTACCACGGCAGACGAGTAGGCCGCAATGTAAATCATCAAAATAAGGATATAATTGTCCATAATATGCCCCATTAGAAAAGAAACTTTTTATAAATACGGTGAATGTTTGGAAAAAGATTACCGCACCTATGAAAAAAACGCTTTTTTTTAAAAAAAAGTACAGCAGCCCAAGAAATACATAATTATTTTCCCAATTTTTAATCAATTGGGTCGAGCGGAACGTATCCGAAGTGAACATACGTCAATTGCTTGATCGCTCACCAATGTTCCAATAAGCCATGTTAAACCGATCGAAAAGGCATAGATTTTTTCAGATAAATCCGATAGGCCATTTTTGATATCAATAACAGGGCAACATAGCCAAAAAGTAGGTAGAAATAGGGGTTCATACCCAAAGAACGGTAATTCCGAATCAATTCTTACATGGCTGCCGTGCAGTACATCGAATACTTCGATTTTTTCGACAAACGACATCACAACGACAAAATACATCCGTTAAACGGTAATCTGAAGGCTTCTAGTGCCGAAATATTTTCAGTGAAGTACCATTTTAATCGTTGGATGCAAAAGGGCAAGTCAAGGAATCCCAAATTGCAGTCCTTGGGATAAATTTGATTATTTTGGAAGGTTATTCAATAAGCGCTGTCGAAACTTATGTCCAATTGCCTAGCACATAAGGTCGCATGATAAAACCGGTTGCTGTTCCCTAGGTTGGAATCGCACCCTTGTAAAAATACATACACCACTTCCCCTACATAAAAGCGTCCACTTCCTTATAGGCATCGATCACGGCCTGTTCCCCGGGTTTGCCCGCCATAGCATTGCCATGCTCCATCCCGAGTACCCCTTGGAAACCTTTACCGTGAATGTATTTGAAGACATTTTTATAATTGATTTCTCCTGTGGTGGGCTCTTTTCTACCGGGGTTGTCCCCTATTTGTATATAGGCGATTTCCTCCCAGCAAAGGTCCATATTGTGTATCAGATGCCCCTCATTTTTCTGCATATGATATATGTCGTACAGAATTTTACAGGAAGGGCTGTTGACACCTTTGCAAATCAAGTAAGTCTGTTCGGAGGTGCGTAGGTACAAGTCCGGCGAGTCGGAGAGTGGCTCAAGTACCATGACGAGCCCATGGGGTTCAAGGATTTCCGCCCCTTTGCGAAGCGCCTCGATCACATTGGCATTCTGGATCCCAATAGGCAAATCCCGGTCAAACCCGCCGGGCACGACGGTCATCCACTTGGCATTCACCCGCTTGGCAACCTCAACCGCCTTTCTGCAGCCGTCTAGAAAGATATCGACATATTCTTGCTTACCGGCCGCAAGGGTGTTATCCATATTTCCGCCCTTGTCGATTACAAAGACGCCCATGGTCATATTATGGCGCGCGAGTGTTTCTCCTATCTTGGTCTGCATGGCAATGTCCCTGCCCATCATTCCATTGTCCTCAAAGGCCGTGAAGCCCTGGTCTGCCATAAAATTGAGCTGTGCAATTGGATCGTCGCCAGCATGCGCTTTGAACATGCCTAAATGAGGGGCATATTTGAGATTGAACTGATGTTTGGTCGAATCGTATGCCCCGGCCGCATAGGAAAAAGCCCCGCCCAAGGATAAGGCACCTCCGGTGAGGGCTGATTTCTGTAGAAAATTTCTTCTTTTCAAAATAGCTGATTATATCGACCAGGCTTTTCCTCCGGTCAATTCCTTTAAATCGCCACAAGCGATATATTCCCCAGGTACCGGTAAGTATACCAATACCTCTTCCCCAACGTATTCCGAAGTTTTGTAGCCCCAAATCGTCATTTGTCGAAGATTATCGGCAAAGGCATAACGCGATATGCCCTCATCGAGTGTCGGTTCGTTGCCCTCCAATACGGCGCTGTTATAACTTTGGATGGCTTCCATACGACCCAGTTTTTCTTCCTTGGTCACCTTCAAGGCATCGGCCAAAGTGGCTTCCAATTCCTCAGCCGTCAAATCCCCGGCCTTTTCTTTGCCAGCATCTTTAAGGGCTTTATCAAAGAATTTGCCCATAGACATTCTCATAAAATCTTTTTGCTGGGGCTCCATGGCCTGGTTCGCAAATCGATCGATAAAGATATCGACCTGCATTTCCGAGGCCGATGGCGTATCGGTTTTGGGTAGGATGATATCGACGAGCTGCGACACGGCCATCCCTTCATCAGTGGTAAAAAATTCCGGTGCCCAAGCTAGGGTTTTCTCCTTTTTACAGCTTTGAACGATTCCGAGCAATGCTGGGGTGGCGATGGTGTATCCCATGGCCAGGCCCATGTTCCTAAGTGCTTTTCTTCTATCCATTATATTGTTCCTTTTTTAAGTTGTTTGACCGCGTGATCGGCAGCCCTGGCCGTAAAGGCCATATAGGTCAATGAAGGGTTTACGCAACTCGCTGAGGTCATGAATGCTCCATCGGTCACATATACATTGGGTACGTCATGAACTTGATTGTTGCCATTGAGTACGGAGGTTTTACGGTCCTTGCCCATACGTGCGGTACCCATTTCGTGGATCCCTAGGCCCAATGCCCCCGGCCTGTCATAGGGCTCAACGTCGCGAAAGCCTGCTTTCTCCAACATTTGTACGGCCGATTCCTTCATATCCTTCCGCATGTTCCATTCATTTTCCTTGAACTCGGCATCGAAAGTCACGGTCGGTAAGCCCCAACCATCCAACTTATCGTAATCCAAAGTCATCCTATTGTCTTCATAAGGCAATACTTCCCCAAATCCGGTCATGCCAAAAGTCCAACCCCCGGGCTTAAGCAGCGCATCCTTCAAGTCTTTTCCATGTGATAGTTCGGCAACGGCATCTTCCCAATTGCCCCTTGATGCGCCACCTTGATAACCAAACCCTCTTTTGTAATCGGATCGGTCGGTATCGCCACCTAAGTTCCTAAACCGTGGTAGATAAATGCCATTAGGTTTTCTTCCCTTGTAATATTTGTCGTCAAAGCCATCGTATTTTCCTTGTGCGCCTACACCCAAATGATGGTCCATGATGTTTCGACCCAATTGGTCCGATTCATTTCCCATACCGTTTGGGAAACGGTCCGATTTCGATTGCATCAAAATTGAGGTCGAAGCTATGGCCGAAGCACAAAGGAAAATAACCTTGGCCTTAAATTCGAAGGCTTCCTTGGTCACCCTGTCGATGACCTTTACCCCCGTGGCCTTCTTGGTGTTGGGATCATAGATGATTTCATGAACAATGGAGTCTGGCCTTAGGGTCATGTTGCCCGTGCGTTCCGCAGCTGGCAAGGTTGAGGACAAACTGCTGAAGTACGCGCCAAACGGACAGCCCCTGATACATCGGTTTCGATACATACAGTGGCTACGCCCATCAAATTCCTTGGTACCGGTTAGGTGGGCCACTCTTCCCGCAGTCACAACGCGACCATCAAAGTTCTCGGCTACCTGTTCTCGAAAATGCTGCTCCACACAATTCAGATCCATCATGGGCAAAAAATTGCTGTCGGGCAATTGGGGAAGGCCCAAGGGCTCGCCACTGACCCCTATGAATGCTTCAACCTTATCGTACCATGGGGCAATATCCTTATAGCGTACGGGCCAATCGACAGCGATTTTCTCTCGTTGGTTGGCCGTGAAATCGATATCGCTCCAGCGATAAGATTGACGGCCCCATTGAAGCGAACGCCCACCTACATGATAGCCGCGCATCCAATCGAATCGCTTAATTTCATTATAAGGATGTTCCAAATCGTTCACGAACCACATTTTGCTGGCTGCATTGGTCGTATATCCTGTTCTGGATTGTTTCAATTGTTTAGCCTTTTCCTCCACCGTAATTTCCCCTCGAAGTGGAAAATCCCAGTCATCCATATTGGCGGTTTCATAATCCTCGATATGCTTTACCATTCTCCCACGTTCCAAGACAAGGGTCTTCAGTCCGTTCTCGCAAAGCTCCTTGGCCGCCCAGCCTCCACTGATTCCGGTACCCACAACAATCGCATCATACGATTCCTGCTCTTCATTGTAATAAAATTTGTTCATGTATCGAATTGTTTAGATCCTAAATTTATTAAATATTAATTTAATTTTCTACATTTAAACGGGGTTCCCTTTAAAGAAAACATTCATAATCCCCAGACCTATTAAAGATTTGGAAATATTTTTTGGGCAATGTTTTTAGGCCATCGATGTTAAGAGACTGACTGATAAGCCATAACATTGCATAAAATGGTGCCGATAGGAATTTCCAAAATACTTTTAAAACCTCCCTATGATGAAACTGAGAAATTTTATTTTGAACGGTTCCCGTATGGGAATTGCCATTTGCATTATGGGATTAACCGCTTGCAAGGAGTCGAAAAAACCTCAATCGGATGAGGGCCCCCAACAAAATGTGACGGCACAAACAGCGGAACCTTTCTTTAAGTTGTCGCTGGCGCAATGGAGTATCCACAAAATGATCCGTGAAGATGGGGTCGACCCCTATACCTTCGCGGAGAAGGCAAAAAATTGGGGATTTACCGGTTTGGAATATGTAAGCCAGCTATACAATCCCGAGCTCGAAGCCGCTGGTTACTCCCCTGAAGCCATGGCCTCATTCGTAGCGAAATCGAATGCGGAAGCCCAAAAATACGGACTGCAAAATGTACTGATCATGATCGATGGTCAGGGAAATTTGGCGGTGAACGACCCCAAGGAACGAACCGAAGCCGTAGAAAGGCATTATAAATGGGTCGATGCCGCCAAGGCCATGGGATGCCATTCCATTAGGGTAAATCTTGCCGGCAGCGACGTACCCGGCGACTGGAAGAAAAACGCAGTCGACGGCCTTACCAAACTCGCCACTTATGCAAAAGACAAGAACATCAATGTCATTGTCGAAAACCATGGCGGCTTATCTTCCAATGCGGCCATGTTGGCAGAAGTGATGGAAATGGTGGGTATGGACAACTGTGGCACCTTGCCCGATTTCGGCAATTTCTGCGTGAAGCGCAAAGACAATGGCGCGGGTTGTGACGAAATGTACGATATTTATAAGGGGGTTTCCGAATTGATGCCCTTTGCCAAAGCGGTGAGCGCCAAATCCCATGATTTTGATGATGCCGGGAACGAACGGGAAATCGACTATGTAAAAATGCTCCAAATTGTTAAGGATGCCGGCTATTCAGGATTTATTGGGGTGGAATATGAAGGAAGCGAACTTTCTGAGGAAGCCGGGATCATTGCCACCAGGGATCTGATGCTCAAAGCCGCATCTCAAATGCGTTAACACCAAACCTTAAATATACATACGACCAAGTGAAAGTCTTTATCAACCAACTCTTCGATTATAATTTCTACTGCAACAAAAAACTGATCGAGGCTTGCAATACACTGGAAAAAGTGCCTGCAAAAAGTATGGAACTCTTTAGCCATGTGCTCAATGCGCACCATATATGGAATGCCCGCGCCTTGGGCAAGATGCCTCAATATGGGGTGTTTGAGCTTCATCAGGTAAAGGCCTGGGGCGACATACACTACGAAAACCAAAGGGCTTCCTTTGAAATCATCACCAATGCGGATATTGAAGATTTTGACAAACGCATCGATTATGAAAATTCCGAAGGCAGGCTTTTCACCGATACCTTGAAAGATATCCTCTTTCATATCGTAAACCATTCAACGCATCACAGGGGACAGATTGCAATGGACTTCAGGGCCAACGGCCTTGAACCTATCCCTCTGGATTTTATCTACTATAAACGATAAGGTAAGGACCAATGAAAAATTCGATCCGCGTACAGCTTTCCGTCATGATGTTCCTTGAATTTTTTATCTGGGGAAGCTGGTTTGTGACCATGGGGATCTACTTACCGAATACATTAAACTCTTCCGACCCCGAGATAGGCCTTGCCTATTCCACACAGTCATGGGGCGCCATCCTTGCCCCCTTCGTGATCGGTTTGATCGCCGATCGCTATTTCAATGCTGAACGCATCTTGGGGGTGCTTCATTTATTGGGCGCCATGTTGATGTACCTGCTCTACGCCACCGACGATTTTTCGTTTTTCTTCCCGTATCTGTTGGCCTATATGGTCATGTACATGTCTACGCTCGCTTTGGTAAACTCGGTATCGTTCAACCAAATGAAAGACCCGGCCAAGGAATTTTCTTTTGTCCGTGTTTTCGGGACCTTGGGTTGGATCACTGCAGGGTTGTTGATCAGCTATTTTGGCTGGGATTCCCAAGAAGGCATAGCCGATGGCATTTTGAGAAATACTTTTTTAATGTCGTCCATTGCTTCAGGCCTCCTGGGGATTTTCAGCTTCACCTTGCCCAAAACCCCACCGAGGGCAGACCGTGCCAAAAAAATTACACTTTCCGAAATCTTAGGTCTGGAGGCCTTGGCCCTTTTGAAGGATCGAAACTTTTTGATTTTCTTCTTGGCTTCCGTATTGATATGCATCCCCTTGGCATTCTACTACCAGCATGCCGGGCAGTTTTTGGGAGAAGTAGGTGTTTCAAATCCCGCCGGAAAAATGACCATTGGGCAGATATCGGAAATCCTTTTTATGTTATTGTTGCCTTTTTTCTTTAAAAGATTCGGTTTCAAGAATACCATCTTGGTCGCCATGTTCGCTTGGGCCTTGCGGTATGCGCTTTTCGCCTATGGTGATTCTGGCTCCCTGACCTATTTACTGATCATAGGCATTGCGCTGCACGGTGTTTGCTATGATTTTTTCTTCGTGTCGGGCCAGATCTATACCGACAGCAAAGCCGGCCCGACCTATAAGAGCGCCGCACAAGGGTTGATTACCCTGGCCACCTATGGCATCGGGATGCTGATCGGATTTTGGTTCGCCGGAAGAATTACAAATGCCTATCTTTTGGCGGATAAAGGCCACGATTGGCTATCGATATGGCACTATCCCGCAGCCTTTTCGGTTCTGGTACTGCTTTTGTTCGCGCTTTTGTTTAAAAATGAGCAAATCGCATATAAATCTTAGAATTTTTATATAAATTGAAAATCATAATTTCTTAATATTTCAAAAATTACAATCCATGCCAAAGAAAATTAGAATGGGAATTTTAGGAGGGGGCGGTGATTCCCTCATCGGAGTGCTGCACAGGGTAGCCTCCCATATCAACGACAACTATCAAATTGTGGGCGCCGTGTTCAATCCCAGTTTTAAGGATAACATGGCCTTCGCCAAGGAAATAGATGTGCCCACAGATCGGATTTATCCTGATTTTGACACCTTCATAACGGAAGAAATGAAACTTCCCGCGAACAAGCGCATTCAGGTATGTTCGGTGCTCACCCCTAATTTTTTACATTTTCCAATGGCACTGAAGCTCCTTGAAAATGGGTTCCATGTGATTTGTGAAAAACCCATGACCACTACCTTGGAAGAGGCGAAAATCCTGCAGAAAGCCCATAAAAAGGCCGGTACCGTATTTGCCCTAACCCATACCTATACCGGTTACCCCATGGTACGCCAAATGCGTGAAATGATCAAGGCCGGGGCTTTGGGTAAAATCCATAAAGTAGATGCCCGCTATTACCAGGGCTGGATCAACACGATTATCCATGACAAGAAAAAACGTTCCTCGGTATGGCGCTTAGATCCAAAAAAGGCAGGCATCAGCTCTTGCATCGGAGATATAGGGGTACATGCCTTCAATTTGGTGGAATATACGACTGGACTCAAGATCAAATCGATCTTATGCGATTTCAATTATCTGTACAAAGACAATAAAATGGATATCGATGGCACGGTCTTGATCCGCGTGGGCGATTATGTTAAGGGTGTGATACGAAGCAGCCAGGTGGCCACCGGGGAGGAAAACGGACTTGCCATTGCCATTTACGGCGAGAAAGGGGCATTCAGATGGGAACAGGAAAACCCGAACTTCCTTTACCTGCTGAGCGATACCAAACCCACCCAGATCTACAAGCCCGGTCATGCCTATAACAGCAAATTGTCTTTGGATGGCACCAAGTTGCCCCCAGGACATCCGGAGGGCATTTTCGATTCCATGGCCAATATATACCTTGGCGCCGCCAGGGCGATTCGGGGCAACAAATACAATGACGGCGAATTCCCCACCATGGTCGATGGGGTTCGAGGCATGAATTTTATTGAAGCCACCGTTGAATCGAATAAAAAAGGAAATGTTTGGATAGAACTTGAGAAATAGTCTTTAAGGACCATGGTCTTGTGAACCGCCGAAAATGGTAAGAAGAACCCCAATGGCCCTTGATAGTGACCGTTGGGGTTCTTGTCAATTGGTTAGAGATAAAATTTGAAGTTTTGATTCAGATTCCCAATTCATGGGGGTCTTTGATCAGAAAACCTTTTCGAACGCTTGGCAAACGACGATCATGCTTTCCCTAGGAACCCGGCCGTAGGGTTCCAACTCCTTGGTGTACCTTTCCCAATGCTCGGTTTTCCAATGTGCCAGTCCGTTTTCACCTACCCAATCCAACTTTGCATAGGCCTCGTTAATGCTGAAAAAAGGTCTCAAATTTACCGAAGTGGTCCTTGCGATGCACTGCGCTTTTTCTTCACCATCGACCAGCACGATAAAATCCCCGATTTTGGGCAAGGGTTCCTTACGGTATTGCAGTACCAAAAGCGAATGGGAAACCGCCTTTTTAATTCCCTTTGCCACCATCTGTACATATCGGGAGGCTTCTTTATCGTTTTGGTGCAACCGAATCACTTTTGGCGCCTCTACAAAGGCATATTCCAAATGGGCATCCAAAAAATCACCCCACATACTTCTTGCTGACGCATTGTCCATTGATATAGAATTTGTTTAGGAGAATTTCCCCAAATTAAATGCGTTGGCGGCATGGTTTGCGGCCCTTGCTGTAAAGGCCATATAGGTAAGGGAAGGATTCACACAGCTGGAAGAGGTCATAAACGCTCCGTCGGTCACATATACATTGGGCACCGAATGAATTTGGTTGTCCTTGTTCAAAATGGAGGTCTTGGGGTCATGTCCCATTCTGGCACCGCCCATTTCATGAATGCCCAACCCCGGTCCGGTGGTTTCGTCATAAGACTGCACATCTTTGAATCCGGCTGCCTTGAACATGGCAACGATTTCGCTTTTGATGTCTTCACGCATTCGGTATTCGTTTTCTTTGAACTCCACATCGAAGGCCAATTGGGGAAGGCCCCATTGGTCTTTTTCTGTCGGGCTTAGGGTCACCCGGTTATCATCGTAAGGAAGAAATTCTCCGAAACCGGTCACCCCGATCTGCCACTGGCCAGGTTTAAGAATGCTTTCCTTAAGACCGGCCCCATAGCCCATTTCAGCAACCGATGTCGACCAGTCTTCACGACTGGCGGTTCCCTGATATCCGAAACCACGGAGATAGCCTTCCCGTTTGGTTTTTTCATCCAGGTTTACAAAGCGTGGGATATAGAATCCATTCGGTCGACGTCCTTTATAGTATTTGTTCAAATGGCCCTCGACTTTCGCCGTCGCCCCCAATTTGTAATGATGATCCATGATACCCCTTCCCAATGCATCGGAGTCGTTACCAAGGCCATTGGGAAAACGTACTGACTTCGACTGCAATAAAATGCCCACCGAAGCCATGGCCGAAGCACATAGAAAAATCACTTTGGCCTTAAACTCCAACTTCTCATGGGTTTCCGCATCGATGACCCTCACCCCTGTAGCCATTTTTCGCTGCTCATCATAAATTACTTCATAAACGATGGAATTGGGCCTGAGGGTCATGTTCCCTGTTCTTTCAGCGGCCGGCAAAGTTGAAGAGTTACTGCTGAAATAGCCTCCGAACGGACAGCCTCGCCAGCATCGATTTCGGTTTTGGCAGGCTCCTCGACCTTCGAATTGGGCATCCTTATCGGTAATATGGGCTACCCTTCCAATGGTGATCAATCGGCCGTCAGAGAATTCCTTGGCCACCGATTCCTGAAAATCCCGTTCCACGCAATTTAAATCCATTGCAGGCTGAAACTTGCCGTCGGGCAATTGGCTCAACCCGAGGTTTTGCCCACTGACCCCGATATACTCTTCCACTTTGTCGTACCAAGGCGAGATATCCCGATATCGCACTGGCCAATCGACCCCGATTCCCTCTTTTTGATTCGCCGTAAAATCAAGGTCGCTCCATCGGTAACTCTGACGGCCCCAGGTGAGCGACCGTCCACCCACTTGATATCCCCGTATCCAATCGAAGCGCTTGATCTCTACATATGGATGTTCCAAATCGTTCACAAAAAAGTGCTTCACATCCTCCTTAGGCGCCCAGTTGACCCTACTTTGTACGTGGTATTTCTTTCGGTCCTCGGTGGTAAGTTCTCCTTTAAGGGCATAGTCCCAAACATCATCGTTCATGGTCGGGTAATCTTCTATATGCTTTACCATGCGCCCACGCTCCAAAACCAAAGTCTTTAAGCCTTTTTCACATAATTCCTTTGCTGCCCATCCTCCGCTTATTCCGGTTCCGACCACAATGGCATCATACTGCTCTTCCTGATTCATGCTTATTTCTTGTATTAATTATGATGGTTTTCCTATATTTATGACTTCCCGAAGTCGAAGGCATTGGAAGCGATTTTGAGGTAATAAATATAGGGTTTATTATTAAAATACCACCACATACAAATAGATAACAAAAACCATAAGCACCGTAAAAATGAAAACAATAAAAGGACCAGCCGTATTCCTAGCCCAGTTTGTAGATAGCAAAGCCCCGTTCAATTCTTTGGACGGGATGTGCAAATGGGCCTCGGATTTGGGGTACAAGGGAATCCAAATACCAACTTGGGAAAGTTTTTTGATCGATTTGGACAAGGCCGCTGAAAGTCAAACCTATTGCGATGAGTTGAAGGGAAAGGTGAACAGCTATGGTCTGGAGATCACTGAACTTTCTACCCATTTGCAAGGGCAGCTGGTTGCCGTGCATCCCGCCTATGACCTAATGTTCGACGGCTTTGCACCGGAACGTGTTAGGAACAACCCCAAGGCGCGTACCGAATGGGCCGTCGGCGTGGTGAAGAAAGCGGCGACCGCGAGCCGGCGCTTGGGCATTGGCGCCCATGCCACGTTCTCCGGGGCACTGTTATGGCATACCTGGCATCCCTGGCCGCAACGCCCGGCCGGTTTGGTGGAGATGGGCTTTGAAGAACTGGCCAAAAGATGGCTTCCTATATTGAATCATTTTGACAAGGAGGGTGTTGACGTTTGTTATGAGATCCATCCGGGGGAAGACCTTCACGACGGAGATACCTTTGAACGCTTTCTGAAAGCCACGGGCAACCATAAACGGGTCAATATCCTCTACGACCCAAGCCATTTTGTCTTGCAGCAGTTGGATTACATCAGCTATATCGATCATTACCACCAATTCATCAAATCGTTCCATGTCAAGGATTCGGAATTTAACCCCACAGGCAAAAAAGGGGCCTTTGGCGGCTATAACGACTGGGGCAATAGGGCCGGTCGATATCGGTCGTTGGGAGATGGGCAAATCGATTTCAAGACGATATTCTCCAAACTCACCCAATATGGATGCGATGTTTGGGCGGTGATGGAATGGGAATGCTGTATCAAAAGTCCGGAGCAAGGGGCGCGTGAAGGCGCTAAATTTATACAGGACCATATTATCGAAGCCACCGAAAAAACTTTCGATGATTTTGCAGGGGCCGCCGTAGATAAAGCCATGCTTAAAAAAATATTGGGCCTATAAATGTAGTGCCTTGGGAAGGCAACAGCGCACAAAAGCCCTATTGACCCTTAACGAATTAGTAACCGATAATACCATACGACAATGACAAAACGCATCATGACCGCACTACTCGCAACCCTTATTTTTAGCTGCAAGGGCAAACCCGAAAATAATAAGGATGAGAGCGTGGCGGAATCGACGCCCATGACCGAAATGCCGACCCCAGAATCAGAATGGACCGTCTTGTTCGATGGCACTTCTTTTGATGGTTGGAAAGAATATTTGAAGGACGGTGTTTCAGACCACTGGAAGTTGGAAGACGGGGCAATGGTGCTATATCCGCCTAAAGACCGTAAAAAAGGGGAAGCCTATAATCTGGTCACTACGAAGAACTTTACCGATTTTGAGCTATCCTTGGATTGGCGCATCTCCGAAGGCGGCAATAGCGGTGTCTTTTGGGGCGTCATGGAAATGCCTTCTTTGCCCGAAGCCTATCAAACCGGACCAGAAATACAGGTACTTGACAATGAGAAACATCCCGATGCCAAAGTGGGCACCACCCACCAGGCGGGTTCCTTGTACGATATGATCGGCCCTTCCAAAGATGTCACCAAACCGGTGGGCGAATGGAATACCATGGTGATCAAGGTCAATCACAAGACCAATCAGGGCAGTGTGACCTTGAACGGGGAAGAAATCGTCACCTTTCCTACCAATGATCCGGGATGGTCGGCCATGGTGTCCAAATCAAAATTTGCCGATTGGGACCATTTCGGAAAGCATCCCACGGGAAAAATTGGCCTGCAAGATCATGGCGACATGGTATCGTTCCGAAACATAAAAATCAAGGAGCTGTAGGCTGTTCCATCAGCATATTCTTTTATCAAAACAATAACCAACCCAATTAAGAATTCATACAACCCAATAATTTTGATGATCATGAAAATAAAATATTTGCTTCCCCTATTTGTTACCGTTGCCCTGGTTTCCTGTCAGGAAAAAACCAAGGAACAACCCGTTGAGCAATCCGAACCCATCGATAGTGAGGTAATCGTTTATAAGGAATATATGGGTACTGAACCCACAACACCGGAGGAAACCGAGTTTTACGAGCCTGTGGTCCCCAAGGTCGTCCCGGGAGCCAACGGCATGCCTCCCAGCGATGCCATCGTGCTTTTTGACGGAAGTAACCTGGATGGTTGGATCAGCTCAGTCGATAGTACGGCGGCCAAATGGCACCTGAACAAAGATGGAAGTATGACGGTGAACGACAAAACAGGGAACATTCAAACCAAGCAGCAATTTGGGGACATACAGTTGCATATTGAATGGCGTTCTCCCGCGGAAGTGCAACGTGAAGGCCAAAATCGCGGTAACAGCGGAATTTTTCTTGACGGCTTATATGAAGTGCAGGTTTTGGACCAAAACGATAACCCGACCTATGTGAACGGGCAGGTCGCCTCAATTTATAAACAACACGTACCCCTTGCCATGGCCTCGGTACCCTCCGGGGAATGGAATACCTACGACATTATATACCATGCCCCGGAATTCAATGCTGAGGGAGGCAAGATAAAATCGGGAACGGTTACGGTAATCCACAACGGGGTCTTGGTACAGGATCATATAGAATTAAAAGGAACCACCCCCTACATCGGCTGGCCAAAAAACCCCGCACACGGTAAAGGACCATTGATGCTGCAGGACCACGGCGACAACAGCCGCGTCAGTTTTCGGAACATCTGGGTAAGGGAACTATAGTGGTTTGGACTGGGAACTTTTTATCGCAGCAACGATAACGGCAATCATTTTTATTGTGTCCGGCCTGCTGTGGCGAAGGTTTCCTCCCAAAAAAATCAACTATTTTTACGGATATCGCACCAGAAGAAGCATGGCGAACCAGGAAATTTGGGATTACGCCAATGCCTTGGGGGCGAAGATGTTCCTTTATTTGGGCATCAGCTTGTTGCTCATCGGCATTATTTCCTTTGGTATCTATCCAAAGGCTTCTCCCTTGATTTCTTTATTCGCCATGCTTATTGGAATCGGTATAGGCATGTATCACTGCGAAACCCAGCTCAACAAACGGTTCGACAAAGATGGCAACAGAAAGGAAAACCCTTAATTTTAACTACCTTTGCACCAATTTAATCACCTTTTATGATCCAATCCATGACCGGGTTCGGGAAGCATGTGATACAACTTCCCACCAAAAAGATTACCGTTGAACTGAAGTCGCTCAACAGTAAAAGTCTGGACCTTAACGTTCGCATGCCCTCGGCCTATCGCGAAAAAGAGTTGGAATTACGTAAGCTCATCGCAAATTCATTGCAAAGAGGGAAAATCGACATTGGGCTGTATATTGAACTGACAGGAGATGAAACCACTGCCCAGGTAAACGAGTCGGCCATACGGCAATACATGAAGCAATTGCGTGCCATCGCCGATGGGGACGACCTCCGGTTGATGGAAATGGCACTTAGGATGCCCGACGCCCTGAAAACCGAACGCGAGGATATCGATGAGGAGGAATACCGCACCATTCTGGAGGCCTTGGAAAAAGCGTTGGTTGAAATCAATCTGTTCCGATCGGAAGAAGGTAAGATTTTGGAAACCGATTTCCTGGATCGCCTGGCCACCTTAAAGTCTTTGTTGCAAAAGGTCATCGAAATGGATCCCGAACGTCTGGCAACCATAAGGGAGCGTTTGGAAAAAGCAGTGGCCGATCTCAAAACGAGCGTCGATGCCAACCGATTTGAACAAGAGCTCATCTATTATTTGGAGAAATACGATATAACCGAAGAGAAAGTGCGCTTGGCGAACCACCTCGATTATTTTTCTTCCACCTTGCTTTCTGACGATTCAAACGGGAAAAAATTGGGTTTTATCACCCAGGAAATCGGAAGGGAAATCAACACCATAGGTTCAAAGGCCAACTATGCCCCAATGCAGCAATTGGTGGTTCAAATGAAAGATGAGTTGGAAAAAATAAAGGAACAAATGCTCAATGTTTTATGATGGAGGGAGGTAAACTAATCATATTCTCGGCACCTTCCGGGAGCGGAAAAACCACCATAGTGCGTTATTTGCTGGAGCGACCCGAGTTAAATCTGGCATTTTCGGTCTCGGCGACCACCAGGCCGCGCCGTGGGAAGGAAAAACATGGCGAACACTACTATTTCATGACCATATCGGAGTTTAAGAACCATATCAAGGCAGATGATTTCCTGGAATGGGAAGAGGTGTATCGCGACAATTTCTATGGCACCTTAAAAAGCGAGGTGGAGCGATTGTGGGCCGAAGGTAAAAATGTGATTTTTGATATCGACGTGGCCGGCGGGCTTCGCATCAAGAAGAAATTTCCCAAGCAAACCCTGGCGGTTTTTGTAAAGCCCCCCAGTGTTGATGAATTGAAAATAAGGCTCAAAAAAAGAAGTACCGAGAGCGATGATAAAATAAATATGCGTATTGCAAAAGCCTCGGTTGAACTGGCCACGGCGCCACAATTCGATAAAATAATCAAGAATTATGATTTGGAAACCGCTTTAAAGGAATCCAAGGCCTTGGTCAAGGAATTTATCGCGACTTCCAACCCCAAACAAAGTGATGGTAACCGAGAAAAAGGTTGATTTTGAAAAAGGTAGGTTTATACTTCGGCACCTTTAACCCCATACATATCGGTCATATGGTGATCGCCAACCATATGGTGGAATTTTCCGGGCTTGATGAGGTCTGGTTCGTAGTCACCCCAAGAAGTCCGTTTAAAACCAAACAAACCCTATTAGCCGACCACCATAGGTACCAAATGGTCGTGGAAGCCACCAAGGAATATCCCAAACTGAAGCCCAGCAATATCGAATTCGATTTGCCCCAGCCCAATTATACCATCAATACTTTGGTGAATCTTGAGGAAAAGTATCCCAAGGGTTATCATTTTAGCCTGATCATGGGAGAAGACAACCTCAACGGTTTTCATAAATGGAAAAATTATGGGCAAATCTTGGAACGTCATGAACTTTATGTTTATCCAAGGGTCTCCGAGGGTTCGACCCCGGAACTGTTCCAAGACCATCCGAAAATTCACAGAATCGATGCCCCCATCATCGAAATATCGGCCACTTTTATCCGCAATCAGCACAAATTGGGGAAAAATGTACGCCCCATGCTTCCTGATCTCGTATGGAAATACATGGATGAAATGAATTTCTACAGAACCTAGGACAAAGGTTCAATATCACTTCAAAATCTTTTTACTGTTTTGGTAGTACATTTTTTGAAGTGCCGTATCACTTAGATCCAAGCCGTTGAGGGGCCAATGATAAGAAAAGAGTTCCTTTCCGTAAAAATGCTCGTCGGCGGATTCCAAAATGCGAAAAGTGGTTTCGTACATCGAGGCATCCATGCCCATATCGGTTCCATAGACCAACCGGTCTTGATACTTTTCAAAAAAAGCCTTTGTTCTTCTGGGGACAGGTGCATTTTCGGCATATCGGGCCGCAATATCGGCATAGAGATTATCATAGGCATCGAAAAGCCTGCCCAAGATTTCCAGGTCGTGGCTACAGTTGGCCAGGTGGCAGGCAATAAAGGTGGTGCCCGGATTGCCTTTTACCGCATTTTCCAAGGTATTGATCAGTTCGGCGTGCATTAAAAGGTCTTTATTATTGGTGTCGATCTTCCAGTTAGCGGCGTTCATCAGGCCATCATTATGGGCGTCGATGGGCAAGTACATCCAGTAGGGATCGGCCACGTGAACATTTACGGGCATTCCCAGCTCCCCGCATCTTTTTAACAATGGGATCATACGTGCATCATCAATATGCATCCCCAGGGCAGGGGTCGGTTTCGAATTTTTCAGCCCTGCCCCTTTATCGCCCAATTCCCCTATCCCTTTGGCGCCTTTTTTAAAACATCTTTCCAATTCCTTAATGGCCTTTTGGGGCCAACCCTTTTCCTGATATCCCGTGTAATCAAAGCCGCACCAAAGCTCAAAATGATCGTCATATTTGGAATAGATGTCGTAAATGCTATCAAAGGCCTTTCCGGTCTGACCGGTCAAAATGATGGTCTTCTCCACCCCAAAACGATCCATGGTCTTTACCCATTCTTGCAGTTCCGCATCGGACTTGGCATAGGCATGGGAGTGAAAATCGATTACCGGATATTTGGCCTTTTCAATCCTTGTTATGGGCACATTGTAAATAGAAACAGGATCATAATCCTTTAGTAAAAGGTCGTTCTGGGCGACAGCTCCGACCGTCAAAAAAAATAGGTTGAACAGCACAAATGAATATCTCAACATGGTCGTGGCATTACATTAATAAAGATTTAAAGGGAAACAATGCCTTTTCAATCCAAGAAACATTTTGGGAACAATGACCCAATACGCTCGGTACCCAAAAGTGCAGATCAACCTGGCAGCTATCCCTATTCCAAGATACGACAATTGTAGAAAAAAGAGAATTGGGGCGCTTTAAAAAATAAGGCAATGTTCAAAGCAAGAATCGCCAATGATAGCCCATGAAGCTACCTGTCGGTATCAAAAAGTACAACGGTATACTCAAAATCAGTCATTTCCCCGTTGATCTCAATATCTTGGACAGTCACCGTGAATTCCGCATTCAAAGCTTCGGACAGGTCGATACCACTGGGGACCCAAACGATGGTGGGATCGCCGTAGCTATTGTCCAAGGTTTCCAACTGAAGCGCGATGTTCTTTTTTTGGGCATCCTTCATCTCGATACGCGTCTTGCTGAAGTCTGCTTCGGCCATTGAAAAAGACCATCTTTGCGTGGCCAGTTGTTTGGGAAGGAATCCGCTAGGAGGCCAAGCGATAAACTGGGGCGCATGGGCAGGCCGAATGCCCGGATTCCCCAAAACCCAAATGGCATTGGTTTGTTGGGTGTTTCCAATTCCTATTTCCTGCAATTCTGGCCAAAGCAACCATCGTCTGTGCCCAACCGGACCATTGTTATCGCCCTGATCACGCATATAGGAATCTATGGCCTCCGCGTTGTTCTGAAGGGTCAGTAAAGAGTTGGCCGCCCCCTTACGCCCGTCTTCGGTATAACATTTCCAGGTATCCGGTGGCGTGTGGTTCAACGATTGGTTGGCATACATCATCAGCGCTGCTGCCTGTGCCCTGCCGCTTTTGGTGACATTTTCGATGATTTTATTGTGGAGTCCGGCGGCCTTTCGATAATAGGACAATCGCATCAATATCCGCTCTTTGGTCTGCATGGGCACTTCACCGGCGTTACAGGAGGGCTCATCACCGGTCCATGGCGTTTCATCGCTTCTCGACACCGAAGACAAATAGTACGCTTCGTACAATTGTTTTGCCTCCGCGCGCAAGCTCAGGTCTTGCGGCCACATTTGTTTTTCCCCTGCAGCTACCTGATAGGTATGCGCCTCCTCTTCGCAACCGATCACCATCACGAAAAGCAATACTATGAAGCCAAGCCCAAAGTGATATTTTGCCAATGGTCTGTATCTCATCATCAAGAACAAATGGGGTTGTACTTGATAACGCAGATAAGAAGGGAAGCTTGTTATTTTTTCGATGACCGGTAAGGCCGTTCATCGAAAAAATGTCATCCGCTAAAATTATGGGTGATTATTGGGATACCGCCTTGGTCAAAACATCGGTGCCCAGATGTTCATTGTCCTTATTGGTGTACCATGCCCTGGTTTTGGGCATCAAGATTCCGGAAGTGCTTACCATGCCCGATAATAGGATGTACTCTCCATCGTTTTTGTCCTCATCGTGGTAGAACTGATAGATTTCCATGGCGAAGGTAAGGGGGTCGAAATAAAAGTACCAGGTGTCGCCCCCAACTTCCTTTTCATAATTGACCTTCAAGACCAGATATTCCTTCCCTTTGAACGTTTTGCGTTTCACCTTTGGGTCAATGATGGTGCCGGGATCTCTTAATTTCATGGGTAGACCATAGAGATAGGTATAGTAATTTTTCATTGTTTTGGCTCTTTCGCAGGTCAAACGATTGGTTTTGGCTTCTGCTTCAGTATACGTAGAGCTCCCATTTAAGCTTAGGGAACACGCTTCGTGATCAACGATATAGCCAAGGGTATTGCCTTCGGTCGTGGAAGTAAGCTCGAAATATTGTTTTGGGAGGTCGATCACGATTTCACTTGTCCTTGTTTTGGTATCTGGACTGGTCATGGTTATCGCTAGCTTTCCTTTAAAAGATGCCCAATGGCCATTGGGGTCGTGGTGTTTAATGGTCTTTGTAAGCAGATCTGCTGCAGTTATTTCTTGGGCAATGGAAGGGCAACATCCCAGCCACAATAAAACTGCTATCAAGAAAAAATGAAACGAAGGCCTCTCCAATACAATGGTTTTATGGATTATTGTTGTGGTCTATTTTGGCGGGTTCCACCGTGCTGTCGTATTTTCCATAATACAACTCCAAAAGATTCATAATGGCCGAAATCAGATCTTTGGTCTCTGTGAGAAGGGTAAAATATAAAGTGGTGTTCTTTGGGCTTGATTCTTCCGTACGGGTACGGGCAACCTGTTTTTCGATTTTTTGTAAGACCATATCGAAAAGCTCCTGCTTTTTATCCAAAATATCGCCAATCTGTTGGAAGGAATATTCATCAAAAGCTTTTTGGGTTTTCCTGAAAACTTCCTCCAATTTTAATTCAATTTCCGTGATCTCTTTAATTTGGTTGTACTTTAACTTCTTGTGGTTGTTATCGACATGTTTATGACTGATTTTTGCGATATGCTCCAAGGATTGGGCAATGTCGGTCAGATAGCCCATCATATTGATATAGAAACTACTGGCCCCGATATAGGCCTCATCAAGGTTTTTGATAAAATAGAAGGTATGGTTCCTCAAGTCTTCCACTTCACTGGATAATTTGGCAACTTGTTTCTTGTTCTTCTTCAAGAGATCTAAATCGTGTTTGGACAATCCAGTGACCGCATTGTAATAAATTTTATGGCTTCTTTTCAACACGTTCGCGATATTGTCTGCGCTTTCTTTGATCACTCCTTGGATAGAGCTGCTTTCTGCCTTATTAAGTGAGTCTTCGGCCTTAATTTCCTTAGATTTTTTGTTATATGAAATATAATTTCTTACCAATAATATGAGTGCTGAAAACAGTAGTACCCCAAGTGCGGCACCTTCACCAAAAGCGATAATCAACAAAATGACTCCTGCTGCGACGAAAGCGATTATTGCGGTTCCGAACCAGCCCCCTATAACATTAAGCACTCCGGCCACGCGATATACCGCACTTTCAGCCCCCCAAGCCTTATCGGCCAATGATGTGCCCATGGCCACCATGAAGGTGACATAGGTCGTTGAGAGGGGCAATTTATAAGAGGTGGCTATCGAAATTAAAATTCCAGCCACCATAAGATTCACCGCGGCGCGCACCATATCGAAAGCTGGCACTTCCTCCCTACTTTCCTTGGAATGTTGAACGGCCGGTTTTTGAAATCGTGCTTCCATCTTCTTCCGAAGTGAAAGAGGCAGAATCGATGATGTTGTATTGGCAATTCCTACGGACATTCTAACGATACCTCTGGAAAGGAAATTGGGTTCGAATCGTTCCTTCGCCTCCCCTTCCCTAGACAGGTTGATTTCCGTTTGGGTCACATATTTCGCTTTTTTGGAAAACCATAAGGTGAACACCATGACCAACCCGGCAAAAAACAGCAAAAATGTAGGCGTTGGCACTTTATCGGCCAGAACATCCATGCGAAATTCCGAAGCTGCAATTCCTGACGCTTGCCATGCTTCATAGGATTGCCAGCCAGCGATGGGAACGCCTATAAAATTCACCAAATCGTTGCCGGCGAATGCCAGGGCCAGTGAAAATGTACCAATGATGATGACCAGCTTGTAAACATTATATCTAAACACTACCGTTACCAAAAAAGATATGATAACCCAAGCGATAAAGCTCATCATGTTGATCATCATGCCATTCTCTTTGATAAATGCTGCAGAATCTTTGTCTAGGAAAGAGGTGCCACTCAGTCCTTTGATCAGGATGAAGTATGTGATAGCGGTCAGTGCAGCCCCACCGAAGAGCGCAGCAATCCAATTTGCTTTATTTTGAAAATCAAAGGTCAATAATAAGCGGGAAACATATTGCACCAACGCTCCCACGGAAAAAGACAGCAAAACGGAAAGCAATATACTGGAAACGATATCCGATGCATTGGAACCATTGATATAGGCAGCGATATCCCCAACGTTTCCATTATTTGCAAACACCTTGATCGCCGCCATGGCTACGGCAGCGCCCAAAAGTTCAAAGACAATCGAAACGGTCGTTGAGGTAGGCATTCCCAATGTGTTGAAAAAATCGAGCAGCAAAATATCGGTGATCATCACGGCCATAAAAATGTACATGATTTCCTCAAAATAGAACTCACCGGGATTAAAAATGCCTTTTCGGGCGACTTCCATCATACCACTGGAAAAAATGGCTCCTATGGCAATCCCCAAACTGGCAACGATCATTATGGTCCTAAAAGAAACGGCCTTCGAACCAATGGCAGAATTCAAGAAATTTACTGCATCATTGCTTACCCCAACCACCAAATCAGCCACGGCCAATACGGCCAAGGCAATGATCATCAAGAAGTAAATATTGTCCATAACCGTTAGGTAAAAATATTTTGCAAACGTAATCGAAATACCGATCGGCAATGTAATGAAATCATTATCAATTGTCAAAGCCCTTCACGTAGCCTGAAGTAAAAGTCAAAAGGGGTGGCACAAGCTCGCTTTTCCTCCTAAAACGTCCCTTGTGCGGCAAATTTTGGGAGACCCTTGATCTTAACCAGGAAGTCGGCAAGTCATGGATAAGTCTTATTGCAAGTTGTCGTGTTTGGAAAGTGCAGTCTTATATTTTACAATTAACATACATTATATTTACATACGATCAACGAATAGGGCATATCAATGAACTACAGGTTTTAAGAAATTATATAGTTACTGTGCAACGATAACCGATAATCATTTTTATGGCTTCCTCAGCGGTTTACTATCACCTCGATCATTCAATTATCTTTGGCAACCAAATTAATTTAAATGTGAGTGGCCTTTTCCATTGCGTCGCTGCTTACTTTTACCTAAAAAGAAATTGAGAATATCAAGCAGCACCGGTGTTCCTAAAATATATATGCCCTATTTGATAGCTTCTTTGGTACGGTTGTGCTCTTCATAATAAAGATTCAATATGTTCATATTGGCCTTGATCAAGTCTTTGGTTTCCAACAAAATGCTAAAATAAAGGGTAGTGTTCTTAGGGCTTGACTCCTCTGTTCTGGTTCTTTCGACCTGTTTATGGATCGAGTCTTCCACACTATCGAGCAATGCCTGTTTTTGTTCAATAATTCCGGGCACGATTTTATCAAAGGTTCTGGTATCGAACACTTCCCTTATCTGGCCGAAAAGATGCGCCAATTTATCATTGATATCCAGTAATTCTTCGGCTTGTTTTTTCTTCAGTGCTTTATGGTTGTTATGAACGTGTTTATGGCTCACCTTGGCAATTAAACTGGAAGACTGTGCGACATCCTGTATGTTCCCTATGATATCGATATAAAATTTGCTGGCCCCCAAGTAGGAATCATCCAAATCTTTGATAAAATAGAAAATATTGTTCTGCAGTTCCTCGATTTCAGACTCCAATTTGATCACCATAGCCTTTGCCTTCTTAAGCCCATCCAAATCCTGTTCAATCAAACCTTTGATGGTATTCTGATTGATTTTACTGACCCTTTTCAGGGCTTTGGAAATATTGTCGGCACTTTCTTCGATGACCCCATGGATGGAGTTGCTTTCCCCTCTGGCCAAGCGATCCTCCGCCTTAACTTCCCTTGTTTTTTTGATGTGCTTCATGTAATTTCTAAGCAAAATCAAGATGGCCAATAACAATAAGACGGCAATCATTGTTGGACCTCCCAAATGGATCAAATAGGCAATTGCCGCCGCGGCGACAAAGGCACTAAACGCTGTAAAGAACCATCCACCAATGACATTCAATACCCCTGCAACGCGGTATACGGCACTTTCACTGCCCCAAGCCCTATCGGCCAAAGAAGTTCCCATGGCCACCATAAAGGTGACATAGGTCGTAGACAAAGGCAATTTCATGGAGGTGGCAATCGAGATCAGCACACTGGCGACCATCAAATTTACCGCGGCACGTACCATATCGAAGGCCGGCAATTCATGCTTCTTGCCTTTGGGCAGTATAATGACCGGTACTATGAATTGATTATCGATTTTGTCCTGAATTGATTTCGGGATGACCGTAGCGGTATATTTAGCGACCAGTATGGAAAACCGTACCATATACCTGGACAAATAATTGGGTTCAAAACGCTCTTGGGTTTCCTCTTGACTTGAAAGATCCAAGGACGTCTTGACCACTTTTCTGGCTTTGCTCGAAAACCATAAGGTCAAGACCATCACCAACCCTGCAATTAAGAGGAACAAAGTAGGGGTGGGCACTTTGGATGCCAAAGCCGACATCGCAAATTCCGTTGCGGGCACCCCTGACGCTGCCCAAGCTTCATAGGATTGCCATCCGGCGATGGGGACCCCGATAAAATTGACAAGGTCATTGCCCGCGAAGGCCAAGGCCAAGGCAAATGTGCCTACAGCAATGATCAGTTTGTAGATGTTTTTTTTGAGAATTGTTACCACAAAATAAGAAAGTAGCGTCCACAAGACAAAACTGATCAAAACGATTACAAAAGTCCTCCCTTCGATCAAAGGTTCAATTTGCTTGGCATAATCGGTGCCTTTCAATCCTTTGATAAATATAAAATAAGTAATGGCGGAGAGGGCGAACCCGCCGAATACCGCACCAACCCATTTCGCCTTTTTTTCAAAATTGAACGAAAGTAGAACTCGGGATACGTATTGAACCAGTGCCCCCACAGAGAACGCAATCACCACCGAGAGCAAAATACCCAAGATAATTTCAGTGGCCTTTTCGGTATTGATATAATTTCCGAGTTCGGAAATGGTTCCATTGTTCGCTCCGATCTTGATCAAGGCCATGGCCACCGCGGCGCCCAATAATTCAAACACAATGGAAACCGTTGTAGATGTGGGCATCCCCAGCGTATTGAAAAAATCGAGCAGCAATATATCGGTGATCATCACTGCCATAAAAATGATCATGATCTCGCTAAAATAAAATTCCCCGGGATTAAAAATTCCCTTTCGGGCCACCTCCATCAAACCACTTGAAAAAACCGCTCCAACGGCAATGCCCAAACTGGCAACTATCATTATGGTTCTAAATGAAATGGCTTTCGAGCCAATGGCGGAGTTCAGAAAATTGACAGCATCGTTGCTGACGCCTACGACCAAATCAGCGAGCGCCAACAATGCGAGCGCAATGATCATCAGAAAGTAAATATTGTCCATAATCCTTGATAATAATCAAATCACAAAAGTGCCAATTAGGTCGATTCAATCCTTGTCGAGATCGGCTTTAGAAATGCACATCCAACTGCAGTCTATACATCAATTCGTCTGTGCTGTTCTCGACCGCAAGATAGCTAACATCTGTCTGTACTTTTAGCTTATGGCCTACAATATACTTAGAAAGTCCAAAGGTATATTGGGTTTCGTGATTTTTTCCAGTGACGAACTCATCCAAGTTTATATCGGTGAACCGCCCCGAAACCTCCCAATTGCTATCGAAAAGATAACCCATTTGCAAATTAAGGCCATCCCCTACCTGAACTTCCATACCTGTTGCCGTCCCATCCGAATTTTTCGCTATGGCATCGCCTGCGGTCCTATTGGCGTATTCGCCCATCAATGAAAATCCGTTGTATTTGAACATAACATCCAGGAAAAAGGTGTTGATATCCGTTTCATAAAAGCCAATGTCGTTCACCATATAAGATCCTTGGTTGCTCCTTTCTTTAACGGCATTCTTATTGCTGTCGTAAGTGGCCGCTAGCATCAACTTTGGTGTCTCTTCCCTTTGAAGGTCACCACCACTATAATCACCCTTGCTTTCGAATTCACCAAATGGAAGTAGTTCCAAACGGGCTGTATACTGGTGTCCCCCGAGGTTCCCACTGGTGATATTCCTACCTTCACCCTGTGAAATGGCCAGTTTTTCCAGCACAACAAAGCTTTCGGAAAGGTTAAAATGGTGCCGTAGCTGGATTCCCATGTCACGATCAATATTAAACTCATTGTTGAGCAACGAACGATCTACCAGCTGAAGATCGCCGGATGAGATAACCCGTTCAACATTTCCCGGGAGTTTGGTTTGCCCCACCCAGAGCTCAAAATTTTCATAAAAATTCCACATGACCACGGCATCCAAAATATATCTTGGTGCATTATTCGTAAATTCGGATGTCCCGGAGATGTCGTTGTTAGATAACCCCAACTCCAATTTATATTGAAATTTAGGGGAATAGGCAAAACCATCAAATTTTAAACGGGCCCTACGGATCAAAAAACTCTGTTCTGGATTGACAAGGCCCCTGCTGTCGCCTTCCTCCCAAGTGGCGATGGACAGGAATTGCATACGGGTTGCGATTTTCATCGTCCACGTACTGTCTTTTCCAACAAGATTGAAGAGTCCTTTTCCAAAGGCCGGTGCAGGGTTTTCCTGAGAAATTAAGGGACATGTAATAGCGAGTGATGCCCATAGGGCTAAAGTCTTAATATTCACGAAGTACTGGTTTTTGTCACTGCAAAGAACCAAAACTGATGTTAACTTAAAGTTTTCTTAAAGTTATGTATTTTAGGATGACCAATAAAAAAAGCTACCTGGCCAAGGTAGCTTAGGGATTTCTGAAAATAGTCGACAAAAACCAAAATTCGTAAGAAACCCAGTCTGTCTTAAGACAATTTCAAATTTGGTGATTTTAATGAAAACCGGTGTAACGAAAAGTTTAAGGAATCATTAAACTTAGTTCCATTAAACAATTTAACCAGCGTTGAGGGCCTAAAGTTAAACAGAGACCAATAGTTATGACAACCCGGGGTAGCTGGAACATTTCCCAAATCGCCTTTCTATAACAATGCCACAGCAAGCAATTCTCTTATACTGATTTCGGCACGGAAATTCCAAGAAAGTGTGTATTTGTTTAATGTACCTGCAATTTTACCATGGTCGACTGCGTTATTTGACCAATATCCAATGTAAATTTATCGTTAATTTATTGTTTCAAAAGTGTAAATATCATTATCTTAGCCTTGTAAAATTGCTTTAGAATGAAAAATATAGTCCTTCTTGCGATGTTTTCCTTAATTTTTTCTTCGGCACAGGCCCAATCGAAAAAAGAGGTTAAACTCAATGCCGATACCAACCTTTATGAGGCCACCTATTTCCATGAGAATGGGGCAGTGAGCCAACAAGGCACTTTTGACCTCGCCGGCAAACTACATGGGGAATGGGTCAGCTACGATCAGGCAGGCGCTCCTTTATCCAAAGGCTCTTACAAAAAAGGGGTCCGAACCGGAAAATGGTATTTCTACTCAGAAAATGGTGTAAAGGAAGTTGAATTCAAGAACAACATTGTTGCCAGTGTGAATGGTGAAGATACTGCCACACGGATAGCAGACAATCATTGAACATAGGCTTATAATAAATAAAACGAGAGATGCGCCCTAGGGCGCATCTCTCGTTTTATATCTTGAGGGCATTTTGAATTCCTGATCTATTTTCTGGGCGACTTCTCCGCGTACAGTTCCTCTGCATTATCGGCACTTGGCAATACACTGCTAACTGTTGCACCGTCAAAAGTGATTGTTTTTGCTTCAAGGCCTTGCGAAATCATCGTCACGCCATTTGCTTTTACCTCTACCGGCACTTCCATCGGTTCGTATCCAAGAAAGCCGACCACCAAGGTATACGTTCCCGGAGCCAAGTCAGTGAATTCAAAATTCCCGTTAAAGTTGGTCCGAGTGGCCCTTTCAGTATTCTTGAGGGAGACTTCCGCAAAAGAGAGGGGCTCATTGTACATGGAAAGGTCAGTAACACTTCCAGACAAAATGCCATATTCTTGTGAAAACACAGAGCCAGAAACCAACAGAAAGAAAATCAAAAACAAATTTCTCATGCAATATCAATTATTAATAATGCAAAGTAAATGCACATTTGTTAATTTAAGGTTAGGGCTAAATTAAGATTCGAGAAGGTCGAGGTTATCAATTGGTGTTTAAAAATGAAAACAGATAAGTTTCGGCCTCCATTCAGATTCTGCTTAAAAACGTATCTTGCCAAGCTAATGGAACATTATGCTTTGGGAACAATTACTTTCACTGAAACGCCATGGCGATACCTACAAAAGATTAAGAAAAGAACAAGACGAAACCCGCTTGGGGTTCGAGGTCGACTATGATCGGATAATCTTTTCATCGGCATTCCGCAGTTTACAGGACAAGACACAGGTAATACCGCTGTCACAGACCGATTTTGTGCACACCCGTTTGACCCATAGCCTGGAGGTTTCCGTGGTCGGACGCAGTCTGGGGCGCATCGCCGGCAAAAAATTATTGGGGAAATACCCCCATTTACAGGAAATGCAGGGTTACCAATTCAATGATTTTGGGGCCATCGTTGCAGCTGCGGCCCTAGCCCATGATATCGGCAATCCCCCTTTTGGGCACAGCGGTGAAAAAGCGATCGGGGAATATTTCAAAACCGGCAACGGATCGAACTATCGCAAGTTGTTATCGGATTCGGAATATCAGGATATCATCGACTTTGAAGGAAACGCCAATGGGTTTAAGTTGCTCACCGAATCGCGTATTGGGGTCGAAGGCGGACTCCGGTTGAGCTATGCTACCTTGGGCGCCTTCATGAAATATCCCAAAGAATCATTGCCCAAAAGACCCAGCAGACATATTGCGGTAAAAAAATTCGGGTTCTTTCAATCGGAAAAGCAATCTTTCCAAGAAATTGCCCAGGAATTGGGACTGCAAAGCACCGGCCAAGACGGTTCCGTATCCTTTTCAAGACATCCCCTGACCTATTTGGTGGAAGCCGCCGATGACATCTGCTATACCATCATCGACTTCGAAGACGGCATCAACCTCGGACTAATTTCGGAAGATTATGCGCTGGAGTACTTGATCAACTTGGTCAAAGACAATATCAACACCAAGAAATATAACGCCTTGGCCTATCAGGAAGACCGCCTAAGCTATCTTAGGGCATTGGCCATCAACACCTTGATTTTCGATGCGATTGAACTGTTCATGGCCAATGAGGAAGCCATCCTGAAAGGCGACTACGCCACTTCCCTGATGGAAGAAAGTCGATATAAGGCCCAGATCAAGGACATTATCGCGTTGAGCATCAACAATATGTACCAATCACAGGAAGTGATCGAAAAAGAAATTGCGGGCTATAAAATCATATCCGATATTTTGGATGTCTATTGCACCGCTTTGATCAGAACCAAAAATGGCCAGGGGTCGAGCTATGACCGCTTGATGATCCAGACCATGCCCGAATTTTACAGAAATACCGATACCTCCGATTATAGCATTTTGCTGGGTACCTGTTGTTATGTCGCCAGCCTATCCGATCGGGCCGCGGTACACATCCACAATAAAATAATGGGGAGACAGCTCTAGAAGTTATAGGAAACTCCGACACCCAACAACTGTTTGAACTGTATCCGGGGCCTCCCGGGATCAATGACGTTTCCGTTGTCATCGATTACCGTACCAAACAAAATATCGTTGTCATAAATCAACTGTGTGCCGATATTGGTGACTATAAATTCGTTTACCCTAAGGTCGATGTTCAGTTCCCAATCAATATCGATATTGCCAAAATTGCGTAAATAATCGGTATACAGATTCAAACGGTGCTTGACGGCCATGTTCTCATAAATTTCGGTTTCCCAATTGTTGGAAACAAAAAACCCGAATTCAAGAAATACGTTCTTGCCCTCCTGAATAAGATTGCCATCAACATCGTACAAGGCCCTTTCCACACCAAAGGCCCCTTTATTGGCCAAATCTTGATCCATAACAAAAGTGACCTTTTGGGTAAGGGGCGAAAGGTATAGGTTCAACTTGTTTTCCTTGGAAACATAACTCGTACCCGCACCCACAAACCAATACCCAGGAGCCATAAACCTTGAGATCGGAGTGGCTCTGTCGGGATATTTGTACCCATTTGAAAACTGGGTATTGAAATTCGCCTTGACCGAAAAATACCAGTTGGTGATGGTGTCTTGGCGGTATCCAAAGGTACTGCCCATTCTGAAGGCATCATCGGTCTTACGGAGTTTTTGGTTGTCCTGGGCATTTAGGCCGTAGCGCATTTCCAGATAATTTTCCCATTTCAAATACCGGAACTTGTAATTGCGCTCGAACCTGACATTGCCCAATGCGGCCACCGAGTTATTTCCACCTGCATTCCAGTTCACGAAGGAAGCCTGGCTGAAATTGAGTCCCACCAAATTGATGCCCTGCCAAAAAGAAGGGACTTGAAACCTATTGAATTCCTTGTCCAAAGGCTTGGTTTTCTTAAAGGAAATCACCGACGTATTAAGGGTTACGCCCCTTTTGATGTCTTTGATCCTTTCTTGCAATCGCCTGATGACCACCGTATCTACCACTGTGGTATCAACGGCCATGCTATCTATCTCCCGTGGAGGTGGTATGGTATCCTGTGCCTCCAGGGATGTTGCACAAATGATCAGCAGAATTGCAAGAATTGCTGTTGTCAAAATGTTTTTACGCATTCAGTAAATTAATAATTTGGTTTTTTATGGCCTTAGCATCGATTCCCGAGAGCCGGTGAAGTTCTTCGATGCTTCCCTGTTCAAGAAACGCATCATCGACTCCCAGCGTTACAATTTTGTTCGAAGCGCCGATTTCATTGGCATATTCGAGTACCGCACTGCCAAAACCTCCGATTTTACAGCCATCCTCCACAGTGATGACAGATTCGTAATTTTGGAAGACCTCTCGCAGGCGCTTTTGATCCAAAGGTTTCACAAACCGCATATTGATATGCCCTATGGGGCTCCCGATCTCTGCAATGGCATTGGAGACGTTATTTCCGATATGCCCGATTGACAGTACGGCTATCTTGCTGCCCTTGGCAAGCACTTCAGAAATTCCGATATCGATGGGCCGGAATGGTTGGCGCCAGTCGATGGTCACTCCTCTCCCCCTGGGATAACGAATGGCAATGGGCCCTGGCAGTCCCAATTGGGCGGTGAACATGATATTTCGCAGTTCACCCTCGTTCATCGGGGCAAAAATAATTAGATTGGGAACACAGCGCAAATAGGCCATGTCGAATACGCCATGGTGGGTTGCCCCATCTTCACCGACAATTCCCGCACGGTCTAAACAGAAAATGACAGGCAGCTTTTGGAGCGCCACATCATGAATGACCTGGTCATATGCCCGTTGTAAAAAAGTGGAATAAATATTACAAAAGGGGACCAAACCTTCCGCTGCAGCGCCAGCGGCCAAGGTGACCGCATGTTGTTCCGCGATTCCAACGTCGAAGGCACGGTCAGGCAGGGCTTCCATCAAAAATTTTAAGGAGCTTCCAGTGGGCATGGCAGGGGTAATTCCAATAATTTTTGGATTGGCTTTAGCAAGTTCAACCAACGAATGCCCAAAGACATCCTGGTATTTAGGCGGTTGTTCTATTTCTGATTTTGGCACCAGATCCCCGGTGATTTTATTGAACTTTCCCGGCGCATGATAGGCTACCTGATTTTTTTCGGCTTGCTCGAGGCCCTTTCCTTTTGTGGTGATCACATGCAATAAACGGGGTCCGCGCAATGATTTTAAGCGTTTGAGTTCCGCGAGCAGCAAAGGAAGGTCGTGACCATCTATAGGGCCCGAATAATTGAGGTTCAAGCATTCGAAGAGGTTCTCGTCCTTGGCGATTCCGCTTTTTACATTGGTAAGGTATTTTTTTAATGCACCTACGCTGGGATCGATGCCGATGGCATTGTCATTAAGAATGATCAGTACGTTGGTATCGGTGACCCCCAGATGATTGAGTCCTTCAAATGCCATCCCACTCGCAATGGAGGCATCGCCAATGACGGCCACGTGCTGCCTTTTATGATCGCCTTTGAGCCGAGAAGCCAAAGCCATTCCCAAGATGGCCGAAATAGAGGTTGAACTATGTCCGGTTCCGAATGGATCATAGCGGCTTTCAGACCTTTTCGGGAAGCCACTGATGCCCCCCAATTGTCTATTGCTGCTGAAATTATTCATCCTGCCCGTCAAAATTTTATGGCCATAGGCTTGGTGTCCAACATCCCATATCAGCCGGTCGTCGGGCGTATCGAAAATATAATGGAGGGCGATGGTGAGTTCCACCACCCCTAAGCTGGCGCCTAGATGACCTTCTTTGGCAGAAACAATATCTATGATAAAATCGCGCAGTTCTTTGGCGAGTTTGGGCAATTCAGTGGCCGGGAGCCGACGAAGGTCTTTTGGGGATCCTATGTTTTTTAGTAAGTCCATGGTCGGGCACAAATGTACTCTAAAATCGTTTTTTGCATCGCCAATGCGCTCTTTAAAATTGTATTTTTGAGTTTATGATTTTACCTTTCGATGACAATTACTATATGAAAAAGGCGCTACAGGAGGCGGAAATGGCCTTTGCTAAAGGCGAAGTGCCTATCGGAGCCATTGTGGTGGTGCAGGAGCGGATCATTGCAAGGGCCCATAACCTGACCGAACAATTGAACGATGTCACCGCACATGCCGAAATGCAAGCCATAACCGCGGCGGCCAATTTTTTAGGCGGGAAGTACTTGAAGGATTGTACGCTCTATGTGACCCTTGAGCCATGCCAAATGTGTGCAGGAGCCTTGTACTGGAGCCAAATTTCAAGAATAGTATATGCCGCCAAAGATGTTGACCGCGGCTTTGGGGCCATGGGCAGCAAACTGCACCCGAAGACAATAGTATTGGGCGGTATCCTGGAGCATGAAGCGGCCGATCTGTTGAAGCGGTTCTTTATTCAAAAACGCAATCTCAACTAGGCATTTGGTTTTCATAAAAAGAAAAAGCCCCATACCGAATGGTGGGGCTTCAATTTCATGCAAGCTAACAATATGGCTATCCGACCACTTGTACTTGTGCTGCGACCGTACCTTTTCGACCTTCTTCCTCCACATACTCGACCTTGTCTCCTTCATTCAAATGGGTGCCATTCAGTGCGGTGGCATGAACAAAGATGTCTTTTCCAGTGGCATCGTTGGTAATAAATCCGTATCCCTTGGATTCGTTGAAAAATTTTACTGTTCCAGTCATTCCAAAAAAATTAAATGATAGTAAATACTATCACTAATTTAAAATTTTTTGGGCATACCTACATCAAATCGTCCCAATTTCTAAACAGAATTATTGCTTCTTCTTTTTTTTTGCAGGTTTGTCCTGCATCTTTCTAATGTTTTCTTCAGTCAACATATAGTCTTTCATTTTTTTACCTTTGCTCTCCGTTATCAAAAAAAGCGGCATGGCCACCAAAAAGATACCTACCGTACCGGCGCCTATACATTTATTGGCTAAATCGGCCCGCTCATCATCCATGTTCAAACCATAGACAATGGATGAAAAGGAGACAAATACAATGATAAAGATCACATATCTCATGGCAACAATATTAAGAAATCATAGCCGAACGTTGGCTATGACCATTACTTGGTGAAGCTGATCAGTTTCCTTCTATAGGCGGTCAACAGCTTCGATTTGGAAACAAACCCCACATATCGGTTGTTTTTGACAACTGGAAGATTCCAAGCCCCGCTGCTTTGAAATTTTTTCATGATGTCGGTCATCCTATCCTTGTCCAATTCAATAGTTTCGGGGGGCGTTTGCATGACATCAATGACCCTTATCTCCTTGTAAAGGGTTTGGTCGAACATGATCGGTCTTATGTCGTCTAAGAGCACGATTCCCATCAAGGAACCGTCTTTTCTATCGATGACTGGAAAAATGTTCCGGCTCGATTTAACCACCGCTTCATGCACCATCTCCCCAAGATCCATATTGGGGTAAAGGGAAATAAAGTTGCTTTCAATCACCTTGTCAATGTCCATCAAGGTGAGTACGGCATGGTCTTTATCATGGGTGATCAGTTCCCCTTTCCTGCCCAATTCCATATTATACACCGAATGGGGATGCACATACTTTGTAATCGAATATGATATCGCAGCGGTGATCATCAAGGGGATGAACAATTCGTAGCCCCCAGTGACCTCGGCAATCAAAAATATGGCCGTGAGCGGCGCATGCAAGACTCCTGCCATAAGCCCTGCCATGCCCACCAAGGTAAAATTACTCTCCGAAACCTGGATTTTGAAAAGTCCAATATTGTTGATGACTTTTGCGATACAGTTTCCCATGATGCTGCCCATAAAAAGTGTAGGGGCGAAGATACCCCCAACGCCACCTGCGCCAAAAGTGAGGGCACTAGCAATGATCTTAAAAAAAACAAGTCCGGCGAGCAGCCCGATCACCGCCCACACATTGGTCAGATCAAGGTGAAAGATATTATTCTTAAGTACCGCCTCTGGATTCCCTTTGATGAGATTGTTGATCACATCAAAGCCCTCACCGTACAAAGGGGGTATAAAATAAATCAGGATTCCAATCCCGATTCCCCCGAATATAAGCCGCTTGATGGGAGATGCAATTTTATCGAATACCTTTTGGATCCGTTCGTACATTTCGGTAAAATAGATGGAGGTAAGTCCAGCGAAGAGCCCAAGGACCAAATAAAAAGGGATGTCGGTAATCTCAAAACCATCCTCGATCTTAAAAGGGAGCAATATATCGCTCCCAAAGAAAAAGTATGAAGTGATAATGGCGGAAATCGATGCCAACAAAAGCGGCAACATCGATGCAATGGTAAGGTCTAGGCTAAATACTTCAATGGCAAAGATGATTGCGGCGACCGGCGCCTTGAAGATAGACGACATGGCGCCTGCTGCGGCACAACCAATGAGGAGGTTACGTGTTGATTGATTCATATGGAACATCCGCGAAATGTTCGAGCTGATGGCAGCCCCTGTGGCCACCGTCGGCCCTTCCAGCCCCACCGATCCCCCAAAACCCACCGTAAGGGGCGCGGTCATGATTGAAGCGAACATTTGGTACTTCCTCATGATGCCCTGGTGCTTGGAAATCGCAAATAAAGTAGACGGAATGCCATGGCTTACTTTGTGGCGGATCACATATTTGATGACCAGATACACAAGAGTGAAACCGATGATCGGGAACACAAAATAGAACGCGTTGTGGTAATACCGCACAAGATTACCTTCCAACAGGTGTTGGAAAAAGTGGGTCAGGTTCTTAAGTACGACGGCAGCTACTCCGGAAGTGAAGCCCACCAAAATACTCAGTATATAAACAAATTGGCGCTGCGAAATATGTTTGGCACGCCAAACGAGAAACTTGGTAAGCCAGGATTTTTTTAGTGCCGCCATGGGTTTGAAAATCCTATTCAGGATTTTAACTTATGATTTAATGTCCAATCTAAGGCTGAGTTCTTTTAATTGATCATCATCTATTGGAGCTGGGGCATCGATCATTACGTCACGCCCGCTATTGTTCTTGGGGAAGGCGATGAAATCGCGAATGGTTTCCTGACCCCCCAAAATAGCGACCAAACGATCCAACCCAAATGCAATGCCGCCGTGGGGCGGTGCCCCGTACTGGAACGCATCCATTAAAAAACCAAACTGTGCCTGTGCCTGGGCAGGCGTAAAGCCCAAATGCCTGAACATAGTGCTTTGCACTTCCTTATCGTGGATACGGATCGATCCCCCTCCTATTTCGTTGCCGTTAAGCACCAAATCATAGGCGTTGGCCCGTACCGCTCCAGGATCACTGTCCAATAACTGAAGCTGACCAGGCTTAGGGGAGGTAAAGGGGTGATGCATCGCATGATAATGGCCGGTTTCCTCATCCAGCTCCAAGAGCGGGAAATCAATCACCCACAGCGGGGCAAATTCGTTCGACTTCCGCAGTCCCAATCGGCCTGCCATCTCCATTCGCAAGGCGCTCAATTGGGTTCTGGTCTTTTGGGCATCGCCCGATAGGATGCATATGAGATCCCCTTTTTGGGCACCGGTGGCCTCGGCCCATTTGGCCAAATCGGCTTCCCCGTAAAACTTGTCAACAGAGGATTTGTAGCTGCCGTCTTCATTGCATCTTACATATACCATTCCCTTGGCCCCGATTTGTGGTCTGCGAAGCCAATCGACCAAGGCATCAACTTCCTTTCTGGTGTAAGAGGCGGCCCCAGGCACCGCTATGCCCACCACAAGTTCGGCCTCGTTGAACACGGAGAATTCTTTGTGTTGGGCCCATTGGGTGAGTTCGCCGAATTCCATCCCAAAACGGATGTCGGGCTTGTCATTGCCATATTTCTCCATCGCATCGTCATAGGTCATCCTGGGAAAACGATCAAGCTGAACCCCATTGATCTCTTTTAAAAGGTGTTTGGTCAGCCCTTCAAACGCATTTAGGATATCCTCTTGCTCAACAAAGGCCATTTCACAGTCGATCTGGGTAAATTCGGGTTGCCTGTCGGCCCTCAGATCTTCATCCCTGAAACATTTTACGATCTGAAAATATTTGTCCAACCCCCCGACCATCAACAATTGTTTGAAAGTCTGCGGCGATTGTGGAAGGGCATAGAACTGGCCAGCGTTCATTCGGCTGGGCACCACGAAATCGCGGGCACCCTCAGGGGTTGATTTAATCAGATAAGGAGTTTCGACCTCAATAAATCCTTGCGCCGACAGGTACTTGCGTACCTCCATGGCCACTTTGCTGCGAAAAATAATGTTGTTTCTGATCGGGTTACGGCGAATATCCAAGTAGCGGAATTTCATTCGCAGGTCTTCTCCGCCATCGGTTTCATTCTCTATGGTGAAAGGTGGTGTTTTGGACTCGTTCAAAATTTTGAGTTCACTCACCAGCACTTCTATATTTCCCGTACCAAGATTGGGGTTTTTGGAAGCCCGCTCTATGACCGTCCCCATGATCTGGATTACAAACTCCCTGCCGAGCCCCCTCGCTTGTTCCAACAATGCCTTTGAGGAACGGTCTGCATCAAAAACCAATTGGGTGATACCATATCGATCGCGGAGGTCGACCCAAACCACAAATCCTTTGTCACGTGTTTTTTGCACCCAACCCGAAAGGGTCACTTTATCATTGATGTGCTGTTCCCTTAACTCCCCGCAGGTATGGCTTCTATACATGTAATCTTGGTTTATGGCAGCAAATTTAATAAGTATCGCGTATTATGAACGATAAATAACTTCATTTTATGTACTTGGAACATTCGCAAGGCACAAATCGCTTGCTGATCGGACATGCGCCAGCGAATACCAGCTGTTTTTCCTACATATACCCGCCTTGGATACGGTCTTGTACCCTTTGGTGGCCAAAAAAAATCCCGGCTTTGTTCAGGCCGGGATTTTCTTTATCAATATCATTCTTGTTAAGCCGCGTTTTTACCTTCAAGTGCCTCTTCTTTTATCGTCGCTTTTCCGCCTCCCCTGATCCCGATCTTGATCCTGTAAGTGATGTTGAACAACACCGGTACAATGACCAAAGTAAGGAAAGTGGCCACGATCAATCCGAAGATGACGGTCCATGCAAGAGGCCCCCAGAAGATCACATTGTCTCCTCCGACATAGATTTTCGGATCGAATTCCGTAAAAAGGGAGAAGAAATCGATGTTGAGTCCGATGGCCAGGGGAACCAATCCCAGAACCGTGGTAATGGCAGTAAGCAGTACCGGACGTAGCCTGGCCTTGCCCCCTTTGGTGAGAATCTCCGTGATCTCTTCCATGGTCAACAGATCTTTGTCGTCCAAATTGAGTTTCACCTTTTTCCGGTCGATCAAAATTTGGGTATAGTCGAGTAATACCACCCCGTTGTTCACCACGATCCCGGCCAGGGAAATGATGCCCATCATGGTCATCATGATCACGAACGACCAGCCGGTGAGCATCAAACCGCCAAAGACCCCTATAAAGCTTAAAAATATTGCGATCATGATGATCAGGGGCTTGGATACGCCACCAAATTGGAAGATCAAAATCAGCATGATCAAGCCAAGTCCTGAAAAGAAGGCCCCAACCAAAAAGTTTTGCTGTTTGTTCTGTTCCTCAATCTCTCCGGTAAAATCAATCTTGACGTTTTCGGGAAGGTTCTTGAATTCCTTCATTTCTTCCTGGATCTGCCCCACGATCTGAGCGGCATTGCCTCCCGCCTTGAGTCCGGAATATACGGTAACCACCCGCTTCGCATTTCTGTGTTTTATCGCACTGAAGCCAGAAGAATTTCGTTGGGTCGCCACTGCCGATATCGGAATTTCCTTGATTTGACCGGAAGCCTGGTCCCTGAAGATTATATTTTGGTTGAAAAGGGCGTTTTTATCGAACCTGTTGTCTTCATTGAACCGTACATTGATATTATAATCCTCTCCATCGAGCTTGTATACCCCGGCTTTCTCCCCAAAGAGGGAACGGCGCAGTTGCTGTCCCACGGCACCAACGGCAACGCCCAATGCCCCCGCCTTTTCACGATCGACAACTACCTGCATGGAGGGCTTGCTCTTATTGACATCTATTTTCAGTTCTTCGATGCCCGCGATGTTTTTGGTATTGATAAAGTTCCTGATGTCTTCGGCAGTGCTGATCAGTTGATCATAGTTTTTCCCTTCCAATTCAATATTGATGGGATATCCTGCAGGGGGGCCATTGGCATCCTTTTCCACGGAAATGGCAACTCCTGGATAAATACCGGTGAGTTCATCCTGAATTTCACTGCGCAGGGCTTCGGTATTCCTGCCATTGCGATACTTGAACTCCCTCATGGAAACCGTTACTTTCCCGCGGTGGGGCATTTCGGACGATGAACCACCATCGGTCTGTGGGTTACCGGCACCCTCTCCCACTTGGGAAACAGCGGATTCGACCAAATAATTGAAATCCCCAGTTCTATATTTATCCCGATTGACCACCTCATAGACACGCCGCTCAATATCGTTGGTCAACAAATTTGTTTTTTCGATGGAGGTTCCCTGTGGATATTCTATATATACATAAATTTCATTGGGAATGTTATCTGGGAAGAATTCGATTTTGGTCCTTCCCGAACCTATTGACATCCCAAAAAGCATAAAGGTGGCGATAAGGATCAAGAAAGTAGTGCCAAAATACCAATACACATTACCCCCGCGCAACGCATGTTGAATTCTGCGCTCGTACCAATCCTCAAAACGGGCCATGGTGTTTTGCTGAAAGTTGAGCGCCCATTTTTTCAAGGCATATTTATAGACCCAGAACATAATGGCCGTTAAAATCATTACGGAACCAAGGCCCCGCATGGTACCTCCAAAGATCAAAATGAACAATCCGAAACCCCCTAAGATCGCGCTCAGCCGAAGCAGCTGCTTCTTGGTCAATTCTTTTTCCCCGATTTCCATAAATTGGGAGACCAACATGGAGTTCATGAAAATCGCCACGAACAGGGACGACCCCAAAACCACCGACAGGGTGATGGGGAAATAGATCATAAACTGGCCAAATATCCCGGGCCAAAGGCCTAAGGGCACAAAGGCCGCCACGGTGGTGAGGGTGGAGATGATGATCGGATACGCAATTTCGCCGATGCCTTTTTTGGCGGCCTCGATGCGAGGCATCCCTTCGCTCATCAAGCGATAGACATTCTCAACGACTACGATACCATTATCGACCAGCATCCCGAGCCCCATGATCATCCCGAACAAGATCATCGTATTCAAAGTGTACCCCAAGAGGTTGAGGATCATAAACGACATGAACATCGACATTGGAATGGCAAAGCCGACAAAAAGGGCGTTACGGAAGCCCAAGAAAAACATCAGTACGGTGACCACCAAGATGATCCCGAAGATGATATTGTTCACAAGATCTTCGACCTGGTTCAAGGTTCGGCCCGAAGAGTCGTTCGCAATGGAAATGTTAAGGTCTGCGGGAAAATAGTTCGCCTGCTCCTCTTTAACCATTTCCCTGATTTTAGTCGTGGCTTCGATGGTGTTCTTGCCGGATCGCTTCTTCACATCGAGCATGACCACGCTTTCGCCAAATTCACGGGCATAGGTTGTTTTTTCCTCTTCGTCAAAAGTGACCTTGGCAATATCTTTGAGATAAACGGTCCCGTTTTCGGATTTTACTACGAAATCGTTCAGCTCCTCCGGTCTCTCGATTTCACCCAACACCCGAATGGTGCGCCTTTGTTCATCGGTCTTTATATTCCCGGCCGACATCGTCATGTTACCGTTACTTATGGCCCCGATGACATCTTGAAAACTCACTTTGGCCGCCATCATTTTGTATATGTCGACCGCAACTTCCACCTCCTTATCTTGGGCCCCACGAATATTCACCTCTTTGATTTCGGGGAGGTTTTCTATCTCGTCCTGCATATATTCGGCAAATTCTTTCAATCGCTCCACCGGATAGTCCCCCGTAAAATTGATGTTCATGATCGGAAACGATTCCGCCAGGTTCAAATCGAAGATGTTCGGCTCCACCTTGGCGTTGTTGAAAGTCGGCCAATCTTCACTTGCCTTTTCAACATCTACCTCATCTTTTACCTTTTGTTTGGCCTGTTCCACGGAAATATCTTCATCGAACTCAACCGTTATGATCGAATAATCTTCCTGGGAAGTAGAGGTGACTTCCACCACATTGCTCACATTTGTAAGGCGGTCTTCCAGAGGGTCTGTGATCAGCCGCTCCACATCTTCTGCCGTGTTACCGGGATAAGGGGTGCTGACATAGATCTTGGTCTCCACGATTTCAGGAAAATCCTCCCTAGGCATGGCAAAATAGGCCTTGAGCCCAATCCATAAAAAAATGGCGATCATCACATAGACTACCGAAGGATTGTCAATGGCCCAGGATGATAGTCCAAATTCTTTGTCGGCGTTTTTTTTCTGCTTACTCATCAGATTGATCGTTTACGATTTTAACATTCTGTCCTTCTTTTACAATTCTCGCCCCTTCCTTGACCAATAGATCTCCATCGTCTATTCCGGAAAGGATTTCTACCATTTTACCTTGTGTCCTTCCTGTGGTGATGATCCTTCTGCTTACCACTGCTTCGTTTTCACTATCACTTAGTTCTGCCACGTAAACATATTGTTGTCCTTCCGCATTTTCGGAAATAACGTTCTGTGGCACCAAAATAGCGGTAGCATTGGAATAATCGTTGAGACTTACCTTGGCTGTGAGATTGGGCTTAATGACCCCATTTTTGTTGGGCACTGAAATTTCGATGGAGAATGAACGGTTATCGGGCTTTATGAAATTGCCGGTTTGCCGGATGATGGAATGAACGGTATCCCCGAGTACAGGAAAATACACTATGGCTTCCTTGCCTTTTTGAACACCGTCGAGATAATTTTCCGGTACATCGACTTCTATATACATATTATCCAAGTTCACGATCCGGAACACCTCCGATCCGGGCCCGGGAGCCACAACAGTGCCCTGATCTTTGATGACATCATCGACTATGCCTGTAAAGGGGGCCCTGATGGCCGATTTGCCAAGTTGGGATTCTGCCTGCTGCACTGCATTTTGCGAGGCCTCATATTGCGTTTTAGCCTGTAGGTATTGGATCTCGGAACCTATTTTTTGATCCCAGAGGCGCTGTTGCCGCTCAAAGGTGGTTTTGGCCAGTGCTGCCTGTGTTTTTAGTTGGTCTACCTGACTGCCCATGCCACCGTCGTCAATAGTGGCCAATAGTTGGCCCTTGACTACCTTTTGGCCCTTGGTGACATAAACCCTTTGTAGAGAACCTTGCATTTCAGGGTAAACCAGCACATTTTGTTTGGTTTTCACATCGCCCTGAAGTTCCAAAAAGTGATCGAAATTCTCCACTTTGGCTGTGATCGTCGTGATCAAAGGCAGTCTTTCGCTGCCCGATTGTGATGCGATGACCGAATCCAATAATCTGAGATCATCGGCCAGGACCTTTTGCTGCTCGGTTATTTCGGCTTTTTTAGACCTTATGGCTTCCATATCGCCCAGGGTGATCAGGTCTTGTACATTTGAAGGAGTGCTTCCATTGCCGCAGGACGTAAGAACGATTGCTGCGGTGATTAAGTAGCCTATCTTTTTCATTTCGATGGTTTTAATGTTGGTTTTTTTAAGATTTGTTGTTGTTGAGCACGGATTCCAATTCGGTTTTTCTGTTAATCACATCCACCATTGACTGCAAGTACTCCTGCTGTGCGCTATAGAGCTGCAACTGTGCTTGTCGCAGATCGAAGCTGCTGGCGATGCCCTCCAAATATTTTGCTTGGTTCTTTTGCTCTATGCGTTCGGCCAAGCCCAGATTTTGTTTGTTGGTTTCGTATTGTTCAATGGCTAGGATATAATCGCTTTTGGCCTTTTCGAGTTGCAGCCTTATCTGTTCCTCTGCTTCTGCCAATTGTGTTTTTGCCTTTTCCAAGGCTATTTTGGCGCGTTGGGTACTGGCACTTCTTTTGAACGAACTGAAGATCGGAATCGACAGATCAAATCCCAGTACTGAAGATTCGAACCATTCTTGGTCCCCACTTAAAAAGTTGAATTCGGATCCAAAGGCCGAAGCACCATAATTCACGAAGGCATTTAAAGTCGGCAGGGCCTTGCTTTTGGCCAATTTCCACTCGAAATAGCGTTGTTCGTTCAAATTGGTGGCCAATTTGAAATCGACGTTGTTGGCCATATTGAATTCGCTGTCCAAGATACCGAAATCGATCTGTGCTTGGGTGAGGTCATCGAGATTATCCTCGAGTTGTGTTGGGGCATCTATCGCCAAACCCATGACCAGGTTCAACATCTGCAGGGTGATATCCTTCAAGCGAACCGCGTTTTTCAGTTGGTTCTGTACAGAGGATAGGGTAATTTGGAGTTGTTCAACACTCTCTTCATCGCCCAAACCGTTCTCATATATTTTGGTGGTTTCGAACAGGTTTTTCTCCAAGGTAGATTGGTTTTTTTCAAGAATGGCAACGCTCTCCTCGGCCAACAGCACATTTCCATAGGATTCGGTGACCATTTTACGCACTTCCAGTTGCGTCTTTTCCTTGTTGTTGGCACTATAGCTCAGAAATGCCCTGGTCGCCTGTACCCCCACAATGTATGAGCCATCGAATATTTGTTGCCTCAAGGTGGCCGTGGCATTCGCCGATTGCGGAGGTCCGAAAATCACGCTTTGGAACGTGCCCGGTTCCCCTCCGAAAAATTCAGCGGGAATCAATGAAACGGGTTGTTTCAATTGGTTTTGATAGCCGACATCACCGGTGATCTGTGGCAAACCTGTGGCAATCACTTCCCATTTCTGCTTTTGGGAATCGACCACGTCACGGTCGGCGTTGATGGCACTGTAGTTGTTCTTAAGAGCAAATTCTATGGCTTCCGTTAAACTAAAGCTGTTCGTTTGATCCTGGGAAATGCCTTGGTGCAGGCATATGATCGTTAGGATGGTCAATATATAATATCGCATGCTATTCATGGTTTGAGTTGATGATACTGTTTAATATTTCACGCCCTTTTGGAGTAATGATGCCCCTGAGATGGTATTCAAGATAATCATCCATCAATGCAGCCGTTGGAAAAATGTCTTTGGGAAACAAGGCGTGGTCTTTGATACTGGTTACCCCAAAGAAATAGATTCTTGAAACAAAGGCTATGTTCAGGTTTTCACGGTAAATCCCTTGCACTATGCCTCTCTGCACATTATCGACCACACAGTCCTGCATCACCTCAAAGTGTTTTTGCCTTAACGCACGGTGTATTTTTGGATAATACTTCTGCAATTGATACTGGGGGGAAGACTTCTCATCCTTTAAGTGCAGCATGGCAAACCTTTTGATCTCATAAAGCTCTTCGATGGGATTTTTCCTTAAGGCACAAATGGTGTCGATGCCCTCTGAAATGGTACAAAACAGTTGCATGGTCGTATCTTCTACCAGCTGTGTTTTGTTGGCATAATGCGCATAAATGGTTTTTTTTGAGATTCCCATTTCATGGGCAATATCGTCCATGGTCACGCTCTTGAACCCCAGGTTCAAAAACATATCGGTCGCCTTTATTAATATTTGTTCTTTCATAAAAACAGGAAGCAAATATAATGTGGGAAACTTAAAACACAATAAACGTTTCCAAAGTTTTACAATTTTTTAACATTCGCCTTTTTTACCGTGCTGTTCACCCATTACCGAGGCTTTGGATACCATTTTACGTTCCCATCGCCGTACGGTTCTCTCTGGCGGAGCGTTTCTAATGATGGCAATGTGGCCTTCCCTAGCGTCAACTCGCTTGCTTGAACCAAGCCTTTATCGTTTCAAGCGAATAGGGGGAATGGCATAATTTGTAGAAAATAATTTGACGGGCCACATATTCCTTTATTTTTGACAAAAAATTCCCTAAATGCATTCCGTAGAAGCGTACCGTGACCATTTCACGACCTATCTCGAATCGAAATCCCGCGTAAAGGAACCCCAAAACCTGTATGCGCCCATACAGTACATCCTGGGTTTGGGCGGAAAGCGGTTACGGCCCGTATTGACCCTAATGGCTGCGGAAATCTTCGGGGCCGATTTCCGCAAAGCCTTGGATGCGGCGCTTGCCATTGAGATCTTCCATAATTTCTCTTTGGTGCATGACGATATTATGGATGCAGCTCCCTTGAGGCGGGGCCAGCCAACGGTTCATGAGAAATGGGACATCAACACCGGGATTCTCTCGGGCGATGCCATGTTGATCAATGCCTATCAATTGTTTGAAAACTACGAAGGCAAAATGTTCCGTGATTTGGCGCAGTTGTTCAGCAAAACGGCCATCGAAGTATGCGAAGGGCAGCAATACGATGTTGATTTTGAATCCCGTGACGATGTGAGTATTCCCGAATACCTGAAAATGATCGAATACAAAACCGCGGTTTTGGTAGGTGCCGCCTTAAAAATGGGCGGTATTATTGCCGGCGCTTCGCCCAAAGACCAAAATTACATTTATGAATTTGGCCGTAATTTGGGCATTGCCTTTCAGTTACAGGACGATTATCTGGATGCCTTTGGCAATACGGAAACCTTTGGAAAACAAATCGGTGGCGACATCATTGAGAACAAGAAAACTTATCTGTACTTGAAGGCCATGGAAAAGGGCTCTGAAAGCCAAGTGCTCGAAATGGCACACCTTTACTCCATAAAACCTGAAGAACCGGTCGGCAAGATCAATACGGTGAAGGAGATTTTCTTGGACAGCGGAGCCGCGGAAATCACCAAAAATGCCATAAAGAACTATACCGATGCGGCTTTCGAGGTCTTGGAAAAGCTTCGTCTACCTCAGGAAAAGCAAAGCATCCTAAAAGCATTTGGCAAAAATTTGATGGGGCGACAGGTCTAGAAGATCCTGTTGATCAAAGCCCTGATAAATGGCCAAGGTGCCGGCGCACCCATCACTTTGACATCTTGCCATATGTTGGTGTCCTCATCCAGGAATTTTAATATGTCCCTCGATTCCCGTTTCATGAAGAGCGATTCGAAAATCGGTTGTCCCAGACCGTTCTCCCTATGGAGAATATCCAATAGGAGCAAGTCATAGAACCAAAACCTGTCCTTAAAACTCAATTTGTCCAAGCCCTTCCCGGACTTTAAGTGTTCGATCACTTTGGGCACCTTTTTCGCGCTGCTTTTAAAGGTATAGCCTGTACTGGGCTTCGCCCAACCCCCGGCCATTCCAATATGCAAAATATGGGGGGTATTGTTCTCTGAAAATTGATAACAGGTCATAGGGATGCTGCCTTCTTCCCGATCCAGGATTTCGAATTCGTGGCAGCCGAGATCGTTACTTATATAATCTTTTATGGCCATTTCATATTCCTCCCTTGGGAGCAGTCTTTCGGAAAATAAGGTATATTCCACAAGGCCTTCATTTTTGCTGAATGGAAGTACATACATGAATCGTGTGTTCCCTTTTTGGGGTATGGAAAAATCCATGAATGTGGCCCTATCTTCTTTAAATACAGGCTCTTTGGTCTTGATGAACCATCCGATGAAATGCTGTTGCAACACGGGATACCTATGTTGCGCCATCGCCATTTTATAGTCGAAAATACTATTGAACACGGCCTTTGCGGTATACTGCCGTTGCTCGGTCACTACTTTTGCGCCATTTCCGATATCCAAGACTTCGTTGACCCGCTCTTGCGAGAAAGTCACATTTTTATATTCCTTTATCCTTAGAAGATAGTGATTGTAGAAATCGATGCCCCGGATCATTTTGTAACGATAGGGCGCAATGGAAAATCCCTTTGATCGTTTTTGGCCACCAAAATAAATCTGATCCCATACTTTGCCCACTATGGAATCAAAGGCGCCATCGCCCATTTCCCAGAAGCACCAGGTACGATCGTTGGTGTTTTTGGCATCCTTGTCCAACAAAAGAATGCGTTTTTCCCTGAAAAATTCATCCCTGCCCAAGGCATCGGCCAATAAGAGTCCGGAGGCTCCTGCACCTAAAATGATATAATCAAAATCCGAACGGTTATTTTCCAATCGACTTGTTAAAAGTTACACTTTTGGTAAAAATAAGGATTTTGTGCAGGGCCTTTACTTTTAATTTATGCGATACCGCAGACCAAAAAATCCGCGTATTCCTTGATTTGGCCCATAAACATAAGTAGGATCGAAGGTAAGGCCGTATGGATTATCGGCCGTGACCATCGCATTTCCATCGCTATCAAATTCAACCCCCCTGTCAAAGGGATCGTTGGCCCTTGCAATGATGAAGGGATTGCCGCGATTTGGGGTCCAGTTGAGGAGGTTTTTGATTCCCCCATAGATTTCAAAATCCGGTAGCCCCTTAAAGGTAAACTGAATGTTTTGGATGCTCCAAACCGGAGAAAATTCCCTTCTGGGATCGGAATCGCCCAAGAGCGGTAAACGCATGGGACCATAAAGGTTTCCCGTATAGTCGAACCCAAGATGCAATTTTGGAATTTCATAGGAAAGGCTCCATGTCCCGGCAAAAGATTCGGTCAGAATCTGACGCTGGGTCACCCCTGCTTCGGTAGTGGCCACGTCTTGGAAGGTGGCCCCTAATGTTGCTTTTAAACCATTGCCGAAAACCACATCCAAATTGGTACTGACGCCTTGTGACACAGAATAGCCCTTAAGGTTTGCATAGATGATCTGGTTGGCATCGGTATCGTAGTCGGGCAAAATCGCATTGCTGAAATAGGTATAGAATACAGAGGCATCGAATCCGATGAAAGTTCCGTTATCGCCATATATTTTTTTAAGATAGTTCAGGTTGAGGTTTACCGAACGCTCCGGTTTCAGTTCTTCCGCGATGACCACTTCCCTGGCTCCGGTCAATGCTGCATGCTCCTCGGTGAACAGATTGACCACACGAAATCCGGTTCCCACATTCAATCTCAAGATGTCATTGTCACTGAATTTCCACTTGATGGCGCCCCTTGGTGTAAAAATGACCCCGTGCCTTTGGTTATAATCCCAGCGTGTTCCCAATAAAATGGAGTTTTTATCCCCAATACGAAATTCGTCTTGTACAAAGATGCTCGGAATAACGACCTTATCGGGGCGGTTATTCTCCGCATCGGAAGTTGCAGGGGTGTTGTCGTCATAAAAATTATATCTAAGGGCTGCTCCGAACAACAAATCGTGGCGACCCAGCCCTTTGTCCCAAGTCCACTGTCCAAAACCGATCCTTTGTTGGGCCAAGTAGGGAATATCGCCATATACAGAGTTTTGGTTATGGTTATTAAAAGAGAAGGACAACATCATATTTTCAGTAGTGGGCAATTGGTACTGCCCTAAAATTTCCCAGCGTCGTGTAAAAATGCTTTCCCCATAGATCTCATCGCCACCGCGATCAGCAGGCGTCCATTGCATCTCCCCTCCCCATCGGTCTTCATAAAAATATCGCCCCGCTATCGAAAATACGCGGTCGTTTTTCCGCTCAAAACGCCATTTTTGAAATATCGATAGCCGGTCCTGTAGTGTCAGATCGGTAAAATTGTCCCCATTGTTATCGGTCGGGTTATTGAAGTTGAAATAATTGATTCCCAATAAGAGATCGTTAGTTTTTCCAATTTTTAACTTCGTGCCCAAATCGAGATTGTATTCGCCCCAGCCCGTCAAAAAGCCATCCGCGAAAAAATCCGGGGCTTCTTGCGCGCTTTTTGTGATGACGTTGATGAGGCCCCCTACGGCTTCGCTGCCATATAGACTTGACGCAGGTCCCTTCACAATCTCGATTTGACTGATCAAGGAGTTGGGTATGCCCGAAAGCCCGTACACCGTACCCAGACCGCTTACGATGGGCATCCCATCGATCAAGACCAAAGTATAGGGTCCTTCAAGACCATTGATATGTATATCCCCTGTATTGCAGACATTACAGTTGATTTGGGGCCGTACCCCGTTGATGTTTTGAAGCGCTTCAAAAATATTGGCCGTTGGGTTTTTCTTCAGAAAGGTAGGCGAGTAAACCTCTACCGGAACCGGACTTTCCAATCGGTTCACCGCTTTTAGGGTTCCGGTCACTACCGATTCCTCGAGTTGTTCATAGTTCGGTTTCAAGGCGATCGAAATCGTTTTTTTCTCATCGGTGTTTAAGGAAATTTTTATGGAATAAGGGCTATAACCCATCGCAGTTGCCTTCAATAGGTAATTGCCCTGCGGCAGGTTACGTATCCAAAAATTACCCTCAAAGTCGGTGGCGGCCCCATACGGGGTACCGATCAAAGATAGGTTCACAGAAGGCAGCGGAATTCCCTTTTCCGTGACTTTCCCAATAATTTCGCCACTTTGGCCACTGAGAACCCAGGAAGTACTGCATAAAATGCAATGTAATGCGATCAAAAGAAGCTGCTTCTTCATTTATTTCTCAGTACAAAAAATAATATTTAGACAAATCTAAATATTTGTTTTTGTAAATAAAAATGTATTTTTGACTAAATTCAAGTCCATGACCCTATCAGAGGAGGATTATATCAAGTGCATTTATCATTTGGGGAAGGGAGAAAATGTGACCATATCAACAAATGCCATTGCCGAACTCATGGCGACCAAGCCATCATCGGTAACCGACATGGTCAAGAAACTATCGGAAAAAGGTTTTGTAAATCATAAAAAGTATCAAGGGGTCACCCTCACCGACCAAGGCAAGTCCATAGCGTTGTCGATCATTCGAAAACATCGGTTATGGGAGGTGTTTTTGGTGGAAAAACTCGACTTCACCTGGGATGAAGTACATGAGGTGGCCGAACAATTGGAACATATCAAAAGTGAAAAGCTGATCAACCGCCTCGACAAACATCTGGGCTTTCCAGAAGTGGATCCCCATGGCGACCCCATTCCTACTCAAAAGGGGGAAATGAAAAAGTCGATCAAAAGGCTATTATTTGAAATCCCAGTCGGTGGTGTCGGAATTTGCGCGGCCGTGAAGGATTCTTCCCAGTCCTTCCTAAGATTTTTGGACAAAAACGGCATTGCCTTGGGCGATACCATCACTGTGCTTGATCGAGAAGAATTTGATGGCTCCATGCAAATTGAAATCAATGGCACGGAGATACATATCTCACAGCAGATCGCCGCAAACCTTTTCTTGAAAATCCCGGAATGAGTGGTCGAACAGTTTTCGGTTTTTTGATGACAGTTCCGAATGATCGATGTGCGATGAGCCGCTTTCTGGGCCGTTCGACGCACAAAGCATAACCGATTATCACTTTAGGATTTACTCGCGAATAAGATCAAAGGCTCCCTTGATCAAAAAAGTATCGGTGACCGCAAAACGCTCCGGATTCTTGATTTCGGTATAGCCTTTATAGCTTTTGTCAGTCTGCACTTCCATCCTTTTGAAGGCATATTCCTTTGCTTTCCCCTGTGCTTTCAGCAATACATAGTTGGCCCCGTCTAAACTGGCAATCGCTTCGGAGGGAAGGGCCATGCCATTCATGGTATCGATAACGATGGAAGCCTCGACGAACATTCCGGTTAAAAAGTGATGCCCCTTTTCGTCATTGAGATGCCCATGTACTTTTACGGTGCGGTTTTCCCCGATAGAAGTTCCTATCAAGTGAACCTTGGCCTCAAATGTATCGATAGAGGCTTCGGGAATCCGAAACAGTATCGGCTGTCCTTTCCTTAATTTCATGATATCTTTTTCAAATACCGACAATTCAAGATGGATATGATCGCTATCGATAATTTCCATGATCTGCGTGGCAGGGGAAACATAGGTGCCCTTTGATACGTTCACGGCGGTAACACTACCGGAAATGGGGGCGTAAATGTTGGCCGTAGCCGTAAAATTCCCTTGATCCACACTGGCGGTGGGAATATTGAGCATCTCCAACTGCTTTTTAAGTCCGGAATATTTGGCCTGCGCTGTTTTAAATTCGCTCTCGGCCTTTAGGAAACTTTTTTGGGAGCTGATGTTTTCATCACGCAAGGTTTTCTGACGCTCATATTCCGAGCCCAAATAGCCCAGTTGCTGTTTCACTTCCAAATAGGCCTGCTGGATCGATACGAATTCAGGATTTTCCAAGGTCACCAAGCGCTGGCCCTTCTTAACAACATCCCCGATCAACAAGGGAGACTCCTTGATGTATCCTCCTGCTGTGGCACTTACCACCACTTTGTGGTCGGGAGGCACATCGAGCATGCCATTTACCTGGATGCTCGAAGGAAATGGTTTTTCCGACATGCTCCCCAAGATCATGCCGTTTTGTTGAAATTGTGCCTGACTTAAAACAATGGACGAATCCGCTGTAGACATTCCCTCAGAAGCGGACATATCGATCGATTTTGGACCCTCTCCGCATCCAAGCGCCATTGTTGACAACATCACAATAAAATATTCATTAATCTTAGGTCGCATTTTTTTTCTTTTATAGGGTTAGGTAATTGATCTCAATGACCGTTTGGTTATAGCTATTGAGATTTTCCAAATAGTTCAATTCTATTTCATAGGCATTTTCCAAACTTTGGAGGTATTGAAAAAAGTCGATTTCGCCATTTTTAAAACTTAGGGTCGCGGTTTTCAAAATCTGATCGGCAAGAACACGGCCTTCCAATTCGTAATAGGCAAGTGCCCGATCGAACTTGACCAATTGTGCCTTGAGGGCCATATAACGGGAATTCAATTGTACCCTGTATTCATTCGATTCTTCGTTCGCTGTTTGCAAAGCGATTTTTGAGGCCTTTACCTTTGAGGCTTGACCGCTGAAGAGCAATGGCACCTTGAGTCCCAGCTGATATCCGTACAATTGATCTCCCAAATTGCTGTTGGTCCCTTGAAAATAGTTGAAACTCAGATCGGGCAAGAGTTGTTGCTTGGCATATCGGTTTTGTGCTTCGAAAAATGAAATCCTATTTTCGGCAAAATCGATTTCCTCCATTTGGTCGATTTCCACCTCCTGTCAATTCCAGCTTTTCCAAAGGCACTTCAGCAATGGCTAAATCGGTTTCGATCTGTATGCTGCTTCCCAACCTGTTCAGTGCCAATGTCACCTCTTGTTCTGCTTGCTCCCTCGCAATTTGAATTTGCTTTTGTTTGGCGCCGGCAGTTATTTTTTCGAGATAATTGGTTTCCCCCAATTCGAAACGCCTGGAAGCCATTGCGGCAAAATTCAGATAAAGGCTGTCCAACAAACGATATACGGAGGCCTTCTCCCTTACATATTGATATTGGTAATAACCCGATGTGATTTCCCGCGTCAAGGCCTTTTTCTGAATGGCGTAACTGCTCGATGTGAGGTTGAATTCGGCTCGGCTGAGCTTTTTGGCCGAAAAATAGACGGTAGGAAACAGGAAATCCTGTTGCATGCCAAAAACCCTCAGGGGTTCATTGTTGATGTCGCGGTTGTTCTGGTCGTAACTATGGTACACATGGGCCTTGTCGAAGGTAAAAGCACTGCTTACCAATGCGTCTGCCCTATCTACCTTTAGACTCCCCGCCTTCAGCCCCGCATTGTTTTCCATCCCCAAGGCGATCAGCTCGTCCAGGGCATGCGGTCTTTCCTGCGCCTGGGAGAAGTTCGGCAATACCATTGCGCCTACCATGAGGAACATTGTGGCCCCCTGCTTTAAAGCCTTGAGCAGCTTTTGGTCACCGGGTCTGTTAAAGATGGCGTACAATACCGGCAATACCACCAATGTAAGGGCGGTAGCACTTACCAAGCCCCCGATGACAACGGTCGCCAACGGACGCTGTACTTCCGCTCCCGCACTGCTGGAGACCGCCATCGGCAGAAATCCCAGGGCCGCGGCAGAAGCGGTGAGCAAAACGGCCCGTAACCTATCTTTGGCGCCTTGCTTTATCAATCCGTTGATTTCCTTGAACCCTTCTTTTTTCAACTCTTTAAAATGCTCGATCAGTACGATTCCGTTGAGGACCGCAATTCCGAACAGCGCGATAAAACCTACTCCGGCAGAGATGCTGAATGGCATAGATCTGGCCCATAATAAGAACACGCCGCCAACCGCAGCCAAAGGGATGGCAGAATAGATCATCAAGGCTTCCTTTATGGAATTAAAGGCGAAATAAAGCAAGACAAAAATCAAGACCAAGGCAATCGGGACCGCAACAAGCAACCTGGATTTTGCGCTTTGCAGGTTCTCAAATTGGCCGCCATAGGTTATGGTATATCCGCTCGGTAATTTTATATTGGCAGCGATCTTTTGTTGGATATCATTTACGACCGATTGTAAATCACGGTCCCTCACATTGATCCCCACGACGATCCTACGTCGGGTATTGTCCCTCGAAATTTTTGCAGCCCCTTTTTGATAGGATATTTCTGCAAGTTCCGATAATGGGATTTTACCTCCTGAAGGGAGTTCGATATACAGATTTCTCAAATCATCGATGTCCGATCGATTCTTCCGACCCAGCCGCACCACAAGATCGAAGCGTCTTTCGCCCTCAAAGACGTTGCCGGCTGTGCTTCCCGCGAAGCCCATGGCCACCATGTCGTTCAATTCCTTAATATTCAATCCATAACGCGCAATTTTGGCCCGATCATAGGCCACCCTCATTTGGGGAAGACCCACTACCTTTTCCACACTGATATCGGCCGCACCGGGAATGTTGGCAATCAACGCTTTGATTTCGTTTCCTTTTTTACTGAGTACATCCAAATCCTCCCCGAATATTTTGATCGCTATATCAGCGCGTACGCCGGTGATCAGCTCGTTGAAACGCATTTCTATGGGCTGGGTAAATTCCACTTCCATTCCGGGTATAATGGCCAGGGCCTCCTTGAACTTGTTCGCCAATTCATCCTTTGTTTTTGCAGAAACCCACTCTGATTTGGGTTTGAGGATAATGATGACATCACTTTCTTCCATCGACATGGGATCTGTGGGCACCTCGGCGGCGCCGATACGTGTTACTACCTGTTTTATTTCGGGAAATTCGTCGAGCAAGATCTTTTCAATACGGGTGGTCATCGCTATGGTATTACTGAGTGAAGTCCCCGTTTTGAGGACGGGTTGGATGACAAAATCGCCCTCATCCAAGGTCGGCACAAATTCACCGCCCATTCTGGCAAAGAGTCCAAGTGCGATTACCAACAGAAAAGTAGCGACGCCAAGGACCACTTTTTTGTGGCCCAAGGCCCAATGAATGATCGGGGCATAGCTATTTTTCAACCAATTCATCAAGCGTGCAGAAATATTGGTTTCGGCATTCTTGGAAGGTCTTATGAATATGGAAGCCATGACCGGAACATAGGTAAAACACAGAAGCATGGCGCCCAAAAGCGCAAAACTGAAGGTGAGGGCCATCGGCTTGAACATCTTACCTTCTACCCCGCTCAGCGAAAGAATGGGTATAAAAACGATCAGGATGATCAGTTGCCCGAATATGGCCGAACTCATCATCTTAGAGGCACTCTTGTAGGTAATGGTATCCTTTTCCTTCTGGTAATTTTCTTTTGAAAGCAGGGCCAGTTCGCTACGGCGGGAGCTGATCTCAAAAGCGATGAACTCGACGATGATCACCGCACCGTCAATGATGATGCCAAAATCTATCGCCCCTAGACTCATGAGGTTGGCATCGACCCCGAAAATGTACATTAATGACAGCGCGAACATTAGACACAATGGGATTACCGAGGCCACAACCAGTCCGGAACGAAGATTGCCCAAAAGCAGTACCACCACAAAAATGACGATCAAACACCCCAAAACCAGGTTCTCGGTCACCGTTGCCGTTGTTTTGGCAATAAGTTCGCTACGGTCGAGAAAAGCATTGATGTATACCCCCTCTGGCAGGGAACTTGAAATTTCCGCAACACGTAACTTGACCGCGTCAATAACTTTTTTTGAATTGGCATCCTTGAGCATCATTACTTGACCCAAAACCTTCTCCCCCTCTCCATTCCCCGTAATGGCACCAAAGCGTGTTGCCGAGCCATAACCCACTTCGGCCACATCCTTGATGTAAACGGGAATTCCATCGTTGGTCTTTACCACGATATTGCCGATATCCTCAAGAGATCCGACCAGCCCTTCCCCTCGGATAAAGTATGCCTGATCTACTTTTTCTATATATCCGCCCCCTGTGACGCTGTTATTGGCTTCAACGGCCTTAAAGACCGCCGTGGCGCTGATGTCCATCGCATTGAGTTTCGCCATATCAATGGCCACTTCGTATTGTTTCAAATATCCGCCCCAGGTATTTACTTCAACAACGCCGGGAATACCCGACAGCTGCCGTTTTACGATCCAATCTTGGATGGTTCTCAAATCCGTCGCGTTATACCGGTCTTGATACGCAGGCTTCACGTCGAGCACATATTGATAAATTTCCCCTAGACCTGTTGTAATGGGACCCATTTCGGGAACCCCGAAACCACTGGGGATTTTTTCCGTGGCCAGTTTGATCTTTTCGGCAATGAGCTGTCGTGGTAAATAGGTGCCCATATCATCTTCGAAGACAATGGTCACCACCGACAGGCCGAATTTAGAAATAGAGCGGATTTCCTTAACTCCCGGTAAATTGGCCATTTCAAGCTCTACGGGATAGGTGATGAACTGTTCTATATCTTGTGTTGAAAGGTTCCTTGAGGTCGTGATCACCTGTACCTGGTTGTTGGTGACATCAGGGACCGCCCCAATAGGGATTTGGGTCAGGGAATAGGCCCCGAAACCGATGATAAAAAAGGTGAACAAGAGCACGACGAACTTGTTCTTAATACTGAAATTGATTATTGAGGATAGCATAATTATTGTTATAAAAGAATGGCAGGCCATCTAAGAACAACCTGATAAAAATAACTTCTATAAAAAAATTAAGCTTGCCGGGGTGGCTGGAAAGGCCCCTCCCGCTCCAATGAAGAATAGTTGGCTTGGTAGTAATACTCCGATTCCAAATGAAGCCCTATGCTTATCACATTCAATGCTTCCATGGGGGCCACGTTCAAAACAAAGGCCGAGAGGGCGGCATTTTGGCACTGATGCTGAAAGGGCAATTTTTCATGTTCCTGCTGTTCCTCTTGATGCTGTTGATTGTGCTGCTTTTTCAATTCCCCATAGTGCTTGGAAAGGAACACAACAAAGTTATCTCCGTATTCCTGAGAGTGAAAACGGGCATGTGCGATCAAATCGTCCAACTCTATGATATCCTTGACCGGGATATTGAAACTTTGAACCAAAATGAGCGCGGCAATTAAAATGGAGACAAGTTTTGCCATACAACGATACAAATATAAGGTATTTATCAATTTGAAGTAAAGCTATATCCCGATTTCCAATTTTCGAACAAACTACCAAAGATTCCATTGCGCCATATGCCGGAACATCATTGACCAAACTTCTCAACAGCGGGGTTAAAAGGAACCCACTCCATACCTTGCGGATCTCTTTGGTTATGCTTAAGTTTACCTCAAAAATATAACGCCCATGCGAGCACCCTTTCTTCCCGCACTCCTGTCCTTTCTCCTGTTTACCATGGTGATGGAAGCCCAGAAGAAAAGCTTCTCTTATATGGATGTGTTTGATTTGGAATATGTGTCAGACCCCCAGATTTCCCCCAACGGGGACTGGATCGTTTATCGCAGGATGGGATTCGACGTGATGAAAGATGATGCTGTGGGCCAATTATGGATGATCAGGGCAGATGGTTCGAACCACCAAAAGCTCAGTTCAAGGGAAGTTTCGGAAAGTGGCCCAAGTTGGTCCCCCAGCGGAGATCGATTGGCATTTGTCAGCAGTACCGAGGAAGGTTCGGAAATATATATGTACTGGACCGACTCGGGCAAATTGGCAAAAATCACCCAGTTGCCCTTTGGCCCAAGTTCCCTTACATGGTCCCCCAAAGGAGACCAGCTGGCCTTTTCCATGAACGTGGAAAAGGAGGCCCCCGTATTGGCCAAAATTCCAAAAAAGCCCAAAAATGCCAAATGGGCAGATGCCCCAAGAATTACCGATAGGTTATACCATGAGGCCGACGGACGGGGCTATATCGATCCGGGATTCAGCCATATCTTTGTTGTTTCGGCGAACGGCGGTGCACCAAGGCAACTTACTTCCGGCGACTTCCAGCACCGGGGATCGATGTCTTGGGCGTTGGATGGCTCGAAAATATTTTTTTCTGCCAATCGAAACGAAGACTGGGAGTATGATTTTAGGAACAGCGAAATCTACGCGGTAAACGTGAATGACGGCACCATCACTGCCCTTACCGATAAACCGGGCCCGGATAACAGCCCCGTGGTTTCACCAAACGGTGCATCTATTGCCTATATCGGTTTTGAAGACCGGGTTCAAGCCTATCAGGTAGACCAATTGATGGTCATGGACCTCAACGGTGACAACAAACGCATTGTTTCCATGAATTTAGATCGCGATGTGAACAATTTGGTGTGGGATGCCAAAAGCAATGGACTCTATTTTTCCTATGACGATAAGGGCGACAGCAAAATAGCCCATATTTCTTTGACGGGTTCGATCACCCCACTGGCCGACAATATGGGAGGCACCTCCATAGGAAGACCCTATGCCGGTGGTTCTTTCAGCGTTTCGAACAATGGTACCTTGGCGTTTACCCAAACGAAGTACGATCAACCATCGGAACTCGCGGTCTTGCTTACAAAAGTCAAAACGCCAACCAAAATCACCGCGCTCAACAAACCGCTATTGGATTATAGGAATTTGGGCAAAGTGTCCGAAATTTGGTACCCATCGAATGTTGACCAACGGGAAATACAAGGTTGGTTGGTCTATCCGCCCGATTACGATCCCTCCAAAAAATATCCATTCCTGGTTGAAAACCACGGCGGCCCAATTTTGAACTATGGGGCACGGTTTTCAGCGGAAATGCAACTCTATGCGGCTGCTGGCTACATCGTTTTTTATCCGAACGCCAGGGGCAGTACAAGCTACGGAGAGGAATTCGGCAATTTATTGTACCATAATTATCCAGGGGAAGATTACAACGATGTTATGGATGGGGTTGATTTTTGTATCGCGAAAGGCATTGCACACGAAGATAAATTGTTTGTGACCGGTGGCAGTGCGGGCGGGATCATGACGGCTTGGATCATCGGAAAAAACAACCGCTTCGAGGCTGCCGTGGTGGCCAAACCCGTGATGAACTGGATCAGTAAAACCTTGGTGGCCGATAACTATTTTCAGTACGCCAATAGCCGCTTGCCTGGGCAACCCTGGGAAAATTTTGAGGCCTATTGGAAATTTTCTCCACTTTCCCTCGTTGGTAAGGTGGAGACCCCGACCATGGTGATGGTGGGTATGGAAGATTTGAGGACCCCTCCAGGCGAGGCGAAACAATTGTACCATGCCCTGAAATTAAGGAAGATCCCGACGGTATTGGTAGAGATCCCAGGAGCGGGCCACGGTATCGCCGACCGCCCCAGCAATTTGATAACCAAAATAGCCAACACCCTGGCGTGGTTTGAAAAATATGGGGGCGCTTCCAGCCAGGCACCTTAGTTGTGAAGGAATCTTACGGTCATTGGAAAAGAATAAAAAAGAGAACTTTCCATTTTATATTTGGTTAAAAAGTGAGGCAGAAAAAAAGGTTTTGGGTTTGGAATCTATTGTTGGGATTCACTGTGGTCATATGCACATTGGCCTTCCTTTCACATTCCAAGAACTGGATCAAGATCAAAGATGACCGGATGCGGATTATTTCAGGGTTTTATATCAAAAGCCTCGATTTTGCACAACTCGATTCCGTTGTAATGGTCGAAAGGCTTCCGCCCATGATCAGGCTCAGCGGTTTCTCGGCTTTCGACAAGGGCAAGGGAATCTACAGGGAATTCAAAGATACTTTGACCGATAAAAAAGTATTCGTTTTCGTCGATAATTTTTCAAATCACAAGATAAGGTTGGTTAAAAACGATAGCGACCAACTGTTCGTCAATTTAAAGGATAGTCTTGAAACCGACAAGTTATTCCAATTTCTTCAGGCAAAGGCATCAGCAAATGAAGAATAAATGCTTTGCAATGACTGTATGCCCCATGTTCAATTTCGAAATTTAACAACTATGAGAAAATGGCTTTTTTTGCTGATTTTGATACCCGTTTTTGGCCTTTCCCAACACAATTTAACGGTAACGGTCGAAGGGGTCAAATCGTCGGAGGGCAACATCAGTATAGGGTTATACAATAAAGTTGAAGGGTTTTTGACGCCGGAGGAAGGGTTTTTGGGGATATCCGTAAAAGCGATAAAAGGAACCACAACGGCATTGATTGAAAATTTGCCTTATGGTTCCTATGCCATTGCCGTATTTCACGATGAAAACGGAAACAAGGTCATGGATACGAATTTTTTCGGGATTCCCAAGGAAGCTTTGGGATTTTCAAAAGGGAAACTCAAAACCTTTGGTCCCCCCAGTTTTGGCGAATGCGCCTTCCCGTTTAGCGGGGATATGCAGATCAAGGTACCCATCAGATAACATCGGCCTGCCAACAATTTCCTCCATCCAATCAAATTCCAGCAACTTCCTATGCCCAATAGTGACCTTGCGTGGGTTTGATTACCTTTGCGGCAAACTTTCTTATATGGTACTTTTAGCTCAGGTAGTGGGTTCCCTTTTTGGATTATTGGCCGTTGTCTTTGGCGCATTTGGGGCCCATGCCTTAAAAAAATCATTTTCCAGCGATCAATTGCAAAGCTTCGAGACGGGGGTGCGGTACCAAATGTACCATGGTATCCTATTATTGGTGCTGGGCTTCAATTTCAACCTGGAGACCCCTTTGGAACGCGCCATGATATATGCTTTCGTTTTGGGTGTATTCCTGTTCTCCTTCAGCATCTATGGTTTGACCTATAGCGCATCACGAGGCAAAACAATGAAATTCCTGGGCCCGATAACCCCCTTGGGAGGACTTTTACTGGTGTTGGGATGGGCCTTGTTAGGGTATTCCTTTATCAGGAACCTGATTTAGGGCGCTCCGCTCCCACAGCAACTTCGGAAGTAAATTCTTTGATGGCCCTATTGGGTTCCATAATGTTATACCCTTCCCAGAAATCGGGATCGTAATTCGGCATATAGGTAGGCAAAACCTGATTTCCCTCGGGCAAGGCATCATAGGCACCCTTGTTGATCTGTTTTATGTCGAATACCACCAATTCTTGCCTGTTTAACCCATTGAATGCGGCATTTATTTTTAACGACAACTCATTCTGTTTTCGTCTTCCCTTTGTATTCTTGTTCTTCTCGATAATCTTCAACGGTCTCCTGAAGCCCACTTTAGTGCCTTTTTCCACATCGATATAGCGAAGATTGTACTTTTTGTCATCCCCTTGGGAGAAGATCATACTGCCCTTTGCCAAATATTCGTTCAATGAAACTCCCAACAGATTGAATTTGCGCAAAGGCGCCACGTTCTCAAAATCCATTCTGATGATGGCAAAGTCGTCAGAATTGATAAATAACGTGCCCCCGTAGTCTGCGCTCCCCTTGGGCTCGAAGGTGAGCACATAGACCGCTATGTCTCCCATAAAAGTGAAATCCTTCAGGGCAAAATGATACTTCCGCGGCTTCCAGAGCATGTTGAAATCGGTATCCTCCAAAATGGGCTGGTTCTTGTAAAGATTCGCCAAGGCTCGTTTTTTATGGTCGGTGAAGTGCTTTTTTTTGGACACTTCATTTTTTTGGGCCTCTTCCAGTTTCCGGTTCAAGGCTTCCACATCGGTAGAATCCACATCGGAACCGAAGAGATCCTCGGCATCCATCTTGGTGCCAAAAAGCCCCGACTTCACCTTAAAATAGGAATCTGTTTTTATATTTTCCCTGATGATCGTATTGAATTTCCTTTCCAGGGCTTCGGCATCCAACTGTTTGCTCTTATCATAGAGTTCGGAAGCCTTTATCAGATCGAGCTTTTGAATTTCGGCATCGTTGTTGCCATAAAGATCGGCCAATACCTCCGTATAATAATGGATGTCCCTGGGCAAGGTATATAGCACGCTGTCCAAAAACCCTTCGTTGAAGGCCTCAATGGAAGATTCAAATTTGCTGTAATCGATTCTTTCGATCAACTGCCCGTTCGATTCCCTTAGGAACAATCTTTTCTTGGTAAGGCCAAATTGATAATTGGCATCGATTTTATTTTTTACCAGTTCTATGATCTGCTCAGGGGTAAAATTGCGGTTCGATACGATTACGGGATCGAGTTCAATGGCCTTTTGGCTGAGATAGATGATACCGTCTTTGAAGGCCTTGATCGGCTTACCGATACTGGCATAGCCGATGCATGAAATGAACAACGTATCGTTTTCGTTGATACTCCCATCGAATTGAAAATTGAAGCGACCCTCCTCATTGGTGATCATTCCCTGATTTTTCAACTGAACCGTCGCATAGGCCACTGGTTTTTGGGTCAAGGAATCCAGGAGTATCGAACTCAACTTTTGCCCATTGACCAAGAGCCCGATGAACATCAAAGGCACAATACATAATTTGGTGAACCGCATGATAAATTAATATTGGTTTAGAAGACAAAAAAAGAAATTGGAGCTATATCCGCAAGGCGGTTTTTGATTTCTTTAAGTTGCATTTATGGAGAATTTAACGGAATACCTTTCAATCGCAGCGGATATCCGTTTGAATAGATCTGGGGTGCATTGCGAATAACCGTTGTGATGACCATTGGCAATCTTGTTGTCGGCTTCTAATGGCATCCACAATCGTCTTGTCCGCAGGCTTTTGATTTGCCTTTCTTGTTCACCAGCAGCGATTTGGGCCAAAAGAACTTTCTCACAATATAGCCAACGGCGACTGCAAGGGTGAGATATACCAACAAGGGTTGAACCAGACTCATTTACTTCAGTATTTGATACGCAATCAGAGCTACAAGATACGCAAAAAGACTCATAAAAACCAGCTGCGCCGCAGGCCATTTCCAGCTATTGGTCTCTCTTTTTACCACTGCCAGGGTGCTCATACACTGCATGGCAAAGGCATAGAACAGCAACAGGGAAATGCCGGAGGCCAGATTGAACAAGGGTTCCTTGGTCTTGGGATCGACCTCCGCCGCCATCCTCTGTTTGATGGTATTGGTATTCTCATCGTCGCTCCCCACACTGTAAATGGTGGCCAAGGTTCCCACAAAGACCTCCCTGGCAGCAAAGGAGGTCAGCACCGCGATCCCGATCTTCCAATCATACCCCAATGGCTTCACCACGGGTTCAATGGCCTTCCCCATGTAGCCCATATAGGAATTCTCAAGTTTAAAACTTGAAATTTCCTGGCTCCTGGCCTGTTCAAAAAGCTGCTGCTTAGCCCTTTCGAGGCTATCGGATATTGCCTGGGCATCGATATTGTAGGCCTTGCTCTCGATACTATCGTTCAATTCCGCCCTTATTCGAACCAATTCATGCTCAATGCTCGATTGGTTGAATACCGAAAATCCTTCCTCGGCTATCCGATTTTCAACAATGCTTTCTGCATTCTTGAAGTTACCTGAAATCCCGTTAGATCCCAAAAACCATAATATGATGGAGATGGCCAAGATGATCTTGCCTGCCCCAAAAACAAAGCTTTTGGTCTTTTCCCAAACCGTATAGGCCACATTTTTAAGAAGCGGTGCCTTATAATTGGGCATTTCCACAACAAAAAAGGTGCGGCTCTTGATCTTCAATATTCTATTGAGTACCATGGCCGAAAAAATGGCGGCCCCGAATCCGATAAGGTAAAGGAGCATCAAGGTCAAAGCCTGATAACTGAGGCCGAGAAACCTGCCTTCGGGTATGACAAGGGCGATGATGATCAAATATACCGGTAAACGGGCAGAGCAGGTGGTAAAAGGGGTCACCAAAATGGTGATGAGCCTCTCCTTCCAATTTTCAATGGTTCGGGTAGCCATTACCGCAGGTATGGCACATGCGGTTCCTGAAATCAACGGCACCACACTTTTTCCGCTCAATCCAAAAGGTCGCATCAGTTTGTCCATCAGAAAAACGACCCGGCTCATATATCCGGTCTCTTCCAAAAGCGATATAAAGAGGAACAAGAATGCGATTTGTGGAATGAAGATAACAATACCGCCAATGCCGGCCAGGATTCCTTCGGCAATCAAATCGGTAAAAACCCCGGAAGGCAAACTATTTTTGACCCATTCACTGGCCGAGGCGAAAAACTCATCGATGAAATCCATGGGATAACTACTCCAGTCGTAAATGGCCTGAAAAATCGAGAGCAAGATCACAAAAAAGATCAAATAGCCGAATACCTTGTGGGTCAGAATCTTATCAAAGGTGGCCCGGAGTCCTTTGGCCACAGCCAAGTCTACAATATAGGTCTCTTTTAGGATTCCATTGATGAATTGATATCTCAAAATGGTTTCCTTTTGTTGCAGCCTTTTGAGTTCGGATTTGGATTTTGTGGCGAAGGTCGCTCGGTCCTTGATCGGTATTTTTTCGATCGGCATGAAGTTGACATCCTGGGTAATCACCAACCATAATTTGTAAAGGTCTTCTTTGGGGAATGTGGTACGCAGGCGCTCAAAATAGTCGAGTGCAATTACCTTGACATCGATCAGCGGCTTATTCGACAAATTCTTATAATCGAAAATCAATTCCTTCAAGGCTTCAACACCTGTCCCCTTTCTTGTACTCACCAAGGCGATTTTGGTATCGAGTTTCTCTTCCAGGAGCGGAATGTCGATCGAAATGCCTGTTCGAGCCATGCGATCTGCCATATTGATCACCAAAATGGCCGGGATTTTGAGGTCTTTGATCTGGGTGAACAGCAACAAGTTTCTTTTCAGGTTCTCCACATCGCTGATTACGACCGCCACATCGGGGTGGTCCTTGTCGTTTTTGTTGAGCAGGAGTTCTACGGCCACACTTTCGTCGAGGGAGGTGGTGTTGAGGCTATAGGTGCCCGGAAGGTCTAAAATGTGTGCGCGAACACCGCGTGGCAGTTTACAAATGCCTTCCTTTTTTTCAACGGTAATGCCAGGGTAGTTGCCGACCTTTTGTTTTAATCCCGTAAGTTGATTGAAAACGGAGGTCTTCCCGGTATTGGGATTGCCTATAAGCGCTACATTGATCTGTTTGCTCATAACACGGGGCCATCTTCAATGATATCCAATTCTATCAAAAGGGCCATGGACCGGCGTATGGCGATATGGGAACCGTTGACATTGATATAAATGGGGTCTTTCAAGGGCGCCACCTGTACCAATTCTATAATATTTCCCGGCAAACAGCCCAATTCCAGAAGTTTAATGGGCAAGATGTCATCGGCAAATTCGCGGATGATTCCTTTCTGGCCCCGCTTAAGATGTGCAACGGTAGTCCCCAATTTTTATTTAGATTCATTATAATTAAGAACAAAAGTAAGGCAAAAAAACAAAAAATTGAATGCAAAATCCAAAAAATGAAGATCATGTTCAGTATGGCCGGGTTGTAATCTACTGACCCGAAAAGGAATGTATTCAGGGTTCAGTGTTCATAGCCCCTTTTCAAGATTTCCAAATCGGCGATCAATTGGGCGACCTCCTCGGCTTTGGTCCCATCATAGAATCCACGGATGCGTCTTTCCTTGTCGACCAAAATAAAATTTTCGGTATGGATCATATCGTATGGACCCCCATCGCCATCGGTTTTTACGGCCAGATATGATTTTCTGGCCAGCCCGTAGATCTGTTTTTTGTCGCCGGTAACCAAATTCCATTTGGCATCATTGACCCCCTTTTCAAGGGCATACTTTTTCAGTTGGGCCACGGTGTCGATTTCAGGGGTTACCGAATGGGAAAGCAACAGCACGTCGTTTTGGTTGAGGATCTTCTTTTGGATTTCGACCATATTCTTGGTCATGATCGGGCAAATGGAAGGGCAGGTGGTAAAGAAAAAATCCGCGATATAGATTTTATCCCTGTAATCGTCCTGGGTGACGGTTCTACCATTCTGGTTGGTCAAGGAAAAATCGGCAATGGTGTGGTACTTTTTAACAAACTGCAGGGTACTATCGACCAATTCGGGGTTCACCATGGAGGGCTGATAAATCGGCAGCACAACTTTAGGCTTCAAAGCATTGTAGAACAAATAGATGATCACTGCCGAAAGCATCAAAAGTACCGCGCCAAAAAGCTTGTATTTCGCAAAAAAGGAACCCATGTTTTTTTTTGCAAAGATAAGCCACGAACGGGCAGCGGTAAAGTTTTTGGGGCATACGGGCTACTAAAACTTTCTTAAATACGCAGTAGTGGGGATACTTTCTTTTTTTAAGAGTACTTAAAGGTGTACTTTTGTGCGTTAAATTTTAGAAAATAGAAATGAGTCCGATACTGATAAAGACCATACAATTTTTTTTAAGTCTTTCGATATTGATCGTGTTGCACGAGCTCGGTCATTTTATCCCGGCCAAAATATTCAAAACCAGGGTAGAGAAATTTTACTTGTTTTTTGATGTCAAATTTTCCCTGTTCAAAAAGAAAATCGGTGAGACGGTGTATGGTATTGGATGGTTGCCTCTTGGCGGTTATGTGAAGATATCCGGGATGATCGATGAAAGCATGGATACGGAAGCCATGAAGGAAGCCCCTAAGCCATGGGAATTCCGAAGCAAACCCGCATGGCAAAGATTGATCATCATGTTGGGCGGTGTCACGGTAAACTTTCTTCTAGCCGTGATCATCTATATAGGAATGGCATTTGCCTACGGGGATCAGTACATTCCGATGGACAGCCTTAAAGATGGCGTGAACGTCCTCGAAAAAGAAATCGGCGACAAGATCGGCATCCAGACGGGGGATAAAATCCTTGCTGTTGACGGAAATAAAATAGAGGACTTCAATGGTGTTTTTATGGAAATCGTAAACGGGAATACCATAACGATTGAAAGAAATGGCAACATTATCGAACAGCAGATCCCCATCGATTTTATTGCCACCTTGTTGAAAGATGAGGACAAGATCCGTTTTTTGAGTCCCCGCATTCCCTTTGTAGTGGGTGAAGTTTCACCGAAATCCCAGAATAAGGATTCGGGTTTGAAACCCAAGGATAAGATCGTGGAAATTGCGGGAGAGCCCATCCAATACTTCGATCAGGCCAAACCGATATTGGACCGTTATAAAGGAGGCAAAATAGACCTTACCGTACTCCGTGATAAAGGGACCAGGGCCCAAATTCCGGTGGTGATCAGCGATACGGCCACCATAGGGGTGGCCCTTGGCGGTTTGAGCTATGAAGATTTAGAGGCCGATGGCATCTTAAGGTTGAAAACCAAAACCTATTCGCTTGTTGAATCGATCCCCGCGGGTATCGACAAAGGGGTGACCACTTTATCTAGTTATGTAAAACAACTTAAAAAAATCTTCAATCCGGAAACTGGGGCTTACAAAGGCGTGGGCGGTTTTGCAGCGATCGGTGGCCTTTTCCCCGATACCTGGAACTGGGCCGCCTTTTGGAACACCACCGCTTTTATTTCCATTATTTTGGCCTTTATGAACATTCTGCCCATCCCGGCATTGGACGGGGGCCATGTGATGTTCCTGCTTTTTGAAATGGTCACCGGACGGAAGCCCAGCGACAAGTTTTTGGAATATGCCCAAATGACCGGTTTTTTCATTTTGATCCTGCTGTTGTTGTTTGCCAATGGCAATGATCTTTATAAATGGTTGTTTAAGCCTTAAAAGCCGTTTTTTATTTGGGGTAAATGAAAAATAAATTATATTTGCACCCGCTAAATACGTGCTTTGGCACTGTATTATTCCTCCTTAGCTCAGCTGGTTAGAGCATCTGACTGTTAATCAGAGGGTCCTTGGTTCGAGCCCAAGAGGAGGAGCAACAGCGACGACAAGCCACTAGCAATAGTGGCTTTTTTCGTTTGGGTTCAACTTCATTGGACTGCATTCCAATCTTCCCCAAAAAACACAAAAGCATCGGATGGACAGAAAATGGACATATTACATAAAAAAAGACCCCGGATGTTCCAGGGTCTTTATCGTCTATAGAGTGTCGTCTATGGAGATTTCAATGATGGCTTGAAAAAGTGCTCACAACACAGGCGTCAATACGATATTGCGATAGGCTACCATGCCATGGTCGCCTTGTAAATAAATAGGCCCCGGTGCAAATACATCGGAACTGATCGCCCCGCCCGTCGGGCCATCCACTGCCTTGTTGTCCACAATCTTTTTTCCGTTGAAGATGACGGTTATATGACGGTCTACCAAGGTGATGTCGAGACTCTGCCATTCACCGGCCGGCTTTTCGGCGGCCTCGCTTGGGGTAATACGGCTATAGACCGCGCCCATATTATGGGAATCCACCGCCAATCCGTACGAGTCCACGACCTGAATTTCATAAAGGCCCCGAAGATATACCCCACTATTGTTGCCTTTGGGCACATTGACTTCCAGTTTAAGGTTAAAATCCCCAAATTCTTCATCGGTACGCAGGTTTCCATAGGAAACATGATCACCATGCTCGGGTTGTACGGGGTCATTCTGCATGGTGCCATCCACCACCTTGAAGCCATTCGCTTTGTTAGGATCGATCGGCCTCCATCCCTGCATATCCTTCCCGTTGAACAGTTTTATGGGCTTGCCATATTTTATGGCGCTTAAATCTGGTGCAGGACCTACGGGAGGCATCCGTTTTCCTGTAAACTGCGCGACCGATTCTCCAGAGCCCTCCCAAGAAGGTCCGGTCATGGTACCCGCTATGGTGTCGCCCGTTTTGGTGATGCGCAAGGTCCATGTCAAAATATGTTTGCGTTCTTGGCCCGTGTCGTCGTTTTTGAGAACGCGTTCACTGGTCCTGGTCACGACCAAAGTATTTTCATCTGCCAAATAAATATCGGAAACGGGCAGCACACTGCCGCCGATCCATAAGAGTTCCCCGTCTAGAAACCCCTGCCCGTCATGTACGTTAAGCCAGCCTACCCCGCCCCCTTCAATATCAATGCCCCACATGCCCAGAAAGCCGTTTTCAACATCAGGGGATTGGCCATTGCCGTTGGCAAATAGATGAGGCACGGTTAAAACAAAAGCGATCAAGCTAAGTAAATTATTTCTCATGGTTTTGGTTTTGGTTTTCAATAGATACAATGCATATTACATTCATCCCTTAAAGTTAATGTTTTATTTGAAAAAAGCAGCCATTCCGAAATGGTTCATTTTGCACCTCTCCTAGGCCAAAACAAGATTTCCTTACGGGCTTTTTTTTGAAGATTCCCTACCTTTGCCAAAAGAATCCTATTACCCCTGTCCAACTGCTTGGATGCCCATTATGAAAGACCAATTCTACGCCTATATATTAGCCCTTCAAGACCAGATCACCCAAAAATTGGAAGAAGTCGATGGCCATGCCCATTTTCGGGAAGACATTTGGGAGCGTTCCGAAGGAGGGGGCGGCAGATCCCGCATCATCGAGAACGGCGCCGTGTTTGAAAAAGGGGGCGTCAATATCTCTGCCGTGCATGGTGCGTTGCCCCAAAGCATGCAAAACTACTTCGGCGTTGCGGAGGCCGATTTTTTTGCATGTGGACTGAGCCTGGTACTGCATCCCAAAAACCCGATGGTCCCCACGGTACATGCCAATTGGCGGTATTTTGAAATGTACGATAAACAGGGAGATATCGTGGATCAATGGTTCGGAGGAGGGCAAGACCTGACCCCCTATTATCTCTTTGAGGAAGACGTCGTTCATTTTCATAGGATCTGCAAACAAGCATGCGACGCACATGATCCCACGTTCTATCCTGAATTCAAAGAGAAGTGCGATGCCTATTTTTGGAATGCACATAGGGATGAAGCCAGGGGGGTGGGCGGACTTTTTTTTGATTATTGCAGGGCTTCCGAAACCAAGGATTTAGCACAATGGTTTGCTTTTGTCACCGAGGTGGGCAACAGTTTTTTAGAAGCTTATATACCGATTGTTATAAAACGAAAGGCGCATGCCTATGGTCCTGCGCAAAGGGATTGGCAGGAAATTCGCCGCGGCCGCTACGTGGAGTTCAATCTGGTACACGATAAGGGCACCCTCTTCGGTTTAAAGACCAACGGGCGGATCGAGAGCATCCTCATGAGCCTTCCACCCCACGTGCAATGGCGATACGACCATCATCCTGAAAAAGGCAGTGAGGAGGAAAGATTATTGAAGTTGCTGCAATCACCCAAAGATTGGGCATAAATGTATTGCCAATTCCCGCCTTCCCATCCTCCGTTCTTTAGAAACACCAACAGTCGCCATAAAAACAAACTGCCGTTGCTCTTCTGAAAATTTTAGGCCCTTTTTGGAGGGGAATATGTAATTTTACTATAAATAGCGAACTCATGTACCCATTGCGAAGAAACAGAAGGCTGAGGACCAACGAAGCCATCCGCCATTTGGTCAGGGAAACCATCATCACCCCAAGCGATTTTTTGGTACCGCTTTTTGTGGTCGACGGCAAAGGAATAAAAGAAGAGATTCCTTCCATGCCCAATTACTACCGGATCAGTTTGGATGTACTGTCTAAAGAAGTTAAGGAGTTGTGGGGCATGGGCCTATGCGCCGTGCTGTTGTTCGTAAAAGTGCCTGAACGCCTTAAAGACAACAAGGGGACCGAGGCGCTCAATGCCGATGGCTTGATGCAACGGGCGATAAAAGCGGTAAAGCATGCCTGTCCCGATATGTTGGTGATGACCGATGTGGCCTTAGATCCCTATTCCAGCTACGGTCACGACGGGGTAGTTGAAAATGGCCAGATCGACAATGACACCACCGTTGATATTTTGGCGGAAATGAGCGTGTCCCACGCCTTGGCCGGAGCCGATTTTGTGGCCCCAAGCGACATGATGGACGGCCGTATCCTAACGATTCGGGAAGCCCTGGAAGAGGAAGGCTTGGTCAATACCGGGATCATGAGTTACAGTGCAAAATATGCAAGTGCCTTTTATGGTCCGTTCCGGGATGCGCTCGATTCGGCACCCGTGGATAAAATCAATGTGCCCAAAGACAAAACGACCTATCAAATGGATGCCGCCAACCGATTTGAAGCGCTCAAGGAAACCCTGATGGATATCGATGAAGGCGCCGATATCGTAATGGTAAAACCCGGACTCTGTTACCTTGATATCGTCAGGGAAATACGAAACGAAGTGGATGTACCGGTCGCCGTATACCAGGTGAGCGGCGAATATGCCATGCTGAAGGCGGCAGCCGAAAAAGGCTGGCTCGATCACGATGCCGTAATGATGGAACAACTGATTTCCATAAAAAGGGCAGGAGCCAATATCATTGCGAGCTACTTTGCCAAAGATGCCGTGAAACTGATGGGATAAGCCGAAAAAGCCATCCCGTTCCCAAGGCATGGTTTTCGGAACGATTGCGATAACAAAATGAAAATCAAAATTTTAATACTAATTGGTATTATTTTGACTGCCCAAGTTATGCAGGGGCAGGCCAAGGTAGTGGCCGATCCGCTAGGTACTTCAACTGAAGGGCTCACTTATGCCAACCCGAAGGAAGTAGGTCTCGATTCGGCATACATCCATCATCGGGTAGATTCGATCATGACGAATGCCATTAGGCAACAGGCATTTCCAGGCGCCCAGGTTTTGGTGGCTAAAAATGGCAAAATCATATTTCACAAAGCCTATGGCCACCATGGCTACGACAGCTTGCAAACAACGGCCTTGGACGACCTCTATGATTTGGCCTCGGTTACCAAAATAGCGGCCTCCCTGCCCGCGTTGATGGCCTTAGTGGAAACGCATCAATTGGATCTGGATGAACCTTTCAGCCGATACTGGGAGCGCTGGAAAGGCAAAAAGGACAAAGAAAACCTAACGCTGCGGGAAATATTGGCCCATCAAGCCGGACTGGTACCCTACATTGTATACCTGAACGAAGTGCTTAAGAAAAAGGGAGGGACCAAATCCCGTTTTGTGAAAAATAACATTCGGCCGCGTTTTCAAAATCAGGCCTTTGACGCCATTTTTGTAAAAAATAGGTTTAGGAACAAAATGTACCGGATCATGGACCGCTCCAAAGTCTCCACGGAAAAAAAATACCTGTATTCCGGCCTTACATTTTTGATCTATCCCGAATTGATAGGGCAATTGACAGGGCAAGATTTTGAAAGCTATTTGCAAGATCGTTTCTATGGCCCTTTAGGAGCAAGCACCATGGGTTTTAGACCGAAATTAAAGGGCTATCCCAACCGCATTGTGCCTACCGAGGTGGACACTCTCTTCCGCCATGCCCTGACCCAAGGCTGGGTTCATGACGAAAATGCGGCTCTGTTGGGAGGGATTTCCGGTAATGCCGGACTTTTTGCCTCCGCGACCGATTTGGCCAAATTGATGCAGATGTACATGCAGTATGGCGTTTATGCCGGCAAACGATATTTCTCGGAAGCCACCGTAAAAGAGTTCATCAAAGTACAATATCCGGAAAATGAAAATCGGCGAGGCCTGGTCTTCGATAAACCGTTATTGAAAAATGGCGATTTGGGCTTTGTCGATGCCTATCCTGCACCGGAAGTGGGTCCGGCAAGTTTCGGGCATAGCGGTTTTACGGGTACCTTTGTATGGGCCGATCCCGAAAGTCAATTGGTTTACATATTTTTATCGAATCGGGTGAGCCCCAGCAGGGAGCACCGCCATCTATATACCCTAAAAGTACGGGAAGCCGTGCAGCAAGTCTTTTACCAAGCAGCATTATAACTTATGGAAATCGATACGGCTTTTGTAAAAACCCCTTTGGGAATCGCAAAATTGGAAGGTGATGATGCCGGTCTTTCCGGCATTACCATTTTGGACAGCGAGGAAGTCCCAACCGCGGTAATCCCAGAAGTACTGGAAGATGCCGCCTATCAACTTCAGGAATACTTCGAGGGTAAAAGGAAGACGTTTGATTTGGAGTTGAACCCGCAAGGCACCGATTTTCAAAAAAAGGTATGGAAAGCGCTGTTGGATATCCCTTTTGGAAAGACCCTTTCCTATCTCGAACTCTCGAAAATATTGGGGGATGTCAAAGCCATAAGGGCCGTTGCTGCGGCAAACGGCAAAAACCCATTATGGATTGTGGTGCCCTGTCACCGTATTATTGGCAGTGACGGTTCTTTGATCGGATATGCAGGGGGGCTGCACCGCAAAAAATGGCTTTTGGAACACGAAAGTCCGGCCCAACAGCAAAGCCTATTTTAAAATCTTATCTGCACCCTTGCGATCCCGATCAAAAAGGTCGACCCCCACAATTGGCGGGGTCTTCTTGAAATTGCAGCTTTGGTGCGGCCGAACGCCCTACCTTAGTTCGTATCTTTGGAAGGACTCTTTTATGATCAACATGTTGGAAAAAATCAACTTAGAACATATTTTGTTCCTCGATATCGAAACGGTACCCGAAAAGCCCAGTTTTGATGAACTGGACGATATTAAAAAAGAACTCTGGGATCAGAAATCGAAGTACCAACGGCAGGATGATATCTCCGCAGCCGAATTCTACGAGCGTGCGGGGATTTGGGCGGAGTTTGGAAAAATTATCTGTATTTCCGTGGGCTATTTTAATTTTAAAGGGGATGTCAGAACCTTCAGGGTGACCAGTTACCATGGCGATGAGGTTAGATTGCTGAAAGAATTCAAAAACCTGTTAATAGATCATTTCAGTGGTGTGAAGCACCTACTTTGCGGTCATAACAGCAAGGAATTCGATTTTCCCTATATCGCCAGAAGAATGATCATCAATGGTATTTCGCTCCCCTATAAATTAAACCTATTTGGAAAAAAGCCATGGGAAATTCCGCATCTCGATACCATGGAGCTATGGAAATTCGGGGATTACAAACATTATACTTCCCTCAAGCTCCTCGCCAATATCCTGGGCATCCCTTCCCCGAAACAAGACCTTGATGGCAGCATGGTACGCGGGGTTTATTATGAGGATAACGACCTCGATCGAATCGTCTCATATTGTGAATTGGATGTGGTGACCACTGCCCAAGTATTGCTCCGCCTACGAAACGAGGCTCCGATGGAAGAGCACGAGATCAAAAGGGTTTAAACTATGCGTTGTATTTGAGCTGAATGTACACCGGAAAATGGTCGCTGTACCCTCCCAAATATTTTCTTCCCGCGAAGGTTCGGAAGGGCATGCCCTTGTATTTGCCCCTTGGCTCGGCCAAAAAAGGTCGGTCGAAGATATTGGCCTCGGTGAAGCTATGGGTCCCCTTTTCGTAATTCAAAAAATTGTGCGAAAAAATAATTTGATCGAACATGTTCCACTCCTTCTTGTAATTTGCCGTGCCCCTCAAGGGCGACCCTAACTGTTCCGATGGATTGTATAGATTAGACATTTGCATGAGTGACCGCATACTCATGGAATCAGGATTGTCATTAAAATCGCCCATAATGATATAGTTCGAATCGGGATGTTCCGCTTCGATGCCGGCGATAAACGATTTTAAGGTCTCGGCGGCCTTAATGCGCTTGTACTCCGTTTCCAAGACCCCATCCCGGCGCGATGGCCAATGATTGACGAAAAGATGAAGGAGTTCCCCATTGAGTTTTCCACGCACATAGAGAATGTCCCTGGTGGTATCGCGAATCCCGTTGAGATTGTCTACGATCAGCGCAACAGGGGCTGAATGAAGTACTTCAAAATACGCCTTATGATAGATCAGTGCCGCATCGATGCCCCGCTCATCGGGGGAATCATAGTGCACATAACCATAAGAGGATCGGTGTAAGGGATCGGTGGCGATCAGGTCTTGGATCACCCTTTTGTTCTCGACCTCGGCCACCCCTATCAGCACGGGCATGTCATGGGCCGTGTCCATCCCAATTTCAGAAATGGTCCTTGCCAATTTGGCCAGCTTGTGTTGGTATCGTTCCATAGACCACCGCATTTCCCCTTTGGGCGTATATGCAGCATCTAGGGTATGGTCATTGAATGCGGTGTCGAAAAGGTTCTCGAGATTATAAAAGGCGATACTGTGAAGGTTGACGGTTAATTTGACTTGTTGTTTCTTTTTGAAGAACGAAAAAAACATGAATGGGCTCGTTTAGATTTTAAATTTACAAAAATAGCTTGGCAAGTATTGCGTAGCTTTGTGCTTTACTTGAACAAATGATTGAAAAGAAATCGATAGAATATGAAAAGGTGGTGCTGATCGGCGTTATTAACCGCGAACAGGACGAGGCCAAAGTAAAAGAGTATCTCGATGAACTCGAATTCCTCACCTATACCGCCGGAGGCGAAGTATACAAAAGATTCGTACAAAAGGTTGACCTGCCCAATCCAAAAACGTTGATCGGCAGTGGCAAAATGATGGAGGTGGAAGCCTATGTGAACGATAATGAAATCGGCACGGTGGTTTTCGATGATTCCCTTTCCCCGGCACAACAACGCAACATCGAAAAACAACTTCGTTGCAAAATTTTGGACCGTACAGGTCTCATCCTCGATATCTTTGCACAACGGGCCCAGACCAGTTATGCCCGGACACAGGTTGAGCTGGCTCAATATGAATATCTTTTGCCAAGGCTCACCGGACTTTGGACCCACTTGGAACGACAAAAAGGGAGGTATCGGGATGCGGGGGCCCGGGGAAACGGAAATCGAAACCGATAGGCGAATCGTTCGGGACCGGATTACCCTACTCAAGAAAAAATTGCTGAAAATCGATCGCCAAATGGAAACCCAAAGGGGCAACCGTGGCGCCCTGGTGCGGGTAGCGCTCGTGGGCTATACGAACGTAGGCAAATCTACCCTGATGAACGTGATCAGCAAGAGCGATGTCTTTGCCGAAGACAAACTCTTTGCCACCTTGGATACCACGGTACGCAAAGTGGTGATCGGCAACCTTCCTTTTCTGCTGAGCGATACGGTAGGATTTATCCGCAAACTGCCCACCCAATTGATCGAGAGCTTCAAAAGCACCCTGGATGAGGTGCGGGAGGCCGATTTGCTGCTTCACGTGGTCGATATTTCCCATCCTCAGTTCGAACAACAGATCGATTCTGTGAACAAAATCTTGTCAGAAATAAAGAGCGGTAACAAACGCACGATCATGGTCTTCAATAAAATAGATAAGTACAAAAATAAGACCATTGCCAACGACGACCTGACTACCGAGAAGACAAGCGAACATTTCACCATAGAAGAATGGAAGAACACCTGGATGCAGCGTGTGGGCGATAATGCCCTGTTCATCTCTGCCCTGAATCAGCAAAACCTCGATGAGTTCCGCAAAAGGGTCTACGAAGAAGTGCGGGACATCCATGTTACCCGATTCCCCTATAACAATTTTCTGTACCCCGAATATTTGGAAGAACTCTAAATACACCATAATTAGATTTCAATGCCATCCATTCATCGGAGAAATGAAACCGTTGGTATTTTTCACAACATATCAGAAAGGGTTCACAACAATAATTTAGGGATAAGAAGGTTCTTGCTTAGTTTTACATTGTGATTGAGTGAAGGTATTGGTTGAACCAATAATAAACCATCCGACAGTTAAGATTAAAATTTTTACTTGATATAAGTACATGCAACAAACCTACTTTGAAAAAAACCCCGATCCCCATCGGGGTTTTTTTATTCCCGGAAATAGGATTTCAACTTTCAAGGTGGGGACATAAACCGGTGACGATTAAACACGATTTGGAATCATACCCTCACTTCAACTTGAAACACAGACAGTAATGGCCTACTTCACAACAAGTCTGAAGCAGTTCACAACAAAAATTTAAAGATGTAAGGCTTTGTGCCTACATTCGGATTGTATTTGAGATTTAGTGTTTATGCTCCCAAATCACCTAAGCTTAATCTTATAGTTCGATTTTTATTGACTGTAACCAAATTTTACACGACCTACTTAACAAAAAAAATCCCCGGCCAATGCCGGGGATCTTTTATTTGTAATCGTCACAATCCATTTAAAAGGAATAATTAATGCCGAACATCCAATAACTCTGGGTCTTCACATCGATATTGTCGAAAGTGGGTGCTGGCGTTGGAACGGGGGTTTGTGCCAAGGCATTGGCCAACGATTCCTGTTTGTTGTTTCGCAGACCAAACTCAAATCCCAAACCGATTCCCTTCCACAAGGTATACCCAAAAGAGTTGATCCATGTCCAATTCGACAGATCGCTGCTCTTATAGCTTTGAAAGGTCGAAAAATTGGTCTTAAAATTGATCAAGCCTATTTTTCGGGTGTAATCCACTAAAATTTTAGCTCCGGTCGACGATTGGTATACGGCATCTTCCTTGGCGAAAACAAAGTTATAGTTCAAGGGATGAACCACCACGACCATATCGGGGATGGGTGTCCAAGTGGCCCCCACACCAAGATCTAAATATCCCGGATCATTAAAATTATTGATGATCGAGGTACGGTATTCGCCCATGCCCGAAATCGCGAATTTTTCATTCAACTTTTGCCCATATAAGGATACGATGTTAAAAACATCTGTGGTCCCCTTAAAACTGTCATTGTCGTTGGGATTGTCCTTGTCATCCAATTTTACCCATTGCAGGTTGACATTTGCCGAATTTCTCCAGAAAAATTTATCTTGGTTCAGGTTGGCAAAAGCGTTGATCGTGGCCCCGATGTTACCGGCGTTGTTATTGGGCGTGCCTTGACTGTACCAGTTGTTGAAGCTTGAAATGTTCGCCCCAATGGTGCCAAAAGCGCCCTTTTTCCACCCTGGAAGGGCGTCGATCTGGGCCTGAAGCGCATCTACCCGACTTTGAATGGCCGCAATCGAATCCTTTTTGGGGGCTTGCTCCCCTCGAAGCTCCTCTGCAGTTTGCGAAAAGACTGCCGAAACAGAGAACACGGCAACCATGGTAATGATACTGGTTTTCATAAGCGTTATATTAAATTTTAGTAAAACGAGGGGCAAATGTAACAATTGTCAACAACAATTGAACGATCTTATCAACAATTATCGTTTTTTGTAAAGTGGCACTGCCGAGCAGGCTTCCCCGTACATCAGGGACTTGGCGATGGGTTTTAGTCTTGCAGTTATCCACAGATAGGCGTTGGAAGGTACCGGCTTTTTACTACAGCCTTTGATGATCACCATTTTGTCTTTATAGGTAGACAAATCCAAGTTTTGGATGACATCGCTATAGAGATGGCTTTCCAGATCTTCGAGGTCGCCCAACACCATGGTTCGGGCAAAGGGCTGCAATTTTGTGGCCACAAGCATATAGGCCCATCCGGGCACGATGGCATCGCTGGAACAGCCCAGCGCTACATGGGCATCTTGATATTGGTCCCAGGAATGGAATTCCACGAAGTTTCGAAATTCCTTTTCTTTTAAAACGATCCCTTCATACAGCCATTCTTTGATGTCAAGGAACACCCTTTTCCCTTTAGGATAATAATCCTCAAGGTCGAAAGTAATGAGCTTGCTGGCCGCAACCCTATTGGGTATGGGTTCTGTATCTTGGTTCACTGGTTCGAACGGTTTATGCATTAAGGGTGCCAATGCTTCTTTCGGTCATAGGAGCCCAAGTTCCAATTTGGCCTCCTCACTCATCAGGTCTTGGGTCCATGGGGGATCAAAGGTAATCTCAACCTCCGCATCCTTGACCAGATCCAAGGATTTCACCTTTTCCTCGACCTCAACCGGCAATGATTCGGCCACGGGACAGTTCGGGGAAGTCAGGGTCATCAATATTTTCACCTCATTGTCTTCATTGACGAAGACATCATAGATCAGACCGAGTTCGTAAATGTCGACCGGAATCTCAGGGTCGTATATCGTTTTAAGGACGTTTACTATTTTTTCCCCAAGTTCTTGGGTGTCTATGGTAGTCTCTTCGCTCATCTTGCTTCAATTTTATGGTTGCCTGCTTCTTTAACCTTCACGATTCCCTGAAGATTACCCCAACTGGGTCTGATAGGCCACGGCATACAGTTTTAATTGTTTGATCATGCTTACGAGCCCGTTTGCACGGGTCGGACTTAAATGTTCCTTCAAACCAATGTCATCGATAAATTGGGTATCGGCCTCAATGATGTCTTTAGGTTTCTGATTGCTAAAGGCACGGATCAAAATGGCGATGATGCCCTTGGTGATGATGGCTTCACTATCGGCGGTAAACAGGAGTTTATCGTCTTGTAATTCCGCGTGCACCCAAACCTTGCTTTGGCATCCTTTGATGATATTGTCTTCGGTTCTGTATTTGTCATCGATGAGCGGAAGCGACTTGCCCAGCTCGATCATATATTCATAGCGCTGCATCCAGTCATCGAACATCGAAAATTCCTCTACAATTTCATTTTGAATTTCTTTTATGGTCATGCGTTGAATTTGAACAAAATTACGACAAGTCGGGTAGCTATTCAATACCCCTCGGGAATCCTGTGCCCCACTGCCTTATTGAAGCATCGACTGTGCCTTTTTAACGCCTTGCACAAGGACATCTATTTCTTCTTTTGTATTATAGAAACTAAAACTGGCGCGAACCGTTCCAGGAATTTTATAAAAATCCATGATGGGCTGGGCGCAATGGTGCCCGGTTCTTACGGCAATCCCCATCTTGTCGAGGATCGTGCCGATGTCGTAGGGATGGATACCTTCGATATTAAAGGAAATCACAGCGGTCTTGCTTTTGGCAGTGCCGTAAATTTTCAATCCTTCGATCTGCAACAGTTGTTCGGTGGCATAGACCAAAAGTTCGTGTTCATAAGCAGCGATTGCTTCGAACCCGATTCGGTCCATATAATCCAATGCGGCCCCAAAGGCAATACCGCCACAAATATCCGGTGTCCCTGCCTCGAACTTATGCGGAAGGTCGGCATAGGTGGTTTTTTCAAAGGTAACCTCAGCGATCATCTCGCCCCCTCCTTGGTAGGGAGGCAGCTTGTTCAACCAGGTTTCTTTGCCATATAACATACCCACCCCCGTTGGTCCACAAAGCTTATGGGCGGACGCCGTATAAAAATCAACATCGAGTTTCTGCAAATCGGGTTTGATGTGGGCAGCCGCTTGGGCACCGTCGATCAATACCGCTGCACCCACGCGATGTGCCGCTTCTATAATGGCTTCAATGGGATTGATTGTCCCCAAGGCATTGGAAACATGGTTACAAAACACCAATTTGGTTTTGGGGCTTAACAAGCGGTGATATTCTGCCATCACCAACTCCCCTTCAAGGTTCATGGGAATCACCTTTAAGATGGCACCCGTTCGCTCACACAACATTTGCCAAGGCACAATATTTGAATGGTGCTCCATGGCTGAAACCAAAAGCTCGTCGCCTTTTTTTAACAGGGAAGTAAATCCTTGGGCGACCAAATTGATGCTATGGGTGGTGCCGGAGGTAAAAATGATTTCATGGGGCTTGGCCGCGTTGAAATGCTGCTGTATTTTCTGCCGCGCCTGTTCATACTTGTCGGTAGCCTCCTGTGAAAGGGCATGCACGCCCCTATGGATATTGGCATTGTAATTTGAATAGTAATCTACGATGACGTCAATGACCTGCTTGGGCGTTTGGGAGGTAGCGGCATTGTCAAAATATACCAACGGATAGCCATTGACCTTCCTTTTGAGGATGGGAAAGTCTTTCCTTATGGTAGCGATATCCAATGACGTTGCGATCATACTATAATTCGAAACCCAAACGAACACCCAACTTATTGGCTATTAGTTTGTTGATTCTTGTTTTTAATTCAGGTATGCGAACGCTTTGCAATACATTGTTGGCAAAGGCGTACATCAACAGGGCCCTTGCTTCCTTTTTTGGGATGCCACGGGTTTGTAGATAAAATAAGGCCTCTTCGTCTAATTGGCCAATGGTACAGCCATGGGAGCACTTCACATCATCTGCAAATATTTCCAGTTGCGGTTTGGTATTGATGGTGGCCTTGTCACTGATCAGAATATTGTTGTTCTGTTGAAAGGCGTTGGTTTTTTGGGCTATCTTATCCACGATGATCTTCCCGTTGAACACCCCTGTGCTGTTCTCGCCATAAATGCCCTTATAATCTTGATGGCTCTCGCAATTGGGCTCGATATGGTGTACCAAGGTATGGTGGTCTACCAACTGTTTCTCGCCTAGAATGGTCACCCCTTTAAGGGTAGAATCGATATACTCCCCATTCTGATAGAAATTGAGGTTGTTCCTGGTCAACTTACCGCCAAAGGAGAAAGTATGTACGCTCACCGCGCTTTTACTTTTCTGATTGATGTAGGTATTATCGATCAAAGAAGCGGTACTGAGGTCGTTCTGTACCTTATAATAATCCAAAATAGCGTTCTTTGCGGCATATATTTCCGTTACCGAATTGGTGAGCACCTCATTGGCAGTCAGACTTTGATGTCGTTCAATGACCTGCAGTTCCGCATTTTCCTCAACAATGATCAGGCTTCGTGGTTGTAACATCAATGCCGTTTCATTGCCCGAAGCGAAATGGATGATCTCAACGGGTTTTTTTGGCATTTTGTTCTTGGGGATATAGATATAGGCCCCTTCCCTGCTGAAAGCTGTGTTCAAAGTGGTCAAAGAATCGTCTTTCGAGGCCACTTTGTTAAAATACACATCGATGATCTGTTTGTACATCGGTTTGGTCAGTGCCGAACTCATCAGGCAGATATCCACCCCGTCATGCGTGGTTTCAGACAAGTAGGAACTATAAATCCCATCGATAAACACTATTTTATAGGTGTCGATCTCGTGCAAAAAGTACTTCTTGACATCTTTGTATTCCAGCGCGTTCACCTCCTTTGGAAAGATGCTGAAATCTACTTTTTGTAAACTATTGAGCGAAGTATATTTCCAAGCCTCCTCTTTTTTGGTAGGAAACCCCTTGTTTTCAAAATTCCGCATGGCTTCGGAGCGCACATCGTGAACCGGATGGTCGATGTCGACGTTGTTCTCGAACGCCATGAATGAGGAAATCAATTTATCTTTTAAATCCATTTTTCTGGGCATACTGTAAGCAACGTATCACCGGCGGGATATCCACTGCCGAAGCTACGTTGCCTGATTCATTTACATCACTACTTCATTTTTTAGCCAATCGTAACCCTTTTCTTCCAATTCAAGAGCCAGGTCTTTGCCGCCCGACTTCACAATCTTCCCATTGTGCAGCACGTGAACGAAATCGGGCACAATATATTCCAGCAACCTTTGGTAATGGGTGATCACGATAACAGCATTTTTCTTGCTTTTTAGTTTATTCACCCCATTGGCCACGATTCTAAGCGCATCGATATCCAAGCCAGAATCGGTTTCATCAAGGATGGCCAATTTTGGATCGAGGATTGCCAATTGAAAAATTTCGTTTCGTTTTTTCTCCCCTCCGGAAAAACCCTCGTTCAAAGATCTCGACAAAAACTTTCGATCGATTTCCAAAAGTTCCGATTTTTCACGGATCAGTTTCAACATTTCATTGGCGGGCATGTCTTCCAATCCTTTTGCCTTTCTCGATTCGTTGATGGCGGTCTTCATAAAGTTCGTGACGGTTACCCCTGGAATTTCAACTGGATACTGAAAGGAAAGGAAAATGCCCTTGTGTGCCCTTTCTTCAGGGGCTGTATCTTCTAGATTTTCCCCTTCGAGTTCTACCGATCCTTGGGTCACCTCAAACTCTTCTTTCCCTGCGATGACCGCTGCCAAGGTGCTCTTGCCCGAGCCATTGGGGCCCATGATGGCATGTACCTCGCCCGCATTCACTTGCAGATTGATTCCCCTTAGTATCTCTTTATCTTCTACCCGCGCGTGCAGGTCCGTAATTTTCAACATGCTTCCTTATTTTAAATAATTTGGTGCTTTTGGCAATTTCTCGAAATCCTCTTTTGAATGTTGCAGAATTACCTTTGCTTTTTTTTCATCCGCAAATGCCTCGAACAAATCCATACTGGCATTGGTTTGCGCCACATCAAAGTTAAATATGGGAATTCTTCTGAATTCGCGGTTCTCCGAAAAATGGTAAAGGTCTCCTGATAGCAGCAGCGGGCCATATTCAGCCAATTCAAGATAGAGGACTTGATGCCCCGGGGTATGGCCAGGGGTAAATTTGAACACGACGGTCCCATCTCCGAAAACATCATAATCGCCTTTGATTTTTTTGATGTTTGACAAATCTTTTATCCCATCATAAATATCGGCATTGGTTTCTTGCATTTCCTTGCTGGTGACCCAGTCGTATTCTTTTTCTTGCACCAGCCAGGTCGCATCCTTAAATGCTTTGGCATGGCCGATATGGTCGAAATGCGTATGGGACATTGAGAGGAAGTCGATATCTGTCGGGGTCAACCCGATCTGTTTCAATTGGTTCACCACCGAATCTTTCCTCGAGACCGTAAATGCCCCATCAGGCGAAGTATAGGGCTCCGGCATGCCTACCAAACCTTCCGGCAAGCCTGCATCCCACATCAAGGTACCCTTAGGGTGCACAACCACATAAAAGGCATCGGCAAATTCTTTGCGCTGACCCACATATGCACTGTCTTGTGAAAAGAGTTGCAGCTGGTTCACCATAACGGTGCCCCCGTCGAAAGTATAAAGCTTCACCTCAGGTTTGCTTATCGTATCGGTTTGGGCCATGGCCTCCGCGCTTTCCTTTTTGCCGTCTTTACAGGCAAAAAAGGAAAGTATGATCATCAGTGTAATGTATTTTTTCATTTGTTTTGGTTTTTATCCAACTGATCCTTCCAAACTGATCTCCAGTAATTTTTGGGCTTCCACCGCAAATTCCATCGGCAATTTGTTCAATACCTCTTTGCTAAACCCGTTGACGATAAGCGCTATGGCTTTTTCAGTGGGTATGCCCCTTTGGTTGCAATAAAAAATTTGATCCTCGCCGATCTTACTGGTCGTGGCCTCATGTTCGATCTGTGCCGATTTGTTCTTGACCTCGATATAGGGAAAAGTATGCGCTCCGCAATCATTGCCCATCAAAAGCGAATCGCACTGCGAAAAGTTACGTGCATTTTCGGCACGACTGCTCACCTGTACCAAGCCACGGTAACTGTTCTGTGATTTGCCCGCGGAAATACCTTTTGAAATAATCGTGCTTTTCGTATTCTTGCCCAAGTGGATCATTTTGGTTCCGGTATCGGCCTGTTGGTGGTTGTTGGTAACGGCGATGGAATAGAACTCCCCAATACTGTTGTCGCCTTTCAAAATACAGGATGGATATTTCCAGGTTACGGCAGATCCCGTTTCGACCTGGGTCCAAGAAATTTTGGCGTTCTTTTCGCAAATACCACGTTTGGTTACAAAGTTGTATACCCCGCCCTTGCCTTCCTTATCGCCAGGGAACCAATTTTGTACCGTTGAGTATTTAATTTCCGCATTGTCGAGCGCAATCAGTTCCACCACGGCGGCATGCAGCTGGTTCTCATCCCTTGAAGGCGCCGTGCAGCCTTCCAAATAACTCACATAACTACCTTCGTCCGCAATGACCAATGTACGCTCGAACTGTCCTGTACCGGCTTGATTTATCCGGAAGTAAGTAGAGAGCTCCATGGGACACCGCACCCCTTTTGGAATATAGCAAAAACTGCCATCGGAGAAAACGGCCGAATTCAGCGCCGCATAAAAATTGTCCTTTTGGGGCACCACGGTACCCATATATTTCTTGACGAGTTCTGAATGTTCCTTAATCGCCTCGGAAATCGAACAGAAGATAATCCCTTTTTCGGCCAAGGTCTTTTTAAAGGTGGTGGCCACCGAAACGGAATCCATCACGATGTCTACCGCCACCCCGGCCAATTTCTTTTGCTCGTCCAGGGAAATTCCCAATCTTTTAAAGGTATCCAACAATTCGGGATCCACTTCATCAAGACTGTCGTACTTGGGTTTGCTATTAGGCGCCGAATAATAGGAGATGGCTTGAAAATCAGGCTTTTTATATCTTACGTTGGCCCATTCGGGTTCTACCATTTCTTTCCAGGCACGGAAAGCTTCCAAACGCCAGGCGGTCATCCACCCGGGTTCATCCTTTTTTTTGGAAATGGCGATAACGATATCTTCGTTCAATCCTATAGGAAGGGTGTCAGAAGCGATATCGGTATAGAAACCATATTCATATTCCTTGGTTTCCAGCTCTTTTTTTAATTCCTCTTCTGTATATGCCATATCTTTTTCGTTAAATGCCCCATGTTATTCAAGAACTATGAAGCAGTTTAAGATTTAACCTTAAAACATGCCCCGGAGCGAGGAGCGGTACTCAGAGGGAGAAACTCTCCCCACATCCGCAGGTCCTTTGGGCATTGGGATTGTTGAAAACGAAACCTTTGCCGTTGAGCCCTCCGGAGTATTCCAGTATCGTGCCCACGAGGTAGAGAAAACTTTTTTTATCCACGATGATCCTCACGGCATTGTCTTCAAAAACCTTGTCCGCTTCATCAATCTTGTTGTCGAATTTCAACTCGTACGACAGCCCGCTACATCCGCCGCTTTTCACCCCAACGCGAACATAATCCTTGGAAGTATCGTAACCTTCTTCCTTCATCAGACTGATAACCCTTTGTTTGGCCGATTCCGAAACCTGTATCATTATTTGTTTTGATTCTAAATAATTTACAAATATAGGGTATTGGTAGGGTTTTTACCTAATTCCTAACATTATTATAACGTATGGGCTGATAGGGCTTTTCTATGCAGATCGATCCCTGATCGGAAGCGGGATTACTTGATTTTTAACAATACCATATCGGTTTGCCCCTTGTTTGGAAGACCTAGGAAATCGGGGCTCGCGGTTTCGCCTACCAAAATAATTCCATTATCGTCGGTTTCCAAGGCATCAAAACCAAAGTCGAGGCCCGTGCCACCGAACGATTTTTGCCAGGTCAATTTTCCGTCTTGGTCGGCTTTTATGACCCATAAATCGTTCTCGCCGGCATTTGAAAGCAGGTCCGCATCGGAACTTTTCGAGTTGCCGAGAATGATAAAACCCCCGTCTATTGTCGTGAAAACACTTTGGGCCGCATCGAACTGCATCCCACCGTACGACCGCTCCCAGATCAGGTTGCCCTGGTCGTCGACCTTGATCATCCAAATATCCGATTCCCCATGGTTCTTGGTAACGTCCAAATTGTCACTGAAGGTATTGCCCACGATCACATATCCATGGTCCTTGGTCTTGGCGATATCATAGGAAATTTCAATTCCGGTACCCCCAAAGGATCGCTGCCATAGCAAATTTCCTTCCTTATCGGTCTTCAGCACCCAAAAATCATAACTGCCCTTACTGTCGGTCACGTCAAAGTCATTGCTTTCCGAAAAACCGGCCATCACAAATCCTCCATCTTCGGCCTGAACTACGGCATGGGCCCGGTCATTGTTGGTCCCTCCAAAATACTTTCTCCATTCGATATTCCCCGAGGCATCCAATTTGGTGCCCCAAAACTCCCCAACCCCATGGCGGGTAAGGGTATTGCCTTTTTCATTGAACCCATCCGCCCTTGCCGCGGTCACGTCTATAAAGCCCACGAAAAATAGGCCCCCATCCAAGGTGCTAATGATATCATAGGAATGATCATGGCCTGAAAATCCAAAACTCCTTTCCCACTGAAGTTTGCCGAAGGCATCGACCTTAACGATCCAATTGTCGTGGAAGCCCTCATTATTGCTTGCATCTCCATCACTGCTCATGGCGTATCCGGCAAGTGCGAAACCGCCGTCTTGGGTCTGTACCAAACTTTGGCCCCTGTCGTCCATACTACCGCCATAGGTCCTGTTCCATTGTAAGTGGTCTTCGGCATCGAATTTTAACAACCAATAATCATTCACATTGGTGGTTTTTCCGGCCAAATCCCCATCGGTACTGTTCGAAAATCCCAAAACCGCATAACCCCCATCAGCGGTGGCCACAATGGCCTGAGCCGTTTCTTCACCGCTTCCGCCAAAGTGATTTTCCAATACAAGTTCCCCCAAAAAACGTGCCTCGGCTGTTGGGTTGCCCGACTGATGGTCCAAATCCTTGGAACATGCGGCCAATAGAGCCAGAACGAAACCTAACAGGACATACTTCATCAGTTTGCTTTTTTAACCACGATTAGTCCCCTGTTGATATCACTGATCACGATTTTACCACTCGCAAAAAACGGATATACGCTCCATACCCCTTCAAAGGCCGCATTGTCGGTTTCCGGATGGGTATCAAAAAACCCCTCTTCCACGATGTTTTTTTCAGTAATCCCCGAAATATCCAGCAGGCGGATGCCCGCGGTGTAATTGGCAAGATAGAACTCGTTACCATTGACATACCCATTATGATCGATCGCACTTGTCGCGCCCAAATAGGTGTCGTGCAAAACCGGATTATCAAGATCGGCCAAATCAAAAATCAAGGTCCTTGACCTAAAACCTTGATTTATTTCATCGAGTTCGTCCCCTAAAATGAAATATTGCTGATCCTCGCTAAACCATCCTTGATGCGTATAGCCGATATTGGGGTAATCGATGGTGGAAATCTCGGTCGGATTCTGTTTGTCGGTCACATCAACGATCACGACCCTGTTCTCATTGGCGCCAATAAATATTTCCTGGCCCGCATGGTCGATATCTTGACCCATATAACGAACCACCTGGGCGTCATGGGTATACCCATCAGCCCCGTACCCACCTGCGGCCAGCGGTGTTTTTGGATTTTGTATATCGATGAAGTGCACGCCCCCATTATAAGCGTCGTCCCTCGCTGTGCCGACGGCATACGCGAAACCGGTAGCTTCATTGATGACCACATTGTGACAGTTTCCAAATCCCGTGAAGCGCGCATCGGCCGTGAAGGTAACGGGAGGGTTTTGCACATCGCGCAATTTGGTGAGATCGAATACCTGCATCCCATGGGCGTTGGCCTCGGAAACGATAAAGGCATGGTCTTGATAAACTTTGATATCCCGCCACGGACTGGAAGTTGTTGCGCTTGGCAATTTGCCCAGATAAATAAAGTTGTCATTATCGGAAATATCGACAAAAGCGGTGCCATTATCAAGGCCCATCAGCGCATATTCCTTCCCGCTGGCAGCATCCGTCCATCCCCAACTATCGTTGCCCGACGAGGCATTAAAATCGGTCAGGGATAACCGCCCCAATAGATCGATACCGTTACACGGATAAATCCCCGCCATGCCATCAACGCACGGAAAGGCCCCTGCACCTTGTTCATCAGGAGGGGTATTGCCTAACCCGCCGCCGTTTAGATCGATATTGGGGGATGGTTCATTTTTGGAACAGGAGATGATGGAAAAAAGACAGCTTAAGGTCCAAAACCATTTTTTCATAGCATCAAGTTTAGGGCTTCTTGCACCGCAAAGATAAGGCTATTTGGGCAAATAATATTATTATGATGGGCTCGTGCTGCGACTTCGCGCTAGCAGATTGGCCACCTTTTCCTTCTCCGAAATATAGGCCTTTTGCAGTTCGGATATCGTTCCACAATGAAATTACGCTTATTTTTGCGCTATGTTGGAAGACAAGAAACAAGAAAGGACGTCCTTGGCCACTTTGGGCGAATTCGGATTGATCGAACATCTGACCAAAAACTTTTCAATCCACCATGCATCGACTTTGAAATCGGTGGGGGATGACGCCGCGGTACTTGATTTTAAAGATAAAAAAGTGGTGCTGACCACCGATATGTTGGTTGAAGGGGTACACTTCGATCTCAGTTATATGCCGCTCAAGCACTTGGGTTACAAAGCCGTGGTCGCCAACCTTTCCGACATTTATGCCATGAATGCCGAAGCCACCCAGATCGTGGTATCGATCGCTGTTTCCAACCGATTTTCACTGGAAGCCCTGGAAGATCTATATGACGGGATTCGATTGGCGGCGCAGCGGTTCAAGGTAGATTTGGTCGGAGGGGATACCACCTCATCGAAAACAGGGCTGATCATCAGCATTACTGCCTTGGGCAAAGCAAGTGCCGAAGAAATCGTTTATAGGGACGGGGCAAAAGCGAACGACCTTTTGGTAGTTTCCGGGGATTTGGGAGGCGCTTACATGGGATTACAGGTTTTGGAGCGCGAAAAAGAAGTGTTCAAGGTAAATCCGAATAGCCAACCCGATCTGGAGCCCTATAGTTATATCGTGGAAAGGCAGTTGAAACCGGAAGCCAGAAAAGATATCGTAGAACTCCTAAAAAAAATGGGGGTAAAACCAACTGCGATGATCGACATCAGTGACGGACTTTCCTCCGAAATTCTTCATCTATGCAAGCAAAGTATTGTGGGATGTAAGTTGTATGAGGATAAAATTCCTTTAGACCCCACGGTGATAACCGCCTGTGAGGAGTTTCAAATCGACAGTACCCTAGTGGCCTTGAGCGGTGGGGAAGATTATGAATTGTTGTTTACCCTCGATCAACTTCAATATCCCAAAATTAAGGGGAATCCGAACCTGACGGTAATAGGGCACATGACCGACCCCTCGGAAGGCAGTGCTTTGGTGACCAGGGGCGGTGCGGAAATACCTTTGACCGCCCAAGGGTGGAACGCCTTCAGCAGCTAGCGAAAAGCCTATTTTGATTGGTTTCTTGGATTTATCAACAAAGGAAAAATCCCGAAAACCAAGGGCAATCCCTGCTAAACTGTTGTGGGGCATACGACAGTGAAGAATGAGGGTGCTTTCTTAATTTCCAGGATATTCCGTTAAATTCCGTTGGCCGTTAAGCGCATGTGGAATTCGCTTGCCAAAGCATAATTAGGCCACTTGTTGCGCGGCCCTGTGTCTTCTTTGATATATATCTTCCAGTGTTGCGTTAATGTCTTTCAATTCTGGCGTTAGTGTTGATAGGTTCCCATTGACATCTGTCGTCACCTGCTTTCCGCAGTGTATGCATTTGTATTCCTTGATGTGCTGGGTTACCTTTTTCGAAATGGAAAAATGATGTCCAAATAGGTTGCAAAAAACTTTTTTCATGGCAGTAGGTTTTAGGTTTGCATTTTGGCCTTTGGGAAAACCGCTTTGCAAAGGGTCATTGGTATTCATGTGATCAGTCCGATTTGGAACCTTATCCCCCTTCCAACGCAATCCTTCAAACATTTATTGGGACTGATAGTTGCTTTTTGCCATATTTTCGATGAACGACATCCTTTTCCAATAAAACAGTGCGATATGTCCCCATGGCGGCTTTCTTTTTTAATGGGAATTTCCGTTATCTTAATGCCCTTAAATCATATCTTGCCAACATGTCCCATAACAAGGAAGCCTTAGTAACGGCCTTTGCCCTATTTTCACTATTTTTCGGCGCGGGCAACTTAATTCTGCCCCCATTGCTCGGTTTTCAGGCAGGAAACCTTTGGTGGCTGGTTACTTTAGGCTTTTGTCTGTCGGCCGTCCTGGTTCCCCTTCTGGGAATTTTGGCGCACGCCAAATTACAGGGTACCATATTCGACTTCGGCAAAAAAGTGTCCCCTGCCTTTAGTTTGGTCTATTCCATACTGGTCTATGCCATTGCCATTGCTTTGCCGTCGCCGCGCACTGCAGCGGTAACCCACGAACTTGCCATAGCACCTTTGCTCGGCAGCAGCGCCTTGGCCACTAGTATCTGCTATTTTGTCTTGGTCTTTATTTTCGTGATGAACCGTTCCCGAATCCTTGATATCATTGGGAAGATCCTCACCCCGGTGATCATTATCATCCTTTTGATCGTGATCGGTATCGCCATGGGCTCACATGACTTCATTTTTGGAGCCGTACAGTTTAAAAATGCATTTTCCGATGGCATCCTGGAAGGGTATCAAACCTTCGATGCCATTGGCGCCGTGGTCGTAGGCGGGGTCATCATCATCTCGGTGAACCTCAAAAAGAAGGAAGCTTCCTATGAAGAGAAAAAAACGTTGATCCTCCGTGCCGGCTGGATTGCCGGATTTGGCTTGTTTTTGGTATATGCGGGACTTATTCTCACCGGGGCCTTGATGCACGGTGAATTTGAAGCTTCAATTTCCCGCACCGCCTTATTGAGCGGTATTGGCACCAAGACCCTGGGTGCATCAGCGAATATATTTTTTAGCCTCTTGGTGAGTCTGGCCTGTTTTACAACTGCGGTCGGCATCGTGGCCGGAACGGCTGACTTCTTCAAGTACCTTTTTGGAGATTCACAGAGGGCCTTTATCACTACCGCCGTATTGTGCTGTTTCCTGGGCATCATGGTAGGGCAATTCAATGTGGCCTATATCATCGCGGTGGCACTTCCGGCACTGATGTTCATTTATCCGATTACCATCGTTTTGATCATCCTAAACGTACTTCCGCAACAATACGCCACCGTCAAGACTTTTAGGGCGGTGGTGATCACTACCATTATTTTCAGTGTTCCGGATTTTCTCGGCAGTATCGGTTGGGGTGCTATCATCGCACCATGGCAACCCTTTATCCCGTTAAGCCAGTATAGCCTGGGTTGGGTGTTGCCGGCCGTTTTGGTTTTTATTACAATGTCCGTTTTCCAACGCTGGGCAAGCAGGGACGACAAGTTGTAAATAGTTTATCTCGAATGCATCAGGGTTTCTATCTCGTCGGCCTCTATGGGGATGTTCCCCATAAGATTTAGGGGCTTTCCTTTTGCTTTGATCACAACATCATCCTCCAGACGAATGCCCATATTTTCTGCGGGAATATAAATTCCAGGCTCTACAGTAAAAACCATGTCCGCTTTCATCGGCGTCTTGAGCGCCCCATAATCATGTGTGTTCAGCCCGATATGATGGCTGGTGCCGTGCATGAAATATTTTTTATAAGCGGGCCAATCGGCCTGCTCATTTTTGATGTCGGCCTTATCCAATAATTTGAGGCCCAACAACTCCGAAGTCATGATTTTGCCCACTTCCTTGTGGTACTCCGCCCATAGCGTTCCCGGGACCAACAGATCGGTAGCCTCATTTTTAACGCGGAGTACCGCTTCGTAGACTTCCCGCTGCCTGGGCGTAAAACGCCCGTTCACTGGAATGGTTCGGGTAAGGTCACTTGAATAATTGGCATATTCGGCTGCGACATCCATCAAAATCAAATCCCCGTCCTTACACTTTTGGTTGTTCTCGATATAATGTAAAACGTTCGCGTTATTGCCTGATGCGATGATGGGGGAATACGCAAAACCTTTGGATCGTTTGCGAATAAATTCATGGAGCAGTTCCGCTTCGATCTCATACTCCCAAATCCCGGGCTTCACGAACTTCAAAATCCTGCGAAATCCCGATTCGGTAATGTCACAGGCCTTTTGGATCAACGCGATTTCTTCCGGCTCCTTGATGCCCCTGATGTTCTGGAGAATAGGGTTGCTTTTGGCTACCTGGTGGGCCGGAAATTGCTTTTTCACTTTCCGGATAAAGCGATCTTCCCTGGTTTCGGTCACCACCGCCTGCCGGTAGTGTTCATTGGTATTCAAATATAGGGTCTCAGCCTCGGTCATCAAATCAAAAAACACCTTCTCAAAATCGGATAGCCAATACACCGTTTCGATCCCGGAAATATCGGTGGCCTTTTTCTTTGAAAGTTTTTCCCCTTCCCAGACCGCAATATGGTCGTTGGTTTCCCTAACGAACAAAACCTCCCTATGTTTCCGATCGATCGCATCCGGAAACAAAAGTAAAATGGTTTCTTCCTGATCGGCCCCGCTCAAATAAAAGATATCACGGTGCTGCTCAAAAGGCATGGTCGAATCGGCACTGATGGGATAAACATCATTTGAATTGAAGACAGCGATGCTTTTAGGCTTCATTTGATCCATGAATTTTTTTCGGTTCTTGACGAATAATTTGACTCGGTATCTTATCGTACTTCATATGGTGATTTCATTTTATTTTGAATTCTATAAAAATCGGGCTTGCAATCTTTCCGGTAATGGGATGGCCTTCTCTCAAAAATAGGAATAATATGGATGATCGGGCAACATACTTTGACGATTTGAAAATTTAGGGCGGTCATTGCCCGGCCCGACACAAATTTCCGATCGGAGCGGCTTCCATTCTTCCAGAAACCTTGGCATGATTCTCATTACGCCACTTGCAATAGCTGGAAGAAACAATATTTTGTTTGCCCCTGAAGTAATGCTTACCTTGATGCCTTCAAAAATAAACCAACATCCCATGAAGCATATTTTACTCCCTTTGATGCTGTTATTACAATGGTCATTAAGCTCACAAGTGAGCTCAACGCCGCCTTCAACCGTACAGGAAGCGCTGGTTCAGAAGCAACTATCGGAACGCAATTCATTTGTCAAAAATCTTCCCTTAAAAAATATTGGCCCATCGATCATGAGTGGCCGAGTGGTTGATCTGGATGTGAATCCTGACAACCCGAATGAATTCTATGTGGGATATGCCTCCGGTGGTCTTTGGTATACCAGCAATAATGGTACGACTTTTTCACCACTGCTTGATGGATCCGATACACAAAATGTTGGAGATATCGCCGTAGATTGGGCCTCTGGGACCATTTGGGTAGGAACCGGGGAAAATAATGCGTCGCGCTCCTCCTATGCCGGAATCGGAATTTTAAAGTCGGTCGATAAGGGCAAAAGCTGGCAAAATATGGGCCTGCCCGATTCGCATCATATCGGCCGCATCGTCATCAATACCAAAAATCAGGATGAAGTGGTCGTGGGCGTAGCAGGACATTTATATTCTCCGAATGCAGAACGCGGAATTTTTAAAACCAAGGACGGGGGCAAGACATGGCAAAAGACGCTTTTTATCAACGAAAGTTCCGGCATCATCGATGTGGCCCATGCCCCAAATAACTTTGAGATCATGTTTGCCGCATCCTGGGAAAAAGACAGGAAAGCTTGGGATTTTATCGGCAATGGCAATGGCTCGGGAATTTACAAAAGCACGGATGGGGGGGATACTTGGAACAAAGTTTCACTGCCGGAGAGCGGTTTCCCCACCGGAGCGGGAGTTGGGCGCATAGGCCTTGCAGTATTCGATGCCCAAACGGTATATGCGGTGCACGACAACCAAAACAGGCGGGATACGTCTGAAGAAAAGGAAGAACGCTCCGATAAACTGGTCAAAGAGGATTTTAAAACCATTTCGGAGGAGGATTTCTTGAAGTTGGAGGATGCCAAACTGAACGATTTTTTAAAAACCAATGGATTTCAAGAGAAATACAGGGCAGATAACCTGAAGCAAATGGTTCGTGATGGCTCGGTAAAACCTTTAGATTTGGCCAAGTATTTGGAGGACGCCAATTCGCTGTTGTTCGACACTCCTGTGATTGGGGCGGAGGTGTTTCGAAGCAATGATGGGGGTCTCACCTGGGCCAAGCAAAACAATTCCTATATCGATGACCTTTTTTATAGTTATGGGTATTACTTTGCGCAAATTGCGGTCGATCCCAATGACGTCAACAGAATTTATCTGGCCGGTGTGCCCATCATCAAATCAATTGACGGGGGGAAAACCTATTTGGCCATCGATGGGGATAACGTGCATTCAGACCACCATGCCATCTGGATCGATCCAAAAATGCCGGGCCATTTGATCAACGGCAACGATGGGGGGGTTAATATCAGCTATGACGACGGCCTCAGTTGGATCAAGAACAACACGCCCGCGGTCGGGCAATTTTATTATATCAACGTAGACAACCAAGAGCCCTACCATGTCTACGGGGGCCTTCAAGACAATGGTGTTTGGGAAGGACCCCATAATGCCGAAGAAAACAGCGGTTGGCAGCAAAGCGGGGAATATCCATGGAAGTCGATCATGGGGGGAGACGGCATGCAGGTGCAGATCGATAATCGCGACCATAACCTGGTCTACACCGGATTTCAATTTGGCAACTATTTTAGGGTGAACAAGGCTAAAAACGAGCAAAAATATATACAGCCAAAGCACGACCTAGGGGAAGCGCCTTATCGTTTCAATTGGCAAACACCCATCCTGCTCTCCCACCACAATCAAGATATTCTCTATCTAGGAGGGAACAAGTTACACCGCTCGTTCAATCAAGGCGATGATTGGGAAACGATTTCTCCCGACCTTACGCAAGGGGGGAAAAAGGGCAATGTTGCCTATGGTACGCTTACCACCATTGCAGAATCGCCTTTTAAATTTGGACTGATCTATACCGGCAGTGATGACGGTCTTGTTCAGATCACAAAAAATGGCGGTGCATCATGGGAAATCATTTCAAAGGCCTTACCTGGCGACCTATGGGTCAGTCGGGTGGTGGCATCAAAACATAAAATGGAAAGGGTTTATGTTGCGCTCAACGGGTATCGTTGGGACGACTTTGCCCCTTACCTCTATGTGAGCGAAGATCATGGCAAGACATGGAACGACATCGGGAAAACCATTCCTGCTGCCCCCATAAACGCAATCGTGGAAGACCCTGAAAACCAGAATGTTTTATTTGTGGGGACCGATAACGGACTGTATGTCTCCTTCGATCGTGGTGCTACCTGGGCGGTTTTTCAAAATGGACTTCCCAACGTAGCCGTTCATGATCTGGTGATCCAACCAAAGGCCAAGCACCTTTTGGTGGGGACCCATGGAAGAAGTATTTATCAAGCCGATATATCAAAAATCGAACAGTTGACCCCGGCCATGTTACAAAAGGAGCTTTACGTCTTTAAACCCGAGAACATCAAACATTCCGACCGTTGGGGCAGCGCATGGAGTTCGTGGGGCAAAGCAAGAACCCCTGGACTCGATATAACTTTTCTTAGCGCCGCTCCCGGAAGTTACAAGGCCGCCGTGAAGACACTCGATGGCATTACGGTGAGTTCCACAGCGGTGATGGCCGATAAAGGCTTCAATATTCTTTCCTATGATGTGGCATTTTCCAAAAGTGGCAAATTGGCCTACCTTAAAAAAAACAAGGTCGAACTCAAGGAAGCCAAGAACGGTGTAACTTATCTTCCCGTAGGAAAGTATGTGGTGGAAATTGAGGGCAATGGTCAACTCGAGAAAATAGAATTTGAAATCGAGGGCGGAAAATGAACTGGATTAGCAAAACCGACCACCGGGTCGGTCGGCTGATTTTTAGAAAACATCCAAAGGTTGACGCTATCGGTTGACCGAACGAAAACCTAGGTCGAATCGCATTCATAGGCAGGTGAAAGCACCTTGCAAATCGAATTACAAACCACCGGGTCGGTAAAAAATAGATATTTTGACCCCTTAAATGCTTGTCAAGACTTAAAATGGGCCTTTGTAGGAGGATGCAAAAAGAAAAACTTGGCCTATTCACCCTTTTTGGTGCATGCCAAAAAATGAAGCGGTTATCGATTTAAATTTGTTGGGCAATCATTTCGTTCATGGTTCGGTTTAAACTTGGGCACAAGGTTGTGTTGGTTAATTTGTTTAGACTTGGGAACCGATTTATTTGAATTTGCAGCAAATCGTTGAACACTGGGATAGGTTTCTTTAAAATACATCTAAATTAGTCTACATAAGACGGCTAAAACTTGTTAATAACTGCCCTGTACTGTATTTTTGTTCGACTAAACTAAATATTAATGAGCGGATTGATTAAGTCTTCGATTGCCCGAAAAGTGGTCATGGCCCTCTCGGGTCTTTTTTTGGTCATTTTCCTGGGCCAACACTTTGTAATCAACATTACTTCGGTGATTTCCCCGGACACTTTTAATTCATGGTCACATTTCATGGGCTATAACGTACTGGTGCAATATGTGCTCCAACCCATCCTGATCGCAGGGGTGGTGGTTCATTTTGTCATGGGATTCATCCTCGAACTTGGCAACAACAAAGCAAGGGACATCAAATATGTGCGATATAACGGGAAGAGCAATGCCCCATGGATTTCTAGGAACATGATTATCACGGGCCTGGTTGTCCTTGCTTTTTTGGGCCTGCATTTTTACGATTTCTGGGTGCACGAAATGGTCTATAAATATATTGAAGCCAACCCGGAAGACCCCACGAGATATTATGCGGAAACGGTCGAAAAATTTGAACCGATATGGCGTACGGTCCTCTATATAGTGGCCTTCGTTCTATTGGCGCTCCACTTGCTGCACGGTTTCTCCTCCGCCTTTCAGAGCATGGGGGTCAACAACAAATATTCCCCGGGCATCAAGACCTTTACCAAGATTTATGCCGTTGCAATCCCCTTGGGCTTTGCATTTATAGCAATTTACCATCATCTTAACCCGATAACACATTAACTATGGGCATTTTGGATTCAAAAGTTCCTTCCGGGCCATTGGCCGATAAATGGACAAAACATAAGAACGACATCAACCTGGTTAATCCGGCCAACAAGCGGAACATAGATATCATCGTTGTGGGTACGGGACTCGCAGGGGGGTCTGCTGCGGCCACCCTTGCCGAACTCGGCTACAACGTCAAGACTTTTTGTTATCAGGATTCCCCGCGACGGGCGCATTCCATAGCCGCACAAGGCGGAATCAACGCCGCAAAAAATTACCAAGGCGACGGCGACAGCAATTACCGGTTGTTCTATGACACCATCAAAGGTGGGGATTATCGGTCCAGGGAAGCCAATGTATATAGGCTGGCCGAAGTTTCGGGCAACATCATAGACCAATGTGTGGCACAAGGCGTGCCCTTTGCCAGGGAATATGGCGGGTTATTGGACAACCGATCCTTCGGGGGCGTTTTGGTATCAAGAACCTTTTATGCCAAAGGCCAAACAGGGCAACAGCTGCTGCTCGGGGCCTATGCGGCCATGAACCGACAGATCAACCGGGGAAAGATCACTCCTTATAACCGGCATGAAATGATGGATCTTGTTCTGGTCAACGGTAAAGCACGGGGCATTATCGCCAGGGACCTGGTGACAGGGGCCGTGGAAAGGCATGCCGCTCATGCGGTGGTTTTGGCCACGGGTGGTTATGGCAACGTGTTTTTCCTTTCTACCAACGCTATGGGAAGCAATGTGATGGCGGCATGGCGGGCGCATAGAAGGGGAGCCTTCTTTGCTAACCCTTGCTTCACACAAATACATCCTACCTGCATTCCGGTATCCGGAGATCACCAATCGAAACTGACCTTGATGTCGGAATCTTTGCGTAATGACGGTCGCATCTGGGTGCCCAAACGCCTGGAAGATGCCCAAGCCATCCGTGAAGGGAAGCTAAAGCCCACGCAGCTCAAAGTCGAGGACCGCGATTATTTCTTGGAAAGACGATATCCCGCATTCGGAAATCTGGTGCCAAGGGATGTGGCCTCCAGGGCGGCGAAAGAACGTTGCGATGCCGGATTTGGCGTCAATAAAACCGGGGAGGCCGTCTATCTCGATTTTGCCTCAGCCATAACAAGGTATGGAAAAGAGCAGGCGATGATCACGGGCATCAAAAATCCTGATGATGACACCATAAGAAAACTCGGAGAACAGGTGGTAGAGGCCAAGTATGGCAACCTTTTCCAGATGTACGAAAAAATTGTGGATGAAAACCCTTACAAGACCCCCATGAAAATATACCCGGCGGTACATTATACCATGGGCGGACTTTGGGTCGACTATAATCTGCAGACCACGATTCCCGGATGCTATGCGGCGGGAGAAGCTAATTTCAGCGACCACGGGGCCAACCGTCTTGGGGCTTCCGCTTTGATGCAGGGATTGGCCGATGGTTATTTTGTACTTCCGTACACCATCGGGGACTATCTTTCACAAGATATCAGAACCGGTGCCATCCCAACCGATAGCGCCGAATTCGAAGCGGCGGAAATGGACGTAAAACAGCGGATGGAGCGTTTGATGTCGGGCAGCGGCGCCCATTCCGTCGATTATTACCATAAGAAATTGGGCAAAATCATGTGGAACAAATGTGGTATGAGCCGAAATGCGAAAGAACTTAAGGAGGCTATCGACGAGATTTCCTCCCTGCGGGCCGATTTCTGGCAGCATGTTCGTGTCCCGGGAACCGCAGATAGCAAAAATCAGGAATTGGAAAAAGCAGGCCGGGTGGCCGACTTCCTTGAACTGGGGGAGCTGTTTGCCAAAGATGCGCTAACCAGAAACGAATCATGTGGGGGACACTTCCGTGAAGAATACCAAACCCCGGAAGGAGAAGCTTTGCGCGACGATAAGAACTTCAAGTTCGTATCGGCCTGGGAATATAAAGGAGAACCCAAGGATGCCATTTTGCACAAGGAAGATCTGATCTATGAGAATATCGAATTGAAAACAAGAAGTTATAAATAAGAATCGATGAAGCTGAATTTGAAAATATGGCGTCAGAAAGATGCTAAGTCCAAAGGACAAATGGTCGATTACCCCGTAAACGGCATTGATGGCGATATGTCTTTCTTGGAAATGTTGGACGTGTTGAACGAGGAACTGATCACCAAGGGAGAAGAACCAGTAGAGTTCGATCACGATTGTAGGGAAGGTATTTGCGGGTCCTGTTCCCTGCAGATCAACGGGGAACCCCACGGCCCCGATCGGAGGATAACCACTTGCCAGTTGCATATGCGTAAATTCAAGGATGGCGATACCATCGTGATCGAGCCTTTCCGCGCCACGGCCTTTCCGGTCATCAAGGATTTGATCGTCGATCGCAGCGCCTTCGACCGCATTCAGCAAGCGGGAGGCTATATTTCGGTAAATACCTCAGGGCATACCGTCGATGCCAATGCGATTCCCATCAACAAACATATTGCAGATGAAGCCATGGACTCGGCCACTTGTATCGGCTGCGGGGCTTGCGTCGCAGCATGCAAAAACGCAAGCGCCATGCTGTTTACTTCGGCTAAGGTGTCCCAATTCGCACTCTTGCCCCAAGGGCAGGTTGAAGCCATGGACCGGGTGCACAATATGGTGCGCCAAATGGATTTGGAAGGTTTTGGCAATTGCACGAATACAGGGGCTTGCGAGGTCGAATGCCCAAAAGGAATATCGCTTGAAAACATTGCACGAATGAATCGCGAGTATTTCAAGGCCAATCTTAAAGGATAGAGCTTCCTGTAAAACAAGCTTTGATCCCAAGTCCTTGATTCAAGGACTTGGGATTATTTTTTTTATCTTGTCCTATGGCAGATTACAAATCAGAAGAACGGATCAAGGTACCTCGATTTGAAGAAGCATCAGGGTTTTACACTACTCCTGAACGTTCCAAAATGATGGGCAAGATCAGGGGCAGGAACACCAAGCCAGAGCTTGCTTTTAGAAAAGCGCTTTATGCCAAAGGGTATCGATACCGTATCGATTACAAAAAACTCATAGGCAAACCAGATATCGTGATCAAAAAATACCGAACGGTTATTTTTATAGATGGGGCCTTTTGGCATGGTCAAAATTGGGAAGAACGCAAAGAAAAAATCAAGAGCAACAAGTCGTTCTGGATTCCGAAAATAGAGCGCAACCTACAGCGCGATAGGGAAGTAAATACCGCATTGGCCTCTATGGGTTATACGGTATTCCGATTCTGGGACCATGAAGTCAAAAAAGAACTGGATCGTTGCCTTAATACCGTTATCGCTCATTTGGAAGCCATGGTGCCCAAAAGCTGAGGCGATTGCTTATTTTTACAAGACATTTTCCTTTCTATGAAATCCTATAAATATCCCATCCCATCGAAACTTCCCCATGTAAAGACCACCATTTTTACCACTGTTGGGCGATTGGCATTGGCGCATGATGCCCTGAACCTATCGCAAGGATTCCCCAACTTCGATCCCGACCCCAATTTGCTTAAACTGGTATCCAAAGCCATGCAAAATGGCCATAACCAATATGCACCCATGCCGGGCTTGCCCCAACTCAGGGCGGTCATCGCGGCAAAAATCAAAAAACTACATCGGGCCGCCTACGATCCAGAGGAGGAGATTACAATAACCGTGGGCGCCACTCAAGCCATTTTTACCGCTATCACGGCCTTTGTTCACCCTGGTGATGAAGTCATCGTAATCAAACCTGCCTACGACTGTTATGAACCCGCCATAGCCTTGAACGGCGGCATACCCGTATTCGTTCAACTCGATAGCAAGGATTTCAAGGTAGATTGGGAAGCCTTTCAACGTGCCATCAGTCCGAAGACCAAAATGGTCATCATCAATACCCCGCATAACCCCAGTGGGAATATCTTTTCAAAAACCGATATGTTAAAACTTGAGGCCCTCTTAAAGGATACCAAAATCATAGTGATCAGTGATGAAGTCTACGAACATATCGTATTTGATGGCAAGGCACACGAGAGCGCTTCACGTTTCGAAGATTTGGCATCCCGCAGTTTTGTCTGCGCCTCCTTTGGCAAGACATTTCACGTGACCGGATGGAAGATGGGCTATTGCGCCGCCCCCGCCCCTTTGATGCACGAGTTTCGAAAGACCCACCAATTCAATGTGTTCAGCGTTGATCATCCCGTGCAATGGGCGATGGCAGAATATTTGGAAAACGAAACGCATTATTTGGGTTTGAATGCCTTTTACCAGGAAAAAAGGGATTTGTTTTTAAGCGGCCTACGCAATTCGCGATTTAAGTTCACCCCTTCCGAGGGCACCTATTTCCAATTGCTCGACTATTCCGATATTACCGATGAGGGCGATGTTGCGCTTGCAAAGCGACTTACGATCGAGAAAAAATTGGCCAGTATTCCCATGTCGGTCTTCAATGTAGGCCAGAGAGATGACAAAATACTGCGGTTTTGCTTTGCCAAAACAGAGGATACTTTGGAAAAGGCGACAACCATCCTCAGCAAAATTTAATCGAGCGCGGCACTTATTTTTCCCATGAACTCCTCAATTTTGTTAGGCTCGAGCCATCGGGTCACCACCACTAAATCCCTTTCCTTATCGATTACGATAAAATTGCCCCCAAAACCGGCGGCATAATAGATCTTTTCTGATAGGCCTTCCCAGTGTTCCGGCCCGTTTTGGTTCAACCACCACATAAACCCATAATTAAGGTTGGGGACTGAAGGCTCTAAGGCCTTGTTGATCCACGAAGCACCAATGACCTGCTGCCCCTTCCAATTGCCTTGATTCAAGAACAAAAGACCGAATCGCGCCATGTCTTCCGTATTGATGAATAGTCCGGCTCCTGAATGCCCTCCCCCAGTCACCGATTTCATCTGCAGGCCGTCTATTTCGGTCCATGCATGATCATATCCAAACCATCGCCACGTGGTGGACGCGCCAATGTGATCCATTAGGTTTTCTTTGAGGACCAGGGGCATGGGTTTGCGCCAAACATGGGTGAGTGCGTATGCCAATACATTTACCCTGACGTCATTATATTCCATCACGGTGCCCGGTTCGTTCAATGTGCGGTACCTCCAATCGTCTATGCCCCCTTCCTTTGGCGGGCGGTCGGCCCAATCCAGCCCTCCCCATAATTCTCCAGACCAATCCGAATTCTGCTGTAAAAGGTGTTTCCAGGTGATTTTCCCGTTATGCTCCCCATCAAACGTACCATCCCATATATAATCAACTACCCGATCATCGGTACTCTTGATCAACCCACGATCCTCCGCCAAGCCCGCCACGGTGGAAAGAAAACTTTTGGTAACACTAAAGGTCATGTCAACCCTCTTCACATCCCCCCAATGGGCGACCATATAGCCATTTTTGAGCACCATCCCGGCGGGACCGCCCCGTTTTTTGGTCGGCCCTAAAATTTCATGAAACGGTTCCCTTTCGAAGCCCTTTAGAATGGCAATGCGCAAATCCCTTGATCCCGAATATTCATTGGCTTCGGCAAAGCTTATTGCCTCTTGTAACAACTTGGCGTCAATCTTGAATTCTTGTGGGTCTTTTTGGGACCAGACTTCATTTTTATCCGGAAAATAATAGGGCTTTTGAGCGTCAACATGGTGAACCCACATCAGGGTCAGGCAACCTAACAGGAAATTTTTCATAGTGTTGTGAGATTAAAGTCCGTTGAATTTAATCAAATCGAACCGCATCAGCCAATCGGTTTGTTCATCTCTTCCGATATAATAGGGATGCGTTCCAAATTTAACAAATCCGTGGCGTTGATAAAAGGCTATGGCCTTGGTATTCTTTTCCCATACCCCTAGCCATAAAAAAGACTTTTGTTCTTCAAAGGCGATACGCTTGGCATTGTTCAACAACCATTCGCCAATCTTTCGTCCTTGGAAAGCCTCCAAAACATAGATGCGTTCCAGTTCCATCGATTCTTCGAGTTTGATATCGGTTTGGTTTTGGTTTTGGTTGAGCTTGAAATAGCCGGCCAAAGCATTGTCGACGCAGGCAAAAAAGAAATAAGAATCCTTACTGGACAATTCCGCCTTCAGTTTTTCCCTATCAAAGGCAAATTCGATATATGACGTGAAATCTTCGGGGTCGTTGTCTTTTTCAAAGGCATCGACAAAGGTCTTTTTCGACAATTGAACCAATTCATCCAATCTGCCTAATCCACATTTTTCAAGTCGTAATTCCATTTCACAATTCAAAGCCTTAAATGTAAAAGCTTTTGAATAGCGCTACAAACATTACTGAAAATTAAGAAGTGAAGGAGACGGCTGAATTGAAGTAGAATTTTTATATAACTGTTTTTCAATTAGTTATAAACATTCCTGGACCCGGTTTCCATAAAAAAAGCGCAACCTTTGCGAGGTTGCGCTTCATAATTTTTGGTCACAAACCCGTTTATAGCATAAACAGTTTGCGCATGAGCATCGCCAAGCCACTATAAAAGTCGTTGTGATACACTTGTATTTCTTCTCGGGTATGGGGATGGTTCAATTGGGCATCCATAAATTGTAGGTTAAAAAAGGTTAGACTTGGTACGTAAAAATATTTTGGGGATATCTGTACGTTTTGATTTCCAAATTAATTCAAAACGGGAATAAGTGCAAATTATTGTTGTGAACTGCTTGGAACATGTGGTGAATCAGGCCTTATCTGTTTGCCTGACAGGGTGCCTGTTCAGGTATTGAAAAAAATAAAGGATAAGTCCTTCAAATCTGCATTTCGGGAACGGTGCCCTTAATGACCAAATGGCCTTCCGTGGCTTTTTGTATTTCCGCAATACTTACCCCGGGCGCGCGTTCCAAGAGCTCAAACCCATCGGGCGTTACCGCCAATACTGCTAAGTTGGTCACTATTTTTTTTACGCAACCCACGCCTGTCAATGGCAGGGTACAGCTTTTTAGGAGTTTCGATTCGCCCTCCCTGTTCGTATGCATCATGGCCACGATGATATTCTCTGCAGAGGCCACCAGGTCCATGGCACCCCCCATGCCTTTGACCATTTTTCCGGGAATTTTCCAATTGGCAATATCCCCGTTCTCGGCCACTTCCATGGCTCCTAAAATGGTAAGATCTACGTGTTTTCCCCTAATCATGCCAAAACTGGTGACAGAATCGAAAAAAGAGGCCCCTGGTAAAGTGGTTATGGTCTGCTTTCCGGCATTGATGATATCGGCATCCTCATCCCCTTCAAAAGGAAATGGCCCCATCCCGAGCACCCCGTTCTCACTTTGGAACTCCACACTGATATCGTTCCGCACATAGTTTGCCACCAAGGTGGGAATACCTATGCCAAGGTTCACATAAAAGCCGTCCCGTACTTCCTGTGCAATGCGTTTTGCGATTCCTGTTTTGTCCAACATGGCTTTTTACCCTTTTTGGTTCCTGGGCCTTACGGTTCTTTGTTCGATGCGCTTTTCGTAGTCCTTCCCTTGAAAAATACGTTTTACGAAGATCCCGGGCACATGGATTTCATTGGGATTAAGTGCTCCTGCCGGCATTAGATGTTCTACCTCCGCTACGGTAACATTTGCGGCACCGCACATACAAGGATTGAAATTACGGGCGGTTCCTTTGAAAATAAGATTGCCAGCTTCATCGCCCTTCCAAGCTTTTACAAAGGCATAGTCGGCCTTATAGGCATGTTCGAGCACGTACATCTTCCCGTTAAATTCACGGGTTTCTTTTCCTACGGCTACTTCGGTGCCGTACCCTGCAGGGGTGTAAAATGCAGGAAACCCCGCCTGTGCAGCCCTGCACTTTTCGGCCAAGGTGCCCTGAGGTGTGAGTTCCACCTCCAACTCGCCGCTCAGCATCTGGCGTTCAAATTCTTCGTTCTCGCCAACATAGGAAGAAATCATCTTTTTGATCTGGTGGTGCTGCAGCAAGAGTCCCAATCCAAAATCATCGACCCCGGCATTGTTGGATATACAGGTGAGATTCTTTATCCCCAATCGCACCAATTCGGCTATTGCATTTTCGGGGATGCCACAAAGTCCGAACCCTCCCAACATCATGGTCATGCCATCTTTAACCCCTTCGAGGGCCTCTTCAGCGCCGTTTACCGTTTTACGGATCATCCTAGTATTCTTGATTTAATTTTTTGATGGTTGCATCTTAAAATGGACCCTTCCAAATACATATGATCACCGCTCAGATTCCCAGGTCTTCCAAATCATCGTCGGGATCCACATTATTTTCTTTATTCCCCCTTACCTTGTCACAATCGACGTTGATCGTCATGTTTTCCGGCCTTGGAAATTCCGCAACGGAGATGTCCAAATCTTTGTCCTCATAATTCTTTTTCATATACAAGCCCCAAATGGGCAATGCCATGGCGGCCCCTTGTCCATAAAGAATGGATCTGAAATGGGTGGCCCTTTCTTCTCCCCCTACCCATACTCCGGTTACCAGATTAGGGACCATGCCCATGAACCAACCGTCGCTCTGGTTCTGCGTGGTACCCGTTTTACCCGCTATGGGATTGGTAAATCCGTAAGGATATCCCGTAATGATCTCTTTATAGACCGTAACATCCTGTTGGTTTTTTGTCCTAAGCCGCGTACCGGAACCGCCTTCTGTTACCCCTTCCATCAGGTTGACCATGGCATAGGATACTTCCTTGCTCAGCACATCCTTGGTCTCGGGTACGTATTCGTACAGGACCGTACCATTTTTATCTTCGATTCGAGTGACCATCACCGGTTTTACATAAACGCCTTGATTGACGAATGCCCCGTAGGCCCCCACCATTTCATAAACATTGACGTCGAGGGTTCCAAGGGCGATGGAAGGCACTTCGGGAATTTCTCCTGTCATTCCAAGGTTTTTAACGATGGACACCACTGATTTTGGGCCCACTTTGTCGATCAATTGAGCGGTAACAGTGTTGATCGAATTGGCCAAGGCTTTCTTTAAGGTATAGCTTCTCCCGGAATATTTTCCATCTGAATTCTTGGGGCACCAAGGTTCTGGGTTTCCATGTTTTCCGGCCTCGATACAGTATTGGGTATCGGGAAGCGAATCGCAGGGAGACAGTCGTAATTGATCAATTGCGGCGGCGTAGACAAAGGGCTTGAAAGTTGAGCCTGCCTGCCGTGCCCCTTGAATCACGTTATCGTACTGAAAATGTTTGTAGTCTATCCCGCCCACCCAAGCTTTTACATGTCCGGTCTGTGGCTCCATCGACATCATGGCGGTGCGCAAAAATGATTTGTAGTAGCGAATGGAGTCCATGGGCGTCATCACCGTATCCTTTTCTTGGGAATCGCTTTTCCAATCGAAAACGGTCATCTCGGTTTTGATGTTGAACGAAGCCCTGATCTCCTCTTCCGATTTTCCATCCTGCGTCATGATCCGCCAACGATCGGAAGTTCGCATGGCACGTTCCATGATGCGGTCGATCTCACTTTTATCCAATTCCAGGAAGGGGGCGGTCGGATTTCTGTCAGGGGTATTCTGAACAAAGAATTCGGCCTGAAGCCTTTTCATATGTTCCGCCACGGCCTCTTCAGCATTTTTCTGCATTCTTGAATCTATGGTCGTGTAAATGCGCAGGCCATCCAAATAAAGATTCCAGGTATCCCTTTCCCCTTCCATGGCCGGTTTGGGGTTTTTACGTATCCAATCGTTCATGAAACCTTGAAGGTACATCCTGAAATAAGTGGCCAGACCTTCCCGGTGCGATTCGGGATTAAAATTGATATCCATCTCAAGTGCCTGTAAAGAGTCGCTTTCTGCCTCAGAGATAAAATCGTATTTAGCCATCTGTTCCAAGACGGTATTTCTTCGGCTGACCATCAATTCCTTTCTTCGGATGGGATTGTAAAGCGATGAGTTCTTTAACATCCCAACCAGTACGGCAGATTCTTCCATTCTCAATTCATTGGGTTCCTTGCCAAAATAAATTTTGGCGGCCGAACGTATCCCGTCCGCATTATAGAGGAAGTCATATTCGTTCAGGTACATGGCGATGATCTCTTCCTTGGTGTACTGCCTTTCCAAACGTATGGCAATGACCCATTCCTTGATTTTTTGTTTGATGCGGTCCAATTTACTTGCGGAGGCCCTTTCGGTAAAAAGCAATTTGGAAAGCTGCTGTGAGATGGTACTGGCACCTCCCTTGGTCCCCAAAAAGATAAATGCCCTTAAAGTGCCTCGGGCATCCACACCGGAATGGGAATAATATCGGGCATCTTCCGTGGCCACCAAGGCATTGATGAGATTTTGCGGAAGGTCTTTGTACGCTACCGGGGTCCTGTTGTCGTTGAGGTAGAATTTTCCCAAGGTCTTGCCATCCGATGAAATACTTTCGGAGGCCAAATTGGTCTGTGGGTTCTCCAATCGCTCAAAAGTGGGCATTTCGCCCAAGGCGCCCCAAGAAGCCAATAGGAAAACGAATGCAATACTTAAGATTCCCAGCAGAAACAAAATCCAAAACCATTTGATATAGGCACCAAAACTGTTGGCTTTATTCTTTTTTACCGCTTTTGCCATAGATTACTGATTGCTTTTTGAGATTTCAAAACCGACATCGGTGATGCCTTCCAACGCCTCGATCCCCTCAACGTTGCCATTTCTTCGCATGGCCTGATAAATCGTTACCGTATATACGCCGGAGGAGGGAAAAACGATGTTCTCTTTATACCAAAGCTTGTTCTCTTTGACACTGCCGTAACCTTTGCCAAGCCATGTACCGTCTGCTTTGGCCATTTCATATTCCAAGGTATCAATGGTGATGTTTCCATCGGGAGCAGCGAGTTCCGCGATCAGGAAGAGGTTGTTGTAGGGATAGGTGTTATCATTTCTGATGTTGATGAACATATGATGACGGCCTATGGTATCCATTTTCGAAAATGAAAAGACCATGCCGTTCTCCCGATTCCATTTCCCATTTTCGGTAGGTTTATATTCGGAAATCTCCAAAGCTTTGTCGCAACCCAACAACACCAGGCAGAGGGTGGTCGCTAACCAGATCCTAGGCATTTTTCGCTTTTCTTTTTCTATTGTTATTATTGTTTCTTTTATTGTTCCTGTTTTTATTTTTCTTCCTATTGCGACTCTGTTTTGGCCTATCGAAACGGGTTAGGCTATCTTGGCCAACCACATTTTCGAACACTACTTTTTCTACGCTTACAATGTTATCGCTTGCAAATTCCTCCAAGCTGGCCACAGGCTGTTTACTTTTGTTCTTTTCCAGAATTTCATGCACCTGTTCTTTGGAAAGTGCGTGCCAATTCGCCGGATCGTCTTTGTAGGAGAACCATAGGGTGCCTTTAAAGATGTCGGTTTTTTGACAGAACGCGATGCCCTTTTCGGTATGAAGTTTGGTTTCTTGAGATGGAAAATCCTTCAGGGCGTCCATGTAGACATCCAATTCATAGTTGAGGCAACATTTCAATTTGCCACATTGCCCGGCCAATTTTTGCGGGTTGAGCGAAAGTTGCTGGTATCTCGCCGCCGAGGTGCCGACCGACCGGAAATCGGATAACCATGTAGAACAGCACAATTCACGACCGCAAGACCCTATGCCTCCCAATCGCTGTGCTTCTTGCCGATATCCTATTTGACGCATTTCGATCCTGATGGAAAAGGCCTTGGCCATATCCTTGATCAATTGGCGGAAATCGACCCTGTCTTCGGCGGTATAATAAAAGGTTGCTTTGGATCCGTCGCCTTGAAATTCAACATCCGATATTTTCATCTGCAATTTGAGGATGATGGCAATTTCGCGCGCTCGCTTTTTGATCTCATCTTCGCGATTACGGCAGTTCTGCCACTTATCGATATCGTTTTGGGATGCCTTTCTATATATTTTTGGAAGGTCCTCGTCTTTAAAGTCTACCTTCTTGCGTTTCATCTGCACCTTCACCAATGCTCCGGCAAGGGTCACCATTCCCACATCATGGCCCGATGGGGCTTGGGTAGTGACCACGTCGCCAATGGCAAGGGAAAGGTTTTCGGTATTTCTAAAGAATTCCTTGCGACTGTTTTTGAAACGGACTTCAACACAATCAAAGGCCCTCTCGCCATTGGGCAGTGACATATTGGAAAGCCAATCAAATACTGTCAATTTATTACAACCATCTGTGCCGCAAGTACCATTGTTCTTGCATCCTCGTGGTTGTCCGTCCTTAGCGGTCGAACAACTGGTACATCCCATATTTTATATCTTGATTTGACCAAAACCAAAATTTTGGTCAAAAAAGGTTCATACTAAACTCAAAGGTAAAGATAGTGTTTTTGGATGATCAAAAGTAATTCTGGCCTTTGCGAAATGGGTTCTATCCATTTAAGCGCCTTATCATGTGCCCGTACGACTTTGATAGTTTACTGGGCCATTGGGCGTGCTATCTTTTGAATTTCAATACTTCCGATCGGCCTTTCTTAAAAATCTTGTTGCTGGCCCCTTTTCCCTTTCTAAGCGCTTTTTGTGCTTCAAAAGGCAAGATATGAATTTCCTTACAGTGCTCGGAACAGCATTGTTGCATGGCCTTCGCACAGCTGTCGCACTGGATGAACAGCAAATGGCAAGCCTCGTTGGCACAGTTCACATGGGTATCACAGGGTTTCCCGCACTGATGGCATTGCGCAATGACCACATCGGTGATACGCTCCCCGCGTCTATGGTCAAAGACAAAATTCTTCCCCAAAAACTTATTTTCAAGTTGTTGTTTTTCCACTTGTCGGGCGTAGTCGATGATGCCCCCTTCAAGTTGGTACACTTGTTTGAACCCTTTGTGTTTATAATAGGCGCTTGCCTTTTCACAACGAATGCCGCCGGTACAGTACATCACCAATTTCTTGTCCTCCTTGTGTGCGGCCAACGATTTTTCGATGATATCCAAGGAATCCCTGAAAGTGTCAACATCGGGCGTTATGGCATTTTTAAAATGTCCGATTTCACTTTCATAATGGTTTCGCATATCCACTAAAATTGTATCAGGATCTTCGATGAGCTCATTGAAACGTTCGGCATCGACATGAATCCCCTTATCGGTCACATCAAAAGTGGCATCGTTCAGACCATCCGCCACAATTTTTTTGCGAACCTTCACCTTCAATTTAAGGAACGATTTGTTGTCGTGCTCTATGGCGATGTTCAATCTTACCTGCCTCAAAAAAACGATGCTGTCCAAATGTTTTTTGAAGGCGTCAAAATTTACAGCGGGAACCGACAACTGTGCATTGATTCCCTCATGGGCCACATAGATGCGGCCAAGTACGTCCAATTCATTCCAGTGGATGAAAAGGTGGTTGCGAAAAATCGACGGATTGCCAATGTGTGCATATTGATAGAAAGAGATGGTCAGACGTTCTTGCCCGGCCGCTTCAATAAGCGCTTCCCTTTCTTTGGCACTTAAGGTATTGTACAGTTGCATGCTATACCAATATTTAAGTTAAAGAATGTGTGCTTTGAATTAAAATGCAAAAGTAAACATATTTCGCAAGCCGGCCCAGAAACGAATCCAAGTGACCATGGGTTTGGATTGACTGCCTCGTTTTAGGCCTTAAGGGCAGAGATTAAAATAGGCCTCGAAGTATCCCGGAAAGCCTCGGGTATGGCACCTTTGAAGGAAAAGTTGCAATAAAAAAGGGCCTTGAAGTTCATCAAAGCCCTTTGCCGGCCATTCCATTTTTTCTTCTTCATAGCATTCTTTAGAATCCAAAAAGGAAATGACCACCACTGCCCATTGCCACTAAAAACAATGGATGATATATTGAGTTAGTATACCCTGTTTTAAGGTAGATGCCGAGAGGTTAAAAAGGTTGCGTTGATATGCGACTTTGTCCAAATTTTTCATTTGGCATGCTCAAAGTGGGGCAGATTCCAAAATTCAAGACCGACAATCCCCTTTCCTGATATCGAAAGCCGTTCTGCTTGAATTATGCAAAAAGAAATGGTAATTTAGCCGTCCTAACATAAAGAAAAATGAGTTCCGAAAAAGAAGCAAAATTAAAGGCCCTAAAGCTAACCCTTGACAAACTGGACAAAACCTATGGAAAAGGTGCTGTAATGAAGATGGGTGACAGTGTTGTCGAAGATGTCGAGGTAATACGTTCCGGTTCATTGGGATTGGATATAGCACTTGGTGTCGGGGGCTATCCCAGGGGCAGAGTGATCGAAATATATGGTCCCGAATCTTCAGGTAAAACCACGCTTACCTTACATGCTATTGCTGAGGCTCAGAAAAATGGGGGCATCGCAGCTTTTATCGATGCAGAACATGCGTTCGATCGTTTTTATGCCCAAAAGTTGGGCGTAGATATCGATAATTTGATCATTTCGCAGCCCGATAACGGCGAGCAGGCTTTGGAAATCACCGATAACTTAATCCGTTCCGGTGCCATCGATATCGTCGTCATCGATTCGGTGGCCGCACTGACCCCAAAAAGCGAAATCGAGGGCGAAATGGGCGATTCTAAAATGGGGCTTCATGCCCGTTTGATGTCACAGGCACTTCGTAAATTAACCGGGTCGATCAGTAAAACCCATTGTACGGTAATTTTCATCAACCAATTAAGGGAAAAAATCGGGGTGATGTTCGGAAACCCGGAAACCACGACAGGAGGAAATGCCCTCAAATTTTATGCTTCCGTAAGGCTTGATATTCGCCGTTCGACACAAATCAAGGATGTTGATGGGGGTGTCCAGGGCAATAAAACCAGGGTCAAAGTGGTAAAGAACAAAGTTGCCCCTCCGTTTAAAACCGCGGAATTCGACATTATGTACGGAGAAGGCATATCCAAAATCGGTGAAATCCTTGATCTGGGCGTACAATATGAAATCATCAAAAAAAGTGGGTCTTGGTTCAGTTATGGGGACACCAAATTAGGCCAGGGAAGAGATGCCGTGAAGGCTTTATTGGTCGATAATCCCGAACTTATGGACGAACTCGAAGGCAAGATCAAGGAAGCCCTGGAAATCATAAAATAACACCCCAAACCTTTCCCCAGTTCTACATAGGCTTCGCACTGACAACGGCACATGAAAAAGTCGTTCCTTCAGAAGTCCGCATACGCAACCTTTGTGCTTTCTTGGCATCTTAGGGAAAAATTGTATTGTATGAAAAGGCTTGCGGTTATATTCGGGATACTGTTCACCGTCATGATCGGAACATCCTGTAACAACGACGATGGTGTTAATTTTCATTTTACCGCCTTGGAGATCACAGGGGCAACCTTACCGGAATCGTTTCAATTGAATGGAAGATATCAAATAACGGTTACCTATACCAGGCCCGATGATTGCACCTATTTCGAAGGATTTGACGTGGTGCAGAAAGACCTTACCGTTCGTGATGTCGTCGCCATTGGTTCCGTACTAACCGATGAGGCATGTACGGAAAGTACGGAGGAAGTACAGGCGACCTTCAATTTTGTGGTGCTCTATGATCAAACCTATCTTTTCCGATTCTGGCAAGGCGAGGATGAAAATGGAGATGCAATATATTTGCAGGTCGAGGTGCCGGTTGAATAAGTTCATGGAAATGCACAAAACGAGAATTTAGGCGGGGCAGCAGTCATCAATATAGAGCACCATGATCAACCGTTCCATACGCTCAATGGAATGACAATGGGATCGATGAAATGAGGGCATTGCTAATCAATTGTAATCTAACCAACAAATTTGAGTTTAGAAGAGCTCATACATAATTGCAAAAAAGGCAATCGGAAGGCGCAGGAACTCCTATATCGAAATTATTCCGCCGCGCTCTTCGGTATTTGCCTGAAATATTCCCGCAATAGAACGGAAGCCGAGGACAACCTTCATGATAGTTTTATGACCATTTTCGATAAAATCGATCAATATCGGTTCAAGGGTTCCTTTGAGGGATGGATCAAAAGGATCACCATCAATACGGTTTTACAAAAATACCGTAAAGAAGTACACTTGAATGTGGTCAATGAAAATCAAGTAGAGCAGGAAACCGATTTGGAGTCCAGTGATTCCGATATCAGCCTACAGACCCTGTTGCGCTATATTCAGGAGTTGCCCAATAAATACAGACTGACTTTCAACATGTATGTAATGGATGGGTATTCGCACAATGAGATCGCCAAACAATTGGGAACTTCCACCGGGACTTCCAAATCAAATCTGGCGCGTGCAAGAATGTTATTAAAAGAAAAAATCGAATCCGACAGAAATATGGCGATCATAGGGGTGTTGGTTTTCCTATTGGAAATCTGACATTTTGCATAAGACACCAAATGGCGGAAAAAGAAATGATACGAAATTCAAACCCTTTTAGAAATGGGCGAAAACAAGCTTGACAAACTATTCCAAGAGAAGATAAGAGACCTGCAGGAGGTACCCGATGATAGGGTATGGTCGGCAATTTCAGATTCTTTGGAAAAACGAAAAAAATCGAAAATCATTCCCCTTTGGTGGAAACTTGGCGGGGTGGCCGCCGTATTGGCCATTGCAGTTGTTGCCATTACCCAATTGTCAGATAACCGTGGAGGAGATGCCATCATCACTGACGTGGAACAAAGCGGACCTGCTCAAAAAGATGGTCCCGAAGATCAGCAAACCCCCATGTTAAAAGATAAGGAGGGAACGGATGCAATGGTAGAGGTCGAAAAACCAGAAGCGGAGGAAAACGGCCAGAAGCGCACTACTTTGGAAGAGTCGCCAGATCGTATAGCGGTTACCAAGAGTGCCAAGGCCCGCAAGGCCAACGCGGAGGTAACGCCCCAAAATACTGGGAGGCCCTCAATTAGCGGGGATAAAGAAGCTGAAATCGCTGCCGCTCAAAAGCATGACGGTCCGGATAAAAAGACAGCGACCGCATCTGATTTGGTAAAAAATGATCGAATCAACTCGGGCAATGGGGGTATGAACAGGGGAGCTGAACCAAAGAAAGAATCGATTGCTGAGGCCCAGACAGGTCCTGATGCCATTGAAAAATCGCAAAAAGACGAAAATAGGCTGTCCGCCCAAAATGGCCTTGCCGAAAATTCGCCCAAACCAAATGAGGGGAAAATGGAGGTTTTGGCCAAAGATTCGGTGGGTAAAAAATCGCTATATGATGAGATAGCCGCCCAAGAACAAATGGAAATCGAGGAAATTCCACGAAAAAAATGGTCGGCAGGTCCCAACGTAGCACCCGTTTATTTCAATGCCTTCGGGGAAGGTTCCCCGGTTCATTCCATATTTGTTCCCAATGCCAAGTCCGGGGAAACAAATCTGAGTTACGGTCTTTCCGTCGCTTATGAAATCAACGATCGGCTCAGTCTGAGATCGGGAATCAACAAAGTAGATTACGGGTATGGAACCGCCGATGTTGAATTTACCTCTTCGGCTGAGAGTTCGGCCAACGGTCAAATCGACAATATCGACTATGCCCTCACTTCAAGGAATCTTGTGGTACAGAGCAAGGCAGGCGCCAGGGTCGTCTCTGTAAATGAAGCCCCCGAAACCAAGGCGCTCGATGTGACGGCCAAAAGCGCTGCCCGTGACGGCAATATGTCCCAGCAGTTCGGTTATTTGGAAGTGCCTTTGGAGCTGAATTATGCCTTGGTAGACCGCAAAGTGGGCCTCCATGTGATCGGTGGATTCAGTTCCCTTTTTCTGGTCGACAATGCCGTTACCCTGACTTCCGGTAATCAAACCATGGAAATGGGAGAGGCAAACAATATCAATTCGGTTAATTTTAGTACCAATGTCGGTTTTGGCATTGATTATAAGTTTTCCCCCAATATAATATTGAACTTAGAGCCCATTTTTAAATACCAGTTGAATACCTTCTCGAATGTGGACGGTACATTTCAACCTTTTTCAGTGGGCGTGTATAGTGGCCTAAGTTTTAAATTTTGACATTAGTTTCATTTAAGATAGAAGTTGGTTAGGAATGCCGTTGTTGAGCGCAATGGCGACTTCAGCGCCTTAGCAAGACTGTTAAGGCGCTTTTTTTATCGAAAGTGATCAGAATGGCCCACCTTGCAAATCTTTCAAGATCACTTGCCTGACTTTGTCCCGAAGTCCGGTTTTGTCGGCTTCGGATAAATGAGCCGTTTCCAAAAAAGGATGAACTTTGGCACGCAACGGCCCCGGTGAACCGCTAAAAAATGTAAATGAAAACCTTTTTTTACAATCGTAAAAGGTAATGGGCACCACCGGAATGTTATGGTCGATAGCCATTTTGAAGGCCCCATCCTTGAAATTGTCCAATAGTACGTCTTCTACCGGAACACCCCCTTCCGGAAAAATGCATATGCTCATGCCTTGTCCAAGCCGTTTTTGGGCACGGCGATATACCCCCGTTCTGCTTCTGGCATTGTCCCTGTCGACCATGATGCAGACCCTTTTAAAGAAAAATCCGAACAAAGGAACCTTCTCCAATTCTTTTTTGCCGACGAAAACAAAGGGATTTTGACCCACCCGAAGCATTAACATGATATCGAGCATACTGGTATGGTTGGCCACCAACATATAGCTCTTCCCGCGCTCCAATTTTTGGGCGTACTTGGCCTTGGGCGGGCATCCCATACCGTAAAGAATAATATTCGCCCAAATATTTCTGGCCATCCAAAAAAACTGCGGATACCATTTTTCCGAAAGGGTCAAAAACAGTAGTATTGGAAAAAAAACTACTATGGGCAGCGCAACCAGGATATAAAACCAAATACGGTAAAGCGCATATCCAATATTTTTAATAAAACGAGGCATGGAATCAAATGTAGCAATTTCACCTCGCTTTTTGCGATTTGTTTTACCTTTGTCACCTCATCCAAAAGGCTAATGGCAAGAATTCTTACTGGTATTCAAAGTACAGGCATCCCGCACCTCGGCAACATTTTGGGGGCCATAATGCCTGCCATTGAAATGGCGGCCGATCCAAGGAACCAGTCGTTCCTTTTCATTGCTGACATGCATTCGCTTACCCAAATCAAAAACGGAAAGGAGCTTCGACACAATACCTATGCGACCGCAGCGACCTGGTTGGCTTTCGGTTTGGATATCGAAAAAACAGTGTTCTATAGGCAAAGCGACGTGCCTCAAGTCACGGAACTGGCCTGGTACCTCAGCTGCTTTTTTCCCTATCAGCGCCTGACCCTTGCCCATTCCTTCAAAGACAAGGCCGATCGTTTGGATGATATCAATGCCGGCCTGTTTACCTATCCGATGTTAATGGCTGCAGATATACTGTTGTATGATGCCAACATCGTTCCCGTGGGCAAGGACCAATTGCAGCATTTGGAAATGACCAGAGACGTCGCAGCACGCTTTCAGGCCCAATTTGGGGAGACCTTCGTCATGCCCGATGCCAAAGTGCAAGAGGAAACGATGTACGTTCCAGGTACCGATGGTGAAAAAATGAGCAAGAGCAAAGGAAATCTGATCAATCTGTTTCAGACCGATAAACAATTGCGCAAACAGATCATGGGCATAAAAACAGACAGTACGCCGATGGAAGACCCCAAGAATCCGGACTCTGACAATGTCTTTGCCCTATATAAGATATTGGCTTCCCCGGTGCAGGTCGAGGCAATGCGAACCCAATATTTGGCTGGGAACTATGGTTATGGCCAGGCGAAACAGGCCCTCTATGAATTGATGCTCGACCGATTCGGGAACGCCCGGGAGCAATTCCAATATTATATGAATCATCTCGACGAAGTGGACGAAGCCCTCTCGGTCGGGGCTGTTAAAGCAAAAAGAGTGGCCGATGGGGTGCTGGAAAGGGTGCGGTCTAAAATAGGATATTGATTCTTGCCGAACAGACCGGCTGGTCGGTTAGTCCCTTTACTTTTTTTTTAAAACATCTTGGCTATCGGATTTAACGATAAGTTTGATCGTTCTTTGAACATATTTTGCCCGAGTAGTAACGAAAACGATGCATTCCAGACCCATTGGTCGGTAACAAATCAGATGGCTTCGTACAATTTCCCCGGCAATGGCCGGATAACCCCTTTCATTTCCATGTTCAATAGGGTAGACGAAACCCTATATACGGGAAGTTCACATTTCAAGGAAATCGAATCGAGTTGCTGTTTTCCGGTTTTTTGTAAAAAGCCATAAATCGACTCTTCATAGGGATCCAATTCAACAAATAATTGCTTTTGCACAGGCTTCGATTTGGGCAATTCCAAATCCCATCCCAGCATATAGACCAAATCCGCCGGGGAAGTGAGCATGTGCGCCTTTTGTTGCTTTATCAGATTGTTGCAGCCAACGCTGAAGCTGTCGCTGGAGCGTCCCGGAACCGCAAAGACATCGCGATTATAGCTACAGGCAATATCGGCCGTCACCAAACTGCCCCCTTTTTCGGCCGACTCGATGACCACGGTAGCCACCGATAAACCGGCGATGATCCGGTTGCGTCTTAAAAAATTCTCGCGATCTGGCTTGCTCGTACTCCAGAATTCGGTAACAAAACCGCCTTTTTTTTCCATATCCTGATTGAACCTAGCATGGCTTGGTGGATAGGTCTGGTTCAATCCGTGGGCCAGACAGCCGATCGTCTGTAAACCGTTTTTAATGGCCGCTTTATGGGCACAGATGTCGACCCCATATGCATAGCCACTTACGATGGTCGGATTCAATGGTGCGAGTTGCGTCACAAGTTCCTCACAAAAATTCAGCCCATAGGAGGTCACGTTACGGGTGCCCACGATACTGATGGTCCTATTGGCTTCAAAATCGACCTGCCCCCTTTTAAAAAGCAGGATGGGCCCGTCAATACAGTGTTTGAGGTAGGCCGGGTAATCGGCATCCATAAAGTAAGACCATTCGATCGCATGCTTCCTAAGGTAGGCCATCTCTCTTTGAGCCGCTTCCAGGTGTTGCCGGTCTTGCAAGCCGCGGAGCATTAAGGTGCCGATACCCTCGATCTTCTCAAGATGTAGCAGCTTTTCCGAAAAAACAGCCTCCGGACCGCCACAATGGGCAATCAGCTTCTTCGCAGTGATATCGCCTATATTGGGCACGTTCTGAAGCCTTAAGACTGCGGTCAATTCATCGTTGGTCATCTATCATAAGGTCAAAGTTATCCACAAATTACAGAAAATATTATGTTAATAAAAAGTAAAGAACTTAGGCTTTAAACCACTTCAATTTTTTAATATTTGTCGTAATGGGAATGGAAGAATACTTAAATGAACTGCTTTACAGGTATAATTGTGTGGTTATACCTGATTTTGGCGCCTTTTTAACCCAAAGGAAATCGGCCTATCTACATCAGGCAACCCATACGTTTTATCCTCCTAGAAAATTGGTTTCCTTCAATGAACAATTGAAGTCAAACGACGGATTGCTGGTTACTTACATGGCCGATGCCGAAAAATCCGGATACGAGACCATGTTGAGCCAGGTGGGCCAGACGGTGCAGGAGTGGAAAAAGAAACTGAAGAAAGGAGAGCGAATTTCCTTTTTGAACATCGGGGAGCTATGGGTCAATAAGGAGGGTAAAATCCAGTTTCAACCTTCCGAACAAGTAAACTTTTTAACCGCTTCCTATGGCTTGTCTTCTTTTGTAGCCGTCCCCGCGACCCGTGAGCTCTTAAAAGAGCAAGTGGTCGAATTGGAATCGGAAGTGCCACTTGTCTTTACTCCCGAGCAGCGACAAGCCACCCATTTCAGGCCGTATCTGAAATATGCCGCCATCTTTTTATTGGCCTTATCCGTTGGCCTCACAGGCTACAGGACCTATCAACAAGGGGTCTACAATCAACATTTAGCCGTAGAGGAAGCACAGCAGCAAGTATCCAGACACATTCAGGAGGCCACTTTTTTCGATACCACTCCTATAGAATTATCGGCCTTGAGCTTGGGTGCTGAACCCGTTGCCCCTGAACCGGTAACCACGGTGCCCGAAATCAAAAAAAGGACCCAAAAAACACATTACATTATCGCAGGAGCCTTCCAATTCAAAAAGAATGCGGAGAATAAAATAAATCAGTTAAGGAAAAAAGGATTTGATGCGGCTTATATAGGCACCAATGACTTTGGCCTCCATATGGTCGCTTATGACAGTTTTACCGATGCCAAAAAAGCACTTCAGGTCTTACGGGAAATCAAACAAACCGAATCGCGGGATGCTTGGTTAAAATCGGTCAAATGATACTTCCCCTTTTTTAAGGTCGGCCATAACCCATACCTTTGCCGAAAACAGCTTTTATGGACCCGAAAAAGCCGAATGAATCCCTTACGATCATGACCGATATGGTGCTCCCGAGCGAGACCAATCCTTTGAACAACCTTTTTGGAGGAGAATTATTGGCCCGTATGGATAGGGCGGCGAGCATTGCCGCAAGACGCCATAGCCGCCGCATCACCGTAACCGCTTCCGTGAACCATGTCGCCTTTAACCAAGCCGTGCCCCTGGGCAGTGTGGTGACGGTCGAAGCCAAGGTTTCACGTGCTTTCAACACTTCGATGGAAGTCTATATCGATGTTTGGGTGGAAGATCGATATAATGGGAAAAAATCAAAGGCCAACGAGGCCATCTATACCTTCGTTGCGGTAGATGACACAGGTAAACCTACGGAAGTACCTCCATTGGAACCGGAAACCGATCTGGAAAAGGAACGATTTGCCGGGGCATTGAGGAGAAAGCAATTGAGCCTTGTGCTCGCCGGTAAATTGAAACCCGGCGAGGCGACCGAGCTTCGGGCCCTCTTCATGGGCAATTGAATTTGTTAGAAGTCGAAATGGTCTGGGTGGGCACCGATGCGCTCCCCTCGATCCAAACTGTCTAAATAGGCCATATCTTCAGAAGACAATGCAAAATCGAAAATGGCCGCATTAGCCGCAATTCGGTTCTTTTGGGCAGACTTGGGAATGGTAACCACTCCCTTTTGAAGGTTCCATCGCAACGTGACCTGGGCAACCGACTTGCCATATTTGGCCGCAAGTTCTTTTAACGGCGCCATCCCAAAGATCTTTCCTTGCATGAAAGGCGACCAAGCCTCATACCGGATATTCTTTTCATTGCAAAAATTCAGCAGTTCCTGTTGCACCAGAAAAGGATGGAATTCCATCTGATTGACCATGGGCGCCACTTCCACTTCCCGCAAAAGGTCTTCAAGATGATGGCGTAGAAAATTACTCACCCCTATGGCACGTACCCGTTTTTCCTTGTAAAGCAATTCCAAGGCCCGCCAAGTTTCCCGATATTTTGCCACCACCGGCCAGTGCACCAAATACAGATCCAAATAATCCAAATGAAGACGTTTTAAACTGTCGTCAAACGATTTTAGGGTGCTATCGAATCCCTGTTCCGAGTTCCAGACTTTGCTGACAACGAAAATGTCTTTGCGAGGAATACCACTTTGGGCAATGCCCTGGCCCACGCCCTCTTCATTCCCATAAATCGAAGCCGTATCGATATGCCTATAGCCTATTTCGAGCGCGTACCGCACGGCATCGACCACTTCACTATCGTTGCTCGATTGGTAGGTGCCCAGGCCCAGGTAAGGCATGTTGACCCCATTGTGCAATGGGAAAGTACCGCCAATATCAGTTATCTGTTTCATGGTAGGGTCGTTTTGATCGCTCATAGTTGATAGATCCATTCCTCCGGATTCATTTTCTGGGTGTCTTCATAGAGGTAGAACTTCAGTCGTGTCTGCCCATTAGACCGATTGGTATAAATCTCTCCGAGTTCTGTCTTCACATCCACCATATCGCCTTTTTTCACATATATATTGGAAAGGTTATAATAGGTGCTGATAAAATTTCCGTGCTTGATCTGCACGCCCATATTCCCTCCGGGTACCGACATTATGGCGATGACCTCGCCCTTGAAAATCGCTCGGGCCTTGACCCCGGGGTCGGTGGCAATGATCACCCCATTGCTCTCATGCTTGATTCCGGGATACACCGCATCGGCATAAACCCCGAATCCCTGGCTTTTGATGCCCTTCTCCACCGGCCAAATCAATTTGCCCTTGTTCGCCGAAAAATTATTGGCGACAATGGCGGCCTCCGGGGTCAGGACGAATTTGCTGGAACTGCTCACGCTGTTGCCGGCCTCTCTGTTCGACGCGGCTATCGCATTGCGTATCAATGCCTCGATTTGACGGTCGATTTTTCTGGCTTCGCTCTTCTTGCTTTGCACGGCGGCCGTATATTTGCTCTCATTCTTTCGAATGTTTCCCAAAAGCTCTTTTTGCGATTTCATTTCCTGCATCATCTGGTCTTTGGCCTTTTGGTTTTGGGCTATAAGTCGTTCCTTTTCCTTTCGCTGGCTATTCAGATCCAGGTTCAATTGGGTGAGTTCTTCGGTTTTAATGACGATTTGCTCCCCCTGCTCCCTCCTAAAATCGGCATATTGCTTCATATATTGAAGTCGTTTGAAGGCCTGAAAGAAGTTTTCAGATGACAACAAGAACATCAATCTGCTTTCTTGCGATTTGTTTTGATAGGATTTTTGGATGATGGCCGCATAATCGTCTTTCAACGCATTGAGATCGCTTTTTAATTTGGATATATTCCGGATATTGGCGTTGATTTTTCTGCTGAGGAGATTCGACTGCTGGTTGGTAACCTTGATCAATTCTTGGCGCACGTTGATTTTCTGATCCAAGGCCTCAATCTGATCCAGGACATTTCCCTTTTCTTTGGTTTCCGCGAATAACAGTCTATTGATATCGTTGATTTCCTGAAGCAGTCTTTCCCTTTTGGCTTCCAACGATTTTTGTTCGTCGGTTTGGGCAAAGGTCCACGCAGCCCCAAATAAGAGCATGATCAGGGCGATGTAAATCCGTTTGGAGCGCTTAAAGATCATTCCTGTCTAAAACTATCTCGTCAAAACCATTCGGTATTTTATAAGGAAAGCTCAGGTTTTGGTTGAATTCCATATTTCTGTATTCAATATCGATGGTATTGCGTTGGTCGCCTTCTATGGTCGCAATCGCGATTTCATCGGGGATAATCCATTTATTGATTTTCTGGTATTGCAAATAATTAATTTGTAAAAGCCTCCTTTTCAAGGGTTGTGACAATTGCTGCGAGGCCATTTTAAAATTTTGCGGTTCTATTTGCAATAAAATCTTGAACAATGGGCCCACCTTCATTGGTTTCAGTTCATAATTGCCAGCTGTGATTTCCATCTCATATTTTTGTTCCTTTAGATTGAAAATGGCCTGGCCCAGCAGTAGGTTTTGTACTTGTTCAAAATCCAATGGTGCCCCTAAAAGGTTGCTTAGGTACGAAAAATCCCCGTCGAAATATTCATTTTGGAGCTTGTTGTAAAACGAAACACGGTTCGGCGTGATATAGGCCTTGACGATGCCCAGTGGGGCACTAATCCATATCGCTTTGTCTTTTTCCATGCGCAGACTCACTGAGATGGTCTGCGTAGACCCACCTTCGGTATAGGCAATTTTAAGTTTACCGCTCAAGGTCTTATACCGAAGTTGATTGTCATAGTGTGCCCTAATGACCGCCTTCGTTGTCAAATCGGCATCCAGTGCCCCAACGGTTGCTAATTTGGTCGACTTACAGGAAAAGAGGGAAATTGTCAGAAAACACATTCCAGCCCATCGCATTACCCTTCCGAAAATTGTGTCCATGACCCTAAAAACCAGGTTTTATCATACGAAGATACATATTTGCCTTCACAGTATTATCCATTGCCGTATAGGCATCCGCCAATTCTTTATAGATCTTGTTCGCCAGAGTATCATTGACCAATAGGTAATCCAATCCCGTTTCCAGCAACTCCACTGCCTCGGCATGCTGGGCCAATCTATTCAAGGCAAGTCCATGGGCGTAGTAAAAAAACGGATGTGACGGATACTGCTCCAAGGCCTCGGCCGAAATTCGCTCGAGCTCCAATGGCTGGTTCGCGCCGATCAGTCCTTCTATTTTAACTTTATATCGTTCTATTGGATCTTCAACATCAGATGCCTTAGCAGGGTCGAAATCTCCCTTTTCGTTCAATATCACTTGCTTTTGCTTCAGGGAATCATTGATCTTGGTCAAGAGGTCTTCGGCGAATCGGGATTGCTTTAATAGTTTTAAGGTCTGAAGGGAATTTTCAAAGTCCCCTTTTTGATAATAGATCAATGCCAGGTTTTCAAGCGCTTTTAAATTGCCCCTGGGCAACCGGCCGATCAATAAATCGCTCGAACCGGCCTGTTTTTCAATAATTGCAACAAGTGTATCCAAAAACCATATATTTTCAGGCTCGGCAAAAAAAGCGACCATCGCATAGTCTTCCGCAACCGGATACTGCTTATCCTCAAAAAAAGCCTTGGCCAGTTCGTGGTCGATAACGTGGTTGGAAGGGTCTAACTTCTTACATTCCAGCAACAAAGCGATTGCCTTGTCATAATTCTCGATCCCTTTCTGTTTGAGCGCTTCGAAAAAAAACTCCTGGAATTCGTCGGAATAGTCTTCCAATGAAACCTCGGCGTTCTCTTCCATGGGAATATCCTGGTCAAGGTCTTGGCCTATAAGGGCAGGTAAGGTGATGAACAAACCTATGGTCAAAAACAAAAAATTCAATTTTCCCATCATTCTTTACTTTCCATTGCGACATGCGAAAAAACGCACTGCACGATTCGATCATTGTGACCCTTGATTTAGCGACTCGCATGCGAATCGCCGTTCAAAGGATTACACGCCAAGAATCCAATGCATCAAAATTAGCATTAAAAAACCAAATTGCTGGCGAAGAAACGCAGCACTTGAACGCTACCATCAAGCTATGCTTCCTATTGCGATATCTCAAACATCATGCCCCTTTGGATACAAGATTGAATTGGAATGCACCAGCAGGAAGCGGATTGGTTATGCCATGAAATTTTGGCTTTGCACCTTCATCCGATCCAGAGGAAATGGAGTCAGGGAGGGTATGGCGAACGAAAGTATGGCAATCTATTTCCCTTTCCCGTTTATTTATTGCACACCCGTACTGCCAAATCCTCCGCTGCCCCTTTCTGTTTTTGTCAAATCCTTTGTTTCAAGCCATTCGGCCCGTTCGTGTTTGGCGATGACGAGTTGTGCGATACGCTCTCCATTTTGAACGGTAAAGGCTTCCTTTGACAGGTTCACCAAAATCACCCCGATTTCGCCCCTATAATCGGCATCAATGGTCCCTGGGGCATTGAGCACTGTTACGCCATGCTTCGCAGCCAGACCACTTCTGGGACGAACTTGGGCTTCCAACCCTTTGGGAAGTTCAAGATGCAATCCTGTATTGATAATGGCGCGTCCCAAAGGCGGTAGGATAACAGGATCTGTGATATTCGCCCTTAAATCCATTCCTGCGGAGGCCAAGGTCTCGTATTGGGGCAGCGCATGTTCCGATGTATTGACGATTTTGATTTTCATGATCGAATTTTAATGATTTTATACGGTGCGACCTTTGGTAAAGGGCGATCAACTTTTTCTTAAAAAAATCTGTTTTAATTTTTCATTTTCCAATCGGTATACCAACCCCAAGAAAAACAGCAGCAAAAATATGCCAATAAATAAATTGCGTTCAAAGATATAGAACGACAAAGCAGAGAACGAAATTGAAACGGATAGATAAAAGATGATTTTCCTAAAATTGTAGGGGATGGGATAGTGTGACTTTCCATAGTAATAGGAAAGCACCATCATCATGCCATAGGCCATCAAAGTGGCAATGGCCGAGGCCATATACCCTATGAGCGGAATGAACAAATAATTTATACCAATAGTTATAATTGCGCCGACCAGTGAAATAAAGGCTCCGTAGCGGGTTTTGTCGGTGACCTTGTACCAAACCGAAAGGTTATGGTAAATTCCCAAAAAGAAACTGGCCAGAATGATCAACGGAACCACGGTCATCGCCTCCCAGTAGTCAGGATTCTTGATAAAAAGGACTTTTAAAAAATCGGCAAAAACCACCACCGCAAGTAAAATCACGCTCCCCAAAACCACAAAATAATTGGTGATCTGGGCATAAGCCTTTTGTGGGTTTTCAGAACCCGCATGGCTAAAAAAGAAAGGCTCTATCCCCATCCTGAATGCAGTAGCGAAAAGGGTCATGAAGAGTGCCAATTTGTAGCAGGCGGAATACTTACCCACCTCGCTTTTTGCAATCGCCTGTGGCAAAAGATTTTCCAACATGATCCTGTCAAAAACCTCATTGATGGTGAAGGCTATTCCTGCAACAAGCACCGGCCAAGCATATCGCATCATCTTTTTCCATAGACCCAAATCAAAAGTATAGCTGTTTTTGATGTAAAGGGGCAACATCAAAAGCAGGGTAAAGCCGCTGGCTATCAAATTTGAAATGAAGATATACGAGATTTCATGATCGGGCTGGTACAACCAGCCATATCCACTATCGGGATTTGCGGCCATGACCTTAGGCAAATAAATCAAAAAGAAAAGGTTTAGCCCAAGGTTCACGACCATGTTCAAAATTTTTATGACCGCATAGCGCATGGGCTTTTCATTGGCCCTAAGCCAAGCGAAGGGAACAATGACAAGGGCATCCAAAGCTAAAATGTAAATGGCATAGCGTATATATCGCATGGGAATGTCGCTGAGTTCCGCAATGCTATTCCTCGCGGTCAGTGCAATGATCATAAACAATGTTGTGGTGAGAAGAATCGACATCAATGAAGTGGAAACCACCCTTTCCTTGTCGAAATTGCCATTGTAGAAACGAAAAAATGCCGTCTCCATACCATAGGCCAACAGCACATTAAAAATAGCGAACCAAGCAAAGATGATCGATATTTCACCATATCCGGCGGTAGCCAGGACCCCGGTATACAAAGGCAACAATAAAAAGGAAAGCATTCTGGGCAAGACCGTTGCCAAACCGTAAATCGCAGTCTGCTTAAAAAGTTTCTTTAACGGATTCAAAAGCGCTATTATTTCAGCTTAAAAGTACCTATTAAAAGGCTCCCGACAAAGTTTTGTTGAAATAGGTGGCAAGCTGATCACAGCAAACCGCTGGAAGATGAACGGGCAAATCAATGGCGCCAAAGCTGGATATTAAACACAGAGGTTGCGGCCAACTGCTACAAACGCCTGCCTTCTTAATTATTTAGAGCCTCGGCTCCGCCCACAATTTCCAAAATCTCGTTGGTAATGGCAGCTTGTCGGGCCTTGTTATAGGTGAGCTTCAACTGATCACGAAGTTCTGTGGCATTGTCCGTCGCCTTGTGCATGGCGGTCATCCGAGCCCCATGCTCACTGGCGAAAGAATCGCGTATTCCCTTGTACAATTGGGTCTTTAGCGATTTTGGGATCAATTGTTCCACAATCTCTATCTTGGTCGGTTCAAAGATATAATCCGCACCGGAAGTTTCACTCCCTTTTTGGGGAACAATGGGCAAGAATTGCTCCGACATCACGATTTGCGTCGCGGCATTCTTGAATTTATTATAAACGATATCTATCCTGTCGTAGGTGCCAGAAGTAAAACGCTCCATTAGGTTTTCCGCGATTAACGCGACATTTTCAAAGTTCAGGTCGTCATACACGGCGCTATGGTTCGCGACCACCTTAAATTTCTTCCCAAGAATATCGTTCGCCTTCTTTCCAATGGCCATAATTTCGACTTGTTTCCCGGAATAGGTATCATTGGCTAGCAAGGCACACTGTTTAATAATATTGGTGTTAAAAGCGCCACATAGGCCCCTATTGGAGGTAATGGCAACAACCAATACCTTCTTCACTTCCCGGCTATCGGAGAACTTACTCCCCGAATCGATATCCAAACTTGCACTCAGGTTTTGCAATAACTCGGTAAGCTTGTCGGCATAGGGCCGCATTGCCGTTATGGCATCCTGCGCCTTCTTCAATTTGGCAGCCGATACCATTTTCATGGCACTGGTGATCTGCATGGTGGAAGAGACCGATGCTATCCTGTTTCTTATTTCCTTAAGATTAGCCATAATTTAGATCGAATGGTTTGGCGTGGGGTGAGGCACGATCTTGCGCCCCGTTTCCCATCATGCCTTTCTTATTCTGTTACCTTGTTCAGTTCCGATATTTTCCAGAAAGGTCCTTGGCCACTTCTGTGAGGACATCGGTAACCTCATCGGTGAGTTTACCTTCCTTCAAGGTCTTCAATACGCCCTTGTGCTTAGCTTTTAGAAAATCCAGAAAGTCTTTTTCGAATTCCTTGACCTTGTCCACCGGAACATCCCTAAGCAGGTTTTTCGACCCTGCAAAGATGATCGCGATCTGATCTTCCACGGTAAATGGATCGTTCTGCGCTTGTTTCAATATTTCAACGTTTCGCCTTCCTTTTTCGATCACGTTCAATGTGGCCGCATCCAAATCGGATCCAAACTTGGCAAACGCCTCCAATTCACGGAACTGTGCCTGATCCAATTTCAGCGTACCCGCAACTTTTTTCATCGATTTGATCTGGGCATTTCCTCCGACCCGGGATACTGATATCCCCACATTGATCGCAGGACGTACCCCTTGGTTAAACAAGTCCTGTTCCAAAAATATCTGGCCATCGGTAATCGAAATCACGTTGGTAGGGATATAGGCCGATACGTCACCCGCCTGGGTCTCGATAATAGGGAGCGCGGTTAATGAACCCCCACCTTTCACCATCGGTTTCAACACTTCTGGAAGATCGTTCATGTTTTTGGCGATCCCGTCATCGGCTATAATTTTTGCTGCCCGTTCCAACAATCTGGAATGTAGATAGAAAACGTCTCCGGGATAAGCTTCACGTCCGGGAGGCCTTCTCAACAATAAAGACACCTCGCGATACGCAACGGCCTGTTTAGATAGATCGTCGTAGATGATCAGGGCTGGTCGACCCGAATCTCGGAAATACTCTCCAATGGATGCGCCCGCAAAAGGAGCATAAACCTGCATAGGCGCAGGATCGGAGGCATTGGCCGCTACTATGGTAGTATAGGCCAAAGCGCCTTTGTCTTCCAAGACTTGGGCAATCCCTGCGACCGTTGATGCTTTTTGGCCTATGGCCACATAGATACAATATACGGGTTCGCCTGCGTCGTAAAATTCCTTTTGATTTAGGATGGTATCGATACAAACGGTGGTCTTACCGGTTTGTCGGTCACCGATAACCAACTCCCTTTGGCCTCTCCCAACGGGTATCATCGCATCAATGGCCTTGATACCGGTTTGTAATGGTTCGGTTACGGGTTGACGGAATATTACTCCTGGGGCCTTTCGCTCCAAAGGCATTTCGTAAGTCTTGCCCGCAATCGGACCTTTTCCATCGATAGGAATGCCCAAGGTATTGACCACACGGCCTACAATACCCTCGCCCACCTTAATGGAAGCAATCCTTTGGGTTCGTTTAACTGTTGAGCCTTCGCCAATCTCTTTGGAATGTCCCAATAGTACCACCCCGACATTATCTTCTTCCAGGTTTAACACGATGCCTTCAAGTCCGCCCTCGAACGATACCAACTCACCATATTGTGCGTTGGATAAACCATAGACCCGGGCAATTCCATCCCCAACCTGCAATACGGTTCCCACCTCGTCAAGAGAGGCTGTGGCCTCAAAACCTGATAATTGCTTTTTTAAAATTGCTGATACCTCAGCGGCTTTCACTCCTGCCATTTGATTTAGTTATAAGATGAGCCCTTTGGTTTACCAGTAGGGCCCTATGGATTATAAGCTTTTTGTAAATTCCCTTTTGAGATTGTTTATCTTGTTGGCGATGCTCGCATCGTACTGTAAATCCCCAATACGCAGAACGAACCCGCCAATGATGCTTTCATCGATTTTATTCTCCAAAGTTACCTTGTTCCCGATAAGCCCTTCCACTTTTTTCAGCAATTGCTCTTCCAATTTTGTGGTCATCGGCACTGCCGTGGTGACATGGGCCACATTCTGGCCTTTGATCTGTTCGTTGAGAATGATATATTTTAAGGCAACTTCATTCAACATCGAAATCCGTCGGTTATCGACCAACAAATTCACCAGGCCTTTCGTTATTTTGTGGGTTTTGGGAAAAATGCCTTCGACCGCCTTTTTTTTGATTTCCCCCCTGATCACTGGGCTTGCCAACATTGCCCTTAAATCGGAGCTGCCTGCAATGGTCTCTAAGATGGCACGCATATCGTGCTCAACCCCTTCCGAGGCCTTGTTCTCGATCGCTAAGTCTAAAACGGCCTTTGCATAGCGCAATGCGGCTCTTGAATCAGTCATCTTCGTTTAGTTCAATTTGATATCGCCCAGCATATCCTGGACCAACTTCAGTTGTTTGTCCTTATTGCTCAACTGTTCCTTGATCAATTTTTCCGCAATTTCAACTGAAAGCTCGGCAACCTGGTTTTTGATCTCGGCCACGGCAGCCTTTTTTTCACTGGCTATGGCTTCCTGTGCCTGCTTGATCATTTTATCCCCTTCCAATTTGGCCTGCTCCTTAGAATCCGAAATCAATTGTTCCTTGATCTGACGGGCTTCCTTTAACATTGATTCGCGCTCCGCTCGTGCTTCCTTCAGCAATTTCTCACTATCGGCCGTCACGTTCTGCATCTCCTTTTTTGCCAACTCTGCGGCTTCCAAAGCATTTTTGATCCCGTCTTCCCTTTCGTTGACAGCATTCAAAATCGGTTTCCAAGCAAATTTGCGAAGCAGGAGAAGCAATAGCACAAAAAGCAGTGTCTGCCAGACAAATAGGCCTAAAGAAAACTCATTGATCAACTTTTCCATAAAAAGAATTTTAAACTTTAATTTTTAAAGAAACCATGGCAATAACCAACCGTTAAAGCCATGGTTTTTTTGATTTGTTAGGATGCAAATATTGCAGCGAAACCAATCCCTTCAATAAGCGCTGCCGCGATCAACATTGCTGTTTGAATTTTACCGTAAGCCTCTGGCTGACGAGCGATGGCATCCATTGCGGAACCACCGATCCTACCAATACCCAAACCTACTCCGATAACCGCTAATCCTGCGCCTACAATTGCTGGAATTTCCATAATCTATCTAGTTTAAAAATTAAAAATTCTATTAAAAATTCCCATGATAGGGAATGCATGTCACCTGCTTACTAATGAGCCAACTCCGGATCTTCGTGATGCTCATGTTCCTCGGAGGCAAATCCGAAATACAAAGCAGAAAGCATGGTGAAAATATAAGCCTGTAATACGGCCACTAAAATCTCGATCAACGAGATGGCAAAGGCGAGGCCAAATGACAACGGACTCCCCAACCAACTTTTAAAAATGAACATCAACCCGATCAAGCTCATCAATACGATGTGTCCGGCCTGCATGTTGGCATACAAACGGATGAGCAGTGCAAAAGGCTTGATGAAAAGGCCCAATAGCTCAATGGGGACCAAAATGATATAGAGCGGCAACTTCCCGTACCAAGGCATGGTAGCGCCCAAAGGATCGAACAAATGCATCCAATAATCCTTCGTCCCTGTCAAATTGGTCAATAAAAAGGTGATCAAGGCCAATGCCACGGTCACCGCAATATTTCCGGTGACATTCACGCCAAGCGGGGTAAGTCCGAATATGTTCAAAAACCAAATAAAGAAAAATATGGTGAGCAAATATGGCATATATTTTCTATACTTCTTTTCCCCAATGTTGGGTTTGGCGATGTCATCCCGGATATAAATCACGATAGGCTCAAAAAATCGGCCAATCCCTTTCGGGATACTGCTGTTCTTGGCATAGGACCTGGCCAAACTGGTGAATAGCCAGAACATCAACAATCCCGTAACGATAATCATGACCACACTTTTGGTCATTGAAAAATCGAAAGGTTTGGGATTGGTAGGATGCTCGTGATCATCCAAGGTCATGGTACCCTCTGCATCGGTCTTGTATATCTTACTATGGAAAAGCTTGTAGTAATTGCCGTCAACGGCAGCCACGGTTTCCCCGTGATGAAATTTGGAAGAGGAAAAAACCTTGAGTCCGCCATCCCAAAGGATAACAGGCAGCGGAAAACCGATATGATGTTGTTCCCCGTTGTCACCCGTCCATGAAAACAAAGAAAAGTCATGTGAATCCTGAAGGTGATGTCTTATATACTCCTTAATCTCGGAACTCTTTTCTTCAGGGCCTTCATAGGAATCACCGTTGGTATCTTGTCCAAAAAGACAGCCTACGAACAGGAAATGTGCTGCAAAGAGAAGTTTAGCAAAGTTGGTAATCCGCATAGCGCTCAAAAAATCGGTCCTTAAAAATCGGTGCAAATGTAAGCTATTCTTCCAAAAAGAAAAAAGCATTTCAGCGGTTTATTTCAAGATGCATTTTGCACTCGATTTTAGTCCAGTTTTTGAAGCATTTTTGCCGTGAATATGGTCTCCAGTAGTAGGCAAATGCCGTATGGTACGAAGAATGCCGCGAACTCCAATCTATTCATGGTGCCATCTGCGTTGTAAACCGGATAAAAGAGCAAGAAAAAAAAGAGGAACTTTAAAAAACTGCCGCCCATGAACAAAAAGCCAATCTGACTTTTCAACCGATAGCGAAAAAAGTACAGCAGGGCATATATCACGAAGGCCATCAAACCATTCACCATATAAGAGAGTGAAAGCAAATCGGCATAAGGCGGATGGCCATTGTGCCCTAACAAGAAAACGTGGGCTACAAATGAAATCCCCAATGAGATGGTTACAAGAATTAAAAATTGAATGATCGGAAAGCGGTTCAGTATCAATACTTGATTCGTTTTAATTGGCGCAACACCACCCAAATAGAAATTGCCACACCCAAAAGCGTGGCCATGGCCGTATAGATTTTTTTTTCCGATTGGAAATGGGTGTCGAGCCAAATACCACCTTTGGCCGCCAAAAATATGATGGCCCCCATTTCAAAAGCAATGCCCGATAGCACTGCCACATTCTTTAAATTGCTTTTTTTAGGATGCTTTTGCCGGTTCATTGCTGTTTCTTCCCACAGAAGACTTAAATCCTTGTGCGGATGTGCTTGATGCCGAGGAAGAAGATGCCGCTTGGCTGCTGCTGCTTAAGGATCCTCCTTTGCCCTTCATGGTACAGGAGGCATTAAAAGTAGCTCCCGGCTCCACGGCCAGTTTGCTCACTGATACGGTGCCTTCTATGACTGCGGACGCTTTTAGGGAAAGCAGGTCTGAAACCAATAGCTCACCATTAAAGCTTCCTTCGATATCTGCATTGACGCATTCCACCTTTCCATGGATATAGCCATCCTTGCCAATGACCACCTTGCCGGAGGTCTTTACATTACCATCCAATTTTCCGTCGATCCGAAAATCTGCCTCGGAAACGATATCACCCTTAATTTTGGTGTTCTTTTCAATTCTGTTGGGTTGTCCGCCGATTTCTGTCATAGGTCTTTTGTTATCTGAAAACATTTGTTATGGTTTTGGGGTTAAAATTTCACGCTTGTAATCTTGTAGGTTTTTGTGAACTTGAATTATTTTATAGTTGGAAGATAAAATTACGAAATTCTCATTCTTAACCTTATAATCCTTGTTAATTTTCAACAATTCTGCGTAGCCCAGGGCATACTCCTTCGATTTGAACCCATGAACAATGACAAACTGATCTTCCAAGTTGTATATGTCCTTGGAAACGGTGTTTTTATATTTCAGGTCTTTGATCGATTTCTCCAATAGTTCCATCAACCGCAAGGCCTGGTCGTTATTACTTCTTTTGAATGGAAAAACCACCTTCCAATTACCGCTACCGATAGGGCCTTCTTCCTGGGTAAACACCTTAGGTTCCAGCTTGGGGAGTTGCTCGGCCACGATTTGCTCGGCTTTTTTGCCTTCCGGACTATTGGGATAGGTCAAAGCCACATAGTTCAGGGCTTCCTTGAAGGCTTCAAAACCCTGTAGACGTCCAATGGCATTGGCCTTCAATATTTCAAATTTGGGCACCATGGGGTCGCCCGTATATTTCGAGATATTTTCCTCTGCCCCTGTTATGGTCTTTAGAAATTCTTGGTTTTCATAAAGTTTGAAGAGGGCGGCATAGCGACTATCAGGACTATCGTCGTTATAGGCCAAAACCGCTTGTGGGTTCAGAAGGATCTCGGCGTAACGCGAATCGCCATGGTTCTGCAATATGTTTTCCTTCATGGATGCCATCAACGGACTGCCCTCTTCCTCATAGATCTTATATAGGTTGTACTTCGTGGGAAGCACCAGTCTTTCCTCAGGATTCGATCGGAGCACGTCTTCCAATTTCCCCGCTGCCAAAAGATTTTCCTTGAATTTTTCCTTATAGATGAGCCCAAGTTGGTAGTTGGCGAAATTTCGCTCTGTATTCAGGCTATCGATCACTGCCACATCTGTAGGAATCTTGCTCAAATAATAATCGAGCGAATATCTTTCATCCCCAATCGGCGCAGCATCGGGCGAGGTGCCATTATTCTGTGCGATGGCCCCATCGATGTCTTCCGATACCGATGCTTTGGTCTTATTGCTCCAACGCCAGTCATCTTCCAGGCTGCGGTTACCCCATTTTTGCTTGAAATCGTTTTGGCCGTAGCCCAGACTGGTAATGTTGTAAAAATAAAATTTACCCTTGTTTTCCTTACCTCCCTTGCTTTCACCAAAAGCGGCGAAACCGGCACTTTGACGCTCTTGATCCTTTTTAGCCTCTTCTTCGGCGGCCTTTTTCAGCCCTGCAATATAATCCCCAAAATACGTTTCCCGCTGGACCTTGGTCATTTTGAAAAGTGAAATGACACTATCGGCGTGCTGAACCACATTTTCATAAGCGATCACGTCCTCGAGGTTGTCGAGTTTCTTTTTGATGTTCCTGAACTTTTTGTTGTTTTCCGGCAAATTGCTCAAAACGCTGTCGTAATAGGCCCCTGCGGTTTTATATTGGTTTTGATCGAAATACCATTCCCCCAAATTCTCGTAGTTCAGGGCATTCAACTTGGGCTCATTGTTGGTCGCGCGTAGCGATCTGTTGAAGTACAGCAATGCGAGGCTATCGGAATTTTTCGTCAAATGATATTCGGCGATCTGTCGATATACTTTGTCCAAAAATGGTCGGTTTTCTCGATTCTTCTCCAAATCGGTCAAGTGTTCCAATATCGATTCCTCATTTTCAGTGGTGATTTCGGCGTTCCGTAATTTTTCGATTTCGGCATTGATCATGTACACACGTGGAGACCTGCGTTTGAGTTCAATCACCTTGTCGAAGGCATAGTTGGCACTGTCTTTATGGCCCAATTGGTTGTATAATTGTCCAATGATATAGAAGTACCTGCCTTTCTCGGGATTTTTTTTGGTGTAATACGAGGCGATCTTGAGTTGTTGCAAGGCCGTATCGATGACCTGAAGATTGATATAAGCTTGGGCCATCATGGCTCGTGCATCGGCATACTCCTGGTCTTTCAGCTGTTCATATTTCATCAACCGCTTCAAGTTTTTGATGGCGAGTTCATCGTTCTCCAGTCTGATGTTCACTTTTTCGCGCCAAATGTGGGCCTCGTTCAACTTATCGCTATAGGTATATTTTTTGATGACATAGTTGAACGCTTCCAAGGCGGGGATATACCGCTGATCGAAGTAGCGCGATTTACCAAGCAACAGAAAGGCCTCGTCGGTTTGGGGATTGCGCTCCTCGTCCTTGATGTCCATGCTGTGCTTCTGTATCGCTTTGGTGGCCTTTTCCTCGGCGATGACAAAACTGGGGTTGTTGTCTTCCGAATCGAGTTTGATTTCATCGGTCACTTTCAAGCGTTCCACGGGTAGTATTTCCCAGTAATCGTCCTTGTAGGTCTCATTGAGTACCTCACGACCTTCCTCGAAGGCATTGTTCCCATTGTAAAGTACATTGTATTTGGTATTCAACGCATGGAAGTTGCGGTTGAGAAAAGCATCCTTCTTGGTCGAACAAGCAGCAAATAGGAGCCCCCCAATGACAATGATGAGAATAAATTTAAATCGAAGCTTCAAAATATGGTGTATACGTATATGCTAAACTAAAAAACATCCAAATTATTATGCAGTTCATCGACAAAATGCAAAATTTTATCGAGTGATTTTAAATCAGGACAATAGGGTGTCTTTATATCCAAAATGGAAAGGGAATCTTGAATTCAAATTGGTCGGTACGGCAATGTTTGCTATATGGGTTTTCCAGTTATTCGAAAAATAATCGATCATTGCCCAAACTTATCCCGCCAGGAAACCGACCGGATGGTCTAATTCGTACGAAAATCGCATGATGATCCGTTCATTTTTGCCCCTTATCCGCATTTTGTAGCGATAGGTCGAATAGGCAAAGGTGTTCTACCCCATTGGCAGTTGATCCAATCAGACCGATCAGTCGGTTTTCTTGGATTGTTGAAGATTTCCCCAAAAAAGCAATAAACCTCATCCGAGCCCCTGAAAAAGAGTTTGTGGCGGATGATGTATCAGGCTATTTCCTGCTCAATGGTATTGCGTCCGGCAAAAAAGCTTTCGAGTTCCTTTAAGGTTTCTTTTGAAGTCTGGATGTCTTTGACAATTTCACCTTTGTTGAGCACGACGATACGCTCACTGACTTCCGTCAGATGAATCAGATCGTGGCTCGAAATCAAGATGGTGACCCCTTGTTTACTGGCCAGGTCTTTGATGATGGACTTTAATCTGATCTGGGTGGTCGGATCCAGATTGGCGAAAGGTTCGTCCAAAATCACCACCTCGGGATTACCGATAAAGGCCCCGACGATGCCCGCTTTCTTCTGGTTCCCTTTGGACAGGTCCCTGAGGAATTTTTTTTGTCCCAAGATCTCCCCGTGGAAGAAGTCTTCAAAACCGGCCAGAAGGCCATCAACATCGGCTTTGTTTGCCCCCCTGAGTTCCCCGATAAAATAAAAATACTCTTCAGGGGTCAAATAGCCGATCAAAAAAGATTCATCGATGAAGGCCGATGTAAACGGTTTCCAGGCTTCGCTGGTATTCACTTGTACCTCGTTATTGGTTATGTTGCCCGTACTGGGCTGAATCAAATCGAGCAATAGGCTGAAAAAGGTGGTCTTCCCCGCCCCATTGTTGCCGACCAGGCCAAAACTTTGTCCCTTGGGTATTTCCAAGCTTTCAATGTTCAGAACGGTTTGCTTGCCGTATTTTTTCGTGAGGTTTTTCGTGATGATCATATGATTTGAACGATTAGCTGTTTTTTTCCTTGAAGCCAGCGACCATGGCATATTTCTTTTTTCGGTAGGCCGCGATTACCAAATCCATCAAAGGTTTCCTTAAGGCGATGCCGACCAGCCCAAGGGAACAGAGTACCCCGATAGCCAATTCGAAGGAAACAAAGGTTTTTAATAGAAAATATATCAGACATGGGACGACCATTAAGGGCAAAAGTACCAGAAATTGGGTTGCGCTGGTGCCTTGCATGTTGCCCAAAGCGCTTTTGGTGAGGTCGATCCTTTTCCGGTTAAAAGAACCAAAGAAAAGAATGACCGGTATATTAACGCCAAAATTATACACGGCACAGGCAAAATTAATGGCCAGGGCCTTCCATCCAAAATATACATAGGGGATGGAAAGGAGGAACATCACCACAATACTCAAGGAAATGAGCGCCACTTTCGATTCGAGGTATTTTTTTAATGGAATATTTTGGGACATCATCATACTGTAATACTCACTGTCCCAAGCTGGGATAAACTGTCCAAAGTTGGAAAGGAACATCCCGGTCATAAAAATGCCCACAAAAACAAAGATGGAGGAGGTGGGCCCATAGGTGCCCGTGCCATAAAAGATCAATCCGTAAAGAATCATGGCCAAGGATATGAAAACCTGCATTTTGGTGCGCTTGTTGCGCCAGATCAACTTCAGATCAAGTTGAATGTAAGGTGCAATATCACCAAAACGCTTCGTCCACGCCATGTCGGAGGTCACCGCTTCCTGGGTCTTTTGTCTTAAAGAGGCATCCAAAAATATCCTAACCCTCAAAAATCGGTAATTGATGAGGTAGGTAGCGACCGCTATAGCCAGGGGGACAAATGAAATAGCCGGTTTTTCATAGAGTGCATAAAAAATGTTGCCCAAAAAAACCTTGATCGGGAAAAGACCGAAATAATCGATGGCATACAGCGCCAAAATGAGCGTCCCTACAAATATGAGGGCCTTGTCGCTCTTGTTGATGATGAAGTTGATGTAATTTATCGCCAATACAATACCAATGATCGAGAGCAGCCATAGCAACACGGGCATTACGGGATAATCCTTAATGATCAAGACCATCGCAAACGGAACAAAGAAGAAAAGGGTCAAAAAATTATAAAATGATAATCCGGAGCGGATCAGGATATAATGGGTAATACTGCTTTTCTTGATGGGAAGGGTCAAAAAGGGTTTAATGTCCATCACTGGAAGTTTCTGCATAAAATAGCGCAGGAAGAGTTCGGCCAAGATCCAATACACCATATACTGTGAGACCACCATCAGCGGATCTGCCCCAGGCATGGTTTTTTCAAGGATAAAATAAAGTCCGGCGCCCGACAAGGCCAGGGAGCCAAGAATATAAAGCCCGAAAAAGCCCATGAGCAGCTTCACGGCCAAACTTTTTCCTATCGAGGAAGAACGGAAGAAAGATTTCCATTGCAGGGCCACAAAATGTTTGAACATAAGGATTGGAAATTTTGTTCGGTTCGTTAGTGGTTAAAATAGTAATTATGTTACAACTCACCTGGTTTTTTTTTCACTTCTGGTTTCAAATCGGAATTCCAATGCTTAGTTTTGCTCCAAAATTGTAAATATGGCCTCTTTTTATCCCTTAAAGGTAAAACGCATTCGAACGCTGACACCGAGTTCGGTGGCGATTACCCTGTCGATTCCCAAAGATCTCATTCAGACCTTTGCCTTTACCCCAGGTCAGTACATCACCATCAAAAAAGAGATCAAGGGGAAAGAACTTCGGAGGGCCTATTCGATCAGTTCGTCCCCCAAGAACGAGGACATCACCATTGGCGTAAAGAAGGTAGACAAGGGCGGGTTTTCCGATTATGCCCACAACAAACTGGCCGTAGGCGATGTTTTGGAGGTAATGCCCCCGGAAGGCCGCTTCATATTTAAGGCTACCAGCAGCCCCAAAAATATAGTGGCTTTCGCTGCTGGAAGTGGCATTACCCCGATCATGAGCATTGTGAAATCGGTTTTGGAAGCCCATCCCAAAAATCAGTTTGTGCTCGTTTATGGAAACAAGTCGTATGAAGAAACCATGTTCTATACGGATTTGGTTAAATTACAATTAGATTATACCAATAGGTTTTTTATTTATTTCATCAACAGCCAATCCAAGGAAGATGATTCCCTTTTCGGACGCATAGACGTTTCCACGGTCAATTATGTGTTGATGAACAAGCACCAAAAAACGACTTTCGACGACTTCTATCTCTGCGGCCCCGAAGCCATGATCAACTTGGTGAAGGAAACTTTGCTCGAAGACGATATCCCTGAATCAAAAATACATTTTGAACTGTTCACCAGTACCGAAATTTTGGATGAGCTACCGCTTAAGGCCGATGGTCAGACCCAACTGACAGTGACCCTAGACGATGAGGAATTCAAGCTCACCATGAACAAGAATGTAAGGGTGTTGGATGCCGTCTTAAAGGAAAATATCGACGCGCCCTATTCTTGCCAAGGCGGGGTATGCAGCAGTTGCATCGCCAGAATCGTGGAAGGCAAGGCCGAGATGGTCAAAAACCAGATCCTTACCGATGGGGAAATCGCCGATGGCTTGATCCTCACTTGCCAGGCACATCCCCTGACCCCGGTCTTAAAAATAAACTACGATGACGTTTAGGAATTGCCCGGCTGTGAGGCCGAAATGATCGCAATAACCAACTTTGCGACAAGAACCATACAAACCGACCGGTTTGATACGGCTCACCGTTCGTGTTTAATGCATATTTTTTATGTATTTCGTCGAAATTCCGATACTTTACGAACCGGGCGTTCAATAAAATCAGCGATTCCAAGTTATGGTTATCAGACCCATCGGTCGGTTTTACCCAAAAACCCGGAACCATGAACAAGAACCTAAAACGAATGGCCACCATGCATAAAATGCAAGTGACCGGCCTGCACCTTTTTTACAGCAAAGGCTATTACAATACCAGTGTAGATGACATCCTCAAAGAGCTATCGCTTTCCAAGGGCGCCTTCTATTATCACTTCGATTCGAAAGAAGATTTCTTCATACAGATCATTGAAAATTTGTTGGTACGGAAGGTATACAGCATGCTCATTCAACCCATTGAAGGCCATGACCAAACCTTGACCATGATTTCCGATTGTTTTGAGGATGCCTTGGAAACCGCGGTGCATAACGAACTCGACTACGGTTTTGTGCTCAGCAACTTCATGAACGAGTTCAACGGCAGGAATGACAATATCATGAAACACCTTAATGAAATTTTAAAGGTTTGGGAAGTGAATCTGGTCTCAGCCATTCAAAGAGGAAAGTTCAATGGCCATATCGATAGGCATGTGGATGCCGAGGGTGTAGCGATTTATTTGATGAGTTCCTATATAGGAATCAGAACTTTGATGGTTGAAACCGCACCTGCGGCGAGAAAATATCGTTTTATGGCACAACTGCGCCAATACTTTAAATCCCTTGAGGTCAAAACCACATCGCACTAAACTTTAGGAACGAACCTTTCCCAAGTTATCGGTTACTTTCTCAAAAATCATTTGAGGCGTGATGCCGGCAATCGCCTTATCATAACCCTGAGGCATTCTGTTCCCATACACCGAGGTAGGCACCATCGGGAACTGCTTCCGATCGGCCAACAGCGCATTTGAAGGCGGTTGTCCGAATGGGTAAAATCCCGCATAGGGATGGGTCACCCCCCAAAGCGTAATGGTTGGAATTCCATAGATGGCAGCTAGATGTGCATTGCCGCTGTCCATGGAAACCATAAGATCAAGATTGGAAATCAAGGCCAATTCTTCGGCAAACGAAAATTGCCCAGCCATGTTGAAACAATTGCAGGCCTGAGAAACCAGATCGAGCTTTGCCTTTTCAACCGACCCGCCCCCGAACAACAGTATTTTATACTTATTGGTATTGTTCAATAGACCAATGGCCTCCTGCATCATTTCCAAAGGATAGGATTTACCCTTAAATGCTGCAAAAGGGGCAATTCCGATCCATTGTTGCGCTTTGGGACCCAGAATGGCAGCAGCCCTCTCGGGTATGGGCTCGGCCGTTTTTGGGGAATCTGATCCGAGCAAGATGGGAAGCCCCATGCGTTCGAAGACATCCGCGTACCTTTGATGCGTTGATTTGAGTGGTTCGAAGACTTTGTTTTTAGGCGCCGTCAGCGCCCTTTTCTCCTTTCGTCCCTTATCGATTTGGTAAAAGGGGATGCCGCCGAAGCTGAAATAAAGTTTTAAAATTTTGGTGCGCAGAACTTGGTGAAGATCCGCAACCGCCCCGATGTCCAATTGGACGACTTCCCTGTAGAGCCTCCAAAGGCCCAACAAACCCTTATGTCTTCCTTTCAGATCGGCTTCAAAGACCTGCACGTTAGGCATGTGTAAAAACAAGGGTTTAAAAAAAGGGCGGGTGAGCAAGGTAATCCTGAGATCGGGATGTTGCTGTTGAAGGGCCGCCAGAACGGGAACGGTCATGGCAACATCTCCCATTGCGGAAAAACGTATGATCAGAATGTGCCCAAATTTTTTCATTAGAAAACCGCCCTGCTATTTTTGCTTTCGCAATACAGGGTTCAATTCCTCATCGTTGTACATCTTCATCTGTTTATACACTTTCATGTATTTTTTGCCCGCTTCTATATCCGATAAGAGCTGATCGATGGCACTCCCCAAATCTTTTCTTTGCATGAGGAGTACGTCCAACTTTGCCTTGCATTGGCCTTGATGTTCGGGAGAGGCGTCGGAACGTTCGGCTTCCTCTCGCATATGATATATTTTTAGCGCCAAGATCGACAGCCGATCAATGGCCCAGGCAGGGCTTTCTGTATTGATGGTCGCATTTTCCTTTACTTGTACCGATTGGAATTTTTTTAAAAAATAACCGTCTATGTATTCTACAAGGTCTGTTCTGTCTTGGTTGCTTCGATCGATTTTGCGTTTGAGGACCAGGGCTTCGGCTGGGGCGATATCGGGATCTCGAATGATGTCCTCATAGTGCCATTGTACCGTATCGATCCAATTTTTCCGATAGAGCAAATGGGCTATATCATCTTTTGGATATGGATTCGTAAAAGCTTGGTTTACATCGTCCTTGAGATGATAATGAACGATGCTTTCCTCAAAAATACCAAATGCAAAATCACTGAACATCAGACTATGGTTTATGGGCAAAGATACCCTTATTTATCTTATGATGAGTTCTATCAAAAAACCCATCAATGGAAAAAAAACGGCCAACATCAAAAACAATTCCCGCAAATTGGGCCGTCTGATGGCTTCAACATAACGCGTTAGAAACACTGAAGCCGGAAAAAAGGTTACGATGATGGGAAACTCTGTAGAGGAAGACTTCAACACATCCAGGATCAATCCAAGCAAGAAGGTAAAGGCTATGATACGCATGGTGGCCACTTTTCCCGATCCAGTATTGCTCGATTTCAAAAAAGACCATAATCCCGTAATACTGATGCCCACCACGTACAACGCCAGTTTGGCACTGTTCTGCCATTGCATCAAATATTCCTTGTCATATGAAATGGAAAACTGATAATGTTGCCAGATCATGGCTTCGCTTTGCAGCACGGTGAGCATGGCATAGCCAACAATACATACGGTGAATATGGACGTGAAAGGGACCAGCCAATTCTTTAGGTTCTTAGGCTCATAAATATAGATTGCCATAAATACCAAAATCAAAAACAATAAGGCCCAATCATAAAAAAAACTCGAAATCAAAATCCAAAAAGTGGCATCAAAAACCTTGGGCTTGATATTCTTCAGCGACCTAATACTGATCAGCCTTCTGAGGGCCATTAGCAAGAAGAAACTGCAGAACAAGGCGTTGTTATCACCCAGTGTTTCGTAGAAAACGATCAGCAGCAAGGTGAAAAAAAGCAAGGGAAAAGAATTTTGGCCCGAGACTTTGTTGCGTTGAACGATAAAATTCAACACAAAATATCCGAATATCAACGATCCCAAGGCCAATAGCTGTATCGATAGCTGTTCCAAGCCGAAGGTGCGCTCAAAGATTACCAGATTTACGAACCAATAGAAAAAGAACAGCGGGGTGATGAGAATAATATAGTTGATGGGTTTTGTTTTGCCAAAAAAGCTTGATATCATCTCAGGATTTTATACTTTTGCTTGGTAAATATAGGATAAGATGAATGCATTTTTTTATGGCATAGAGGATTTATTCGTGAATTACCTCTTCGCTCCCTTCGATTTTTTTAGGTTCATGAAGAATTGGTGGCTTTCAAGCAGCGTCAATTGGATTTTCTTTGTTTTGGGGTTTTTGGCCTTCACCTATTGGATGCTCCAATTAAAGAAATATAACGATGACGGGGATGAGGATAAAAGCATAACTTCCCATTCGTATCTTTAACCCGCTGCTTTCCAGGACATTGGTCTATTGACTTATTTTTGCACCACTTATACTATAGGTCAAAGCCCAGATCCTTTCTATAATTCATCCCTTGGAACTCGATTTTTTCGATATTCCGGTAGGATTTTTGGAGGGCTTGTTTAAAGTCGTTTCCAAATGAAGTGATTGCCATTACCCTTCCTCCGTTAGTGACAATACGCCCCGCTTCCAATGTGGTGCCCGCTTGGAAGACAATGGAATCTGTTATATCCTGTATGCCCTTGATTTCTTTCCCTTTTTCATACGCCCCTGGATAACCTCCTGCGACCAACATCACCGTAGCTGCCGCGCGATCATCCAACATCAAGTCGATTTGATCTAAAGTTCCATTGCCGACGGCCCTGAATACCTCTATCAGATCGTTTTGAATTCTGGGAATGACCACTTCTGTTTCCGGGTCTCCCAAACGAACGTTGTATTCAATGACAAAGGGTTCCGTGCCCACTTTGATCAATCCGATGAAAATAAAACCCTTATATGGCAAATGATCTGACTTCAGGCCATTGATGGTGGGTTGAATAATGCGTTCATGGATTTTTTGCATGAATTCCCTATCTGCGAAGGGTACGGGAGAAATAGCGCCCATACCTCCGGTGTTGAGGCCGGTGTCGCCCTCACCGATCCGTTTATAATCCTTTGCTGTCGGCAACACCTTAAAATGTTCCCCATCGGTAAGCACGAATACACTCAATTCTATCCCGGCAAGAAATTCTTCTATGACCACCGTTTTACTGGCAGCTCCAAATTTAGCGCCAACCAGCATTTTTTTGAGTTCCGATTTGGCCTCTTGAAGATCCTTCAAGATCAGTACCCCTTTGCCCGCAGCCAAGCCATCGGCCTTCAGTACATATGGAGGGTTCAACCGATCAAGAAAGGCATAGCCTTCCTCCAGGGTACTTGAAGTAAAGCTTTGATATGCAGCTGTCGGTATTTGATGGCGGGCCATGAACTGTTTGGCGAAATCCTTGCTTCCTTCTAATTGAGCCGCAGCCTTTTGTGGACCGATAACGGGTATATCACGTAGTTGTGTGTCGTTCAAAAAAAAGTCATGTACCCCGTTGACCAACGGGTCTTCCGGCCCAACGACGACCATCTGTATGCCATGGGCCAGCACCACTTTCTTGATCGCTTCGAAATTATCAAGGCCAATCGGTATATTGGTTGCGATTTTACCGGTGCCGGCATTGCCAGGGGCTACGTACAAAGCTTCGAGATGATCGCTTTGGTTCAATTTCCAAGCCAAAGTATGTTCCCTTCCCCCGGAACCCAAGATTAAAACCTTCATTTATGATTCGATTTTTATGATGTGCTTCTCCATGGTAATATCAAGGTGTCGGATAAAATTCCCGATGCGCCTTCCGCTGTAAAACCTCTGGTGGTAGGCTTTTGAAATAATCGTATACGATTTTTAATCCTTTTGATCGTTCCACTTTGGGCTCCCAATCCAACAATTTTTTGGCTTTGGAAATATCGGGCTGCCTTTGTAAGGGGTCATCTTGTGGCAATGGCTTGTAGATGATCTCCTGATCCGTTCCCGTAAGTTTAATGATCTCTTCGGCAAACTCCTTGATGGTGGTTTCATGCGGATTACCAATGTTGACCGGATCGGAATAGCCGCTAAATAACAATCGGTATATTCCTTCCACCTGATCGTCGATATAGCAGAACGATCTGGTCTGGGACCCGTCCCCAAACACTGTAAGTTGTTCCCCGCGTAAGGCTTGGCCCATAAAGGCGGGTACAACACGGCCATCGTTCAGGCGCATTCTTGAACCATAGGTATTGAAGATTCTTACGATACGTGTATCTACGCCATGAAAGCGATGATAGGCCATGGTAATCGATTCCATGAATCGTTTTGCCTCATCGTACACCCCACGTGGGCCGATAGGGCTCACATTGCCATAATACTCCTCGTTTTGCGGATGTACCAGCGGGTCGCCATAAACTTCAGAGGTGGAAGCCACCAAGATGGTAGCCTTCTTTTCCTTGGCAAGACCCAATAGGTTCAAGGTTCCCAATGAGCCCACTTTAAGGGTTTCTATAGGTATCTTTAAATAATCGATCGGACTGGCTGGGGAGGCAAAATGCAAAATATAGTCCAACTTACCGGCGATGTGCACAAACTTGGTCACATCGTGGTGGTGGAATTCGAACTGTTCCAAAGGAAAAAGATGTTCGATGTTTTTTAGGTCGCCTGTGATCAAATTATCCATGCCAATGACGTGGAATCCCTCCTTGATGAAACGATCGCATAAATGAGATCCCAAGAATCCGGCCGCGCCTGTTATCAGTACTTTTTTCATTCCAATATTTTTATGGCTTTTAAATGGTTTGAACGTTAATGTATGCCAGCTCTTAGACCAATATCATCATAAATTGACGTACATGATTGTCTGCTCGACCTTGTTATTCTTCTTTTCTGAGCTTTGTAGGTTTGACTTTTTTTCGTTTGCCATTAGCCTCGCTAACTTTTTCCTTAATCTTTGCCACCTTTTTCTTCAATGATATTTTTTGCTTTAATGTGGAAAAGCTATAATTATATTTAAAGAAAATATACCCCAAAAACAGCACTACCGAAACCAACATGATCACCATGCCCAGATTCTTTGCCGTACTGCCGAGTACAATAAAGAGCATCACAAAAAGCAGATTAAAACAACCAATAATAAAGCTGGCCTGCTTATGGGTCAGCCCCCAATAGTCGATCAAAACATGATGCGTATGGTTTCTGTCCGGAGAAAATGGCGCCTTGTTTTTTGCAATGCGTATGGTGAATACCCTTGCGGTATCAAATAAGGGCACAATGAGGATGCTAATGGCAATCAAGGGGGCATTTTCCAATAAAAAGGGCAGCTCCGTGTAGGCATGGGGCCGTAAGGCCAAGAATTTAAGCGTGAGGATCACCGATGACAAAACCCACAATCAACGAGCCCGTATCTCCCATGAATATTTTTTTATCGGAAGACAGGTTAAAGCCCAAAAAGGCCATTAGGCTCGCATTGAGCGAAATGCTCAACAAAGCGAAAAAATATTCTGCAGTAAGATAAAAGATAGTGGTATAAATGACCATGATCACAATGCCCACCACAGAGGCCAAGCCATCGATGCCGTCAATCAAATTATAGGAATTGATGATGGTAAGCATCATAAATCCCGCAATGATCAGATACAAATAATAGGGGATTTCATTGATGTTCAAAAAGCCATTCAATGAAAATATGGTAAAACTGGGATTGGCCAGAATAAAAGAAACGGCAAGGGCTTGGGCCAATAATTTTGCCCCTGGGGAAATGACTACCAAATCATCTTTTAACCCCACAATGAACATGATCGTTAAACCTGGTATGATATATATGATTTCATCAAAGACATCTCGTTCCTTGATGAAAAACATTGCGAAAATCAAGGTATAAAAGAAGGCTATTCCCCCCAAAGTCGGCGTTCTTGAGGTATGGGAACTGCGCTTATTCGGATCGGACATCAACCGTTTGTGCTCTACTACCTTAATCACCTTAGGGATCGTAAGATAAGTGAGCAGAAAAGACCCTATAAAAATTAGTATGGCTGTTTCGAGGAAAAACAATTTATGCTAGTTTAGGTTGGTAAAGTAATGGTTCTTCATAATAACCAAAAACAAAAACCTCTTTATATCTGTAAAGTTATGAAAACTAGGCGAAGTTCAGACTTTAAGTGGGGTCCAAAACAAGTCTTCCAACCAACCCTCAATAGAATACTTATGATAAAGCTCCCTTTCCAATTCAACATAGGGGGAATCAAAAAAATCCGGGTCAATTTCAATGTCTTCACGATCAATGCAACAAATATTATTTGGATGATAAAAATCGTATTCCTTGATATGCGAATTGGTGGTTATCATTTTCTTACGAGCACCGATCATTTCGATTGTGCGCATGGTCAACCCCTGTTGGCTTGGATGTTGAATGTCAAGTATCACTTTACTTGAACTTAGTTTTTCCATCAATTTGTCCTTCGGCAAGGGAAGAAATTTGAAGTCCTGCTGTTTGGCCTTTCTAAAAGACCTATTTACTGCTTTATGCCAATAGAAAAGAACTTTGCTCTGAAAAAACATATAGAACTCGATTTTCTTTCCCAATTTTTCGCCTGCTTTTCTCAGCGCCATAAGCAACTCATAGCGATCACTGTGAACCGTGCCCACAAAAAACAAATCTATTACCAATTTTTGGGGAATATTTTCCACATCCCTATAACTATCTATAAAAAACAAGGGCCTAAAATGGAGTCCATAGCCTTCATTGGCACAATCTCCCTTATCAAAGGAAAACTTCCGGTCAAAAAACGGCAAAATATCAATGGTGTATTTTTTGTTCCTCAAAGAATCCCACATATACATGATGAAAATGGCCTTGGGTTGGCTTTTTTTAAGCAACTCGAGATTTTTCCGTGATATGGCTTCCGGATTTAGGAAAACCACAAAATCATAGTGATGGTCGGCCAACATTTTTGATGATATCCGTATAGTAGGTTTCAATTTTACGCCTTAGAAGCGATTTATTGACCCTGATAATGGCCTTGGTCCAAAAATCGTTGCCCGGCCTTTCGTCAAAATAGTCGACACTAGCACCCATTTCCCTCATTTTGGAAGCGACTTCCAGGCCATATCCAAAGAAATGGGGTGAAAACAGTAGAATATTTTTTTCTTTCAATTTATTTTTATACTCCATAGAACCTACCATATCCGTTCTCCCATTTCCCTTTCAACATAACAGTCTATTATCGATGTCAGGTTTCAATTTTTCCACAAATTCTTCTTGATGACCCCATATATAATAAACTTCATAAAAGTGTAATGAAAAAAATTGGATAAGGCTATTGGTAAAAGAATCCCTGATATATTAGTACTCTTAATTTGTTACCGCATATTTCATTTTTGGTAATCACAGTAAGTTTTGGGAACCCATCGATAGGTAAATATTCAATTTGGTTTTTGTCTTCTTTTAGCTCGAATCTTGGATTTTTTTCTATAAAAAACCCTTTGTTGCGTACCCCAAGCATTTGAATCAACTCACCTTGGTTATACTCACTCCAGGTAATATTGAAGTCAGATTCTTTTTTTGGTTCCATGCCAAGTTCACTCTTGTTTTGCTCAAAAAAACTTTGATAGGCCAAGAAAGCACCATAATCATTCCAGTGCGAATCGAATTTATGGTACAATAAGCTATTTGATTTATGTTTCAAGTAAAACCGGTCGAACGTCAAGAAGAGCTACTTTAGAATTGACATTTTTAAGATGTCTTATGATTTGATCAACGCGAGAAAGCGTGTCCTTGATCTGGATTTTCATATTCCATGGTAAATATTCGTCATAGATGCTATGCTTGTTTGGCCAAAAGGCGATGAAGTATTTACGCCCAGCGGTGTTATATTTTACTCTATTATCCTCCCATTGCTTTGTTATTGCATTTAGTTGGTCAGCAGACAAAAGTGAGGTATGGCTATAACTTCGATACATTCTTACCATCCATTCTATTATAAAACAACCACTTATCTTTTCCAAACATTACCTTTATCAGGGTGCATCGATGCCCTGAATATTTTGGTGCGAAACGAGCTGCCCCAGTCCACCAAATTATTGCGTAGTCCAAAATTATCATCATAATACAATTCAAAATCCCTAGCGAACTTTGTAGTAAACGAAAACTCGGGCTTTTTGGCCAATTCACGTTTTTCCAAACTTTCTAAAGGTTTGGTAAATTGAACTTCATTTTGAATAGTAGGCAGCAACAGAATTAGGATAAAAGCTATCACAAAAATACCTTTTACGGAAATTGTGAATTCGGTCAATGTTGAAATAGCAAAAACAAAAACACCGTACTCATAAAAAACTGCAATTAAATAGGGATAATTTGTAAACTGATTTGTTTCTAATCAATTCCATTTCATCTGGAACCATCAACAGAAATAAAATATGGGTCATAGATGACTTTCCGTTTCCGATGTCGGTTATTCCCACTAAAATCCGAAGAATCATTTGAAATGTATACTTATTTGGCGCAAACATTTGGTTAAATTCCTGGGCGTCAAAAACATAATCATCCGATTCCTTTCATAAATTTTATTTCGCTTATCGCTATGGCTACCTTGTTCCATATTTTCTCCAATATCTAACCGCAACCGAAACAAATCCTCCATTTTGGGTAATTCGAAAACTATTTCTTGAAAACTCAGGATCACCTTTTATTTGCCCTTACCGAGTTCACTATTTTGAATTTGGTTCTCATCCTCTGTCCAATAAAAAAGTTGAAAGGTGTCATCTTTTGGGACTTTGGCTTTTATAACAACGGTCATATTTTCAATCACCCGATTATCAAAATTCTTTAAAAAATGGGCAATCGCCAAGAACATCAAAATACCAATCGGTACTAATATCAATTCTTTCTTTATGTTGTTGAATGGATTCATCAAAACCTATAATAGATGAAAGGATTATAACTGGATTGGGCCAGCTCTATGATCGAAAGCACCAACAAGGCCATATAGAAAAAATATATGCCCGTTCGGTAGAATGTTGCCATTTTTCCGTTTTTTGCCCTCACGATGCGTTCGTTCAGCTTCTGACGTATCGGCATCGAAAAGAGAATGGCCAATATCATCATACAAATGGTATAGGGGTTGACATAAATCAGAGCGGTAGTATCCTCTCCCCCAGTAAGGCCTATCATATTTTTTAAATATACAAAAGCATCGATCATCGTTTCTGCCCTAAAAAAGACCCACCCGATGACAACGACCAACAATACATACAAATGCTGTAAAAATAGCGGCCATTTTATGGTGTTGAATAGCTTGCTCCGTTCCAAAATTAAAAAGCTCCCATGGAATAAGCCCCAAAATATGAAGTTCCAACTCGCGCCATGCCAAAGGCCAGTCACAAAGAAAACAAAGATCAAGTTGATGTAGGTCCTGACCAGTCCTTTTCTATTTCCCCCCAACGGGATGTAAAGATAATCCCTAAACCAAGTGGATAACGATATGTGCCACCTTCTCCAAAATTCCTGGATTGATTTTGAAATATAGGGATAGTTAAAGTTCTCCTTAAAATTAAATCCCAACATTTTTCCCAGTCCAATGGCCATATCGGAATAGCCTGAAAAATCAAAGTAAATCTGTATGGTATAACTTAAAATGCCAATCCATGCCGTAAGTGTGGAAATCTCGGCAACACCGACTGAAAACACCTGGTCGGCAATCAGCGCTGCACTATTCGCGATGATGACTTTTTTGGCCAACCCTCTAACAAATCGGATGACCCCTTCCGTAAACAATGCGATGTCAATGTTGCGCTTCTCGATCTCAAGGGCAATGTCGTGATACCTCACAATAGGACCTGCTATCAATTGTGGGAAAAAGGATATATATAAACCCAAATGAAAAAGATTGAGCTGTACCGTGGTGTCTTTTCGGAATACATCTACCAAATAGGAAATCCCTTGAAAAGTAAAAAAGGATATCCCGATGGGCAAAAGGATGTTTTGATGGTCATAATCAAGATAAAGACCCATTTCCTGTAAGGTTGCTACAATAAAATTGGCGTATTTATAGTAGAACAATAGCCCTAGATTGATGGTGATCGCGATGCCCAGAATAATTTTGGCCAGCTTGCGGTTCCTGTCCAGAAAATGGGCAATGCCAATGCCCGTAACATAGTTAACGCTGATGGAAAACAACATGAGCACGACCAGCATGCCTTCTCCCCAAGCATAGAAGACCAAACTGGCCAGTAGAAGGAAAAAATTCCGGTATTGTTGCTTTAATAAAAAATTGATTATTAAAACAAGGGGAAGAAAAATAAATAGAAATACCGTTGAGCTAAATACCATTATTGGTGATCATGCTAGTTTATCCTTAGTTCTTGTGCCACTTCCTTTTGCAAAGGTTGATCAACAGCTGCCATCGAATCTTTAGTTTGGTATATATTGAGTTATTGCTGGCATGACCGGCAGTGGAGGCCGTATTCCCATGCCTTCGATAGTAAATCAGTGGTTCATCGATGTAATAGGTCGGTCCCATGGTCTCCGCGATCAAACCAATCCATATATCATGCATGGCCAGGTTTTTGGGAAAAGGCAACGCCTTGGTCAAAACCGACTTATGAAAGGCCAAGGTAGCGCCCAAAAACTTTACTTTGATAAGATTTGAAAGAATTCCCGTCTTTTTTCCCGAATCCTTAAAGAACAGTTCGGTCTTTTGAATATCGTCTCCGTGGAACATCGCTGCATTAGAAAATACTAAAAGGTATTTTTTTAAATATTTTAAAGACTTTTCTACCTTGTCATCGAACCAAACGTCATCTTGGTCAGAAAGAAATATGACATCCCCAGTTGCTTGTTTTAGGGCATTCTCGAAATTGAATATCAAATTTTTATGTGGGGAATGAAACAGTTTAATGCGCTTATCCTGAATGGTCTCGATCAACTCAAGGGTCCCGTCGGTAGAGCCATCATCCGAAATGATCAATTCATCATGGATCGATAATTGTTTTAGGATAGAAAACAGCTGTTCCTTTAAAAATGGGGCCCCATTATAGGTGGCCATACACACTGAAATCTTCATACCTGCCTATGGCTTATTTGGTTGCAAACTTACTATAAATAGCCAAGCCTGCTATAATCTTGTGTTGCTTCGGAACAAAAAAGCGCTAAAATATGTTCTTAGGAAACCCACATTACCATATCTGATCGTCAATCGCAAAGCGCGAAGCAAAACAAATGAATTGTACTGAATCCAATCCCATAGCGCCTTCCTTTTCAATGTTTCTGGCGCCCTCACAATAATACCGAAAACGTTTCGCTTGAGTTGGCAAAGAAATTTCATCATCGGAAAAATCTTGTTCACAGATAATATCGATGACATAAAATGTTTTGTAGACTTTCCGAAAACGCTCGATGAATTGAAAATCACTGAAATCCAACTTCACCTTTTCATTGTACCCCCCAACTTCATGAAATGCCTCTAATTTGACCAACATACCACTATTTACAGGCGCAAGTTTGTTCAATGAATGTATCCCTGCTCGCTATGGTTTTCAAATAGAACCCCCTTTTAAATCGGTAGGAACAAGGTGAGAAAATTTTGCCGTTTTGAAGTTTTAAAACAGGGACGAACAAGCTTAATTCCAGGATGTCGGGCTATCTCACTTTGATACGCTTCCAATAGGTCTGGGGGCAGGGTGGTATCTTGGTCAAGTAGTAAAATCCATTCCTTCCGCAATGCCGTGGCGTGGGCAGCAGCCACATTATAGGCTTTGCTTACCCCGGAATTTTCTGGATCATGAAAATAGGTTATCCGTAACCCAGGAGGTTCGATGGGCTGTTGTGGTGTTGGTGAATTATCGTAAACGATAAGGTCAAGTGTGGTTCCTTTCCGACGCATTCCCTCCACCGATTGGAACGATTCAGAGGTTTCCAGTTTGGTATTGTACACTACGATAACTACGGCGAGGGAATCGATAAAATTGGTCATAACTTACTTGTACATCCCTTTTTGCTTCAATTCGGCGATAGACTTGCCATAATTGTCTTCCTTAATTTCTTGGGTGTTCACCCAATTGGTAAATCGCTTGATGCCTTCTTCAAAATCGATTTTAGGAGAAAATCCCAATTTGGTGTTTATTTTTCTTAGATCGGCATAATTATGCCTAATGTCCCCAAGCCGATAATTCCCGGTGATGGTCAGCGAGGTTTCCAAGCCATAATTTTGAACCAGCGTTTTTGCCACGGTAACCACATCGGTGGGCACCCCTGTACCTACGTTGAATGTCTCCCCATTGGCCTCCTTTTTTTCGAGACCCAGCACGGTGGCATCGACTACATCATCTATATACACAAAGTCTCTCGTTTCCTTTCCATCTTCAAAAATATTGATGCCGTTCCCATTTTTGATTTGGGTGGAAAAAATGGAGAGGATACCGGTATAGGGGTTAGACAGGGATTGTCCCGGGCCATAGACATTTTGGTAACGAAATGCCACGGGGGCGATACCTACGGTGGGACAAACGGTCATCACCATTTGCTCTTGGTTCTGCTTGGTGATTCCATAGACTGAAGAAGGGTGAATTTTAGAATCTTCATCCGTCGCTACCAATTTCAAGACAGAACTGCCCGGATACTTGACCTCGAAATCCTTGCTGTCCATATCCTTGCCAAGTCGATGTTCCGGATACACATGCCCCAATTCCTTGCTCCAATATTTTCCTTCTCCATAAATGGAACGCGAAGATGCCACGATAACCTTCTTGACTTTGTTGGGTTCATTGACCAACAGATCCAACATCATCGCGGTTCCCTGTATGTTGACAAGTACGTATTTATTTATTTCATACATCGATTGTCCCGTGCCGGTTTCAGCGGCATAGTGTACAATGGCATCTTGATTTGCTATGGCCTTTCTCCAATCCTCAATATTGGTGACATCTCCTTTGATAAAAGTCACTTTACCCTTTATCGAT
>CAVQAW010000005.1:0-11369 GCA_963710535.1 uncultured Flavobacteriaceae bacterium
GCTTCAGCGGCAGCATCGGTTTTGGGTTCTTCCACTGCTTCCTCGGCCGCCGGTGCTTCTTTCACCGCTTCCTTGGCTGCAGGGGTCTCTTCGGTCACTTCCGCTTCAACGGGCGCTGCTTCTGCCGCTTCCTCCGCTGCCGGGGTTTCAACAACCGCTTCTGCTTCTGGGGCTTCAGCCTCAACCGCTGCCAATGCACGTTTTTCGCTTACCTCTTTTTCGGCTTTCAAGGCTTTGGCCTTGGCTTCTGCCTTGGCTTTGTCAAGTCCGCCTACTTTGGCCGCGATGGTATTTTCCTTTTCTTCAAGCCAGGCATTGAATTTTTCCTCGGCCTGCTCTTCGGTCAACGCCCCTTTTCTGACACCTCCCAAGAGGTGGTGCTTCAACATTATTCCTTTGTATGAAAGAATGGCCCTTGCCGTATCGCTGGGTTGTGCCCCGTTCTGGAGCCATTTCACCGAATGGTCAACATCGATATCGATGGTTGCGGGATTGGTATTGGGGTTGTAGGTTCCCAGTTTCTCCAGGAATTTTCCATCTCTTTTGGCACGGCTATCGGCCGCTACGATCCAAAAGAAAGGTTTGCCTTTTTTTCCGTGTCTCTGTAATCTAATCTTTACTGGCATATCACATTAATTTTGCAGGGTGCCCGACCCTCGGTTATTAATTCTTTTTTCCCATTTTTCGGGGCTGCAAATATAGACCATTTCCTTTAATGTACAATAGCTTGTGAAAATTTACATTATTCCCGTTCGGCGAGTTGGTCTTTCCCCCTTACAAGATTCGACCGATGCTGGGCTACCATGTCTTTGATCTGTTGCAAGACTTCCTGATTTGCGTCGGCAATATCATATTGTTCCGAGGGGTCATGGTCCAGATTGAACAACAAAGGCGTTGTGTGTTCTATGCGTTCCTCGGGCTGCCTATAAGCGCTCAGGGTGATAAAGTGCGCCTTGTATGGCCCCAATCTGGCCGCAAATAGGTCGGTTCCCCTGTAATACAACATGCTCTTCCGCGGACTTGGGTCGCCATTGAACAGCGTCGCGCTCAGGTCGAGCCCGTCGATGATCCTGTCCGATGGCATTTCCGCCCCTGCCATCTTGCTGAACGTGGTAAAAAGGTCCATGGTCGATCCAATATCGGTGATCACTGCCGGCTTTATCTTGCCTGGGGCCCAGAAGATGGTCGGCTCCCGCATGCCCCCTTCCCAAGTGGTCCCTTTGCCGTCCTTTAAAAGTCCGGCACTGCCGCCGTTCTGTTCGAAAGGCAGCCATGGCCCATTGTCGGAAGTGAAGACCACAATGGTATTTTTATCGAGACCAAGGGCTTCCAGGGTTTTGAGGATCCTTCCCACCCCATGGTCGATCTCTTCGACCACATCGCCATAGAGCCCCCTTTTGCTGGTATTTTTAAATGCCTCGGAGGCGAACAAAGGGATATGGGGGAAGTTATGGGCGAGATAAACCAAGAAAGGCTTGCCCTTCTGTTGTTCAATGTAGGAAATCGCTTCATCGGTGTAGCGGCGACTGATCGACCTTTGATCGGCGGGCCGCTCTATGATATCGGTATTCCGCATCAAGGGCACATTGAAATGTTCCGTTTTGATCGAATCATCGGGCTGTTGCCAATATTCCATATAAGGGTGTCCCCCTTCCATATCCATATCATTGGAATAGGGAATTCCGAAATAATAGTCGAAGCCATTGTTTGTTGGGAGATATTGTTCTTTGTGGCCCAAATGCCATTTTCCGATACAGGCCGTACGATACCCGACTTTTTGCAGTTGCTCTGCCAGGGTAATTTCATCGGCGGGCAGCCCGTTTTTCGAATCGGGAAAAAGCACACGGTTGACATTGCTCGACATCCCGCTGCGCACAGGATACCTTCCTGTCAACAAGGCCGCCCTGCTTGGGGTGCAGACACTTGCCGCCGCGTAGAAGTTGGTCCACTTTTGGCCTTCCATGGCCATGCGGTCGAGGTTTGGCGTTTTTAGGGTGGGATGGCCATAAATGCCCAGATCGCCATAGCCCAGATCGTCCGCAAAAATAATGATGAAGTTGGGCCGGGGCTCCGTCGATTTTTGTCCGTGGCCTGCCGAAAACGCCAAAAATAAAAGCATCCAAAATAAAAGAGGGTACGCCGCCAAACGATTTCGTATGGTATTCATATTGTTGTTCCGTTGTTTGTGTTGAAGATAGCCATTATTGCCGAGAACCAACAAAATGGTGCCGAAGCACCAAGGGTTGATAACTCATGACAACTCCCCTTTACCATGGCGATACTTTTCCTTATTTTTAGCCTTGCTCTTTTAGACCGATAAAACACCCCGGATGTACCTTATTTTCGATACAGAAACCACCGGCCTTCCCAAACGTTGGGACGCCCCGATTACCGACACCGACAACTGGCCACGATGTATTCAGATCGCATGGCAGCTGCACGATGACATGGGCGCAATGATCGACCAACAAGATTATTTGGTGCGGCCAGAGGGCTTCAACATTCCCTATGATGCCGAAAAAATACATGGCATTTCTACCGCATTGGCCGAAGAACGGGGCCTGCCCTTAAAGGAGGTGCTGGAGAAATTCAGCAAGGCCTGCGCCGGAGCGAAGTTCATAGTGGGCCAGAACGTAGGCTTTGATGTGAACATCATAGGGGCGGAATTCCATCGCACAGGGATGGATAACACCCTTCAAACATTGCCGGTTCTGGATACCTGTACCGAAGAAACGGCCTTATTGTGCCAATTGCCCGGTGGGAGGGGGGGCAAGTTTAAACTGCCGACACTTACAGAGCTCCATGAACATCTTTTCGGCGAACCCTTCTCCGAGGCCCATAATGCCACGGCCGACGTGGAGGCCACGGCCCGTTGTTTCCTTGAATTGTTGCGCCGCCGTCATTACACCAAGGAGCAACTACAGGTGGCACCGGATTATTTTGTGCATTTTCTGGAAACCAATCCCGAGCCGTTCGCCCCGGTCGGGCTGAAGCATATCAATTTAAAAAAGGCCTCCAAAAAAATTGCGGATCAACTTTGGGACCAGGATACCGCACAGGTCTCGCAGGCGGAAATCAAGGAGAACCTGAAAACTTTGGAATCCGCACAATTTGCGCACCTTCACAACCATTCCCAATTTTCGGTATTGCAGTCTACCATCGATATCAAAGATCTGATACGCTCCACGGCCGAAAATCAAATGAAAGCGGTGGCCCTTACCGACCATGCCAATATGATGGGGGTGTTTCATTTCGTGAAAGAGGTGAAAGTCCACAATGCGGGGGTCATCGAAAGAAATACCATTGCGGTGAATCATGGGGAAACGCCGACCGAATCGGAAATCACCCCGATTCTGGGCTGCGAATTTTTCGTCTGTGACGACCATACCAACAAGAACACCAAGGACTATGGTTACCAGATCGTCATGTTGGCGAAGAACAAGAAGGGTTACCATAACCTGGCCAAGATGTCTTCCCGCTCCTATACCGATGGATTCTATTATGTGCCCCGTATCGATCGAAAGGTGGTGGAACAATACAAAGACGACCTGATCGTGCTCACCGGCAACCTATATGGGGAGGTGCCCGGAAAAATATTGAACGTTGGCGAAAACCAAGCTGAAGAAGCCCTATTATGGTGGAAGGAACAGTTCGGCGATGACCTATACATCGAGATCATGCGCCATGGCCAAGAGGATGAAGATCGGGTGAACCCTGTTTTGATCGCCCTTGCCAAAAAACATCAGGTGAAGTTGGTGGCGACCAACAATAACTATTACTGTGCCAAGGAAGACGCGGAGGCACATGACATCCTCTTGTGCGTCAAGGACGGTGAAAAACAGGCCACCCCCATAGGCCGCGGAAGGGGCTATCGTTACGGACTGCCCAACCAGGAATACTATTTTAAGTCGCAGGAAGAAATGAAGGCGCTCTTCGAGGACCTTCCCGAATCGATATTGAACATTCAGGAGGTTGTTGATAAGATCGAATCCTATGAGCTGGCACGGGAAGTACTTTTGCCCAATTTCGATATCCCGGCCGAATTCAAGATTGCCGACGATGCGGTTGATGGGGGCAAACGCGGAGAGAATGCCTACCTCAGGCATATCACGTATGAAGGGGCAAAAAAACGGTATCCCGAGATTACCGAAGCGATTCGAGAGCGCATCGATTTCGAATTGAAAACCATTGAAAACTCGGGCTATCCCGGTTATTTTCTCATTGTGGAGGATTTTATTCGGGAAGCGCGGAACATGGGGGTTTCCGTAGGGCCGGGACGGGGTTCGGCGGCAGGCTCGGTGGTGGCCTACTGCCTCAAGATCACCAATATCGATCCCTTGAAGTACGACCTGCTTTTTGAGCGCTTTTTGAACCCCGACCGGGTTTCCATGCCCGATATCGATATCGATTTTGATGATGAGGGCCGCGGCAAGGTCATGGACTATGTAATCAACAAGTACGGTGCCAACCAAGTGGCGCAGATCATTACCTATGGCACCATGGCGGCAAAATCGTCCATCAGGGATACGGCCAGGGTCCTGGACCTGCCTTTGGGCGATGCCGACAGGATCGCGAAGTTGATTCCGACCATGTCAAAACTCAACAAGATTTTCGGGGCCGAGGAATCCGAGCTTAAAAAGCGTTTCCGTTCCGAGGATTTCGAAAAAGTGCAACAACTCTTGAACATTTCCGAAGGCGACGATCTGGAAGCCCGTACCCTCAAAATGGCCAGGGTTTTGGAAGGGTCCCTGCGAAACACCGGAATCCACGCCTGTGGGGTAATCATCACGCCCAGCGATATCACCAATTTTGTCCCGGTGGCTACCGCCAAAGACTCCGATCTGTACGTCACCCAGTTCGACAACTCGGTGGTTGAAAATGCGGGACTCCTTAAAATGGACTTCCTAGGCCTTAAAACCCTGACCCTGATCAAGGATACCGTAAAGATCGTCAAGGCCAGGCACGACATCGATCTGGTTCCTGACGATTTTCCACTGGACGATGAAAAGACCTATGAACTCTTTCAAAAGGGGGATACGGTAGGCATTTTTCAGTACGAATCGCCGGGCATGCAAAAGCACATGAAGGACCTGAAGCCTTCTGTCTTTGATGACCTTATCGCGATGAACGCGCTCTACCGGCCAGGGCCGATGGAATACATTCCAAGTTTTATCGAACGAAAGAACGGGATCGCGGAAATCAAGTACGACCTGCCGGAAATGGAGGAGTACCTCAAAGAGACCTATGGCATTACGGTATACCAGGAACAGGTGATGCTCTTGTCGCAAAAACTGGCCGGGTTCACCAAAGGGGAAGCCGATGTACTGCGCAAAGCCATGGGGAAAAAGATTTTCGCCCTCCTGCAGAAACTGAAGCCCCAATTTTTGGATGGCGGGGAAGAGAATGGCCATCCCAGGGAGGTCCTTGAAAAGATCTGGAAAGATTGGGAAGCCTTCGCCTCCTATGCCTTCAACAAAAGCCACTCTACCTGTTATGCCTATATCGCCTATCAAACCGCATTTCTGAAGGCACACTATCCCGCGGAATATATGGCCGCCGTGTTGAGCAACAACATGAACGACATCAAGCAGGTGACCTTTTTCATGGAAGAATGCAAACGGATGGGCTTGCAGGTTCTGGGGCCGGATGTCAATGAATCCTACTACAAGTTTGCCGTGAACAAGAACAACGCCGTACGATTTGGCATGGGCGCGATCAAAGGGGTAGGGAGGGCCGCCGTGGAAACCATAGTCGAACAAAGAAAAAAGGAGGGGCCCTTCAAATCGGTCTTTGATCTGGCGAAGCGCATCGATTTGAGGGCGGCCAACAAAAAGGCCTTTGAAAACCTGGCCGTGGCCGGCGGTTTCGATTCGTTCGGCACCACCCACAGGGCACAGTATTTCCATGACGACGGGGATGGTATTTCCCTATTGGAGAAGGTGATCCGATTCGGGGCTAAATTTCAAGAGAACAAAAATTCAAGTCAGGTGAGCCTGTTCGGCGATGCCAGTGAGGTACAGATCCCCGAACCGATCGTGCCGCCTTGCGAAGAATGGGGCACCATGGAAAAATTGAGGCGTGAGAAGGAAGTGGTGGGCATCTATATCTCGGGCCATCCCCTCGACGACTTCAAGACCGAGATCAACGCTTTTTGCAATGCCAGTGTATCCTGTGCGAACAACCTGGAAGATTATGTGAACAAGGAACTTTCTTTTGCAGGGGTCATCACCGATGTGCAGCACCGTACCTCCAAGAACGGAAAGGGCTGGGCCTCCTTTACGATGGAAGACTATACCGATTCCTTCGAGTTCCGCATTTTTGGGGAAGAATACCTGAAATACCGACATTTTTTGATGATCAATTCCTTTGTGTACCTGAAGGTGTACGTGCGGGAAGGTTGGGTCAATAGAGATACCGGGAAAAAGGGTGATGCCCGATTGCAGTTCAACAGTTTTATGCTGTTGCAGGAAGTGATGGAAACCTATGCGAAGAAACTCACCATAAAGCTGAATATCGATGCCTTGAAGAAAGAGGGCATTGCAGATTTGAAAGACACTTTGGTTTCCCATAAGGGGACGCACCCTTTGAATTTTGAAATCTATGGCATGGAAGACGAGATCAAGGTGCGCATGTCGAGCAGAAAGCAAAAAGTGCAGATCACCAGTGAATTGTTATCGGTATTGGAGGAAAAGGAAGTGCACTTCAAATTGAACTGACCTATGCCGATCGGCATGACCCTGACATCCATAAACTTTGGCAATGGGGGCATAGGTTTTACATATACAGGGTCAGTAAGGAACACTTGAAATAAATGACTAAATTTGCATAATCATTAAATAAGATAACATGGCATTAGAAATAACCGATGCTACCTTTGAGCAGGTAGTATTAAAAAGTGATAAACCGGTAGTCGTTGATTTTTGGGCGGCATGGTGCGGACCCTGTAGGATGGTCGGCCCGATCATCGATGAGGTGAGCACGGAATATGAAGGAAAGGCTGTTGTGGGAAAAGTGGATGTGGATGCCAACCAAGAATTCGCCGCTAAATATGGCGTGCGCAATATCCCTACCGTATTGGTCTTCAAAAATGGTGAAATCGTGAACCGTCAAGTAGGGGTATCCCCGAAAAAGGTGTATACCGACGCCATTGATGCGGCTTTATAGAGATATCGATTTATTTTGTAATAAGGGGCTTGGCATATGCCAAGCCTTTTTTTTGTTTTAACTTAGTGACATGAAACTGCAATCGGAACTCAATAAAGCCCTCCTTTTCCAAAATCTTGAACTTTTGGCCAACCAGGTGGTGGAAGGATTTATCAGTGGTATCCACAAGAGTCCGTTTCATGGATTTTCCGCAGAATTTGCCGAGCACAAAATTTACAACACCGGGGAAAGCACCAAGCATATCGATTGGAAACTGTTCGCCAAAACCGATAAACTCTACACCAAAAGGTACGAAGAGGAGACCAACCTGCGCTGCCATATGATACTCGACAATTCGCCCTCGATGTATTATCCCATGGTGAAGAAGTTGGATCTCGACCATTTGAACAAGATCGGATATGGGGTTCTGGCGATCGCGGCTTTGATGAACATTTTGAAGAAGCAGCGCGATGCGGTAGGCCTCAGCGTCTTTGCCGACACCTATAATTTTTATGCCCCGGAAAAGGGCAGCGAGCGGCACCACCAAATGCTGTTGGCCCAATTGGAGGGGATGTTATCGCAGGAAAGCCGGGCAGCGCAGACGGAAACCTACCAGCATTTGCATCTGATCGCGGAGAAGATCAAGCGCCGTAGCCTGATCTTCCTGTTCACCGACATGCTGCAAACTGCCACCGAAGACGAGAAATTGTTCGATGCGCTTCGGCACTTAAAATATAACAAGCACCAGGTGGTGCTCTTTCATTTGCTCGACCGTGGTACCGAGGTCCAGTTTGATTTTGAAAACACCCCCAAAAGGTTTTGGGATGTGGAAACGGGGGAGCACATCGATCTTTATGCCGACAATATCAAGGAGGCTTATACAAAAAGCATGGCCGAATACTTTGGTGCCCTCAAACTTAAATGTGCCCAGTACAAGATCAAATATGTGGAGGTCGACGTCAAGGCCGATTTTGCAAGGGTATTGAACACGTATTTGGTGGAGCGGCAGAATTTTCTGTAAGCGCGGTCCTTTTTTGGGAAAATAGTTTGTGCAATAGAATTAGCGGTGTATATTTGCATCCGCTAAACGCCACGGTTCGGTAGTTCAGTTGGTTAGAATACCTGCCTGTCACGCAGGGGGTCGCGGGTTCGAGTCCCGTCCGGACCGCTTAGAAGTCATTGAATTATTCGCAAAAGCCTGTAAATTAACCATTTACGGGCTTTTTCATTTTATTTGATGTCAAAAAATACCATATAAAACCATACAAAAGGTGCCTCTCGCGGTGCCTGTGAACACCCCTTTGAAAGAGTCACCGCCATCGCTGTAATTCACTGTTAAAGAAAACATTACGGAGAAATTTTAACATTTGTTTTTTGTACCTTCTGGTGACTATTTTAAAGTGTCACCTATGTTTGGAACGATCAACATCCTTTTTTACCCTAAAAAAAGGGAATCCGATACCGATGGAAAAGTAACCATTTATTGCAGGGTTACCGTAAATTCAAAACGAGCTGAGTTCAGCTTACGGCGTGCCGTGGATGAACAAAGATGGGATTCACATGGTGGAAGACTAAGAGGAACTTCCGTGGAAGTTTCCAACTTCAACAGATTTTTGGACAATGTCAAAAACCGACTCTTTGAAATCTACGATAACTTATTAAAGGAGCGAAATGACGTTACGGCGGCGATTATCAAAAACACCTATTTGGGCAAAGAAGGAAAAGAGCACATGGTTCTTGAAATCTTTCAGGAGCATAACGACGAAATTGAAAGTCTGATCGGCAAGGGTTTTACAAAAGGTACTTTACAGCGCTACAAAGCCGCCAAAAAGCATGTCTCGGATTATATAGATCACGCCTATCGAAGAAATGATATTCCCGTAAGAAAGGTTGACCATAAGTTCATTACCGGATTGGAGTATTATTTAAAATCGAAAAAGAACTGCGACCATAACACCGTGGTCAAATATATTGTCAACTTTAAAAAGATCGTTCGTATAGCCTATGCCAATCAATGGATTTCCAGGGACCCTTTCTTTCATTGGAAGGCCACATGGAAAACGAAGGAAAAGCAGTATCTCACCCAGATCGAACTTGATGCTTTACGGAATAAAAGATCCTTTATGCCCCGTCTGGAGCTGGTAAGGGATATTTTTCTTTTTTGTTGCTATACGGGGTTGGCGTACTCCGATGTAAAAGAATTGAAATCGGAAGACATCGTTATAGGGATCAATGGTGATCGATGGATCAAAATGGCGCGAAAGAAAACAAAAACGCTCAGTAGTATCCCGATACTTCCCCCTGCTGAAATCATCATCGAAAAATATGGTGAGCATCCCTACGTAGTCGACGGTAAAGGTGTCCTGCCCGTATTGACGAATCAAAAATCGAATGCTTATTTAAAGGAGATTGCCGATGTATGCGGTATCAATAAAAATCTGACCACGCATTTGGCCCGACATACCTTTGCCACAACGGTCACTTTATCAAATGGTATTTCGATAGCATCGGTAAGTAAAATGTTGGGACATCGGTCCTTGAGGACCACCCAAATTTATGCCAAGGTTCTTGATGGCAGAATTGCACAGGAGATGGAAGGATTAAAAGAAAAGATGAAGGCAGATAAGATTTCAATTCCCAACAACGAAAATGACCTGGAAAACTAAAAACCGTCCCAAATCCTTACCCTTAACTTTTGCGCTTGGATCCTGTTGGGTTTTTGCAGTGTCCCGATAGGTAAGCGTCCAACAAAAATCCAATAGGGCGCAACCTGCTTTTTGAATATGATGTAGCCTATGGAAGTATTCAAAATTTAGCGGCGAAGCGGATAAAGTTCGAATAGCAAGAGGATAACACGCTAAAGCGATGTTATGGTGTCCGGTTTAATATCCAATGCCTTGAATATTAAATGGTTAAACGAAATTTGATCATATTTTCAATTGCATTGCACAGCAAAAGTTTGTTGCAAAAAGCCCCGAAACCCTTGAAAACATTGAAAAAGTTTGTTGCAAAAACACATTTTGCCCCGCTCAGTAGTATTAGCTCGGTAAGGATTTGGGGCTTGCAGCGTGAAACTTTGTTTCACTCGCTTTTTTAATTGAAAATGTTTAAATTACGGTCACTAAAAATATAATAAAATGGGAAAATTTGAAATCAAAAAAGACAAGTCCGGGCAGTTCAGATTTAATCTTAAAGCCACCAACGGTCAAGTTATTTTAAGCAGTGAGGCCTATAAAACCAAACCCTCCTGTGAAAATGGCATAAGCTCGGTAAAGACCAATGCCCAGGATGATAAAAAATATGAAAAAAAGACGGCAAAGGACGGAAGCCATTATTTCAATCTTAAAGCGACCAATGGTCAGGTTATAGGTGCAAGCGAAATGTACGCTAGTGCTTCTGCCATGGAAAACGGAATTGCCTCGGTTAAGAAAAATGCCCCCGATGCGACTGTGGAAGATCATTCTTGAGCGGAAATAATTGGCGATCTATAACTTTATGTTATTTTAAAATGTACCGAAGACAGCCTCCATGGGGCTGTTTTTTATTTGATATTAGGCGAGGAGGCAAGGATGAAATTATAATGTAGCATTTGTAATTCTCCGTAATCGTATTTCCAATCAATGCGCTGGTTTCAATTTACATCCACTGTTTCGAGCCCAGTCAGTTGGAAAACGTTTTAATGAGTTAGTTGAAAATTATGGACCGAAAGGCAATATTAATCGGCTCATGATTACAGACCATTAGCGGTTAATTGAGGTAAGATTTTAAGAAAAGGAATCCACCTTTTATATGTACATTTAGTTAAAAGAAAGTTCAAATAAACGATTGATATATAATAAATAGAAGTAATCACAAAATAGAAATATAGTAACTTGTTACTATACACATACGTTGGCATTCATTTTAAAAAACAGCATAGTAGAGATATGATACTACTGGATTTATCAGGAATTATTGATACAGAAACATTTCATGAGTATATCTCAAAGAAATTGGACTTTCCAGGTTATTATGGGCAGAATTTTGACGCTTTCTGGGATTGTTTTCTTGACTTAAATGAAGACTCGCATATACAGGTTGAAGGACTAATTGAATTGAAAAAGAATTTACCTAAGACATATGAGAAATTCATTCAATGCATAAATGACTACAATAAGGAATACGGTAAAATACGAATCGATTTAATTGGAGATAGTCCGAGTGGAGAGGGACTTTCATTTGAAGAT
>CAVQAW010000006.1:0-8301 GCA_963710535.1 uncultured Flavobacteriaceae bacterium
TAGATCAAATAGTAGTACATCTGTCGCTCCTCGTCCCAGCCTTTCTCCACGAATTTCTGCGCCGAATCGGGGTTGATGAAATCGAGCTTGATCTGGATGTTCGTATCGAGGTTGATCACGTTCTTGATTTTCCTACGGGCATCGGAAACCGCTTTGTTGGCGATGTCGAAATTGGAGACGTCCTCGATGCTGTACTTGGGGCCTTTCTCTACCTTGTAGTGCTTGAATTCGGGGATCAGTTCCGGGTTCTCCATTACCTCGTTCAAAAAATTCGACTCCTCGAAGGCATCGTTTTTGGCGAAATGGTTCACGGCCCGGTTCATAAAAAGTACCTCTTGTTGTTTGTCCTCCGCCGGGAGCACCACATCCTTGGCAAAATTCTGGCAGAATTTAAGGTAGTTCTTGGTATAGAAATTTTCATCGGCCAGGGCATTGACCCCCAAAAATTGCTCGAGCCAGTATTTGGTATCGTATCGGTTACTGTCTACCGACAGCACTTTATAGCCATCTTCCTTGTTCACGTTGAAGATAAGGCGACCCTTATCGAGGCGGTTGACGTTGATGCCCTGTTGTATGACGATATCGAGGTTTCCCTCTTTTTCTTGGAATTGAAGGAAGTCGTGTTTCCAGTTCGCTTTTAAGGATTCCGATCGCATCGAGCCTTCACGTTGTCGAGCATCAGATGGCTCAAATAGGCCACGTAGAGTTCCCCGCTTTTGATATGCGGGTGGTTCGATTGTTCGAACAAATGGGTGGCGATCTGTTTTGAGTTTTGGTGCAGGCGCGAGGGATCTTCGAAAACCTCGGAAACGATCTTATGGAGCGCATTGAAGCTTATATCCACTTCATCGGTGAACTTGAAATAACTTTCCTCTTTTCCCGAAAGGGCTTAAAAAAGTATTCCTTCAAAAGGCCAGTGGTCTCGTCGTTGAGGGCAAAAGGAGCCTCCGACAGAAAAACACTTTCCCCTTTGTTTTTATTGCCGACACGATGCAGGGATAGACTTTCAATTTGGGCTGGATACAGATTGATCATGTTATTTTTTGGGGTTATTCCTGAAATACAGGAGGGTGTTATTCGTGATTTTTAGGTTTTAAAGATGGGCTTATACCTTGGCTATGCTGCCATGTTGGCAATTTCACCGATGCGATGATATGGTAAGGTCAGGGTTTGGACCCGTATCAGTTCCAGTTTTCGTCAAAGTCCATATCGTCATAATTGTCCAACGTATCATCAAAATCGAAAGCGGGATCGGCCTCAAACTTCTTTTCGGGCGGGGCCTCAGGTATTTCCCCGAAACTGAAAAGCACATTGGGATATGCCTTACCGATTTCAACTTCGACCACATCGGCCAGTTCCACGAAAAAGGTCCACATGCTCAAAAAATCATAGACATAAATCAGCTTTGGGGTTTCGGGCCCCAGGATATCCTCCAAAATGGTCTCCTGCATCAGGCGAACGGAGCCCGGGGTTTCGCCCATGTCGAACAGCGCGATTTCCTCGTCTTGGTTCCAATTCTCATCACAGGTGTAAAAGGAGGCCATCTCATTGCCCAAAAAGCCAAAGGCCTGGGTAATGGTGTTGTGGAGCTCTTCCAAAGAATCGTGTGCGGCAATTTCGATATCCCTGAAGATATCTTCCTCCGCATCCAGAATTATCCTGATTTTATAGATCATCGGCCAAAATTACTCGGAGGGCAAAGTTACAAAGTTTTAGGACTTTTCTTTGCATTTAGGGCCTCCAAAACCAAATAAAACTGCGTGCCGAACAACAGCGAAGCCAGGATGAGATGTATCGGCTGGGTGGTGAACGGAAAATCGAGATAATACATCATGATGCCCGTGAGCACTTCCAAGCCTAGGAGGCCCAACACCCAGTTGATCTTGCCAAAACCCAGCTTCCTTTTAAAGATCCTGTATCCCAAATATCCGTTCAAGAGCAGCACCAGCACCGAAAACGATCGGTGCACATAGAACGGCCAGGTTGGCGCTTGCAACCACAGGTTTTTGGCTGTTTCCCCAACCAGATCGATCTGCACGTCGACGAACTGCCGTACCTGGGTGCCCAATATGATCTGCACCAAGGTGGACCCCAAGGCCAGGAAAAGCAATTTCACTACAATTTTGTCATGTATTGGCGCCATTGCCCTGTCCCGTGTTCGATGGAGGAGATACAACAGCATGGCCACAATAATGAGGGCCATGACCATATGTACCGTGATCTTCACGGGTTCCAAAACCGAATATACCACGGTTGCGCCAAGCCAGGCCTGAAAGCCCATGGCAAAGACCACCAAAATAGAGAGGAAGGTCAGTAATTTTTCTGTTTTCCAGTACCGGAAAGACAGGATGGCCAGCACCAAGGTGGCCAAGCCGGCCAGGGCACCCAAAAGCCTGTTGATGAATTCGATCCAGGTATGCCATGGATTGAAAATGGCATAATCGTGTTTGGTATAGGGTTCCCAATCCTGGGCATCAAAACGATCGGTGGTCCTAAAATCTTCTTTGGCCACCTGCAGCGATTCGTCCTTGATGATCACTTGTCCTTTTTGGTAGTCCCTGTTCGCCGTCCATTGCAGTTCGGAGGCTTCGGTAGGGGGGATGTAATATCCAAAACACTTGGGCCAGTCGGGGCAACCCATGCCGCTTCCCGTCATCCTTACAATAGCTCCGGCGGCAATCACCAAATACACTAAGATCAAGGAGATTTTCGCGGCTTTGCGAAAGGTTTTTTGCATGATTTACGCTTAATAGAGTGCAAAATTACCACATCTTTTACACAAAAGGACTCCTATTTTGGAAAAAACGGATCGAATTTCCCGGTCTTGTTTACAGGCCCATGGCTTTGCCCTTTTTCAGCATGAAATCCCGTGCCGCATCATGTTCGTTCGGAATTTCACCTTCCAAAATGGCCTCCTTGATCGCTTCCTTGATGATACCGATCTCTTTGGAAGGTTTTAGGTTGAAGGTCTCCATGATCTCCTCTCCCGCTCACCGGGGGCTGAAAATTACGGATGTGGTCCCGTTCTTCCACCTCCACGATCTTTTGGCGTACCAACTTGAAGTTGTTTTTGTACTTCCGCTGCTTGGCGGGATTTTTGGTGGTGATATCGGCCTCGCACAGTGTCATCAGATCCTCTACATGCTCACCGGCGTCGAAGACCAGACGGCGTACTGCCGAATCGGTGACATATTCTTCGGAAAGCACGATGGGCCTGGAGCTCATCATCACCATCTTTTGCACAAACTTCATCTTGTCGTTCAAGGGCATGTGCAGGCGTTTGAACAATTTATAGACCATTTTGGAGCCGACAAATTCGTGTCCATGAAAGGTCCATCCAATTTTTTTATGGAACCTTTTGGTGGGGGCCTTTCCGATATCGTGCAATAAGGCCGCCCAACGCAACCAAACATCATCGGTGGTTTCGGCGATATTGTCGACCACTTCGAGCGTATGCCAAAAATTATCCTTATGCCGTTGGCCCTCGATCTCCTCAATGCCCTCCAAGGCGATCAGTTCGGGCAAGATATAGGGCAAGAGTCCGGTTTTGTGCAACAGCCCAAAACCGATGGAGGGTTTGGGGCAGGCCAATATTTTATGGAGTTCCTCGACAATGCGTTCCCCGGAGATGATCTTGATGCGTTCTTTGTGTTCGGTGATCGCTTGAAGCGATTTCAGCTGTATCTCAAAATCGAGTTGGGTGGCGAACCGAATGGCCCGCAACATGCGCAGCGGGTCGTCGGAAAAGGTGATGCCCGGTTCCAAGGGGGTTCGGATCAGTTTGCGTTCAAGATCGCCCAGACCATCGAAAGGATCCAACAGTCGTTCCATAATTTTCGGCATTCAGGGAAATGGCCAAGGCGTTTATCGTGAAATCCCTTCTTTTTTGGTCCTCTTCCAAACTGCCGTCCTCTACCACGGGTTTTCTGCTATCACGGTCGTAGCTTTCTTTGCGGGCCCCCACGAATTCCAGTTCAAGATCGTGCTGTTTGATCATGGCGGTACCGAAGTTTTTAAACACGGTGACTTTGGGATTCCCCGGCAATGACGCGGCGACTTTCCGGGCCAGCGCGATGCCACTGCCCACCACAACAATATCGATATCCTTGGGGATGCCCCTTTGCAAAAGATAATCACGCACATAGCCACCGATGACGTAGGTGTTCGACCCAAGTGCCCGGGCGGCCTCGTTGATGATCGAAAAGATCGGATCTTGTATGGCTTTTTGGTAATTGCTTCGTTCCATGATTTGGCTTCATTCCCGATGCATTCTCATCGGAAGAGTTCTTATCACGCGTCTTCAATACTTATTCGCGTATCACTTTTACCGAACCATCATTCCCCAGTTTTAGTATGGAGGAGGGCGGACCGTTGGTTTTGTCTCGGTGCAAATTTACCACATAGTCGACACCTTTTAAAACGGCATCGCTGATTTCTGAAAAACGGCCCGGCGAAGGTTCGCCCGAAAGGTTCGCGGAGGTCGAAACGATAGGTCTTTTGAACTTATTGATCAGATATTGGCAAAATTGATCTGAAGCCACGCGAATGGCCAGGGTATTATCGCTTGCGATCAGGTTTTTGGCCACCCCTTTGGGCTGGTCATAAATAATGGTGGTCGGCTTGGTGGTGAGATCGATGATGTCGTAGGCCACTTCGGGAACCTGTTGCACATGCCTTTCGAGCATGGGCACATTGGCGACCAGGCAGATCAGGGCTTTGCTGTCCGCTCTTTTTTTGAGGGCGTAGACCTTGCTTACGGCCGCTTCGTTGGTGGCATCGCAGCCGATGCCCCAAACCGTATCGGTAGGGTAGAGGATAAGACCGCCCTGTTGAAGTACTTCAATGGCGTTGTTGATTTCTGTCGTCATTGGTCAAATATGGCTTATATCGATTTTTCGGAAGCAAAAATACATTTTCTTGGGTTTGCTGCCATGGATCAGTCTTCAATAACCTGCCTTTGTTTCAATGATTTTCCTAGCGGGAGCCCGATCAGTATGCGATGGAACAGTTTCCAATATTTGGGTTTAAAGATCGATACCAGGCCATAGCGAAGGATGAAAAACAAACGGGTTAGTTGGTACTGCCCATAGCCGTTGTTTTTACGGATGACATAGAACATCGAGGTTTTCAGCTCTATTTTGGTATCGATGGGGATACCTGCCCGATCAATGCTCTTGCCCTGATAATGCAGGTATTTGGCAGCTGGCAGGAAATAGGTTTTTCGCTTCCGGCGTCGAAGTCGGCAACAGATATCGCTTTCTTCGAAATATAGGAAGAGGTTGGTGTCGAAACCCCCAACGGCATTAAAATCGGAAGCCCGGAAAAACATGAAACTCCCGTTCACATAGTCGACTGCTAGGGGGTCGGCATATATTTTTCGCCTTTTGGGCTTCGATTTTGGATGGAGGAATTCAATCGCGGCCTTGCCAAAAACTTCGCGACCGAAAGAGGTAAAATGGTCGAAACTCACCGCCGGTTTTTCGTTTTCGTCATAAATTTGGGCCCCGCAAACGGCGGCATCGGCGGTCTTCTCCATGAAATCGCGGCAGATCGAAACCGCGTCGTTGATCAGGAGGGTATCGTTGTTGAGAAAAAGATAGTAATCGGCATTGGCATGCTGCACCCCCATCATGTTCCCGCCCCCGAAACCCGAGTTGATCTTGCTCCGATAAAGCTTTATTCTATGATCGTTTACACCCCTCAGGTGGTTTTGCAAGGCCTCAAAATCATCCCGCTTCGAAGCATTGTCGATCACAATAATGTCGTAGGACAGTGCCTTGGAAGTCTTCAACAGGATATTTTCAACGCATTTGACCGTATCCTCGGAGCCATTGTAGTTGATGAGGATGATGGCCACCTGAACTTTATTTATGATTGTACTCACGGGCTTTTCCATCCTCTAATTACAATGTTCCTTCAAAAAATCCAGCAATGACCGGTTGAAAAGGGCAGGTTCGAAGGCATCATAAAGGGTATCGATATTTTTTTTGAGGTATTTTTTATCTTGATTTTCAAAAAGTTCGGGTTTGTAATCTTTTAGATGTGCCCCGACATGCTTTGTTCTGGCATCATTGTGCCATGCTTCTTTGAGAATAAACGGACTGAACATACAAAACGTAGGCACTTCTATGGCCTTGGCCATGTTCACCGCGCCCCCTTCATTGCCGATCAGCGCTTCGCATTGCGATAACAGCGCTATGAATTCCCGTAGGGAAGGGGCGTAAAAGTCGATCGCGATCCGTTCTTGGGTTTCGGGATCGCATAGGTCATATATGGCCCTGGCTTCTTTTTCCTGGTGGGGCAGGTAGTTGAAAAGTATTTTGGCATTGGTGTTTTCGCAAATGGTGCCGATGATGCTGGCCATATAGGCGGCGGGATAGGTCTTGATAGAATCACTGCCCAAAATGCCCATCATGATCAGCGGTTGGGATGCCTCCGACTTTAATGCAGTGGCCACCTGAGAGGCGGCCTCCATCTCTGCTTCCTGCAGGTATAATTTTGGGTTCGTCACATAGGTGTTCGATTCCTTGAGCAGGGGATCGAGCAACCGCAACCGGTTATGCATGGCCAAGGGAATCGTTCCTTCAACCACCAATTTTTCTTTGATGGTATCGGTATAGACCCAGCGGGTATACCATTTGTCGTGTGCAATTTTGTATTGTGCCCGGGCAAAGTGCGAGATCAGGTTGCTTTCCAATTTACCGTAAACATCGATCACCGCATAATATTCCTCTTTTTTGATCTCTTTCAGGAAGTCATAAAAATCGAATTTATTTTTACTGAAATGATTTTTGAAGACGATGACCTTATCGATAAAGGGGTTGTTCTCCAACACCGCCAAGGTATGTTCGTTGGCGACAAAATGTATTTGGCAATCTGGATACCGCTCTTTCAGATTTTCACAAAGAATGGTGCTGGTGAGCACATCACCTATCATTTTTTGCTGTATGACCAGGAATTTCATACGATTCGGGGCTTCGTTTCCAATGCTGCAAATATAGCCAATTTAGGGTCAGTTCCGATGACGGCCCATTTAGACGGCATATTTTCTTGGTGATCCTTTTCAAAAAACTACATTTGCAAAATCATCAGAAAGCAAGCGCATCCTATGAGCACGGTCAGTGTCATCATTAGTACCTATAACAAGCCGGATTGGCTGGAAAAGGTTTTGTGGGGCTTCAATTGCCAGACCTACAAAGATTTTGAGGTCATTATTGCCGATGATGGTTCGGGCTCGGAAACCAAGGATAAAATTGAGGCACTAAAACCACTAATGTCCTATCCCATCAATCATATTTGGCAGGAAGACCATGGCTTCCAGAAATGTAAGATCTTGAACAAGGCCATCCTCGCCTGTAAAACGCAATATATCATCATGACCGATGGTGACTGTATCCCAAGGGAAGATTTTGTACAGGTACACTACATCAACAAAGAACCGGGATTTTTTATTTCTGGGGGGTATTATATGTTGCCCATGAACATTTCTTTGGCCATCACGAAGGCTGATATAGAGCGGCAAAACTGCTTCAATATTCAATGGTTGAAGGAGAAAGGCATACCGAAGACTTTCAAGAACAACAAATTGACCGCCAAAGGCTTTATCTCCAAGTTCTTCAATGCGATCACGCCCACCAATGCCAGCTGGAACGGCCACAACTCCTCGGGCTGGAAAAAAGACATCATGAACATCAATGGCTTTGACGAGCGGATGCAATATGGGGGCGAAGATCGGGAATTTGGCGAAAGGCTCTTCAATTACGGGGTCCGGTCGAAGCAATTGCGATACAGTGCGGTCTGTGTTCACTTAGATCATGAACGGGGCTACAAAACGCCGAGGCCATTGCAAAAAACCAAGTGATACGGCGTGAAGTGAGACAGAACAAAAGCGTTTGGACCTATCACGGCATTACCAAGTAGTAGGCCAGCTCGTTCTTCTTCTCCAATTTTTTCAACTCTCTATACCTTTCCAGATCGCTCAAGGCGTTGAGATAACAAATGGTGATGCCCTTTTTGCCGTCCAGAAAGCCCAACCTTAAGAAGTAATGGTTGAAAAATTTCCAAACGGGTTTGAAAATGAGGTAAAAGTAGTTGAACTGCTTCTCCCTGTAAAACGATTCCTGAGCCTTTAACCTGCCATATTTGAGCATTTTACACTTGTAATCCTCAAAATTCTTATAGCAGTAATGCACCAATTGTTCCTTGAAAATGCCCGATTCACCATCAACGTCCAAGGTTTCGTGCACAATTTTCTTATCTGAGAACTGGGCCTTGCTTTTTCTGAATAGCCTGTAGTTTTTA